>NZ_LGEC01000103.1 GCF_001279585.1 Nocardiopsis sp. NRRL B-16309 | reverse complement strand
CTGATGGTACTGCCCTGTGGTGGGGTGGGAGAGTAGGTTGCTGCCACGGTTTTTCGTTGGAGGGGGAGAGGGCTTTCGTGGTCTTCTCCCCCTTTTTTTTGTGCCCGGGTTTGTGCGTTTGTGAATTGTGGGTGGTGGGTGGGTGCCTGGGGGGTGGGGTCCCGCTGGTTTCCAGTGTGGGGGTGGTGGGGTGTGGTGTGCCAGGCCCGCACCGGCGCCTGTGGACAACGCGGCGGCCGGGGTGGCCTCACCAAGGAGAGCCCCGCCGACCGGCGGGGCTCCTGGAGCCGGTGGTCAGTCCTGGAGGTCGGCGGCGTGCAGATCGGCCGCCTCGATCTCTTCGCGCGTGATGCCGAGAAGGAAGGCGATGGTGTCCAGGTAGGGCACGTTCACCGACGTGTCGGCCTGCTCCCGCACGACCGGCTTGGCGTTGAACGCGACGCCGAGTCCCGCGGTCTGGAGCATGTCGAGGTCGTTGGCGCCGTCGCCGATGGCGACGGTCTGCGACAGCGGGACGCCCGCCTGCTCGGCGAACTGCTGGAGGGTCGTGGCCTTGCCCTTGCGGTCGACGATCGGGCCGAGCAGCCCGCCGGTCAGCTTGCCGTCGACGATCTCCAGCGTGTTGGCGGCGGAGTAGTCCAGCCCGAGGCGATCCACCAGCACGTCTGTGATCTGCGTGAAGCCGCCGCTGACGATCCCGCACTCGTAGCCGAGCCGTTTGAGCGTGCGCACCAGGGTCCGGGCGCCCGGGGTCAGCTGGATCTCCTCGCGCACGCGGTCGATCGCGGAGGCGTCGAGGCCGTTGAGCAGCGCGACCCGGGCCCTCAGGGACTCCTCGAAGTCGAGTTCGCCGCGCATGGCCTCCTCGGTGACCTTCGCGACCTCGGCCTCGCAGCCCGCGTGGGCGGCCAGGAGTTCGATGACCTCACCCTGGATGAGGGTGGAGTCCACGTCCATGACGATGAGGTGCTTGCCGCGCCGGTGCAGGCCGCTGGGCTGTACGGCCACGTCCACGGACTGCGTGGAGGCCTCCATCGCCAGTTCGGCCCGCAGCTGGGCGGCGTCGCCGGCCGCGCCACCGCCGGAGATCTCCATCTCGACGGAGGTCACCGGGTAGCTGGACAGGCGCTCGATCCGGTCGATGTTGGCACCGGCGCGCGCCACGCACGAGGTGAGCGCGCCCAGGGCGCCCGGGCGCAGGGGGTCGGCGAGCACGGTCACGTGCAGTCGACCGGAGCCGGACGCGGTCACCCGGCCGTTGCCCCGGCCGTACTCGACCTCCATGTCGAGGTCGATGGCGACCTTGTCGAGCGCGTTGCGGACCTCGTCGAAGACGCGGTGGCGGCTCACGCCGGGAGCGACCCGTTCGTCGACGTCGATCACGGTGCCCAGGACCAGCCGCCCGGCGAGGACGACCTGTTCCAGGTCGACGATGGTCACCGGGAAGACGGAGAGCGTGTTCAGGAGGCGCGCGCTGATGCCGGGACGGTCGCGGCCCGTCACGGTCACCAACAGCGTGGAGTCATCATTCATGGCGCCACCCACGGTACTCGGCCGCCGCCGGACCCTGTCGTGCAGGGCCGCCCGTCTTCGCAGGTAGTTCACTATGTGGACAGTCTGAGGTGCGTATCACGTCACCGAAGGGCCGTGTGGCCGTGTCACTTGTCGCGCTTGTTCCGCTTCTTCCGGCGGGGTCCCTTGGCCTTGATGTCGATCCCGCCGAGCATGCACGTGCCCGTCAGCCTCACGACCGGCGCGTTCGGGTCCGTGACCTGGTCCGTGCCGTGGACGTCGGCTCCGCCGAGAATCGCGGACGTGTTGTTGATCACGCGCACGCCGTGGGGCACGACGATGTTCACCCCGCCGAGGATGACGGCCAGCTGAATGGTGACCTCGCGGGTGCTCAGGACCGCCTCGCGCAGGTCCAGGTCGACGCCGCCGCACAGCACCGACACGTTGGTGCGCGGTTCGACCAGCCACCGGCCCTTGCGCTCGGCGCCGCCGAAGACGGCGACCAGGTTCTCGGATCCCTTGCTCTGGCCCGCCAGGTCACGGGCCTCGCTGCCGAGGATCTCCATTCCGCTGGGGGACTCGGACCGCTGCTCCATCGCCGCGTAGTCGAACCCGCCCGTGGGCAGGTCGGCGACCAGGGGAGACAGCTCGCCGATGGTCTTGGCCTTGTACAGGCCGTCGAGTCGCTCCTCATGCTCCACCGGTGACAGACGGCCCTCCGCCAGGGCCTCCCGAAGGCGCTCGGCCACCTTGTCCCGGTCCGCGTCGGAGGCTCGGATGTGCTCGGGCTGCATGATGACGGGTCTCCTCGTTCCATCGGTGCGGTCGGGGTCCCGACCTGCCACTCTTCCAGTATCGGCCCGTCGGGGCCCGAGGGGATCAGGTGTCAACCCTGGTCCGACCCGGAGACCTGATTCTTCCCGACCCGGGGGACCCCGCTTCCCTGCGCGAACCCGGGGCTCCCCGGCTTCTGGGCACGAACCCCGGAACCGGCCTGGCGGCCGGCGCCGAGGGAGCACGCGAGCGTCGACCGGGCCGCGGTGGCGCCGGGATCAGCGGGTCGGCCTTCCGGGGTCCGGCGTCATGATGGCGGCGTGGGCGGCCACCTGGGCGCGCCGCACGGCCATGTCGAGTTCGCGGAGCGCCCGCGTGCGTGCCGCGGCCTGCTGGGCGGTGAGCCCTCGGCCGGAGTTCGGCTCGGCCAGTTCCACCACGCGCGACAACCGGGTCGCCTGCGCGGCCACCCGGTGGGCGCGCGGGGGGTAGCCGGAGGCCAGGGGCGGCGCCTCGCGCTCACCGAGCGCGCCCACCCGGTCGTGCACGCCGGGCGTGAACCCGGCGATGTCGTCCACGCCCTCCAGGGTCCGTGTCACGTCGAGCAGGGTGAGCTTGAGGCGCTGTTCGGCCTCGGCCAGATCGGGTACCTGCGGAAGCGCGTCGTTCGCCGGATACGGCGTCCAGGAGACGCCGACGTAGGATGAGCCACGCCGGTCGACGGCGGGCACCAGGCCCACCTGTCGGTCGGCGAGGCGCACCAGGACCCCCTCCTGGGCGTGCAGGGCCGCCTGGTTCAGTTCCCTCGGGCCCACCAGTCCGAGGGGGTCGCCCTGGGCGGGCAGTGCGAGCCGGAACGCGGACACCCCCATCCCGCCGAGGCGGACCAGGGCCGTGCGCAGCGGTACGCCACTGTCGAAGGGCAGGTCTCCTGGGGGTACTGTCCCGATCAGGTTGGGTCCGCCGCGGCGTTCGACGGCGTCGACGGCGTCGTCCAGCCCGACGTGGCCGGACAGCCAGGCGTTGCCCCAGGCGACGAGCGGTGCGGACGTGAGATGCATTGCTACAGGGTAGGGCGGCCCGTGCACCGGCGTGGGACGTGACGAGGAGGAGGACGATGGACGGGCGGGTTCTGGGCCTGAACGGGGTCACGGTGCGGCGCGGTAGCGCCCACCTGCTGAACGGTGTGGACTGGTCGGTCGCCGAGGGTGAGCGGTGGGTGATCCTGGGCCCGAACGGTGCGGGCAAGACCACACTCCTGAACGTGGCCGCCAGCCAGTTGTTCCCCACCGAGGGGCGGGTCGACATCCTGGGCGAGCGGCTGGGCCGGGTCGACGTGTTCGAGCTGCGCCCGATGATCGGCTACGCGGGCGCGTCCGTCGCCGGGCGCATCGAGCCGGGGACGAGCGCGCTCGACATCGTCGTCAGCGCCGCCTACGGCTACCTCGGCCGCTTCCGCGAGGAGTACGGGAACCCGGACTACGGCCGCGCGCGTGCGCTGCTGGGGCACTGGGGCGTCGCCGAGCTGGCCGACCGGACGTTCCACACGCTCTCCGAGGGCGAGCGCAAGCGCGTGCTCATCGCGCGGGCGCTGATGGCCGACCCCGAGCTGCTGCTTCTGGACGAACCGGCCGCGGGGCTGGACGTGGGCGGACGGGAGGACCTCGTACGCCGGCTGGGCAACCTGGCCCGCAACGAGGACGCGCCCTCGCTGGTGATCGTCTCGCACCACGTCGAGGAGATCCCCGAGGGCTTCACCCACGCACTGCTGCTGCGCGAGGGCGGTGTGGTGGCGGCCGGGCCGCTGGACGAGGTGATGACGGCGGACGTGCTGTCGGAGACCTTCGGTCTGCCGTTGAAGGTGGAGCGTGACGGGGACCGCTGGTCCGCGCGGGCGGCGTGATCTGACCGGGGCCGGTCCGGTCCGGCCCGGCGGGTCGCGGGGTTCGCGCCCGGCCGGGGCCCGCGCGGCGAGGGCTGTCACAGGATCGCGGTGCCCGGAGTCTGATGGGCGAACGGTCGTCGCGGACCGGGACGGGCACGGTCGCCGCCCCGGTCGGGACGAACACCGCCGCCGACACCTGGGGGAACCCCGATGGACCTCGCTCTGTGGATCGTTGCCGGGCTGCTCGCCGCCGCCTACGTCTTCGGGGGCGCCGGCAAGCTGGTCGTGCCGAAGGAGAGGATCGCCGCCTTCGGGCGCAGTGCCAGGTGGGTCGAGGACTGGAGCCCCGGCGGGGTGAAGGCGATCGGCGCGCTGGAGGTGCTGGGCGGGCTGGGCCTGGTCCTGCCCGCGGTGCTCGGTGTCGCGCCGGTCCTGGTGCCGCTGGCCGCCCTGGGGCTGGCGATGGTCATGGTGGGTGCGGCGCTCACGCGTGTCCGCCGCCGCGAGTTCGACCTGATGGCCGTGGACCTGGGGTATCTCGTCCTGCTGCTCTTCGTGGTGTGGGGCCGGTTCGTCCTCGCACCGTTCACCGGCTGACACGGCCGCTCCGCCGCCCGAGGGGTGCGCGCCCCCCATGGCGCCGCCCGACGGGTGTGCGTGCCGGGCGCCGTCCGGCCCGTGTGCCGGTGGCCCTTGTGTACCCGGGGTCGGCCGAACCGGCATAAAGGGTTGCGGTATTGGTGAAATCCTAGAGTCCGGAATTTGGATTTCTGTCCGGATGTAGTCCGCCGGGGCGGATATGGGGTAGCGTCATCGATCGTTGAGCGGACCGCTCCATTTCAGCGCGCTTGATGATCGATCGGGTGGGCGGGGCCGTCAGCGCGCAGTCCGTGCCCGCGCCCGCCTGCCACCCTGTCAGGAGATCCGGAGCCGCCCTGATGCCGCTGCAGAACCCCACCCCACGCGCCGAGAACGGGGTGGCCCCATGACCATGATCATCATCGTCGCGCTTTTCGTCGCCGTTCTGTTGATCATCTTCTGGCGGAGCGTCCGCATCGTCCCCCACTCGATGGAGGACGTGGTCGAGCGTTTCGGTAAGTTCCACCGGACCCTGAGTTCCGGTTTCAACGTCGTCATCCCCGGTGTCGACCAGGTGCGCGAACGCATCGACCGGAGGGTGCAGGTCGTCAGCTTCCCCCCGCAGTCGGCGATCACCGAGGACAACCTCGCGGTGGAGGTCGACTCCGCCGTCTACATCCGGGTGGTCGACGCCTACCGGGCCACCTACGAGGTCGCCAACTTCATCCAGGCGGTCGAGCAGCTGACCCTGGCCACCCTGCGCAACGTCATCGGCGGTATGAACCTGGAGGGCACCCTCACCTCGCGCGACCAGATCAACCGCGAGTTGAAGACGGTGCTCGACGAGGCCACCCGCGACTGGGGCATCGAGATCAGCCGGATCGAGCTCAAGGGCATCGAGCCGCCGTCCTCCGTGCAGGAGGCGATGGAGATGCAGATGCGCGCCGACCGCGAGAAGCGCGCGCAGCTGCTCAGCGCGGAGGGTGAGAAGCAGTCCGCGGTTCTGCGCGCCGAGGGTGAGCGCACCGCCGCCGTGCTGCGGGCCGAGGGCGCGGCCGAGGCGCAGGCGCTCACGGCCAAGGCGGACGCCCAGGCCCAGACCACACGGGCGCGCGGTGAGGCCGACTCCATCCACATGGTGTTCAAGGCCCTGCACACGAGCCGGGTGGACCCGGACGTGCTCGCCTACCACTACCTGCAGAAGCTGCCGGAGATCGCGCAGGGCGACGCCAACAAGGTGTGGATCGTGCCCGCCGAGATGGGTTCGGCCCTGCAGGGGCTGGGCGGCGCCTTCGACCGGTTGCGGAGCGAGGTCGTCAAGCTTCCCTAGCTCGCCGGTGAGGTCGGTGGGGCCCGTGCGCGGAGGTGTCCGCGGGCGGGCCCCCGCTGTGCCGTGGGTCACGCGACCCGCTTCGGGGGTGCTCAGGGACGCTCTCGTAGGCTGAACGGGTCTCGATCGTCGGGGCGCGGCAGGGTCGGATCGGAAGTACATGGAACTCTGGGAGGCAGTCGCCGTTCTCCTCGCGGGAGTGGCGGCAGGCGGGATCAACGCGATCGCCGGGTCGGGGACGCTGTTCACGTTCCCCGTCCTGCTGGCGCTCGGGTACCCGCCCCTCACCGCGACCATCTCCAACAGCATCGGCCTGGCCCCGGGCACGCTCAGCGGCACCATCGCCTACCGGCGGGAGCTGGCGGGCCAGCGCGCGCGGATCCTGCGACTGGGGTCGATGTCCTTCCTGGGGGCCGTCACGGGCGCCCTGCTGCTGATCTACCTGCCCGCCGACGTGTTCGAGACGATCGTGCCGTACATGATCGGCTTCGCCTGCGTGCTCATCCTGCTCCAGCCGCGCATCGCGAGCTGGGCGCGGTCCCGCAAGCCGGCGCGGCCCGACGGCGGGCCGCTGATGCCGCTGGGCGCCTACGCGACCGGCACCTACGGCGGCTACTTCGCCGCCGCCCAGGGCATCATCCTGCTGAGTTTCCTGGGGACCGCGCTCGACGACGACCTGCAGCGGATCAACGCGCTCAAGAACGTCATGACCACGATCGTCAACAGCACCGCGGCGGTGTTCTACATCGTGCTCGCCGAGCCCTCGTGGCCGGTGGTCGGGCTGATCGCGGTCGGCACGATCGTCGGCGGCTACCTCGGGGCGCGCTTCGGCCGCAGGCTCAGCCCGGCGGCCCTGCGCCTGTGCGTGGTGGTCGTGGGCCTGACCGCGGCCGTCCAGCTGCTCCTCGGGCGGGTCTGACCGGTCAGTTCCGGAAGTACCCGCGCCGGTCGGCGTCGTCGACGAGCGCCGTCGCGTAGGAGCCCAGGGCCTCGGAGCCCTCGGAGATCACCTTGACCTTCGCCATGACCTCGGCCCGGGTGACCCCGAACCGCAGCCAGGTACCGCCCTCGTTGTGCCAGTTGGCGAGCATCGGCGCGAGGCGGTCGACGGCCCGGGCGAAGCGGGCCTCCGGGGTGGATCCGGCCTCGAACTCCTCCCAGAGCTCACGGGCGCGGACGGCCTGGTCCTCGGGCAGCAGGGGGAAGAGGCGGTCGGCCGCCGCGCGTTCGCGTTCGGCCTGGGTCTCGGCGTTGACCTGGTCGAAGACGAAGGTGTCCCCGGCGTCGATCTCCACGATGTCGTGGACCACCAGCATCTCGGTGACGCGGTCGATGTCGGTGCCCTCGGGCGCGTACTCGGCGAAGGTGCGGGCGGACAGGGCCAGGTGCCAGGAGTGCTCGGCCGAGTTCTCCCGGCGCGAGCCGTCCACCAGCAGGTTCCGCCGCAGGACGCGCTTGAGCTTGTCCGCCTCCAGGAGGAAGCGCAGCTGCGCGTTCATCCGCTCGTTGTCGACCCCGCTGGCAAAGACCGGTGCCGGTTCCGTCACGTGGTTCGCCCTCCTGAGGATGAGTCGAAACGGTCAGGTGGACCGCGGTGCGCGGCCGCTCCTGGATGATCCCATGGAACGCGTACCAACTGTCGCGACGGCATCGGCCAGACGGATACCGGGAGAGGTCGCGCCGTGCTCGCGGTGAACGATGGGTGTCGCACGGGGCCGGGGTGCGAACAGCGGGCGGCCGGAGGGCGGATCAGGCGTCGGCGGTCGCCTGGACCTGGGCGGAAGAGGTGAGGTGGAGGTGGAACCACTCGGTCAGCGCGCGGTCGGTGAGGACTCCGGCCGGGGTGAGCGGTCCGGGTTCCAGTCCTGGTTCCGGTCCGATCGCGTGGGCCAGATCCGGAACCACGATGTGACGGAGTGCATGCTCGTCGCCGTGGTCGGCCCGGGCGCCGCTCAGGGCGTCGTGCAGGGCCTGGCCGTGCTGGGGCGGGACGACGGGGTCCTGGCGTCCGGTGACGACGAGGAGGGGGACCCGGTTGCGGGCGATCTCGCCCGCGCGGGTGGTGAAGTCCAGCCAGCCGCGCACCTGTCGGGCCTGTTCGGTCCAGGTGTAGGGGGCGCCGGTGCGTTCCTCGCGGGCGGCGATGACCAGGGCGGGGTCGACGACGGGGTTGATGACCGCGGCGGCCCCTACGGGCAGGGTGTCGTCGGCCAGGGCCAGGAGCGCGGCGGAGGCGCCGGCTCCGACGCCGACCAGGCCGACGGGGTCGTCGGTGACGGGGAAGAGCGTGCGCAGTTCGGCGGTGACGCGGCGCAGTTCGGCGGCGGCCTGCTCGACCACGGGGCCGAAGAGTTCGACCAGGTAGTCGCGTTCGCCGAGCCGGTTGATCTCGGTGACGCCGCCCTCGGGCAGGCGGGCCCCGAACAGCGGCAGGCCGAGGTAGACGCGCCAGGCGGGGAGCGGGGCCATGGGGACGGCTCCGGCGAGCGCCGACTCACTGCGCGGCGGCTCGAAGGCGTGCAGTCCCAGGACGAGGGGTGCGGGGACCCGGCCGTCGGCGGGCGGCAGGGCGAGGTAGGGGACCCCGGCCGCGGTCCCGGTGACGGGTCGGGTGAGTGCGCTTGCGTCGGCTACCAAGGATGGTCGCCTCCGGTTCGTACGGAGTAGTTGGACAGGTAACTGCTGACCAGGCGTTTGGCCTCGGTGATGAGGTCGGGGTCGCCGTCGGCGTCGTCGCGGAAGGCGAGTTTGAGGACGGCGTCGGCCGCTTCGACGGCGACGTTGACCGCCCGGTCCAGTTGATCATCATCGGGGATGCCTGTGACGGAAACGATGATCCGGCGCAGGCGCACGGAGATGACGCGGTTGTTCTCGGCCCCTCCGTTGAGCAGCCGGGTGTCGACGATGTCGCCGAAGTGCAGGCTGCGGAAGCCGGGCACGTTGCGGTGCATGTCGATGTACTCGTCGATGACGGTGTCGACGGCGCCGGTCCAGTGGGTGAAGGAGGCGTCGGCCAGGCGTTCGGTGACGCGCGCGCTGAACTGGTCCAGGTAGCGCAGGCCGAGGGCCTGGGTGATGGCCTTCTTGTCCGGGAAGAACTGGTAGACCGAGCCGATCGCGACGCCGGCGCGTTCGGCGATGCGGGTGGTGGAGAGGTTGTCGTAGCCGACCTCGTCGAGGAGGTCGGCGCAGCAGTCGAGCATGCGCTGGACCCGCAGCATGCTGCGCTGCTGGGCGGGCAGGCGGCGGAGCGGCGCCTGTGCGAAGGCGAGTTCGTCCGGCGCGGTGCCGACGGGCCCGCGGCTGTCGCGTGACACGTCGGGCCCGTCCGTCGCGCCTGTGGACCGCCGGGGCCGTGGGGGCGTTGTGCTTCGGGAGTTTGTCGTCACACCACCTATGATGCCTTTCCGGATTCACCTGGTTCCGGGGAAAATCCAGTTTCGTTCCGGAAGCGGCCGACGCGGGTGCCGCGAGGCCGGTGATCCGGGGTTTCGTGCCGGGAGTCAGATGTGCGGGAGTCCGTGCCGTCCGGTTGGATAGCGCTTTCCAAAGAGGGGCGTGGCATGGTTGGATCGTGCCCGAGGCAGTGCACACACGTCCCAGGAGGATGAGGCATGACCACCGTCCCGCCCGACACCACGCCGGAAGAACTCGACGCCGCCCTCACCCGGGCGTCCGCCGCCGCGCCCCTGCTGGCCGGCCTCGCGCCGGGCGAGCGCGCCGCGCTCATGGAGGCCGTCGCGACCGCCCTGGACGAGGCCGCCGACGAGCTCGTCCCCCTCGCGATGGAGGAGGCCCACTACCCGGAGGCGCGCTGCCGCGGCGAACTGGGCCGCACCACCTTCCAGCTGCGCGAGTTCGCCGAACTGCTCCGGGACGGCTCCTACCTGGAGGTGGCCGTCGACCCGGCCGACCCGGAGTGGGGCACGCCCCGCCCGGACGTGCGCCGCGTCCTGGTCCCGCTCGGCCCGGTCGTGGTGTTCGGCGCCAGCAACTTCCCCTTCGCCTTCGCCACCGCGGGCGGAGACACCGCCTCCGCCCTGGCCGCGGGCTGCCCCGTCGTGGCCAAGGCGCACCCCGGCCACCCGAAGCTGGCCCAGCGCACGGCCGAGATCGTCGTCGCCGCGCTCGCCGGGGCCGGGGCCCCCGAGGGCGCCTTCGGCCTCGTCCACGGTGTGGAGGCCGGGCGCCAGGCCGTTCTGCACCCGCTCACCCGGGCCGTCGGCTTCACCGGGTCCATCCCCGGCGGTCGGGCCCTGTTCGACCTGGCCGCCTCGCGTCCGGACCCGATCCCGTTCTACGGCGAGCTGGGCAGCGTGAACCCGGTGTTCGTCACCCGCGCCGCCATGGCCGCGCGCGGCGACGAGGTCCTCAAGGGCTACGCGGAGTCGGCCAACATGGGGGCGGGGCAGTTCTGCACCAAGCCCGGGGTCGTCTTCGTTCCGGAGGACACCAAGCTCGACGCCCTCGTCGAGGACTTCGCCGGGCGCGGCGCGTCCTCACTGCTCAACGACCGTGTCGCCGAGGGCTTCGACCGCGTGCTGGGCGGGCTCGTGGAGCACCCGGCCACCGAGGTGCTGGTGCGGGGGACCCGGACCGGCGACGGCTGGTCGCCCTCGCTGCTCCGCACCGACCTCGACTCCCTGCTGGAGAACGCCGACTCCCTGCTGGAGGAGTGCTTCGGCCCCGCCACGCTCCTGGTGACCTACGCCGACGAGCGGCGGCTGCTGGAGGCCTCGGGTGTGCTCAAGGGCCAGCTCACGGTCACCGTCCACGGCGAGGAGGACGACGCGGTGGCCCCCGCGCTGCTGGCGCTGGGCGCCTCGGTGGCCGGCCGCGTGGTGTGGAACGGCTGGCCGACCGGCGTGGCCGTCACGCACGCGATGACGCACGGCGGCCCCTACCCGGCGACCACCGCGCCCCTGCACACGTCCGTGGGCACCACCGCGATCCGCCGCTTCCTGCGCCCGGTCACCTACCAGTCCGTCCCGCAGGCACTGCTGCCGGCGGTGCTGCGCGACGACAACCCGCTGGGCGTGCCCCGCCGGATCAACGGGGCGCACCCGACCGTGTGACCCGGTCGCGCCCCCGCCGGCACCGGCGGAGCCTGTCCGTCGGCGGAGCGCTTCCGTTCGAGTGAGCCGTCCATGTGGCGCGTCGGATCGACGGGGCGTACTCGTTCGGGCGGTGCGGCCGCGCGGGCCGTCGGTGCGTACCCGTCCGGGTGGCGTGGCCGGTCCCGTCCCCCGGTCCCGCCCTCCGGCCGTGGCGGGCGGGACCGGACGCTTCGCCGGGCGTCACCGCGGTGCCCTCCGGACAGGCCGGCGCGGGCTTTCTGACCGGCCGGTGTGAGCTTGCCGGCCAGGGCTTGGGAGCGCTGCCGCGCGCGCGTAGTCTCGCGCCATGGACACCGAACCCGCCCCTACGGGCGTCGAAGCACTCGTCCGGGACCTGCCGAAGGTGGAGCTGCACGTCCACCTGGAGGGGTCCATGCCGGCCGAGACCCTGTTCGAGCTGGCCGGGCGGCACGGAGTGCGCGAACTGCCGGACACCCTGGAGAAGCTGCGCGCGTGGTACGCGTTCACCGACTTCCCGCACTTCGTCGAGGTGTACCTGGCCTCGGTGGCGACCCTGCGCGAGGAGGAGGACTTCGCCCTCCTGGCGTCGGTGGTCGCCCGGCGGCTGGCCGCCCAGAACGTGCGCTACGCCGAGCTGCACGTCAGCCTGTACGCGCACCTGATGCGCGGTGTCCCGGCCCGGGTGGTCTTCGACGGCATCGAGAAGGCGCGGATGGAGGCGGAGCGCGAGCACGGCATCCAGTTGCGCTGGATCCCGGACTTCCCCGCCGACTTCGGGGTGGAGTGCGCCGAGGCGACCGTCGAGGCGGTGCTGGCGGACGGGCCGCCGAGCGTGGTCGGTTTCGGGGTGGGCGGGGTGGAGACCCCGCTGGGGCAGTACGCGGACGTCTTCGGGCGGGCGCGCGCGGCCGGACTGGCGAGCCTGCCGCACGCCGGGGAGCACGGCGGGCCGGAGCGGGTGCGCGAGGCCCTGGACGTGCTCGGCGCGGAGCGGATCGGGCACGGTATCGACTCGATGAAGGACGACGCCCTGGTCGACCGCCTGGTGAGCGAACAGGTGCCGGTGGACGTGAGCCCGACCTCGAACCTGTGCACCCGCGCCGTGGCGGACCTGTCGGAGCACCCGTTGCCGCGCATGCTGGACGCGGGGTTGTTCGTCACCCTCAACAGCGACGACCCGACCATGTTCGGCAGCGACCTGAGCCAGGAGTACCTGGCGGCGCACCGGATGGGGCTCGGCGCCGATGACCTCGTGCGGCTGGCCGCCAACGGTGTGCGGGCCTCCTACCTGGGAGCGGCCCGGCGCCGGGCGCTGCTGGCGGAGATCGACACCGTCGCGGTCCGGCACGGCGCGGCCCCCGTGCTGTAGGCGCGGGGCTGGGCGGCGCCCCGGAAGCCGTGGGGCCGACCGGGGGCGGCGGTCGTGTGCGGGCGGGCCGCACGCCGCACCTCGTCGTGCGGGCGACGGCCCGGCGACCGCTCGCTCACCCGGAGGGCTTCAGAGGAGCACTCCCTAAGCGGGGGAGTCGGTGAGCGGCAGGCCGCACTCGGTGCGCATGTCCACCCAGGTCTGGTGCGCCCGCTCGGCCGCCTCGCCCTCGTAGGGCACCGGCACGCCGCCCTGGATCTGGGCGGGGGCCCAGTCGGACTCGGTCACGCGGCCCTGGTCGAAGGTCAGGGTGAGCACGCCGGTCTCGGCGGTGGGCCCGCTGTAGTTGTAGAAGACGAAGTTGCCCAGGCCGTAGTGGACGTAGGAGTCACCGCTGAACCCGCCCGGGGAGAGCACGTGGGCGTGGCCGCCGACCACGGCGGTGGCGCCGGCCTCGATCAGGTCGTCGGCCAGGGCGGGGGCGTGCGGGAGGGGGCAGTGCGAGCCCTCCAGGCCCCAGTGCAGGAGCACCACGACGTTGTCGGCCTCGGCGGCGGCCTCGGAGACCGCCGTGAGCATCCGTTCCTTCATCTCGTTCTTGGTGGAGGCCAGGCCCGGCTTGCCCTCGCCCGCCGTCCACTCGGCCATGAGGTGGTCGTCCAGCACGTCGGTGGCGCCGAACATGGCCACGGTCTGGCCGTTCACCTCGGCGATGTGGGGGGCGTAGGCCTCGTCCGCGTCGCGTCCGGCACCGACCAGTTCGACGGGCGAGGCCTCGCCGTTCTCGAGGGTGTCGTTCAGGCCGTCGGTCCCGTAGTCCATGCCGTGGTTGTTCGCGACGCTGGCCACGTCGACGCCCGCCGCGTCCAGTGCCTCCAGCGAGCTGGCGGGGGCGCGGAACAGGAACTGCTTGCCGGGAGCGGGGGTGCCGCCCTCGGTCACCGCGGTCTCCAGGTTGACCATGGACAGGTCGGCGGCGGAGAGTTGTTCCGAGATGGGGTCGAGGGCGGTGGCCGGGTCGTTGAGACGTGACTCCAGGGCGCCTTCGAACATGGTGTCGCCGCCGAAGGCGATGGTGAACGGCTCCGTCGGTTCGGCGGCTTCGCTCTCCTGCGTCTCGGGCGCGGAGGCGGACTCCTCGGGCGAGACCGCCCCGACGGACTCGTCCGCGGGGTCGTCGCCGGAGGAGCAGGCGGTGACGAGCAGGACGAGGGCGAGTGCGGCGCTTCCGGTGGTGAGGGGCAGGCCGCGGCGGGGGGTCGGGGGTCCTACGGGGTGCATACGTGCTCCAGTGCGGGCGGGGAAACGGCGAGCGGGGTCCTCGTTCGTGTCTCAGGGTTAGGACGCGCGCTCGGCGTCTCCGGTTGGCCGTCGTGGTCGGACGAATGCCGCGAGGGCTTCGCCCTGCTGTCGTGTGACTACATTTTGTGATCAGTCTAATGCGGAAGGTCATGGAGTGCGGAAGGCGGCTCGGCGGGTCCGCGGCTCAGTGTTCCAGGCTAAGTGTTGTTGACCAGCGGTTTTGTCGCCCTTGGTGGGTGGATGTCCGAGTCGCCGCCATGGCGGGCGATGCGGGGTGGCGGGGAGTCCGCGGCGGTCGGCGGAGCGTGGTCCCTGGCGCCGCGGGAGGGGTGGACGGCCGCGCGAGGCGGCCCGGTTCGGCTGCGCGGAGGGCATCGGAGGTGACGCACGGTGACGAGGCGGGTGGGAGCGGGGGTCGGACACGGGGGAGGGGGCGGAGGCGGCCAGGGGGCGATTCTTCGCGTACGAGGCCTTTCCGGCAAAAGGTGTGACCCATCTGAGAAGAGGGAATTCCAGCTGTTTGTTCGCGGGGTTTGGGGCCAGGAGAGAACGAAGTTCATTCGTAGACCACGGGCGTACTCCGCGGAATTTTTTTCGCCAATAAAACTACCCTTTGCTTTCAGAGATCGACACTGAGTAGTTATCTGGAGGGCTGTGAGCTGTGTCAATAGCAAAGGGTAGTGAGGCGTACTCATATAGTGCTGACATGTCGGCGAGCCATTTTCTGAAACGGCTGGCACGCCGTCGGTGTCTTGCTAACGTTTCGGTCCATCGGCGGTTCACCGGGGGGATGACCCCATCGTGAGCCGCCGAAAGGGTCTTCCCGCCGTCTTGCCGTTTCCGGATGACGGACCCGCCGTGCCGTCCGGGTGCGAGGCCGAGTGTCACCGCGATGCGCGGTCACCGGATTCCCCCGCGGCCCCAGCGACGCCATGCACAGGCGCCGACTACCCGGCTGTCTTCCCTGAAAGGCTCCACAGCACTATGCGCAACACCTTCCGTTACTCCTTCGCCACGGTCCTGACCGCCGGGCTGGTGGTCGCCCCCCTGACGGCGGCCTTCGCCGACACCTCCACCGACGGCTCCGGCGGTGTGGGGAGTGGCAACCAGGTCGTCGTCCCGGCCGACGTCGAGGCCGACCTGTGCGGCAACTCGCTCGCCGTGCTGGGCATCTCCCAGGCGAAGTGCACCGAGGTCTCCGAGGTCCTCTACGAGAGCAGCGGCCAGGGCGGCCCCTCCACCGACGGTTCGGGCGGGGTGGCCAGCGGCAACCAGATCATCGTGCCGGTCGACGCCGCGCTGGACGCCTGCGGCAACGCCGTGGGCGTGGGCGGGGTGTCCGAGGCCGAGTGCGTTGAGGTGGTCGAGGTCCTGGAGGAGGAGTCCGAGTCCGGCGACGCGGCCACCACCAGCGGCTCGGGCGGGGTGGCCAGCGGCAACCAGATCATCGTGCCGGTCGACGTCGCGGTCGACGTCTGCGGCAACTCGGTGGCCATCCTGGGCAGCGCCAGCTCCACCTGCACCACGATCATCAACATCATCCAGTCCTCCCCCGAGAACGAGGGCGACGGCCCCTCCACCGACGGCTCGGGCGGGGTGGCCAGCGGCAACCAGGTCATCGTGCCGGTCGACGCCGCCGTCGACATCTGCGGCAACGCCGTGTCGGTCCTCGGGCTCGCCGAGGCGTCCTGCCTGGAGACGATCTCCGACGGCGGCGACGGTGACGAGGACGACGGCGGCGACGGCGGTGACGACGACAAGGACCAGGACCGCGACGAGGACGAGGACACCGACGACGGCGACAACGGTGGCGGGGACGGTGGCGACGACACCGACACCGACACCGGTGAGGAGGACGGTGGCAAGGACGGCGACGACTCCGGCACCGCCGACGAGCGTCCGGCCCCCGAGCCGCAGGCCGACGAGGAGCTCGCCGTGACCGGTAGCGCGCTGGGCGGCCTGGTCGCCGCCGGTGTGGCCGCGATCGGTGCCGGTGCCGCCGGCGTGTACTTCGCCCGCAAGCGTCGGGCCGCCGCGGCCGAGGGTGTTCCGGCCGGCGACGACGAGTAGGGCGCGACAGCAGCGTGGAGCGCGGCGCGTGAGCGTCGCGCGGTGCGGGGCCGCCGGTGACCGGCGGCCCCGTTCGCGTGTGTTCGGTGACCGGTCCGGCGCGGGTGCGCGGACCCGGCGCGCCGCGCCCACTGGGCCAGGGGCGGTGCGGGGCGGCCGGGAGCGTCTCATAACCTCGAAGACGTGCTCACAGTCCTGTTCTCACGACGCATGGTCGGCTTCCACCTGCTGGTCCTGGTGATCGTGCCCAGCTTCGTCTGGCTCGGCTTCTGGCAGCTGGACCGGTGGGAGACGCGCAGCGAGTCCGTGCGCCTGCAACAGGACAACGTGGCCGCGGAGCCGGTACCCGTCGAGGAGCTCACCGGGGTCGGCGAGGAGGTGTCGCCGCGGGACCGGTGGCGCACCGTCGAGGTGAGCGGTACGTGGGACACCGAGCACGAGCTGCTGCTGCGCAACCGCGACGGCTCCCGCGGGGTCGGCTTCCACGTGCTGACGCCGCTGGTCACCGAGGACGGGTCGGCCGTCCTGGTCAACCGCGGCTGGATCATGCGGGGCGACACCGCGCTGGACGTGCCGGAGGTCCCGCCGGCGCCCGAGGGCCCCGTGGAGATCGCCGGGCGCCTCCAGTTCACCGAGACCGAGGAGAACACCGGGCTCGCCAACCGCGACGGCCTGCCCGAGGGGCAGATCATGATCGTGGACGTGGACATGCTCGCCGAGCGGCTGCCCTACCCCGTTCACGGCGGGTACGTCGAGC
Organism: Nocardiopsis sp. NRRL B-16309; assembly: GCF_001279585.1. Lineage (GTDB taxonomy): Bacteria > Actinomycetota > Actinomycetes > Streptosporangiales > Streptosporangiaceae > Nocardiopsis. The sequence goes on along the minus strand of NZ_LGEC01000103.1, from coordinate 218,406 downwards.
TCACCGAACAGGACCCCGTGCCCGACCCCGCGCCGGAGCGGGTCGAGCTGCGGGAGGAGGACTCGGGCATGAGCCTGTCCTACGCCGTGCAGTGGTGGGTGTTCGCGGTCGTGGCGGTCGTGGGCTGGGTGGTCCTCATCCGCCGCGAGCTGCGCGACGCCCGCGCCGAGGAGGAGGGCGGTGAGCCGGGCGGCTCCGACGGTCCCGGTGGTTCGACGGGGTCCGGCGGTTCGGACGGCCCTGACGACTCCAGCGGTCGCGACGGTTCCAGCGGTCGCGACGGTTCCGAGGGCCCCGACGACTCCGCCGCCGCGGGCGCCGGAGCGATCGCCGAGGAGACCCGTGCCGGACGACGGTGAGCCCGCCGACCTGACCGGGGCCGCCGGCGGCGGCGCCTACCCGGCGCCCGGCCGGGTCGAGCGGCGGATGGTGGGCGCCGACGAGAGCGCCCGGGCCGGCCGGTGGTGGTGGGACGGCGCGGCCGACGCCTACCAGGCCGAGCACGGCGGCTTCCTCGGCGACGCGGACTTCGTGTGGTGCCCCGAGGGGCTGACCGAGGCCGAGGCGGGGCTGCTCGGAACCTGGGACCCGGCGGCGACGCGGTTCCTGGAGGTCGGGTGCGGGGCCGGTCAGTGCGGCCGGTGGCTGCGCGCCCGGGGCGCCCGCGAGGTGGTGGCGTTCGACCTGTCCCTGCGCCAGTTGCGGCACTCGCGCCGCCTCGACGACCGGACGGGGTACCGGCTGCCGACCGTGCAGGCCGACGCCCAGCGGCTCCCGTTCGCCGACGCCTCCTTCGACGTGGTCTTCTCCTCCTTCGGAGCCTTCCCCTTCGTGCCCTCGGCCGACGAGGCGCTGGCCGAGGCGGCGCGGGTGCTGCGGCCGGGCGGGCGCCTGGTGTTCTCGGTGACGCACCCGGTCCGCTGGGGCTTCCCCGACGACCCCACGGAGGAGGGGTTCACCGTCCACCAGTCCTACTTCGACCGGCGCGCGTACGTCGAGGAGGACGACCACGGCCACGCGGTCTACGTGGAGCACCACCACACCGTGGGCGACTGGGTGCGGGGGATCGCGGGCGCCGGGCTGGTCCTCCGGGACCTCGTGGAACCGGAGTGGCCCGAGGGGCATGACCGGGTGTGGGGCGGATGGGGCCCCGTGCGCGGCCGGATGATCCCGGGCACGGCGGTCTTCGTCGCGGTCAAGCCGGAGTCCGGCGGCCGGTAGGGGCGCGTTCGGCGCGGACCGGATGGTGTTCGAGCTGCGGCTGTGACCGCGGGGGCCGTATCATCCGGGGCAAGCGGACGCGGGAGGCGAAGCGATGCGGCTCAAGCTGGACCTGCACGACATCTTCAACAAGGGCCGGGACATCGACCGCGCCCTGAGCGAGATCATGGACGAGGCCGAGCGCACCAAGGCCAAGACCGTGGAGATCATTCCGGGCAAGGGGTCGGGCCAGTTGAAGAAGCGGGTCCTGCGCTTCCTCGACCGCAAGGACATCAAGGCCCGCTACCACCGCGTGGACAAGGACTCCAAGAACTTCGGCCGGCTGTTCGTGCACTTCAGGCACTGACGCGGGGGAGGCCCCACACGCGGCCAAGATGGCCACCGCCCAGGCACGAACGTGCTGGACAGAGGCGTAATACTCGTATTGCGCTGATGGCATGGCGAAGGTCCGAATCAGTATCAGCCTTGATCCCGACGCGGCGGAGCGTGTCAGGTCGCACGCGGACCGCGCGGGGATGGACGTGTCGTCCTACCTGGTCAACGCCGCGATCCGACAGATGGCCGAGGCCGAAGCGGCAGAGGCGGAGTTCGCGGGTGTCGACGCGCTCATCGCCGACGCCGAGGAACGAGCCGAGCCCCACGGACCCATCGACGAGGCGGGCGATGACTCTCTGAGCGCGGATGAGCGCCGGGAGGTGGATGAGGCGATGCGCCTGGTCTACGGTGCCGGAGAAGCCCAGGCCCGCAAGCGGGGCGAGGTGGCGTGAGCACCCGTGTGCCCGTCTACGACACGGGGATGCTCATCGCACTGGCGGCACGCAGGGCCAAGGCGGTCCAGATGCACCGAGGGCTCGCACGGTCTTCACACCGTCCCGTGGTCCCCGGTCCCGTCCTGGCTCAGGTATGGCGTCCGGATCCGGCGACCGTGCACGCCATGAGTGCGGTCCTGAGGGAGTGCACCGTTCCCCGAGCCAGGTCATCTCCACCAGCGCTGCGGCCCACCGGTGCGGGGCAGGCGGAGTGCATCGCGTGCGCGGCCGCTCCGGACACCACCGACTGGCGGCGTGTCGGTGCGGTCCTGGGCGTGGCGGCCCTCCCGGCGAAGAAGCGCCCGGACGCGGTGGACGCCCTCGTCACCTGGACGGCCGTGAAGCACCGCAGTGCCGTGGTGTTCACCAGTGATCCGGGGGACATCGCCGCCTACCTGGACGCGATCGGTACCGACGACGTGCACCTGGTCGCGGTCTGAGCCCCATGGCTCGGTCTCGCTGTTGACGGAGCTGTGGTCGTCGGAAGCGTCCTGGCCGTTTGTGCGTGCACTTCAGGCACTGACTCCCGGCGGATGCGCGGGGCCGCTGCCCGACCGCACCCGGAGTCCCTGGTAGCGTCCGCCTGCCTCCGAACATCCCCCATCGAACGCTGGAGCGAGCGAATGCGAGTCACAGGCCGGTCGGCGTTCACCGCGACCTGCCTCGCGGCGGCGGCCCTGGCGGCCACCGGCTGCACCGCGGCCGAGACCCCGGAGTGGGATGTGGCCGTCTCCGTCGGTGAGCTGCCCCCGGGGCCCTTCGGCACCCGTGTGGACCACAGCATCGTGTGGACCGGTGCGGAACTGTTCGTCTGGGGCGGAAGCGGTGGGGAGCGGGGCGGCCTTCACGCCGACGGTGCCGCCTACGCCCCGGACACCGGTTCCTGGCGTGTGATCGCGGACGCGGACCTGGCACCGCGTACCCGTCACACCACCGTGGCCCTCGGGGACGGGCGGGTGCTCGTCTGGGGCGGTACCACCGCCACGCACTCGGGGGACGAGGACGGCCTCATGGCGAGGGACGGCGCGGTCTACGACCCCGGGTCCGACTCCTGGGAGCCGATCGCGGACGCTCCGGAGGCGAGGCACCTGGCGCCGGCGACCGAGGTGGGCGACCACGTCGTCTTCGGGGGAGGCGGCTACCGGGGCGACCTCCTGGTGTACTCGCTGGAGGAGGACGCCTGGGACTCCGTCGCCGTGACCGGTGTCGGAGAGTGGTTCCGCGTCTTCGACCTGGCGGCCGTCGACGACGAGGTCGTCCTGGCCGGTGCCACGTTCGAGCGGATGTTCACCGGGCGGTTCCGGATCGGCGACCCGAGCGCGCCCCTGGTCGAGTTCGTGGACGTCGAGGACGTGGGCGGGATGTACATCGGGCTGGCGGCCCTCCCGGGGGACGGGGTGGTCCTGGCGGTCGAGGAGAGCAGGCAGGGCCGCCTGTACGAGCTCGACGGCCGGGGACGGACCGCGACCGCGCACGAGGCCGCGTCCTTCCACCCGCCGGTGCACACGGTCGCCTTCCCCCTCCTGACGGGCGAGATGGAGTTCGTGGAGGGGCTGGGCGTGGTCGCGACCAACGCCGGTGAGTTCAGCCTGTGGAACGCGGACACAGGCCTCACCCACCGGTCCGTGAGCGGAGAACTCGACGGCTACTGCGGCCCCGTCGAACCCGTCGGCGCGGACGTCCTGATCGGTTGGGGCGGCCGATGCGAGACCGGCCGGATCAGGATCGACGTGACCTGACCCGTGCCTTGTGCGGCATTCCGGGCGCGCGGCCGCCAGGTTGCCTCTCGCCGCACCTCTGCGCTCGTGCGGTCGGCGTCACCACCAGGGGTGGTCGGTCCGAAAGGCGGCGACGCGGGACGCGCGGGCGTCCTCCCGCAGGACGAAGCCGTCGTGACGGGCGTGGTTCACGGCGTGGTTGACCCGCCACACGTACGCGCCGCGCCGGGGGTACAGCTCCTCCAGGGTCTCCTCGGAGAAGGGGACGTGCGCGCCCATGAGCACGCAGAACGGGTCGCCGGTGTTCGTGCCCTGGTTGAGCGCCGTGGCGACCTCGTGCTCCGGCAGGCGGATCCCGCCGAGCCGGTTGCCGTGCTCGTCGCGGCTCGGGCTCGTGGCGTCCTCCCACTCCAGCCGCGGGGCGGCCGGAGGCGCGGTGCCGTCCTCGACCCAGTCCACCAGGTGGTCGTAGGCCGAGTTCAGCACGTGGTGGAACGGGATGCGGCTCAGCGGGGGGCGGTCGCACCGCTGCGGTTCGCTGCCCGGGTTCTCGCGGGCGATGAGCGGGGCGAAGGTGAGGTACTCGTGGGCGCCGACGTGCGCGGTGCCGGCCACCTCCCACCGGCGGTAGTACTCCGAGTCCGGCTCCTGGCTCTGGGCGCGCAGCCGGACGTCGGTCTCCGCCATGAGCCGCATGACCGGCGTGGTGCCCTCGTCCAGCCCGCCGGGGGCGCCGTGGACCATGAAGCCGTCGACGGCCCCGTGGGCCGGATGGACCGCGTTGTGGTAGCCGATGAGGTAGCGGGCCGACTGGGAGTGGCCGGTGGCGATGACCGTGTCGACGTCGAAGCCGGGCAGCGGGTCGACGCCCTCGGGCGAGCGCAGGGTCCGCGCGGTCTGGGAGTAGATGTCGAACGCCGGGGCGTCGCCCGGTTCGCCGCCGCCGACGCCCAGTTCGCCGTAGCGCTCGGAGTCCCACGCGCGCAGCGCGTCGATCCCGACCCGCTGGGCGGAGAGGCCGACCCAGACGTGGCCCTCGCGCATGAAGTAGTCGTTGGACAGGAACCAGTCGATCTCGATGTCCTGCCCGAAGCTCACGTTGTTCCACTCCAGGAACGCGGTCCCGGTGGAGTCGCGGGCGTCCGCGGGGCGCCGGACCACCATCCGGGTGGTGTAGGGGGACGCGCCGGTCACCTCGCCGGTCGTGGGGTCGTAGTGCTCGGCGGTGCCCTCCAGGAGGAACTCCTCCTCGACGTAGCCGTACGCGTCGAGGTCGACCTCCACGGACTCGCCCGCCTCGATCGGGGGCGCCTCGGGTCCGTCGGCGGACATGAACGGGTAGGAGTCGTCGGTGACGGGGATCGGACCGGAGACGGTGGCGGCGGGCCCGTCGAGGGGTTCCGAGCGGGCGGGTTGGGCGAGGACCAGGACCGAGACGACGGCCAGACCGGTCGCGGCGGCGCCGAGGCGCAGGGGGGTGCGGGAACTCATCCGTGACGACCTTCGGGTAGCTCGATGATGCCGGAAAGGCTAGGGCGGGGCCCGTGGCCCGACAAGGAGTCCTGGGCGCCCTTCGCCGCCACCGGACGAGAACGCGTGAATCCACCGATGGGCGCCCCCGGCGCGCGGTTCGCCGCCACGGGGCGGTCCGGCTCACCGCCCCGCGGCGGGGGCGGGGGTGCGGGCGAGCGCAGCGAGGCGCTCCTCGGAGGGCGATCCCGGGTCGGCGCAGTAGGTCATGAGGATCTGGCCGGAGTCGCCGGGCAGGACGGCCTTCGAGTAGTGCAGGTCCAGCTCGCCCACCTCCGGGTGCAGGATCCGGTGGACGCCGAACGGGTGCTCCCTCACCTCGGCCTGCTCCCACAGCTCGGCGAAGCGCGGGCTCCGCCGCCGCAGGTCCATGACCACCGCGCACAGCCGCGGGTCGTCGGGGTCGCGGCCCGACTCCACGCGCAGCTTGGCGACCAGGGCGCGGCGCATCGACTCGGGATCGGCGTGCAGGCCCGCGGCCGCGGTGTCGCCGAAGACCATCCTCGCCAGGTTGAGCTCCGGCTCGGGCAGGTCGTCCACGCCCGGCCACAGGCGGCTCGTCATGCGGTTCCAGACCAGCAGGTCGAGCGAGCGGCCCAGCACCATCGCCGGGACCCGGTCCATGGCGTCGACGAGGGCGCTCAGCTCCGGGCGCACCTGGGGACGCGGCGCGTCCGGCGGCGCGCACCACCCGGAGCCGGTCGGCCCACCCGTCCTGCGGGCGCGGCCGTCGGCCAGGTTGTGCAGATAGCCGCGTTCGACCTCGGACATCAGGAGCGCCTCGGCGATGGCGTCCAGCACCGACGCCGACACCCGGCCGCCGCGTCCCTGCTCGATGCGCGTGTAGTAGTTCACGCTCACCCCGGCCCGCTGGGCGACCTCCTCCCGGCGCAGGCCGCGCACCCGGCGCCGGTTGACGCCCTCGGGCAGGCCGACGAGGTCGGGAGTGAGGAGGGCCCGCCGGTTCTTGAGGAACTGGCTGATCTCCGCGTCCGCGTTCACCATGGGCCCCAGTATCCACCGGCCCCGCCTGGTACTGCCAGACCCCGGTTGGAGCGGGCCTGGTCCGGTCCGGGACGTCCGGCCACCGTGGTGCCCACACCGACACCACGACGAGGGGATCGACATGGAGCGGCGCACACTCGGCCGGACGGGGATCTCGGTCAGCGAGTACGGCCTCGGCACGATGATGCTCGGAGCCTGGGGGAACACCGACCACGACGACGCGGTCCGGATGGTGCACACCGCGCTGGACGCGGGGATCAACCTCGTGGACACCGCCGACATGTACTCCGACGGCGAGTCCGAGCGGATCGTCGGCCGGGCACTGAAGGGCCGCCGGGACGACGTGGTCCTGGCGACCAAGTTCCACAACCCGATGGGACCGGACCTCAACCACCGGGGCAACTCACGGCGCTGGATCATGCGAGCGGTCGAGGACAGCCTGCGGCGCCTGGAGACGGACTGGATCGACCTGTACCAGGTGCACCGGCCCGACCCGGAGACCGACATCGACGAGACGCTGTCGGCGCTGTCGGACCTGGTGCGCTCGGGCAAGGTCCGCGCGGTCGGCACGTCGACGTTCCCGGCGGAGGAGATCGTGGAGGCGCGGTGGACGGCCGCCGAACGCGGGCACGTGCCGCCGCGCAGCGAACAGCCGCCGTACTCCATCCTGGCGCGGGGCATCGAGCGCGACGTCCTGCCCACGGCCGCGCGGTACGGCATGGGCGTGCTGACGTGGAGCCCGCTGAGCGGGGGGTGGCTGTCGGGCCGCTACGGCGGGCCGGGCGGCGCCGACCCCTCCTCGGCGCACCGCGGCGCGCTGCTGGCCCCGATGTTCGACCCGTCCGTGCCCGCCAACGCGGCCAAGCTCGCCGCGGTGGAGCGGCTGCACGGGGTCGCGGCCGACGCGGGCCTGACGCTGCCCCACATGGCGACGGCGTTCGTGCGCGAGCACCCGGCCGTGACCTCGGTGCTCATCGGGCCGCGCACGCACGAACAGCTGGAGGACCTGCTGGCGGGGGCCGACGTCCGGCTCGGCGGGGACGTCCTCGACCGGATCGACGAGATCGTGCCGCCGGGGACCGACGTCAGCCGCGACATGGTGTTCTACGAGCCGCCGTCGGTGACCGACAGGCGGCTGCGTCGCCGGTAGGACGCGGGGCCACCGGGGTGCGGGTCCGCCCGAGCGCGGGCCCGCCCGAGCGCGGGCCCGTCCGGGTGGCGCGCACGTCCGGGCGGTGGGCCCGGGCCCGTGGCCCGACAAGGAGTCCTTGGCGCCGTTCGCCGCCACCGGACGAGAACGCGTGAGTCCACCGACGGGTACGCCCCGGTCGCCTCGGTCGTCGGACTCAGGTGGGCGGGGACGTGAACCGGGCCGGGCGCCGCTCCAGGAACGCGGCGATGCCCTCGTGCAGGTCGCCGCTGCGCACGGCCTCCTCGTCCCAGCTCCGGACCAGCTCGGGTGTGAGCTCGCCCGCGCCGATCGCGTCGACGAGGCTCTTGGCCGCCCGCACGCTCACCTGGGAGCGCCCGCCGACGGTGGCGGCCAGCCCGGTGACGTGGTGGGCGAGCTCGGACTCGGGCACCACCTCGTCGAGCAGGCCGGTGCGCAGTGCCTCCTCGGCTCCGAGGAGGTCGGCGGTGAAGAGCAGCCGCTTGGCGGTGGACGGCCCGGCCAGGGCGACGATCCGACGCAGGGACGAGGCGGGGTAGACCACCCCGAGTTTGGCCGCCGGAACGCCCATGCGGGTGCGCGGCGTGCCGACGCGCAGATCGCAGGCGGTCGCGAGCAGGCAGCCGCCGCCCACGCACAGGCCGTCCACCATGGCGATGGTGGGTTTGGGGAAGGCAGCCAGGGCCTCGCCCGCGGCCTCGGCGAGGCGGTCGTCGAGCACCCGCGCCCCGGCCGCCTCGACGTCGACGGCACCGTCACCGCCGACCGCGCCCGCGGTGGCCTGGGCGTCCGCGGTGAGTTCGGAGATGTCGGCGCCCGCGCAGAAGTCCGGCCCCGCTCCGGTCAGGACCACCACCCGGACGGAGGGGTCCTTCGCCAGGGGCTCCAGCAACCGGGGCAGCAGGCCCCACATGTGCGCGGTCATCGCGTTCTTGCGACGCGGGTGGTCGATGCGCAGGGTGGCCGTGGTGCCGGAGGTGGTGAGGTCGATGGTGGGTGCGGTGGACATCGGTTCGCTTCCTCGGGGAGGGGACGCCCGGGTCGGGTCCGGGCGCTCCCATGCTCCACCAGTGCCTATGCGCCGACGCGCGCGGGCCCCGCCGCAGCCGTCCTAGAGATAGGTCTCCATGCCCGGGACGAGTCCGAGGAGGAAGGCGGTCGCGGCGATGACGAGCGTGATGCCCACACCGACGCCGAAGGCGATCCAGGCGGCGCGGGTGAGCCTGGCCTCCGCGCGCGAGTCGTCGGTCTTGTTCAACGCCATGGCGGCGAGCACGATCATGACGATGCCGACCACCGGGTTGCAGCACACGGTCAGGAAGATGCCCGTGATGAGCGCGGCGAGCGGGTTGGCGGACTGGGCGGAGTCCGAGGTCATGGTCCGGCCCTTCGGTCGAGGCGTGGAACACCGTCGTCAAGGCTGTGCGCGCTGGTCCTGGCACCGCACGTGTCGGCCTCCGTTCGGGAGGACGCGCCAGGCGCGGCGGCCGGCGGTGTCCCGCCGTGTTCGCGCGCGCCCCTACACGGGCCTCTCCCACCACGGAACGAACGCCAGCGCGATGGCGACGGCGGCGATGAGGACCGTGAGGATCATGCCGGCCGCGAAGGCGAACCAGGCGTAGCGCGTGAACTTGGCCTGTTCGGGTGAGCCGTCGGGCCTCCTCATGGCCATGGCGGCGAGCACGATCATGACGATGCCGATGAACGGGTTGAAGCACAGCGTCAGGAAGACGGCCGCGATCAGTGCCGCGGTCGGATTGACGGACTTCACGGGTTCCGAGGCCAAGGTGTTCCGCCCTCCAGCCGGCGCGTCGAGCACTGGGTGGTTTCTCCTGGTCAGCGACACCATACGTCGTGTCATGTGCCGGGCCGGGCGCGCCACGCGGCGGAGGCCCGCTTCGGTCGGCCGCACCCGGCCCCGGTGGTGGCCCCTCGCACCGGCGCCCCCGCGGTGGCCCCTCGCCCCGGCCGGGCGCCGCTCGCACGGTTGCGGGAACTTTGCCGTGCGGGGGTCCTGCCTTGTCGCACCTGCGGGACAGACTGTGGTGGGCTTCACATTCGACCGAGGGGACCGTCATGATCACCACCGACTTCGTTCCGGGCTCACCCTGCTGGGTCGAGCTCAGCGCGTCGGACCTGCGGGCGTCGCTGGACTTCTATCACGGCCTGTTCGGCTGGGAGGCCGAGTCGGCCGGTCCCGACACCGGCGGCTACATGATCCTCCGGTCCGGCGGCAAAGCCGTGGGCGGCGCCGGACCGCTCATGGAGGAGGGGCAGCCGCCGGCCTGGACGATCTACTTCACCTCCACCGACGCCGCCGCCACGGCCCGGACGGTGGCCGAACTCGGGGGAACCGTCCACGTCGACGCGATGGACGTCATGGACATGGGCGTCATGTCGCACTTCAGCGACCCCCAGGGCGTGCACTTCGCGGTCTGGCAGCCGCTGTCCTTCCCCGGGATGGAGGTGGCAGACGAGCCCGGCAGCCTGGTGTGGGTGGAGCTGTGGACGCCCGACGACGAGGGCGCGAAGAAGTTCTACGGCGATCTCTTCGGGTGGAACTACACGGCCTTCGAACTGCCGGAGGGAGCCGGTACCTACCAGATGATCACGCCCCGGGGCCAGACGGAGGAGCGCATGCACGGCGGCCTGATGCAGGCCGACCCGCAGATGCTGGCACCGATGGGCGGCGGCGGTGACTGGCACCCCGTGTTCCACGCGGAGGACCCCGATACTGCCACGGCGAAGGTCGCGGAGACCGGCGGCCAGGTGTTCATGGGACCCGAGGACGCCGAGGGCGTCGGGCGCCTGTCCACCTGCGCCGACCCCGACGGCAACGTGTTCGTCCTGCTCAAGCCGTCGCCCATGTGAGCGGTGGGGCCCTCCTGCCACCACGGGAGGAGGGCCCGGGCCGCCCGCCAGGCGGTCGCCGCTACTGGCGGGAGACCGCCGAGGCCCCGCCCCGCAGCACGTACTTCTGGATCTTGCCCGTGGCGGTCTTGGGCAGTTGCGCCACGAACTCCACCTGGGTCGGCGCCTTGAAGTGCGCCATGGAGTCGCGCGCGAACGCGATCAGGTCCCGCTCGGTGACCGTGGCCCCGTCCCTGAGCACCACGCACGCGCGCGGGGTCTCGCCCCAGCGCTCGTGGGGCACGCCGACCACCGCCGCCTCCAACACGGCCGGGTGCCGCAGCAGGACCCCCTCCACCTCGACCGAGGAGATGTTCTCGCCGCCGGAGATGATGACGTCCTTGATCCGGTCCTGGATCTCCACGTAGCCGTCGGGGTGGGTGACGGCGGCGTCCCCGGTGTGGAACCAGCCGTCCCGCATGACCTGCTCGGTGGCCTCGGGGTCGTTGTAGTAGCCGCGCATGACGACGTTCCCGCGGACCGTGATCTCGCCGACGGTCGTGCCGTCCCAGGGGACCTCGGCGCCGGACCCGTCGACCACCCGCAGCTCGCCGGAGGTGATGAGCTCGACGCCCTGGCGGGCCTTGACGGCGGCCCGCTCGCGGGTGCCCAGCGGGGCGTGCTCGGGCCGGGGCTCGCACACGGTGATGAACGGCGCGGTCTCGGTCAGGCCGTAGACCTGGGTGACCGTCCACCCCAGGCCGTCCTCCAGGCGTTCGATGGTGTCGGCCGCCGGCGAGGCGCCCGCGGTGACCACGTTGACGCCCGGCGGGACGTCGCCGCGCACGTCCTTCGGGGTGTTCGAGAGCATGATGAGGACGGTGGGGGCCGCGCACATCCAGCCGATGCCCTCGGAGCGCACCAGCTCGTACACGGTGGCGGGGTCCATGGCCGGCAGGCACACATGGGCGGCGCCCGCCGCGGTCACCGTCCAGGTATAGGTCCAGCCGTTGGCGTGGAACATCGGCAGGGTCCACAGGTACCGCTCGCCGACCTCGATCCGCAGGTGGGTCAGGACGCCGACCGTGTTCATGTAGGCGTTGCGGTGGGTGATCATCACGCCCTTGGGGCGCGCGGTCGTTCCAGACGTGTAGTTGATGGTCAGCAGCTGGTTCTCGTCGATCTCCGCGCGCGGGAAGTCGGGAGAGGCGTCGGCGAGGAGGGCCTCGTAGTCCTCCCAGCCCGGACGCGCCCCCTCCAGGGCGACGAACCGCTCCACGCCCGGCATGCGGTCGCGCACCCCGTCGACGGTGTCGATCTGGTCGGCGTGCACGCACAGGACCTTCGCGCCGGAGTGGTTGACGATGTAGACGAAGTCGTCGGCGGCCAGACGGAAGTTGACGGGGACCAGGACGGCGCCCAGCTGCGGCACCGCGTAGAAGGACTCCAGCTGGGCGTGCGTGTTGGGGGCGATGTAGGCGACGCGGTCGCCGGGGGCCACGCCCAGGCCCGCCAGGACCGAGGACCAGCGGTCGCAGCGGTCGAAGAACTCCTCGTAGGTCAGGCGGAGGCCGCGGTCGACGACCGCCTCGCGGTCGCGGTACAGGCGGCGCGCGCGGCGGGCGAAGTCCAGGGGGGTGAGTGCGAGTTCCATCCGTCTTCTCTCTGCTCCGGCGGTGATTCAGAGGTCGAACAGTCGGGCCGCGTTGTCGTGGAGCACGCCGCGCAACCAGTCGGGTCCCAGACCGAGGCCCTCCAGAGCCCGGATCTGGTCGAGGTAGGGGTAGGGGATGTTCGGGAAGTCGCTGCCCAGCAGGACGCGGTCGCCGAGCGCGCGCAGCCGCGGAAGCTCGGCGGACGGGAACGGCGAGTGTCGCTCGGTGTAGGCGGTGAACGCCATGGTGGTGTCCAGGTGGACCCGCTCGTGGCGTTCGGCGAGGTCGAGGAAGTCGGAGTACTCCGGCGCCCCGGCATGCGCGACGATCAGGGCGAGCCGTGGGTGGGCGCGCAGGACCTCGGCGATCGGTCCGGGGCCGGTGAAGGGCCCGGGCAGGGGACCGGAGGCGCAGTGGACCACCACGGGGGTCCCGGACTCGGCGAGGGCGCCCCACACGTCGGCGAGCAGCGGGTCGCGGGGATCGTAGGCGCCGACCTGCAGGTGGGACTTGAACACGCGCGCGCCCGCGCCGATCGCCGCGGCCACGTAGTCCTTGGCGTCGGGTTCGGGGTAGAAGGTGGCGCTGCGCAGGCAGTCGGGGTGGTGGGAGGCGTAGTCGGCGGCCCAGTCGTTGAGCCAGCGGGCCATGCCCGGCCGGTGCGGGTAGGACAGGGCGGTGTGGTGTGTGACGCCGAAGCCGCGCAGCAGGGCCACGCGCTCGTCCTGGGTGCCCCGGTAGGTGATCGGCCAGACGCCCTCCCCGAGGGCGTCGAAGTAGGCCCAGACCTTGCGCAGGACGTTGGCGGGCATGAAGTGGGTGTGGACGTCGATGAGGCCCGGCAGCCCGAGCGAACGCCACGGCGCGCGGACGGCGGCGGCTTCGTCGGGCGCGGGGCGCGGTGAGGCGTGGGTCACAGGGGCCAGCCTAACCAGAACCGTGCTCGGCCCGGAGGGGGCGGAGGACGGGCCGGTCCGCGGCCGACCGGGCGGGCCGGTCGGCGGCGGCCCGGGACTCGGGCGGTTCACGGAGCGCCGGGGCGGGTCGCGCGAGCCCGCGTCCGCGCGCGAACGGCCGTGGAGCCCCGCGTCGGCGGGTGCTCCACGGCGGACCGCACGGGGGACCGCATGGCGGTCAGGTGCGGCGGCGGCCGTGGGCGTTGGTCGGGGTGATGCGGTCGTTGCGCAGGTGCTCGTAGACGATCGAGGCGCGCACGTCGGCGACCTCGGGGCGCTCGGTCAGCTTGTCGATCACGAACGCGTACAGGCTGTTGTTGTCCGGCAGGGCCACGTGGATGAGGAAGTCCTCGCTGCCCGAGGTGACGAAGACCGACAGCGTGTCCGGGAGCGAGCGGACCCAGTCGCGGAAGGCCTCGATGTTGTGCCGCGAGGGCTTCACGACGCTCACGGTGATGAGCGCCTGGACCGGGCGGCCGATGAGATCGAGGTCCACGTCCAGCAGTGAGCCGCGAATCACACCCCTTTCTCGCAGCGCGCGGGTCCGATCGAGGGTCGTGGTGGGCGACGCGCCCACCGCGGCGGCCACATCGCGGTTGGTTTTTCGTGCGTCCGACTGGAGTTCGGCCAGGATCGCCGTATCAAGTTCGTCAAGATCAGCCATGTGCCCATCGTACCCGTACTAAATACGGAAAGTTGTCGACAAGGTCGGAGTCTGGTTAACCTTTAGGCGAAAAGGCCGTACTTGGCTCGCCCGGAAGCAGATCCTTCCGCGGCAGGCAGTGTCGCCCGCCGACGGCCGCGCTCCGATGCGACGACGCATCACCGCAGAACCCAAGGGACGTCCGTCGCCGTTATGAGACCTTCCTCCCTCCTGGCCCGCCCCGACCGACCGTCGGCAGGGCCGGACACCACGGCTCCCACCGGAGCCCCCGTACTGAGGGGCCGACTCCTGGCCCTGGCGGCCATCACCTGCGCGGCACTGAACCTGCGCCTGGTGGTGACCTCCCTGTCGCCCCTGTTGACCACGATCGGGGCCGACTTCGGCTTCACCACCACGGTCGTGGGCGTCTTCGGCGCCCTGCCGCTGGTCGCCTTCGCGCTGTTCGGCCTGGCCACGCCCGCCGTCATGCGCCGACTGGGTGCCGAGGCCACCGCCGTGCTCAGCATGCTGCTGGCCGCCCTCGGTCAGCTCGCCCGTGCCTTCGCCCCCGACACCGGCACCCTGCTGCTGCTCACGGCGGTCGCCCTGACCGGCGCGGCGCTGGGCAACGTCGTGGTGCCCCCGCTGATCAAGCAGTACTTCCCCGACCGGCTGGCCGCCCTGAGCACGGTGCAGATGGTCGCGATCCACCTGGGCGCCCTGTTCCCGCCGCTGGTCGCCGTCCCGCTCGCCGAGGTGGCCGGGTGGCGCGTCGCCCTCGGCGCCTGGTCCCTGCTCGCCCTGGCCGCCGCCGGACTGTGGGCCGCCCAGTGGCGCCGCCGAGGCGGGGCCGCCGCGCCGCGTGCGGCCGGGCCCGCGGGCGGTGAGCCGCCACTGGCGCGCCCGGTCTGGCGGGTGGGCATGGCCTGGCGGATGGCGGTGCTCTTCGGCATGGTGACCTGGAACGTCTTCACCCTGTTCACGTGGCTTCCGACGCTGTTGGCCGACGCCGGGCACTCGGGGGCCTTCTCCGGTGCCATGGTGTCGCTCATGGTGGGATCGAGCCTGATGTTCGGCCTGGTGGCCCCCACGATCACCGTGCGGGCCGCCAACACCTTCCCGATCGTCGCCGTCGGCATCGCGGGCTACGTCGTGGGCTACCTCGGGATCGCGCTCGCGCCCCAGGCGCTGGCCCCGCTGTGGTCGGTCTTCCTGGGGCTGGGCACCGGGCTGTTCGTGGTCATGATGACCATGATCAACGCCCGCAGCACCACGGCCCGGGGCTCGGCGTCGCTGTCGGGGTTCGTCCAGGGGGCGGGCAGCGGCATCGCGCTGGGCGGGCCGCTCCTGTTCGGGCTGCTCGGCGAGCTGACCGGAGGCTGGACGGCGTCCTACGTGCTGGTCGCCGGGGGATCCCTGGCGGTCGCGACCGTCGTCGCCTACGTCGAGCGCACGCCGTGGAGCATCGAGGCGGCCGCCGCCGGACGCCGCCCGGAGTGATGCCGGACCTCGGCTCGCCGCCGGCGTGCGGCCCCGGGAGATCCGTGGCCCGCCCGGACCCCGTTCGGGACGGCCCTCCGCCGCCGCGCGGACGGGTCCCCGCCACCATCGGCCCCGAGGGGACCCCACGAGCGACCTCCGCTCCCGCGCGGACGGGTCCCCGGGCGCCGACCGGAGTGGTGCCGAGCCACCGCCCGGCCGCCGGCGGCTGTCCCAGAACGCCGCCCGGGCGGGGCGCGCGGGGCCGGGCGTGGCGCCCGTCACGTCCGCGCGGAGGAGCGCGTGGTAGGAGCCACGGGCGCGTCGGACACCCGTGACAAACGCTCGCCAATGCGGGCAATGCGCGCATAATGGCGACATGACTACGAAGTCCCCGCACCGGCCCTCCGCCGGGGTCTCCGGGCCGGTCCCCTGACCCCCCACGGCCCACGAGGAAACCCGTGTCACACGGTTCCCACGGGCACACGACGACCAGTCCGGGCCGGAGCCGTGGTTCCCCAGTCGCTCGCGGGGACCCGAGGGGAACGATCACGATGACGTCGGAGCGGGAGCACTCGTCCCGGCCCCCCGGACGGGTGCCCCCGATCGGCGGTCACGAGGAGTTCGGCCCCCTCCTCCGCAACAGGGACTTCCAGGCCCTGTGGACCAGCCGCTTCTTCGCCGGGCTCGGCAAGGAGAGCGGCGAGGTCGCCTACCCCCTCCTGACCCTCCTCCTGGCGGGATCGGCCGCCCAGGCCGGTGTCATCGGCGCCTCGCAGGTCGCCACCGCCATGGTCGCGGCGGTGGTCGGGGGCTCCCTCGCGGACCGCGTCAACCGCCGCGTGGTGCTGCTCTGCTGCGACGCCGGCCGGCTCCTGCTGCTCGCCGGCTTCGCCGTCTTCCTCGTGGCGGGCGAGGCCACCCCGGCGGGGGTCGTGGCCGTCGCGGTGTGCTCGTCGGCGCTGATGGGCGTGTCGAACCCGGTCGCGATGGCCGCCATCAAGCAGCTGGTACCGGCCTCGCAGGTGGCCGACGCGGCCGCGCAGAACCAGATCCGATTCTTCACCACCACCGCGCTCGGCGCGCCCATGGCCGGGTTCCTGTTCGGCCTGGGCCGCGCCTTCCCCTTCGCCGCCGAGGCCCTCACCTACCTGGTGTCCGCCGGGCTCGTGCTGTGCATCCGCCGGCCCATGCAGGCGCCCGTCCGCGAACCCCGCGAGCGGTGGACCCTGCGCGGCTCCGTCGGCGGGTTCGCGGTCCTGGCCAAACACCCCATCCTGCGCCCGATGATGCTCTGGATCGTGGTGTTCAACATCGCCTTCACCCACACCGGCGCGTTCCTCGCCATCATCGCCACCGCCGACGCGCGGGGGGCGTCCAACGTCGAGATCGGCCTGACGGTGTCGCTGGCCGGGGCCGGAGGGCTCCTGGGGTCCCTGGCCGCCGGGGCGGTGGTGCGCTGGGTACGGCCGACGACCACCTTCCTCGCGGCGGCCTGGTCCGCCCCGGTGTGCGCGCTCGCGCTGGCCGTGGCCCCCAACGTGCTCTCGCTCGGGCTCCTGGTCGGCTGCGTGTTCGCGACCGTGCCGTGCGTCAACGCGGTCTTCTACGGCTACGTCGCCGCCTCGGTCACCGACGGCTACCAGGGGCGGGTGCTCGGAGCCGTCATGTTCATGTCCCTGGTCTCCCAGCCGGTCGGCATCCTCGGGATCGGGCTCGTCTTCGACCACGCCGGACCCACCTGGGTGTTCCTCCTGATGGCGCTGGTCTCGGGGCTCGCCGCGCTGTTCAGCCTCTCGCCCGTCATGCGCGACCTGCCCCGCCCGGAGGACGTGTCCGTCGCGTGAGGCGCGGACCCGGGGACCGGACATCGGCTCAATGACAGTCCGGCCCCGGGGAGTCCGGGATGCGATCAGCTCTCCAGGGGCATCGCCATCAGCGGCTCGGAGGTGGGCTGCTCGGAGCCGCCCTCCGGTTCGAGGGTGACCGCCACCCCGCTGGCCTCCTCCTCGTCGACTCCGGCCAGCAGCGGCTCGGCGACACCCGACTCACCGATCGAGAGGACTCCGGCCGAGGTGACGGTGCCGTCGTCCCGGGTGAGCCACAGTTGGTAGTCCTCGTCCTCCGGCTCGGCCAGCCCGTGCGAGCTGAACACGAGGCGGCCCTCGCTCTCGGAGTACACCAGCGACACGGTGACCCCCTCCATGGGCTCCGCCGCGGTGTAGGCGGCGTCCGGCGCGGCGAGCACGGCCGCGATCCGCCGCTCGTTCTCGCGCAGCTCCCGCACCTGGCGGACCTGGTCGGCGGTCACGGCGCCCAGGGCGACCACCACCGCGAGGCAGGCCGCCAGTACGAGCCCGAAGCCCCAGCCCCACCGGCGGCGGGGCTCGGGCAGGCGCTCCGGTGCCGGGGCGAGCTGCCGCGTCCGCCCCACGTCCGCCAGCACCCGCGCGCGCAGCCCCTCCGGCGGCGTGCGGGCGGTGGCCGCGGCGAGCCGGGCGGCGGTCTCGGAGAACCCGCGGACCTCCTGGCGGCAGGACTCGCATCCGGCCATGTGGTCCTCGAACCGCACCGCTTCGGACGGTGCCAGGGCGTGCAGGGCGTAGGCGCCCGCCAGCGTGTGCTGGTCCTGGCTCAGCGGCCTTCTCACCACTCCACCCCCAAACAGTCCCGGAGCCTGATCAGCCCGTCGCGCATCCGCGTCTTGATCGTCCCCAGCGGGGTGGACAGCAGGCGGGCGACCTCACGGTAGGTGTACCCGCCGTAGTAGGCGAGCCGGACCGACTCGCACTGCAGTTCGGTGAGGGTGTCCAGACATCGGCGCACCCGTTGGCCCTCCAGCCGGTCGGTGACCTCCTCGGCCACCTCGTCGTAGGGCCGCCGCGTGTCCGAGGCGGCGGCGCGGGCCTCGCGCTCGGTCGCGGCCTGCTCCGAGCGCACCCGGTCCACCGCGCGGCGGTGGGCGAGTGTCATCACCCACGCGTGGGGCGTGCCCCGGCGCTCGTCGTAGCGGCACGCGGAGCGCCACACCTCGACCAGCACCTCCTGGGCGACCTCCTCGGACTGGGCGGGGTCGCGCAGGATCCGGCGGACCAGGCCGTACACGGTCGGGCTCACCAGGTCGTACACCTCCCCGAAGGCGCGCTCGTCCCCGCGCGCCACCTCTCGCAGCAGCGCGCCGAGCCGGTGGGCGGCCGGAACCGCCGGTCGCGCCCCGGCGTCGTGCGGCACCGCGGCTTCCTCGTCCATCTGCACACTTCCTCGTCGGTTCCGGGAGGAACGGGAGCCGGCGGCTCTCCGTACAAGGGTGGTTCTGCGGCCGAAGGCCGTCCGTTGAGCGCGGTGGGCGACGGGAGGGCGGATGCCCCGCCCCTCGCGTCGCGCCCACGGGGCGGGCGACGGGTGGCCGACCACGGGTCCCGGACCGTCCGGCCTCAACGCACGGGCGGCCCGGGGGCTGTGGTGCCTACTCGGGCATCAGCACGGTGTCGACGATGTAGACGGTGGCGTTGGCGGTCTGCACGTTGCCGCAGACCACCGCCGAGTCGCCGTTGACGGTGAAGTCCTCGCCGGAGCCCTCCGTCGTGACCTCGCCCCCCTGCAGGGACGTGAACGTGCCGTCCTCCAGGTCGGCGGGCGCCTGGCGGCCCTCGACGACGTGGTAGGTCAGCACCTCGGTCAGCTGGTCCTGGTCGGCGAGCAGGGCGTTGAGGTCCTCCTCAGGGATCTTGGCGAACGCGTCGTCGGCCGGGGCGAAGACGGTGATGTCCTCGGCCGAGTTGAGCGTGTCGACCAGGTCGGCCTCGCCCACGGCCGTCACCAGCGTGGACAGTGCCGGGTTGTTGGACGCGGCGGTCGCGACCGGGTCGTCGGCCATCCCGTCGAAGCTGCCCTCCCCGTCCTCGGGCACCGCGGCGCAGCCCGATCCGAAGTTCTCGCCCGCGGTCTGCGTCATCTCCTCGCTCTCGGTGTCCTCCGTGCCCGTGGTCTCCTCAGTGCTGGTGTTCTCCTGTGTCGCCTCGGTGTCCTCCTCGCCCATGTCGCCGCAGGCCGTCAGGCCGAACGCGAGTGCGGCAGCGGCGGCGGTCACCGTGAGAGTGCTCTTGCGGATCATTGTTCTCTCCTTCAACGTGTTCAACTGTCAAAACCACTGGCGTGGCGGGTTCTGGTGGCCTACTCGGCGGTGAAGCGGATGCTGTGCCAGCCGGTGGCCCCGTCCGGGATCGGTTCTGTGCGCTCGGAGGTCTGGGTGCGCCCCGTGGCGTCGGTGGCCCGGACCCGTACCGTGTGCGGCCCGGGTTCGAGCGCGGTCTCGGCGACCCACTGGACCCAGGTGTCGATGCCGGGGACCTGGGCGAGTTCGGCCTCCCACCAATCGCCGTCGTCCACGCTCACCTCCACGGCGGCCACGCCGCGGTGCTGGGCCCACGCCACTCCCGCGAGCACGGTGTCGCCGGAGGGCACGCGCCCGAGCGGCGCGGGCACGTCCACGCGCGACATGACCTTGATCGGGGCCCGCACCGCCCAGTCGCGCCGCGCCCAGTAGGCCCGCTCGTCCGCGAACCGGGTCAGCTTGATGTCGGTGACCCACTTGGTGGCGCTGACGAAGCCGTAGAGGCCGGGGACGACCATCCGCGCGGGATAGCCGTGCTCGTGGGGCAGCGGCTCGCCGCCCATGCCCACGGCCAGAAGGGCGTCGCGGCCGTCCATGACGACCTCGGTGGGCGTGCCGCACGTCCACCCGTCGTCGGAGGTGCTGAGGATCTGGTCCGCGCCCGACTGGACACCGGCCCGGCGCAGCAGGTCGGCCAGCGGGAACCCCAGCCACCGGCTGTTGCCGACGAGGTCGCCGCCCACCTGGTTGGACACGCAGGTCATCGTGATGTCGGCCTCGACCAGCGGCAGGGCGAGCAGTTCGTCCATGTCGATCTCGAAGGGCTCGTCGACCATGCCGTGCACGCGCAGGCGCCAGCGGGTGGAGTCGAGCCGGGGGACGGTGAGGGCGGTGTCGATCCGGTAGAAGTCGGCGTTCGGGGTGCTGAACGGCGCGAGCCCGGGGACCCCGAGGTCGGTTCCGGAGGGGAGTGCGGGCAGGGGCTCGGCCGCGGCGGGCAGGGCGAGCGCGGACCGCGCCCCCGCCCCGCCCAGCGCGTCGGGGAGCCATCGGCCGAGGGCACCGGCGGTCGCCGACCCGACCAGGACGCCCGTCGCGGTGAGCACGAAACCGCGTCTGCCCGGGCCCCGGTCGGATCCCACCTGAGCGGGCGCGGTCTCCGCGTCCGCCGGTGCCTGCGGCCTTCCCTCCCTCCCCGGTCGGCGGGCCGTCCGCGCGCTCCTCGACAGGAGCGCGAGGGCCAGCGCTCCCGCCGCCGCGCCGGCGACCACCGGGGCGGCGGCCCACGGGTCGTCGGCGCGGCGCAGGAGGACCGCGGCCAGCCCGGCCAGTGCGAACACCGCGAGCCCCGCGTAGCCGAGGACGGGCCGCCGGAGCGCGATCACTCCGAGGACGGCACCGGCCCCGAAGAGGACGGCGGTGATCCCGGTGACGAGCACGACCTTGTCGGCCGTGCCGAACAGCGCGATCGCCCACTCCATCAGGAACGCGGGAGTGGCGTCGACGACGACGTCGCCGACCGCCACCACGGGGGACACCGACCCGGTCATCCCGGCCACGAGTTCGGCGGCGCCCAGGGCGGCACCGACCGCCAGCAGACCGGTCGCCGACCCCGCGACGATCCGCCGCCCCTCACGTGGCGGGGTGGTCCCCCCGCGCCTCTCGGTGTTCACGTGAGGTATTCGCGGTGGTCCCCGATCCGGATTGGCGGGATCCCGTCTTTTCTCGACCGGGATCCGGCGGGGCCGCGCACCGGACCCGTTCCGATAGGGTTCGCCCGACTCGTCCGCCCTCCGGTCGGTTCGACTCCGTGAGTGCTGGAGGATGTTGCCCGTACGCCCTGTCAACGATCGGAGTTCCCCCACATGGCGCGGAAGTCGCCCCTCACCGTGGTCGCGCTGTTGGTCTCGGGCAGCCTGCTGCTCACCGGCTGCTCCGTCACCGAGGACCTGTCCGGCTGGTGGTCGGAGACGTTCGGTGACGCGTCCGGTCCGCCCGAGGTCCGCGAGGAGTTCCCCTACGTCCGTGAGGGCCGGATCTTCCAGGACACCGGCCAGGACACCGAGATGCGCTTCGCCGTCACCGGCCTCGAACGGACCGACGAGTACACGGTCATGCGCTACGAGGTGACCTACCTCGGCGAGTTCTCCGGCCCCAACCGGAACCTGAGCATGGCCCACACGCTCGTCGACCCCCTCACCGGCCGCGTGTACCGCGAGTTCCTGGACGAGGACGGCCTCAAGTACGGATCGGAGAGCCCCAACCAGGACGGCCTCTACCCCGTGCACGACGGGGTCACCAACGAGTACGTCCGGTACTTCCCCCGGCTGCCCGACGAGACGGCCCAGGTGACCTTCGTCGGCAGCGGACTGGGAGCCATGACCGGCCTCCCCGTCCAGGACGTCGAGGAGGAGGCCGCGGACCCGGAGGACCCCAACGGGGCCGACCACCTCACGCTCGACAACCCGCCCCCGTCGGGCGAGAACCTGACCTTCGCCAACCGGCGGCCCGAGGAGGACGCGCTCGCCGACGAGGGGTGGGTGCAGAGCTTCGTCGACTCCGAGATCGCCTCCACCACCCGCGACGGCGACCGCGAGATCATCTCGCTGCACTCCGACGTGATGTTCGCCTTCGACGAGGCCTCCCTGACGGAGGAGGCCGAGGAGGTCGTGCGCCGCGCGGCCACCACGCTGGCGACCAACGTCGACCCCGAGGACCCGACCATCACCGTCATCGGCCACACCGACGGCATCGGCTCGGCCTCCTACAACGACAACCTGTCGGTGGAGCGCGCGGAGAGCGTGCGCGACCTGCTCGCCGAGGAGATCGGCTCCGGCTACACCCTGGAGGTCGAGGGCCGCGGCATGGACGAGCCGGTGGCCCGCGAGGGCGGCCCGGACGACGAGCAGGCCCGCGCCCGCAACCGCCGCGTCGAGTTCTCGTACGTCTTCGACGACACGGTCGAGGCCTCCGAGGAGGAGGAGTACGACGACGACGGCCTGGGCGCCGCCCAGCGCAACGTCACCTGGCCCGCGCCCTTCAGCGACGACCCGGGGTCGGTGGTGGCCGAGGGCGAGCTCGACGGCGTGCGCCTGGAGGTGTACCCGCTGCGCCGTGACGGCGCCTACGTGATCGGCACGGTGGCCTTCACCAACACCACCGACGAGCCGCTCGTACCGGAACTGGGCGGTACCGAGGCGATCCAGGCCGGCGGGCCGGACCAGTTCAACAAGGGCACGCTCGGCGGCTTCCAGCTCCTGGAGCCGGAGGCCGGCCTGGTGCGGTACGTGGCGCAGATGGACTTCGGCGAGGGGCGCTACAGCAGCTTCGCCGAAGAGGTCCACATGCTCCAGCCGGGCAACACCTACGACCTGGTCGCGGTCTACCCCGCGCCCCCGGTCGACGTGGAGGAGCTGACGCTGCGCGCCGGGCCGTTCGGCGAGTTCGAGGAGATCCCGGTCGAGTACTGACCCGGGACGCGCGAAGGGGCCGGTGCGAGCGCACCGGCCCCTTCGCCTTCGTCCCGCCCTCTCGGCCCGAGGGGGCCGCGGAGGCGCGGAGGGGGCCCAGGGCCGCGCGGGAGGAGGCGGCGCCGCCGGCGGGTGCGCGAGCCGGGCGGGACGGCGGGGGTCGCCGTCCCGCCCGCCAGGAGCCCCGGCCGAGCCCGTGCGGCGGGCGTCGAGGGCGTGGGAGGCTCAGCCGCGCACGCGTTCGGCGGCCGTCATCACCACCCGCTCCAGGTCCTCGCGCGCCACGTCCTCGCCGAAGGCGATCGCGGCCACGTGGAAGTCGCCGGGCAGGGACAGGAAGAGCTGGCGGCTGGAGCCGTCGACGGTCCCCACGTACTCCAGGCCGCCGCCCAGTTCGTCGGTGTCGTCGTTCTCGTAGGTGTCCACGTCCACGTCGACGTCCACCTCCCAGTTCATCTCCGCCTCCGCGCCGGGCACCTGGACGACGTCCGGGTTGGCGCTGGGGTCGGCGTTCGAGGTGAACACGAGGGTGAACACGGGCGTCCCCGGCTCGGTGCTCCCGTCGCTGAAGGAGCACGTCAGCTGCTCGGCGCCGTCGATCCCCTCGACGGCGCCGGACTCCTCGGCGAGCACGGGGCCGGGGGCCAGGTCGCCGACGACCTCGGCGGCGCCCGCCGCCTCGCAGGACTCCGGAAGGCCGTAGGCGGAAGCGGCCTCCTCTTCCTCGTCCTCGGGGGAGGCGCTGGCGTCCGGATCCGCCTCGCCGCCCGGGAGGCTCATGTCGATGTCGTCGACGCCGCCGAAGTCGCCGAGTTCGTCGAGGTCGACCACGTCGCAGCCGACGAGAACGAAACCGCCGACGACGGCGGCGACGACGGCCGTGCCCAGGCACGACAGGGGCTTGGACGGGATGAGTCGCATGGGTGGCTTTCGGTTCGGGGAGGGCCGGACGGGGAGGGCTTCCGGCGGGGGACACTGGGCAACTTAGCAAGTTCCCCGGTGTCCCACCGACGCGCGTCCGCTCCCCGTCCGCCCCCGATCCGCTCCCGCCCGGCTAGAAGTTGATCATGTGCCCGGCCAGACCGTGCACGGCCTCCTTGACCGCCTCGCTGAGCGTGGGGTGGGCGTGGATGTTGCGCGCCACCTCGTGGACGGTCAGGTCCCACTGCTGGGCCAGCGTGAGCTCGGGCAGGAGTTCGGTCACGTCCGGGCCGATCATGTGGGCGCCCAGGAACTCGCCGTACCTGCCGTCGGAGATGATCTTGACGAACCCGCGGGTGTCGCCGATGCCGTGCGACTTGCCGTTGGCCATGAACGGGAACTTGGCGACCTGGACGTCGTACCCGGCCTCGCGGGCCTCGGCCTCGGAGTAGCCGAAGCTGGCGATCTGCGGCTGGCAGTAGGTGGCGCGCGGGATGAACCGGTAGTCGATCTCCTGGGTCTCGGCGTCCGCGATGGTCTCCACGGCGACGATGCCCATGGCCTCGGCGGTGTGCGCGAGCATCAGCTTGGCGGTGACGTCGCCGATGGCGAAGATGTGCGGGACGCTCGTGCGGCCGCGGGAGTCGATCTCGACCGCGCCGCGCTCGGTGAGCCGGACCCCGGTCCGGTCCAGGCCGAAGCCCTCGACGTTGGGCGCGAAGCCGATCGCCTGGAGCAGCTTGTCGGCCTCCAGCGTCTGCTGCTTCCCGTCGGTGGTCGCGACGGTGACGCGGACGTTCGTGCCGGTGTCCTCGACGGACTCCACCCGGGTGGAGGTCATGACCTTCACGCCGAGCTTCTTGTAGGCCTTGGCCAGCTCCTTGGAGACCTCCTCGTCCTCCAGCGGGACGAGGCGGTCGAGGAACTCCACGACGGTGACGTCGACGCCGTAGTTGGCCAGGACGTAGGCGAACTCGACCCCGATCGCCCCGGCGCCGGCGATGACGATGCTCTCCGGCAGGGTGTCGCTGAGGATCTGCTCCTCGTAGGTGACGACCCGCTCGGACAGGGTGGTGCCCGGCAGCAGCTTGGTGGAGGAGCCGGTCGCGAGCACCGCGTGGTCGAAGGTGACGGTCTCGGTGGAGCCGTCCTCGCCCTTGACCTCGATCGTGCGGTCGTCGGTGAAGGTGCCGCGCCCGTGGATCTCGGTGATCTTGTTCTTCTTCATGAGGAAGTGGACGCCCTTGACACGGCCGTCGGCCACCTCGCGGCTGCGGCTGTGGGCCTTGCCGTAGTCGAACTCCACCTTGCCGTCGACCTTGATGCCGAAGTAGTCGGCGTCATGGGAGAACAGGTGGGCGAGCTCGGCGTTGCGCAGCAGCGCCTTGGAGGGGATGCAGCCCACGTTGAGGCAGACCCCGCCCCAGTACTTCTCCTCGATGACGGCCGTCCTGAGACCGAGCTGGGACGCCCGGATCGCGGCGACGTAGCCGCCCGGACCAGCGCCCAGGACGACGAGATCGAAGTGTTGTTGTCCCATGACGGGATCTCCCAGAGTGTGTTTGTGACGCACCCAGTGCAGCCGGCTTGCCCGGGGTGTCGGATTGCCGAAGGCCAGCTTAGTCGCGGGTCCCACTCGGGCGTGTGACCGGGGACACCATCGGTGCGACTTTCCGGCCGGGGCGGGGGAGGCGCGTCAGGACGCGGTCTCGGCGGCGGCCTTCGTGCCCTCCGTGCGAGCCGTGGCGTCCTTCGCGTCCTTGGGAACCGACTCGTCCGCGGCGGCGGCCGGTCCGGCGGGGCTCGCCGCGTCCTCCTCGCTCTCCGCGCTCTCCGCGTCCGTGGTGCCCGCCGCCTCCTGCGCGCGGGCCCGCTCGGCGGCCTTGGTGCGGATGCTCTGGCGGATCACCGGCGCGAACGCCATGGCGAAGATGATGGCGAGGGTGATCCAGAGGGCGTAGCGGTCCACGGTGAGGATGATGTCGACCCCGGCCTGCCCGGCGGCGTAGCCCGCGGCGGCGACGACGCCGGTCATCAGCAGGGCGCCGCACGCGTCCAGGACCATGAACGTCCGCAGCCGCATGCCGGTCCAGCCGGCGACCACGAGCACGAGGGCGGCGGGGACGCCGGGCACGTAGGAGATGAGGACCGCGCCCCGGATCCACCACGGGTTCGCGTCGCGCACCCGGTCCGCGAGGCGCCGGGCGCGCTCGCTGGGCGTGAGCAGGTTGACGATGCCCCGCCCCCAGCGGCGCCCCAGCCACCAGAAGAGCCAGTCGACCTTGATCTTGCCGAAGACGCCCGCGCACAGGACCAGCCACAGCGGGATCTCGCCGATGCTCGCGAAGGCCGACGCGGCGCCGATGGCGGCGTTGCTGCCGGTCAGCATGGCCAGGCCCACCGGGTGGTCGGCGATCAGGAGGGGCTTGAGCGGGGTGAGCGCCAGGAAGACGGCGGGGATCACGATGAACGCGGCCAGGAGCGCCTTGTCCTGCCGGGTCGCCGCGCCCTCCCACGGCTTGATCGCGCGCAGGGCGGCCATGGCCTCCTCCTCCTTGCGCTCCTTCTCCCGGCGCCTCTCCTCCTCGGGGGAGAGCGGTCCGCCGGAGTCCGTGGCGGCCGCGGAGGTGTCGGCGGCCTCCGGGAGGGTGGCGGGGGCGTCGGCGCTCGCCGGAGGGGGCCCGTCCGTGTCGGCGGTGTCGCGGCTGGCGCCGTGCGGCTGCGTCGTCATGTCCCCAGAGTCCCGTGTCGGTGTGGAGGCCGGTAGTCGCAGTCGTCACCGGGCCCGTGTGAGCGGTTCAGCGTTCGCGGCATGACAACTGTCATCCGCCGTCGGAGGAGCCGGGGCCGGAACCGTCCCGTCCGTTCCGGGGCGGCAGCGGCCACTTCCAGTCCGGCGCCCAGGTGCTGCTGTCCGAGACACCGGGAGGCATCGGCGGGAGCAGCCGGGCGCCCGGGGCGGGTCGGGAGGGACCGGTCGGCAGGGCCGGGGGCTCCTCGTGCTCCGCGGGGGCGGACTCGGGGAGCGCGGGCGCCTCGTCGGCGCTGTCCGGGACGAATCCGGGGAAGGGCGCCACGTCGGGGAGGGGGTCGTCCGCCCACGGATGCGCCGCCGTTCCGGGGTCCGGTTCCGGGGCCCGCCCGGGCGCGGGCTCGGGCCCGCGGGCGAGTTCCTCCAGGAAGTCCCGCGGGACGCCCCACGGCTGCCGCGGACCGGAGGGCGCGTCGTCCTGTGGCGGCTCTGACGGGAACACGGGAGCGTCCGCGGCCGGTGGGGCGGCGTCGGCTCCGGCCGCGTCGAATCCGGTGTCGTACTCGGGCTGCCCGCCGCCCGTGAAGCCGGAGCCAGGCTCCGAGCCGCCCGTGAACCCGGTGCCGGACTCCGAGCCGCTTGTGAAGCCGGAGCCGGGCTCAGAGCCGCCCGTCAACCCCGTGAACCCGGAGCCGGACTCCGGGCCGCCCGCGAACTCCGAGCCGAACGAGGAATCGGGTTCGGCGTCGAGGCCCGCTTCCGGGAACGGGGCCGACATCGGGCCGGAGTCCACCTCGGCGAAGTGCGCCGCCACCCCGAAGTGCCGGGGCGGTCGGTGCGCTCCGGTGTCGTCGTGCTCGATCGGTGTCGCGAGCGGGTGGCGCACCGACCCGGCCGGGTGCAGCCGCGCCCACCAGGCGTGGGCCTGGTCGGAGGGCAGTTCGGAGACGACCGACAGCGACCCCGGGATGTGCGGGTGCCGGCGTCCGGCCCGCCAGGAGTGCGAGAGCGACTGGGCCTCCAGGACCAGCACGCGCTCGCCGTCCACCACGGGGATGTCGCCCGGGACGGCCTCGTTGCCCACCCAGGTGCCGTCGCCGCCGACCAGGTCCCACTCGCCCTCGACGACGTCGGCCAGGGGGTCGGCGGGCGCGTCCAGGCAGGCGGCGGTCCACCGCGGGTCGGGCCGGGTGCCCGCGAGCATGCGGCCCTCCTTGCCGATGAGCGCGTCCGCGAGCAGGGTGTGCAGCTGGAAGTTGTCGCCGATGCCGTCGAAGCGGATGCGGAAGCCCCGCTGGGAGGCGCGCTCCAGGACCAGCGCCGTGTCCGCCTCGGCCATCCGCAGGAGTTCGCCGACCTCGCGGAACTCGCTGAGGTGGGTCGAGAGCGCCTGCACGATCTGGCCGAGCCCGTCCAGCGCGCTGGCGTCCGCGCGCACGGCGGCGCGCACCTCGGCGTCGCCCAGCATCGCCTTGGCGGCCAGCCCGTAGCGCAGCGAGGTCCACCAGCCGACGGTCGCCAGCGGCGCGTTCTCGCCGAGGACCTCCTCGACGCGGGTCTCCTCCGACTCGCCCACCTCGGTGGGTCCGGGGAGCGGTCCGCCGCCGGTCTTGTCCCAGGCGTGCATGAACGCCACGGCGGCCTGGCCGTAGCGTCCGAGCTGCCGCAGGACCTCCAGCCCGACCTCGCCCGCGGGTGCCCCGGACTCGACCAGGGCGCCCGCCAGGACCGCGAGGTCGGCGGCGATGCCCGCGGCCGGTTCGCAGTCGCTCAGGACAGGGGTCAGGGCTTCCATGGCGATGGAGAGTTCGTCCGTCGGCACGTGGGAGGACAGCCGGAACACGTCGTGCACGGCGTCCGGAAAGTCGGGTGCCTGGCTTGCGGCGGTGTCGAGCACACGTTGGAACGCGGCGCGGAACTCATCAGTCACCCGTGAATCCTTCCATATCCTCACGTATCGTCCGCGTTCGGATACATGGGTACACGTCCCGAAGTGTCACGGTCGAGGGCGGGACCGGACACGAGCCCGGCCAGCCCGGACCGCACGGTCGGCGCGGGCCGCGCCGACGTCACGGTCCGGACACGAAACGGACCTCGCGGTCCTCGGCGTCCGGTGCCAGGAACTCCAGCAGCCGCAGTCCCTCGGCCGTCACCTCCTCGGCGTCCGTTCCCGTGATCGGGGCGAACGGGACGACCTCGACGGCGGTGGCCGCTCCCTTCCCGACGACCTTCCACGAGGCGCGGACCCGCCCGTCCACCAGGACGGTCGACGGCGGCATCCCGTTGCGGGTCGTGATGCGCTTGAGATCTTCGGCGGAGATGACGCGGCTCCGGTCGGCGTGGCCGCGCAGCAGGTTGTCGAAGTCGTAGAGGAAGCGGACGGGCGCCGGGGTGTCGGGATCGGGGCGCGGCGCGTCGGGCAGGTCGAAGAGCTCGGCGCCGTCCTCGGTGCGCAGCACCACGAGCCGGTCGCGCAGCCGGTCGACCACCTCGCGCAGGCGGGTCAGCCCGGACCAGGCCTGCACGTCCTTGACCCCGGCCGGGCCGAACGCGGCCAGGTAGCGCAGGACGAGGCCGTCCGGGTCGGCGGGGGCGTCCATGGCCAGGCCGGTCCAGCTGTCGGCGGGCGCGAGCGCGGGCGGCCCGGAGGCGCCCCACACCCCGCGCGGGGGCACCTGGACGACGGGCAGCCGGTTGCGCACGACGTAGGCGAGGTCGGCGGCGGGGACGTCCGGCCACTCCTCGGCGAGCAGCGCGCCCAGTTCCTTGGCCGTGAGCGGCCGCTTCTCCAGGTGCGCGCGCCCGGCCGCGACGACGGCGTCGTGGTCGATGCCGCCGGTGGTCTTCCCGTGGCTGCTGTGGGCGAGGTCCCGGTCCATGGCGGTCTGCACGGTGGCGCGCAGGGTGCGGCAGTCATGGGCGGTGACCAGGTGGAGGGTGGAGCGCATCAGCGAGACGCGGACCAGCTCCCCCTCGGTCAGCCGGCGGCCGACCTCGTGCGGGGAGAGCGACGCGACGCGGCTCTGCAGGCCGACGTACCAGGAGTGGGTCGTCTGCGCCTGGAGGCCGACGAGGTGGCTCACCACGTCGGCGACGGGGCGGTCGACGCGGCGCAGGAGCAGTTGGCGGTCGAGGGTCGCGCGGTTGAGCGCCCGCCGTGTCAAGACGGTGTCGGTCGTGGCCATCCTGGGGTCCCTCCGGCGGGTGCTGTGGCAGCACCCTACCGGCAGGGTGTGACGAACCACCTGGAACGCGGACCCCGCGAACCCCGCGGACGACGGGTCCGGAGGGTCCGCGCGGGCGGCGCGGCCGCGGTGGCCGCCGCTACAGGTCCCGGTCCAGGAGCTGGGCGCAGCGGATCAGGCCCAGGTGCGAGTACGCCTGCGGGTGGTTGCCCAGGGCCCGCTCGGTGACCGGGTCGTACTCCTCCGGGATCAGCCCCGTCGGCCCGGCGCAGTCCACCAGGTGCTTGAACAGCTCCTCGGCCTCGGCCCGCCGCCCGGTCAGCACGTAGGCCTCGATCAGCCACGTCGTGCACAGGTGGAAGCCGCCCTCGCCGCCGGGCAGGCCGTCGTCGCGGTGGTAGCGGTAGACCGTGGGGCCGCTGCGCAGCTGGGCCTCGATCGCCGTCACGGTCGCCTGGAAGCGCTCGTCGGAGGGGTCGATCATCCCGGACAGCCCGATGTGCAGCGACGCCGCGTCCAGGTCGGTGCCGTCGTAGGCGGTGGTGTAGGCCTGCGCCTGCTCGTTCCACCCCGACTCCAGCACCTCCGCCGAGATCCGCTCGCGCAGTCCGGCCCAGGCGGGGTCGGCCTCGCGCCCGTAGTCGGCGGCCAGGGCCAGGGCGCGGTCCAGGCTCACCCAGCACATCACCTTGGAGTAGACGCGCTGGCGCGGCTCGTCGCGCTCCTCCCAGATGCCGTGGTCGGGCTCGTCCCAGCGACGGGCGACGGCGGCGCACATCTGCTCCACCAGGTCCCAGTCCCGGTCGGCCAGGTGCCCGCGTGCCGCGGACAGGTGGGTGATGAGTTCGACGATGGGGCCGAACACGTCCAGCTGCACCTGGTGGTCGGCGAGGTTGCCGACCCGCACGGGCCGGGAGCCCGCGTAGCCGGACAGCGTCTCGATGACCTCCTCCGGGCCCAGGTCGGTGCCGCGCAGGCTGTACAGGGGGCGCAGCAGCTCGGGGCCGGGCAGGGCGGCGACCACGTCGTGCACCCAGTCCAGGAACCGCTCGGCCTCGGCGGTCGAACCCAGGGAGACCAGGGACTGGACGGTCAGGGCGCCGTCGCGCAGCCAGCAGTACCGGTAGTCCCAGTTGCGGACCCCGCCGATCTCCTCGGGCAGGGAGGTGGTCGCGGCGGCCATCACCCCGCCGGTGGGGGTGCACAGCCCCCGCAGGGTCAGCGCGGAGCGCTGGGCCAGGTCGCGGGCGGTGACCGGCAGGTCCAGGCCGCGCACCCAGTCGGTCCAGTGCTCGTGGGTGGCCCGGCGGCGCTCCGGCTCGCCGGTCCGGCTCGGTGCGGTGTCGCTGGTGCCGCAGCGCAGTTCGAGCACGACGGGCCGCTCGGAGGTGGGGTGGACGGTGGCGCGGGCGGTGTCGTGGGTGCCGTCGCCGCTGATGTGCCAGTCCACCCCGGGCGAGAAGAGCGCCATCGGGAAGTCGCCGCCCTCCACGAGCAGGCCGTCCTGGACGGGGACCAGGCGCACGGGCGCGCGGCCGAAGTCGGGGCGGGGGGCGAACTCCACGGTGGCCGGGACCACGCCGGACACCACGCGCACGAGGTCGGTGCGCCCGGCGGTCTCGTTGCGGGCGAGGTAGTCGGTGGTCTCCAGCCGGGAGAAGCGGGTGCGCACGGTCATCGTGCCGGCCTCGTAGCGCTGGCCCAGGGGGCGTCCGCCGTGGGCGGGGGCGATGGCGAACACGCCGGCGCTGCGGCCGCCGAGGACCTCGGCGAACACGGCGGGGGAGTCGGGCTCGGGGTGGCAGAACCAGGCCAGGCGCGCGTCGGGGCCCACGAGCGCGACGGCGGCCTGGTTGGACAGCAGGCTCATGCGCTCGATGGGGGTGGGGCGCTCCCCGAAGACCCAGGCGCGGCGCTCGGCGGCCAGGGCGGTGAGGAGCTGGGCGGCGGCGGGGGTGTCCGCGACGCGGTGGGCGGCCACCGTGGGCTCGCTCCCGACACGGATGCCGGTGTCGGGTCCGTTCAGGCGCAGGAAGACCGGCTCCTCGCCGTGGCCCCCGCCGAGGTAGCACGTGGCGGTCGCCTCGACCTGGTCGCGGAGCTGCTCCAGCGCGGTGGCCTTGTCGGCGGCCTGGAGGGGTCGGTCCAGGGTGGTGTCGTAGTCGGTGCCGTGGGAGCCGATGAGGTGGATCTCGGCGGGCAGGCGCGACAGGGTCGCCAGGTCGGCCAGGGGGCGGGCGGAGATGACGGCGCAGGTGGTGCCGGGCAGCTCGGCCAGGTCGCGCAGCGCGCGGACCGCCTGGGGGAGGGGCCGCGAGGCGGAGGCGTCCGTGGG
The DNA here is from genome assembly GCF_001279585.1 of Nocardiopsis sp. NRRL B-16309. GTDB lineage: Bacteria > Actinomycetota > Actinomycetes > Streptosporangiales > Streptosporangiaceae > Nocardiopsis. Next base: position 186,592 of record NZ_LGEC01000103.1, on the reverse strand, counting down.
GGCCAGGGCGCCGTCGTAGTCACAGGTCACGAGCAGGTTGGAGGAGCGGGCCAACGCCGACACGCGTCGGCGCACGTCCAGTGGCAGGGCTTCGGGAGCCGTGCCGGACGTCTCCGGCGCTGCCGCCGGACTCGCCTCGACCGCGTGGGTGAGCGTCACGTTGCCTCCTCCGTCGGTCCAAGGTGACCTGGGGAATCGATGAGAATTAGGACTCCGCGCGCCGATGGGTGGTTCACATCTCATGGGTGTGCACAACGTGGATCCAGGGCTTGTGGCGCGGGATGTACTCCATGGGACCTTGGGCAGATATGGGGAGCTTTGGGTGCGGATGCCGACACACCGGGCCTACCGGTCGCCGGGGCAAAGCTCCGGTCCACAAGAAGTCAACGCGAGACTACCCGCGACCTGCGCTCCCCGGGCCGCTGAGCGCATGTGATGGAAATCACTCATAGGGGGGAATCCGGGCACGGCGGTGCACGGTCCCATCCGGGGAGAACCGCCGACCGGTAAGGATTCCGTGATGATCGAACCGGCGCCCGATCCCCTCCCTCCGCCCACCGGTCTGGCCGACGTGCCGTGGGACACGCTGCGGCACGCCTACGGGACCGCCGACGACGTGCCGGGACTGCTGGCCGCGGCCTTCGGAGCCGACGAGGACGCCGCCCTGGCGGCGATCGGCGACCTCGACGCCGCCGTGTTCCACCAGGGGGGAGGGATCTGCGGTGCCGCGCCCGCCGTGCTGCCCTTCCTGGTCGCCCTTGTCGCCGACGCCGGGCGCGCGCGGCAGGTCCGGCGCGACACCCTCGACCTGGTGTTCCAGCTCGTCGTGGACGCCGTCGAGTGTGACCCCGAGTACGTCCACGCCGACTGGCCCGCCGCTCTGAGCGCGCAGGTGCCCTGCCTGGAGGGGCTGCTCGACGACCCGGACGCGCTCCTCCGGCGCGAGGCCGCCGACGTCCTCTCCTGGGCCGTGGGCGACGCCGCTCGGGTGCTGAGCGCCCTGCACGGGCGGTGGCGGCGGGAGGAGGACCCGCTCACCCGGCTCACCCTGCTGGCCGACGCCGCGGACCTCCTGGACCGGCACCCCGACGGGGAGGCGTTCCACGACACCGCGCCCGGTGCGCCGCGCCCGGCCGTGGACGGCGTTCCCGCGCCCGCCGTGAGCTGGCTCGTCGACCGGGCACGGTTCGGAAGTCCGGACGAGCGGACGGTGCTCCTGAGCACGGACGTGCTGGCACCGGCATTCCCCGACGGCCTGCGCCTGGCGCACGAGGCGGTGGAGGGGCTGGCACGCGAGGAGGCGCCGCTGTGGGCCGCGGCCCGTCGCCACGATCCCGCGACACGGGAGCATGTCGCGGCCTTCGCCCCGAACTGGCTGCTGCGCGCGTTCGGGGGCGACCCGGCCGGGCACGGCGACCTGGCCGGGCGGATGCTCGGCGGGGCGACCGCGCACCTGCGCCAGGCGGGGCTCAACGGCGTCGCCGACCTGGTCGCCGCGCTGCGGTCGGCCGAGGGGCGATGGGCGCCGGCCCTGGCCGGACTGCTGGCGGACCCGGAGGAGCACGTGCGCTCCCGTGCGGCCCTGGTCCTGGCCGTGTGCGGCCCTGCGGCCGTCGCCCCGTGGGCCGACCGCCTGGCCCTACTCGCCGGGGGGCCGCCGGGCGAGGACGCGAACCACGCCCTGTACGCCCTGGCGCGCCTGGGCGACGACCGCGTGGTCGGTCTGCTGGGCGAGCGCGCGGACGTCGGATTCGGTTTCCCCCGTCAGCGCGGCTACGCCGACGGCTGGTCCCTCGGTCCGCACCTCGCCGACCTGCTGGGCACCCTGGCGGCGTTCGCCGACGACCTCGTACCGACGCTCCGGAGCCTGCTGCGGTCCGACCGCGACGAGGACGAGCGGGCCGCCGTGGTGGGCGCCCTCGGCGCCTGGGGCGAGGCTGCGGCGCCCCTGGCCCCCGAGCTGGCGGACGCCGTGCGAGACCTGCGCCATCCGCAGCTGGCCCTGGAGGCGCTGGCGGCCATCGGTCCGGCAGCCTCCGTCCACGCCGGGCCGGTCCTGGACCGAGCCCGGGGCGGGGAGGTGCTCGACGGCCTCACACGGCGGGACGCGCTCTACGCGTACTGGCGGATGACCGGTGACGCCGACACCGTGCTGGAGCTGTTCGACTCGCTGCCGGACGAGCGGTTCACCGCCACCGGGCTGCGGCTGCTCGGGGAGATCGGCCCACCGGCTGCCCGCCACGCCGCGGCGGTCCGGGAGGGCGTGCCCGAGTCCGGCCGGTCCGGGCCGTGGGCGCTGCTGGCGCTGTGGCGGGTCGCCGGGGAGCGCGACGGGGCGCTGCGCCGGATCATGGCCGGTCCGTACCTGGACGGCCGCCACGGCGTCGACGCGTTGCGGACGGTCCGGATCCTCGCGCGGATGGGTGCGGGGGCGCGGGAGGCCCTGCCCCGGCTGCGCGCACGGCTCGCCCGGGACGAGCGGGTGCGCCACGCGGCGGGCTCGGGCCTGCGTGACGTCCTCTTCGACCACGAGTACACGGCCGCCGTGCGGGCCGCCGTCGCCCGGATCGAGTCGGGGGCCGTGCCGGAGTAGGCGGGGCCCGCCGCGCGTGGGCGGGCCCCGACGGTCAGACCGGTTTGCGCAGGTGGTGCACCCACGCGGGCGGGATGTTGGCGAACACCGTGTCGGTGCGGATGCCGTAGCGGTCGATCCAGTCCTGGACGACCCAGCTGGTGCGCGCCTGGCGGAGGTAGTCCTCGCGCCGGGCGATGACCGCCTTGACCTCCTTGGTGTACAGGTAGCCGTAGAAGGACAGGGTGCCGCCCGGTTCGAGGACCTCGAAGTAGTAGTCGAGGATCTCCGTGACCTCGTCGGCGGTGAAGTTGGCGAACGGCAGACCGGAGACGATCGCGTCGTAGCGGCGGTCCGGGCCCATCTCGTTGACGAGCTTGGCGTGGACCCGGGCGCTGTCGGCGATCCGCGACAGCTCGGGATCGGTCGTGAGCAGCCCCTCCAGGTAGGCGGCGAACTCGGGATTGGCCTCGACCAGGTCGACGCTGTCGCCCGGGATCATGGCGGCGGCGATCCCGCGGCTGATCGCGCCGGTTCCGGCGCCGGCCTCCAGGATGCGCAGTGGCTGTGCGGGGTCGGGGCGCTCGCGGACGAACTCGGCCAGCGCGTCGGCCAGCGCCCGGCTGCTCGGCACGATGGAACCGGTCGCGTGGAAGGTCCGCAGCGCCTGGCTGAAGAACAACCTGGTGTCACGCAGGCGCTCGTCCAGCCGGAGGGCGGAAAATGGTCCGGCGGGGCTCTGGGTCTCGGACATACTGGCACGCTAGCGCTTGACGGCCGCCAGGGGGAGTCACCGCGGCGTTTCCTTGCCGGTTCATGGACGGTGGCCTGGTCGGAGGCGGTGTGGGACGCGCCACGGCGCCCGTTCGGCAAGGGCCCCGCCCCCGGCCCCACGGGCGCGCCGGACCGGCACGGCCTACGCTGGGCCCATGAGCGCAGCGCAGAGCATCCCGCAGGACTCCTCCTCCCCCAGGACCGCGCTGGTCACCGGCGCCTCCAGCGGGATCGGTGAGGAGTTCGCCCGCCGCCTGGCCCAGCGCGGATACGGCCTGGTGGTGGTCGCGCGGCGCGAGGACATCCTGCACGCGCTGGCCGGGGAGATCGGCGAGCGCTACGGCACGGACGTGGAGACACTGCCCGCCGACCTCGCCACGCGCGAGGGGGTCGAGGCGGTCGCCGCCCGCCTGCGGCGGGACGGCACGGACGGCGCCCCGCCCATCGACCTGCTGGTCAACAACGCCGGGCGCGGGGACGGCGGTGTCTTCGCCGAGCAGGACCCGGACGACATCGACGCCATGATCGACCTCAACGTGCGCGCCGTCCTGCAGTTGGCCCGCGCCGTCCTGCCGGTCCAGATCGCCCGGCGCGAGGCGGGCGCGACCGCGCGGCTCGGAGTGGTCAACGTGTCGTCGCTGGCCGGTGAGCCCGCGGCCAACCCCGGCGGATCGGTCTACGGCGGCGGCAAGAAGTTCGTCACCCTGTGGAGCGAGAGCGTGTCCGCCGAGGTCCGGCGCAAGGGCGTCGACGTCACCGTGGTCCTGCCCGGGTTCGTGCGCACGGACATGACCCGCAAGGTGCAGGAACAGGGACTGCCGGAGTTCGCGTTCGTGTCCAAGGAGCAGATCGTGCGCGAGACCCTGCGGGCGTGGTCCGCGGGCCGCTCCAAGGTCGTCCCGGGCGGCCAGTACAAGACGGCGGACGGCCTGCTCAAGGTCCTGCCCCGCAGCCTGGTCAGGGTCCTCGCGCGGCGCATGGCCTGACGGGGGCGCGTCCGGAGGGCACCCGCCCGGCCGCGCGCCGGTCGGCGGGCCGCGCCCGGGCCCTCTCACATGGTGAGACATCCGTCGCCCGGTGCGGCGCCGGGTCCGTGCAGCGCCTACCCTGGTACCGCACTGTCGGTCGAGGAAAGACACCATGAAGACCTTCGAAGAGCTGTTCGCCGAGCTGTCCGAGAAGGCGCGCTCCCGCCCCGAGGGGTCCGGGACCGTCGCCCAACTCGACGCCGGCGTCCACGCCATCGGCAAGAAGGTCGTCGAGGAGGCCGCAGAGGTCTGGATGGCCGCCGAGTACGAGTCGGACGAGAACGCCGCCGAAGAGATCTCGCAGCTCCTCTACCACCTCCAGGTCCTGATGCTGGCCCGCGGCCTGCGCCTCGAGGACGTCTACAAGCATTTGTAGGCCGCCGCGCCACCGGCGCGGGTCGGCCCACCGGACGTCCCCGAAACGCAGAGCCCACGAAGGAAGGCCACCCCTATGTCCGACCTGTTGAGAATCGCCGTGCCCAACAAGGGCCAGCTGTCCGAACCCGCGGTGGAGATGCTGCGCGAGGCCGGGTACCGGCAGCGCAAGAGCAGCCGCGACCTGGTCATGATCGACCCCGACAACGAGACCGAGTTCTTCTTCCTGCGCCCCAAGGACATCGCCGTCTACGTCGGTGAGGGCATCCTCCAGGCCGGGATCACCGGCCGTGACATGCTGCTGGACTCCGGCGCGCCGGTCGACGAGGTCCTCGCCCTCGGCTTCGGCGGGTCCACGTTCCGCTTCGCCGCGCCCGGCGGCGCGGACATGAGGGTCTCCGACCTCGACGGCAAGCGCATCGCGACGTCCTTCGACGGACTCCTGCGCTCCTACCTGGAGAAGAAGGGCGTGGACGCGCGGGTCATCCACCTGGACGGTGCCGTGGAGAGCTCGGTCCAGCTCGGCGTGGCCGACGCGGTCGCCGACGTCGTGTCCACCGGCACCACCCTGCGCCAGGCCGGGATGGAGACCTTCGGCGAGCCGATCCTGGTCTCCGAGGCGGTCGTGATCCGGCCCAGCGACGCCGGGGACGACCCCAAGATCGAGCAGCTGCTGCGGCGGCTGCGCGGCGTCCTGGTCGCCCGCGACTACGTGATGATGGACTACGACGTGCACGCCGAGCGCCTGGAGGCGGCGGTCGACCTCACCCCGGGCATGGAGGGGCCGACGGTCTCGCCGCTGCACCGCGAGGGCTGGGTCGCGGTCCGGTCGATGGTGCCGCGCAAGGACGCCCAGCGCATCATGGACGACCTCTGGGAGCTCGGCGCCCGCGCCATCCTGGTCACCGACATCTACGCCTGCCGCCTCTGACGGTCGCGCGGTACCCGCCCCGTGTCGGGGCCCCGCGCGCCGCGCGGGGCCCCGGCGCCTGGGTGGGGAGTGGTGCCGGGGTCCGGCCCCGTGTCCGGAGGCGGGCCCCGGCGCGGGGTCAGTGGCCGGAGCCCAGCTCGATGAGCAGCACACCGGCGATGATCAGTCCGATGCCCAGCACCATCACCCTGGTGAGGGGTTCGTCGAAGAGCAGGCGTGAGGCGAGCGCGGTCAGCGCGACGCCCGAGGCGGCCCAGATCCCGTAGGCGACGCCGACCGCCATGCCGCCGAGCAGGGCCAGGGTGAGCAGCCCGAACGCGGCCAGGTAGCCCGCGGCCACCGCCGCGAACCACCACCTGTTCGCGTTCTCCTGGGAGGCCATCCGCAGCGACAGCGTGCCGGCGACCTCGGTGAGCACCGCTCCGGAGATGAAGAGCCAGGTCATACGCTCGTCCCTTCCCGCTCGCTCGTGCGGGCGTGCGCGGCCTGGGAGCCCAGCTCCACGCACAGCACGCCGCCGATGACCAGGGCGATGCCCAGGCCCATGGACGCGGTCAGGGGGTCGCCGAAGAGGAACGTGGCCAGGACGGCGGTGAGGGCGACGCCGGTCGCGGCCCACACGCCGTAGGCGACGCCGACGCCCATGCCCAGGCGCAGGACGTGGGAGAGCGCGACGAACGCGCCGAGGTAGCCGAGGCCCACCACCGCGAACCAGCCGGGGTGGTCGAGCGCGGCACGCAGGGAGAGGGTCGCGGTGACCTCCAGGAGGATCGCGGTCAGCAGGAACAGCCACTGCTTCATGGGCTCTCGTCTCTCAGCAGGTCGTCGGTGATCGCGACCACCCGTGCGCGGTCGCGTTCGAGGACGGGGAAGACGCCGGTGGCGGCGGCCGTCCAGTAGCCGTCCGCCAGGAGCCGTGCGGCGGTGAGCCGGGCGCGGTCCTGGTCCGGCAGGTCGTCGGGCAGGAGCAGCCAGGGCCCGAAGCGGCGCTCCCAGGTCTGGTGGAAGGCGTCGCGGTACAGGGCGTCGGTGCAGACGGCGTAGTCGGCCCGGTCGAACGGGGCGGTCAGAGCGACCTCCACGTAGGCGCGCGTGCGCCGGTGCGGTGAGGCCGCGTCGAGCGGTCCGCCCAGGCGGTCGAGCAGCATCTCCTCCCACCGTGCGGCGACGTGGTCGACGATGCCGAGCTTGAGGGCCTCCTTGGTCGGGAAGTGGTACATCAGTCCGGGCTTGGTCAGCCCCGCCTGCCTGGCGGCGGCGTCCAGGGTGACGCTCCCGCCCCCCTCGGCCCGGAGCAGGTCGAGCGCCCCGTCCAGAATCCGTGTCCTCGTGCTGCGTTCCATGGTCCTACTTTACCTTCCGGAAGGTAAAGCTCGCCAGGGTTCGATCGAGGCAGTTCCCCCGCCCCGGCCGGACGTGGAGGGCGCGCGCCCGGGGTAAGGGGCACAATGTGGGGATGGAGCAGCGAGACACGGCGCTCGACGCGCGGTACACGGTCCCCGAGGGCGAGACCGCCACCCTGGCCAGGGTCACCGGGGAGACCGGCGGCGACCTGGTTCTCAAGCGCGTGGGCGCGCACTACGAGATCTACTCCAACGGCCTGTTCCTCATGGACACCCGCGACGGCACCTCCGAGCGGGAGATGGTGCGGGTCGGCCTGACCGCCCTGCCCGCGGGCCGTTCGCGGGCGAGCGTCCTCGTGGGCGGTCTCGGGGTCGGGTTCACCGCACGGGAGGCGCTGGACCACCCGCGGGTCGCGCGCGTGGACGTGGTGGAGCTGGAACCCCAGGTGATCGCCTGGCACGACGGCGAGCTGGGCGAGGCGGCCGAGTACGTCCACCGCGATCCCCGCTGCCGTGTCCACAACGCCGACATCGTGGCGTGGCTGGAGAAGGCCGCCGCCGCGGAGGCTCCGGTCCGCTACGACCTCATCTGCCTGGACACCGACAACGGTCCCGACTGGACGGTGATCGAGGGCAACGGCCGGCTCTACGAGGCCGCCGGGCTCGACCGGCTGACCCGCCTGCTCGCCCCCGGCGGGCTGCTGTCCTTCTGGAGCGCCAACGCCGTGCCCACCTTCGAGGCGGCGCTGACGGCCCGGTTCGCGTCGGTGCGCGTGATCGAGGTCCCGGTGGCCCGGGGCGTGCCCGACACGATCTACCTGGCGAGCGAACCGCGGTAGGGGTCGCGGCCGCGGCCGGGACGCGGGAGTCCTGGGTTCAGGCCTCGTTGTCGGACATGAACCGGATGAACTCGTCCAGCGTGATCAGGCCGTCGCCGTCCTGGTCCATGGCCTCGATCGCGGCCAGTGCCTGGGCCTCGGTGCAGCTGTCGCCCAGCCGGTGCATGAGGTCGGCGTACTCCGGCGCGGAGATGAGGCCGTCGCTGTTGGCGTCGACGAACGCGAAGGTGGCTTCGTACTCGGTGGTGTCGGGCATCTGCCTACGTCTCAGGTGTGCGGGCGTGGTCGGGGACCAGGCTACTGGGGCCGTGCGGGCGCCGCCCCCACGGCCCCGTTCCGCGTGTCCCTCAACGGACGCCTTCGGCGAAGAACCCCCGCCCGCCGCCCGCTGTCGGCCCCGGGCGCTCCGCGAGGGGCGGGCCTACCACCCTCAACGGACGCCTGCGGCGAAGAACCTCCTCACATCGCGCACGAGGGTGTCGGTGGCGGCGTGGGCGGCGTAGTGGCCGCCCTTCCCGTAGGAGTTCCAGCGGACGATGTTGCGGTGGTCGCGCTCGGCGAAGGCGCGGATGGACCGGAAGTCGCCCTCGAACATCGCCAGCGCGGTCGGGACGGTCGTCGGGCCGGCGTCCGGCGCCCCGGCGCGGGCGTTCTCGTAGTAGAAGCGGATCGACGACGCCGCCGTCCCGGTCAGCCAGTACACCGCCGCGTTGGCGACCACGAACTCGTCGTCCAGGTCGTCGTCCATCAGCTGGCTGTTCCATGCCAGCAGTCCGGCCGGGGAGTCCGCCAGCGCGTAGGCCAGCGTCAGCGGCTGCTGGCTGTGCACCTGGTTGAAGGAGAACTTGTTCTCGTAGAACCACTGCAGGTGCGCGAGCGCCGCCTGGTCCTCCTCGCTCAGATCCGCGAACTCGGCCGGGTCACCCGAGGGGAAGGAGAACAGCTGGGTGACGTGCACCCCGACCACCTTCCCGGGCGCCAGTCGGCCCACCTCCGGCGAGACCATCGAGCCGCCGTCGTTGCCCATCGCGCCGTAGGACTCGTAGCCCAGGCGGTCCATCAGCTCCACCCAGGCGCGCGCGATGCGGGCGGTGTCCCAGCCCCGGTCGCGGGTCGGGCCGGAGAAGCCGAACCCGGGCATGGAGGGCAGCACCACGTGGAAGGCCGGGTCCTGGGGCGACTCCGGCTCGGTCAGGGCGTCGATCGCGTTCAGGTACTCCAGCACGGACCCGGGCCAGCCGTGCGTGATCACCAGGGGAGTGGCGTCCTCACGGGAGGAGCGCACGTGCAGGAAGTGGATGTTCGCGCCGTCGATCTCCGTCGTGAACTGCGGGTAGGCGTTCAGCCGGTCCTCCAGGGCTCGCCAGTCGAACGCCTCCAGCCAGTGGGCGCGCAGGCGCTCGACGCGGTCCACCGGCACGCCGTAGTCGGCTCCGGCGTCCGGCAGCGCGTCGGGGCGGCGGGTGCGGCGCAGGCGGTCGGCGAGGTCGTCCAGCCGGTCCTGCGGGACGTCGATGCGGGCGGGGACGATCTCGGTGCGCATGGCTGCTCCCATTTTTGGAACGGAATGCTTCGTTCCCCTTGACTGTATCAGAACGGAACGATCCGTTCCAGTGCTAGGGTCGTGGCATGGCCAAGAAGAACGAGGCTTCCGCCGCCGGCCTCCCCGGGCGCCGGAGCCAGGCGGCACGCAACGACGAGACGATCCTGGAGGCCGCCCGCGCGGTCTTCATCGAGGACCCCAGGGCGCCGGTCTCGGCCGTGGCCGCCCGCGCGGGCGTGGGCATGAGCGCCCTCTACCGGCGCTACGCGGGAAAGGAGGAACTCCTGCGCAGGCTCTGCCACGACGGGCTCCTGCGCTTCGTGTGCGAGGCCGAGGCGGCCCTGGCCGACCCCGACCCCTGGCGGGCCCTCACCGCGTTCCTGGGCCGCGTGGTGGACGCCGACGTGCACTCGCTCACCGTCCACCTCGCCGGATCGTTCACGCCGACCGAGCAGATGTACGCGGACTCGCTCCGGGCGGCGGAGCTGGGCACGCGGCTGGTCGAGCGGGCGCGTGGGTGCGGGCGGCTGCGCGCCGACATCGTCCCCGACGACGTCACGCTCGTCCTGGAGGGGTGCGCCGCCATCCGGCTGCCCGACGCCGAGCGCACGCGGCAGCTGCGCAGGCGCCATCTGGCGCTGCTCGTACGGGGGATGGACGCCGCGGCCGCACGCGGCGGCGACGGTGGCGGAGGCCGCGGTCCGAGCGGCGCGGGAGACCGCGGCGGCGCGGACACGGGAGGGGGAAGCGACGGCGGCGGCCCGGACGTCCTCCCCGGGCCGCCGCCGACCGGTGAGGAGCTGGGCTGGCGCTGGCGTACGTGAGGGAGGGTCAGCCCTGGTTCCGCGACATGTAGGCGGCGAACTCCGCCAGGGAGATGAGGTCGTCGTGGTCGGCGTCCATCGCGGCCACGGCCTCCGCGGCCCGCTCCTCGGTGCACTCGTCGCCGAGCCGGCGGATGAGATCGGCCAGCTCACCGGCCGAGATGCGGCCGTCGCCGTCGGTGTCGACGAGGGAGAACGTGGCGGCGTACTGGGAGGTCTCGGTCATGGGGGTCACACTCTCAGGGGATTCGAGGGCTCGGATCGCGCCAGGCTATCGGCGAACACAGCGGGCGCGGAAGGCGGACCGGGGACGGCGGCGGGGCCGCGTGCCGGGAGGTCCCGGCCCACGGCCCCGTACGGTCGGAGCGGTCGGTCAGCTGGTGCGCGAGGCGCCCCGGGAACCGATCCAGCGGGCGACCACTGTGAACAGCAGCACCAGGGCGAACAGGCACAGCGCCGCGCCCCAGGCGCGGTCGATCCCGGCCTCGAACGGCTGGGACGCGCCCCGGTACAGCTGCAGGGGCACGGCGCCCTGGGCACTGCCCTGGAACGCGGTCACGATCAGGCCCGACCCGAACGCGGTGAGCATCAGCGGCGCCGTCTCACCGATCCCGCGCGCCACCGCGAGCATCGAACCGGTGGCCAGGCCGGGTCCGGCGGCGGGCAGGACCGTGTGCACGATGGTCTGCCACTTGCGGGCGCCCAGGCCGTAGCTGGCGTTGCGGATCTCCTGCGGGACGAGGCGGAGCATCTCCTCCGCTGATCGTGTCACGATCGGCAGCATCATCACGGCGATCGCCACGGCGCCCACGAAGGTACCGAAGCCCAGACCGCCCCAGCCGACCACGAGCAGGCCGTAGACGAACAGGCCGACGAAGATCGACGGGATACCCGTCATGACGTCCGTGAAGAAGCGGATCACCGCGGTCAGCCGGTTCGGCCCGTACTCCACGATGTAGACGGCCGTGGCGATGCCGAACGGGATCGACATCAGGACGGCCAGCGCCATGATGTAGAGCGTGCCGACGAAACCGGCCACGTAGCCGCCGCCCTCGCGGCGGGGCGGGGGCTCCCTCTGGGTGATGAAGTCCAGGTCGACGACCCCGATGCCGCGCCGGGTCACCTCGAAGATGATGAGGACCAGCGGGATCATCGCGATGACCATCGCGGCCGTCAGGACGACGGTCGACACGCGGTCCTTGATCCGTCGCGTGCCGGCGCCCCGGCTGCGCACGCTCAGCGGCGTGTGCCCGGAGGGCGCGGACGGCGTCGGAGGCGTGGTGGTCGTGGTGCTCATACGGCGGCGTCTCCCGTGTGCTGTCCCAGGCGCCACACGATCACGCGGGCGAGGATGTTGACGATCATCGTGACCAGGAACAGGGCGACACCGATCGCCATCAGCCCGGTCCGGCCCTCCGGGGAGGCCTCGCCGAAGGTCGCGGCGATGTGCGAGGCCATGCTGCTGCCCGTGCCGAAGAGGCTGGCGCCCCAGGACTGGGAGCCGCCGATCAGCATCAGCACGGCGATGGTCTCGCCCAGCGCGCGGCCGAGCCCCAGCATGGTGGCGGCCACGATCCCGGAGAAGCTGGAGGGCAGGACCACCTTCGAGACGACCTCCCACCGGGTGGAGCCCAGGGCGTAGGCGGCCATCTGCTGTTCGAGGGGCTGGACGGCGACCACCTCGCGGATGATCGCGGTCATGATCGGCAGGATCATGATGGCCAGGACGATCCCGGCGGGCAGGTAGCCGACGCCGCGGACCGGCCCTTCGAACAGGAAGAACCACCCCAGCGTGGCTTCGAGGAACTCGAAGAAGGGGCGGAGCACGTTCGGCAGGAACCAGTGCAGGCCCCAGAGGCCGAAGATGACGCTCGGCACCGCGGCCAGCAGCTCCACCGTGTAGGAGAGCGGCTTGGCCAGGCGGCGCGGCGCCATGTGGGTGAGGTACACGGCGACCATGATCGCCAGCGGCAGCGCGATGGCGAGGGCGATGACGGCCGTGACCAGCGTGCCGTAGATGAACGGCCAGGCACCGTAGGTGCCGGTGATCTCGTCGCGCGAGCCTCCCGCGTCCCACGTGTCACCGACCAGGAAGCCGAAGAAGCCCTCCTTGACGAAGACCGGCCAGGCCTCGGACACGGTCCGCAGGACCATCAGGGCCAGGATGACCAGCACGAGGGCGCCGCAGGCGGTGACGACCCACTTGAAGATCGGATCGGCCAGACGTCCTCTGCTGGACGTCAGTGTCCCCCGCCGTGCGTCCTCACGGGCTGGAGGCGTCTCGGGGGCCTCGGTGGACATGGGCTTCTCCTCTGTGGCTTTCGGTGGGAGTGCAGACCAGTGCCGCCCCGTCACTCCGGGGCGGCGGGTGGAGGGCGGTCGGGCCGGGTGCCGACCCGACCGCCCGGAGGGGTTACTCCTCGTCGGCCTCGGCGTCGGTGGCCTCGGCGTCGTCTGCGGCGTCGCCCTCGGCCGCCTCGTCCTCGGCACCGGCGTCACCCTCGGCCGCGGCGCCGGGGTCGCCCGGCAGACCGCCGCTCTCGGCGTTGGTCAGCTCGATGGTCTCGAGCACGCGCTCCTTGAGGCTGTCGCCCAGCGGGGCGTAGCCGAGCTCCAGGGCCAGCTCGTCGGCGGCCTCGTCGGTCATCGCCCAGGTCCAGAAGTCGGTGATCATGTCGGCCGTGGCGGCCTCGTAGCCACAGGTGTAGGTGAAGATGAAGTTGCTGCCCGCGATCGGGTAGCCCTCACCACCGATGTTGTCGATCGTGAACTGGAAGTTGTCCGGGATCTCGGCCTCCTCGGAGGCGATGGTGGTGGCCTCCAGGGTCGGCTCGATCGGGTTGCCGTCCTCGTTGACGATCGAGGCGGTGGACAGGCCGGCCTCCATCGCGAAGGACTGGTTGACGTAGCCCACGCCGCCCGGGTTCTGGGTGATGCCCTGGGCCACGCCGTCGTTCTGCTGACCGCCGACCAGGCCGTCAGCCCACTGGATCTCCTTGTCCGCGCCGAACTCCTCGGCCCACCAGTCGACCTCGGTGGACAGGTAGTGCGTGAAGACCTTGGTGGTGCCCGAGCCGTCCGAGCGGTGGACCGGGACGATCTCGTCGTCCGGAAGGTCCATGTCGGGGTTGAGGTCGGCGATCGCCGGGTCGTCGAAGGAGGTGATCCGACCGGCGAAGATGCCGGCCACGGCCTCCGCGTCCAGGACCAGGCCGTCGAGGTCGGGGTTGTCGAAGGCGACGACCACGGAGCCGAACACGACCGGGAACTGCACGGCCTCGCAGCCACGGGTGTCGAGCGCGGCCTGCAGCTCCTCCTCGCTCAGGGGCTCCTCGGAGGAGCCGAAGTCGACCGTCTCCTCCAGGAACTGCTCGACGCCGGCGCCGGAGCCGACGCTCTGGTAGTTGACCTCGACGCCGGGCTGCACGTCGTTGTAGGTGTAGATCCAGTCCTGGAAGAGGGGATCGGGGAAGCTGGCTCCGGCACCGGTCAGGGTGCCGCTGAGCTCGCCGCCCTCGCTGTCGGTGCCGGTGTCACTGCCGCCGCCACTGCTGCACGCCGCCGCGAGCAGGGGGATGGCCGCCAGAACGGCGAGCTTGGAACGCCCGTTGCGCATGTCGAAGTTCTCCTCGTTGAATCACCACTGTCGGGGCTGACGTAAAACGACGGTATGTGTGCCGAAAGTCGTGGTGTCATCGAAATGAAGGCGAATCAGTGGAAGCAGGGTGAATGGAAGGTGAATCGCGGTAACCGTTTGATAACGTACGCGTGTGTCGATGGAGTTATCGGACGTAACTCCAGGTGATGACATGTGGTGGTGACGCTGGGTAAGTCTGTTGTGGGTCGCGTGCGCGCGACCCGGATGACATTCCGGATTCCCGGTCGGTTCATCGGACCGTGGGTATTCCGGCGACAATGACGCCAACATGAACAATGGGCCACACGGCGTCCGCCGTGCGACCCTGGACGTCAATGTATGGACCCCCGCACGCGGTCAGCCTCCGTTTCCGGTGTCCAACCGGTAACCGATTCCGCGCACCGTGTGGATGAACCGGGGCTGCGCCTCGGAATCGCCGAGCTTGTGCCGCAGGCGCCGGATGTGCACCGCGATCGTGTTGTTCACCGGAGGCAGCGGCTTGTGCCAGACCTCGGTCCACAACTCCTCCCGGCTCACCACCCGCCCGTTGTTGCGGAGCAGGAAGTCCATGATCCCGAACTCCCGCAGGGCGAGGTTGACCGGTGACCCGTCCACGAACAGCCGGTGCCCCAGCGCGTCGAGTTCCAGCGCCCCCGAGCGCAGCGCGAGCGGCGTCCCGCCGCCGGCCTCCGCGTGGTGTCCGTCGCCGCCGGGCAGCGAACCGCGCAGCAGCGCCGCGAGTTCGGGGATCCGGTACGGGCGGCTCACACACGCCGTGGCGCCGACGGCCAGCGCGCGGACCGCGCGCTGGGAGTCGCCGGGGCCCACTCCGATGAGGATCGGGATGTCCGTGGCCCGCCGTGTCACCCGCACCAGCGTCTCCAGGTCCACCTCGGGCGGCGTCGCGCTGGTGACCAGCGTGTCCGGTCTGAGCTGGCCCACGCGCAGCAGCGCCTCCGCGCCGTCGACGCACACGGTGATGTCCACGTCGTGGCCGCTCAGCGACAGCACCAGCTGGTGGGACTGCTCCGATTCGGGCTCCACCAGCAGGACCCGGAGCGGACCGTCGGCGCGCTCCACACGCGGCGCGCGCTCCATCCGCTCCTCGCCGTCCGGTGAGCCCGCGGGCTGCGGGACGGCGGTGGAGGAGGTGAGCGCTGGCATGGCGGTCCACTTCGTCGAGAGGGCGGGAGGAGGAGTCCGACGAACGGATCAGCCGAAGCGGCCCGAGATGTAGTCCTCCGTGCGCTGGTCGGCCGGCTTGCTGAAGATCGTCGCCGTCTCGTCGAACTCCACGAGGCTGCCGTAGCGGTCGCCGGAGTCGTCGACACCCGCGGTGAAGAACGCCGTCCGGTCGGACACGCGCGCGGCCTGCTGCATGTTGTGGGTGACGATGACGATGGTGAAGTCGCTGGCCAGCTCGTACATCAGGTCTTCGATCTTGAGGGTCGCGATGGGGTCGAGCGCCGAGCAGGGCTCGTCCATCAGGATGACCTCGGGGTTGACCGCGATGGTGCGGGCGATGCACAGGCGCTGCTGCTGGCCGCCGGAGAGGGCGAACGCGCTGTCCTTCAGCTTGTCCTTGACCTCGTCCCACAGGGCGGCCTTGGTCAGCGTCTCCTCGACCAGGTCGTCCATGTTGCCGCGCATGCCGTTGATCCGCGGGCCGTAGGCGATGTTGTCGTAGATGGACTTGGGGAAGGGGTTCGGCTTCTGGAACACCATGCCGATCCGGCGGCGGACCTCGATGGGGTCCACCTCGGGGGCGTAGAGGTCCTCACCGTGGTACTGGACCTTGCCCTCGACCCGAGCGCCGGGGATGAGGTCGTTCATCCGGTTGAGCGTGCGCAGGACGGTGCTCTTGCCGCAGCCGGACGGGCCGATCATCGCCGTGATCTGGCGCGGGCCGACCTTCATCTCCACGTCGCGGACGGCCTTGTTGTCGCCGTAGTAGATCGACAGGTCGGAGATGTCGAAGACGGGGTTGTCCAGACCCGGCACCTCGCGGTTGTAGCGGATCGTGTCGGGGGCGGGGCCACGGCCGGACGCGGTGTCGCGGGGAGAGGCGGTGTTGCTGACAGACATGGGGCCACTTCCGGGTCGGACGGTGCTGGTGCGGTCGCCGATGGGCGTCGCTCGCGGAGCGCGGTCGAACCCATGCAAATATGCCCGAATGAAGAGGAGGTGAACGAACCTCGTGGCCTGGATGAACGTGGGCGGTGAACTCGGATGTGCCGCACGCGTGATTCGTCCTGGTTTCGTCATGTATCCAGGTGGCAGGGGTGGAATCGCCCGCGGTGGGTCTCGGCGGACCGTGCTCCGCGCTCCCGTGTGTCCCTCGGGGCGAGGGTATCCGGTCGGGCCGGATCCGGTCGGTGGGCCGGGCCGCGCGTGCGCCGCGGACGGCCCGGCGCGGCCCCGGCCGCGGCACGACGAGGCCCCGGCGGTCACGCCCGTGCGTGCCCACCGGGGCGGTGGCGGGAGACGGCCGCTCCCGTCGCGGAGCGGCCCGGGTCCCGCGCCGAAGCTCCCTCGGCCTGTCTCCAGGCCGAAGCTCCCTCGGCTCGGTCCCGCGGCCCCCTGCCGGAGGTGCGGGAAGCCCGCTCCCGTCGCGGAGCGGTCCTAGCTCTGCTTCTTGGCCTCGTCCCCCTGCTCGGCGAGCTTGCTGCGGACCTCGTCCATGTCCAGCTCCTTCGCCTGGGTGATCAGG
This sequence comes from Nocardiopsis sp. NRRL B-16309, assembly GCF_001279585.1. Lineage (GTDB taxonomy): Bacteria > Actinomycetota > Actinomycetes > Streptosporangiales > Streptosporangiaceae > Nocardiopsis. Next base: position 170,016 of record NZ_LGEC01000103.1, on the reverse strand, counting down.
CTCTCCAGGGCCTCGGAGGGCAGCGCGCCCGGCTCGTTGTAGATGACCGTGCGGTCGCGCACGATCATCAGCGTCGGGATCGACTGGATCTTGAACTCGAAGGCGAGCTCGCGCTGCGCCTCCGTGTCCACCTTGGCGTGCACGATGTCGGTGTGCTGCTCCGCGGACTTCTCGAAGACGGGAGCGAACTGACGGCAGGGCCCGCACCAGTCCGCCCAGAAGTCGATGAGGACGAAGTCGTTGTCCTTCAGCGTCTCGGCGAAGTTGTCCTTGGTGAGTTCGACGGTGGGCACGTGGTCTCCTGAATCTCTTCGTCGTCTGGTGTCGACCGGTGGCCAACTGCCATCTCTGTCAGTGCTACAGCGGTCGTGCCCGCTCATTTGTTCCACATGCCCGCCGCGGGACCGCGGACACGCGGAGGCGCTCAACGTGGCTATTTCCTACCTAACACGTGGTCTCGACCTGTTTGGGAGGAACAGGCATGTGAGACTAGTGTCGGAGGGGGCACGAGTTCATTGTGGTCAGTGACCGGTACCGCGTGGGCCGAAAGCCCGAAAGCGACGACGTGAGGGGGGACGGATGGCTTCCGACACCCCCGACAGCGGCGACGGCGTCGACTACCGGTTCACCCTCGCCAACGAGCGCACCTTCCTGGCCTGGGTCCGCACGGCCCTGGCCCTCCTCGCCGGCGCCGTCGCCGTCCTGCACCTGCTCCCCCTCGAATGGGCCGACGGGTCGCGGACCGCGGTCGGCCTGGTCCTGGCCGGACTGGCCGGCGTCATCACGGTCTACGCGCCGCTGCGCTGGTTCCGCGTCCAGCAGATCATGAGCCGCGGCGACACGCTGCGCCTGAGCATGCTGCCGGTGGTGACCACGCTGGCCGTGGCCGCGATCGTCGTGCTGATCCTGTTGGGGAACCTGCTGTGAGCGGGCCCGTCGACCGGGACCCGGGGCTCCAGCCCGAACGCACCCTGATGTCCTGGCAGCGCACGCTGATCCTGATGGTCCTGGTCGGGATGCTGTTCATGCGTGGCTCGCTCGTTCCCGAGACGACCCACATCCCCGAGCCCTCGATGGCCGTCCGGACGGCCATGATGACGATGTCGATCGTCATGGCCGGCCTGCTCGCCCTCCACGTCCATCTCCGGTGGCGCCGGTGCGGCCACGGCACGCGCGACCCCGAGTCGGGCCGTCCGCCGCTGAACGTGGCGACACCGTGGGCCATGGTCACGGTGTGCGCGACGGTCCTCGTCCTGAGCGTGGTCCTCGTCGTGGGGACGGTCCTGGCCGTCTGACCCCCCGGGCGCCGTCGCGGGGGGCTCGCACGGCTGGGCGGGTGTCCGGCTCGCCCCTCCGATGGCCTCATGGCGGGCGCGGGAGGGCTCTGGCCCTGGGGGCGGGCGGACCCGTGCGGCCGCGGGCGGGGCGGTGGCGGTGACGACCTCCCGGGCGGCGGGCGCCGCGGGGGCCGCGGGTCGGTGTCTACACGGGCTGGGGGACCGAGGTGCTCCGGTGGTCCACGATCGAGCCGATGATGGCGTTGAGGTCGCGCGTGGGTCGGTAGTCGATCAGCCGCGCCGCCAGCGAGGTGTCCGGGTAGCGCCGCTGCATGTCCTCGTAGCCCTCGCCGTAGGCCTGCTCGTAGTCGACGTAGGTGATCGGGCTGGTGGAGCCGGTGAGCTCCACGACCCGGTCGGCCAGGCCCTTGATGGAGACCTCCTCGTGCCCTCCCAGGTTGACCGCGCGGTTGTAGGCCTCCGGCGTCGCCATCAGCCGGGGCAGCGCCGGGATGATGTCGTGCACCGAGCCGAAGCAGCGGCGCTGCGTCCCGGTCCCGTAGACCGTGATCGGCCGTCCCGCCAGGGCCTGCTCCACGAACCGGGGCACGACCATGCCGTAGCGGCCGGTCTGGCGCGGGCCGACGACGTTGAAGAAGCGGGTGATGACGCACGGCACGCCGGACTCGGCGCCGTGCACGTAGGCCACCAGCTCGTCCAGGCCCTTGGCCGCCGCGTACGACCACCGGCTCTTGGTCGGTGAACCGTAGATCCGGTCGGCGTCCTCGGCGAGGCCGTCGGCGTCGTTCTTGCCGTAGACCTCGCTGGTCGAGGCGACCATGTACGGCACGCGGTGGGAGACCGCGGACTCCACCACGTTCTCCGTGCCGTGCAGGTTGGTCCGCAGCGACTTGAGCGGGTTGTCCACGATGGTGTGGACGCCCACCGCCGCGGCGAGGTGGTAGACGGTGTCGGACTGGGCGACGAGGTCGTCGACCAGGCTCTTGTCCAGGATGTCCCCGTGCACGAAGCGGAAGCCGGGGGCGGCCTCCAGGTGTGCCACGTTCTCCCGTGAACCGGTCGACAGGTCGTCCAGGACGGTGACCTCGTGCCCTCGGGCGACGAGGTGGTCGCACAGGTGCGACCCGATGAATCCGGCTCCGCCGGTGATCACGGCCTTCATGGTTTCCCCTCCATATGGGCGCTGTGTGTTGCTGTACTCAGGGGGAGGTGTCTGTGATGGGACGGGTGGGGGAGTCCGCTGTCCGGGGGACGCCGGGGGAACTCGGTCCGGTGGCCTCAGGCCAGCCAGCGCGCGACGTGGAATCCCTCCCCGAGGGCCACGCCGGCCTGCATGCCCCTCAGCACGGCGAGGCTGCGCAGAGTCGTCTCGGAGCGGGTGTGGGGGTGCTCGTGTGCCTGGGAGCCGTACAGCTCCATGGCCTGGAGTTTGGCGTCGACGTCGTCCTCGTCCAGCTCGACGATGAGCGAGGGCGGCGCCACGGCCTCGGACCGCCACTGGTCGGCGGCCTCCTCATAGGACAGGACGAGCCGCGGGTGGTGGCGCACGGCCGTGTTGGACGGGCGCAGGGCCGTGTGCACGGCCTCGGCGACGGCCCGGTGGTCCTGGTTGTAGCTGGTCCGGTGCGGCGCCAGCACCACGGTGGGCCGCGTGCGCGCGATCGAGATCGGGCTCTCACGCTCGATGATCTGGGCGAGGTCGACCTGGGCGACGGTGTCCAGGCGCAGGTGGAAGTGGTCACCGGGCAGCGCCATGTTCCAGTCGTCCCAGCGGAAGTGGTCGGACACCTTCTTGATCTCGGCGTAGCGCTCCTCCGCCGTCGAGAAACCCTTGGCCGACTCGTCCGCGGTGTCGCCCACGGTGATGAACTGGACGAGGATCTCGGCACCGGCCCGCTTGGCCTTGCTGAGCAGACCGCCGCAGCCGAGGGTCTCGTCGTCGGGGTGGGGTGCGAAGACCAGGATGCGCTCCTGGCCCCAGTCCGTCGTCATGGCAGTGTCCCGTTTCCTTGGCCGAAGTGGGATGTCGGGTGGTTCCCGAGTCAGTGGTGCGGGTCCGCCCGGTGTCGTGGGCGGGTGGTGGACCCGGGTGCTGACTCGGAGCCAGCGGCGGGTCAGTCGTGCGCGCGCGCCTGCCTGAGTACGCGGAGCGCGTCGGGTCCGGCGTTGAGCAGCAGGTCGAGGGCCGACAACCGGGGTACGAAGTCCCCGTGGGCGCGTGAGTGCTGGCGGTACACCGGGTGGCGGAAGTCCTGCCACTCGATGCGGACACCGTGGTCGCGCAGGATCTCCGCGTCCAGGTAGTCCTTGGCCCCGGACCCCGAGACGAGCGTGTCCGCGCCCGTTCTGGCGCAGATCCGGGCGAGGAGTTCGCTCTTGGTGCCCGGGAGGTCACCGATCTCGCTGGCGCGCAGCAACGGTGTGGTGATGCCGAATCCGCGTAGCAGCAGCCGGGTGGTCGCTATCGCCAGGTCCGCGACACGCTTCCACTCGTTCTCGTACAAACGGGCGATTTCTTCCGCATAGTCGTCCCAGTACGGAGCATTTCGGTAACAGTGTTCGGCCAGCGCCGTGTGGTGCTTTCGCCTCCATTTGTGCGTGTTGTCAATATATTTGTCCAGTATGCGATCCGTTCGGTGTCCCTGAGTGACCGGCACGGTCAGCAGGACCGGTTCCGCGCGGCCGACGACGTAGTTCCGGTTCTGCCAACCACGCCGCTCGAACTGCACCGTGTCCAGAACGACGTAGTGGTCGCAGCGGTCGATCTTGTCGATCAGGCCCAGCCACGGCAGGTAGTGCGGCTGGTGGATCGCCACTCGGATGTTGCCGGTGTCCGCACTGGTCGCAGGCGCGGAGTCGCGGGTGGTGCCGTGGATCCGGTCCTGCTCCGCGCGGTCAGGACCGGGCGATGCGGCAGCTGGATCGCCGATCACGCCGGGCGTTCTCCTTTTCTGCGTCTGACGTGGCCGAGCGGATCGCGTGTGTCCCCAGGCAGCCCTGAGCGAACCAGTGGCATCATGAGCCCCTCGGTCTTCCTCCCAAATATCTTCTAATGGGTACCACCTCCCGCAAGCCCGTGGATACGATTTGCGTGGCCTACATAGGACGCGAACCCGGGTCAACCTGCCGGTGTCGTAGTGCGTCAACCTATCGCCGACCTTCTGGGTTATTGTCGGCCCGAAACCACTGATCTTCGGAGGGGTTCAAGGCCGTGCGTATCGTGCGCTTCGCCGGCGGTCTGCTCACGGGGCTGGTCGCCCTGCTGCTGACCGTCGCGCTCTTCGTCTACTGGTTCGACTACGCTTCCGGGCTGGCCGCCGCGACCGGCGGTGTGCTCGCCTATGCCTTCCTGTGGCTGGCCTTCGGCGCGAACCTCCTGCTGTGGACGGTCATGGGACTGCTCCGTCTGACGGAGGAGACCGCGCGGTCGGTCTTCGGGAGGAGGCCCCGCGACGGCGTCCGGGCCGTGCCCCGCGCGGACTCACGGGACCGGGTCCTGGTCGCCGCCGGCGCCTCCGGGGCCGCGTCCGAGCTGTCCGGTTCGGGCCACCCCGAGGGCGGTGGGACGGCCCTGGCCGATGCCGGCCAGCGGCCCTCCGACGTGGCCGAACGGGATTCCGGCGGCACGGTGGAGGGGTCCGCCGCCGAGGACATCACGCTCGCCGTGGTCATCCCGGCGCACAACGAGGAGCCGGTCATCGACGGGGCCATCGCCTCCGCGCTGAGCCTGTTCGACCGCTGGGACATCTACGTGGTCTCGGACTCCTCCGGGGACGCCACCGCGGAGATCGCCGCCAACACGGGCGTCAACGTCCTCGAACTCCTCACCAACCGGGGCAAGGCCGGTGCCATCGAGGCGGTCATCGAGGAGTTCGCGCTCACCGACAACTACGACGGCGTGGTGATCCTGGACGCCGACACCGAACTCGACGAGGGCTACGTGCGCGGTGCCAAGCGGCAGCTGAGCGATCCCGCGGTCGCCGCCGTCGCCGGGTTCGTCGAGTCGGAGTGGAAGCCGCGGGAGCGCACGTTCGTCGGGCGGCTCATCTCGGCCTACCGGGACCGCCTGTACTTCCTGCTCCAGTACTTCATGCGGTTCGGCCAGACGTGGAAGCGCACGAACACGTCCTTCATCGTGCCGGGGTTCGCCAGCGTCTACCGCAGCAGCGCGCTGCGCGAGGTGGAGATCAACCCCAAGGGCCTGGTGATCGAGGACTTCAACATGACCTTCGAGGTGCAGCGCAAGCGCCTCGGCAAGATCTCGATGCGCCCGGACACCAAGGCCTACAGCCAGGACCCGTTCACCCTCCGGGACTACTACAAGCAGGTCGGGCGCTGGACGCTGGGGTTCTGGCAGACGGTGCGGCGGCACCGGGTGTGGCCCAGCGTGTTCTGGCTGGCGCTGGCGCTGTACATCGTCGAGGTCGTGGTGGTCTCGTTCGCCCTGTTGGCCACGTCGCTGCTCGGCGTGTTCGTCCTGGTCGGCACGCTCTGGGGTGAGACCGCCCTCACGGTCCCGTACTTCGGGGAGGGCTTCACCGCGGTGACGGCGATCCTGCCGCTGACGGCCATCGTCATCGGCCTGTTCGTGCCCGACTACATGCTCACGTGTTTCATGGCGATGGTGCGGCGCAGGCCGTCCTACCTGCTCTACGGGGTGTTCTTCTTCCCGATCCGGCTGGTGGACGCCTACCTGTCGCTGCGGATGATCCCGCGGGCCTGGACCGCCGACTCCGACGGCCGCTGGAGCAGCCCGATCCGCGTCTCCAACAAGTCCTGACCGCCCCCGCCACGGGAGCGGCCCCCGGGCGGTGGTGGGCGACGGGCGGGGGTTGCGCCGGAGGCGTCGGTTGAGGGTGGTAGCCCGTGTGTTCCGCGGAGCGGCCCCCGGGCGATGGTGGGCGACGGGCGTGGGGGTTGCGCCGGAGGCGTCGGTTGAGGGTGGTAGCCCGTGTGTTCCGCGGGGCGGCCCCCGGGCGGTGGTGGGCGACGGGCGGGCTTAACCTCGAAGATGGCCCCGATCGGGGCGTTCGTCGTTGAATTGGGTGAAGTCGCCGTGGACAAGAGGCGTGTGTCGTTCGCGTTGTACCGGGTGCTCGCGTACGTGACCGGAATCTTCCTGCTGGGTCTGACCTTCGTGGCGATGCCCGCGAAGTACCTGGTGGGAGAGGATTCGATGTTCGCGCTGGTGCCCGCCCCGCAGGGGTGGGAGCACTGGTTCGGGCCCGAGTCGCCGCTGATGCTGTTCATCGCGATGCCGCACGGCTACATCTACATGGCCTACGTGCTGGTCGTGCTGTGGGTGTCGCTGGACCGCCGCTGGGGCGCGGGGCGCACCCTGGGCGTGGTGCTCGCGGGCACGATCCCGGTCCTCGGTTTCGTGGTCGAGCACCGGGTGGTGCGCTCGGAGCGGGCGAAGGAGGCCGAGCGGGCTCAGGAGCCCGCGGCCGCCTGAACCGTCTCCTCCTCGCCCTCGCCTGCCCGACGGGACCGCTCCGCGCGCAGTTCCCGGCGCACGCTGATCGCCCAGTACGCGACCGCGGACAGGCCGAAGAGCGCCCACTGGAAGGTGTAGCTGAGGCTGCGCCAGTTGACCGTGATGCCGGTGGGCGGCTCGGGCGGCGGCGCCGGCACGAGCGACGCGGTGGCCGGGTCGCTGGCGGGCAGCGTCAGGTGGCCCTCGTAGAGGCGGTAGTCCCACTCGTTGACCAGCACCGAGGGGGCGATCCGCTCGACCTGGCCCTCGGGGACCTCCACCGGCACGATGCCGTCGGGCGCGGTGGTGGGCGGCACCAGCCAGCCGGCGACGGTGACCTCGCCCTCCGGTGCCTCCGGGACGGAGTCGGGGTCCTCGGTCCAGCCGCGGTTGACGGCGAGGGCGACGCCGTCCCCGGTGTCCAGGGGCAGCACCACGTCGAACCCCTCGGCGCCGTCGTGCGCGCGGGGCACCAGGAGCTGGGCCCCGGAGTCGAAGGACCCGGTCGCGGTGACCGCCGTGTTGGCGTAGGAGTCCGGGTGGGCGTACTCGCCGGGGACGAGCAGGGCGTCGAGCTCCTCCGCGTCGGCGAGGTCGGCGACGGGATTGGTGACGACGTCGCGGTCGGGCTCGAAGGCGCGGACCGACTGCCAGTACGTCCCGGCGACGCACACGACGAGGGCGAGGACGGCCAGCACGTGCAGGCCGATCCACCGTGGGCTGAGGAGTGCGGATCTCACCGGACCAGGCTATGCGCGCCCGCCGGGCGGCCCGCCATGACCCCTGGTTGACACTGCCCACAGCTCATTGGCGTTGGCCCTGTACGACGATGACGATCACTTTAAGTAGTTCTCCGTGACAGAGGGTTGTTCTTCGTGGGTGCGGTGGGTAGTGTCTCTATCAACAAGGAACGACCAGATCGTTCCTCGTGGCAGACCATTCAGGCCGCGACTCCCGGGGGGAGGAGTCGCAGGCCGTTTCCCAGCGCGGGGGTCGCCTCCGTACTTTGAGGGGGGATGCGGAGGCGACCCTCGCCACCTCTTTCCGGGGGCGTTCTCGCAGATCAGCGAGGACGCCCCCGTTGTCGTTCCCGGGGCGCGGGGAGTTCCGCGTCGCTGATACGCGTGTGGACACCGAGGGCGGAGTGCGGGGTCAGTGTGGTCGTGATCGGAAGTCGGCCCAGAGGTCCACGGCCTGTTCCAGATCGAGGGCGGCCACCTTCTCAGGGGGCATGCCGACGGTGCGGACCAGACGTTCGGCCAGCCAGCCCGGGACGGGTTCTCTCGTGGGAGGCGATTCATGTGCCACCCTCTCCGCGGGTTTGCCGAGGTGTTCGATGACGACCGCGAGCTTCTGGGCGGCGGGGGTGTCCTTCGAAGCTGCCCGAACTCTCCGGGAGGCCTCGGCGTAGACCTGGGCGTCCGCTCGCGTTCCGACGGCCCAGACCTCGCAGATCTCCACACGCTTCTCGTCGGTGACGCGGTACACGACACGCCAGGTGTTGCGTACGACGACGAGTTTGCGAAACCCCGTGAGTTCCCCGCCCAGCGGGTATCCGGCCTCTGGGTTCTCCTCCAGGAGAAGGACCTTCTTGAGGACCTTGGGCACAGCGTCCGGGCCGAGTCGCCGCAGGTCGTCGAGGGCAGCGTCGGTGAAGGTGATCTCGGCCATCAGTCCTCGGGCAGTTCTTCGAGTGAGCCACGGCTGTGCCCGAAGGCGGTCAGCACGTCGTCCATGGAGGTCCGCCGTCCACTGTCCGTGAGTTCCCGGGCCATGACCAGCGCGAGATCCCTCAGATCCGCTTCCGCCTGCTCCAGTTCCGCGAGCCGGGCGAACGCGACCACGGCCGCGACCGGCTCGTGTCGTCGGGTCACGATGACCTCGGTGCCCTGTTCCGCGTCGTGGACGATGCCCGCGACGCCGCGTCTGGCTGCGTCGGTGACGCTGATCTCCTGGGTGTGTTCAAGAATCGCCATACCCTAACTGTATAGAAAACTATACAGATTGGCGACGGGTGCGCTCGTGTCGGGAACGTTCGGACGCACCGCCGCTGACACCCTTTCCCGGAGCCCGGCACGTGGCGGGGCGGCCTCCCTCCCTCGGGGGAGCGGGGTCCCGCCGGGGGGTGATCCCGCTGCCGGCCCCGTCCCGGAGGATGGGTCCATGAACCGACACACCGCGGCCGTCCTCCTCGCGGCGGCGGGAGCCGCCGCCTACGCCGTCTCGAAGGTGCACCTGGCGCTGAACGGCGCACTGGGGATGCCGGGGTTCCCCGCCCCGCCGGAGGCCTACGACGTCCACGACCCCGTCGGCGGCCAGTTGGCCAACGCCGCCGTGGGCGCGGTCATGGTGCTGTTCGTCCTCGCGCTGCTGCGCCCGCCCGCCCGCGCGCTCTGGCGTGTGCCCCTGCTCGTGGCCAACGGCGCGGGCGCGCTGCTGATCGCGGCCGGTGTGGTGTCGTTCACCGCGCGCGCCGCCGGCCTGGCCCCCGGGCTGGGCGAACCCGCGCAGGGTGTCGCGGCGTGGACGTCGCTCGCGGTCGGTGCCGTCTGGGCGGCGGCGTGGCTCACCGCCGTGGCCACCACCCGTGCGCCGCGCCGGTCCTGACCGGCACGTGAACGCGTGTCCCGCACCGGGGCGGGACACGCCGGACCCGGGACACGCCGGGCGCGGGACACGCCGGGCGCGGGACACGCGTTCGGGGTCGGCCCTTGGACGGGGTCCGCCCCTTGGACGGGGTCCGCCCCTTGGCGGGGGCGGCCCCTAGGCGGGGTCAGCCCATCGTCTTCTGGCCGTCCAGTTCCTCGCGGATGATGTCCGCGTGGCCGTTGTGCTGGGCGTTCTCCGCGATGACGTGCAGCAGGACCTCGCGGGCGGTCCAGTAGGTCCCCTCCGGGAACCATGGGGCGGTCGGCAGCTTCTGGGTGACCTCCAGGTCCGGCAGGTCCCGAACGATCTGCTCGGTCCGCGCCGCCACCCGCTCGTACTCCTCCAGCACCCCCTGGAGGGTCTCGCCCTCCAGCAGCCGGAAGCTGTTCTCGTGCACGGCGTAGGTCTCCGGGGACTCGTAGTCCGTGCCCGGGTCGCCCTCCAGGATGAACTTCACCCAGTGCTTCTCGCCGCGGGCGACGTGCTTGACCACACCTCCGAGGCACAGGGCGCTCACCGTGGTGCGCTGCCGCGCCTGCTCGTCGGTCAGCCCGCGCACCGCGTACCGCAGGTTGCCGCGCTGCTCCTCCAGCACGCGCAGCAGGGTCTCGCGCTCGGTGTCGGCCGTTCGTGCGTTCTCGACCTGAGTCGTCATCCTGATCACCGTTTCCAGTCGCTGCCGTCGGATCTGGAAACGACAGTAGGGAGAACGGCGGTCAACGACTGTCCTCCACTTCGCGGGAGGGGCGGAAAGCCGTTGGATCCCCCGAAACGACTCCGGATAGCCTGGGAGTCCTGGTGACTCGGAGGTTCCATGGCCTTGATTCCGCTGCAGTACCGCCTCGACGGTCCACGGCACGCTCCCGTGGTCCTGCTCGTCCCGCCCTTCGGTACGAGGATGTCGGTGTGGGAGCCGCAGATCGCCGAACTCACGCGTGACCACCAGGTACTGCGGATCAACCACCGCGGGCACGGGTTCTCGCCCGCCCCGGAGGGCCCCTACTCCGTCGAGGACATGGCCCTGGACATCCTGGGCCTGCTGGAGGAGCGGGGCTTCACCCGCGTGTCGGCCGTCGGCGCCGGCTTCGGCGCCGCCCTGCTCGTGTGGATCGCGGCGAACTCGCCCCGGACGCTGGAGCGGATCGCCCTGCTCGCCGCCGCCCCGCGCACCCCCCGCCCGCACCGCTGGGACCGGGTCGCCGCGCGGGTCCGGGAGTCGGGGATCGAGTCGGTGGCCGCCGACGTCGTCCTGCCGTGGTTCACCCCCGACATGGCCGAGGACCGCCCCGACGTCACCGAGCGCTTCAGCGAGGACTTCCTGCGCACCGACGCGGGCGCCTTCGCCGCGATCTGCGACGCGGTCGCGGACATGGACCAGCGCCACCTCGCCTCCGCGGTCCGGGTGCCGACGCTGGTGGTCTCGGCGGCGCACGACGCCCTCATGCCACCGGGGCACGGCAGGCGGCTGGCCGACGGGATCGCCGACACCCGGTTCGAGGTGGTCTCCGGAGCCGCCCACCTGCTCGGAGTGGAGCGCGCCGAGCGGGTCAACGAGCTGCTGGTGGACCACCTCGCCGGGTGAGGTCCCGCGGCCGGGCGCGTTCCGGCGCCGCGGACACGGTGGTCAGGCTCCGCCGCCCAGGGGGGCTCAGGGGCTCGGCGGGGTGGGGATGTCCACGGGGATGAGCGGGTGGTTGATCTCCAGCAGGTAGCCGTCGGGGTCGCGGAAGTGCGCGGCGCGCACGCCCCACGCCGTCCAGTCGTAGGGCGCCCTGACCTGGCGGGCGCCGTCGGCGACCAGTTTGGCGGCGGTTTCGTCGACGTCGTCCACCTGGAAGACGACCGCGAGCCGGTCCTGGTGGGGGAGCTCGGGGTCGGCGGTGTCGGTCTCCAACGCCTCCGCCATCACCTCGCGCTGGTTGATGGCCAGACGCGTCCCGGACTCCACGTCGAACTCCGCGTACCTGCTCGTCTCGTCACCCCACAGCACGGGGAACTTGAGGATGTCGGCGTAGAAGTGGAAGCAGGCCTCGTAGTCGTTGACGAGAAGCCGGATGTAGCTGCAGCGCATGGGGCCTCCTGCGGTCCTGAACCGAACGTTCCCGTCCATTGTCGTCCCTGAGCCCCCTCGATCACTGAGTACCCGTACCCGGGTGTGGTGTGGCCGGATCCGGCCACACACTCCGACGGCTCCCTGACCTGCGTGTTCCTCCTCACCGCCGACCTGTGGACCGGTGTCGGGAACCCGATCCGGGATGCAGCGCCTGTGCTCAAGTATGTAGTACATGTACTATCGATCGCAGTACAGGGACGATCAATGGAGGGAGTCCTGTGATGAGTGCTCCGACCGGGGAGGTGTCGCGGGCGGCGGCGCAGGCGTCGGGTGAGCCCGCCGACGCCGTGGTCCGGGTCAGCGGTCTGCGGATGAACTACGGCACAGCCGAGGTGCTCCGGGGTGTCGACTTCACCGCCCGCCGGGGCGAGGTGATCGCGCTCCTCGGCCCGAACGGCGCGGGCAAGACCACGACCATCGAGATCCTCGAAGGGTTCCGGAAGCGCTCGGCGGGCACGGTCGACGTGCTCGGCTCCGATCCCGAACGCGGAGGTGAGGACTGGCGCGCCCGACTCGGCGTGGTCCTGCAGACCTGGCGCGACCACGGCGGGTGGCGGGTCCGCGACCTCCTGAGCCACTTCGGCCGCTTCTACGCGCCCTACTCCACCCGGGACCGCGCCCGCCCCCACGACACCGACGCCCTCCTGGAGCGTGTCGGCCTCTCCGACCAGGCGGGCACGAAGATCACCAAGCTCTCCGGCGGGCAGCGCCGCCGCCTGGACGTGGCGATCGGCGTGGTCGGTCGTCCGGAGGTGCTCTTCCTCGACGAGCCCACCGCCGGGTTCGACCCCCAGGCGCGCCGGAGCTTCCACGAACTCGTCCACGACATCGTCGACACGGACGACACCGCGGTGCTGCTCACCACGCACGACCTCGACGAGGCGGAGAAGCTCGCCGACCGGATCCTCATCCTCGCGGGCGGCACCATCGTCGCCGACGGCAGCGTGGAGCAGCTGTCCGCGCTCGTCGAGCGGGAGAGCGAGGTCTCCTGGCGGGTCGGCGGCCAGCGCCACGTCCACGTCACCGGCGCCCCGGCCCGCCACGTGGCCGAACTGTACGCCGCGCTCGGCGACGACCTGGCCGACCTGCGGGTCGTCCGGCCCTCCCTGGAGGACGTCTACCTCGACATGGTCGCGCGGTACGAGTCCGGCGAGACGGAGACGGCCGCGCACGAGTTCGTGAAGGAGATCCGATGAACCCCGCCGTCAACGCGGTCCGAGCCGGCCTGTCCCGTGGGCTGCTGGAGTTCCGCGGCTCGTTCGCCAGCCCGATGGAGCTGTTCGGCTACTTCTACATGCCGGTCCTGTTCGTCGTCCTCGGCACGTTCATGTCCAGGGGGCGGGTGGAGGAGGCCGACACCACCTACGGCGCGGTGACCTACACCGGCGGTGTGGTCTTCACCCTCGTGATGGCGGGCCTGCTGACCGTGGCCCAGGTGCTGGCCGCCGAGCGCGAGAACGGCACGCTCCTGCGGGCCAAGACCCTGCCGCACGGCATGCTCGGCTACACCGTCGCCAAGGTCGTCCACATCGTGGGGATCGTGCTGACCTCGCTGGCCCTCATGGTCGTGCCCGGCCTGTTCCTGGTCGAGGGCTTCGACCCTCCGAGCTGGGGCGCGGCGGCCACCCTCGTCTGGGTCTGCGTGCTGGGCGCGCTCGCCCTGGCCCCGTTCGGGGCGATCGCCGGCTCCCTCATCTCCAACCCGAGGTTCGTGGGGCTTCTGATGGTGCCGATCGTCTTCCTGCTGATGGGTTCCGGCATCCTTTTCCCGCTGGACTTCCTGCCCGACTGGGTGGGGACGGCCGCCCTGTTCCTCCCGATCTACTGGATGGGGCTCGGCGTGCGCGCGGGGGCGCTGCCCGACGACTACGCGGCCCTGGAGATGGCCGGATCGTGGCAGCTGCCCCAGGTCGCCGGGGTTCTGGCACTGTGGGCGGTGGTCGGATTCCTCGTGGCGCCGTGGGTGCTGCGGCGGATGGCCCGTCGGGAGTCGGGGTCGCGCGTCCAGGCGGCCAGGGAAAAGGCGATGAAGCGTGCCTACTGAGAACAAGAGCAACGGATCCGGACGCCGCGCCAAGGCGTCGGCGGGCGGATCCGAGGTGATCTACAACCGCATCGCGGTGCTGCGCGCCGAGCGGGGGGTGTCGCGCCGCGCGCTGGCCGAGGCCCTGGGGGTCCACTACCAGACCGTCGGCTACCTGGAGCGGGGCGAGTACAGCCCCAGCCTGCACCTGGCGATGCGGATCGCCCGCTACTTCGAGGTGCCGGTGGAGGTCGTCTTCTCCACCGAACCCTTCCCCCGCATCGGCCAGTAGCCCACCCGACTGCACGGCCAGGGAAGGAGTTCCGCGTTTCCCAGGCGACCCTGGTGGAAATCTGATAGTCAGATATCATGGTATGTATGCGAACGATCACCGCGACCGAGGCTGCGAGGAAGTTCTCGGATCTCCTGGACGCGATCGAGAACGGCGAGCGCGTGACCATCACGAGGGGAAAGTCGCCCGTCGCCGAGATCGGCCCGGCTCGTCGCCGCACCGGCGCGGACCTGCGTGCGGCGCTTGAAGGCATCACGCCGCCTGACGACAGGTTCGAGAGCGACATCAACGAAGCGTTGGCCTTTCTCACGAACGAGGAGGCCGACCCGTGGGCCGACGCCTGATCCTGGACACCAACGTCCTCATCTCCTACGAACGCGGGGCGATCGACAGGTCCGCCTTCGACGAGGACGACCTGTCGGTCGCGGCGATCACGATCGCGGAGTACCGAGTCGGCGTCGAGATGGCGGACACCGCTGCACGGGCGGCCGAACGTTCCAGGGCACTGGCCGCGATCACGGAAAACGTGGAGGTCCTGGAGTACACGGAAGCGACGGCGGCTCATCACGCGGCACTGATCGCCCAAACCAGGCGCGGCGGAATCCCCAGGGGAAAGCATGACCTCATCATCGCCGCGCACGCGGCGCAGACCGGGCGCACGGTCGTGAGTCGTGACGCCAAGGCCCGGTTCGGGGATCTGCCCGGGGTCCTGGCTACCGAGGTCGACTAGCCGGTCACCAGATGTCCGGGCCCGCCCAGCCGTAGGTGTCGCGGTGGCGGATCCTGGCCAGCTCGTCCTCGGACAGCGCCCGGGGCTCCCCGATCTGGCGCGCCCGCAGGTAGGCGGCGCTCAGCCAGTCCAGCAGCCGCAGGTTCTCCAGCGCGTGCTCCAGCCCGTGCCCCAGCGCGAGGCCGCCGTGTCCGGCGAGCAGGGCGGCGTCGCGGCCCTTGAGCGCCTTGACCGCGTGGTCGGCGATCTCGCCGGTGCCGTAGAGCGTGTAGGGGGTGACGGTGATCGCACCGCCCAGGGCGGCCGCGCGGTGGTGGATCGGGGGCAGCTCGGCCAGGACCGACGACACCGCGACGGTGTCGGCGGTGAAGGCGTTGACGACCGCGGTGACCGCGTCGTCGTGGTCGGCGGCCCGGCGGTGCACGGCCAGGTGCAGGGTGGCCTCGGCGGCCGGGTCGCGGCGCCCCTCCAGGACACGGTCGTCCAGCGACATCACCGGGCAGTCCGCGGCCTGGAGCTGGTCGAGCGGGACGCCGTGCGGGGTGACGACCACCAGGTCGCCGCTGCGGACGCTGACGGTTCCCGATTCCCCGGGGGCGGTTCCGGTATGGGCGGCGAGGGCACGGGCGGTCAGGCAGACGTCGCGTCGTTCCTGTTCAAGCAGCATGCGCTTCCTCGAGGGTGCGCCGGTGCGGTGGCGCGGTCCTGGGGCGGGCGGGTCCGTGGCCGCCCGTGATCCGGGCGAATCCACTTAGGTACACCTAAATGTACGTCAAACTCTTGGCCTGGTCTTCCCCAGGCCCGCGATTGGTCCGTGAGGACCCCGGCTCACGCGCGTAGATGTGGTGATGCTGTGCACACGTGACTCACGCCACGGGTTCACCTGCCCCCAGAGCGTGGTTTTTACTGCTCAGACGGGCTTGTGGGAGCCTTGGGGCGAAAGTGTCGTATGAGACGAGGCAGTTTGTGACCACCGATCTTGGGCAAACCGGACCCGTGAACCAGCCCGACGTATCCCTACCCACCGTGCCCTACCTGTCCGAACCGGGCGCGTCCGAGGCCACGAGCCTCTACATCGACGGCCAGTGGCGAGCCGCCCACAACGGCCGTGTCAGGGAGATCCTGAACCCGGCCGACGCCTCCGTCCTCACCATCGTGAGCGAGGGGGGACGCCCCGACACCGAGGCCGCCATCGCCGCCGCGCGACGCGCCTTCGACACCGGGGAGTGGCGCCGGACCGCCGCCGACGAGCGCGGCCGCGTCCTCGACCGCATCGCCGACCTCCTCCAGCGCGACCGCGAGGAGATCTCGGTCATGGAGTCGCTGGACACCGGCAAGACGATCGAGGAGGGCGGCATCGACGTCGACGACGTCACCAACGTCTTCCGCTACTACGCCGGACTCGCCGACAAGGACGCCGGCCGTGTCGTGTCCGCGCCCGAGGGCGTGCACAGCAAGGTCGTGTACGAGCCCGTCGGCGTCTGCGGCATGATCACGCCCTGGAACTACCCGCTGCTCCAGCTCGCCTGGAAGATGGCCCCGGCCATCGCGGCCGGCAACACCATGGTGATCAAGCCCAGCGAGATCACCCCGGTCACCACCTGCAAGCTGGTCGAGCTGGCCACCGAGGCCGGGATCCCCGCTGGCGTGGTGAACCTGGTCCTGGGCAGCGGCCCCGACGCCGGCGCCCCGCTCTCGGAGCACCGCGACGTGGACCTGGTCTCCTTCACCGGCGGCCTGGCCACCGGGCGCCGCATCATGGCCTCGGCCGCGGAGACCGTCAAGACCGTCGCGCTGGAGCTCGGCGGCAAGAACCCGAACATCATCTTCCCGGACGTGGACCTGGACACCGCCGTGGACTACGCGCTCAGTGCCGCGTTCTTCCACTCCGGCCAGGTCTGCTCGGCGGGCGCCCGGCTGATCGTGCACAACGACATCCACGACGCCTTCACCACCGAACTCGCCCGCCGGGCCGAGGCCATCCGCATCGGCCGCGGCCAGGACGAGGGCGTGCGCTGCGGACCGCTGGTCTCGGCCGAGCACCGCGCCAAGGTGGAGGCCGCCGTCGCCCGCGGTGTCGAGGAGGGCGCCCGGATCATCGCCGGCGGCAAGCGCCCGGACGACCCCGAGCTCGCCCGCGGCTACTTCTACCGGCCCACCGTGTTCGTGGACTGCGACCGGTCCATGGACATCGTCCAGACCGAGGTCTTCGGCCCGGTCGTGACCGTGGAGCGGTTCGAGACCGAGGCCCAGGCGATCGAGCTGGGCAACGACACCGACTACGGGCTCTCCGGCGGCGTGTGGACGAACGACACCGGGCGCGGCGAGCGCGTCGCCGCCGCCCTGCGCCACGGCACGATCTGGGTCAACGACTACGGCCCGTACTTCCCCGGCGCCGAGTGGGGCGGCTACGGCCGCAGCGGCATCGGACGCGAGCTGGGGTTCGCCGGCCTGGACGAGTACCGCGAGGCCAAGCACGTCTACCGCAACCTGGCCCCCGAACCCCAGCGCTGGTTCGGCTAGGGCGTGTGGCGGACACCCGCGCCGTTCACGACGGGCAGCACCCGCCACGCACTCCCTGGCCGCCACGCGATCGCGCCGCTCCGGGCCGGACGCCCGGGCGGCGCGCGCGACGAGAGCGGCGCGCGGTGCCGCGGCGCATCCGCCCGATCGGCGGACGCGCCGCGGTGCCCGCGACCGCTCACGCACCGCACGCGCACACACACCAGAACACAGCAGAGGTCGGTTTCCCCCCGGGCTATCCCCCGACTCAGCGA
Organism: Nocardiopsis sp. NRRL B-16309; assembly: GCF_001279585.1. Lineage (GTDB taxonomy): Bacteria > Actinomycetota > Actinomycetes > Streptosporangiales > Streptosporangiaceae > Nocardiopsis. Next base: position 152,658 of record NZ_LGEC01000103.1, on the reverse strand, counting down.
CAACGAGAGGAACAGGCCGTGTCCGACACCCGGACCACCTACGACTACGTCATCGTGGGTGGTGGCACAGCGGGCTCCGTCATCGCCAACCGGCTGACGGAGGACCCCGGCACCACCGTGTGCCTCATCGAGGGCGGTCCCGACGACCGCGACCACGAGAACGTCCTCCAGCTGCGCGAGTGGCTGAGCGTGCTGGACAGCGACCTCGACTACGGCTACACCACCGTCGAACAGCCGCGCGGCAACTCGCACATCCTGCACTCGCGCGCCCGCGTGCTCGGCGGCTGTTCGTCGCACAACACGCTCATCAGCTTCCGGCCGTTCGCCGAGGACCTGGACGACTGGGTCGCCGCGGGCGCCGAGGGCTGGGACAACGCCACCGTCCAGTCCTACGCCGACCGGATCAAGTGCAACATCGTGCCGGTCGCGGAGAAGGACCGCAACGCCATGGTCAAGGACTGGGTGGCCTCGGCCGCCGAGGCGGCCGGCGTCCCGGTCGTGGCGGACTTCAACGCCCTGACCTCGCACGGCGGAGGCTTCTCGGGCGGCGCGGGCTTCCTCTCCATCGCCTACGACCCCTACACCGGGCACCGGTCCTCGGCCTCGGTCGCCTACCTCCACCCGATCATGGGCGTGCGCGAGAACCTCACGGTCATGCTGGAGACGTGGGTGGACCGGATCGAGTTCGACGGCGACCGCGCCACCGGGGTCAGCGCCACGACCAGGGACGGCGAGCGCGTCACGGTCGGCGCCCGGCGCGAGGTCGTGCTGTCCGCGGGCGCGGTCGACAGCCCCCGCCTGCTCATGCTCTCCGGGGTGGGCAACGCCGAGGAGCTGCGCGAGGTGGGCATCGAGGCCCGCCACGACCTGCCCGGCGTCGGAGAGAACCTCCTGGACCACCCCGAGTCCATCATCATGTGGGAGACCGACCGGCCGGTGCCGCGGGAGACCGTGATGGACTCCGACGCGGCGCTGTTCGTCCGCCGCCACGACGGCGACCCGCGCCCGGACCTGATGTTCCACATCTACCAGATCCCCTTCGACGACAACACGAAGCGGCTGGGCTACGAGTCGCCGGAGGACGGCTACGCGGTCTGCATGACGCCGAACATCCCCCGGTCCCGCTCACGCGGCAAGCTCTACCTCACCAGCGGCGACCCCCAGGCCAAGCCCGCGCTGGACTTCCGCTACTTCACCGACCCCGACGGCTACGACGAGCAGACCATCGTGGACGGGCTGAAGATCGCCCGCGAGGTGGCCGCGACCGAGCCGTTCCGCTCGTGGATCAAGCGCGAGGTCGCGCCCGGACCCGGGGTCCGGTCCGACGAGGAGCTGTCGGAGTACGGCCGCCGCGCCGCGCACACCGTCTACCACCCGGCGGGCACCTGCCGGATGGGCGCCGCGGAGGACGACGGCGCCGTCGTGGACCCCCGCCTGCGCGTGCGCGGGCTGCGGGGGCTGCGCGTGGCCGACGCCTCGGTGTTCCCCACCCTGCCCACCCCCAACCCCATGGTGATGGTGCTCGCGCTCGGTGAGCGCGCGGCCGACCTGATCCGTGAGGACCACCTCCAGGAGTCCACCAGATGAGCACACAGACCGCCAGGGAACCGGAGTCCCTCGAAGGCGGCACCGACGTCACCTTCTCCGTCCGGGGCCTGTGGAAGATCTTCGGGAGGAACGCCGACAAGGTCATCGGCACCGAGCTGGAGACCGCCGACCGGGACCGGATCAAGGAGGAGACCGGCTGCACCGTGGCCGTGCGCGACGTGTCCTTCGACGTCCGCCCCGGCGAGATCTTCGTCGTCATGGGCCTGTCCGGGTCCGGCAAGTCGACCCTGATCCGCTGCCTGAGCCGCCTCATCGAGCCGACCGCCGGGCAGGTCCTGCTCGACGGCGAGGACATCGGTGCGGCGGGGCAGCAGCGCCTGCGCGAGCTTCGCCGCCACAAGATGGCCATGGTCTTCCAGCACTTCGGACTGCTGCCGAACCGGCGCATCGTCGACAACGTGGCCTACGGGCTGGAGGTGCGCGGCATGGGCCGCGCCGAGCGCTACGCCCGCGCGGGCGAGATGATCGACATGGTCGGCCTGTCGGGCTACGAGAACGCGCGGCCCGGCGAGCTGAGCGGCGGCATGCAGCAGCGGGTCGGCCTGGCCCGCGCGCTGGCCGTCGACCCCGAGGTGCTGATGTTCGACGAGCCGTTCAGCGCGCTCGACCCGCTGATCCGCCGCGACATGCAGGCCGAGGTCTCCCGGCTCCAGCGCGAGCTGAACAAGACGTCGGTGTTCATCACCCACGACCTCCAGGAGGCCCTGAAGCTGGGCGACCGCATCGCCATCATGCGCGACGGCGAACTCGTCCAGGTCGGCACCCCGGAGGAGGTGGTGGGCCGCCCGGCCAACGCCTACGTCGCCGACTTCACCTCCGACGTGGCGCGCACGACCGTGCTGACCGCGCGGTGGCTGGTGCGCGACGCCTACCCCGGGGAACGCACGGACGGCCCGGTCACCGAGCCGGGCACGGTCCTGGCGGAGGTCCTGCCGATGCTCGCGGCGAGCACCGCCCCCGTGCGGGTCGTGGAGGGCGACACCCTCCTCGGCTACGTGGGCCGCGACGACGTGCTGCGCGCCATCGCCGAGGACCAGCTGTCCGAGAACGCGGTGGCCGTGGCCATCGAGGAGACCGTCGGGGAGCTGTCGGAGGAGTCCACCGACCCCGCCGAGCGCGCCGCCGACGGGGACACGGGCCCCCAGGGGGGCGAGGCGCGCGGGAGCACCCCGGGCGCCCCCTCGAACCCCACCGGCCACGGTGGTCCCGCCCCGACCGGGAACGGTGGGTGACATGGCCGCGCTGACCCGACCCGCCACCGGCGGGTCCGGAGGAGTCGGAGGGGCCGCGGGGCCCCGTCAGCCCAGCGTGCTCGCCAACCCCTGGGTGCGGGCACTGGCCGTGATCGCGGTGTTCGTGGCCGGGTACGGGCTGTTCCGGTACCTGGGCTCCCCCGCCTGGGCGGGACCGTTCCCGACCGGCATCGGCGACCGCTTCATGGCCTGGCTCGACGGCGTCTACGCCTGGATCGTCGAGAACCGCAACGACAGCCCGCTGTTCCTGTACGGCTTCAACTACGTCTCCGTGGGCCTGGGCTCCGCGGTCGTCCTCATCAACCGGGTCCTGGACCTGCTCACCTGGGCCGGAGTCACGGTCATCGGCGTTCTCGGCGCCTGGCGCGTCGCCGGATGGCGGGTGGCACTGCTGGTGCTGGCCACCTTCGCGGTGTTCGCGCTGACCGGCCTGTGGGACGAGTCGATGACCACGCTGGCCCTGATCATCACCTCGGTGCTCATCGCGCTGGTGTTCGGCGTCCCGCTGGGCATCCTGGCCGGCCGCAGCGAGGCGTTCCACCGGGGAATCCGCCCGGTCCTGGACTTCATGCAGATCATGCCCGCGTTCGCCTACCTGCTGCCGTTCGTGCTGCTGTTCGGCATCGGCAACCCTGCGGCGGCCGTGGTGACGGCGGTCTACGCGATCCCGCCCGCGGTGCGCATCACCGCGCTCGGCATCCGCGAGGTCCCCAAGGGCGCGGTGGAGGCGACGACGTCGCTCGGCTCGACGCCCTGGCAGGTCCTCACCAAGGTGCAGCTGCCGATGGCCAAGCGCACCATCCTGCTGGGCGTCAACCAGACCATCATGCTGGCCGTCTCCATGGTCGTCATCGCGTCGGTCATCGGCGCGGGCGGTCTGGGCGACGCGATCTACCAGGCGCTGTCCAAGGTCAACGTCGGCGAGGCCTTCCAGGCCGGTCTGGCGATCGTCATGCTGGCGATCGCGATGGACCGGGTGACGGGCGCCGTCGGCCACGGGGCGCGCACCCCCCACATCCCCCCGCGGTTCAGGCTGCCCGTGCTGGGGACGGGGCTGGTCGCGGTGATCGTCGTGGTCACCGCGGCGCGGGCCGTGGGCGCGGGCGGCTGGCCGCGCGAGTTGTCCGTGGACATCAGCGCGCCGGTCAACGCCTTCTACGAGGCCGTGCAGGCGGGGATCGGGACCTACACCGCCGCCCTGTCCGAATGGACGCTCGACTGGGTCCTCACCCCGCTCAGCGCGCTGTTGACCGGGTCGCCCTGGTGGCTGGTGGTCGTCGTGGCCGCGGCTCTGGGCTGGACCCTCGCCGGATGGCGGGCGGGGCTCGTCTCGGGGGCGTCGTTCGTGGTCATCGGTCTCCTGGGCGTGTGGGTCAACGCGATGGACACGCTGTCGCAGGTGCTCGTGGCGTCGGCGGTCACCCTCGCGCTGGGCGTGGCGGTCGGCGTGCTGATGTCGCGCAGCGACGTGTTCGCGATGCTCCTGCGGCCGGTCCTGGACGCCATGCAGACCCTGCCGCCGTTCGTGTACCTCATCCCGGCGGTCGCGCTGTTCACCATCGGCCGCGTCCCCGCGCTGGTGGCCGCGGTCATCTTCGCGCTCCCGCCGGTCATCCGGCTGGTCAACGACGGGATCCGCGGGGTCCCGGCGGCGACCAAGGAGGCGGCGCTGTCGCAGGGCTCCACCAAGTGGCAGCTGCTCAGCAAGGTGGAGCTGCCGATGGCCCGCGGCTCGCTGCTGCTGGCCGTCAACCAGGGGATCATCCTGGTGCTGTCCATGGTCGTCATGGGCGCGCTGGTCGGCGCCGGATCGCTCGGCTTCGACGTGGTGTTCGGGCTGGCGCAGAACGAACTCGGCCTGGGTCTGGCCTCCGGCCTGGCGATCGTGTGCCTGGGCCTGTTCCTGGACCGTGTGACACAGGGAAGGAGGGCACCCCGTGCCTAGGTTCATGAGGAAGGGTGCCCTAGGGCATGTTCCGCGGATACTCGCCCTACTGCGCGGCGCCCCAGCGGCACTCTCGCGGCGTTCTCATCAGTCGACAGCCAAACCCGGGCTGACTTCCTCTTCGGCCTTGCGAGAGCACCACTGGATGCGCCGCTCGCGACGGGCGGCATCCACGGAACACGCCCTGGTCCGGCTGCTGGCGGTCGGACTGGCACTGATGATGGTCAGCGCGTGCGCGGTGCGCACGGACCAGATCGCGCGGGACCCGAACACCGTACGGATCGCCCTGAACGGGTGGGTCGGCTACGAGGCCAGCGCCGAGGTGTTGGCGTACGTCCTGCGTGAGGAGATGGGCTACGAGGTCCAGCTCATGCGGGTGTCCGAGCAGCCGTCGTGGCAGGCCCTGGACCAGGGCGTGCTGGACGTCATCGTGGAGAACTGGGGTCACGAGGACCTCATGGAGCTCTACGGCCCCGAGGGCAACGGCACCGTGGTCGACGGCGGCCCCAACGGCAACGAGGGGGTGATCGGCTGGTACGTGCCCGCCTACATGGAGGAGGAGTACCCGGAGATCACCACCGTGGAGGGGCTCAAGGAGCACACGGACCTGTTCCGGACCGCCGAGACCGGCGACCAGGGCGAGTTCCTGGGCGGCGCGCCCGGGTTCGTCACCCAGGACCAGGGGATGATCGACGCGTTCGACCTGGACCTGGAGATCGTCTACGCGGGTTCCGAGGCCTCACAGATCACCGAGGTCCGGCGGCGGTACGCCAACGAGGAGCCGGTGCTCTTCTACTTCTACGACCCGCAGTGGCTCCAGGAGGAGCTGGACCTGGTCCGGGTGGACTTCCCGGACTACGAGGAGGGGTGCGCCGACGACCCGTCCGAGGTTCCCTGCGACTACCCGGCCTACGAGCTGAACAAGATCTTCCGGGCCGGGTTCGCGGAGACGGGCGACCCCGCCTACCAGTTCCTCGACAACTGGACGTGGACCAACGCGGACCAGAACCGGGTGGCGCAGATGATCGCCGACGAGGGCATGGACCCGACGGACGCGGCCGAGGTCTGGGTGGAGGAGAACCCGGACGTGTGGCGGCCGTGGATCCCGAAGGACGTCGAGCCCGCGGGCTGATCCGGATCCGTCCGGCCGGTGCCGGGTCGGGGACTCCGGTCCCCGGCCCGGCACCGCGCGTCGGGCCGTGTCCGGCGGAGGCCGCCGGGGCGAGGGCTCCGCTGTTCACCGTCCGGGGGGTCCGGGTTCCGGCTCCACAAGGAGGGGAGGAGCCGAGAACGGCGTCGACAGGGGCACGCCCCAGTCACGGAAGGCCGGGCAGTCCAGCCCGGGATCGCCGTCCAGGAAGCGGTTGACCTCGACGTAGTAGCCCCCCGTGGTGGCCAGGTAGGGATGCGGGGCGCGCAGGGGACAGGCGTTGCGGTCCACCGGCAGACGCCGGCCGGACGGCATGAGCGGCAGATCCGTGGCCGAGGTGATGCTCAGTGAGCGGGTGTCCTCCGGCAGGGGCGTACCCATGATCCGAGCGGGGGCCCGCGTCGTGCCCAGCAGCTCGTACCCGGCCGGGGAACGGGGGGCGAAGGTGAAGTCCACCGCCCGGCTGAGCGGTACGAGCAGGTGCAGCAGGTCCGACGCGGGGCGTCCCGGACCGGGTGCGCCGGGCGGCCGGTACCCGCCCGTGCTCTCCTGGAAGGGGCCGACCAGGACCAGCACGTCCACGCGCGGCGCCGCTCCGGTGGCCACGGCCTCCCACGCGACCCACGCGCCCTGGGAGTGCCCCGCCACCACCAGCGGGCGCGGCAGATCCGCCGTCTGCTCCGCGAACGCCGCCACCAGCTCCTCCATCGGCCGCTCCGTGTCCGCAGCGGTATAGGGGGCACCGGTGCGGATGGGACACCGCGCGAGCCCCTGTGGCTGCCCGTCGCCCGCGCCCGCGTAGGAGAAGTAGTACGTACTCGCGCAGTCGTAGCCGAGCAGGTCGGTGCGGCTGCGGAAGATGTCCCCCATGCCCGAGTGCGAGTCGATCCCCGACATCAGCATGATCGACCCCTCCCGCGGCACCGCCGCCTCGGGCTCCGCCTCCGTGCGCGAGCCCACCCACACCCAGGCCACCAGGACGAGCACCGCCGCGGCCGCCGCCAGCCGGCGCCGGCCGCCGGGGCGGGCCGGGCGCGACAGCGCGGTGGCGGCGGCCCCGGTGGCGAGCGCCGAGACGGGGACGAGCGCGACCGCCAGTTGCGGGAACAGGTGGGCGAGCGCCCCGATCGCCACCACGGCCGCGCCGTAGGGCACGAGCACCTCGACGCGCAGCCCGGCACGCCACGCTCGTGCGGCACCGTCCCGCAGGCGGGCCCGGCCGTCGCCCCGAACGGACCAGGGTACGGCGGCGCCCAGGACGAAGAGGACCGCGACCGCCGCCAGCGCGCCCCAGTACAGGCGGGAGTACAGGAGGGCCCCGGCGATGTACACGGATTCGGCGGCGAGCAGCGTCGGAGGCAGGAGAATCCCGTAGAACACGGCGGCGAGCACGACACGGTCGCGGGTGAGCCCGCCCGTCATGAGCGCCAGAACCACCACGCGCACGGCGAGCACCGCCGCCAGCAGGAACCCGAAGGACACCGGCCCGGTCGTGGTGGTGAGCAGGACGCGCAGGTCACCGAAGAGGTCGAGCGGCGGCAGGGCCACCAGGTGCACCAGTCCCGGCCAGGTCGGCAGGACGCCGGTCGCCGCGAGGACGGTGACCGCGGCGGTGAGCGGCACCAGGGGCAGCCACCGGGCCCACGCGCCCGTGGTCCGGCGGTCCGCCACAGGTGCGGACATGTCCCCCGCCGGCGATCCGATGCTCGTCCCGGGCCGGCCTCAGCGCCCCCGTTGCTCGTAGCGCAGCCGACGGCTCACCCAGTAGGCGTTCACGCACGAGGCCAGGAAGCCCGCCCCCAACAGGACGGCCAGCCAGATCTCCTCGGTCCAGACCAGCGCGGCGATCGTGCCGCCCAGCAGGATCAGCGCGCCGAACACCGCCAGCACCATGCGGAACCCGAGGGCGCTCGCCGGCCGGTCGTGGCTGCCCAGCGGCCCCTTCAACCTGCCCCGTCGCATGTCGCCCGCCTCCTTCGCGTCTTCCTCCGGTCCTACCGCTCCTCCGTGTCCTTTCCCCTACCCGCCCCGCCCGGCCTCGACGGCGACAGACAAGGGAGAAAGTGTGTCTGCCAGTTCGTACTCTTTGCCTGACACGCGGATCGTAGTGGCGTCCCCTGAGTCGTATGGACACAGAGGCGAGGACCCACCGGATCTCGATTCGTGAGCTTCAGCGGAACGCCGCAGACGTCTTCGACCGGGCCAGACACGGGGAGTCATTCACAGTGACCAGGCATGGTGAGACCGTCGGCCGTGTTCTTCCTCCGGATCCGGCAGAGGAAGCGGTCATGAGCGCGGTCGACCGCGGCCTGTTGGACCCGCGTGACCTGGTTGCTCTGCCGACCGCGGGCGAATCGGCGGGTATGCCACGCGAGTCGTCGCCGCCTGGTACGCGCCTGGCTACGGACGCCTTGGCGGAGCTGCGAGAAGAGGACCACGGTGCCTGATGTTCATTGAGCTGCTTCGTCACCTACGACAAGCGGCTGGCGGACGCGGCCGAGTCGGCGGGCCCTCCCGGCGGCCGCTCCCGGACCCTGACCACGGACGCGACGGAGCGGGGACGCCCTCCTGGGCGCCCCCGCTCCGGTCGGTCAGGTCCCGCCTGGTCCTACACGCCGTCCATCAGGGCGGGCAGCGCGGACTCGTAGGCGCTGCGCAGCTCCTCCAACGGGATCTGCACGACACCGCCCGGGTGGGTGACGGCGAGGGCGTCGCCGCCCACCGTGCCGATCTCCGCGACCGGGACACCGTGGTCGGCGGCCAGCGCCAGGAAGGCCTCCTCCTGGCCCGGGCGCACCGCGACCACGGCGCGGGCGGCCGACTCGCTGAACAGGGCGGTGAACGCGTCCCCGTCCACGGACACCCGCAGGCCCAGCCCGCCGCGCAGCGCCGACTCGGCGAGCGCGACCGCCAGGCCGCCGTCGGACAGGTCGTGCGCGGCGGCGGCCAGCCCGCGGTCGGCGGCGGTGGCCAGCACCTCGCCCAGCGCGGCCTCCGCGGCCAGGTCCACCCGCGGCGGAAGCCCGCCCAGGTGGCCGTGCACCACGTCCGCCCACGCCGAGCCGCCGAACTCCTCACGCGTCTCGCCCAGCAGGAACACCCGGTCGCCGTCGGTGTCGAACGCGCTGCGCAGCCGCGTGCGCACGTCGTCGATGACGCCGAGCACGCCGACGACGGGCGTCGGGTTGATCGCCACGTCGCCGGTCTGGTTGTAGAAGCTCACGTTGCCGCCGGTCACCGGCGTCCCGAGCTGCAGGCAGGCGTCGGCCAGACCCCGGGTGGACTCGGCGAACTGCCACATCACGCCGGAGTCCTCGGGCGAGCCGAAGTTGAGGCAGTTGGTGACCGCCAGCGGGCGGGCCCCGGTGGCCGCCACGTTGCGGAACGCCTCCGCGTACGCCAGCTGCGTCCCCGCGTACGGGTCCAGCCGGGTGTAGCGGCCGTTGCCGTCCGTGGCCAGCGCCACACCCCTGTGGGAGTCGTCGGCGATGCGGATCATCCCCGAGTCGTGCGGCGTGGACACCACCGTGTCGCCGCGCACGTAGCTGTCGTACTGCCGGGTCACCCAGCTCGGGTCGCCCACGCCGGGCGCGCCCAGCACGCGCAGTACCTGCTCGCGCAGCTCGACGTCGTCGGCCGGGCGCGGCAGCGCGGCCGGGTCGTCGGACTGGAGCGCGTCCTGCGCCGCCGGACGCGCGTACGGGCGCTCGTAGACCGGGCCCTCGTCGGAGGCGGTCCGCGGCGGCATGTCCACTACGGTCTCGCCGTGCCAGGTCATCACCAGCCGCCCGCCGCGCTCGGCCTCCTCGGGCGTGACGTCGGTGACCTCGCCGATCTCCGTGGCCAGGATCTGCCACTTCTCGCACACGGCCAGGAAGTCGGCCATCTTGGCGGGCTCGACGATCGCCATCATGCGCTCCTGCGACTCACTCATGAGGATCTCCTCGGGAGTGAGCCGGTGGTCGCGCAGCGGCACCCGGTCGAGCTGGATGCGCATGCCGCCGGTGCCGCCCGCCGCCAGCTCGGTGGTCGCGCAGGACACGCCCGCCGCGCCCAGGTCCTGGATGCCCACGACGAGGTCCTCGGCGAACAGCTCCAGGCTGCACTCGATGAGCAGCTTCTCCATGAACGGGTCGCCGACCTGCACGCTCGGCCGCTTGGCGTGCGACTCGTCGTCGAACGTGGCGCTGGCCAGCACGGAGGCGCCGCCGATGCCGTCCGGTCCGGTGGTCGCGCCGAACAGCACCACCTTGTTGCCCGGGCCGGGCGCCTGGGCCAGCTTGATGTCCTCGTGCTTCATCACGCCCACGCACAGGGCGTTGACCAGCGGGTTGCCGATGTAGCCGGCCCCGAAGCCGATCTCGCCGCCGATGTTGGGCAGGCCCAGGCAGTTGCCGTAGAACGAGATGCCCGAGACCACGCCGGGCAGCACCCGCTTGGTGTCGTCGGCGTCGGCCGGGCCGAAGCGCAGCGCGTCCATGACCGCGACCGGCCGCGCGCCCATGGTGAGGATGTCGCGGACGATGCCGCCCACGCCGGTGGCCGCCCCCTGGTGCGGCTCCACGTAGGACGGGTGGTTGTGCGACTCGATCTTGAACGTGACGGCGCGGCCGTCGCCCACGTCCACCACGCCCGCGTTCTCGCCCATGCCCACGAGCAGGGCGTCGTTCTCCGGGGCCTTCTCCCCGAACTGGCGCAGGTGCACCTTGGACGACTTGTAGGAGCAGTGCTCGCTCCACATGACCGAGTAGATCGCCAGTTCGGCGGACGTGGGCCGGCGGCCCAGGATCTCTCGGACCCGCTCGTACTCGTCCTTGGCCATGCCCAGTTCGGCGTACGGCTGTGGCGTGTCCGGGCTGCTGTGCGCCGAGGCGACGGTGTCGGGACCGGGGACTTCAGACATGCGTGGTTCCGTTCGGGATGTGCGGTTGTGAGCCGAGCCGTGGCGTCCGCCAACCGGCGCGGAAGGTCATGGTCAGGAGCCCGTCCGGGCGGAGTCGCCGATCATCAGGACCGCCGGGGTCTCCTCGTCCTCGTGCTGGGAGGAGTCGGCGACCATGACCTCCTCGTCGGTCAGGACGGTCTGTTCGAGCGGCACGTCGTCGGGTGACTCCACGCCCTCGGGGAGCATGATCAGCCAGTCCTCGTCCAGGAGGTGGTCGAAGACGTCCTGGATGGTGGCCTCGGTGTCGTCGGTGGGCTCGCCGTCCTCGGTGAGGACGCGCACGAGCCGGACGCACTCCTGCTCCTCGCAGTACACGTCGTTCTCACCGGAGCGGTAGCTGAGGCCGTCGGGGGCCTCGCCGAGCGCCGAGGCCGGAGGCGGTTCCTCGGCCTGGGGCCCGGGTGCCCCCGGCTGCTCCTGGGACTGCTCCAGCGGGGGTACCTCGGGGGCGGTCGCGAAGGCCTGGAAGAGGCCCGCGGCGGCCGACACGATGAGGCCGACGACGACCACCCCCACCAGGACCGCCATCGTCCGTCGCGAGCGCAGCTGTGCCTTCATCGGATCGTCCCCCCAGTCGAGGTGCGGGTCAGGCGCGTACCGGCGTACCGGCGGCCAGTCGGGCGAGGATCGAGGTGAAGAATCCGAGTCCCTCGGTGGAGGGGCCGGTCAGGGCCTCGACCGCGTGTTCGGGGTGCGGCATCAGGCCGACGACGTTGCCGTGCTCGTTGGTGATCCCGGCGATGCCGCGGCGCGACCCGTTGGGGTCGTCGCCGACGTAGCGGACCACGACGCGGCCGGAGGACTCCAGCTCGTCCAGGGTGGCCTCGTCGGCCACGTAGCTGCCCTCACCGCTCTTGAGCACCACCAGGATCTCCTGGCCCTCGTCGTAGGCGTTGGTCCACGCGGTGGAGGTGTTCTCCACGCGCAGCACCTGGTCGCGGTTGACGAACCTCAGCGAGGAGTTGCGGGTGAGGGCGCCGGGCAGCAGGTGGCTCTCGCACAGGATCTGGAATCCGTTGCAGATGCCCAGGACCGGCAGGGCGCCCGAGCGGGCGGCCGGGACCAGTTCGGACATCAGGGGCGCGAACCGGGCGATGGCGCCGCAGCGCAGGTAGTCGCCGTAGGAGAACCCGCCGGGCAGGACGACCGCGTCCACGCCCTTGAGGTCGGCGTCGGCGTGCCAGAGGGCGACCGGCTCGGCGCCCGCCAGCGCGACGGCGCGCGCGGCGTCCTTGTCGTCGAGGGAGCCTGGGAAGGTTACGACACCCACACGGGCTGTCATGAGCACACTCCGGGAAGGCGCATCCCCCGCGTGCGGGGGAGGCATCGGTTGTTCGGCAGGGAGACATCGGTGCCAGTCCTGGGTCGCGCGCCGTGGAGGCGTGACCGACTCCACGGAACACGCCCGGTCGACGGCGCGTCCGCACTCCGCAGCGTACCCGCTCGCCTGTAGTCGGGTACGACGGTCACCCCCGGCCGCGGGGCCTGGCCTGGAGGATCGTCCGAACGCGGCGCCCCGGTGGCGGGTACGCGGTGTGCGACCCGACAGGGGTCGTGGCGCGCGTCACCCCGTGGACGGACGAACGCCACACCTCGCGCGGACGGTACGCGAGGTGTGGCGAGCTCGGGTGCGGGGATGGCGGGCCGGGCCTCTTCCCGGGGTCAGAGCGTCGCGTAGCGCATCTCCGGGATCCGGTGGCCCCCCATGGAGGGACGGTCGCACCGGGTGATGTGCTTGCGCAGCAGGACCGTGGTCCGGGGCTCGCTCCGAAAGGCGACCTCGTCCATGAGGTAGCGCATCAAGAGAATGCCCCTGCCCGACTCTGCTTCGAGGCCGGGGAGGGGCGTGCGTTCGCGGGTGAACCGGGCGGCGAGCTCGGTGTCGTCCGGCGCCCGTCCCGGATGGGAGACGCGCAACTCGCACCAGTCGTCGTCGAGCTCGGCCTCGACCACGTACTCGCGAGCGGGTGTTCCGTACTCGACCGCGTTCGCGCAGGCCTCCGAGGAGGCCAGCAGGACGTCGTCCACACAGTCACGGCACAGGCCCGCGCGGTGCAGGAGTGTGCCGAGGACGTCGCGGACGACGGCGACCGTGTACGCCTGACGAGGGAGGGAGAGCGAGAAAGCGGCGTCCATGCATGCACCTCGCGTGCTCCGTTGTCGTGATCGACTGTCGCTGTAGGGAACCTTCCCGACCCCGGATGGGGCAAAACGAACAGCCGTGTCCGGTAGAGGACACGGCTGTGGAAATCCGGCACCAAACGCCGCACCGGGTGCCCGTGTCGGTCGCCGTGGTGGCGGCGACCGCGGGAGGGCGACCGCGGGAACGGTGCTCGGGAGCGTTCGGACCCGCCCCGGAGGGTCAGGCGTCGACGCGGACCTCGAAGTCCTCGATGACGGTGTTGGCCAGGACGGTCTCGGCCAGGCGGCGGACGTCGGCCAGCTTGGCGTCGTCGACCTCGCCCTCGACCTCGACCTCGAAGCGCTTGCCCTGGCGGACCTGGGCGACCCCCTCGAAGCCCAGCCGGGAGCAGGCCCCGGCGATCGCCTGGCCCTGGGGGTCCAGGATCTCCGGCTTGAGCATGACGTCAACCACGACGCGGGCCACAGGGTCCTCCACAAGAAAACGGGGTATGCCGGACTCGCCTGCCACGGAACGGGCGGGCGCCACTCCTGACTGGTCGGAGGGGGCGACGTAAGCGTACGACACGGCGCGGTCCCGCGCCGCCGGGAGCCGCCGCCCCGTGCGGGGAGCGACACGCGTGGCCGTGCGTGGTCTCGGGGCCGTCCGCCGCGGTGGGGATTCGACCGCCGTCGTCGGGGCAGGGAGCCTGAGAGCCCCGAGCCCGCGGCTTCTTTACCCGACACTGACCGGGACTGGCGACGCTTTCGGTACGTTCGTGACTCGAATCACTCGGATAGCTGTCATCATTGGAAGCGTGCGGCGGCGTCTAACAGGGTGGAAGTGATCGTCCGGTCGTCCCGAGGGGGAATCTTGGCGACTATCGAATTGGACCAGACCTCCACGACCGGTGAGACCCGTGACGGCGAGCAGACGCTCGACTTCGCCACCGCGGTCACACCGTTCGCCGACCAGCTCTATCCCACGGCCCTGCGGATGACCCGCAACCCGGCCGACGCAGAAGACCTCGTCCAGGAGACGTTCGCTAAGGCCTTCGCCAATTTTCACCAGTTCCGCGCCGGCACGAACCTACGTGCCTGGCTCTACAGGATCTTGACCAACACCTTTATCAACGGATACCGCAAGAAGCAGCGCGAACCGCGCCAGGAGACCACCGACGAGATCAAGGACTGGCAGCTCGCCGCCGCGGAGGCGCACACGTCCTCCGGTATGCGCTCGGCCGAGAACGAGGTCCTCGACCACCTGCCCGACTCCGACATCAAGCAGGCGCTCGCGCGGCTGCCCGAGGAGTTCCAGGAGGTCATCTACCTCGTGGACATCGAGGGCTACGCCTACAAGGAGGTCGCCGCGCGCATGGGCACCCCGCTGGGGACCGTGATGTCGCGACTGCACCGGGCCCGCCGCCAGCTCCGCGAGATGCTCGCCGACTACGGCCGGGAGCGCGGGATGCGCGTCCCCGCCGAGGCCGCGGCCACCACCTCGTAGCCGTCCCGGCGGAAAGCGCTCGGGAGGTGTCCTGTGGGTGCGCCCGGAAGACGACCCGGTGTGCTCCCGAGGTTTGGGTGGGGAGACAGCCGTCGAATACGCGGCGCACCGTGAATCCGCGCGGACCGGCGCCGCTTCAACGGAAAACGCACCGGCAGTGATCCAGAGTCGACGCCGGTGCTTCCGCCGTGACCAGAAACCTTGGGCCGCGCCCGGAAACCGGGCCCGAATCAGGCCGTTCCAGGGAAGGACTCCGAAGGGCCCGCCGTTCGCTTGGGCGTCGGCGATGCGGAGGCCCGACCGAAGCATTCGGAGAGCCGGCGTGTGACTCGCCACGGCCTCACCCGGCCCTGAGGGCGCTGTCTCCGAGTCTGTGGCCCAGGTGCGTCCTGAGAGGCCGGAGAGAGCACCCCTGATGAGGACCCACCCGGTACGGCCGGGCCCTCATCGACGGGGGAAGGAAGGTCACCCGGCGGCGGCCTCCGGCGGGATCGCGGTCGCCTTGATCCGGTTGAGGATCTCCTGGATCGCGTCCACCTTGGCGTCACCGAACACCCCTTCGGGGCCGCTCGGCGACACACTCGTGAACGGCGGCTCGTAGAGGTCACCGACGTCCAGGAAGCCGTTCTTGGCCACGTAGTCGATGATGAGCTTCAGGAAGTGCAGTTCGGTCCCGGTGAGGTTGTGCCCTGCCTGGAACTCGTCGAAGGCGGCCGCGACCGCGTCCCGCTCCAACCCGGTGAGGGAGCGCAGGAACAGGCCGAGGCCGCCGTGCTCCTCCTCGGCCCGCTCGATGTCGCCCTCGGTCCCGAAACCGCCGTCCAGGAACACCCGCGTGAAGTGGTCGATGTCGGCGCTGGTGAGCTGCCTGTTGCGCAGCAGCTTCTGCACGGACAGGTCGTCGCCGTGGCTGTGCACGTAGGTGCGGACCTTGAGCTCGAACCTGGTCCAGCCGCCACCGATGTCCAGGTCCCTGAGCTCGGTCTCGGTGAGTTCGCCGAGCTCGTCCTCGAAGTCGGAGTAGACGATCCCTCGACGCGTCTTCGGGATGAGCCGGACCAGGCCGCGCACGCGCCGGCGCATGAGCTCCAGCATCGGCAGGGTGACGTCCTCCCACCAGGCGTCGGTGGCCAGGTCGGCGAGGAGTTCACGGTGCTTGGCCACCACGGGGTTGTTGATCGTGGTGGGGTCGAGCAGGGCCTCGGCGATGTCCTGGACCTGTTGGCGGAGCTTGTCGAAGCCGGGTTCGGGCTCCAGCACGCCCAGTTGCAGACGCAGCGCCAGCAGGTCGAACCGCTTGGCCTCCTGGCTGTTCTCGTCCTCCTTGAACTCGGTCGGCAGCGGCGCGAGCGTCTCGATGAGCTCGTCGCGCTTGTCGGCGGTGATCGGTTGCCACGCCGCCGGGTCCTGGTAAGCCTCCACCCGCTCCAGCTGGCGGCGGACCTCGACGTTGCGGTGGTTCATGCCCGCCACCTCCGACTGGAGGCGCTCCGCCAGGGAGCGGCGCAGGGACGGCTCGTCGGCGGGCTCCTCCGGAGCGGTGCCGGGGGCGGCCGGAGCGGAACCGGGGGCCTCGGGGGTGGCCTGCTCGGTTGTGGCCTGGCCGGTCTCGGCCGCTGCCGGTCCGCCGCTGTCCAGGCCGTGCAGCAGCTCCACACGCTTGCGGAAGACCCGCTCCCGCAGGGAGGGCTGGGTCCGCCCCTCGGCCGCGGGCAGGTTCTGATTGAAGAACTCCACGTTGCGGCCCATGTCGAAGACGAGGAACCCCGACTTGTCGTCGCCGGGGCCGAACAGGTCCGGGCAGAGCCGGGTTCCGCGCCCGATCATCTGCCAGAACTTGGTCTTGGACCGCACCAGCTTGGCGAACACCAGGTTGACGACCTCGGGGATGTCCACCCCGGTGTCGAGCATGTCCACCGACACCGCGATGTACGGGGGTGAGTCGCGCCTGGAGAACTTGTCCAGGGTGGCCTGCGCGTAGCTGGTGTTGTGCGTGATGACCTGCGCGAAGTCGCCGCCGAGGTCGGGGTAGAGGTCGTTGAAGCGCTCCACGATGAAGTGCGCGTGCTTGGTGTTGCGGGCGAAGACGATCGTCTTGCCGAGCCGGTCGCCGCCCTCGACCTTGGCGCCGTAGGCCATGACGGTCTGGAGCGCCTTGTCGATGGTGTCCTTGTTGAACAGGTGCTTGTTGACCTCGTCCGCGGTGATCTCGTCGGGCGCGCCCTCGTCGTCGTCCCACTCGGTGAGGTCCCAGGCCTCCTGGTCCTCCTCGGACAGCTCGTCGTACTTGATGCCCTCGCGGGGGAACTTCAGCGGCACGTCGATGGTGGTGGGGCCCACCAGATACTTCTCCTGGATGGCCTCGTCCAGGCTGTAGACGTCGGTGGGGACGCCGTCCTCCAGGTGGAAGAGCCGGTAGGTGTTGCGGTCGATCTCGTCCTTGGGGGTGGCGGTCAGCCCGACCAGGAGCGCGTCGAAGTACTCGAAGATCGCGCCGTACTTCTGGTAGACGGACCGGTGGGCCTCGTCGATGACGACCAGGTCGAAGTAGCCGGGGCCGAACTTGCGGACCTCGTCGGAGGCGTCGTTGATCAGCCCCATCATCGTCGGGTAGGTGGACACGTAGACGCGCGCCTCGGTGTTCTTCTCCTCCACCAGGTTGACGACCGGGGTGCTGGGCAGGTGCTGCTTGAATGCCCCGAGGGCCTGGTTGACCAGGGCGGTGCGGTCGGCGAGGAAGAGGACGCGCTTGATCCACCCGGCCCGGTTGAGCAGGTCCACCAGGGCGATGACGGTGCGGGTCTTGCCCGCGCCGGTGGCCATCACCAGCAGGGCCTGGCGCTGTTTGTCGTCGGCGAAGGTCTCCGCGATCCGGCGGATGGCGCGGGCCTGGTAGTGGCGTCCGGCGATGTCGGCGTTGATCTCCACACCGGCCAGGGCCTGGCGGCCCGCCCTGCGCATGATGAGCGTGCGCAGCTCGTCCTTGGTGTAGAAGCCGTGGACCTCGCGCGGCGGGTAGCCGAAGTGGTCGTCCCAGACGAAGGTGCGGTAACCGCTGGTGCAGAAGATGACCGGTCGCTGGCCGAACTTCGCTTCGAGGGCGTCGGCGTAGGCCTTGGCCTGCTGCTGCCCGTCCCGGGCGTCCTTGGTGGTGCGCTTGGCCTCGACCACGGCCAGGGGTCTGCCGTTGTCGTCCCACAGGACGTAGTCGGCCCGGCCCTCCCCGGTGGAGGTCGGCAGGCCGGTGAGGGGGTACTCGCGGTCCTCGGGGTTGGTGAGCACCCAACCGGCTTCCCGGAGGAGCAGGTCGATGATGTGGGTGCGGGTGTCGGCCTCGTTGTAGTCGTGCTGGTCGGGGACGGTGGCGTTGGCCGCCTTGGCTTCCTTGACCTGTGCGCGCAGGCGCAGGACTTCGGCGTCCAGATCCTTGTTGCGGCGCTGGGCCTTGGCGAGTTCGTCCTGCTGGCGGGCGAAGTCCTCGGCCATCTTCTGGACTTCGGCCTGCTTCTTGCGGCGGACCTCGGCGGGCACCGGGGTGGGGATGACGTCGCGCTTGAAGGACAGCCCGGAGGCGGGCGCGTTGTCGGGGGTCCGGGTGTAGTGGCGGGCCAGCCAGTACAGGACGTGGAAGAGCTCGACGGCGGTGCGGGTGGAGTCCTGGTGCGAGACCGGCCCGGGGCGGTGCACGGCGGCGTTGCCCTGGCGGCGGATGAGGTCCATCTTCGTGCGGATCGCCGGACCGACCAGGTTCACCATGGTGGGTTCGGCGATCCGCGCGGCGAGATCGCTCTGGTAGGGGGTCCGCAGGGTGTCATCGGCCTCGTAGAGCCAGTTCACGGCCAGTTCGAGCGTGCGACGGGCATAGAAGCAGGAGACGCGCGGGTCCGCGACCGCGAGGCGTTCGGCACGGATCGCCTCGTTGTGGAGGTCGGGCCATTCGGCTCTGAGGAAGTCGAAGTTGCTCACCAGGCACCTTTCCCGGAGGTGGACGTGGGGGTTGGACGACGGGATGGGGCGGCAGCGGGGTTATGAAGTTGTGGGTGCGGGGGATGGGCGGAGCGCTGTTTCGCTATGAGGCTATGTCCCGATCGTCCCACAGGGCGCCGTCAAACGCCCGCTGCTGAACAGAGGCGAAGAGTTCGTCCAGGTGCGCGAGATGGGATTGGTGCGACTCCCTCAAGAGAGAAATCTGCCGGATTCTTTCAACGAAGGCGTCTTGTTTCTCAATAGGAGGTATCGGTATTTCGAGAGATTTGGCAATTCCAGTATTAAGGTTTTTTTGAGTACCTTCCGGTGCCATTTGTGAGATGCGCTCTCGATTGAGTAGAAAGAGGTTGTAGAGATACTCTTTGTTGATTTTGGGGGAGATGTCGAGGATTCCCAGAAATCCGTCATGGATGCATGAGTCTACTCCGAGAAACTTGGGAACTCCAACGGTGGCGCTGTTTGTGAGAATCAAGCTCCCCTTTGGCAGGTAAACGCTTTTGTCTCTTCCTGCTTCTGTGACTCCCTCTCGGATATTCGTTACTGTGTTCCCTTGGGTGCGTGTGACATCGGAGATCATCAGCCAAGGGATGGGCCCGCCAAAGTAGCGGGGATCCCCTTTAGGGCGAGGTGAAGCGCCCCGGATGATGCGGGCCAGATCTCCAAGCTTCTCGGTTCCCCAGTCCTTCGTGTTGCGGATCGGGTCGCCAAACATGTCAAGGAAGATGGACTGTGCGAGTTCATCGAGAAGTTCGAGCGAATTTCGGCGCATTGCCCTGAGGGATTCGAGGGTGTCGAGTGCTTCCCCGATCTTCCCTTGAGTCTCTAGTGGGTAATTCGGGATGGCGATGCTGGCTACGTAGGACTCGGGGACTCGCCGGTGTCCTGAGCTTCCGGTCATCTTGCGCTCGCCATCGAAAAGGACTTTAGGGTGACGAAGCATATGGAGGAGGAACCGAGGGTCGGCAGATGCTTCGTGCGCTCGGATCACATGAAACTCGGTTGAACCGGACCCCAAAGATTCGCTGATCGTGGCTTGAGCAATCTTCCCGTTCTCAAAGCAGGGGGTGATCTTGGCGAGAAGAATGTCACCTTTCTTGAACCGTGTGAAGCCCTTGGAAGTCTCCTCGAAGGAGCGGATTTCTTCGTGGGTGACCGAAGCCGACTTCGCGTCAACATCAGACATCCCGACAAAGGAAACGGGGGTGTCCGGGGTCGTGCCCTTTTCATGCTTGGGATTGATAGTGGTGAGATCACCCAGGGTGGTGGTTCGGAGGGTCATCACAGCACCCCCTTCAGTGCGGCAAGCTCCTGCTGAATCTTTTTTTCCAGGGCCTCAAGTTCCTTGATGACCTCCAGCGGCTCCCGGTGGTGCTCTTCCTCATATACGACTTCCTTGTACCGGTTCAGGCTCAGGTCGTAGTCTTGAGCAGCGATGTCCTTCTTGGGCACACAGAAACTCTGCTCGGTGCGGGCGCGATCCTGCTCACCGCCGTCTCGACGTGACCACCGGGCCAGTACGTCCGGCAGGTTATTCTTCTCATGCTCTGTTGCTTCCAGGTCCTCAGAGAGGGCACCGAGCTTGTCCTCAGAGAGCAGCGGAGTTCGCTTGTCATCGAGGCTGAAACCATCGGCGGCGACGTCGTAGAACCAGACGTTATCCGTGCCGCCGGAGTTGGTCTTGGTGAAGAAGAGGATCGCCGTGGACACACCCGCGTACGGCTTGAAGACACCGCTGGGCAGCTTCACCACGGCGTCCAGTTTCTGGTCCTCCACGAGGATTTCGCGGATGGCCTTGTGCGCCTTGCTGCTACCGAAAAGCACACCCTCTGGCACGATGACGGCCGCGCGGCCACCGGGCTTGAGCAGACGCAAGAAGAGCGGGAGGAAGAGCAGCTCCGTCTTCTTCGTCTTGATGATCTGCTGGAGGTCCTTGGCGGTGCTCTCGTAGTCCAGGCTTCCGGCGAACGGCGGGTTGGCGAGGATGAGCGAGTAGCGTTCCGCCTCCTCCGCGACGCTCTCGGCGAGCGAGTCGCGGTACCGGATGTCCGGCTGCTCCACCCCGTGCATCAGCATGTTCATGCTCGCGATGCGCAGCATGGTGCTGTCGAAGTCGAAGCCGTGGAACATGCTGTTGTGGAAGTGCTTCTGGTTGGTGGCTTCCAGCAGGGCATCGCTGTGCTCGGCGCGCATGTGCTCGGAAGCGGCGACCAGGAAGCCCGCCGTGCCGCATGCGGGGTCGCAGATCTCGTCCTGCGGACCGGGGTTCATCATCGCCACGATGAGCTGGATGATGTGCCGGGGGGTACGGAACTGACCGTTGTGCCCGGCGGTGGCGATCTTGCTCAGCATGTACTCGTACAGGTCGCCCTGGACGTCGCCGTCGCCGAGCGGGAGGCCGTCGATCATGTCGAAGGCCTTGGTGAGCAGGTTCGCGTTGGGGATGGTGAACCGGGCGTCCCGCATGTGGTGCGCGTAGGTGGAGCCATCGCCACCGAGCCGTTGCAGCCAGGGGAAGACGCCCTTGTCCATCATCTCGTAGAGGGTGTCCGGGGAGAGCTCCTGGAGCTCGGCCCAGCGCAGAGCCTGGGTATCGGCCGTGTAGAGGGGGTCCTCGATCGGCTTGCCCGTGCGCTGGCTCTTCTTCTCCTTGGCCTTCTGGATGTCCTCCAGCCTGCGGAGGAACATCAGGTAGGTGATCTGTTCGATCACTTCGAGGGGATTGGAGATTCCTCCGGACCAGAACGCGTCCCAGAGGCGATCGATCTTGCTCTTCAGCTCGCCTGTAATCACGTCGATCAGCGTAGTGGAGTGCTACGACGCGCTCGGTTCGGTTGCCGGAACCGACACCAGGCAGAGACACGGCACAGCGACCGCCACGGGTGGAGCCACCGGACTCCACCCGCAACGCTGTGAGCCCTGCGTCAGCCAAGGTCTTCCTCGGCGGTACTGGCCAACAGATGGGTTCCGTCATGGACGCGGATGAAGGGACCTCCGTTGGACAGCGCGTCGGCGATGCGGATACCCCGGGCCTCGGGGGCGGCACGGATCGCCTCTTCGGGCTCAAGCCAGGCCACGGACAACGCCTCGTCGCTGGGTCGGGCCTGGCCGCCGATCGGTTCGCACAGCAGACCCAGGGAGACCACGCCGAGCTTCATGTTCTTGTAGACCCCGGTCAGCCGCAGCGGCCGGACCTGGACCCCGGTCTCTTCCCACACCTCACGAACCGCGCACTGCTCGGGGGTCTCCACGAGCTCCAGGACACCGCCCGGCGGAACCCACCGCTCGTCGTCAGCACGCTGAATGACGAGGACCTTCCCGTCCTCGGGGCGCACCACGATCGCGCTGACGCTGACACTGTGCAGAACACCGTCGTTCATCGTGGCTGATCCCAGGTGTAGGTGAGGCGCCAGCGCAGTGCGGCGAGGACGTTCAAGCAGGCTTCGACCGGTCGGCCTTCGCTGTCGAAAGCAGTGCGCATGACCTGGAAGACGGGTTGCCCCTGGGCGATGTCGAGGAAAGCGGACTCCTCTGCGGTCGCCCCGCGCACCTCGATGTCCTCGGAGAAGCGGACCGGCCCGAAACCGCGTTGGGCCAGCCGCTCGTACATGCCACTGGGGCCAGTGTCGGGCATGGCGATTTCGGTGCTGCCAGCGACCTGCATGGGGATGTGGGAGATGGCGAGCTGAACGGGCTTCTCGTCGGCGAACATGTGCCGCTTGCGCACAAGCACCGTGTCCTCAGGGGTGATCTGGAGGGCCTCGGAGATCTCTTCGCTGGGTGCTTCCTCGCCCCAACGGACGAGCTCGGTGCGGGGTGTCAGCCCCGCGTCCGTGAGCTCTTCGGCGTAGGAGCTGCCGCCGTGCGGGGAACGGTAGTCACGGTCGATCTTCCGAACACGTTTGACGGTCGGCATCTCCAGGACGACGGATCCGCGGCCGTGCTCGGTCCGAACCCATCCCT
Organism: Nocardiopsis sp. NRRL B-16309; assembly: GCF_001279585.1. Lineage (GTDB taxonomy): Bacteria > Actinomycetota > Actinomycetes > Streptosporangiales > Streptosporangiaceae > Nocardiopsis. The sequence continues at coordinate 130,182 of NZ_LGEC01000103.1, read as the reverse complement.
CGGCCTGGAGCATGGACACCGCCCGACTGATGGAGCTCTGGTTGAGCCCGTACTCCCGAGCGAGGTCCGGCTGGCTGGGCAGCGTGCTGCCTGGCGCGTAGTCACCCCTCCGGATGGCGTCGCGCAGTAGCGCGGCCACCTGTTTGTACCGCGCACGAGGCGGTTCGAGGGTGCTCATCCAGCGTGCCCCTTCCGGCATGACGTGTACTCGCGTCCCACCGTAGCGCCGGGGTGTACCTGACCCCTCATGTCTGGCGGAGCAAGACCTTGACGGACTTATTGCATATGTGTTGACGGTTATGCCATAAGTTTCTATCGTTGCGTACATCAGCAGTGGCGCTGAGCTTCAGTGTCACTCCGGTGGCATGAGAAACCCCGGCGGGTGTAGCACCACCCCCCGGGGCCAAGCCGACAACCATCCCTCGAACAGGAGTTGCCGACGTGTCCATTCTCCCTCAGATGCCCACGCCCGCCTATCCGGGACGGCGCTGGGAAGCGCGCCAGTACCCCGGAACGCCCTCCACCTGCCCCCGCTTCCGGGCGGAGCTGCGCTCTGACCTCGAATCCCTCGCCGGGGTTCCCCACCACCTCCGTGAGGACGTCGAGCTCTGCGCGAGCGAGGCGTTCGCCAATGCCGTGACCCATTCCCGATCCCAGCGCCACGGCGGCGCAGTGATCCGGATGCTCTCCACGCCGATCGTGATGGGTCGCGAGACCACTCTGCGGCTGTCCGTCATCGACGACGGCCCTCTGGACGCCCGTCCGATGTTCCCGTCCGCGCGGCGAACGGTGGAGAGCTGGGAACAGGCCGAGTCAGGACGCGGCCTCCGGCTCATCCACCAGCTCGCGGACGAGTGGGGCGTCCAGCGCTGGGCCGAACCGGACTCGATGAGCGTGCTGGGCACGGTGCTGTGGGCCGAGTTCACCTACCCCACCGCCACCGCCGTGTCCTCTGCCCCGTGTGTCTGCGGAGGCGCCCGATGAGCACCGAGACCATCCCCCTGGACCTGCGCCGAGTCCTGGACGCTCCCCGAGGCCGACGCTTCAGTCGCCCCGCGCTCCGTCCCGGAATCCGCCCGGAAGTGCATTCCTCAGGCGGTCGGGCACCCGAGCCGCTCCCGCCGCTGGTCTCCCTGGGGCGAACCCCGAGGGAACGTGAACTCCTCGCGCAGATGCCCGACACCCCCGGGCTGCGTCGCCGGTTCGCCCACGGGGACCTGCCCGAGTGGATGCGAAGGGCCGAGTCCTCCGAATCCTGCCGGCGTCAGGACGACGTCCCCGACCACACTCCCGAACCGAAACCCGCTTCCGCTCCGCAACCGGCACGCGAGCCCGCCGAGGACGCCGATCCCGAACGCCCAGTGTCGATCCCTCGCCCCCGCAGGGAGCACGCGCCGCCTCCGCCGCTCCCGCGTAGGTCGGACCGCCCCCGCCGCCCGGCCGGCCATCGCAAGCCCCGCCGCCGGATCGGCCTCCTCGTCACCGGCTACGCCCTGGCCGTCACGGCCGGAGCGGTGGGCCAGAACCTGGTCGCCCTCCTGGGCTGACCACTCCAACCGACCCGACAGAACCCACCCGAACGGCCGCACCGGCAGCGCGGGGCCCGGTGCGGCCGCAGAGCTCGGTGAGTGATCGGCAGTCCAGGGAGGGCACCGATGCCGAGGGAACTGTGCTCGGGATTCGAGTTGACGCAGTCATTTCTGGCCGACTTCGGACACCCTGAGCAGTTGTCACGATGCTTTCTGTCGTCGACCATGAATGTGCTGTGAATATCCGTGACTATCCGAGAGGCTTGATGCCATGCGCCTGGAGTTCCTGGGTACTGACAGCCGGGACGGCGACTGTCCGACCCTGTACCGGACCGACCGAGGCACCATCGTGGTGCAGGGGTACAAGGTCACCGATCCCGAAGCCCTCGCTGACCTGCGCGATCTCGCCGACGACGAGACCGTGGTGGAGATCCCTGAAAAGCTCCTGCGCTTCGCTCGTAAGGAGGGCTCCCCGTGAGCAAGCTCCTCAGCAGAGAGGAGTTCGCGCAGCAGTTCCTCGACTTCGAGCACACCACCTGGAAGCTGGAGACCCGGGACCGGTACAACGTCTCCGGTGAGCGCGAGGAGTTCGAGTACTGGCTGCGCACCGGCGACACCTCCCTCGAAGAGAAGCACGCCCGCACTTCTGCCTGGCACCGCAACGTCCGCGAGGCCCGCAAGGCAGGGAAGCTCTGGCAACGGGTCCGCGTGGTCAGCGAACCGCTGAGCGACTACATTCGCTGGGAGCACGCCGCAACCCGGTTCAACGAGGAGTCCGGGGAGGACATCCGCTGGCTCCCCCGCCACCACCCGGCGGTCGAACAGCTACCGCAGAGCGACTTCTGGCTCTTCGACAGCCGTTGGGTGTGCGTCCTGCACTTCGACGAGGACGACGCCCCCTACGAGTACGAGGTCATCGACGACCCGGCAACCGTCGCCCGACACTGCCAATGGCGTGACATCGCCTGGCACTACGCGATCCCCCACAGCGAATACGACCCCGCGTCCAGGAAGCGGTTTACTGCGTAGGTGTCCTACTCCCTCGAACGAGCCCGCCACGAGATCGGGCGGAGCCTCCGTGAGCTGCGAACCAGCGCCGGCCTGACCGGTTCGCAGCTCGCGGAGTCGGTGGGCTGGAGCCAGCCCAAGGTCTCCCGTTTGGAGACCGGCCGCCAGATCCCCACCAGCTCGGAGGTACGGGCATGGGCTGACGCATGCGGCCGGGAAAGGGCTGCCGAGGAGATCGTGGACCGGCTCCGCGTCCTGGAATCGATGTACGTCGAGTGGCGGCTCCAGGAGCGTTCGGGCATGCAGGGCCCACAGAACGAGGTCCTCGGCAGGGACTCCGAGACGCGGAACCGCAGGGTGTACGAGTGCACGGTCATCCCGGGAATCCTGCAAACGGAGCCCTACATCCGGGCGGTGCTCGACCGGTATGCGAGCTTTCGCGGGGTGTCCATCGGAGTGGACGAGGCGGTCCGTAAACGCCTCCAACGCCAGGAAATCCTGTACAGCAGGCGCAAGAGATTCCGCTTCCTCATCACCGAAGGCGTGCTCCACACCCGCTACACCGACCGTGACGCCATGGTGGAACAGCTCGACCGGCTCACCGCGGTTTCAGCGCTCTCCAATGTCTCCCTGGGCATCATCCCGTTCGACCAGCGCGTGGTCTTCGACCCGGGGCACGGCTTCTGGATTCACGACGACCGGCTCGTCACCGTCGAGACCCTGTCAGCGGAACTGCGCCTCACCCACTCCAGCGAGGTCGAGCAGTACACACGGGCCTTCGACCTGTGCGCGCAGGCGGCCAGGTACGGGCAGGAGGCCCGCGCCCTGATCCTGCGCGCCATCGACTCCCTCAGCGGAGAATAGGCCGCCGTATTCACGTCTATTCACCCCCGCCTGACGGTCTCCGGAACCTCTCGTATAGCTGTGTATTCCGCTTCTCATCGCTTCAGCCTCTCCCTAGCCTCAGAACCTGGAAGCACCAGTACGGAATCCGGCTGGTGCGGTCGAGAAGAACTCCATCCGAGCGAGGAGGACCGCGTGGTTCCCAGCGAAGAACACGCCCCGGTGACCCCTGAGCCCCAGACCGAGATCGACCTGGGCGATGTGGCCGAACTGACCGAAGGGATCGGCAAGTCCAGTTCCGAGGCCAAGCGCCAGCCCTACAACTGAAACCCTCCCGGGCGCCCACCGCAGTCGGTGGGCGCCCCTCTCACCAGATCGGGAGAGTTCTATGTGGTTCGGCGGCACGGCAAGCGCGTCCTGCCCATCCCTGCGCCCCAGCCAGGCTCGATTCCTCACCTCCGATTCCCCCACACTGTGGGCCAGTGACGACTGGCCGCCCCGAGAGCTGCGCACGGTCAGGCACCGCGAGCGCCGGATCTCGGTCTTCGGCCCCTGCGGCGCCACTGACGCACAGCTCGCGGAAATCGCCGCTGCCGGAGCCCCCGACGACGTCGCCCGACGCTGGTCGGGGAGCTACACGCTCGTCTGCCGGGAGCCGGAACGCACCATGGTGTGGACCGATCTCGGCTGGGCCTGGCCCATCTACGTCCACACCACGAAAACCGGCACTCTGTGGGCGTCAAGTTCCCTGCTGCTCGCTTCCCGGACCGGGTACGCCCCGGACCTGGAGCAACTGCGGGCAAGGCTCCACGGCCCCGCCGGCGCGGAGGCCGTGGTCGAGCGCTCCTACTTCGCCGACGTGGCCCGGATCCCGCCAGGGCACCGCCTCACCATCGACCGGAACGGATCGACGCGGATCGAGCGGATGTGGAAACCAGAGCTCCAGCACCGAAGCGACCTGCCTGCCGTACTCCGCGCCGAACTCGAATCGGCGGTCCACACACGTCTGTCCGGTGGGCTCCCGCTCAGCTGTGACCTCTCCGGAGGCTTCGACTCCACCGCGTTGGCGCTCATCGCCGGGGAGCGTCTGCACCGGTCCGGGCGTTCCATCCTCGGTGTGACCGTGCACCCCACCGGAATCACCCGCGGCGGAGACCTGGACTACGCACGCGAAGCCGGGCGCAGGCGGGGCATCCGCCACGAGTGGCTGCCCCTGAGTGAAGAGGACGCTCCGTACCAGCGGATGGACGCGCTGGCCGCGGCGGACGAGCCACCTCCCTCAGCCGTTTCTCACGCTTATCTGACGAAACAGCTCCGCTGGTCGTCCCGTGAACATGGCCGAACCGTGCATCTGACCGGGGACGGAGGGGACGGCCTGCTCCTCACCCGAACCGCACACCTGACCGATCTGGTCCGTAGCGGACAACCCTGGCGAGCCGTGAAGGAAACAGCCCTGTGGGCGCACACCCGGCGGACCTCGTGGTGGCGCGTGGCCAAGGAGGCCGTGGAACCGCCTCCAGGCGCTTTGCACGAGCTCTTTCCTCTCGCCACAGGTAACCAACGGGAGTTCGTGGACTCGGTCCTGGTGGCGGGGCGTACAGCCCGAGCCGACGGCCAACTCGCCAAGGTCTGCGGTGTCCACCTCCACAACCCGTACTTCGACTCCCGCCTGGTCGACCTGTGCCTGTCGATACCGCCCCACGACCTGCCCGGACCCGCCCGGTACAAGCCCTTCATGGCCGACGCGATGCACGACCTGTTCCCCTCCCGTCTTGCGAGACGCACGACCAAGGGGGACGCCTGCCCCGATCACTTCGGGGGCCTGCGCCGGGCCCTACCGGACCTCCGCCAACTCATGCGTGGACGCCTGGAGGACCTGGGGTTGATGGATCCCGAACGTTTCGACGGCGTCCTCGAAGAGACCGCCGCGGGCATCCGAGCCGACCTGTACCCGGTCGAAGCCGCGGTGTCCGCGGAGGCGTGGTTGCGCGCACTCACACGCCACCCGTCCACGAACTGGACTCCGGCTCCGGTAGGTGAACACGTATGAGCCGGCGCCGAGTCGAGCGTGCCCCCGCCATCGTCTGTGCCCTGGACACGGCCACCGTCACTGTGGACTATGCGAACGGCAGAACCAGCGCCGCTTTGAGCCGCGCACGACCACAGTCACCTGTCACCCCGGGCCCGCGGTGGCGTCCGAGCTGGGGAAGCCAGGAGCTCGACTACGGGTGGCATCCGTCTCCACGCCCGACCACTGCCCATCTGCTGCTCGCCGCCCCGGCACTGGCCCTCACGCTCCTGGTGCGCTGTTTCGGCCGGAAGAACCGCACCATGTCACGGGCGCTGTGGCTTCTGCGTCAGGCACTGCGCGTCCGTACGCAGGAAGCGACTCCGGCCGAGGCCGAGAGGGTCCACAGCGCGGTTCGGTGGATCGGGTTGTTTCTGCCCGTGCGCGTCGCATGCCTGGAAGAGTCGGTGGCCACGGTGCTCGCACTGGCCCTGATCGGACGACACGTCACCTGGTGTCACGGAGTCTGTGCCGACCCCATCGAGTTCCACGCCTGGATACGCACGAGCGACGGAAACCTGATCGCCGAACCCGCATCCACGCAGCGCTTCCAGACGCTCCTGACCGTTGCGCCACATCCACGAGAGCAAGAAGAGGACACGCATGAACGAACCTGAGCTCTGGCTGCACGGTGACCGGGCCGGTATCGGCCCGATCCGCTCCGACCTGATGGAGGACTACTGGCGGTGGGAGCAGCGCATTCCCACCATCGTCGGATACAACCGGCAGACTCCCCAGCAGATCGCGACCACCCGGGAGATCTACACCAGCGCCTACGAGTCCTCCCCCGACCGGCAGATCAAGTTCACCGTCTACGCCACGGACGGTCCCGAACCGCTTCCGGTGGGCACAGCCATGCTCCTGCTCGACCTGGGACTGGACGTCGCCGAGTACACCGTGGCCATCGGAGCCCCCGAAGCCCGAGGCAAGGGGGTCGGTACCGAGGCGACCCTTCTGGTGCTGGACTACGCCTTCCACGTCACCGGGTTGGAGTGCGTCTACCTGACCGTCCTGGAACCCAACGCCGGGGCGATCACCGCCTACGAGCGCGCGGGCTTCCGCCGTCAGGGAATGCGCCGCAACTCCAACAAGTGGCTGGGCCGTCGTGTCAACGAGATCCACATGGACGCCGTCCCTGCGGAGTTCCCCGGCCCGTCGCGGGTCAAGCAACAGTTCGGAGCCGACTCCTGATGATGCCGGCGGCACTGAACCCGTGTCGCCTCTCAGCGTGTTGTGCAACCTGTCCGGAAACCTCGGGGTACCTCGTACTGGCCGGTGAGCTCTCAGCCGGACATGCGGTTTGCGTGCTGGCCGCCGAGACCACGCTCTCCCCCGCGGAAGCCGCGGAGATGCTGGGCTTGTCCAGGCCCTTCGTCGTGCGCTTGCTGGATGAGGGAGCGATTCCGTCGGAGCGCCTGCCCGGCAGCCGCCGCCATCGGATGGTCCGGCTGGAAGACGTCCTGGAGTTTCAGGCCAAGCGGGAGCGGCGTAGGGAAGGCAGACGAAAGATCGTCGATGCAGTCGAGTCAGCCGACCTCCCGTAGGGCGGGGCGCTGGCTCGTGCGGGCTGGACCGGACGCATCCGTGGTTCCGAACAGGGCTCTATCCGCCTGTCGTGGACTCGTGGACTCGTGGCCGGAAAGTAGTCGGAAGTCCTTGTATCTGCTAGGAAGCCCTGGTAAACGGCCCGGTCGGACGTCGTGGATCATGGGCCCCACAAGTTAAAAGGTGACGCTGGGGGCTTGCGCTCCCCATAGTGAGGTCTGTCACGATGTGGTGAGGGCTGTCCGCCTCCACCCACCACCCCCGGGTGGGCGGACCGTGATCCGGCCGATCAGCGTTCACCAACGCGAATTCGGCCCCGAGTACCCGAGGAGCGACGTGTCGGATACCACCGCGCACGAGGAGCCGGAGCTCATCCAGCTCCTGACACCAGAAGGGGAACTGACGGGGCACCCCGACTACCCCCTTGACATCAGCGCGGAGGAGATCCGCGCGCTGTACCGGGACCTGGTCCTGGTACGCAGGGTCGACAGCGAGGCCGTCTCCCTGCAGCGCCAGGGCGAACTGGGACTGTGGGCGTCCCTGCTCGGCCAGGAGGCCGCCCAGATCGGCTCCGGCCGTGCGCTCGGCGAGCGCGACATGGCCTTCCCGTCCTACCGCGAGCACGGCGTCGCCTGGTGCCGCGGCATCGCTCCCAAGGAACTGCTCGGCATGTTCCGCGGCGTCACCAACGGAGGCTGGGACCCGCACGAGCACGGATTCCACCTCTACACCATCGTCATCGGCAGCCAGGCGCTGCACGCCACCGGCTACGCCATGGGCGTCCAGCGCGACGGCGCGGTCGGCGAGGACGGCACCGCCGTCATCTCCTACTTCGGCGACGGGGCCACCAGCCAGGGCGACACCAACGAGGCGTTCAACTTCGCCTCGGTCAACAACGCCCCCGTGGTCTTCTTCTGCCAGAACAACCAGTGGGCCATCTCCGAGTCGACCGAGCGCCAGTCCCGCGTGCCCATCTACAAGCGCGCCGCCGGCTTCGGCTTCCCGGGCGTGCGCGTGGACGGCAACGACGTCCTGGCCTGCCTGGCCGTCACCCGCGCCGCGCTGGACAACGCCCGCGAGGGCAACGGCCCCACGCTCGTGGAGGCGTTCACCTACCGGATGGGCGCCCACACCACCAACGACGACCCCAGCCGCTACCGCGCGTCGGCCGAGCTGGACGAGTGGAAGGCCAAGGACCCGATCCTGCGCGTGCGCCGGTACCTGGAGAACAACGGGCTGGCCGACGACGCGTTCTTCGCGTCCGTGGACACCGAGGCCGACGCCATCGGTGAGCAGGTGCGCAGCGAGTGCCGGGCACTGCCCGACCCCGAGCCGCTGGACATCTTCCACGAGGTCTACGCAGAGCCCAACGTCCAGATCGACCGGCAGCGGTCAGAGTTCGCCGAGTACCTCGCCTCGTTCGAGGGTGCCGGCGCCGAAGGGGGCCGTTAGGCCATGGGAACCAACCTCACGATCGGCAAGGCCATCAACGCCGGCCTGCGCGCCTCCATGGAGCACGACCCCAAGGTCCTGGTCATGGGCGAGGACGTCGGCAGGCTCGGCGGTGTCTTCCGGGTCACCGACGGCCTGCACAAGGACTTCGGCGCCGACCGCGTCATCGACACCCCGCTCGCCGAGTCGGGGATCGTCGGCACGGCGATCGGCATGGCCATGCGCGGCTACCGCCCGGTGGTCGAGATCCAGTTCGACGGCTTCTTCTTCCCGGCCGCCAACCAGACCTTCACCCAGCTGGCCAAGATGCGCCGCCGCTCGGCGGGTAAGCTCAGCATGCCCATCGTCATGCGCATCCCCTACGGCGGCGGCATCGGCGCGGTGGAGCACCACAGTGAGTCCCCGGAGGCGTACTTCACGCACACCGCGGGCCTGCGGGTGGTCACCGTCGCCAACCCCGAGGACGCCTACTGGATGATCCAGCAGGCCATCCGGTCCGACGACCCGGTCATCTTCCTGGAGCCCAAGCGGCGCTACTACGAGAAGGCCGAGGTCGACACCGCCGCCCCCATCGAGGAGGCGACCCCGATGGGCGCCGCCCGTGTGGCGCGCCCCGGCACGGACGCGACGCTCCTGGCGTACGGTCCGATGGTCAAGACCGCCCTCCAGGCGGCCGAGGCCGACACCGACCACTCCATCGAGGTGGTGGACCTGCGCTCGCTGTCGCCGGTCGACTACCCGACCATCGTGGAGTCGGTCAAGCGCACCGGTCGCCTGGTGATCGCGCACGAGGCGCCGCTCAGCGGCGGCCCCGGTGGTGAGATCGCCGCCCGCGTCACGGAGGAGTGCTTCTACCACCTGGAATCGCCGGTGATCCGTGTTGCCGCTTTCGACACGCCGTATCCGCAGTCTCGTCTGGAGGAGCACTACCTTCCGGACCTTGACCGCGTTCTGGACGGTGTGGACCGGGCGTTCGCGTACTAGGGGATCGGGGAAACCGAAGAACATGGGGATTCAGAAGAGCGCGCCGTCCACGGGCGGCGTGCGGGAGTTCAGACTGCCCGACGTCGGGGAGGGCCTGGTCGACGCCGAGCTGCTCACCTGGTTCGTGCGGCCGGGCGACGAGATCGTCGTCAACCAGAACATCTGCGAGATCGAGACGGCCAAGGCCGTGGTCGAACTGCCGAGCCCGTACGCGGGGACCGTCCGCGAACTGCTGGTCGAGGAGGGGCAGACGGTGGACGTCGGCACGGTGATCATCACCGTGGACGACGGCTCCGGCGGAGACGCCCCGGCCGGGAACGGCGGCGCGGCGTCCGGAGCGGCCCCGGCCGCCGAGGAGGAGACGGAGAAGCGGGAGAAGCCGCTGGTCGGCTACGGCGAGAAGGCGGCCTCCACGCAGCGCCGTGCCCGTCGTCGGCCGACGCCCTCGGGCCCGGCCTCACCGCCCGCGCCCTCGTCGGCGCCCACCGCGGCGCCCGCGCAGGCCGAGCGGCCCGCCCCGACGGAGGAGTCCGCCCGGCCGGTGCCCGCGGCCGAGCCCGGCACCCCGGGCGTGGTCGCCGCGCCCGCGGCCCCGGCTCCGGCGTCGGGCCGCCCGCTGGCCAAGCCGCCGGTGCGCAAGCTCGCCCGTGACCTGGGCGTGGACCTGGCGACGGTGACGCCCACCGGCGCCGGCGGGATCGTCACGCGCGAGGACGTCCGGGCCGCCGCCGACGCGGCACAGGCGCCCGAGGCGCCCGCCGAGGCCGCGCCGCAGGCCGCGCCCGCGGCGGCCACCGACCGGTCGGCCCGCGAGCGCCGCGTCCCCATCAAGGGCGTGCGCAAGCACACGGCCGCCGCGATGGTGGGCAGCGCGTTCACCGCGCCGCACGTGACCGAGTTCCTCCAGGTGGACGTCACGAAGACCATGGAGGCGGTCGCGCGGCTGCGCGCCCGTCCCGACTTCGCCGACGTCAAGGTGTCCCCGCTGCTGCTGGTGGCCAAGGCGCTGCTCATGGCCATCCGGCGCAACCCGGAGGTCAACGCCTCCTGGGACGAGGAGAACCAGGAGATCGTGGTCAAGGACTACGTGAACCTTGGGATCGCCGCCGCCACCGAGCGCGGTCTGGTGGTGCCCAACATCAAGGACGCCGACGCCCAGACCCTGCCCGAGCTGGCGGCGAGCCTCAAGGAGCTCACGGACACCGCCCGGGCGGGCAAGACCAGTCCGGCGGACATGTCGCAGGGGACCATCACCATCACCAACGTCGGTGTCTTCGGCGTGGACGCGGGCACCCCGATCATCAACCCGGGCGAGGCCGCGATCCTCGCCTTCGGGCAGATCCGGGACATGCCGTGGGTGCACGAGGGCGAGCTGGCGGTCCGGAAGGTGACCACGCTGTCGCTGTCCTTCGACCACCGCCTGGTCGACGGGGAACTGGGCTCCAAGGTGCTGCGCGACATCGGCACGGCGCTGGAGGACCCGGAGCTGACCGCCCTGGCCTGGGGCTGACGGTTCTGGCCGGGGGCCGGGCGCCCTGGGCCGGGGATCATGGTCGGGCCGGGGCGAGCGCTCCGCCCCTGGGCTGAACACTCGGGCCGTGGCCGAACACCGTGGCCTGGGCTTCACGGCTCGGCCTGGCGCCGACCGATCTGAGCCGGAGCCGATGTCTCGGGCCGGGGGTGAGCGCTCTGGCTCGGGGTGATGACCCGGGTGTGAAGAGAACGGAAGGCCGGGTGCTCCGACGGGGCGCCCTGCTCCGGGGGCCGGTGCCCGTCGCGTGAACGCGGCGGCCACCGGCCCCCTTCGCGTGCCCGGGAAGAACCGTTCGGGCGGACCCGTCACCGGGCCCCGGGCGTTGGCGCCGGTCGGCCACCGTGCGTCTGGGGGAGGACCCGCCCCGCAAGGGGGAGGGGGCGAGTCCCTGTGGGTCAGTGTTCCCTGTGCGACCTTGACCGACACATGACCCGGATACCTCGCGCGCGAGGGGTTCGCTCGGCGCTGGCCGGGACACGGCTGCGTCTCCGATCCGGGTACGGGGTGCCGGGTGCCGGAACGAGTGCGGGGGCGCTCGTCCCCGGCCGGACCTCAGACCTCCGACTCGGAGAGGCCGTCGATGACGTCGTCCAGGACGAGCGTCCGGTGCACTGAGGGCATGAGCCGCAGTGCCCGCAGCGCCGGGCGGGTGTCGACGTCCCTGCCGCGCTTGTCGACCGTGCACACGCGCAGGCAGTCCTGGGTCGGGGAGTGCCAGAAGTCGCGCTCGTCCACCGGGGCGAGGCCGTGGGCGGTCGCCGGATAGGTCTGCGGATGCCCGGGCGTGGACCACTGCGGGACGCGGGCGAGGATGAAACCGGTCAGCAGGGAGTCGAACACACCGCCCTCGGCCAGGTCGGCCAGTGCGTCGCGGTCACCCTCCGCCCTGCACTCCTCGCAACCGGCCAGTTCGGCCCGCAGCAGCCATCGGGCACGGGCATGGGCGATGTCAGGGTTCTTCAGCTGGCTCGGGTGACGGTGTCCCATACGGGGAGGGTACGCGGGTGCGGCCGTTCCTGCCGGGCGTCCGATTCTGTTGCTGACGGGGCTTGGAGGGCTTGCGGTTGGGGCGACAGAACCCACCTGCCGCAGGTGCGTCTTGGGTCGCTGAGGGGCCCGGAGTCACCCGAGGAGGAAGGTGATGGTGAACAGGACGGGGATCGTGAGGAACGTGGTGATCAGGACCACCTCCCGCACCATCACCTCCGACGTTCGGAACAGCGTGGCGTAGTTGAAGACGTTCTGGGCGGTCGGAAGCGCGGCCAGCACCACCACCGCGAACAGGGCCACGCCCTCCAGCCCGAACACCAGCGCGCCCAGGGCCCAGGCGACCAGCGGCTGCACGACCGACTTCAGCGCCACCGCCAGCAGCACCGGTCCGCGCTCGGGCCCGCGTCCGGGGACGCCGCTGCCGTGCAGCGAGATCCCGAACGCCAGCAGCATCGCGGGGACCGCCATGCCGCCGATCAGCTCGAACGGCTCCATCAGCGGCCCGGGCGGCGTCCACCCCGACGCGGAGACGGCCACCCCCGCCAGCGAACCGATCACCACCGGGTTGCGGACGGGCGTGCCCACCGCGCGCCGCAGCACCGGGCCGAGTCCGCGCACGCCCCCGGTGTGCAGGTCCAGGATCGTCAGGCTGACCGGCGTGATCACCAGCAGCTGGAGCAGCAGCACCGGGGCGACCATCGAGGCGTCGCCCAGCACGTAGGAGGCGATGGGGATGCCGAGGTTGCCCGCGTTGACGTAGCCGGACGACAGCGCGCCCACCGTGGTCCGGCCGATGCCCCAGCGCCGGACCAGGCCGAACGCCACGAAGGCGGCCATCACCGCGACGACACTGAGTACGGTCACCAGGACGGGGGCGGACACCAGGACCGACAGGTCCGCGTCGGCCAGGATGGTGAACAGCAGCGCCGGGCTGGCCACGTAGAACGCCAGCTTGGTGAGGACCTCCTTGGCGCCCGGCCCGAGGATCGGGAGTCGCCCCAGCATGTAGCCGATCACGACGACGCTGGCGATGACACCGAAACCGATGATGACCCCGGACAAGGGGCGCCCCCCGACAAAAGCTCTGGTCAGACCCGGCAAACGCTATCCAAGCCAGGACCTGGGCGACACGGCGTGGGTCACATATCGGAGGAGCGGATGACATTTCAGGCGAGTCAGTCACCGCCAGGGCGATCGGAGGCTGTCCGTCGATCGGGCGATCGCGGCGGCCTCCGACTCCGCGCCGACGCCCATCGCGAGCCGGTGTACGGCGTCCAGCGAAGCCGGTGTCTCCGCGAGCGTCGGCCGAAGCCCGGGATCCCGCGGTTCGGTGGTGTCGCCGTGTCGGGATGTCGACATGTCAGCCCACCTCCCCGTGCCTGCGGGCTCACCCGACGCACCCAGCTCACCGGACCCAGCGGGCTCACCCGACGCACCCAGCTCACCCGGCGCAGTGGGCTCGCCCGGGCCTGCGGGCTCACCCGGCGGGCCCTCGCGGTCGATCTCGAACCACACGGTGGTCCCGCGCCCCTCACGAACCTCGTGCACCACGCCCCACCGGTCCGCCTCCAGGGCGACCAGCCGCAGGCCCAGCCCGCCCACCCGCTCCGGATCGCACGGCCGGACGCAGGGTGTGGCCACCTCGTCGCCCAGCGGGCCCTCGTCGGTCACCTTGACCTGGACCCGGCCCGGCAGCCGGAAGACGGTGACGGTCACCAGCCCGCCGGGGCGTCCGCTGCGCGAGTGCGTGATCGCGTTGGTGAACAGCTCTCCGGCCAGCAGGCGCAGCCGGTGCCGCTTCTCGCCGGGCAGACCCGAGAGCGCGCCCAGGCGGTAGCGCAGCATCCGGGCCTCCTCCGGGACACCCGCCACGACCATGGCGTGTCCCCTGACCTCCGCCCTGCGGTCGAGCACGATCGGCGCGCGGTCCTGCGCGTCGCGCGACCTGCGCGGCAGCACCGGGGGGACGTCTCCTCGCCCGTCGCGCCCTGCCCGCCCTTCGCGCCCTGTGCTGTCCCTGAACGTCCCCATCCGGACCACTGATCCCATCCGCTTCTCCCATCCCGGTCTTCCGGCTGGTCAACACCTTGGAACGGGCACGGGCGTCGCGCCAGGGAATGAACAGGGGTGGCGACAGAATGCCGATTCCGGTTGCGCGGGGTCTCGGGATCGACGGACAATGGTTTTCCCGGTCATTTCTCGGTTGAGGAACGATGCGCATGGACAAGCGCGGCAAGGCCAAGTGGCGGCGGGTCGGTGAGGAACTCACGGCGCTCCGGCAGAGAAAGGGATTGAAACAGGCCCAACTCGCACCGGACATCAACGTCGTTCCGGCACATATCTCCGCGTGGGAGCACGGAAAGCGCGGCATGACCGAGGACCAGGCGCTCAGGCTCGACCAGGCGCTCGACGCCAACGGGCGCTTCCACAGGGTGTGGAAGAACGCGAACGCACCGAAGCAGCTGCCCGAGTGGTACGAGCGGGTGCCGGGCATCGAACGCAAGGTGTCCGAACTGCGGGAGTACCAGTGCCTGCTGTTCCCGGGACTCATCCAGACCCCCGACTACGCCCGGGTGGCGATCCAGGATGCCTCGCCCTGGACCTCACCGGCCGAGGTCGCGCGGATGGTCGAGTCGCGCATGCAGCGCCAGGAGATCCTCTACAAGGAGCATCCCCCGCTCGTCTCCATGGTGGTGGAGGCCTCGGTACTCAACCGCGTGATGGGTGACCGCACGGTCATGGCGGGCCAGTTGGACAGCCTGCTCGCCCTGGTGGAGGAGGGGCGGCTGCGCTTCCAGAGCATGCCGTCCGAGCCGCAGCGCCACCCCGGTTCGGCGGGGCCGTTCTGCGTCTACACCTTCCCCGACGCCCCGGCTCTGGCCTCGGCCGAGTACGCGGGCGGAGAGATGCTCATGGATGATCTGGAGAAGGTACAGCAGCGCATGACCATCTTCGGTTTCCTCCAGGCCGACGCCCTGTCGCTGGACGCCACCGTGGAGCTGGTCAGGACGATCAGGAAGAGTATCGATGAGTAGACACGACCACGGTCGGCGCACGTGGCACACCAGCAGCTACAGCTCCGCCGAGGGCCGCTGCGTGGAGGTTTCGGAAGGGATGAGCGTGCAGGTTCGCGACACCCAGAACCGCCCCCTGGGCCACATCGAGTACCCCGCCGACGCCTGGACGACGTTCCTGGACGGCGTGAAGCGGTCTCGCGACTGATCCCGTCCCGCCCTCACCGCGGCTGACCGGTCCTCCCGGTCAGCCGTTCTTCTTGCCTCCAGAAAAGCCGCCAACCCGGACAAATCAATTCCGGGAACTCCAGGTTCCGAATTTTCTTTCCCCAGGCCCTACCTGCGACAACAGCGCCCCGTAGGATATTACTCTCCGGTATTGTCGCCGCCTTCTCCCCCGGCGCCCTAGTCTTTTTCCCAAACCTCCACAAGCGGAGGCCCCGCGGCGATCATGTACGCCCGGGGCCGTGGCCAGCAAACCGTAACCTTTTAACACAAGGAAATTGCCGACATGGCTCATTCTATCCATGCCGTCCTCAACCGTGCCCTGGGCTTCCTCGAAGCCCTCCTCACCCCGCCGCGCGGCCGTCACAGCGCCGCCGTCCTGCGTCGTCGACGCTCCACCCGCGTCCGCCGCTACGCGCCCCTCCCGGCCCCGCCGACGGCCCGGGGCCCACGCCCCGCCGTGCCCCTGACTCCACCCCGCGCGCCCGTCCCGGCCGACGACGTCGCCCTCGTGCGCGGCTACTACCGCGCCTTCGAGGACGAGCGCGACCGCGCCCAGGCCGACGCCCGGGACCGCCTGCGCCGCTGGACCGCCTCAGCCCCCGCAGGCGACCTCCTCGCCCCGGACCCCGACGACCTCGCCGACCTGCGCCGCGTCACCCGCCAGTGGCTCGCCCAGCAGCACCGCAAAGCGGCGGCCGCCTGACTGGAATCCGCACACATCCCCGGTCATACCGAGCCATCCGCCGTGGCGTGACACTGGAAAGAGAGCAGAACTTCAGGGGGTGCGGTCCTTCGGAAAGTCGTCGACCGAAAGGCCGTCACCAGATTGACGTCAATGACTACTCAATGTGTGAAGCGCGGTGGCCGAATGTGGACATGGCGGCTGTCCGCAAGCGGACAGAACAACATTGAAAGATGAATTTTCGATCAGGGGATTCTCTTTTCGTTGTGAAGCCGTCGGCTCCGTTTTCGTGTTGATTTCTGAACCCGGAGAAAGTCCACCGAAGCGGTTCGCGCTGAGTGGGGGCGTTCTGCCTGCGTAGACGATGGGTGGGCGGGCTCCCGGGCCGGAGCCCTATCGGAGTCCGGACGGAGGCGTCAAGAGGCTTGTTCGTGTCTTCGTCGAGGCTATTGAGAATGTCGGTGGGATGGGTGAAGCTCTTGCCCATCCCGGTTCCCAGGGAATCTCTTCACGCCATCAGCACGGAGGTCGAACGTGCCACGTCTTCTTATGGTCGGATGCGGTTGGATGGGGCGTCCCTATCTGCGAAGGGCACACGAACGAAATCTGGACGTCGCGATCCTCGACTCTCCCGAGGCCTTTACCTGGCCGGAGACCCAGGCGGCCCTCACCTCCTCGGACACCACCTATCCGGTCGCGGGCCGCGACCACGAGGCCTGGCTCTCAGCCGCTTCCTCCGCCCTGGGGGATGGACCCGTGCGGGGCGTGATCGCCTTCTCCGAGCCCCACGTCGTGGCCGCCTCGATGATCGCCGAGGAGCTCGGCCTGCCCGGACCCGGCGTACGCGCGGCCCTGACGTCACGGAACAAGGTCGCCCAGAGGGAGCTCTTCGCCCGGCGGGGCGTCCCCCAGCCCCGCCACCACGTGGCGCGCGACGTCGAAGGTGCGCTCGCCTGGGTGGACGGCGCCTGGCCGGTGGTGGCCAAACCCGTATCCGGTTCGGGGAGCGCGGGGGTGAGGATCGTCGGCGACGAGGCCGGCCTGCGTGACTGGTTCGCGGAACGGACCACCGACGAACCCGTGCTGGTCGAGGAGTACCTGTCCGGCCCCGAGTTCAGTATCGAGGCGGTGACGGACCGGGGACGGGTGGTCTTCTCCAGCGTGACCGCCAAGACCACCACCAGCCCTCCACTGGCCGTGGAGACCGAGCACCGGATGCCCGTGGAGCAGGACACAGGCGACCTGTTGGCCGAGGTCGTCGACGCTCTGGGCATGGGCAGCGGGATCCTCCACCTGGAGTTCCGAAGCGAGCCTGAGGGGCCCCGCGTCATGGAGGTCGCGGTACGCACACCCGGCGACTACATCCTCGACGGCGTCCAGGCCGCGACCGGAGTCGACCTGTACGACGCGGTGATCGCCGTCGCGTGCGGCGAGGAGGTACCCGAGCCGCGTGTGTCCGGCGGCACGGCGGCGATCTGGTTCCCGACCCCCGAACCCGGCGAGGTGGTGAAGGTGGAGGGGGCCGAGGCGGTCTCCGCTCGCGAGGGCGTGGTCAAGGTCGAGATCGACGTCGAGCCGGGCGGCACGGTCAACCCCCTGCGCTCTTCGATGGACAGGGTCGGCGTGGTCATCGTCAGGGCCGACAGCTCCGTTGAACTGGAGAGCCGGCTCAAGACCGTCCAGGAGGAGCTCCGCTTTCACACGAAGACCTCCGGCGAGGGGTGACCCGTGCCGTCAGCGCCCCTGGCCGTCGAGGCTTCTCCCGGCCTAGAGGACGTCGTGCTGGTCAACCCGTTGATGACCGGGCGCGGGTTCAAGCAGGCCTGCCGCGAGCGCGGTGTCCGTGTCATCTCCCTCTACACCCTGGATCCGGACCTGCTCACGTCCTTCCAGGAGGACTACACCGAAGGAGACGACGTCTCCCTGTACGCCGCCGACTCACCGTCCGCCCGCTCCCAACTGCAAGCGCCGGTGCGAGCGGTGGTTCCGACGACCGAACCCTCCGTCGTCGTCGCGGACGAGCTCGGCCGGAGCCTCGGGGTTCCGGGCAACCCCCTGGAGACCGCTCCGGCTCGGCGGGACAAGGCGGTCATGCGTGCCCACGCCATGGCCAAGGGCGTCCCGGTGCCCGAGTTCGCGGTGGTCGACGGGCCGGCGGTGCGGGCCAGTCTGGACTCCATCGGCTTTCCGGCGATCGTCAAGCCCGCGACGGGTGCCGGCTCAGAGGGGGTCGTGCTGGTCTCCGACGCGGCGGAGGCGGATGCTCTGCCCTCTCTCGGCGGAACCGACACCTTCGGGAGTCCTGTCCGCTCCTGGCTCGTCGAACGTTACGTTCGAGGACGGGAGATGGCCGTGAACACCTTCTCCTTCGACGGCAGGCACCGGGTTCTCGACGTCTGGGAATACCGCCAGCCCTCGGAGGGCGACTACGACCAGCCCTACTGGAACGTGGTCCGGATGCCCGCCCACGATCCCGTCGCGGCGGACGCCGCCGCGCTCGCCCTGCGGGTCCTGGACGCCTACGAAGTGCGGCTGGGTCCGGCACACATCGAGGTCAAGGCCGGTCCGGACGGCACTTTCCTGATCGAGGTCGCCACCCGCCTCCCCGGCGCTCACATGGTCGACCACTGGGAGCGCAACAGCAGCATCCGCCCCTACGCCGACACCCTCGCCGCCTACATGGGCGAGGACACCGGCCTCCTGCACCGCGACCTCGGCGTCGACCGCGCACTCGGCATCTGCTGTCTGCGCAACGACGACCGGGCCGCCACGCTGGTCGCGCTCCACGGCCTGGAGGAGCTGGCGCGAACCCCCGGCGTGGACGGTGTCTTCCCCAACCTCTCGCCCGGGGACCACGCTCCCCTCACCCGGGACCTGGGAACCCTCCTCGGTTTCGTCCTCGTCAGTGCTCCCGACCACGCAACGCTCAGTCGGCGCATGTCCCACATCCGCTCTCTCGTCACACCGGAGCTCGCATGATCAACCTGATTCCCGGCCCGTCCCTGATGAAGTTCGACCAGCAGCTGCCCGTCTACAACTGGCTCTACCCCATGAAGGGCCAGGAGCTGGACACGGTCACCCATCACGACTTCTACAGCTCCGTGGGCTCCGACGGAGTGCGCAGCAGGGCACTGTACTTCCACATCCCGTTCTGCGACACCATCTGTACGTTCTGCACGCTCAACCGCGGGCTGGGCAGCAGCGGAGACGAGCAGATCGAGACCTACGTGCGGGCGCTGCTGCGCGAGATCGAGACCAAGGGCCGCTACACCTCCCTGACGGACCTGCCCATCCGTGCCATCTTCTTCGGGGGTGGAACGCCCTCGACCCTGACCGCTGACCAGATCAGGCGGATCGGCCGCGCCATCCACGACAACTTCGACCTCTCGGAACTCAGGGAGTTCACCTTCGAGACCGAGGTCAAAAGCGTCGACGAAGACAAGTGCGCGGCCATGCGCGACATCGGGGTGAACAAGGTCAGATTCGGTCTCCAGACCCTGGACCCGGTCTATCGGGAACTCTTCAACGTGACCGCCACGGTGGAGCAGGAGTACGAGGCCGTCGAACTGTTCCGGCGCTACTTCGACTACACCAGCTTCGACATGATCTACGGCATGCACGGCCAGTCCTTCGAGGCGTTCTCCCGGGACATCGAGAAGGCCGTCGGCATGGGAACCGAAACGATCGAGCTCTACCCGATCACCAACATCGTGACGCAGGCGCCGCTGCACCGGGGTTACGCGGAAAAGGGCCTGGAGCCGCTGTCCTTCACCCACAAGATGGCCATGACCATCTATCTCAACCAGTACATGCGCGCCGCGGGATTCCAGCAGCACAACGGGCACGGATTCCTCCGGCTCCCGGAGGGGCAGGAGCCCGGGCCCCACTTCATCTCCCGCGACTACACCAACCTGTACAACACCCACACCTGGTCGCACCATGACGACGAGCTGATCGGTTTCGGCAACAGTGGCATCTCCCAACTCGGCAAGTACACCGTCATGAACGACGAGAACCGGGCCACCTACGTCAAGCGCCTACTCGATGACGGAGACGTCAAGATCAACCTGAGCATCGCCGACGACGTCCCCTACGAGCGCGGTGTGGTGTTCCACCTGCCGTACTTCGGCTACCTCGAGAAGAAGCGGATCCTCTGGGACCGGGTGCCCAAGGAGATCCCCCACAAGCTCGACCGCCTGGTAGCCGAGAGAATGATCGTCGAGGACGACGACGAGTACCGCGTCACCGAACTCGGCTGGGTCTGGTATGTCAACATGATGTACTACCTCTCCCCTGAATCCGACCAGCGCATCCTGGACGACTTCGTCGCCCTGAAACGGCGCACGCGCGGACTGACCGACGGCGACAACCGCATGCTCCCCCTCCTGGACGGGGTGGGTGCGTGACGAGCCCGCAACGTTCCCTGTGGAGCCTCAGCAGGGACGAGCGCACCCTGGTCCTGGGTGCCCTGCTGAACTCGATGGCGTTCTTCGCGGTCCTGCCGTTCGCCTCTCTGTACCTGGCCGACCGCACCGCCCTCACCACCCCGCTCATCGGCGCGGTGGTCGGCGGGATCGCGCTGGTCGCGGCAGTCGGCGGCCTGTTCGGCGGCATGCTCGTGGACCGTTTCAGCGCCATGCGCCTGATGTGTCTGGGTCTGGCCGCCAACGTGACGGTCTACTGCCTGCTCGCGTTCGTGCAGGTCCCGACCGCGATCATCGCGCTTCTGCTGGCGCTCGGAGCGGCCCGGACCCTGGTCGAACCGGGGATGAAGAAGCTCCTGTCCCTGGCGGACACCGGCGACGGGCGCATCTTCCGGATCCGCTACATCACTCTGTGCCTGGGCGCGATCATCGGGCCCGCGGTGGGCGGAGTGCTCTACAGCGCCAGCCCGCTGGCGTTCTTCCTGGTTCCGGCCGGACTCTTCGCCCTGTACCTGGCCGTGATCGTGATACGCGGACGGGAACTGGCCTCGCTCGAAGGGCCGGCGGCCGAGCGCCGCTCCTCCCGCGGCCACGTCGGTGCCGCCCTGCGCGACCGGGCACTGCTGTCCGCGGTGGCGGCCGGCGCGGTGGTGTTCCTGGTCTTCTCCCAGGTCGAGTCGATCATCCCGCTGTACATGAGGGAGCAGTACAGCGATCGGACCGAGTACTACTTCGCAGCCCTGCTCATCTGCAACGCGGTGCTGGCCCTGGTGATGCAGCCCGTCATCATCTGGATCTCGGAGAAACTGGCGCGGGGCCCCCTGGTCCTCGTGGGCTGTGCCTCGTTCGCTCTGGCCTTCGTCCTGTTCGCCGCCGCTCCCCTGCACCTCTCCCTGCTCTATGTCGGCATCGTGTTCTGGACCCTGGGTGAGGCGGTCCTGCTGCCGCTGCCCGACATCGCGGTGCACGAACTGGCCGTGGACGAGCGCAAGGGCACCTACTTCGGTCTGTCCGAGCTGCGCCACCTGGGCTTCTTCGTCGGTCCGGTGGTCGGCGGATGGCTCCTGGACACGAACGCCTCGAGCTACTTCCTGTTCATGGGCCTGTTCATCTTCCTGTGCTTCCCCCTGCTGGTGCGCCGGCAGGCGGCCGTCGCGGAGAACAGTGGGCCCGCAGACGGGGACGAGCCCTCGGGCTCGGAGACCTCCGAACCGGAAACGGCGGTGCGTCATGAGTAGCGGACAGGAAGCGGGGATCATCGCGATCGCCCACCGCGTTCCCGTCTCCGTCACCCCGCTGCACGAGTGGCTCCCGGAGGTCGCCGACCGCGTCGTCCTGGTCACCTCGACCGAGTCCGCCGACGGTTACCGCGCGGTGTTCGACCACGTCATCGCGGTCGACGACTACCCGGACAACGACGCCGTCGTCGACCACCTGGACGAGCTGTGCCGCACCCGGCGGGTGGAGCGGATCGTGTGCGGTACCGAGGACGACACCCTCAGGGTCGCCCGGGTGCGTGACCGGTGGAACGTGCCCGGAATGGGTGCGGACCAGGCTCTGCTCTTCCGGGACAAGCTGAGGATGAAGGACGCCGTGTCCGACGTGGTGCGCACACCCGGTTACATGGTTCCGCGGACCATGGAGAGCGCTGTGGAGTTCGCGGCACGGTTCGGCTGGCCACTGGTGGTCAAACCGCGGCTGGGATACGGATCCCGGGGCGTGGCCGTGGTGCGCGACGCGTCGTCCCTGCGTGACGAACTCGCCGGCAGGCCCGCGGACGACGTCCTTGTGGAGGAGTTCGTCCCCGGCACCGTCTACCACGTCGACGGGTTCGCCCACCAGGGCCGCGTCATCTGGTCGGTGGCCTCGCGCTATCTCAACACCTGCCTGTCCTGGCAGGACGGCGAGAGCCTCGGCAGCGCCCAACTCGACTCCGAGGACCCCCTCGCACAGCGCCTGGCCTCCTTCGCCCAGGACGTGTCCGAGGCGCTGTCCCCAACGGACACCACGCCGTTCCACCTGGAGGTGTTCCACCGCTCCGGTACCGACGACCTGTACTTCTGTGAGACGGCCGCGCGCACCGGGGGAGGACGGATCCTGGACGTGCTGGAACACGCGACCGGAATGAACTGCGTGCGTGAGTGGTACCGGGCCCAGTGCGGCCTCTCCCAACGGGCGGCACTGCCGCGGTGGTCGTCCCAGCGCTTCGGATTCCTCCTGGTGCCGCCACGGAAGGGCACTCTGCTGTCGCTCCTGGAGGAACAGCCGGACCACGTCCTCGACCTGTCGCTCAACGCCTCGCCCCCGCAGCGCTTCGGCGGGGCGGCGGCGAGTACCGACACCGTGATGAGCCTCGTGACCCAGGGCGAGAACAACCGACGACTCCAGGACAACCTGCACGCGTGTGCCGACTGGGCGTCCCGGGCCATGGAATGGGAGACAGAGTGAACGATTTCGACTTCACCGGAACACATGTCCTGTGCGACATCAGCGCGGTGGCCCCGGAACTGATCGAGAACGACGACCACGTCCTGAAAGCAGTGCTCCGCGGGATCGAGGCTTCGGGGGCGACTCTGTGCGGAACCCAGTCCAAGAAGTTCGAGCCGCTGGGAGTGACCGCGGTCTTCGTCCTGTCGGAGTCGCACGTGTCCGTCCACACCTACCCGGAACGGTGCTCCCTCTTCGTTGACGCGTTCACCTGCGGAACCACGTGCGATCCGGAGCGGATCGTGCACGAGGTGCTGCGTGCGCTCGGCCCGTGCGAGACCCGGACCAGCGTCATCCACCGGGGAACCCCGGCGCGCTCTCTGACGAGTGTCGTGGGGGCGCTGTGAGCACGCCGGTCGACCTCCGAGCGGAGACGGAGATCATCGGCGCCGAACGGGCGGGCGTCGGTGGAGCGAGCCTCCGAGTCCTGGGGCCCGCGGCCGGCACCAGGGCACTGCTCGAGGCCAGGAGGTCCGTACTGGAATGGTCCGAGGCCCAGCAGCGGGGACGGCTGAGTCCGTTCCCCTACGCGGAGACCATCGCCCACCTGCGTTCCGTGGGGCGGTCCCGAGCGGACGGTGAGCTCCGGTCCCATCTGCGCGCCGCCCTCGACCATGCCTGGCCCGGAGCGGGTCCCCTGCGCGAGTGGCTGCCCATGACCATGGACCAGGAGGACGGGGACTACGACTCCTACATCGGCAACGCGGTTCTCACCGCGGCGTCGGCCTCCGACGGCTGCCTGCTCTCAGAGCAGCTCGTGGACGGGACCATCGTGGCCGCGGCCTCGGACCTCGTTCTCCTGGAGGCCGAGGCGGCCGCGGCCGAACCCTCCGCGACCCAGTCCGCGCGGCTACGCTCCACAGTCCGTGTTCTGGCGCTGGTGCGCGACCTGGCCCCTGACTTCCCTCTGGCGACCCACCTGTTCGACGGTCTGTCGGGACTGTTGGAGAGCAGCTCGGAGCAGACGGCCCACGACGCGTACCGGTACGCCGCCGCCATAGCCGAGCAGGTCCCCTCCCTGGTGCGGGACGCCGTGGACATCACCCTGCTGCCCACCACCCGGCTGCACGACGAGCAGATGTTCGTGCGCTGCATCCAGATCTTCGAGGGCCTCTACCGGCAGGTGGCCGACCGGGTGGCCCAGGCGGCCATCGCGCTGGAGGGCGGCGACACCGTGCGGGCCCACACGGTCCTGCGGGAGGGCACTCAGAGAGTGGCGGCCACCCGGGTCCTGTACAGGGTGCTGACGACCATGCCGCGCGAGGCGTTCGCGGTCATCCGCGCGCACACGCACGGACGCAGCGCGGTACAGTCCCGGCCCTATCGGCAGGTGGAGGACCTGAGCGCGCCACGAGCCAGGGAGGGGGATCCGCTTTCACCGGAGACCCGGGACGGGATGACCCTGCAGACGGGTTTCCTGCGGTTGGAGCGGTCCCTCGGCGCGGAGGCCGTGGCGCCCGTCCGGGAGGCGATGCACGAACTCGACTCCGCCTGGCGCACCATGAAGCGGAGCCACTGGGGCGTGACGCTGAAGATCATCGGGCGGGTACGCGGCACCGGCGGGACGGCAGGAGCCGACTATCTGCGTGTCACCGCCGAACAGCCGCTCTTCCCCGTACTGGTCGACCCCGCTCTGGCAAGGGACGTGCAATGAACACGGAAACGACAACGGACACGGGCGCGGAGGCGGCAGCCACGGGTACGGACACGGCGGCCGAACTCAACAACGCGCTGCGGCACAAGATCATGGGGTTCATCGTCTCCCAGGCCCTGTGCGCCGTCACACGCGTCGGGGTGCCCGACCTGTTGGCGTACGGTCCCCGCGGCGTCGACGAACTCGCGGGACTGAGCGGTACCGATCCCGACGCCCTCAGCCGCTTCCTGCGGGTGCTGGCGGCCGAGGGAGTCCTCGTCGACCGGGGGGCGGGTGTCTACGCCCTGTCACCGATGGGGGAGCTTCTGCTCGGTGACACCCCAGGGTCCCTGCGGTACTTCACCGATCTGATGGCCGGTGAGGCCTACACCGTCTGGGGGTCGGCGGAGGAATCGCTGCGCACGGGGCGGCCCGCGTTCGCATCGGTGTTCGGTGCCCCCTACTTCACCTGGTTGTCCCGCACCCCTGAGGCGGCCGAGCGCTTCGACTCCGCACAGGCGGGCCTGGTGGAGCTGCGCCTGGTTCCACTACTGGAATGGGAGTGGTCGCGGGCGCGGTCGGTCGTGGACGTGGGTGGTGGCGACGGAACGCTGCTGCGCCGGCTGCTCACCGAACACGCCCACCTGTCCTGCACCGTGTTCGACCTTCCCCATGTCGTGGCCGGAGCGTGTACCGGGAGCATCGACCGGGTCGGTGGCGACTTCTTCACCGAAGTCCCCCAGGGAGCGGACGTCTACGTGCTGTCGCAGATCCTGCACGACTGGGACGACGAGAGCGCCGTCCGGATCCTGCGGTCCTGCCGCAGGGCGATGGCTTCGGACGGACGCCTCCTCGTGGTCGAGCAGGTCCTACGCGACACCGGGGAGCCCGACGCGGCCCTGCTGCTGGACCTGCACATGCTCGTGCTGCTCGGGGGCAGGGAGCGGACGCTCCAGGACTGGGAGGAGCTGTTCGCGGAAGGTGGGTTCGCCCTGGTCGGGACCCGGCAGGGTCCCAGGTCGACGATGCTGGAGGCACGACCGTCAGGGTGAGGCCGTGAGAGCTCGTTCCAGGGCGTCCTCCGCCCGTTCCCGGTCCCAGCGGAAGGCACGTTGGAGCTGCCGTGGGGTGGCCTCGACCATGGTGTCCGTGAAACGGGCGGCGGCCGACGCGTCTCGTTCCGCCCGCGGCCGTGGCCCCGGCACGTCGAACGCCCGTGCGGTCAGCTCGACCACCGAGGCGGGCCAGCCGGGCCCGCCGGAGGTGACCCCGTAGTAGGTGATGAGGAGCGAGCGGCAGAGTTCGGCGGCCACCTTGTCGAACTCCCTGGACTTGAGCCCGAGCACGGCACGGGCGGTGCGGGTGTCCGTCGGTCCTTCCAGGAGCAGCAGTTCGGCCAACCGGCGAGCGTTCGGGCCGAGGTGGGTGCAGCGGGTGAAGTCGTCTGGTGCGCCGGGGTACTCGTACAGGTCGGCGAGTAGGTCCGGGCTGAGCAGGGTCTGCCGACCTCCCAGGTAGCGGCCGAGCCAGGCACGGCCCTGGACGGTCAGGGTGTCCTTCCACGTCCACAGCCTCTCCAGGTCCTCTCCCCACCCGGCGGGCAGCATGCGGGCCCCGTCGTCCCGGGAGATCTCCCGCAGGCAGGGATAGGTGGGGCGGTTACCGCCGAACAGCACGGCGAAACCGACGTCGTCGACGAACTCCCGAGCCTCGTCCATGGTGCGGATGGTGGGGCGGTCGCACCACCAGCGGTTGAGACGGGCTTGTGTGAGGTCGCTCATGCCAGCTCCTGGTGGGGGTCGTGTACGAGGTGGCCGCCGACGAGAGTCAGATCCGCCCGGGCGGCCTCCAGGGCCTGTGGGCCGAGGGTGACGACGTCGTGGCTCAGGACCGCCAGGTCAGCGGGGGAACCAGGGGCCAGGGTCGCTGCGGTCCCTGTGACGTGCCCCGCCCCCGAGGTATAGGCGCGCAGGGCATCGATCACGGACAGCCGCTCAGCGGGATTGAGGGCGCGCTGGGCGTCCTCGGGACGCAACCAGGGGGCGCTGGGCACCGAAGGCAGGCGGGTGACGGCGACGTACATGCCCCAGAGGGGGTTCTGGCTGCTGACCGGCCAGTCGCTCCCCGCCGCGAGTCGGGTCCCATACGCCAGCAGGCTGCCGAACGGGTACTGGCGTTCGATGCGCTCCTCGCCGATCAAGGGGCCGAACACCTCGCGGGTGGCCGGTGTCTCCGCGGCCCAGAGCGGTTGGACGACCGCGGTGATCCCGAGTTCGGTGAATCGGGGCAGGTCGTCGGGTGCGACCAGCTGCAAGTGGGCGATCTGGTGTCGGGGCCGATCGTGTGGCCCTGGTGTCGTCGCCCGGGCCTCACGGACCGCGTCCAGACACTCCCGTGCCGCCAGGTCGCCCACCGCATGGAAATGTACGGAGAACCCTTCCCTCTCCAGCGCTGAGACCGCCCGGACGAGTTCCCGGGATTCGAGCCTGCCGCTTCCGGGGGACCAACCGTTCGTGTAGGGGGAGATGAGGGCAGCCCATCCGTTCTCACAGATGCCGTCCTGCATGATCTTGACCGTTTCGGCGCGCAACCCGGATTTCCGCGCCAGATCCCTCCGGTGAAGGAGTTCGTCGAGTTGCCCGACTCCCCTTCCCGGATCCCACCACAGGGCTAGGGAGACCCTTCCGGTGAGCTTTTTCTTCCGAGCCAGTTCCAGATACGCGGGAAAGGGATCCGGGAGTCCCATGTAAGGGCCGACGAGCGCGTCCTGCCAGGCCGTTATGCCATATTCGTGCAGTCGCTTCTGCGCTGTCAGTAGCGCGTCTTCGACCCGCTCCGCTGTCAACGGAGGAAGATGACCGGAGATCAGGTCGACGGCGGTTTCATGGAGTGTTCCGGTAGGGCGCCCCCGGCCGTCCCGTGCGATGCGACCGTGCCGGGGGTCCGGGGTGTCGGTGCCGATACCCGCCACGTCGAGAGCGGCGCTGTTCACCCAGGCATCGTGCATGTCCGCGCCGAGCAGGTACACGGGGCGGTCCGGCACAGCCGTGTCCAGGAGCTTCGCGGTCGGCAGCCCTCCCGGGAAGATGCTTGAGGTCCAGCCGAACCCGACCACCCAAGGGGCTTGCGGGTCGCGGAGGGCGTATGCGCGTACCAGCTCGAGAGTCCGTTCCGGGTCAGCGGCCTCACGCAGGTCGCACCAGGTGTCGATGATCCCACCCGCGAGCGGATGGACGTGGGCGTCCTGGAGGCCTGGGCACAGCAAACGCCCCCCGAGGTCGACGACCCTGGTTGACCCGCGTGCATACGAGGAAAGGTCGGAAGAGGTTCCGACCGCCTCGATCCTCCCCTTTCTCACCGCGACGGCATTTGCGTTCGGAATCAGGTCGTGGCCATCGAAAACCGGTCCTCCAACGAAAAGCAGATCGTCGTCGATCACGGAGTTCGCCACCATTCTCTGGGCCGGGTTGAGCGTAGAGTACCACGAGAGTGCATAATGTTCCGTCGGGATCATGAGTTGTCAGGAAGCCATGATGTGCGCGCACGGGCGCTCTGATCTCTGGGAACGTGAACAAGGAGAGCATTCGTGAGTCGCGGTTTCGCCGCTGCTCTGTCGGCCGACCTCCTGCTCGTATCGTGCTCTTCTCTGCCTCGCCACAGAACAGCCGGTTCAGGACTCTCGTTGGCAGAGGAGGACCGCTCATCCGCGAACGTGCGGGGAGTGTCGGCCAACGTCACCGCCGAACACTGGATGTTCGTCGAGCGTGACGACGGACTGACGGCTCGCTGGCTCGGGAGTGACGCACCCGCGTGCTCGGTCGCCGACGTGGCCGACTGCGCGGAGCCGACTGTCGTTGGGAGGCAGAGGCGAGCGCCCGAGCCGATGATCGGCCTGGTTTCTCGGTTGGCCGGTTCCGGACAGGCACGGATCCGCTTCGACGGCGGCTTGCCGGGCTGTTCGGCGGTCCAACGGATGAATCCGGCGCTTCCGCCGGACGATCTCTAGTCAGACGGGCGCGGGGACGGGGGCGGACTGGGGTCCTCGTCCTCTTCTTCCTCGGCTTCCTCCTCGGCCGCCTCTTCCTCGGCGAGGCGCTCCTGTTCCGCTCGGTCGGCGGCGCGGGTCGTGCAGACCTCGTCGGTGGCGGCCGAGGAACCCTCGACCGCGACCACCGTGAAGCAGTACTCGATCTGCGTGTTGTCCGTCATGATCTGTGCCGTCACGGCGCCGGGGCCCGTCCGCGCGAGGGTCGTCGGAGCGTGTCCGCTGGGGCCGCCGAGCACGAAGTACGACGCGGTGCCGCCGCTGTTGTCGGTCCAGGTCAGGTTGACGGCACTGAGGGTGTCCTCCAGCACGAGGTTGCCGGCGGGGGGAACCTCGGGCGGGACCGAGGGCTCGACGACCTCGTCGGGTGTGTCCGCCTCTTCGTCCGCCCCGTCGTCGGCATTCGTGTCGGGCTCGGCCGCCTCCGCTGCCTCCGCCGCCTCGACGGCCGTCGGCTGTGAACCGCTCGCGGCGAAGGCGCTCGCGACACTGGTGACCACGAGGATGCCGCACGCCGTCACGGCGATGTGCATGTGCTTGCGCCAGCGCGGCTGACCCCGTTCGGGCTCGTGGAGAGGGGCCCATTCGGGAGCGTCGTCCTGCTCGTCCGGGGCCTCGTCGGTAGGGAGGACGGCGGACTCGGCGGTGCCGCTCCAGCCCTCCAGCCGGGCCCAGGCGCGGAGTGGGGAGACCTCCTCCCCGCGCAGCTTGGCCATCATCAGCTCGGCGGTGCCCCCGGCGTCCGTGGCGGGCAGCCTGCTGCCCGCCTGGTCGTCCGGGACGGGCGGGTTCTGCGTGCCGCGGAGTTCCCGGGCGCTGTCCAACCGCGCCGTGGGCGGACGAGCGTCGCGCAGCGGGGGCTGCGGCTCCACGGGGAGAGCGTAGGGCGCGGGAGGCAGGTTCGGGGGCGTCGCCGGGGGAGCCTGAGGGTGTTGTTCCTGCTGCCAGGCGGGCGGCGGTGGCTGGGGCCCGCTCTGCGGAACCTGCGGGCCCGACGGCGGATGCTGGACACCCTCCATGGACTGCTGCGGCCCGGAGGGCGGGAACCACCCGGTGGTCGGCGGCGCCTGCGCGGCCGCCGCCGGGGCCTGACGAGCGGCCGGCGGGACCTGGGACCCGGCCGCCGGGGCCTGCGGAGGGGCTGGCGGGACCTGGGACCCGGCCGGTCGGCTCTGGGGCCCTGTGGGCGAGGGCTGCGCGTGAGCCGGCGGAGCCTGAGGCCCCGTTGGCCGGGTCTGCGGACCGGTGGTCGGGAACTGGCTGGTCGGTGGGGTCCGCGGACCGGTGGAGGGTGCTTGGCCTCCGGTCGGCGGTGCCTGTGGCCCCGTCGAGGGCACCTGGCCGCCGGTCTCCGCCGACAGGGTGGCCACGGGACGGGACGTGCGGGCCTGCTCGAAGGCGGTGGCGAAGGCGGCCGCGTTGGGAAAGCGCTCTTCGGGCGCCTTGGCCAGGGCACGGGTCAGTACGCCCCGGAGCTTGCGCGAGATGTCCTGACGGGGGACGGGGCGGGGCTGCTCGGCGAGAGCCCGCTGGGCGTACGTCCGGGCGTCGAACGGGGTTCCGTCCGTGTTCGCGAACGGTGTCGAGCCGACGAGCATCGTCCAGATCGTGGACGCGAGCTGGTAGACGTCCGAGGCGGGGGTGCGCGGCTCTCCGCGCAGTGCCTCCGGAGGCGCGTGCAGGAAGGACTCGCGGCTCGGGCCCGGCGGCGGAAGCGCCTCGCCGGACCGGTGGACCGAGCCGAAGCCGGTCAGGACGGGGGTCCGTCCCGCCCGGAGGATGTTCCCCGGGCAGACGTCGTTGTGCAGCAGCCCGCGTCCGTGCATCGCTCCCAGGGCCGCCGACACACTCCGTGCCACGGCCGCCGCCTCCTGGATGGGGGCGGGGCCCTTCTTCGCGAGCATGTCACCGAAGGAGCCGTCCGGGTAGAACGGCAGGACCACGAACATCTCGCCGTCGGACGTCTGCCCGGCGTCGAGCAGCGAGACCACGCCGGGGACTCCGCTGAGGTCGCGCAACCGGCCGAGTTCGGCGCGCCCCTGCTCCGCGGGCAGGACCTTCAGTACGACGTCGGCGCCGCTGGTGGACCGGGTCGCACGGACGATGCGCGCACGACCGCCCTGACGAAGGACCCCGGTCGTGTCGTACCCGGGAGCCCAGTTCGCGGTGCGGTTGGAGCCGGACATGCGTGAGCGACCCCCATGGTGCTGTTCGTGGACGTGGTGGGGTGGATCAGACCCGGCCGCGGGTGGCGTGGCGCGTCACAGGCGGCCGGACTGCGTCGGAGAGTCGAGTTCGGGGATCTCGATCATCTCCTGGCCGACTCTGGTTCCCCACCCCCGCTCCTCGTTGACCTCCTGTTGGCGGCCGAAGGCACCGATCAGGGCGATCACACCGCAGATCAGCGCGATGAGGATGGCGCCGCCGATCACGGACGGCCACACACGCTGGCGTCGGCGCCAGTACCGGCTGGAACCGTACAGGAGAGCCGAACGGAGCTGCCGGTGCCGGAGCGCGTCCGCTTCGAGGACGTACTTCTCCTCGTCGGGCGTGTAGTGGAACGCCTCGGGAAGCTGCGGATCCGGGTCCGGGGGCGCCGGCGTGCCCGGCGAGGACGGGGGTGGGGTGGACATCAGTGCTCAGTCTACTAAAACAGGCTGTCCAGGTACTTGGTCAGCTTGCTGTAGTTGTCCGCGGTGTCGCTGGTCGCGTTGATCATCTTCGAGAACGCCGCGTTGACCTCGGAGAAGTGGGTGTCGAACTCCTGCGCCTTGGCCTGGAAGGCCTCGCTGCCGGAACCCTCCCACTGGCTGACCGTGGTCTGGGACTGCTCGTCGATCTGGCTCATGATCGCGGCGAACCGACCGAGGTGCGCCTGCTGGTCGGCGGCCAGGTTCTGCAGACCGCTGACGTCGCCGTAGACGTCGAGATTGCTGGACATGGGGAACGCCTTTCTGAGAGGAGGGGGAGGGGGCTAGGCGTTGACCGGGCGGGACAGGCCGCCGAGGTCGCTGCCGGCCTGCGAGAAGTCGTCGCTGGAGTCGCTGTCGGTGATGTTGAACTGCGACTGGCCCTCGTTCAGCTTGATGCCGTTCTGGCTGCACCAGGTCATGAGCTCGTCGAAGCGCTCGGTCAACGAGTTCCGTGCCGCGCGGAAGTCGTTGAGGGCCTGGCCCTGGAGGGAGTCGGCGTCGTTGCTCATGTCGTCGATGAGCTGGTTCATCTGCGTGCGGAGCCCGTCGGACTCCTGCCCGAGCTGCTCACCGCCCGTCGACAGACTGTTGACATTCTCAAGACCAGCGTGCTGGGACATCTGGACCCTTCCGGGGAGTCGGTGCTGAACACGAAAATGACCCGTCCCCCAAGGTCAGGGTGTTCGACCGGGGGCACATGCGAACACGGGAGGCACGGGAACAAAAACACTAGTAAGGGTGTGACGTACCGGTCAATGCGCATGCACGGGTCGTGATGTGGCTCGCGGTGTGAGAATACGCTCCGTGTGTCCTGCGAACCTTCGGGCGCCCATGAGCATCACAGGTCGTCAGTGAGTGGCATCTCTCTGTGCGCTACTCTCCCCTCCGTACCCTGGGGGAGGTTACAGGCGGGTGGTGACGTACCTGGCCCCGCCATCGCACCCCGTGAGCGGTCGCTTATGACGCGCCGAGTGGCGTTGACGAGGCACTTCGACCTCATGCGGGCGCATGGTAAGTGTGCAGGAATTCAGCACATGATCGGTATCCGGTACCTGGTCGGGTTTTTTGGCACGCCGCTTGTGGCGACGGGGACGCGCGTCCGACGATCGAGGGATGGTGACGTCGACTGCGGTACTGGCCAGCCGACAACACATGTAGCCGGATGGTCTTCGCAGGAAGCCCCGAAGGAACCGGTCCCGCCAGGGACCCAGGGCTGTGAAGCGGGCGAGAAGACCACCGGCCGCAGGGAGTCCATCGTCACCGACACCTCGTGCTGTTGCTGGTTGGTGTGATCGATGGCCGCTTCGGGCCAGCAGGCGCGGATGACGGTTTTGACTTGGTTCCCGATGTACTCCAGGGGCGACCGCACCCCCGTTCCTGCGACAGCCCCCACCCGCAAGATCTCGATCGACGGTCGGAGCCCTAGGGAACAAGACCCACAATGCGACGGGGTTCTCCATTTTCTGCCATCAAGTCTTCTGTGATCACAAGGGCGCCGGGGCCGAGAGTCATGTTAACGGGAGTGGGGGTCGGTG
Organism: Nocardiopsis sp. NRRL B-16309; assembly: GCF_001279585.1. Taxonomy (GTDB): domain Bacteria; phylum Actinomycetota; class Actinomycetes; order Streptosporangiales; family Streptosporangiaceae; genus Nocardiopsis. Next base: position 97,488 of record NZ_LGEC01000103.1, on the reverse strand, counting down.
CAAAAGTTCCCAATGATCCGTCATCGTTCGGGCGCCGCTGAACTTCAATGCCCAGGTCTACCACACGCGTTTCCCCGTTCTCCCAATCAGTGACAACTAGTTGTGCTTGGTTCCAGGATGAGGGACCTGTCTCATTGACATCCAGCCACGTAATTGAATCTTCCAGAGTCAGAATGAAGCTCTCCTGCCAGCGTTCCAGAGGCGCCTCCACGTTTATCGACTTTTGGATTTCACCAGAAAGATTGGAATATGAGTACTCGTACTCGTCCCCATCGGAAACTTCTCGCACGCTCACGATAGCTTCCTCCATGATCCCGACCACTGTGTCACTCTGCTCGGTGAAAAACGTTGCATCCGTGAGAACTTCTCCGTTCGTTGGATCCAGAATCCATTCACCGTGGTAGTTGTTGCTTCTGGCCACTGCTGTCAGCATGCCTGAACTCTGTTCGACGTCAAGTTTGAACGGGAGAGTCTCTATTGGAGCGTTCACTTCGAGTTCATGTCGCCATATTTCAGTCCCGGTCGCCACATCGATCCCCATCAGGGAGATCATGTGGTCCTGGCGCTCCCCCGCATCGGGTCCGGATATGACACTCCTATCCATGAACGTACTGGATAGGATCAGAACGTCACGTGAGACCACAGCATTCCTGGGAACGAAAATCCTGTCCGCGTTCCCATCGCTCTGGGTCGGAGATATTCTCCAAAGTTCCTCACCATTTTCCAGGTCAAGGGAGACGACATCGGTTCCGTTGCGCTCGTTGTCTCGGTAGATGATCCGGGAATCGTCGGAGAGAATTCCTATCTGTTCGCTCACTGACGCAAACGAAGTGACTTGGTTCGCGACGATTCCCATGTCGACGAACTCTGTCACACGAGTTCCCTTGATATCTCCGCTTGAAGAGTCGATGAGTACGATCTCATGCAGGAGAGGGGGGTCCGCGTTGTCCTCGGTTTCCTCCTCGCCAGCACTGTAAGATACAACTACAGTTTCTCCGTTTGGAGTTACACTCGTGCCTGTTGCATTTTCACCGGGACGCCTGTACCTCCAGAGTTCATCGCCGGTGTCTCCGTTCACTCCAATGACGCCGTCGGAGACGGATACCGAAAATCCATAGGGAATGGGACTCACGTGCGTGACACTTGTTTGGTCTGGTGCGTCCCAGGTCCAACCAACGGAGTTCGCGTTCGTAGGGACATCGAGGGATGAGGCGGGTTCGGAGAGGGTGACATGATCAACCTCTGGCTCTCCCCAGGTATCAGGAAATACAGAACATGAGGACAGCAAGGGAAAAATCAGTACTGCGAGAATCACACTTTTCTTGTTCATTCTCGTGATGCCGTTCATCCTGATGCACGCATGGCAAGATTCATTGCTTCCATGAAATGGCCGAAGTGTGTGGCCATGTCTGATCCTTCCGAAGACATCGGGGTCTCCTGTTCTGAGAGATCTCCCCACGTAGAGTCCCTGAGATCACGACTTTCGCCATCGCCTAGGCCCCAGCCACTCCAATCCCTAATGAAGTCTTCGTTTTCGTCAATCATTTCTTCAGGAACCTGTGGCATGCCTTCGCCATTTCTATCTTCCCTGGTTGAATCATAGAAGGCCTCGATACTGGCATCTCTGAGGGTGGCGTCAAGTGTGGACGAAATATTGTCGCTCATCTGACCGGGAGACGGGGTTGTAATTCCACCATCAGGGTTCAAAGTTTCTTCATTGAACATTTCCTTGAGAAAAAGCTTGATCGGCTCCCCAACGCGCGCGTCAGGGATGCCTGCTGCCATCATGTCGACGGCATATCCCATAGATTGGTTCTGTTTGATGATTGCTTCATTGTGGCTGTCAAAACGAGTTTCTACTGCATCAGCCATGCCAAAGCCTACCGAGTTCCACAAAAGTCCGGCTGCTCTGGCTGGATCCAGTGTTTCTGCCGCATCTGGGCTCGTAAAGTGTTCGTAAATTCTATCCTGTGCGTAATTTTGGGCGGCTTCGAACATGCGGCCCATCGCCTCTCCGTCGCCGGAAATCAAGCTTGTAAATTCTGCGCGATCATTGAGGTCAATTACCAATCCTTGTGTCGAATTGTAATTGGTCTCAATGCTGCTGTTGATGCTTTGGCCGCCATCCATGATACTCGTGTCGGCAAATTCATCAATGTAGGTTTCGAATATTCCGGCAAAGCTATCGGAGATTTCGGGATTCAGAAGTCCCATTGGTGCATTTCTCCATGTAAAGTCTTCCCCGTCCGGGCCTTCGCCCTCTACATCGTAACCGGTGCTCGCGAGTGTTTCCTGAGATTCGGGGTCGGTGATGACACCGATCAACCCTTCAAATGCTCGGTCGGCACGCTCCTTAATCGTATCGTTGCTTGAGTCGCCGTCTTCGGCGATCCAGTCCGTCAGTCCCCTGACAGTTTCGCCGCCGTGGTCCCAGTCGTGGCTGAGGAGAGCCGCGACCAATGCTGCCTCATCAGTTCCGGATTGGCTTCCGGGTCCGACGAACTCCACGGGATGCTGATAATGTTCTCCGCTGGGATACTCACCAGTCAGGATCGTGAAGTTGGCGTCCCTATTCTGAGTGGCAATATCCAACATGGTCCGGAGAACCTCTTCATCGACTCCACCTGTGTGCGTGCTCTCGGTGGCTCCAGCGATCGTTCCGATCGTAATAGCCGACAACTCTGTTCCACCTTGGAGAGGGTGACCAGTCTCTTCCTTGGTGTTCTGGTTAGCCCCTGCAAAAATCTCTGTGAGTAATTCGAACTCGCCTGCCCAGTCGGGTGAATATCCACCGCTCGCCCATGATGTGGGACTATGGGCTCTCGGTCCCTCAACCACATTTTGGATCGCTTCAGGCAGGTTTTCGTAGTTGCCGCCCATTCGTTCGTCAGAAGCAGCCAGGACAGAACCACCGATCATGGACAACAGACGTTCTCGCTGTTCTTCCGATAGGTGCTCACTTTCCCGGATGGCTTCGATCGAATTGAAGTACTCACCCTGCTCAGTCACAGGGTTTTCGTACGACGACTCGCCCACGCCGCTCGATTCCGAGGGGTCAGCGTCGTCCATGTGCGCGTTCAAGGCCATGAGGATCTCCAGCTCGCGATCGGTGAGCTGGCTTCCGTCCTCCTGCTTGCGCGCGACGTAGGCCATGAACGCGTTCATCAGAGCGAGGCTTTCGTCGAGTCGTTCGAGGGCGGCTTCATCGCCATCAGCCGCCAACTGGAACGTCTCACCGATGTCGGAGCCGTCCATCCCTGGCGGAACCGCGAAGAATTCGTCTTCCCCCGTGACGACCCATCCGAGCCCTCCTGGGACGTCGCCGAGGTATCCCGCTTCTGTCAGGGCGCGTATGTGCTCGGGTGTCGGGCCGTCCGCCAGCATGTCGGAAACGTTCTCAGCTTCGGTTTCCAGGGTCTGCCAGGCCGTTCGGGCCATGCCGTTGTACTCCTCGACCAATGCTTCCTTGTCGGAGTCATTCTCGGCTGAGGCCACTTCGGTGGCCAGTTCCTCTTCGAGTTCATCGATACGGCTCTTGTAGGCCTGGACCGCCGTGGTGTAGCTCTTGATCACGCCTACCGCATGGAAGGCTGCCATCACGGCGCTGCCCCAGGCGTCCTCGTTCTCGTCCGCCGCCGCCTTGATGTCTTCATGGATGAGAGCGGAAAACTCCGTTGCGGTCGTGTTTGCTACGGCGTTGTAGCTGGCGGAGCGCCCGCAGATATTCGAGTACATCTCGTCGAACACGTGAACCTGGTTCTGTAGCACCGGCACGCTGACTATGCACTCGTTGTACGAGAGCTGATAGCTACCCTCGGGCATCAAACCGTCCTTCCATAATGGGGATCGCGGTGCAATGTGGGGTCAGGGATCTGTCTTAGGGGAATGATCAGAAATTATCGTTCACGGCACGTGAGAGGATTGGTGCGCTCGAGATTCCTCGGTAATCACCGGCCGCGGCATCGTCGGTCCGCGCACCTTCCGACGCCGCGGCCTGAATGTTCTCAGCGAGAGTGTCAGCATGGCTCTTGACATCCTGCATGTGCTCCTCGTAAGCGGAGCCGAAAGAGGTCCATCCGGTCACCCCCGGCGGATGGCTCATGGCCTCCGAGATGGTCTGCACGGCTTCGGACCAGTCAGTGGGGAGGTCATGGAGCCGAGTTGCCGCGGTAAGGGAGGCGTCCCCTCCCGCATGAGCCTCGGACGGGTTCATACCTACTGCCATGATCTCCTCACCATCTCTTTCTCATCAACCGTGAACCAACAGACCTCGGTTACTCGGGCATAACGGTACAACGCTGACCTCCGCCTGACGGGTTGTCCGAAGTGACAGACGGACCCGCTGGACACGGCCAGCCGACGATCGGCGGGTCGACGCTCGGCCGTGCATTGAACATACGGTGAATGCACAACCGCGGGTGCCGCGCCTCCCTCCGCCTTCTCGTGGCTACGCAGGGATACGCACACGAGATCAGCGGAGGTGGGGTAGTGACCTGATCACCGGAAGTCGACGACACTATAGAACGCCGTACTGTTTCCAGCGGCACCCGGTCTCCCGTTTGGCCACATCCGGTCGAGTGCACATGGGAAGACCATCAGGCGTGTGCCTTCCATTACGTGGGTGGACACGTGTCCGTGGTCAACGAAGGTTCGCGTGTCTCGCACTGGTCAGGGGACTGGAGAGCTGGAAAGCCGTCGTCGACGGACACTGACACGGACACGAACCGGGGCGGCTCGTTGCCTGCGGGCACTTGGATGTGCGAACGGGCACGGGTCCACATTGCCGGAGCGGACGTTGCTACGCCGTCGTAGGTTCAGGAACGCGTCGGGCTGCCTGTAGAGAGAGGCGGGGTCCACCACATCGACTTCGATGCCGAGTCGGATGACAGTGCCGTGGAGGTGTCCCGGTTAACTCGCCGGCCTCGTAGGATGCTGATGTTGAATCTAATTTCTACATGGTGAAGTATCCAATGAGAAAGATCGCACTGCGGACGCTGACCGTCGCCCTCGATCCCGCAATCGTGCTCGCCGCCGCCGAACGCCTCTACAGGGCTGTCGGCCGAAGAAGACAGCGCTGAGGGGCCCTTCGACGCCTGCCGCGTGTGGAGCCTTGGCCCCGTCGACGAGATGGGAGTCCCCATACGCCTGTGGGATCGTGGCGCCGAGCCGCCACGATGCCTACGATTGTCCTGACATGGTCATGTCCTGGACCACCGGCGCGGAGGAGAGAGTCGGTCTCTCGGCGAACCATCGGTCTGATTCGACCGGTGAGCCGTAGTCGGAGTGGGCGTTTGTGCCCTTCTTGCGGCGCTGGTCATGACCGGCAGTCGACGTACGCTTCGATGCTCTCCACGTACTCCTCCTCCGAGTCGAACGCCTCCCAGTACTCGTCCAGGTAGGACCGCACGAACTCGTCGCCCGGGACGGTCTCCTCACACCAGGTGACCTCGTTGGCCGACATGGCCTCGGCCAGTGCCGCGTCGAGGCGGGTGGTGAAGGTGACCGCGTCGGGATCCCACTCGTCCTTGTCCAGCTCGACGACGTACCCGTCGTCGCCCTCCTGGACGATGCGGGTCTCCAGGAGCCGTTCCCCGAGGTCCCCGGTGTTGTCCATGACCTCCTGCGGATCCCCCTCGGTCATCATGCGGTCGAGTGTGCGCACCCGCACCTCCCGCTCGACCCAGGTACGGGGGACGACCTCGGGTGACGCGCTCTCCGCGGCGCCGGGCGTCTCCGCCGGCGCACCGCCCTCCTCGGAGGTGCACGCGGACAGGGCCAGGCAGGAGGACACGGCGGCCGTCAGCAGGGCGGTCGCTCGGCGCTCACGGTGGGACAACGGGTACTCCATGGTGTCTCGGGCAGGGGCACGGCCCATCGGCGGGCTCCGGCCTGGGCCGGAGCCCGCCGACAGCGGGTCGCCTGCTAGTTGAAGTAGTCGCGGGTCGTGTCGTAGGCGCTCGTGTAGTCCTCCACGAATTCACCGACATAGGAGTTCGCGGCGGCCGACTCGCCGTCGGCGGGGACGTCGACGTTCTTCAGGACGTTGCGCAGGGCGCTGTCCATGGAGTCGAGTTCCGACATGGTGTTGGCCGCCCACTCCGAGGCGTTCTTCTCCAGGCTGACCGTGACCGAGTCGTCGAAGACGAAGCCGTCGCCGATGTCCTCGGCACTGATCGTCCGCCCATCCCTCTCGATCGTCAGGGCGCCGCCCTCCACGAGCGTGCGCAGGTCGTCGGGGTCGCTGACGTTGTTCAGCTCCGCCGGGGCGTTCTGGTTGACGAAGTCGAACGCCTCCAGGCTGAAGGTGCGCTCGATGTTCTCGTCGGTGGAGTAGGTGGGGAAGCGCGGGGAGACCTCGTAGTCGCCGTCGATGATGGCCTGCACGATGCTGTCCTGGCCCAGCTCCATGCCCTTGGACACGGCGGCACCGATGACCGGGATCTTCTCCGACAGACCGCCGGCCTCGCCGATGACGTACTCGGCGATCTGCGTCTCCCGCTCGATCTGTTCGTCGAGGTCGTCCGTACGGTCCTGGGACTCCATCTCCAGGGCCTGCTCCAGCAGGGCCTGCAACTGGCCGGCGCCGCGCGCGCTGCTGGGGGCGTCCCCGCTCTCCAGGTAGGCGACGGACTCGATCTGCTGGTAGATGTCCACGGAGTTGACGACGCGTCCGGCCGACTCGTCGTTGCCCAGGAGGTACTGCATGTACATCGCCCGTTCCTGCGGCCCCATCTGGATGAGCCCCGTGTCGTGCTCGAACTCGCCGATGCCCTCGATCGGGTTGTTGTCGACGTCGTAGATGTCACCGTTGGCGAAGCTGTAGATGTGGCTGTCGAAGACGTCGGCCAGGCTGTCCGCCAACCCTCCGTTGAACTGGGTGAACGAGGCATTCGAGTACTCGTTGTCCCCTTCGGTGACGTCCACGCCCGTGTTGACGAGGGCCTCGTGCAGGTCGGCGTCGGTCATGGTCTCCATGAACCCGGCGAAGCCGTCCCCTGCGCGCGTCGCCTCCTGCTCGTCGGTGCTGTGGATGTCCTCGGCCAGCCAGTCGGTGAGCTGGCGTGCCGTCTCCCCGCCGTCGTGCCACTCGTAGGTGAACACGCCCTCCAGCGCGCTCGTGCGGAGGTCGTCCTCGTACTCGATGCCCGGCTCCGGATCCAGGTGCTCGCCGGTGAGCATGAAGTAGTTCGAGTCCTTGTTGCGGGTGCCGACGTCGATGAGGGCGGCCATGTCCTGCGAGCTGGGCAGGACCCCGTCGGGGTCGTGCTCGTCGCCCCATCCGTCGAGGAAGTTCCCCATGGACAGCTGCATGTTGGTCGAGAAGCCGTAGCCGCCCTCCAGGCCCTCGTCGGTGTGCGCGAACAACGCGGAGAGCGAGCTGAGGTCCTCCCAGTAGACCGCGGGAGCGCTGACGAGCTTGTCGTCGTGCTGGTTGAGGTAGGGGCCCTCCACCGCGTACCGGATGCTCTGGGGCAGGCTGTCGTAGCCGCCGCCGAGACGCGGGTCGGAGAGGGCGAGCAGTCCGTCGCCCAGGACGCCGAGCGCGTGTTCGCGCTCCTCGTCGGTCATGTCGGATTCGGCCATGTCGGCGGGGATGGCCAACAGGCCCAGGCCGTACCCGTCCTCGGTGGTGTTCTCGCTCTCGAGGCGGTCGTAGAACGCCTCCAGGAAGTCCATCTCCTCGGAACGGAAGTCGGTGCCGTTCTGCTGGGCCTGCTTGGCGTTGGTCCCGACCATGGCCATCATGAGCATCAGCTCGTGGTAGCGATCGTCGATGGGCTTGTCGCCGGACCAGTAGCCGCTGAGCTCGTCGGCCCAGTCCTCGGCGTTGTCGGCCGTCAGGTCGCTGCCGTCGACCAACATCGTGTACCGGCCGGGGTCGAGGTTGTAGAAGGACCAGTCCGCGTTCCCCGCGTTGATGAGCTTCTGGACGTTGGCCTTGGTGGGGCCCTGCTCCAGCATCTCCTTGATCTCGGCGGCGTGGTTCTGGAACGTGGTCCAGTTGGTGTTCTCCCGCTCGTTGAGGCCGGAGAGCACCGAGTTGAGCTCGTCGTAGAGGTCCCGGCACCTGTTCTCGTCGCCCGCGCCCCAGCCGGTCACCCACATGCCGCCCCGTTCGGGGTAGGACGCGGTGATGACGTCGTCCTGGTAGGGGCCGGGGACCGCGTTCTCCTTCTCGCCGCGCGTGGTGTTCCAGTCCGAGACCTGGCTGGCCCTCTCGGAGTGGAAGTCGCTGACGTGTCCCGCCCACATCTCGGCGACGGAGGCCGCGTATGTCACCGCCACGGCGGCGTCCCGCCACATCTGCAGATCCTCCTCGGACAGGCTCTTGATGTCCCAGGCGATGAGGTCGGTGAACTGTGTGGCGGCGGAGTCGAAACTCCCGCTGAGATCGTCCGCCCGTCCCAGGAGCCGGGCGTTGAGGACTTCCAGATCACTCGCGCACTCGGTGATCGGTGAGGACGTGTAGGAGATGGTGCGCGGGGAGAACGCGAGGGAGAAGGATGCCACGGACTTTCCTCATGATGTGGGTGGAGCGGGGGAGGAGGTAGCTGTTGGGGCGCCCAGGGGCAGTGGCGGGAGAGGGGACGGACGGGGAGGGGCCGCGCGGGAGTCAGTCGAAGTTGATGTCGCGGTGGGATTCCCAGGGGCTGCGGAGTTCCTCAGCGCTCTCCAGGTCGTTCTCGGCGACTCGCCCCGCTCCGGCCTGGATGTTGTTCGCCAGTCCCAGACCGTGCTCCTGCACGTCGATCAGGTCCTGTGCGTACTCCTCCTTGTACTTGCGGAACCCCGCGATGACGTCCTCGTGCCCGGCGGCGGACTCGGTGTTCTCCATCAGGAGGTCGAACATGTCGGCCAGGCCCGCCATCGCCGCGGCGAGTGTCTCGGCGTACTCACCGCCTTCCATCGCCTCGATCGGGTTGGCGCCTGCTTCGGTCATCCGAGGACTCCTCTTCCATTCGGGATCGCGGTCCGGATGCGCACACCCGCCTGAACGCACGACGTCCGCCCCCACGGGGCGCGGGGGACGGACGGGTTCAAGGTCACGTGTGAGACGACGGGATGCCGTCGAGAGTTCCACATGTAGGGAGGATTGTAGGGAATCGGGAGATGAAGGTCGGCGTCGATCCGTTCACGCCAACGTCACGACCGGGTCGCGGGCACTGTCGCGCCGGGGCCGGGAGGGGCGGTCGAGCGGGCCGGGCCCGCCGGTCAGATGTCAGGAACTCTCGGAGGCTTCCTCGCCCGGGTCGGTTTCGGGGGTCTCCTGGGCCCAGCGGACGGCGAGGGGGTAGCCGTCCATGGAGGCGTCGTGGAAGCGCGGGAACAGCTCCGTCGTCTCGGTGGCCTCGCCCTCCTCCAGGTCGACGCGGAACCAGGCCTCCTCCGTCTGCAGCAGGACGGCGTCCCGCTCCGGGGCTGGGGCGTACTGGAGCACCGGTCCGTCGCTGGTCTCCAGGAGGCGGGTCGTGGTGTGGCTCTGCCCGTCCATCGCCACCAGGTAGGCGCCCGCCTGGGCCTGTTCGGGGAGGGCGGGGTCGGGCCGCAGGACGGCGGTGCCGTCGCCCCAGACCTCCGTGGCGCCGAAGGTCTGCCATTGCGTGCCGGCGACGTTGAGCGTGGCGTTGACGACGCTCCCGTCGGTCTCGCGCACGACGAGGCTCTCGCCGGCCGCACCGTTCAGCTGGGTGGTGGGAACGCTGTTGCGGATGTGCAGCGAGCCGTCCGGAGTGAGGGCCCAGTCGCTGGGCCGCTGTTTCTCGCCCAGGGCGAGGGTTCCCTCCTGGTTGGGCGTGCCGCCCGGCGCGTCCAGCGGCACCGACATGACCTGGGGCGGTTGGCCGTCCTGCGTGAGGTCCGAGACGAACCACAGCCGCTCGCCGTGCACGACCGGCCGGGAGAGGACCTCGTCGGGCGAGGCGGGGATCGTTTCGACGGGCTGGTACGAGACCGCCTCCGCGTCCTCGCCCTCTGCCTCCTCCTCCCCGGCGGCGGCGTCCTCGGGATCGGTGAGCGCGGCGATGTGGATCGCGGACGGGTCGGTGGCCGCGTACACGAAGTACTGCCAGTCCTCGGAGAACTGGGCGTGCACCGGCAGGTCCGGTGCCATGGGGTCGACCGCGCCCTCCGGCAGAGCGATCCGGTGGACGGGCTGCCCGGTCTCCGGGTCGTGGAAGACCAGGACCTGTTCCGTCTCCGGGTCGCCGCCCTCGAACCCGCGGTGCAGGAGCGCCAGTCCCGTCAGCCCCTCTTCCGTCAGCTCCTCGACCGTCTCCGCCGGTCCGTCGGGGTCGGCCGAGCCGGTCGTGCATCCGGCCACGGCCAGCAGGCACACGGCCGAGGTGAGGGCGAGGGAACGCCGCATGTGGGCTGCCTTTCGGGGGAGGGGGCGTCGGGAGTGAGACGAGTGGTGTGGCCGCCGGGTTCGGCGGCCACACCGACTGTTGGCGGGTGCTTCCCGGAACCCGGTCCCTGAACGGTGTCCGCCCCGTCCACCGTCGCTCAGGGCGTCCCGGGCCGTGGTTCCTACGGTGTCATACGGGGTCCCTCAGCCCGGGGGCTGGCTCCAGCCGACCTGTACCAGGTCCGGGCGCTTGCCCCGCAGAGCCAGCTGTGCGCGGCCCTGCGGGAGCGGTTTGGAGGCCGTCCCGTTGGCCAGCCGCCCCTCCATGCGGTCACCGGAGAACAGCATGCCCGGCGTGGCCATGTCGCTCAGCGACTGGAGCACCGGCTCGAACATCGCCCGCGCGGTACCGCCCGTGCGGCGCGCGGCGATGACGTGCAGCCCCAGGTCGGCGCCCTGCGGAATGAAGGGGGCCAGCGGCGCGAGCGGGTTGGTGCGCGAGGCGATCATGTCCATGTCGTCCACGACGATGTACAGGTCCAGGCCCTGCCACCAGCTGCGCTCCCGCAGTTGCTTCGGCGTCACGTCCGGCCCCGGAAGGCGCTGCTTGAGCGAACCCGCCAGGTTGTCCGCGACAGCCTTGGTCTGTTCCGCCGTCGTGCAGTAGGCCAGCAGGTGGTCCTCCGGTACCAGCTCCAGGTGGGAGCGCCGGAAGTCGACCATGACGATCCCCAGCTCCTTGGCGGGGCGCTGGACGATCTGCTTGACCAGCCCGCGCAGCAGCGTGGACTTGCCGGACTGCGGGTCGCCGAAGACCACCAGGTGCGGGTCCCGCGACAGGTTGGTGGTGACCGGGGCGAGCGAGCTCTCGCCCATGCCCAGGACCAGCTCCCGGGACCTGCCCTTGGCGCCCTTGCGTCCCTTGAGGAGGTCGTCCAGCTCCACCTTGAGCGGGAGGGTCCGAACGCCCTGGACGGCCTCCTGCGGCCAGCGCTCCTTGACCCGGGCGATGAGGTCGTGGATGCCGCTGGTGAGGTCCTCGTCGTCGGCGATGCCGTCCACCCTGGGCAGGGCCACGTGAGTGTGGTTCTCGCTGGAGGACAGACCGCGGCCCGGGGTGTCCTTGGGGATTTCCTCGGCGATCTTGCGGCCGATGCCCGAGTCCATCGGGTCGCTCAGCCTCAGCTCGAAACGGCCGCCGAACAGGGCCTGCAACCTGGATCTCACCTGCGACGACGCCGCGCCGGTGAGGATGGTGTGCACGCCCAGGGACGGCCCGCGCGTCGCGATGTCCATCAGGAAGTCGTCGGCCGCGTCGAAGGCGTCGCGGACCGCCGACCACCCGTCGATCATCAGGAACAGGTCGCCCACGACGCTGGACGGCACCCTGCCGTCCGCCCGGGCCTGGCGCAGTGCCGCCGGGGAGTCCAGCTTGTGCTTCCTGAACACGCGCTGGCGCCGGTCCAGGTGCCCCGCCACGTCGGTGAGGATCCGCTGGACGCGCTCCGGGTCCGCCCGGCCGGCGACGCCGGCCACGTGCGGGAGTTCGTCCATCGCCTGGAGCGCGCCGCCGCCGAAGTCGATCGCGTACACCGCGACCCGTCCGGGCGGGTACCGCCACGCCAGGCTCGTGATCATCGTCCGCAGCAGGGTGGACTTGCCGGACTGGGGGCCGCCCAGGATGACGACGTTGCCCTCGCCGCCGGTGAAGTCCATCTCGGCGGGTACCACGCGCTGTTCGCGGGGGATGTCGGTGAGTCCGAAGACGGCCTTGGCCTCGGCCGGGTGCGGCTCCGTCCCCCGGCCCTCCAGGGCGTCGCCGCCCTCCCCGAGATCGTTCAGGACGGAGTCGAAGGTCAGCGCCTCCGGGAGCGGGGGGAGCCAGACCGGGCGCACCGGGTCGGCTCCCGAGGCCACCAGCCGGTCCACGGTGACCTGGAGGGTGGTGCGCTTCTCCGTCTTCTGCTTCTCCTGCGACTTGTCCTTGATCGCCCCCATGAGGGACTCGGCGAGCGAGTCCGCGCCCGTCACCTTGGCCAGGCCGTTGAAGGAGAGCAGCGGCAGAACCGGCTCGTGCTCCTCCTTCTCCTCCTTGGCGGGCGGGACGTAGGGCTGGGAGACCATGGCGGCCTTGAAGCGCTCGAAGACGGACGTGTCCACCTTGAGGTAGCCGGAACCCGGTTCGGGGGGCAGGTGGTAGGCGTCGCCGACGCCGATCGCCTCCCGGCTCTCGGCCTCGGAGAACGTGCGCAGACCCACCCGGTAGGACAGGTGGGACTCCAGGCCCTTGATCTTGCCCGACTCCAGGCGCTGGGTCGCCAGCAGCAGGTGCACACCGATCGACCGGCCGATGCGGCCGATCGCCACGAACAGCTCCGCGAAGTCCGGGTGGGCGGTCAGCAGTTCGGAGAACTCGTCGATGATGATGAGCAGGTGCGGCAGCGGCTCCAGCGCGGGGTTGCTCTCCCGCGCCGCCTCGTAGGCGTGCAGGTTGGGCAGGTTGCCCGCCTCCTTGAGGAGCTGCTGGCGCCGGACCAGCTCGCCGAAGGTCGCCTCGCGGAACCGGACGACCAGCGAGTCGTCGTCGGCCAGGTTGGTGATCAGCCCGGCGCTGTGCGGGAGCCGGTCGGTGTCGGCGAAGGTCGCTCCGCCCTTGAAGTCCACCAGGAGCAGGGCCAGGTGCTCGGGGGAGTGGTTGATCACCAGGGACGCCACCATGGTGCGCAGCATCTCCGACTTGCCGGAACCCGTCGCTCCGACCACCAGGCCGTGCGGTCCCATGCCGCCGAACGCCGACTCCTTCAGGTCCAGCAGCACCGTGTTGCCGCTGGGGCCCACACCGATGGGCACCCGCAGGTAGTCGCCCGTGCTGCGCCTGCGCCAGGTCCGGCGTGTGTCCAGTTCGGCGACGTCGGGCACGCCCAGGATCTCCGGAAGACCGACGGTCTCGTGCATGGCGCCGTCGCCGTCGGTGACCGAGATGCCGTACGGGGCGAGCAGGCGCGCGAGCATCGTCAGATGGGCGACACCCGCCCGGTCCGCGGTGCCGGACAGGGGCGCGTGGGCGGCGTCCTCACGGGCTCCGGGGTTCTCCGTGTCCTCGGTGAGCGTTCCGTCGGCCTGGACCATGAGCCGCAGGCTCACGGACTCGGGCTCCTCACGCCGGTCCGCGACCAGTGTGATGACGTGGATGCCGAGGCTCGCCAGGTCGGTGACGGGCGGCTCGGCGTGCAGACCCGACAGGGTCGACTGGTGCTCGCCGTCCAGGACCACGACGAGCCGCTGCGTTCCCGGGCCGGGGGGCTTGCCCCGGCGGCGCTGCAGGTCGACCGTGCGCCGTTCGATCTCGTCGGCGAGCAGTTCGGCGACCTGGACAGTGTTGCCCGAGACGAAACGGGCGGGCATCGGCCCGTCCTTGGCGTCCTCGAAGCCGTTGTGGGGGAGCCATTTGAGCCACTCCCACAGCGTGCGGACCTTGTGGTCGCGGACCACACCGATGCGCAGGTCGTGCGGGGAGTGGAAGACCGCCAGCTGCGCGATCATCGCGCGCACCAGTCCGCGGCCGGCGTCGCGGTCGCCGACGATCGAGATCACGCTGTGCCGGGTCAACGGGACGACCAACGGCATCTCGGGCACGTCCGCGTACAGCTCGATGAGCTGGTCGGCCGATCCCTGGCAGACGGGGTCGTAGACGATCAGGGGGGAGGAGGTGTCCACCTTGAGCACCAGGCGCCTGGCCAGGGGGCGGACGCCCGATCCCACGCGGACGTCGAGGAAGTCGGGGTCGGAGGCGCGGCGCTCCCACCTGCGCGCCGGGGACCGGGCCGGCTCCGTGAGCAGGTCCGGGGCGGGGTGCCGGAAGGCGCTGTCGGCGCGCTGGGTGGCGGCGACCTCGCGGACGATCTCCCGCAGCTGGTCGAGGTAGTCGACGTAGCGCTCCCGCTGTTCGCGGATGCGCTTGCGGGGGCCGTTGTGCTGCGCGACGAACATGATGATGCCGACGATCACGCTCGCCGCCATGATCATCACTCCCGCCACCATCATGAGCGGCCGGTGCCCCATCGTGATGGACATGAGGAGGGAGCCCGAGCCGGTGATGATCGGCATGATGATCATCGCGCCGGAGCTGCCCGCGGGAGCGTTCTCCGGCATCTGCGGCGGGGTCGCGATCACCAGGGGTTTGTCGCCTGGTGATGGGGGTGTGCTCCGAGCTGGTCGGGGAACCGCTCTCGTCGCCACGGTGCTCTCTTTCCGGTCCACCTGGTGGGGGGCTGGTGTCTGGGTGCTGGGCTACACCAAGGGTAGCCTCGCAACCACCGTGAAACATGTGATCGGTGTCGAAGTCGGCCTTCGGGGCGCACATCACCACGCAGTGGTCGGAGGAACCCGATGAGTGCGATCCCGGGGCGGTCCGCTCGCCCACGGCTGCCAGTACCCGTCCTGTCACGGTAGCGATAGCCTCGCGGACACGGCGCATCGCCTGATTCTCGGCGACCGCAGGCCGGGGCGGTCGTAACCCCCGAACGACGACAAAGGAACCATTGGCGTGAGTGGATACTGCCGGGTCACCGTCACAGGGCCGCAGCGCTGGGCGGATCTGGCCCTGCCGGGCACGGTGCCGGTGGCGGCCCTGATGCCCCGCATCATCGAGGTCTGCGCGCCGGAGGAGGCGAGCAGCGAGCCCGCGGCCTGGACGCTCAGCACCGTCGACGGCGGACCCGTGCCTCCGGAGGAGCCGCTGGAGAGCGCCGGGATCTACGACGGCGACGTCCTGCTCCTGAACCGTCGCACCGCCCCGAGCCGCCCCGAGTTCGTGGACGACGTCCGTGGCGCGGTCGAGGACCGGGTCGACGAGACGACGTGGACGTGGAACCACACCACCACGCTCTCCTTCGGACTTCTCGTGGCCGGAATCGGCCCCCTTCTCATGCTCGGGCTGATGATGTGGCTCAGCCCGTCCGTGGGCCACCTCGGTGTGGCCGCCGTGGGCACCATGTTCACCGTCGCGGTCATGCTGCTGGCGGCCCGCAGGCCGCTGCCCGCGGTCGCCCACGTCCTGTTCGCGACGGCCTGTGTGTGGGGCGGGCTGACCGCGGTGCTCGCGGCCGGCCTCGTGACCAGTGCGGCCCCGCTCGTCGTCGGCGCGTTCGCGATGTCGGGAGCACTGCTGGTGGCCGTCATCGGCTGGGCGATGCACGAGACCGGGCTGGCCTACATCGCCGGTCTCGGCGTGGTCGCCGTGGCCGCCGGTGTGCTGGTGCTGGTCGGGCTCTTCGTCGAGCCGACCCAGGGCGTCCGGGCCATGGGGATCGCGCTGACACTGTGCGTCGGCGCGCTCCCGCGCGTGGCGATGGTGATGGGCGGGCTGTCCGGGCTGGACTACGAGGTGGGCCGTTCCGGCCAGGTCTCCACGGACAGGTTCGAGGACACCTACTCCAACAGCGACCGGTTGCTGCTGGGCATCGTCATGGGTGTGGCGGTGAGCGGCGGAGCGGTGACCGCGATGCTGGCGTTCATGGCCCAGGGGCTTCCCGACCTGATCCTGTGCGGACTGCTCGCCGTTCTCCTCGTGCTGCGCTCGCGCCTCTTCGACCGTATCCGGCACGTGCTCCCCCTGCGTCTGGCGGGCGTGCTCGGTCTGGGCGCGGCGGGTGTGGCGGTCATCGGCGAGTACGGGTTCCTGTCACCGTGGCTGCCGGTGGCGGCCCTGCTCGCGGGGATGGTGACGGGGATCCTGAGCTGGGTGCGCCTGGCCGACGTGCCCCGCGCGTCCCTGCGGCGGGTCCTCAACTGGACCGAGGTCGTCGTCATCATCGCCATGTGCGCGGTCTTCGCCTGGGCGATGGGCCTGTTCGACTTCGTGGCCAGGATGACCGGTGCGAGCTGAGGCCGGCTCTCCCGGCTCTCCGGGCTCTCGTACTTTGGGCCGATCCGGGGCGGGGCGCGGCCTCGTAGGCTGAGGGGGTGCACGACCTCCTTCGATCGGTGTGGGACGAGCCGCGCCCGCCCCGTCCGCCCGCGCGCGGATGGTGGGACTGGGCGCTCGTGGCGGTGCTCGTGGCGGCGGCCCTGCTGGAGGGGGTCCTGCGGCCGGACATGCCCTGGCGGGTGCTCGGGGTGGCCGTCACCGCCGGGCTCGCGCCGCTGCTGCTGTGGCGGCGCTCCCACCCGCTGGCCGTGCTCGTGGCCGGGTTCGCCGTGTCGGCCCTGGTGCCGCTGGCCACCGGCGGCGAGGCCACCGAGACGTACACGATCGCGTACATGCTGGTGCTGGTGTACTCCCTGTTCCGCTGGGCGTCCGGGCGGGAGATCGTGGCCGGGGCCCTGGTGGTCGTGGGCAAGGCCGTGCTCTGGAGCGCCCTGGGGTACACCGCCGCCGCGGACGTGCCGCCGAGCCTGGCGGTGCTCTGCGCGGCCGGGGCGCTGGGGACGGCGCTGCGGTACCGGGCCGGGTCCCGGGCCCGGGAACTCGAACAGGCCCGGATGCTGGAGCGGGAGAGCGTGGCCCGCGACCTGCACGACACGGTCGCCCACCACGTGTCAGCGGTGGCGATCCGGGCACAGGCGGGCCTGGCGACGGCGGAGTCGCGGCCGGGCGCGGCGGTGGAGGCGCTCACGGTGGTCGAGTCCGAGGCCTCGCGCGCCCTCGCCGAGATGCGCGCCATGGTCCGCGTGCTGCGCAGGGGCCGTCCGGCGGACCTGGAGCCCAGTCCCGGGATCGGTGACCTGGCCGCGCTCGCCGCGACGGCGGGGCCCGGTCCGGCGGTGGACGTGGCGGTCACCGGCGACGTCGACGGGCTGGCCCCGTCGCTCGGGACGGCGGTCTACCGGCTCGCCCAGGAGGCGGTCACCAACGCCCGGCGGCACGCCCGCGACGCGACCCGGATCGACGTGCGCGTCGAAGCGGACGACACGTCGGTGCGCCTGTGCGTGCGCGACGACGGCGACACGGGGCCGCTGCGGCCGACGTCGGCTCCGGGCTACGGGCTGATCGGGATGGCCGAGCGCGCCGACCTGCTCGGCGGCACGTGCACGGCCGCTCCGGACCCCGGCCGGGGCTGGACGGTGACGGCCGTGCTGCCCAGGAACGGGGCCCGGGAGTGACCGTCCGGGTGGTGGTGGCCGACGACCAGGAGATCGTCCGTACCGGGCTGACGATGATCCTCGACGCCCAGCCGGGCATCGAGGTCGTCGGGCAGGCCGCGGACGGGCGGCGGGCGGTGGAGCTAGCGCGGCGCTTGCGGCCCGACGTGTGCCTGTTCGACATCCGGATGCCCGTGCTGGACGGCATCGAGGCCACCCGGGAGCTGGCGGGACCCGGCGTGGCGGATCCGATGGCGGTCGTCGTCATCACGGTCTTCGACCTCGACGAGTACGTGTACGCGGCGCTGGGGGCGGGAGCGCGGGGGTTCCTGCTCAAGGACGCGGGACCGGCGCTGCTCGCGCAGGCCGTCCGCGCCGCCGCCGACGGCGACGCGCTCATCGCCCCGAACGTCACCGTGCGCCTGCTCGGGGCGTTCGCCGACTCGGCGCCGGCCGCACCCGTGCAACCGGTCGAGGCGCTCACGGACCGCGAGGAACAGGTGCTGGCCGCCGTGGCCCGGGGCCGGACCAACCGCGAGATCTCCGACGACTTCCACATCACGCTCAGCACGGTCAAGACGCACATCGCCAGCCTCATGGCCAAGCTCGGTGCCCGCAACCGCGTCGAGATCGCGATGTGGGCCTACGAGACCCGCCGGGTCCGGGCCGGGAACGGGCGGGAGAACGGGCGTGGGAGCGGGCGTGGTCCCGGGAACGGGCCCGGCGGTTCCGCCGCACGCTGAGCCGCCCCCGCGCTGTCGCCGAGCGGACCTGCGGACCTGCGGCCCTGCGGACCTGCGGACCTGCCCCTGCCCCTGCTCCTCCCGCCCGTGCGCCTCCGGTCCGCCCCCGCCGGGCGGCGAGCGCCCGATCCGCCCCCGATGAGCGCCCGCCGGTCGCACGCGGAGCGGCCCCCGGACCCGCCTCCGCGCCCGGCGCGCGTCGTCGGGTACGAGGGCACTCGGCCACCGGCCGACCGCGGGGACGGCCCGCGTACCGTACTTTCGGCCGATTCGGCTCGGGCCCGTCGACCGATGAACCGGACCCGCCTCCACCGCCACGATCGGAGACGACGGCGGGAGCACGACACGGTGACCCCGCCCCAGCGGCCGCTCCGCGGTCGGTCGAAGCGACGAAGGGGCCCTTCCGTGACGTCCTCCTCCAGGGCGGACTGGCTCGTGCCGGTCTCGTTGATCCTGCTCAGCGCGGTCCCGGCGCTCGCCGGAACCGTCCGCCTCGGTGAGATCGCGGGCGGGGCGACGCCCACCCCCGAGAACACCCGGTTCCTCACCGACCCCGTTCCCCTGGTGCTGCACATCGTCAGCGCGACCGTCTTCTGCGTGGTGGGCGCCTTCCAGTTCTCGCCCGGCCTGCGCCGCCGCCACCTCGGATGGCACCGCGCCTCGGGCCGGATCATGCTCCCGCTCGGGATCGTCTCGGCGCTGACGGGCCTGTGGATGACGTTCGCCTACGACGTTCCCGCGCCGGACGGCGTCGTCGTGTACGCCCAGCGCATCCTGTTCGGCTCGGCCATGGCCGTGGCCCTGGTCCTCGCCTACGTCGAGGTGCGGCGCAGCGACATCGCCCGGCACCGCGCCTGGGTCATCCGCGGCTACGCCATCGGTCAGGGCGCGGGGACCCAGGTGTTCACGCACCTGCCGCTGATGCTGCTGGGCGGGGAGTTCACCGAGACCACCCGGGCGCTGGCCATGGGCGCGGGCTGGGTGGTCAACATCGTCGTGGCCGAGTGGATCATCCGGCGGCGTCCCCGCCGGGGCCCCGCCCGGCCAACGCCCGCGGCGGCCGGACCCGAGCCCAGCGCTACGTCGCGGGCTCTGTGACCGCTTCCGCGGCACAGCCGGCCGCGTGAGCGGGCGCGGCGGCGGTCACGGCGGCGGTGGCGGCGGCCTGGCGGGCCGCGACCTTCCGGCGGCGGCGCGCCTCCCGCACCGACACGCCGACGATCCGTGTCGCCGCGACGGCCGCGATCGCCGCGAGGGGGATGGCGAGCATCGCCGCGGGCTGGCGGATGGGGCGGAAGGAGGTCCCCGAGCCGTCGAGGACGATGTACCCCGAGGGGCGGACGCGGGCCAGGCCCAGTCCGCCGGCCCCGTCGCCGCGCGGGACGCGGCTCGACCCCCCGCCCATGCTGGCCAGGAGGCTGACCCGCGCCACCGGGATCACCGTGGTCTCGCCGGACCGGACGGGTGGTCCGAAGGCGGACGCGGAACCGGCCGACGCGCCCGCGGTCTCGATCAGGCGGGTGAGCGCGGCCAGCGCCGGGCTGCGGAGGGCGCGGTCGGGCTCGCCCGTCCCGCCGACGTGTCGGGTGACGGAGTTCAGCATGGTCCCGGGTCTCCTCGTCAGACGTGGCTCGGTCGCCCTACGCTATCGGCCGCGATCCCGTCCCCGGCGGGCCCGGCCACGATCGGCCACGACCGGCCATGAGCGGTCCGGTGGCCGAAGCCGTTCGCCGACCGGGTTCCGCACCCCTGTCCTCCGGCCGTTCCCCAGCACTCCCGACCATCCGCCGTGGCCCCGCACGGAGGCCCCGGCCGTTCGCCGACCGGGTCCCGCTGCCGCTTTCCGGCCACAGGCCACAGGCCACCGGCCACCGGCCGGTCCGGCTGTTCACCGATCGGGTCCCGCGCCGGGTCCTCTGGCCGCTCCCCACCACTCCCGATCACCGGGCGTGCCCGGCCGCTCCCGCCCGTGGGAGGAACCGTGCTCAGAACAGCGGGTCCCCGGCCTCCAGCGTCTCCGCGTCGGCGATGACCACCCTGCCCTCCGAGGTGACCATCGCCAGGACCTCCCCGTCGGGATGGAAGGACACGTGCCTGAACCGCACCCGCTCCCCGTCCCCGCCGACGGCCTCCTCGCCCGTGTCCAGGTCCCACACCCGGCTCGCGTCGACGTACTCGTCGTCCTCGACCACCCGCGCGCTGACGAAGAGCCGGGACCGCCCGGGGTCCACGGCGACGACCCCGGTCGAGGGCCCGGCGTCGGCGAGCTCGGGCATCGGGAACTCGCCCAGCGGCTCCCGCTCGGCGTAGTCCCACCGCACGAGGCGGTCGCCGGCGGCGTAGACGATCTCGTCGGTGCCGGGGATCGCCGCGAAGGACGCCCTCGTGGTGCCGCGCACCCGGTGCAGCTCCTCGCCCGTCCCGACGTCCCACACGGTCACCGTGTCGGAGGTCGCGCTGACGAGGCGGCCGTCGTCGGGGAACGCCATGCCGTACGCTCCGGAGCCGGTGATCGAGGCCTCCTCCCCGCCGCCGGTGGTGTCGAGCAGGCCCACGTTGTCCGCCTCGATCGCCCCGAGCGGCCCCTCCAGCCCGATCGCGAGCAGCGACCCGTCCGGGCTGAACGCCAGGCCCCGCACCGCTCGCGGCTCGGTCGACCAGCCGCCCTCGGGCGTGTCCGGCCCCCGCTGCGGGCCCAGGTGCTCGGTCGTGGTCCCCGACGGCAGGTCGTAGGTGTGCGCGACCTGGACCGGGACCTCCTCGCCGGGGTACTCGACCGGGGCCGGAGCCGCGACCATGCACCCGATCGGCGCGAACACCGGAGGCACCAGGGCGTCGGTCCGTGCCGCCGGGCGCGCCACCTCCTCGCCGGTGCGCCAGTCCCACACCATGAGCCCGTACTCGTCGGTGGCGACCGCGAGGACGTCCCCGTCGGGGCTGAAGGCCGTCGCGGAGGCCTCGGCCGCCGCCCCGTCCACCTCCCCGTCCGGGACCGGGTAGCCGCGGTCCTCCAGGCAGCCCGCGTCGGTGATCATCCCGTCCGGCCCGGCGGGCTCCTCGGAACCGTCCGTACCCGAGCGGGCGGACGCCCAGTAGGCCCCGGCCCCCGCGACGAGCACGAGCGCCAGCCCTCCGGCGGCCAGCGGCAGGAGCCGCAGGCCGCGCGTCCCGCGCGGGCTCCGCCGCCCGCCCGCCTCCCCTTCGGTGGCGGACGCGTCGTCGGTGTCCGACGCGCCGTCAGCGGTGGAAGCGCCGTCGGTGGCGGCCGACTCCAGGATTCGCCGCTGCTCCGCGGCGACCGCCTCCACGGCGGGCGGCACGGCGGGCGGCCAGGGCGGCGGTTCGACGGGTCCGCCGAGCATGCGGACCAGGTCGGCCGCGCTGGGACGCAGCGAGGGGCTGCGCTTGAGGCAGGTGTCGACCAGTCCGCGCAGCTGGAGCGGCACGCGGGGAAGCCCGGCGGGCCCCTCGACGCCGCCGGCCGCCTGCGACAGGGTCGCCGCCCACGAGAACACGTCCGTGGCGGCGGACGCGCCGCCCTCGGGCGCGGCGAACGACGGGTGCGGCGCCCGCTCCTCGACTCCGCCCGCCGCTCGGTCCAGCCCGGCGTCGGCGAGCAGAGCGCCCTCCCGCGTCACCAGGACCCCGTCCGGCCACAGCGATCCGTGCACCCGACGCGCGGCGTGCAGGTCGGCCAGCGCCTGGGCGAGGGCCAGGGCGAGCGTGTGCAGGGCGTCCGCGGGCAGCGGGCCGTGCGCACCGATCAGGCCGGACAGGGTCGGTCCGAGGGGACGGGACACGGCCGCCCAGGGGACCGCGCCGCGCAGGTCGGCGTCCCGCACCCGGCACACGTACGCGCTGCCCGACGCGTTCGCGCCCTGGACCAGGTGCGCGAAGGCCGCGCGGAAGTCGGGGTCGGTGGCGTACTCCGGCCGCACGACCCGGACCGCCACCGGATCCCGGTCGGCGGCCGAGCCGAGGTAGACGCGCGCGCAGGCGTCCTCGCCCAGCCGGGCGCGCAGGCGGTAGGGGCCGACGGACGGCGGATCGTGCGGGTGCAGGGGGAACATGGGCCTCGGTGGGTGGTGTGGGGCGGGCGGGGGTCAGCCCAGGGTCGCGGTGAGCCGGACGGGGTCGGGCTCGACCAGCCAGAGCGGGGTGTTGTCCAAGGGGAAGCCGGCGAGCATCCCGCCGCCGGGGCGGGCGGTGACCAGGCTCATGTACCCCTCGTCCCCGTCGGCGGTGAGCTCCTCTCCGCTGGAGAGCTCGAACACCTTCATGCCGTAGGCGTCCTCGTCGGTCACGATGAACTCGCCCGGGGTGTAGGGCGCGAAGACCCGGTCGTCGGCCATGCTCACCGCGAACTCCGAGAACCCCTCCTCCAGGTCGTCCTCCGTGGTGAGCACGCGTACGTCCTCCCCGGTCAGGTAGTTCGTGTGGACGATGCGGCGGCCCTCGTCCGCCATGTACAGCAGGTCCCCGTCGTCGGTGGGCAGGAACAGGTTGTCGCCGAACCCGTAGTGGCCGTCGTCGGCCGCGAACAGCACCTCGCCGCTCTCCGCGTCCCAGACCCGCGTCAGGCCCTCGAAGTTGATGGCGGCCAGGTGCTCGCCGTCCGGGGTCAACGCGATGGTCTGGGCCGCGGTCACCTCCTCGTAGGTCCGGATGATCTCGCCCGACTCCAGGTCCAGGAGCAGGATTTCTCCGGACTGGCCGGCGGCGGCGCCGGACACGGCCACGGACCGGCCGTCGGGGGAGAAGGCCATGTCCTCGATGTCGGAGCCCTCGCGGTAGACCGTGTGCTCGCCCGTCGGCAGGTGGTACACGTGCGCGCCGTCGGTGTCGGGGTAGCCCAGGCGGCAGCCGTCCGGGCTCAGGGCGGGGGCGACCATGAACTCCTCCGAGTCCACCTCGACGCGGGCGAGCTCGGTCTCCTCCGCCCAGTCCCACAGCACCACGGCCTCGGTGGCGGCCACGGCCAGGACCCGGCCGTCGGCGGAGAACTCCGGCGCGTTGACGGAGGTCGAGGGCAGTGTCGGCCGGTCCCGGGCGGTCTCGGCCAGCTCGGGTGCGATGTCCGCGGTGATGTCGCACGCGGCGTCCGGCTCCGGCGAGGCCTCGGCTCCGGAGGCGCCGCCGCCCGGGCCGCCGCGCAGGGCGACCGCCGTCCAGGTGCCCGCTCCGGCGAGCAGGAGCAGGGCGGTGGCGGCGCCGCCGACGAGCAGCAGGCGCCGCCGGGTTCCCCTGCTTCCGGCGGCCCCCGGCGTCACGGGTACGCCGGGTCTTCCGGGAGACGCGTGCGCGGCGGGCGCCTGGGCGATGGCCTCCTGGTACTCGCGGGCGGCGGCGTCGACCGCCCGTGCGGCGGGCGGCGGCAGCCAGGCGGAGGCCGCGGGCGCGGGGGCGGCGGGGCCGCCGAGCGCCTGGAGGACCTGGGCGGCGGTGGGGCGGCGGCCGGGGTCCTTGTCCAGGCAGGCGCGGACGAGGCCGACCAGGGGCTCGGGAACGCCGGTCAGGACCGGGTCCTGTGTGGTGATGCGGAACATGACCGCAGAGGGGTGGCCGTCGCCGAACGGACCGGCGCCGGTGAGGGCGTGCACCAGGACGCCGCCCAGTGCGAAGACGTCGCTCGGCGGTCCGCACTCCTCCTGGCGCACGTGCTCGGGGGACATGTACCCCGGCGTACCGATGACCGCCCTCGCCGTGCCGTCCGTGTCCTCTGGGTCCTGCGCGCCCTCGCCGCCGCGCTGGGCGTCCTCCATGGCGCGGGCGATGCCGAAGTCGATGACCTGGGGGCCGGCCGCGGACACCATGACGTTGCCGGGCTTGAGGTCGAGGTGGACCATGCCCAGGGAGTGGACGTGCGCCAGCGCCTGGGCCACACCGCGCGCCAGATGCCGGACGGCCTGCTCGGGGAGCGGCCCCGTGCGCAGGACGAGGTCGTGCAGGGACGGCCCCATGACGTACTCGGTGGCCATCCACGGCATCTGGCCGGAGGGGTCCGCGCCCAGGACGCGGGGGGTGTAGGCGCCGTGGACGCGCGAGAGCAGGTCGAGTTCGCCGGCGAAGCGCGCGCGGAAGTCGGGGTCGTAGGCGTACTCGGCGCGCACGACCTTGACGGCGGCGGGCGCCCCATCCGGGTCCAGGCCGAGGTAGACGCGGCCCATGCCGCCGGCGCCGAGGAGGGCGACGATCCGGTACGGACCCGCCTGGCGCGGGTCGCGGGGGTCGAGAGGCTGCATGGGGCGTCTCCCGTTCAGTGCAGTTCGGTGACGACGCCGAAGTCGGCGTCGAGGATCAGGACGCGCGCGTCCGAGGTCATCGTGGCGATGTGCCCGCCGTCGTCCTGCTCGGCGAGCGGTTCGTAGAGCGGCGGGCCGGACTCGTCGACGAGAGCGCCCGTCCGCGCGTCCCACACGCTGCCGAATTCGGTGGCGCCGCCGCCGGTGAGCGCGTAGACCCGGCGGCCGTCGGCGGAGAAGCGGATCCCCATGACACCGGCGTGGTCCTCGTCCAGGTCCGCCAGGGGGACGGTCACCTCGCCGGTGTCGAGGTCGACCAGCTCGTATCCGGCGGGGCCCTCGCCGTCGCCGTCCGGCACGCTCACGGCCATCGTCCGCCCCTCGGGGGCCAGGGCGAACTGGCGGCCGTAGCCGCCGGTGAAGTGGTGGAGCCGCTCGCCGGTCCGGGCGTCCCACACCGACACGCCCAGCGGCTCCGAGCCGTCGGAGGCCTCCTCGCGGCCCACGAGCAGGGAGCCGTCGGCGGAGAACTCCAGCGCGTACAGGATGCCCTCCAGCGGGATCTCGACCTCCGGGACCCCGCGCTCCACGTCCCACACCTGGACGACGTGGTCGTTGCCGGGCTGCCCGTCCTCCGCCGCGGTGGCGGCCACCTTCGTGCCGTCGCCGGTGATGGCGGATGTCTGGTAGTAGCCGCGGTCGCCGTTCTCGTGGGCGGAGCCGAAGTGCGCGGTGACGTCGTCGCTGTCGCCGTCCCAGACACGGATGTGGTCGACGTAGGAGGCGACGATGCGGCCGTCCCGTCCGATCGCGCCGCCGAGGGGGGAGGGCTCGAAGACGTCGACCGGCACGCCCTCCTGCCAGTCCCAGGCCGAGAGCTCCGTGCCGTACACGTACAGGGTCTCGCCGTCGGCGGAGAAGCCCAGGTCGAAGGTGAATCCGCTGAGGTCGACGGACAGGGCCTCCCCGTCCGCGGCGGTGCCGTCGGACGGGTCGGGGGAGGGGCTGGTCCCGGTACCCGGCGCCTCGGGTGAGCCGAGGGGGAGGGCGGTGAGGAGGAGGGCGCCGCCGCCCGCGATGACCAGCGCGGCCGCGGCGGCCGCGGTCACGACGGCGGCGCGGCGGCGCCACCACGGGCGGGGCGGGGCCGCGCCGGGGGCGGTGGAGGTCCCGTTCGGTCCGGTTCCGTCGCCGGGGGCGGTGCGGGTCTCGCTCGGTCCGGTGCCCCGGCCCGGGACAGGGGAGCCGCCCGACACGGTGTCCTGGCCTGCCCCGGTGTCCTCACCGGGCACGGGGGAGCCGCCCGGCACGGTCGACTCGCCCGGCACGGTCGCGCCCGACCACAGCGGGGTCGAGCCGGTGCCGAAACCATCCGGTGCGCTCATGTCGGCGGTCGTGAGGTCGGACTCCTGCGCGCGGCGGCTGCGGCCCGCGTGGCGGTCGATCTGTTCGGTGACGGGCGCGGGAAGCCACCCGTGCTCCGCCGAGGGCAGCGGCAGACCGGCCAGCGCGGCACGCACCTCCTCGGCCTCGGGCCGGTGGGCGGGGTCCTTGGCGAAGCAGCGGGCGAGGAGGTCGCGCAGCGTGCCCTCGGGGACCGCGTCCAGGCCGGGCTGTTCGGACATCACGCGTCGGAGGACCCGCACGGGCGGTCCGGATCCGAACGGGGGCTCCCCGCCGGCCGCGAACACCACGGCGCCCGCCATCGAGAACAAGTCGCTGCGCGGGGAGACGTTCTGCCCGACGACCTGTTCCGGGGAGCTGTAGGCGGGGGTGCCGAAGGTCTGTCCCGTGCGGGTGAGCACGGTGCCCTCGACGGCGCGGGCGATCCCGAAGTCGATGACCTGGGGTCCGCGCGGCGAGAGCAGGATGTTGCTCGGCTTGAGGTCGCGGTGCATGAGGCCGGCGGCGTGGATGGTGGCCAGGGCGCGGGCGAGGCCGAGCGTGAGGACGAGCAGGGACGGCTCGGGGAAGGGGCCGCCGTTCCGGACGGCCTCCTTGAGGGTGGGTCCGGGCACGTACTCGGTGGCCATCCACGGCGCGGGCGCCTCGGGGCCGGCGTCCACGACGGCGGGGGTGAAGGGGCCGCGCACGCGCCGGGCGGCACGGATCTCGCGGGCGAAGCGGGCCCGGAACTGGGCGTCGTGGGCCAGGTCCTCCTTGACCACCTTGAGAGCGCACAGGTGCCCGTCGGGGGTGCGCCCGAGGTAGACCTTGCCCATGCCTCCCGCGCCCAGGCGGGCCAGGAGGCGGTGCGGGCCGATGCTCTGGGGGTCGTCGGAGGCGAGTGGCTGCACGGCTGCTACGCGTTCCTTACTCGGCGGGGCGCGGGGCGGCGGGCAGAGGGGGATCCGTCCCCCGCCAAATGTAGCCGTCCGCGCGCGCGGGCCCCAGAGCGTGGCCCGAATCGGCCGCCCTGGAGGCCCGGGCGCCCGGAGGCCCGGCTGATCAGGGGCCTGACCGGTGGGTGGCCCGGCCGTCCCGAGGAGCGGAGCCCCGGAGGCCCGGCCGTCCCGAGGCCCGCCGCTCCGACCTCCGAGCCCGGCTCCCGGTCGGTTGGAGGTTGCCCGGAGGCCCGACCGGTGGGTGGTCCGGCGGACCTGGAGGCCCGGGCGCGGTCACTGCGCCAGGACGCCGACCAGGGAGAAGTCCATGTCGTAGACGGCGATGTCGTGGGAGCCCGCGCGGAGCCCGGCCAGGTGGTTGCCGGACGGCGAGACCGCCATCGGATACACGGCGGGCGGCTCGCCTGCGAGGCTTATCCGTTCCGCGGTGCGCAGATCCCACGCGACCACGGATTCGGCGCCCATCGCGGCGTCCAGCCGGGCGGCCACCACGCGGCCGGTCGAGCGGCTGTAGGCCACGTCCACCAGGACGCCCTCCCCGGACGGCGGAACGAACTCGCGCTCGACGCCGCCCGTCTCCGGGTCGACCAGGACCACGCGGTCGGACTGGACGAGCAGGACGCCGGAGCCGTCGGGCAGGACGGCGAACGCCTCGTTGCCGGAGCCGTCCCCGATCAGCGACACCTCGCCCGGGCGGTCCAGCCGCCAGACGGCGAACCCGGCGTTGTCCTCGCTGCCGACCAGGGTGCCGCCGTCGGCGGAGTAGCGCAGGGCGCCGAGCCGCGCCGAACCGGCCAGCGCGGACACGGTCTCGCCGGTGTCGGGGTCGATCAGGTGGAGGAGGCGGTGGTCCGGGTCGCCCTCGACCCCGACCGCGAGGGTGCCGCCGTCGGGGCTGAACGCGACCGAGTGCACCGACCCGCCGCCCACGAGGGTCCCCTCGCCGGTGGGCAGGTCGGTCACGGCGGCGCCCTCGGGCCCGCCGTGGACGAGCACGCAGCCGTTGGGACTGAAGGTGACGGGGCTGGGCGGCACGACGGAGCCGTCGGTGGGGATCGCGGCGAGCGGGCTGGAGCGGTCCCAGTCCCAGAGGTCGACCCCGCCGACCTGGGAGACGGCCAGCACCGAGCCGTTGGGGGAGAAGGAGAGCCGGAAGGGGACGTCGGGGCTGAAGCGGGTCCGGGGCTCCTCGGCGGGGACGAGCGCCGGGTCGATGCCGACGGGGGAGGAGCAGTCGGGGGCCTGGACGTCCGCGGGCAGGACGTCCTCGGAGGACAGGGTGACGGTGAGGGCCACGCCCGTGGTCACGAACAGGGCGGCGGCTCCGGCGGCGGCCGCGATCCGCACCGCCACACGCCGTCGCCGGGCCGCTGCGGCAGCCCTGGCGGGGGACGGGGACAGGGTCGCGGAGCCGTTCGCGGCCCCGACGCCGATTCCGGGATGCTCCCGGCAACCGGAGGCGGCGGTGGCCCCGGAGCGGTCGGCGCGGCGGCCCTCGGGGCGGGGGCCGGGCGAGGCGGGCTCGAACGGGCCCGCGGCGGCGTCGTCGGCGGGTCCCCGACCGGGCCCCTGCCCGGAACGGGCGGTCCGCAGAGCCGCGGCGGAGTCCTCCTCGAACCGTGCGACCAGGGCGCGGGCGCGGGACGGCAGCCACGGCTCCGGGTCCTGGGGGAGCGGGCCGCCGAGGGCCCGCAGGAGTTCGGCCGCCGAGGGGCGCCGCTCGGGGCGTACCTCCAGGCAGGCGGCGACGGCGTCGGCGAGGGCGGACGCGGTCCCGTCCAACCCTGCGCGCAGCGCGTCGACGATGGCGGCGGGCCCGGTGCCGGCCGGCGCGCGCCCGGTCGCGGCGAACGCCAGTACCGCGCCCAGGGAGTAGAGGTCGTCGGCGGTGGAGGACCGGTCGCCGGGCAGGTGCTCGGGCGCCCAGTACACGGAGTCCCCGGGGGAGGTGATCCGGGCGCCGTCGGCCGCGCGCCGGACGCCGGTGTCGACGAGTACGGGCCCGGCCGCGTCGACGAGCACGTGCGCGGGGGTGAGGCCGAGGTGGATCGTTCCCGCGGCGTGGACGTGGTCCAAGGCCTCGGCCATTCCGCGCGCGATGTGGGCGAGGGCGCCGGCGGGCAGGGGCCCGGTCCGGTGCACGAGGTCGAGCAGGGAGGGGCCGCTGACGTACGCGCTCGCCGTCCAGGGGTGCGCGGCGGTCAGGTCGTGGCCGAGCAGGGGGACGACGAAGCGGTTCCGGATCCGCGCGATGATCTCCGCCTCGCGGCCCAGGAGGGAGTGGAAGGCGGGGTCGGCCGCGTCCTCCGCCCGGACGGCCCGGACGGCTGCCGCGACGCCGTCCTCGCGCACACCGGCGAAGACCGGCCCCAGGGCACCGGAACCCAGGTGGGCTGTGAGCCGAAACCCGCCGAGGTGTGTGGGATCGTCCGGAGTCAAGGGGCGCATGGGTCCTCTGCGGCCAGGGATGGATGAGGACGTGGAGCCCATCGACGAGCGGGGGGTGCCGGGGCATCCGAAAATTCACCGTAACCCCTGAAGGTCGCCCTTGGGGAACGATTTCGGATGTTATCCGTGGCTCTGCAGGTGTTGGTCCGATACCGCGGCGGCGGAAACCGTCTGAGGCGGGGGCGCGGAGCCGCGCCCGGAGCCGTTGCCCGCGCGAGGGTGTGACGCGCCGGGGCCCGGGGCGCGGAGCCGTGCCCGTGGTGGTCGGCTCCGTGCGGTGTCGCGTGCCGAGACGCGGGGATGTGGTGTGTCGCACCCCGGGGCGTGGCTCCCGTGGGGTGTGGTGTGCGCGGGAGGGGGTACGAAGACGCCCTGGCCCTGTGCCGCGCGAGGAGGGCGGCGTGTCGCCGGGCGGGCGGGTGCCCGCCGCCGATGCCGCTCCCGCGAGGGCGTCGGCCGTCGGGGCGGCCGGACGAGGTGCGACAGGCGGGCGCGGGCCTGGCGCGGGAAGACGGCGTCCCGGAGGGACGCACGGGGCAGGCGGTGGCGCGTGGGATCCGACCAGGAGGTCGGACCCGGGCGGAGAAGAGTGTGGGATGAGGTCGGGCCCGGCGCGGGCCCGTGCGCTCAGGCCGCGGTGAGACCCGCCATGGGGCGGTGGTGGTGCTGGAAGACCGGGTCCGGCACCCGCGTGCACGGGTTGAGGAGGGCGGCCGCGCCGACCGGGTCGCTGGCCGGGTGGGAGACGGTCTGCCCGCCGCGGACGAGGTCGTTCCAGAAGAAGCGTCCGTCGCGGCACCAGACGTTGACGTCACGGCGAACCGACATCACGGCCATCTCCGAGGTCCCGGACCAGTAGAGCTGGCGGGGTGTGAGAGAGGCGAGCTCACCCAGCAGGGCGGTGATCGCACGCTCCGCGCAGAAGGCGTGGCGGGGCTTGTGCTTGATTCGCCTGGCGAGAGCCGACTTCGCCCGGGTGGCCCGGGGGTTGTTCAGGCGCCAGTGACTCAAGGTCGTCTCCAGTGGGTCTCTAGGGTTTCCGCGGTACTGACCGTGTGCGCTTGTTGCGGCCACGACGCCGCGGTGCGAGGGGGCTCCCCCGGCCGGAGCGGTCCGGAGGCGGGTCCTCGGCAAAGATTGGTGAGGCGCGAACGATGTCGTTACCTCGTAGTTATCCTTTGCGCTCCGGATGCTAGCAGTAACTCACCCCTCGCAGTCGAGACTTGAAGATGTGACGCATATCACAATTAACGAAAGGGTATCGATCGGGTTGGACCGTGAACCACCAGCTCAGAGGATACTTTTCGGTCACGCGTTCGATGGATTTCCGACGGAAAATCAGTCTCTGGATCACCGGGGGCTGTCATCAGCATCACCCGTTTTGCGAACCCTTGGCATGCCCGGTGTCACTTACGGTGACTTTGCGCAGCTTGCGAACGCTTGACCTGGAACGACGAGGTCTTTGCATGGTCCAGACCTCTGCCAGGGCCGAGGTCGCGGGGCGATTTTGCGCTGCCGTTCACCCCGGTGTAAGGGGCATTCGTCCGACTGGGGGACACTTGGGGACGGAGCACCACGAGACATCCCCCGAGGAGAGAAGCAGCGCGTGACGCAGACGCAGCCCGAGACATCCGGTGACAGGACAAGGGTGGGGGCGAGGACCGCCGAACCCACCGGGGGAGCGCGCGCCTGGATCGTCTGGGCCGTGGCGGTGGCCGGCTACTTCCTGGCCATGCTGCACCGCAACGGTCTCGGTGTCGCGGCGCTGGAGGCCCAGGCCCGTTTCGACGTCGGTCCGGCACTGCTCTCCCTGCTGCCGATGCTCCAGCTCCTCGTCTACGTGATCCTCCAGGTGCCCGCGGGGCTGCTCGCCGACCGCCTGGGCCCGCGTTTCACGCTCGGCATCGGCATGGCCGCGATGACGCTCGGCGCCGGGATGTTCGCCCTCGCGCCGGTCGTCGAACTGGCGGTCGCCGGACGGTTCCTCATCGGTCTCGGCGACGCCCTGGTGTTCCTCAACGTCATCCGCCTCGCCGCCCTGTGGTTCCCGCGCTCGCGCTACGCCCTGATCAGCGGGCTCACCGGCGTGGTCGGCGGCACCGGACAGGTGGCCAGCGCGGCGCCGCTGGCGTGGGCCCTGGGCGGGTTCGGCTGGGAGGCGGCGTTCCTGGCCACGGCCGGTGTGACCGCTCTGATGGCGCTGCTCGTGCTCTTGGTCGTCCGCGACCGCCCGGCCGGGGCCGCCGGGCACGCCACCATCGCCGCGCCCATCTCCTTGTGGGCGGCGCTCAGAGAGGCCCTGGCGGCCCGCGGACCGCGGATCGGCATGGCGCACCACGCCGCCGTCATGGCGCCCTTCACGATGATGATGGTGCTGTGGGGCTTCCCCTTCCTCGTGGGCGGCCTGGGGCTGCCCGAGAGCACGGCCGCGGTGACCCTGACCGCGCTGGCCGCGGGCGGGCTGTGGGTGGCGCCGTTCGTCGGTGTGCTGATCGGCCGCAACCCGAACGTGCGCGGCGGCCTCGCGCTCACGCTGGGGACCACGCTGAGCGCGGGATGGCTGCTGCTGGTGGTCTGGCCGGGCGGCGCGCCCCTGGCGGTGGGCGTCGCGGTGCTCGCGGCGAGCGCGATCGGCCAGACCCTCGCGCCCACCGTGTCCTTCGACTTCGCGCGCGACGGCATTCCGGCCAGCCGTACCGGCGTGGCCTCCGGACTGGTCAACATGTCCGGCTTCACGACCGCCGTGGTCTGCACGGTGCTGGCCGGAGCCGTCCTCCAAGCGCTCCCGGAGGGACCGACCGCGTTCCAGCTCGCGTTCGTGCCCATCTGCGCGACGACGGTGTGCGCGACCACCGTGCTGTACGTCTTCATCCTGCGCCGCCCGCGCGGACAGCGGTCCCCTTCGTCCTGAGCCGCCCCGGCAGGCGGCCGTCCCGTTCGTCCTGTGCCGCCCGCGCCGCCCGCGCGGACCGGCACGGGTGCCGTCCGCCGGGGAGTGGGTAGGCGGGGGACATGCACGAGATCGAGGCCCTCTACCGCCGCTGGCTCTTCGAGGTGTGGGCGGGCGACTTCGCCGTCGCCGACCACATCCTCGCCCCGGACTTCGTCGGGCACTGGCCGGGATTCGACGTCCACGGTCCCGCCGGGGCCGTGGAACAGGTCCGGCGCTCGCACGAGTACTTCGACGACGTCCGCACCACCCTGGACGTGGGCCCGGTGGTCGGGGACGGCATGGTCGCCGCCTACTGGACCTTCCACGGCTCCTACCGGGGCGGGATCCCCGGTGCGGACGCCCCGCCCGGTACACCGGCCTCGCTCGTGGGCAGCGACGTCTTCCGGGCCGTCGACGGCCGCTTCGCGGAGTACTGGGTCGTCTCGGACGCCGCGGGCATGATGCGTCAGCTGTCCGCGGGCGATGGCCCCTAGGAGTCCTGACGGGGGTCCGGGTGTCCGCCGAACAGGGCGAGTCCTGACCCCGACCTCATGGGCCGGGTCCGGGAGTGCCCGGGCAGCCGGTCGAGCGACTGCGTACCGCGTGAGCCGGGCAGCACGAACGGGCGGGCGGCCCGGAGGCCGTCCCGCCCGTCACGTCGCTCTGTCGTCCTTCTGGGGCGTGGGCCCTAGAAGGCGGACTCGGGGACGTCCATGATGTCCAGGTTCACGCCCTGGGCGATCTTGAGCTCGGCGGCCAGGCGCGGCAGGAACTGGTCGGCGAAGAAGCGCGCGGCGGCGATCTTGCCGGTGTAGAAGTCCCGGTCCGCGGCGTCGGCGCCGTCGACCTTGGTCAGCGCGACCTCGGCCTGGCGCAGCAGCAGCCAGGCGAGGACGACGTCGCCGAAGGCGAAGAGCAGACGCGTGGAGTTCAGGCCCACCTTGTACAGCTCGCGCTTGTCCTCGGCGGCGGCCATCGCGTGGTTGACCATGAGGCCCACCATCTCCTCGACGTTCTCGGCCGCCTCCAGGAGCAGCGCGCGCTCCTCCTTGAGCTGGCCGTTGCCGGCCTCGCTGCGCGCGAAGTCCTTGATCTCGCCGGCGAGCTTGCCCAGGGCCACGCCGCCGTTGCGGACGATCTTGCGGAAGAAGAAGTCCTGGGCCTGGATCGCGGTGGTGCCCTCGTAGAGGGTGTCGATCTTGGCGTCGCGGATGTACTGCTCGATCGGGTACTCCTGCAGGAACCCGGAGCCGCCCAGGGTCTGGAGGGACTCGGCGAGCAGCGCGTAGGAGCGCTCGGAGCCCACGCCCTTGACGATCGGCAGCAGGAGGTCGTTCATGGCCTCCAGCTCGGTGACGTCCTCACCGGCGTCCTTGGCGATCTGGATCGCGTCCTGCTGGGTGGCGGTGTAGAGCACCAGCGAGCGCATGGCCTCGACGTAGGCCTTCTGCGTCATGAGGCTGCGGCGCACGTCCGGGTGGTGGGTGATGGTGACCTTGGGGGAGTCCTTCTCCCCGGCCAGGTCGTTGCCCTGGACCCGCTCCTTGGCGTACTCCAGCGCGTTGAGGTAGCCGGTGGAGAGGGTGGCGATCGCCTTCGTCCCGACCATCATCCGCGCGTACTCGATGATGAGGAACATCTGGCGGATGCCGTCGTGCTTGTCGCCGACGAGGTAGCCGATGGCGGGGTGCTTGTCGCCGAAGGTCAGCTCGCACGTGGTGGAGGCCTTGAGGCCCATCTTGTGCTCGACGTTGGTCACGTAGGCGCCGTTGCGCTCACCGAGCGAACCGTCCTCGTTGACCAGGTACTTGGGGACCAGGTAGAGCGAGAGGCCCTTGGTACCGGGGCCGGCGCCCTCGGGGCGCGCCAGCACCAGGTGGAAGATGTTCTCGCTCATGTCGTGCTCGGCCGAGGTGATGAAGCGCTTCACGCCCTCGATGTGCCAGGTGCCGTCGCCCTGGTCGGTGGCCTTGGTGCGGCCCGCGCCGACGTCCGAGCCGGCGTCCGGCTCGGTCAGGACCATGGTGGCGCCCCAGCCGCGCTCGATGGCGAGCTTGGCGAACTCCTTCTGCTTCTCGTTGCCCTCGGAGTACAGGATGCTCGCGAAGCCCGGGCCGGCGGAGTACATGTGGACGGCGGGGTTCGAGCCGAGGACGAGCTCGGCGGCGGACCACACCAGGGAGCGGGGGGCGCCCAGGCCGTCCAGCTCGGGGGGGAGGTCGAGGTTGTACCAGCCGGCGTCCATGTAGGCCTGGTAGGACTTCTTCAGGCTCTCGGGGACGGTGACGGTGTTGGTCTTGGGGTCGAAGACCGGCGGGTTGCGGTCGGCGTCCTCGAAGGACTCGGCGACGACGCCCGTGGCCAGGCGGTTGACCTCGCCGAGGATGGTCCGTGCCGTCTCCTCGTCGAGCTCCTGGAAGGGGCCCTTGCCCAGTACGTCCTGGCGGTTGAAGAGTTCGAAGAGGTTGAACTCGATGTCGCGCAGGTTGCTCTTGTAATGCGTCATGGACAGCTCCGCTGTGTGTCCCTGGCCGCGGTGTCTGTACACGCGGATCTACCGACTAGTAACAAGTCAATGTTACTACCCAGTAGTAGGAGACGCCAGCACTGGGAGCGACTTGTGTCCACAAACTCACGCAGGAGAGACAAAAAGCCTGCTGTGTAGGTATATCGGACTTCCCCGGCCGCGGGTGGGAACGCTCCCGGTTTCCGCGACCCGGCGTCGCCGGTCACCCACCGCGGTCGGGCCGGGCGCACCCTCGGACGACCCGCGTGGCCGGGGCCGGTCACCGGGGCGGCGGCCTGGCGGTCTGGCCTGCGCGGGGGCGGCGAGAGATGATGGAGCCATGGTCAGGCGGGTGCCGGGGGACGCCGCCGCCGGTCCCTACCGCGGCGGCCCCCGGGAGGCGGAGGACGAGCGCCGGCGTGCCGAGCACGAACGGGCGCCGCGCGAACCCGCGCCCCGGCCCGTCCCCGGCCGCACCGGTCCGCGCCGCCGCCAGTACCTGTGCCCGCGCTGCGCGGGCCTGTGGCCCTCGGGCTGGCCCGGGGCCCGGACCCCGGGGACGGGGCGCCGGCCGCCGGAGCCCCGCTGCCCCGACTGCGGCCACCCGGGAGAGGAGGCCGGTCCCGGCTTTCCCCGGGTCCGGGAGCACAGCATCATCGACCTGCACTGGCTGATGTTCCGCTTCGCGCCCCTGGACCCGGGCCCCTGCCCCGTGTGCGGCAGGCGGCGTGAGTTCGCCGACGCGGGTCTGGGCCCTGGGGCGGTGCACCGGCCGCTGGACTGGGCGTGTCCCGGGGAGGACGCCTGGTCGTCGCGGTTCGACCCCGACGGCCACTACTGGACCGCGCTCGAACCCGTGCGGTGGGAGTCCGAGGCGGCGCACCACGCGTACTGGCTGGCCGCGGACCTGCTCCGTGCGGCCGAGGCGGCGGGGGAGGTGACCGGACTGCCGGTCGGAGCCGAGTACGAGTCACTGGACGGCGGGGGCGAGTACTGGGTCTACGACGAGGGCGGATGGCGGCTGGCCTGCGAGATCTGAGGCCGTCGGCGCCGCCGGGCGGATCGGCGTCCCCGGCGCCCGCCGCGCGCTCCTATGCTCGGACGTGCACGAACACCTGATGTGGGGGGCCACGACACCATGCTGGAGATGCTGCCCGGGCTCGTCCGGATCTATGAGGGGTGGGCCGAGCGCTACCCCGGCGTCGAACCGCTGACCGTCCAGTTCGCCGCGGACGGCGAGAAGGGCGGCCTCGACGGTGTCCTCGCCTACCCGCTGGACGGGCACTGGCTGCTGGTCACCTTCGGCCTGACCGAGCTGGGGGAGAAGACCAGCGAGCAGGCCGCCGTCTCCGGCGCCGGCTTCGAGTTCACCTGCCGGATCCCGCGGGAGGCCGACGACAGGTCGGTTCCGGCGTGGATCCTGCGCGTCCTGCACGCCCTGGCCGACCGCTTCCTCGACGGAGTCGACCTGGACGTCGGCCACTGGATCGTCACCCCCTCGCCGCTGGGCGGCGACCCGGCCAACGGCGACATGACCTCGCTCGCGATCGTCCCCGACGTCGACCTGCGGTTCCTGGACACCGACAACGGGCTCGTGCTGTTCTTCCAGATCGTCGGGCTCCTGGCGGAGGAGGGCGAGGAGGCCCAGCGGGCCGACACCGTCGCCCCCCTCATGGCGCTCCTGCGCGACCGCGACCCGAAGATGGTCACGGACCCCCGGCGCGAGCCCGTCCGCCTCTGAGCGTGGGGCCGCCGGACGGCGGCCCCACGACGTCCGGGGCCCGGCCCCGGACTCTCGCAGCCCCGGGGCCACCGGTTCCCCCGGGCCCCGAGGCCCGGACTCCCGGTCCGGCTACCGTTCGGCGGCGCGGTCGATGGCGGAGCCGATGGAGCCGACCCGGTCGGCGAGCAGGCCCATCGCCCCGATCGCCCGGGTCATCGGGTCGTCCTCGGAGCCGCCCAGCGCGCGTCCGCGCAGGAAGCCCGCCTTGACCTCCTCCCACCGGGTCTTCTGCTCCGGCGTCATCACCCCGCGCAGCTCGGCGAGCTTGAGCAGGTTGGCCTCCGCGCCCGAGGTCAGGGTCTGCGCCTCGCCCAGGTAGTGGTCGTCGATCGCGGCCTCCACCTCGGCGTCGTTCATCACCGGAACGATCTTCTCCGCCAGCCGGTTCATGTTCCGGTACGACCCCTGCAGCTGGAACGGCGGCTCCGAGCGCGCGTCCTCGGACTGCGCGGCCGAGGCGATGTAGGCCTG
This sequence comes from Nocardiopsis sp. NRRL B-16309, assembly GCF_001279585.1. GTDB lineage: Bacteria > Actinomycetota > Actinomycetes > Streptosporangiales > Streptosporangiaceae > Nocardiopsis. The sequence continues at coordinate 60,590 of NZ_LGEC01000103.1, read as the reverse complement.
GTTGTTGGCCAGCACCACCTCCTGGACCCGCAGCAGCTTGCGCAGGACGGACAGGATCCGCTCCACCTCGGTCGCCGAGTACGGGTGCTTCAGCTCGTCCGTGCCGACCGAGTCGTCGCCCCGCGCCATCCGCACGAACGTGTACACGTCCTCGCGGTCGCGCGACGACAGCGGCGACAGGGTCGGGTTGGAGGTGAGCGCGTTCTCGATGTAGCTGAGCGCGAACAGCTCCTCCTTGCCGGAGAGCACGTCGCCCAGGTTGTACACGTCGGCGCGGTTGGCCAGCATGTCCGGGATCCGGAACTTCTTGCCCTGCTCGGTGTAGGGGTTGCCGGCCATGCACACAGCGAACCGCTTGCCCCGCAGGTCGTAGGTGCGGGTGCGGCCCTCCCACACGCCCTCCATCCGGCGCTGGCCGTCACAGAGCGAGATGAACTTCTGCAGCAGCTCCGGGTTGGTGTGCTGGATGTCGTCCAGGTACAGCATCGTGTTGCTGCCCATCTCCAGCGCGAAGGAGATCTTCTCGACCTCCTGGCGCGACGTGGCGTCCGGCGCCTCCGCCGGGTCGAGCGAGGTCACCGCGTGCCCCAGCGCCGGTCCGTTCACCTTCACGAACACCAGGCCCAGGCGGCTCGCCACGTACTCCATCAGCGTGGTCTTGCCGTACCCGGGCGGGGAGATGAGCAGCAGCAGACCGCTCTGGTCCGTGCGCTTGTCGTCGCCGGCCGCGCCCAGCTGCTTGGCCAGGTTGTCGCCGATCAGCGGCAGGTACGACTCGTCCAGCAGCCGGTTGCGGACGAACCCGCTCATCACCTTCGGCTTGTACTCCTCCAGCCGCAGCCGTTCGCGCTCGGCGGCCACCAGCTCGTTGCGCCGCCGCTGGAAGTCCCGGTAGGCGGGCACGTCCCGCTGCCGGAACGCGCGGGTACGCGGCAGGATCTCGTCCAGGCGCACGTCCAGCGACCGCTCGCGCACCCGCGGGTGCGAGCCCAGCAGCCCGGTCACCCTCTCGTGCACCGCCGCCGAGGACTCGTACCGCTCCACCTCGGGCCCGGTCAGCTCGATCACGGCCGCCTCGGGCAGGTCCCCGGCGTCGAACGAGCCCTCCTCCAGGGTGCTCGCGAACGCCTCCAGCCACGCCGACACCAGCTGGTGCCGCGCCGCGACGTCGCCGTCGAGCCGGCGCAGGTCCTCGGCGAAGGCCCGGCGCGTGGTCTCCTGGGCGCTGCCCAGCGCCCGGTGGAACCGGTCCAGGAGCAGCCTGGCCCCCGCGCCGGACACGAATCCGCGCTCGGAGGGGCCGTCCGCGGCCAGCTCCTCGAAGAGGTACTCGCCCACCAGGTCCAGTTCGGTGTCCTGGTACAGCCCGGTCTCGGTGAGGAACGCGTCCACGCCCCGGGCCAGCTCCCCGCGCAGGCCGTCGATGGCCGCCGACCGGCGCGCCCCGAACACCTCACGCGCGCGGGCCAGCGACCCGGCGCGGGTGCGCCAGGCCGCCCGCTGGTCCTCGTCGGTCCCGTAGGCCCAGAACAGCTGGGCCACCGCGCGCACGGGCCCGGGATAGCGCAGCAGTCCGGCACCGGTCCGCAGCCGCAGCAGCGCGGACAGGATCCGGGCGGCGTCGTGGTCGTGCACGCCCCGCTCGTAGCCCTCGTCGTACCGGGTCTCGGCGACCCCGCGCACGATGTCCAGGAGCGACCCGTTCTCGGACTGCACGTCCGCCTCGACCAGCGCCCGCAGGCTCGAACCGTCCGCGCCCTCCTCGGCGGCGGCCAGGATCGAGGTGGCCAGGTACTCGGCCCGGTACACCCGCTCGCTCTCCGACACCAGCATCCGGTCCCACAGGTACCGGGTCTCCTGGAACGCCTCGTCGGTGACCGGCGCCCGGAAGTCGGTGCCGGTGACGGCCACCGACATCTCCCCCTGGTGCGGGGTGAGCGTGAGGTCGACGGGCTGGGTGTTGACCGCGAACCGGTGCCGACCGAGGCGGATGGTCTCCCCGCCCGCACCGCCCTCGAACAGGTCGGCGCGGTCCCGCAGCGCCCGGCCCGCCTCCTGCCGGGCGGCCAGGATCTGCCCGTCCAGCTCCTCGGCGCGCACGGTGTCGCCGAGCGCGCGCATCTCCTCGACGGTGCGGCGCAGCCGGGTGACCATCGCGTCGGAGGCGAAGTAGGTGTTGATGTCCTCCAGCGTCGACAGCGTCGACACCCGCCGGTGCACGCCCTCCAGCACCCGCGCGGCCGACGACGCCAGCCGGTCGGCCCGCCGGGACCGCTCGTCGACCAGCGACTGCTTGCGGGTGGAGAACGCCTCGTAGACGTCCTCCCGCTTGTCCGACAGCTCCCCGAGGAAGTCGTCGAACTCGGCGAAGCGCGACTCCAGGTTCTCCAGCTGGAGCATGATCCGGCCGAGCTGCTCGTCGCACCGGTCCGGGGAGTCGGCGGCGGCCAGCGCCCCCGTGATGGCCTGCCCGAGCAGGGAGAACTCGGCGGCGAACTCGGCCCGGCCCTCCAGGGCCAGCAGCTCCTTGCGCCGCGACTCCAGCGTGGCGCGGGCCCGGTTGATCCCGCCCATCACCTCGCTGATCCGCTCCAGGATGCGCGTGCGCACCTGGGCGTCGCCGATGTCGAGCGACCCGATGACCTCGGTGACCACCTGCAGGCCCTCGGTCTGCTCGGCGATGCGCTCGCCGACGGCCGTCGCGGCCGTGACCGCGTCGATCGCCTCGGCGTCCGCCACCAGCCGGTCGACCTCGGAGTGGTATCCGGCGAACGCGTCGTCCTGTTCGAGGAAGGCCACCGTCCGGCGGCCCGCCGCGGCGATCTCCTCGCCCATCCGGTGGTCGAGGTCCGCCAGCCGGTCGGCGTCCACGTAGCGCATCTCGCGCAGCGTGGCCGCCTGCCCCTGGGCGCGGCGCAGCTCGGTCAGCCGCGCCACCCAGCCCTCCGCCGAGCGGGGCGCCTCGCCGCGCGAGGTGCGGATGAGCGAGGCCGCCCGGGACTCGGCCTCGGCCAGGGCCTCGGCGGCCTGGCGGGTCAGGGCCTGGACGGTCTCGAACTCCTCCAGGACCTTCTCCGCGGTCGCCCGCACCTGCGACAGCGGCTCGGCCAGGTCGCCCAGTTCCGGATCGCCCAGCCAGTGGAACTGGTCCGACACCCGGCGGCACGAGGCGATGAGCGCCTCGAACACCTCGGTCGAGGGCCGCATGTCGCTCGCGATGCGCGCCACGGACAGGCACTCCGACACACCGCGCACCAGGTCGGCGTTGCCGATCCGCTCCAGCGGACCGGTTCCCGCGGGCTGCGCGGCCGCGTACACGTCGGACACGAACGGGGTCCGCCACACCTGCATCGGGTGCACCCGGGTGGGCTCGCCGGTTCCGTCGCGGAACACCGTCATCGTGCCGTCGTCGAACAGCGAGTAGCCGTGGCAGACGATCGGGTTGGCGACCTCCTTGCGGATGGTGTTGTACGACAGCAGCAGGCTGCGGCCGTCCTCCCGGGAGTGGAAGACGTAGAGCACGTCCTCCCCGTTGGGGGAGCGCACCACACGCTCGAACTCCAGGTCGGTGACGTCGGTGTCGAACGTCCGGGCCGTGCCGGTGGCCAGGTAGTAGCCGCCGGGGAAGATGAGCCCCTGGTCGTCGGGCAGGCGCTGGCAGGACTGGCCGATGCCGTCGAGCCGCTCGACCTCCTTGGTACGCGTGTTGAAGACCAGGTACCGCCACGTGGTCTCGTTGTAGGGCAGCACCTTCATCAGGATGAGCGCGCCCACCCTGGCGTAGTGCACCTGGGCGTCGGCCAGGCTCTGCAGCGGCTCGTCGACGGGCTCGGCGTAGATGCCCTCGCCGACCTCGGTGTTGTTCTCCACCTTGATGGTGAGGTCGCCGTTGAGCGTCTCGACGAACAGTTCGTCGAGGATCGAGATGTGCGGGTGCCGCCCGGCGACGTGGTCCTCGCGGGTGGTCTCCACCCACGCGAAGTCGTGCGAGGGTGGGAACACGTGGTCGCGCTCGCCCCGCGCGTCGAGGTAGGCGACCTCGCCGGCGGGCGAGACCGACCAGCGCAGCACCCGCACGTCCTCGGTGCGCGGGCCGGTCTGGAACACCGCGAGCAGCCGGTCCTCCACCTTCCGCAGCTGGAGCAGGTGGGCGTCGCGGTAGTAGCGGTAGAGCTGACCGAAGTCCTGCCGGAAGCGCTCGTCGTCCAGCAGGCCGGGGGCGGCGTCGCCGGGGGCGTCGGCGAAGGTGAAGCCCTCACCGTCCCGTTCGTACCGGTGCAGGGAGAACACGTCGGGGACGTGGGTCTCCCGCTTCATACCGATGAAGACGTTGTAGCCGAACAGGATCATGGCGCCGTCGGCGCCGGCGCCGACGGCCCGCCCCACGCTCACGATGTCCCGCGGGACGCAGTTGTGCTCGGTGCGGATGCGCTCGGTGCCGAGCAGCGCCAGTTCGGTCCCGCCGAACACCTCCAGCCGCCGGTCGTTGAGCGCCTCGGTCCGCCGGGCCAGTTCGCCGGTCTGGTCGCGCAGCCGGGCGCGGAGCACCTCGTAGGTGCCCGCGTCCAGCGACCGCGCGTCCACGGCGTCCGACCCGGCTTCGGTCTCCAGGGCCTCGGTCACGTGGGACTACCTCACTGCTTGACGGGGGCGATGGCGGTCACGGGGAGCTGGTCCAGGCCCAGGGAGCGGGCCGTGGAGAGCAGCGAGTCCAGCTTGCCGCTGTTCTGGCCGCCCGCGGCGATCAGCTTGAGCAGCAGGGCCGAGACCGTGAGGTTCTTGATGTCCTCGGTGTCGGCGTCGGCCAGGATGCGCCTGATGTCCTCGGTGAAGTTGCCGCCGCCGTTGGCACCGGCGTCGCCGTTGAGCCAGTTGCCGCCCAGGGTCTGGACGGTGTCGGAGTTGCCGACGAAGCCGTCGATCGCCTTGCCCATGCCGATGGAGTTGACCATGCGGTCGAAGAAGGCGCCGTCGCCGCCGACGATGCTGATGTCGGCGCTCTCCAGGCCCGCGGCCATCGCGGTGGCCTGGGCCTCGGCGACCTGGCGGTGCACGTCGATCCCGGCCAGGCGGACCTCCTTCTCGGCGTCCAGGCGCAGGCGGTACTCCTCGTGCTCGCGGCTGACCTGGTCCAGGGCGGCCATGGCGGACGCCTTGTCGGTGAGGCCGGCGGCCTCGGCGCGCAGCTTCTGCTCGATGCCCTCGGCCTCGGCCTGGGCCTTCTCGCGGGACACGACGGCCTCGGCGCGGCCGATCTTCTCCAGCGCCTCGGCGTCCTGCTGACGGACCTGGACCTCGGCCAGGCCCGCGGCGGCGGCCTCGGCCTGCAGGCCCTCGGCCAGGCGGATCTTGGCGCGGGTGTCGAGTTCGGCGGCCTGCTGGCGGGCCTCGGCGAGGGTCATCTCCTCGGCAGCGCGGTGCTTGGCCGCGGCCTCGGCGGCCTCGGCGGCCTTGATGTCCTTGACCAGGTTCTCCTGGGCCTCGGCCTCGGCCTGGATGATGATGGCCTGACGGGTGCGCTCGGCCTCCTCGACCGCGCGCAGCCTCTTGATCGCCTCTTCCTGCTCGGCGACGGTGCGGTCGACGGCGATGCGCTCGCGGACGACGTCGGCGACCTCGCGCTTCTCGGCCTCGACCTCCTTGTCCTTGGCGATGCTGCTCAGCTCGGTCTCTCGCTCGCGGCCGATGACCTCCAGCATCCGGTCCTTCTCGATGCGCTCGGTCTCGATGGCGATGACGCGCTCGCGGTTCTTCTCGGCGACCGCGATCTCACGCTGCTGGTTCTGCTGCTGGACGCCCAGGGCCTCGTTGGTGCGCAGGTTGGCGGTCTCGGCCTTGAGGCGCTCCTCGGCCTGCACGCGGGCGGTCTCGGACTCCTCGCGGGCGCGGATGATCTCGATCTCGCGCTTGGCCTTGGCGGCGGCCTCCTCGCGGCGCTTCTCCAGCTCGGCGAGGGTCTCGGCGGTCTCGGTGTTCTGCCGGTCGAGTTCCTTCTTGCGGTCGTTCTCGAACTCGTTGGTGCGCTTGTGCTCGATCGCCGTGCGCTCGGTGATCTTGCTGATGCCCTGCGCGTCGAGGATGTTGTTCGAGTCGTGCTGGTGCAGCGGGGTCTGCTCCAGCTCGTCGATGGCCACGTCCTCCAGGCTGTAGCCGTTGAGGTCGGTACCGATGAGCGAGACGATCGCGTGGCGGAACTGCTCGCGCTGGGTGAACAGCTCCTCGAAGTCGAACTGCTTGCCGACCGTCTTCAGCGCCTCGGAGAACTTCGAGTTGAAGAGCTCCTGGAGGGTCTCCCGGTCGCTGGCGCGCTCGGTGCCAATGGACTTGGCGACCTTCTTGACGTCCTCGGCGGTCTCGTTGACGCGGACGTAGAAGTACACGCGGATGTCCGCGCGGATGTTGTCCTTGCAGGTGAGGCCCTCGCGGCCGCTGCGCTCCAGGGTGAGGGTCTTGAGCGAGATGTCCATGACCTCGGCCTTGTGCAGGACCGGGAGGACGACGGCGCCCGTGAAGGTGACGTGGACGTCACGGGTCTTGGAGATGATCAGGGCCTTGCCCTGCTCGACCTTCTTGAACAGCCGCATGATCATGACGACCAGCGCGACGAGGACGATGAGGCCGACGGCCAGGGCGACACCGAAGGTGAGGAAGGTGGCGTCCGCCGCCTCCTGCCCGGTGGTGGTTGCACTCAGGAACACGTAGGGGTCGCTTTCTGGGAGATGGGACGTGCGGGTGCGGGGGCGAGCGCCGGGGCTGGGGCGGTGGGGTGCCGCTTCGGGCTCGTCCGGAGATGAGACGCCGTCGGGCGCGCAACGGTTCCGCGCGGCCGACGGTCCGGTTCGGGCAGGTGGGAGTGGTCGGGCGGGTGGTACCGGCTCGGGACGCTGGGGCGGGTCGGGAAGTGGCGCCGGTTCGGGCGGTGGGGGCGGGTCGGGCCGCTGGGCGGGGCGGCGGGTCCGGTCAGCCCTGGCCGGGATCCAGGGCCGCGTCGAAGTGGGTCACCAGGAAGACGTCGCCCTCGGCCCGGTGGTCGAAGATCAGGGCGGTGCTGCCCAGCGGGAGGACCTCGCCGCCGGTGGTGCGCACGGGGATGGTGATCGCGGCACCGCCGGAGGTGGTGATCTCGGCCTGGCCGAAGTCCTCGCCGGCCTCGCCGATCCGGATCACGCAGGTGCGACCGACGAGTTCGTGCTTGGAGTCGCCGCCGCGGCGCGGCAGGAACCGGGCGACGGCCATCACCAGGCCGCTGGTGACCGCCCAGGCGGCGACGACCGCGATGAGCAGCACGACGGCGCCGAGGGCCAGCAGCAGGGGGGTGGAGGTGGTGTCGAGGAGACTGGTCATGATGCCTCCCATCATGCTCACGAACCAGGCGGAGCAGATCAGCATCGAGAGCGCGACGGTGACCGGCACGTCGCCCAGACGAGCCCTGTGCATGACCGCGCTCAGCCCGGACGCGGCGCCGTCGGCGTCCACGGCGTCCAGGAGTTCGCTGTCGGTGGCGCCCACGAGCACGAGGACCCAGTAGACGGCCACCACGAGGAGCAGGGGTGTGAACAGGACCGCGGGGAAGCCGAAGGTCGTACCCAGGAACAGCTCCACCCTCGTACTCCTCCGTGCTGTGATCCGCGCCGTCGACGGCGAACGCCCAGGAACTCTACCGAACGCCCCAGCTCAGCTCGGTGGCGGGCGGTCCGGTTGACCGGTTGTGGCCAGGCGTGGCCACGGGAGGGACCGGTCCCGGGCCGGCCGGGGACCCGGTCGAAAAAACTCCGAGAAAAAATCCGGGAGGGTGTCGATCCGGACGGGGCCCGTTCGACGTGTGGGTGAGAGCGGGGGAGAACGAGCCCCCCCACACCACGAGAGGTGAACACCATGCGCTACCTGATGTCGATCATGTCCAGCCCCGAGTCCGAGGCCGCCGACTACGAGGTGGGCCCCGAGGTCTACGAGGCGATGGCCGCGTACAACGAGGAGATGGTCAAGGCCGGCGTGCTGCTGACCGGTGAGGGCCTCGCCCCCACGGCCCAGGGCGCGGAGATCGTCTTCCGCGACGGCGAGGTGACCGTCACGGACGGCCCCTTCACCGAGGCCAAGGAGTTCATCGCCGGCTACTGGGTCATCCAGGTGTCCTCGCACGAGGAGGCCGTGGAGTGGGCCAAGCGCTGCCCGCACCCGCCGGCGGGCGACGACACCGAGATGAAGCTCCAGCTGCGCCGGATCGGGGAGCTGGAGGACATGGAACAGATGCCCGAGGACCTCAAGGAGCGCGAGCGCGAGCTGCGCGGCCAGGGGTACTGATCCTCAGCTTGCGGTGAGGTGGCTCACGGTGCTGTGATGGCTCCGTGAGCCACTCGGACGCGACGCGCGCGGTGGAGGCGGTCTGGCGGATCGAGTCGGCCCGCCTCATCGGCGCGCTCAGCCGCATGGTCGGCGACGTCGGACTGGCGGAGGAGTTCGCCCAGGACGCCCTCGTCAGTGCCCTGGAGAAGTGGCCGAAGGAGGGCGTGCCCGCCAAGCCCGGCGCCTGGCTGACCACGGTCGCCAAGCGCCGCATCCTCGACCGCTGGCGCCGCGACGAGCGCTTCCAGGACCGGATGGTCGAGCTGGGCCGCGAGATCGACGAGCGCGACGGCCAGGCCGAGTTCGACGCGGTCCTGGAGGAGGACTACGGCGACGACCTGCTGCGGCTGATGTTCGTGTGCTGCCACCCCGTCCTCGCCACCCAGGCGCGGGTGGCGCTCACCCTGCGTATGCTCGGCGGGCTGACCACCGACGAGATCGCGCGCGCCTTCCTCGTGCCCGAGGCCACCGTGGCGCAGCGCATCGTGCGCGCCAAGCGCACCCTGGCCAAGAAGAACGTGCCGTTCGAGGTCCCGGTCGGCGCGGACCGCGACGCCCGGGTGGAGTCCGTCCTGGAGGTCGTCTACCTCGTCTTCAACGAGGGCTACGTCGCCACCTCCGGCACCGACTGGACCCGTCCCCGGCTCAGCGAGGAGGCGATGCGCCTGGGACGGGTGCTGTGCGACCTGCTGCCCAAGGACCACGAGGTCCACGGGCTGCTCGCCCTCATGGAGCTGAACGCCTCCCGCTTCCGGGCCCGCGTGGGTCCGGACGGCGCCCCCGTGCCCCTGGACAAGCAGAACCGCGGCCGGTGGGACCGGCTGCTGATCACCCGCGGCCTGCGCGCACTGTCCCGGTCCGTCCCGGACGACCCCGGGCGCGCCCGGGGCCCCTACTCGCTCCAGGCGGCGATCGCCGCCCAGCACGCGATCGCGCCCACGGCGGCGGACACCGACTGGTCGGCGATCGCGGTCCTGTACGAGGAGCTGGTGAGGACCACCCGCAACCCGGTGGCCGAGCTCAACCGCGCGGTCGCGGTGTCGATGGCCCTGGGGCCCGGGCCGGCGCTGGGCATCGTCGACCGGCTCCGGGATGTTCCGGCGATGGCGGGCTACCCCATGCTGTCCGCGGTCCGGGGCGACCTGCTGGCCCGCCTCGACCGCGCCGAGGAGGCCCGCGCGGAGTTCGAGCGGGCCGCGGAGCTCACCCGCAACGAGAGCGAGCGCGCGCTCCTGCTGGGCCGCGCCCGCGCCCTCTGACCGGCGACGACGTCGGTCGCCTTCGGTAGGAGCGCCCGGCGCCTTCTGCTGTGGGCAGGCCGGACTGGCGCGCGCGGCGGCACCGCGCCAGACTGCCGCACATGAGACTTCTGATGTTGGGCGGGACCGCGTTCGTCGGACGGGCCGTGGTCGCCGAAGCGCTGGACCGCGGCTGGGACGTGACGGTCTTCCACCGGGGCACCCGTCCCGCGCCGGAGGGCGCCGCCGCGCGCCGGGGCGACCGCACCGCCGAGGACGGGCTGTCGGCGCTGGCCACGGGGGAGTGGGACGCCGTCGTCGACACCTGGTCGGGCGCGCCCTCGGCGGTGCTGCGCGCCGCCCGCCTGCTGTCCGGCCGGGTGGGGCACCACGCCTACGTCTCCAGTAGGTCCGTCTACGCCCGCCCCGCGGCCGCCGGCCTGGACGAGGACGGGCCGCTGGTCTCCGGCGACCCCGAGGCGGACGCGACCGACTACGCGGGCGACAAGCGCGGGGGCGAACTGGCGGCGGAGGCCGTGTTCGGCGACAGGGCGCTGCACGTGCGCGCGGGGCTCATCCTCGGCCCGCACGAGGACGTCGGGCGCCTGCCCTGGTGGTTGGGCCGGATCGCCGAGGGCGGGCCGGTCCTCGCCCCGGGCCCGCGCGACCTGCCGATCCAGTACGTCGACGTCCGCGACCTGGCGGTGTGGACCCTGGACGCGGTCGAGCGCGGCCTCGGAGGCCCCTACAACCTGGTGAGCCCGCCCGGCCACGCGACCATGGGCGGCCTCCTGGAGGCGTGCGTCCGGGCCACGGGGTCCGGCGCCGACCTGCGCTGGACCGACCCCGACACCATCCTGGCCGCGGGCGTCGAACCGTGGACGGACCTGCCGGTCTGGCTGCCGCCGGGCGAGACCCACGCGGCCATGCACCAGGGCGACGTGTCCAGAGCGGTCGCCGCCGGGCTGCGCTGCCGCCCGGTCGCCGCGACCGTCGCCGACACCTGGGCCTGGATGCGCTCCCTGGACGGCCCCGTCCCCCAGCGCCCCGACCGCCCCCGGCTCGGCCTGGACCGCACGGTCGAAGCCGCCGTCCTGGGCGCCTGAGCCCTCGCGGTGCGGAGCCTCACGCGCGGACGAAGACGCCTGGCTAGCGGCCGTACCGCTTGAGGCCGTCGGTGTTCAACGTGACCCCGACCCCGGGTACCTCGACCGTGTGTCCGTAGCCGAGCTTGGTGATGCTGCGGTACCGGCCGCCGACGGGCTCGCTGTGGACGGTGACACTGTCGTCGTCGCGGTCGACGAGCACGTACACGCCGATGGAGCAGGCGGCGTAGGCATGTGCCTTCTCGACCCGGTCACGGGCGTTGGTGTCGGAGTCCCACGAGGTGACCTCCACGACCGCCAGGACCCCGTGGGGGTCGGCCCACTCTCCCTGGCCGGCGAAATGGTCGACAGGTGCGAGGATGCCGTCCGGGCGCGCGCGGCCCTTGCGGTAGGAGTCCACCTTCAGGCCCTGGCCTGTGACGTTCAGATCCAGGTCCGCCCGCTGGGTCATGAACTGGCGCATCAACCACATGAGAATCGCGTTGTGGTCGCTGTCGGGCACGGTTCGGATCTCCATTTGGCCGTTGAGGTATTCGAGGGTGACATCCTCACGGGCTGCGGCCTGGGCGATGATCTCGAACTGTTCGACGCTCAGCTTCTCGGCAGGGGATCTCGGCGAGTGGTCTTCGATCACGGTCATGGTGCGGCCCCTTCTGCCGTGGATTCAGGACCCAGGAGGCATCGCGGACTCCTGGGACCAGGTTACTGGTAGAACCCCGCTTGGTCCCTGGAGCCGGCGTGGGAAAGGGTGGGGCCGCCCCGGCGGGGCGGCCCCGGGGCCCGGCTCAGAGCTCGGGTTCGGCGGTCTGCTTGCGGGCCACGCTCAGCTTGTCGGCGGCCTCGTCGACGTCCACCACCACGGTGTCGCCGTCGGCCAGGTGGCCCGACAGCATCTCCCGGGCGAGCGGGTCACCGATCGCGGACTGCACCAGGCGGCGCAGCGGGCGGGCACCGTAGCTGGGGTCGTAGCCGGTCAGCGCCAGCCACTCGCGGGCGGCGTCGGTGACCTCCAGGCCGAGCTGGCGTTCGGCCAGGCGCCGCACCAGCTTGTCGACCTGCAGGTCCACGATCCGGGTGAGGTCCTCGGTGGACAGCGCGTCGAACATGATCACGTCGTCCAGCCGGTTGAGGAACTCCGGCTTGAAGGTCGAGCGCACCACGTCCATGACGCGGTCGCGGCGCACCGACTCCTCCAGCGACTGGTCGACCAGGAACGGCGACCCGAGGTTGGAGGTGAGGATGAGGATCGTGTTGCGGAAGTCCACCTGTCGGCCCTGGCCGTCGGTCAGCCGGCCGTCGTCCAGCACCTGGAGCAGGGTGTCGAACACCTCCAGGTGGGCCTTCTCCACCTCGTCCAGCAGCACGACCGTGTACGGGCGGCGGCGCACCGCCTCGGTGAGCTGGCCGCCCTCCTCGTACCCCACGTAGCCGGGAGGCGCCCCCACCAGGCGCGACACCGTGTGCTTCTCGGAGTACTCGCTCATGTCGATGCGCACGATGGCGCGCTCGTCGTCGAAGAGCAGCTCCGCCAGCGCCTTGGCCAGCTCCGTCTTGCCCACGCCCGTGGGGCCCAGGAACAGGAACGAGCCCGTCGGCCGGTCGGGGTCGGAGATCCCCGCGCGCGCCCGGCGCACCGCGTCGGACACCGCGGCCACGGCCTGCCGCTGGCCGATGAGGCGGCGGCCCAGCTCCTCCTCCATGCGCAGCAGCTTGGAGGTCTCGCCCTCCATCAGCCGCCCCACCGGGATGCCCGTCCACGCCGAGACCACGTCGGCGACCTCGTCCGCGCCGACCTCGTCCTTGACCATCGTGTCGCCGCTGTCCTCGGACGCGGCGTTCTCCTCGGCCTGCGACGCCTCCTCGATCTGCTTCTCCAGCGTCGGGATCTCCCCGTACATCAGCCGGGAGGCCGTGTCGAAGTCCCCCTCGCGCTGGGCCAGCTCGGCGCGGGTGCGCAGGTCGTCCAGCTGGCCCTTGAGCTCACCGACCCGGTTGAGGCCGGCCTTCTCCTGCTCCCACCGGGCCACCAGGGCGTTGAGCTGCTCCTGCCGGTCGGCCAGGTCGGCGCGCAGCCGGTCCAGCCGCTGGCGGCTGGCCGGGTCCGACTCCTTGTCGAGCGCCATCTCCTCCATCTTCAGGCGGTCGACCGTGCGCTGGAGCTCGTCGATCACCACCGGGCTGGAGTCGATCTCCATCCGCAGCCGCGAGGCCGCCTCGTCGATGAGGTCGATGGCCTTGTCCGGCAGGAAGCGCGCGGTGATGTACCGGTCGGACAGCGTCGCGGCGGCCACCAGGGCGGCGTCGTTGATCTGGACCTTGTGGTGCGCCTCGTAGCGCCCCTTGAGCCCGCGCAGGATGGCGATGGTGTCGGCGGACGACGGCTCGCCCACCATGACCTGCTGGAAGCGCCGCTCCAGCGCCGGGTCCTTCTCGATCTTCTCCCGGTACTCGTCCAGGGTGGTGGCGCCGACCATGCGCAGCTCGCCGCGCGCCAGCATGGGCTTGAGCATGTTGCCCGCGTCCATCGCGCCCTCGGCGGCGCCCGCGCCCACCATGGTGTGCAGCTCGTCGATGAACGTGATGACCTGGCCCTCGGACTCCTTGATCTCCGAGAGCACCGCCTTGAGCCGCTCCTCGAACTCGCCCCGGTACTTGGCGCCCGCCACCATCGCCGACAGGTCCAGGCTCACCAGGCGCTTGCCGACCAGCGACTGCGGCACGTCCCCCGCCACGATGCGCTGGGCCAGGCCCTCCACCACGGCGGTCTTGCCCACGCCCGGCTCGCCGATGAGCACCGGGTTGTTCTTGGTGCGGCGGCTCAGGACCTGGATGACGCGGCGGATCTCCCCGTCCCGGCCGATCACCGGGTCGACCTTGCCCTCGCGGGCCCGCTCGGTGAGGTCCACACCGAACTTCTCCAGCGACTGGTAGGTGTCCTCGGGGTTCTCCGAGGTCACCTTCCCCGTCCCGCGCACGCGCTCGAAGGCCTCCAGCAGCGCGTCCGGGGTCGCCCCGGCCTCGCTCAGCAGGCGCGCCGCCTCACCGCCGTCGGCGGCCAGCCCCACCAGCAGGTGCTCGGTGGAGACGTACTCGTCCTCCATCCGCTGCGCGCGCTGGGCGGCGGTGTTGATCGACACGATGAGCTGGCGCGAGGAACTGGGCGAGCTGACCGTCGACCCGGCGGCCCGTGGCAGCGCCGTGATCGCGGCCTCGACCTTGTCCCTCAGCTCGTCGGGGCTCGCGCCGACCTCCTTGAGCAGGGGTCGGGTGACGCCCTCGGACTGCTCCAGGAGCGCGGCCAGCAGGTGCAGCGGCTCGACCTGCGGGCTGCCGTCCGTGGTCGCGCGGCGGATGGCCACCGACAGAGCCTCCTGGCTCTTCTTGGTGAGTTTGTAGTTCACCGGTGACTCCTTTCACAAGTCATGTCACGCACAGTGATGAACGATGGCCGGTCGCGCCCCCGCGCTCCTCGTCCACGCGGAGCTCCGTCAGCCCTGGTCGTCGGTCCCGTCGCCCGCCTCGGGGCCCTCGGCGACGGGACGGTCCTGGCCGGTGCGCCGAGTGTCGTCCTCGGGCGTCTCGGCGGTGTTGAAGATCGTGACGCGTGTGCGGCGCACCAGCTCGCCGCGGACGGCCCCGCCGCCGGAGCCGGTCGGGCGACCGCGCCGCGCCACGGCCCGGCGCGCCGCCTCCAGCTCGTTGGCCAGGTGGAACACCTGCTCGCGCAGCTGCTCCACCTCGTGCCCCAGCTCCAGGATCCGCTTGATCCCGGCGAGGTTGATGCCCTCCTCCTGGGACAGGCGCTGCACCTCGCGCAGCGTCTGGACGTCCCGCATGGAGTAGCGGCGGCCCCGGCCGGACGCACGGCCGGGCGACACGATCCCCAGTCGGTCGTACTGACGCAGTGTCTGCGGGTGCATCCCGGCCAGCTCGGCGGCCACCGAGATGACGTAGACCGGGGCGTCAGCGCCGAAGGAGTCGTTCACATCGATCACGCACCCTTCGCCCGCGCCTCTAGCCCGGCACGCGGATCGTGGTCGGCCGTGGCGGCGCGGAACTTCTCCAGCGCCTCGCGGGCGCCCTCGTTGAGTGTCTTGGGAACCGCGACCTCCACCGTGACGAGCATGTCGCCGGTGGTGCCGTCCTTGCGGGTGGCGCCCTTGCCGCGCACCCGCAGCTTGTGCCCGTTCTGCGTGCCCGGCGGGATCTTCACCGTCACCGGGAAGCCGGTGAGGGTGGGAATGCGCACCTCCGAGCCGAGCACGGCCTCGGGGAACGTCACGGGCACGGTGATGGTGATGTTGTCGCCGCTTCTTCCGAACACCGGGTGTTCCTTCACATGGACGACGACGTACAGGTCCCCGGCCGGCCCGCCGTGCTCTCCCGGCGCGCCCTTGCCCTTGATCCTGATCCGCTGGCCGTCGGAGACGCCACCGGGGATGCGGGTCTGGATCGTGCGGGTGCTCCGGCCGCGCCCGCTGCCGTGGCAGGTGATGCAGGGGTCGTCGACGACCAGGCCGCGCCCCTTGCACTCGCTGCACGGCTCGGACAGCGAGAAGCCGCCCAGGTTGGTGTTCTCGTGCCCCGTGCCGGTGCACTTGGGGCACATCCGCGGGGCGGTGCCCGCCTTGGCGCCCGTGCCCTTGCAGGTGGGACACGGTGCCTCGCTGGCCAGCTGGAAGGAGCGCGTGACTCCCTCCGCGGCCTCGCGGAAGTTCAGTGTGGTCTCGGTCTCGACGTCGGCGCCGCGCCGGCTGCGGGTCGCCGTCCCGCCGCGCCCCCGGCCGCCGAACAGCCCGCCGAACAGGTCGCTCAGACGCTCGCCCCCCGGCGCGCCCCCGGTCCCCTGGCCGAAGATGTCGCCCATGTCGAAGCCGCCGGGACCCGAGCCGCCGCCGGGGCGGTAGGAGCCGCCGAACAGCGAGCGCGCCTCGTCGTACTCCTTGCGCCGCTTCTCGTCGGAGAGGACGTTGTAGGCCTCGGAGATCTCCTTGAAGCGGCCCTCGGCCCCGGGGTCGTCGGTGTTGGCGTCGGGGTGGTTCTGCCGGGCCAGCTTCCGGTAGGCCTGCCGGATCTCGTCCTTCGAGGCGGTCTTTGAGACTCCGAGGACCTTGTAGTAGTCCTTCTCCAGGTAGTCCTTGGTGCTCATCGACTGGTGCCTTCTCCCCGCTGGTGCCGGTTGCGTCCGATGCTTCCACGTGTCCCCGGGCCACCGCGGGCCGGGGTCGCCCTCCGGCCGCGGCCGCCACGGAAGCGGCGGCCGCGGCCGGGCGGTGCGTGCCTCCCCGCACCGCCCGGGAGCGGCGCGGGGACGCGGCCCCTACTTGTCGTTGCCCGACTCGTCGCCCTCGTCCGAGGAGGAGTCGTCGGCCTCGGCGGCCGGTTCGGCGGTGTCCGCCGCGGCCTCGCCGCCGTCCTCCAGCGGATCGCCCACGACCACGCGGGCCGGGCGCAGGATCCGCTCACCGATGCGGTATCCGGGCTGGAACACCTCGATCACCGTCTGCGCGGTGATACCCGGGACCGGCACCAGGGTGAGCGCCTCGTGGAGGTTCGGATCGAACTCGTCGTCCTTCTCGCCGTACCTCTCCAGCCCCAGCTTGGTGACCAGGGCCTCCAGCGACTCCCCGACCGCCTTGAACCCGCCGGTGAGCTCGTCGTGCTCACGGGCGCGCCCCACGTCGTCCAGGATCGGCAGCAGGTCGCTCACCACCTGTGCGGTGGCCATCTCGCGGACCGCCACGCGGTCGCGCTCGACACGCTTGCGGTAGTTGGCGTACTCCGCCTGCACCCGCTTGATGTCGTTGGTGAGCTCGACCACCCGCTCGTCCGCGTTGACGGCATCCATCACCGACTCGGGCGTGTCAGGGACCTCGGAGACGTCCACCTCCTCGGCCTCCACCGCCTCCTCGGCGGTGTCGGCTCCCGGAGTGCGGACCTCACCGGTGTCCGGGTCGATCCTGCGGTTGTCGCGGATCACCGGTCCCTGGTGCTCCTCACCGTCGCCGGTGCCGGAGTTGTTCGTCTTGTCCGACGGCGCCATGTCCGACGCTTCCTCCTTCCTCGTCTCCCAGCGGACAGCGGCCTAGGACTGCTGCTTGCCGTTGTCCTCGTCGACGATCTCGGCGTCCACGACGTCGGCGTCGTCGGCCTGGGCGCCCTCCGGGCCCGGGGCCGCGTCGCCCTCGGCGCCCTGCTGGCCCTGGCTGTAGATCGCGGAACCGATCTTCTGGCTGGCCAGCGCGACCTTCTCGCTCGCGGTGCGGATGGCCTCGACGTCGGTGCCCTCCAGCGCCGTCTTCAGCTCGGCGAGGGCCGACTCGGTCTCGGTGCGCGCCTCCGCCGGGATCTTGTCCTCGTTGTCCTTGATGACCTTCTCGGTCTGGTAGACGAGGGACTCGGCGTTGTTGCGGACCTCGGCCTCCTCGCGGCGCTTGCGGTCCTCCTCGGCGTACTGCTCGGCGTCCCGGACCATCTTGTCGATGTCCTCCTTGGACATCGCCGAACCGCCGGAGATGGTGACGGACTGCTCCTTGCCGGTGCCCAGGTCCTTCGCGGTGACGCTGACGATGCCGTTGGCGTCGATGTCGAAGGCGACCTCGATCTGCGGGACGCCGCGCGGCGCCGGGGGCAGACCGGTCAGGTCGAAGACGCCCAGCTTCTTGTTGTACTGGGCGATGTCGCGCTCACCCTGGTACACCTGGATCTGCACGGACGGCTGGTTGTCGTCGGCCGTGGTGAAGATCTCCGAGCGCTTGGTCGGGATGGTCGTGTTCCGCTCGATGAGCTTGGTGAACACGCCGCCCTTGGTCTCGATGCCCAGCGAGAGCGGGGTGACGTCCAGCAGCAGGACGTCCTTGACCTCGCCCTTGAGCACACCGGCCTGGAGCGCGGCGCCGATGGCCACGACCTCGTCCGGGTTGACGCCCTTGTTGGGCTCCTTGCCGCCGGTCATCTCCTTGACCAGGTCGGCGATGGCGGGCATGCGGGTCGAACCGCCGACCAGGACCACGTGGTCGATCTGGTCGAGGCTGATCCCGGCGTCCTTCATGACCTGCTGGAACGGCGTCTTGGTGCGCTCGACCAGGTCGGAGGTCAGGCGCTGGAACTCGGCGCGGGTGAGCTTCTCGTCCATGTGCAGCGGGCCCTCGGCCGAGGCCGTGATGTAGGGCAGGTTGATGCTCGACTCGCTGGAGCTGGACAGCTCGATCTTGGTCTTCTCCGCGGCCTCGCGCAGGCGCTGGAGGGCCATCTTGTCCTTGGACAGGTCCACGCCGTTGGCGTTCTTGAAGCGCTCGACGAGCCAGTCGACGATCGCCTGGTCCCAGTCGTCGCCGCCCAGGTGGTTGTCGCCGTTGGTCGCCTTGACCTCCACGACGCCGTCGCCGACCTCCAGGAGGGAGACGTCGAAGGTGCCGCCACCGAGGTCGTAGACCAGGATGGTGGCCTCGTCCTCCTTCTCCAGGTGGTAGGCCAGCGCGGCCGAGGTCGGCTCGTTGATGATGCGCAGGACGTTGAGGCCCGCGATCGTGCCGGCCTCCTTGGTGGCCTGGCGCTGGGAGTCGCTGAAGTAGGCGGGGACGGTGATGACCGCGTCGGTCACGTCCTCACCGAGGTAGGCCTCGGCGTCGCGCTTGAGCTTCTGCAGGACGAAGGCGCTGATCTGCTGGGAGTTGAAGTCCTTGTCGTCGATCCTCTGCTTCCAGTCGGTGCCGATGTGGCGCTTGACCGAGCGGATGGTCCGGTCGACGTTGGTGACGGCCTGGCGCTTGGCCACCTCGCCTACCAGGACCTCACCGTTCTTCGCGAAGGCCACGACGGACGGGGTGGTGCGGGCGCCCTCGGCGTTGGCGATGACCGTGGGCTCGCCGCCTTCCAGGACCGCGACACACGAGTTCGTCGTACCGAGGTCGATTCCGACCGCACGTGCCATGGTTGCTACCTCCGTCAAAGTTGAGTCGTTCGGGCACAAGTTTGCTTCGCCCGACGGAAGCTGTCAAGTCAATTGAGTCGACCAGACTCAAGTTGGTTCCTACGTCCTGACAACGGACGGCCGGGCGGGGATGTTCCCGGCCTGCGGGTCCTTCACCGGGAAGATGGGAGAAGCCAGGGAGATCCTTGACCCGAAGACCAGGGGCGCCTCAGGGGCGGGTCAGGGTGCCCCGACCGGTGGCATCACCGATGCCCGCGTGCGCCGTTTCGCCCCGGGCGTCCGCTACACATAGGTGTGTGGGGTGTGTTCGGAGTCAACTCGGGTGTACCCGCGTGATTTCGTAGCGATGGCGCTGGCTAGCGTTGGGGCCCGCATGCGATGGCCGATGACGGCCGCACCATTACTCGCTAGTAACATATGTCTCGACCGCCGGTGTGTGGCGCACCGGACGACGAAGCAGGATGGGAGGCCACGGACGATGCTGTACCTGACACTGGGCATCATCACCTCGGTCTTCGCCGTGGTCGCGTTCACCATGTTCGGTCTGGCCATTCGCCAGATCGTGCGGACAGTGGGCATCGGCCGTCCGGTGGAGCCGGAACGCAAGGGGCCGTTCGGCCAGCGGCTCACGATGACGCTCATCGAGATCATCGGTCACGGCCGGATGCTCAAGCGCCCGTGGATCGGTGTGGCCCACTGGTTCGTGATGGTGTCCTTCCCCCTGCTGGTCTTCACCGTCATCGAGGCCCAGGGCGAGGTCTTCGACCCGCACTTCCACCTGCCGATCATCTACGACTGGACGGTCTACGGCCTGGCCATCGAGATCATCGCGGGCGCCAGCCTCGTCGGCATCCTCGGCCTGACCGGCTACCGGCTGATCAACAGCCCGAAGCGGATCGGCCGCTCGTCCCGCTTCATGCACTCCAAGCACTGGACGGCGTACTACGTCGAGGCCTACATCATCGGCCTGCTGATCGCGATCTTCGCGATCCGCGGCTTCAAGGTCGCCCTGGACGACTTCCCGTTCCCGGTCTGGGCCACCCCGATCTCGCACGCGATCGGCTCGTTCCTGCCGGGCGAGGCGGCGACCGCCGAACCCGCGATCGCCCTGATCGCCGCCTTCAAGCTGATCATCAGCTACATGTTCTTCATGGTGCTGTCGGTCAACCTCACCATGGGCGTGGGCTGGCACCGCTTCATCGCGCCGGTCAACATCTACTTCAAGCGCAAGGCCGACGGCGCCCCGTCGCACGGCGCGGCCAAGCAGATGATGGACAAGAGCGGCACCAAGCCCCTCGACTTCGAGGAGGCCGACCCGGACGAGGACCCGTTCGGCGCCGGCAAGATCGAGGACTTCACCTGGAAGGGCCTGCTCGACTTCAGCAGCTGCACCGAGTGCGGCCGCTGCCAGTCGCAGTGCCCGGCGTGGAACACCGGCAAGCCGCTCTCGCCGAAGAAGGTCATCCTCGACCTCCAGCAGCACGCCTACGAGAAGGCCCCGTACCTGCTCAAGGGCATCACCGAGGAGACCCTCGCCGAGAAGCCCGACGAGAGCCACGCGGGCGTCGACGTCCTCGCCCTCCTCAACAAGCCCCTCGTGGGCACCGAGGAAGAGGGCGGTGTCATCCACCCGGACGAGCTGTGGGCCTGCACCAACTGCGGTGCCTGCGTCGAGCAGTGCCCGGTCGACATCGAGCACATCGACCACATCCTCGACATGCGCCGCTACCAGGTCATGGTCGAGTCCAACTTCCCGTCCGAGGCCAACACCCTCCTCAAGAACCTCGAGAACAAGGCCAACCCGTGGGGCATGGCCGAGGACAAGAGGATGGACTGGATCCAGGAGCTCGCCGAGCAGGAGAACCCGGTCGAGGTCGAGGTCGTCGACGACAAGCTGTCGCCGGAGACCGAGTACCTGTTCTGGGTCGGCTGCGCCGGAGCCCTGGAGGACCGCGCCAAGAAGACCACGAAGGCCATCGCTGAGCTGCTGGACATCGCGGGCGTGAAGTTCGCCGTCCTGGGCGGCATGGAGGCCTGCACGGGCGACCCCGCGCGCCGCCTGGGCATGGAGTACGTCTTCCAGATGCTCGCGCAGCAGAACGTGGAGACCCTCAACGAGGCCGGCGTCACCAAGATCGTGGCGAGCTGCCCGCACTGCTTCAACACGCTCGCCAACGAGTACCCGCAGCTCGGCGGCACCTACGAGGTCGTCCACCACAGCCAGCTCCTGGCCAAGCTGGTGGACGAGGGCAAGCTGATCCCCGTCGAGAACATCGACGAGAACATCACCTACCACGACCCGTGCTTCCTCGGCCGCCACAACAAGGTGTACACGCCGCCGCGCGACATCATGGCCAAGGTCCCCGGCGTCAAGACGCAGGAGATGCACCGCCACAAGGAGCGGGGCTTCTGCTGCGGCGCCGGCGGCGCGCGCATGTGGATGGAGGAGCGGATCGGCAAGCGCATCAACACCGAGCGGGTGGACGAGGCGCTGACCACCAACCCGGACACCGTCTCCACCGCGTGCCCGTTCTGCCAGGTCATGCTCGGCGACGCGATCAACGAGAAGAAGTCGCAGGGCGAGGCCAAGGAGTCGCTGGAGGTCGTGGACGTCTCCCAGCTCCTCCTGCGCTCGGTCAAGGGCGAGAACCCGGCCCCGGGCGAGGCGAAGGAGAAGGCCGAGGCCTGATCCGGACACCGGGGGCCGGGCCGCACCGTCGGCCCGGCCTCCGCCGCGTGTTCCCGGGTGTTCGCGCCGGACCGGTCCAGGCGCGGTCCCGGGCCCCGTCCAGGGCGCGTCCCGGGCCCGGTCCTAGGACCCGTCCTCGCGCCGGGCCTCGTCGACCAGCCGTTCGGACTGGCGCAGCCCGGCCACGCACCACACGGTGAGCACGCCCAGCAGGACCACGTAGTACATCGTGCGGCCGTCCCAGCGGCCGGTGACCGCCGCGTGCACCAGGATGGCGGCCAGCAGCGCCAGGACGATCCCCGTGGCGGCGCGGCCGAGGGCGCGGCTCCGCAGGTGCAGGCCCAGTCGGGCGCGGTCGGCCTCCGGCCGCGAGATCTCGCCGCGCGCGAGCCGCGCGGAGACGCGCTCCCGCGCCTTGGACCCCTGCCGGGCGGAGACCGCCAGGGCCAGGCCCGTGGCCACGCCGACGGCAGTGACGATCAGATCGAACACGTCGGCCTCCCCGCGGCGGGGCCGCGATCGCGGGCGGCCCGGGGTGGGCGGACGGGCACGGACGGTGTCTTCACGGGGAAGCCCTCTCCGGTCGGCGGCGCGGTCGATGGCCCTCCAGGCATATCGGATCGCCGGTCCGAACGCGAGGCACGGGCGCCGCGCCCGGGGCGCGGCATCGGGCCACCATGACATTTGTCAGCTATCGGTCCGGTACACGTGCTGGTGAAGGCGGTGACAGCGGTCTCTGTCGGCCGGGCGCCGCGTCCGGGAGTCTGGGGGCATGACGACGACGGAGAACACAGGCCAGGCCCAGGACACCCCCCGCGGCGGCGACGGCGGCGCGGCCGTCGTGGTCCGCGACCTGCACCAGCGCTACGGCGCCTTCGAAGCGGTCAGGGGTGTCTCCTTCGAGATCCGGCCCGGCGAGCTGTTCGCGCTCCTCGGGACCAACGGCGCCGGGAAGACCACCACGATCGAGACCCTGGAGGGCTTCCGCCGCCCCAGCTCGGGCACGGTCCGCGTCTTCGGCCAGGACCCCTACGGCCAGCCCGCCGGCGTGCGCGAGCGCACCAACGCCGTCCTACAGGGCAGCGGCCTGCTGGAGGACCTCAGCGTCCAGGAGACCATGTCCGTGGCCCACGACCTGGCCGCCGACCCGCGACCCGTCGACGAGGTCCTGGACCTGGTCGGCCTCGTCGACAAGTCCGGGGTCGCGGTCCGGCAGCTGTCCGGCGGGCAGAAGCGCCGCCTGGACCTGGCGCTGGCCCTCCTCACCCGGCCCGAGGTGCTCTACCTGGACGAGCCCACCACCGGGATGGACGCCGAGGGCCGGATCGAGACCTGGCGGATCATCCAGGGGCTCAAGCGGGAGGGGACGGCCGTCCTGCTCACCACCCACTACCTGGAGGAGGCCGAGCGGCTCGCCGACCGGCTCGCGATCATGCACCGGGGCGAGGTCCGCGTGGAGGGCGTGCTCCAGGACGTCCTGGCCGGATGGGGCGACCGGGTGAGCTTCGTGGTCCCCGACGAGGTGAGCACGGGCGACCTGCCCGCCGTCCTGGGGGCCGAGGCGGTCGTGGAGGCCCACGACCAGGAGCTCTGGGCGACCTACACCGTGACCGAGGGCGACATGGCGGAGCGCGCGCACCACGCCGTCGCCGCGCTCATGGCCTGGGCCGGCGACCGCGGCACGGTGCTGCGCCGCCTCCAGGTGCGCGGCGCCTCCCTGGAGGACGTCTTCCTCCGGGTCGCCGACGGTGCCGCCGACCTCGTCGGCTGACACGGAACCGGCGCCCGCGACCCCCACGGCACCCCGCCGCGCGACGCCCCGACCCACGGGCTCGCGCCGCGCGACGCCCCGACCCACGGGCTCGCGCCCCATGACACCCCGACCCACGGGGCCCGCGCCCCGCCGGGCGACGACGCCCCGGCCGAGCTTCGAGGAGAACACCATGAGCACGACGCCACCACCCAGCACGCCCACCGCCGCCGCGGCCTCGCCCGCGCCCTCCGGACCTGGATCCGGCTCCGCCCCCGGGACTCCCCGGCGGCGCGCGCCCCGCACCGCGAAGCAGCTCCTGCGCCTGACCCGCATGGAGTTCACCCTGTTCGTGCGCTACAAGACGGCCTGGATGTTCCTGGCCCTGCCCGTGTTCTTCAGCTTCATGGCCCTGCAACTGCCGGCGGACGAGGTCGTCCCGGGCTTCGGAATGGGCGAGATGGCCATGCTCAGCTCCATCGGCTCCATCAGCCTCATCCTGGGCATGGGCCACGCCTCCAACGTGTTCACCGCCCGGCGCGAGTCGCTGGCGCTCAAGCGGTTCCGTGTCAGCGGCGTGGGCCAGCCGGTGATCTTCGGCGGCGTCATCGGGGTCGTGGCGGTCTTCTCCCTGGTGATCGCGCTCCTCATCGGCGGGTTCATCGCGGCCATGCCGGACGGGATGCTGCCGCGCGACCCGCTGATGCTGGTCGTGGCCATCCTCCTGGGCAGCGTCGCGTTCTCGCTCATGGGCCTGCTCGTGACCCCGCTGGCCCGCAACGCCGAGAGCGCGCAGCTGGCGGTCATGGTGCCGATGATGATCCTCATCTTCGCGAGCGGCGGCATCATCCCCCTGGAGGCCCTGCCCGAGGGCGCGCGACAGCTCTTCAGCCTGATCCCGTCGGTGCCCCCGGGCGAGCTCGTGCAGGCCGCCTACACCGGGTACGACGTGTTCGGCGGCGCCGCGGGCGCCGAGTCGAAGGGCTACCTGGGCCTGTGGGCCGCGGCACTGCCGTCGATCGGGATCATGCTGGCCTGGATCGCGGTCCTGGCGCTCGCGGTGCGGCGGTTCTTCCGGTGGGACCCGCGCCAGCCGTGACCGGGCGCGTCGGACGCCCCGACCTGGGCCGCGGGTTCTCGACTACGCTCGTCGGGCGGTTCCGCGGGGCGGAGCCGCCCGCGGCCGTACGAGGGCCCACCGGGCCCGCCGCGAACCGATCGACGAACGGAGTGGGCGTGCACCAGGACGAGGCGGTGGCCGACACCGATCCCTCCGGGAGGAACGGCCGCAAGCTCCGCATCACGCGGCGGCTCATCATCGTGTCGATGGCCCTGCTGCCGCTGACCCTGCTGTACTGGCCGGTCATGGACGTCCTGGCCGCGGTGAACGAGGGCCTCCCGCTCTGGCGCTCGGTCGCGGGCACGGTCCTCGCGGTCCCGCTCGCGGTACTGCTCATCATGCTGATCCGCCAGCGGATCGGGATCGACGGCGGCATCCGGGAGATCTCCCCCTGGACGTACTGGGGATCGCTGGGCCTGACCGTGCTCTGCGCCGCGCTGTTCCAGAGCCCGGTGACGATGGCGCTCATGCTGGGCACCTGGTGGTGCATCGGAGTGTTCGCCGGGTCGCGCGGGCGCGCCGCCCTGGTCACGGTCGGCCTCCTGGCCACGCCCTGGCTCCTGTGGCCGGTCAGCTCCGTGGAACTCCATCTGGTCCCCTTCGCGCTGGTGTGGCTGGGAGCCATCCTCTGGTCGGGGCTCCTGTCGCTCGGCTTCCTCGTCACCATCTGGATGTGGGACCTGACCGTCGACGCCGTCAACGGCCAGCGGGCTCGGGCCCAGCTCGCGGTCAGTGAGGAGCGCCTGCGCTTCGCCCGTGACATGCACGACCTGCTGGGGCACAGCCTGTCCGCCCTCGCGGTCAAGTCCGAACTGGCCGGCCGGCTGGTGGAACGCGCTCCCGAGCGCGCGGTCGCGGAGATGGCGGAGGTGCAGGACCTCGCCAGACAGGCCCTCCAACAGGTGCGGTCCGCGGTCAACGGGTACCGGGAGGTGGACCTGGCCGCCGAGGCGGCGTCGGTGCGCGAGGTCCTGCGGGCCAACGGCACCGAGGTCACCGTGACCGGGCTGGACGGCCTGGCGGAGGTACCGGCCGACAGGGCCGCGCTCGCGGCGTGGGTGGTGCGTGAGGGCGGCACGAACGTCCTGCGGCACAGCGACGCCACGGAGTGCCGGATCGGCTTCTCCGTCACGAAGGACGTGCTCCCCGGGTCGGAGACACTGGTGGTGGAGGTGTTCAACAACCGGGTCAGGGGGCAGGGCAAGGCGAACGGCCTGTCCTCCGGCAACGGCCTGTCGGGACTCTCCGAGCGGGTGGCCATGGGCGGCGGAGCGCTCTCCGCGGCGCGCACCGGGGACAACGGCTTCCTCCTGCGCGCCATCATCCCGCTCGGGGTGTCCGGTCCGTCGGCCGGCGGCGGCTGGGGCCGCGGCGTGCGGGGCCCGGACGGCCCGGAGCGCGGGGAGGCTCCGGACACGACCGCCTGACGGGGCTGCGCGGCGCCGTGCGGCGCCGCGCGGTCAGCGGACTCCGACCGAGGCGAAGGCGGCGTCGATGTGCGCGGTCGCCTCGTCGCCGCCGGCGGTGTTGACGCCGAGCATGAACGCCCCGGTCCCGTCGTCCACCTCCACGAGCAGGAAGCGGCCGTAGACGCCCTCGTCCCCCTCGGTGCCCACGGACACCCCGAACGCCGGAGCGCCGTCCACCTCGCGTTCCCCGGAGGGCTCGGCCCACGGGGTTCCGCCGCTCGTGAGCAGAGGGACCGCGGCCTCCAGGGCCAGCCGCGTGCCGGCCACCGACAGGGGTTCGACGGCGTTGAGGTCCCGTGTCCCCGTGACGATGAGCGCGTCGGGGTCGTCGTCGGAGCCGTGGACCGCGTACGAGGTGTACTCCTCGGGGACCCCGTCGCCATCGAGCTGGTGCCACCCCCGGCCCGGCAGGGTGTAGGCGAGGCGGTCGCCGCCCACGGCCACGGGTGTGGTCGGCCGCTCGCCGCCGTCCTGGCCGGATCCGTCCGAGGACTCGTCCGTTCCGGCCGCCTCCGCCCCGGCGTCCGCGTCGTCGGACCCGGCGCCCGACAGCGGACCGCCGTCGGACAGGAACCAGCCCACGCCGACCACCGTGACCAGGACGAACAGGAGGGTCACCGCCAGCGCGACCGTCCGGGTGACCCGCCGTGCGGGTTCGCTCCCGTCCACGCCGCGTACCGTGCCGCCCGGCACCGCGCCGCCCGGGGCCTCTCGCCGCTCCCGTGTGTCCGACTCGTCCATGTACCGCTCCTGGGAGGCCGATCGTCTCGCGGGGCGCGTGTGGGCGCCCCCAGGAGTGCTACCCGGCGGTAGCCGCCGTGCAGCGTGCGCGCCGTGGCCGGATGAGGACGCCCGGACCCGGGCGGAACTGACGCCGTCCTCACGCCCCGGTTGCTAGGGCGTCCGGCGAACTCGCCACCCTCGCCGCGACCGGCACGGCGCCTCGCCCGGGCTCCAGGTCCTGCTTCGTGCAGCGCCGCGGGCTCGCGGCCGCCAGGCCGCCTGTCGCCGCGCCTCCGCGCTCGTGCGGCGCGACCAGGCTGAACGTCGCACATCGTCGTGCGAGAGAGGGCCTGACGACCGCCCGCTCACCCGTGAGCCTTCAGGGGGACACCCGCTAATGCGCCCAGAGGGCGGTCGGCGGTGGCGGCGGCGCCGACGGCAGCGGGACCTCGAAGGCGAGCGGGTGCGCGCTCCAGAGCGGGCCGGGGACCGGCAGGGGCGCGGGCAGCGGGCGCGGTTCCGGCACCAGGGCCGAACCCGGCGCCGGGCTGGTGTCGGACTCCCGCTCGTCCGGCGGGGGCGGCGCCGGGTCGGGGCCCCTGCCCGGCACGCGCGAGGGCGGGCCGGTCGGGCCGCTCGGCCCCGGCGGTCTGGTGGGCTCGTCGCCACGGCTCGTGGGCGCGGGGTCCGCCGCCGCGGCGGACCCGGGCACGCACGCGGGCGGCGGCGCGGGCGCCAGGCCCAGCACCCGGTCGATCTCGGCCGGGCGCAGCGGACGGTCGGCGTCGGCCACGGCGATGAGGACCTCCGCGTAGAGCTCGATCTCGTCCAGGGCGACGTGGTCGTGCAGGGACCGCCGGTGATACGGGGGAACGCCGTGGGTCATCGGGCCCTCCCGGGGGTACTCCGGAACGCACGCTGGAGGAGGGGTGGGGCGGGGCGGATCCGCTCACCGGACAGCGCCACCTGGTCTCACCTCCCCTGATGTCTGGGTCAGGTCCCTGGCCCGCCCGGGCGGGGGAGCCAGGAGCGTCCGCGCCGTTCGGTGAGCCGCGCTCACCGAACGGTGGAACGGCGTCGCGTGAGCGGGTCGGCGCCCCGGAACACGCGGGGACGGGCCGGATGCGACGGATACCGGTCCACGGGGCGCCAGGTGTCCAGGCTACGCGGCGGTGCGGCGCGCCCGCATGACCCAGGAGGACCAGTGCCCGCCCCACCCGGGTTAGCCAGGCGTCCTCGCGCCACCGCGTGGTCCGGTGCTTTCGGGCCCCTGAGCGGCGGGAACGCGTCGCTGGTCCGTGGGCGGGGCGCCTCGGCGACGGCTCGGCCGTCAGCGCCAGTCGACGTCCCGGTGCCGTCCCGCCAGGTCGGCGTAGTGGGTCGGCGTGTGCTCCAGGACCAGGCGGTCGTCGTCGTTGAGGTCCCGGATCACCTTTCCGGGCACACCGGCCCACAGCGTGCCAGGCGGGACGGTCTTGCCCGGGGGCACCAGCGATCCCGCCGCGACGAGCGCGCCCCTGCCCACGCGCGCCCCGCCCAGGACGATCGCGCCGATGCCGATGAGGGCGCCCTCCTCCACGACGGCGCCGTGCACCATGGCCTTGTGGCCCAGGCTCACGCCGTCGTGCAGGATCGCGGGCTGCCCCGGGTCGGCGTGCATGCCGCACTGGTCCTGGATGTTGACGCGCTCACCGACGACGATGTCCTCGGTGTCGGCGCGCAGCACCGACCCGTACCAGACACTGCTCCGCGCGCCCAGCCGCACGCGGCCGACCACGACGGCCCCGGGCGCGACCCAGGCGGTGGAGTGGATGTCCGGCTGCCCGAACGGCGCGCCGCCGATCCGCGGTCCCCACGGTCCGCCGCCGCGCGAATCGTCCGCCGCGGTACCCGATTCGTGGTCGTTCATGCGTCGCCTCCGTGTGTTCGTGGTCCCCGGGGCCGGTGAGACTCACGGGAAGTTGACCGGTCCGCCCCCGTACGGGGATGATCGCGCATACCTTAGTAAGTACGTGACCAGGGTCCGCACGGCGAACTACCCTCACGGCCTCTTGACGCGGCGACGCCGTGCGTGCCTACCTTGGTCGTTCGGACGGTGTCACGACGCTACGCTCCGCTCGCGACCAGGACCCCCGCTGACCGCGGCCGAGCGGCGAAGAGGACACCCCCGTGCCACCACGCTCCGCTGGAGCCCGTGGGTGTTCCTGTGACAAACGGGTACGGGGCAATTCTCACCTTCTGCGACGTGCAGTCAAACGGTGTTAAAAGGACAAGAAAGGCACATGAGCGATATGTTGCCGGGCGGCGGACTGCAGCAAGACAGGTTCCCGACAGTGCGCAAGGGCGGCTACGACAAGGCGCACGTCGACGACTACTACGTCCGAATGGACAACCAGTTCAAGGACATGCGCGAGCGCCTGCAGCGCATGGACGACGAGCGGGAGCAGTACAAGCGCGATCTGGCGATCGCTCAGGAGAAGGCCCAGGTCAAGCCTGAGCACGAGCAGATCAGCGAGCGCATGGCCGAGATCCTCCGGATCACCGAGGAGGAGGCCCAGGAGCGTCGCTCCAAGGTCGCCGCCGAGGTCAGGGAGATGGAGCAGAAGGCCCAGGAGGAGATCGCCAAGCTCCGCAAGGACGCCGAGCAGCACGCCGAGCGGATCGTGGCCTCCGCGCGCGAGGAGGCCAACCAGATGGTCTCCAGCGCGAAGAAGGAGACCGACCAGCTCCGCGAGCAGGCCAAGTCCGAGGGCGACCGCCGGCTGAACGAGGCCGAGGCGCGGGCCAAGAAGATCCACGACACGGCGGACCGCAGGCTCGCCACGCTCACGGCCACGCACGCCGAGGCGCTGCGCCGCCTCAAGGACATGCACTCCACGCTGGCGGACCTGGTCTCCGCGGAGGACAGGGCCGGCGCGCTGGAGACCGGGCTGTCCCGCGAGGAGGCCGCGACCGAGACCCCGAAGGCCGCTCCGGCCCTGGGTCCCGCGTCGGCCGGTCCCCACCGGCCGGGAGCCGCCAAGCCCGCGGAACCGGCCAAGCCCGCCGAGCCCGCCAAGGCCCCCGAGCCCGGGAAGCCCGCGGCCAGGCCGGAGCCGGCGTCGCAGGAGGAGGCCACCACCAAGCTGCCTCCGGCGCAGCAGGAGCCGGACGAGGCCACCGTGCGCATCAAGCCGGTGGCCCGGCCGGAGCCGTCCGGCCAGGAGGCACCGAAGTCGGACGCGCCCCAGGGCGGCGACGCCAAGGCCGCCCCGCCGCAGGGCGGGCGCGTCGCCGGTCCCGCGCCGGGTCGGCAGCCGTCCGGCCACCCGTCGGGTCCGCAGCAGCCGCACTCCCCGCACCAGTCCCAGAAGCCGCAGCAGGGGCCGCAGGGCCAGCAGGGCCGGCAGGCGCCCGGCGGCGAGGACGAGGGCGGGGACCCGGGGATCACCGGTGTCTACCGGCGCCCGGAGGGCGACCGCGACCAGTCCGCCCAGCCGCCCACGGGCGACGAGGGCGTGCGGGTCATCCGCAAGCCGTAGGGCGGTCGGCGCGAGCGCCGAACCACCGGGGGCGGGGACCCAGTCCCCGCCCCCGGTGGTTTGTGGTCTCTTGTAGGCCGACGTCCGCCTTGTCGCAGGCTGTCGGCTACGATGCCGTCAGCCATGATTATCCGCGCGGCCATCCGGTCGGACCTCGGCGCGATCCTGCGGCTCCTCCGTGAGCTCGGCGACGCCGACCACTCGCAGAGCGCGCACGTCCGCATGTCGTCCGCGGCCGTGCGCGCCTGGACGCGTATGGAGAACGACCCCGACCGCACGGTCCTCGTCGCCGAGCAGCGCGGGCAGATCATCGGGACGCTGGACCTGATGGTGGTGGCGAACCTGACCCACGACGCCCAGCCCTGGGCCGTGGTGGACAACCTGGTGGTCGACCCTCTGACCCGCGGCCGGGGCATCGGGCGGGCCCTCATGGACGACGCGGTGGACCGGGCGGCGCGCGCCGGGTGCTACAAGGTCGAACTGCTCTCCCACGAGAGCCGCCACGGCGCCCACCGCTTCTACGCCGCCCTGGGCTTCGAGAACTCGGCCGAGGGCTTTCGCCGCTACCTCTGACCGGCCCCGTCGGCGCTCTCGGCGGCCGTGGCCCTGCCTCCGCGCAGCGGTGTGCCCTTCATGAACGCCACCGCGACCAGGCCGAGCACCGCGACCGGGATCCCGGTGACGAACACGCCCTGCATGGCGTGGTCGAAGGCGCCCACGATGACGTCGCGCACCGGACCCGGCAGCGAGTGGACCAGTTCGGGCGACCCGGTGGCCGACTCCGCGGCCTCGGCCAGCCCGGTCGAGAGCGCCTGCGCACCCGCGTCGCCCTCGCCCCCGTCCGCGCTCGCGGCCGCCACCCGGGCGCGGGCCGCCTCGGCCGCCGCCGCGAGTTCGCCGTTGAGGCGGGACACCATCACCGCGCCGAACGCGGCCACACCGGTGGCGCCGCCGAGGTTGCGGAAGAAGGTGATCGCGCCCGTGCCCGAGGCCAGGTCCGCGCTGGGCAGGGCGCTCTGCGTGGCCAGCAGCAGGATCTGCATGGACAGCCCGAAGCCGAGCCCCACGAGCGCCTGCCCCGCGACGACCGTCGTCAGTCCGGGGTCCAGGTGCGCCAGGCTCAGGGCCGAGAAGCCCACGACGCACAGCGCCATGCCGACCACGGGGTAGATCCGCCACCGGCCCGAACCGCTCACGGCGAACCCGGAGCCGATCGAGGTGAGCAGAAAGCACCCGACCAGCGGCAGCGTCATCATGCCGGAGACCGTGGGGCTCATGGCGTGCACCATCTGGAGGTACTGCGGCATGTAGATGATGAGGCCGAACATCATCACGCCCACGGCGACCGATCCGACCGACGAGAGCACGAACGTGCGGTCCCGGAACAGGCGCGTGGGGATGATCGGCTCCGCTGCACGCCGCTCCACGGCGACGGCCGCGACGGTCAGCGCGAGCGCACCCGCGCCCAGGGCGTAGGACGGGACCGAGTTCCAGTCGAACTGCGTGCCGCCCAGGCTCAGCAGCACGATCACCGCGCTGGCCGCGCTGAAGATCAGACCGGCGCCGAGCCAGTCGACGGGGACGCCCCGGCGGGGGACGAAGGGCACGTTGAGCATGACCTGGATGACGGCGAAGGCCACGACCGCCAGCGGCACCGTGATGAGGAAGCACCAGCGCCAGCCGAGCGGGCTGTCCACGAGGAAGCCGCCGACCAGCGGCCCGAGGACGGTGGACACACCGAAGACCATGCCGATGAGCCCGCCGTAGCGGCCGCGCTCCCGCGGGGACACGACGTCGCCGAGGATGATCATCGGCAGTGTGGCCAGGCCGCCCACGCCCAGTCCCTGGAGGGCGCGCGCGGCGATGAGCGTGTTGACGTCCTGGGCGAAGCCCGCGGCGAGCGAGGCCACGATGAAGACGCCGAGGGCGATCTGGAAGAGGAGCTTGCGCCCCCAGATGTCGGAGAGCTTGCCCCACACCGGAGTGGAGGCGGTCATCGTGAGCAGCGCGGCGGTGGCGACCCAGGCCAGGCGGTCCTGGCCGCCGAGCTCGCCCATGATCGTCGGCAGGGCGGTGCCGATGATCGAGTTGGTCAGCATCGAGGTGAGCATGGCCAGCACCAGGCCGACCATGATCCGGCGGACGGTGCGCCGGGAGGGCGCCGCGGGCCCGGCGTGCGCGGTCGGCTCGGCGGGCCCGGCGTGCGCGGTGGACTCGGCGTTCGCGGGGGTGTCTGGGGCTGCCGGATCGGCCGGGGGCGCCTGGCCCCGGCCGGGTGTCGGGGACGCGAACGCGGCGTCCGGCCCTCCGACCGGTTCCTTCCGGTGCGTCGACTGATCCACTGCTGGTCCCCCGATCCGGACGCGCGAAAAGCCCCGCGGCGCGTGGCCGGGGGCGGCGTCCTCACACAGGTATATGTAAACGCTGTTGACTCTGTCAAATCGGTATCTGTCTGCCCGTTTCGGTAGGCGTTCGGTGCCCGCGGGTGTCAACCTGGAATCCTGGAAGCCAGATCACGGCCGCCGAGGGGTGTACAGATGGACCGTCCGGAGCAAACCGGAGGCGGCGCGGTGCCCACGCGCGGCCGTGCGGTCACGCGCGCCCGCATCCTGGCCAGCGCCAAGGAGCTGTTCACCGACGAGGGCTACGGCGCGGTCTCCTCCCGCAAGATCGCCGCGCACGCGGGCGTCAACGTCGCGCTCATCAACCGGTACTTCGGCGCCAAGAGCGGCCTGCTGGCCGAGATCCTGCGCGAGGACGGCGTGTTCCCCGGCCTGATCGAGGGGGACCCCGCGACCCTCAGCCGCCGCCTCGCCGAGCACGCCGTGAGCCGCCTGTACGGCGAGGGGACCCCGCTCCAGCGGGCGCTGGACGACTCCGCCGGGGACCCCGACCTCCAGGCCGTCTACCAGGGACGCCTCAAGACCGCCATGCTCGACCCGCTCTCGGTCTACCTGGGGCGGGAGAACGCGTCGGTCCACGCCTCCCTGGTGGCGGCGGTCCTGCTGGGGCTGACCAGGGTCCGCCTCATCGAGGGCGGCACGGCCCTGCGGGCCCATGACCGGTCGCAGCTCACCGACCGGATCGAGGCCATGCTCGACCTGTGCCTGGCCGAGTTCGACCCGCCCGGCGAGAGCTGACCGTTTGCCGTTCCGGCAAGCCGGCTCGCCGGATCGGGCCCCTGCGGGGAGAGTGGTGCGCGGAGGTGGTCGGGATGAACCACGAGGACACCGGGTCCGACGCGCACGCACTGCCCGAGGAGATGGGCGCGGACTTCTGGAACGAGCTGTACCGGACCAAGGACCGGGTCTGGAGCGGCAGGCCCAACCGGCAGCTGGTGGCGGAGGCGGCGGACCTGCCGCCCGGCCGTGCGCTGGACGTGGGATGCGGCGAGGGCGCCGACAGCGTCTGGCTGGCCGAGCGCGGATGGCGGGTGACCGCGGTCGACATCTCGACCGTGGCGCTGGAGCGGGCCGGGGCGCACGCGCGCGAACGGGGGGACGCGGTCGCCGACCGCGTCACCTGGCGGCAGGCGGACCTGACCGACTGGACACCGCCCGCGGCCGCCTTCGACCTGGTGTCCGCGCAGTTCATGCACCTGCGTCCGGAGCCCATGGTCCGGCTGCTCGACGCGCTCGCCGCCGCGGTGGCGCCGGGCGGACACCTGCTGGTCGTGGGCCACCATCCGGCCGACGTGGACAACCACGTGCCGAGGCCGCCGCACCGGGAGTTGTTCTACACCGCCGAGGACCTGATCGCCCTGCTGCCGGACACGGGCTGGACCGTGGTCACCGGTGAGGCGCGCGCGAACTCACAGACCATCGACGGCACGGTCCACGAGGTCCGCGACACGGTGCTGCGCGTCCGCCGCGACCCGGCCTGACACCCGCCGGTCCGGGCCGGTCCGGGGACGTGCCGGAGGCTCTGGGCCGAGGGCGGCGGCCCTCCTCCGGGCGCGGCCCTCGGGGGGCGTCGGCGGGCGACGGGCGGGAAATCGGGGCCCGACGTTCACGAAGCCCTGTGGGCGAGCGGTCCGCGGCGTATCTTGGGTCACACCGAATCCGGCCGGCCGCGGCCCGAACGGAGGAACCGTGCAGCCCGAGACCGTACTCACCGGCGGCCGCGTGGTGGACGGCACCGGGAGCCCCGCCCGCCGGGCCGACCTCGTCCTGCGGGACGGCCGCGTCAGCCACATCGCACCGCCCGGGCACGCCCGCGGCACGGGCGAGTCCGTGGACGTCGGCGGACTGGTCGTCGCGCCCGGCTTCATCGACATGCACGCCCACTCCGACCTCGCGATCCTCGCCGACCCCGCGCACGAGGCCAAGACCCTCCAGGGCGTCACGCTGGAGGTGCTCGGCCAGGACGGTCTCGGCTACGCGCCGGTCACCGACGACACGGTGGACGAGATCCGCACCCGGATCGCGGGCTGGAACGGCACCCCCGACCTCGACCACGCCTGGCGCGGCGTCGGCGAGTACCTGGACCGGGTCGACCGGGGTGCCGCGGTCAACGCCGCCTGCCTCGTGCCCCACGGCAACGTGCGCATGGCGGTCGTGGGCGGTCAGGACCGGCCGCCCACGGAGGACGAGGCGGCCCGCATGCGGGCGATGGTCGCCGAGGGCATGGCCGACGGGGCGCACGGGCTGTCCACGGGGCTCACCTACACGCCCGGGATGTACGCGACCGACGACGAGATCGTCGACCTCCTGGCGCCGGTGCGCGCCGGGGGCGGCTACTACTGCCCCCACCACCGCAACTACGGCACCCGGGTCGTGGAGTCCTACCAGGAGTGCCTGGACGTCGCACGCCGCGCCCACGTCCCGCTCCACCTCGCGCACTGCCACGTCAACTTCCCGATCAACCGCGGCCGTGCTCCCGAGGTGCTCGACGCCATCGACGAGGCCACCGTCCGCTACGGCCTCGACGTCACCCTGGACAGCTACCCCTACCAGGCCAGCGCCACCTATCTGGGCGCCCCGCTGCCCGGCTGGGCGCAGGCGGGCGGTACCGCCGCCACGCTGGAGCGGCTGCGGGACGGGCCCACGCGTGCGCGGGTGCTGCACGAGATCGAGGTCGAGGGGACCGACGGCAACCACGGCGTGCCGATGGACTGGTCGGCGATCGTGGTCACCGGAGTCGCGGAACCGTCGCTGTCCTGGGCGGTGGGGTCGGCCATCGCCGACCTCGCGAAGAGCCGCGGGGAGGAGCCCGGCCGGGTCTACGCCGACCTGCTCGTCGCGGACGAGCTGCGCAGCGGGTGCCTGCTCCAGGTCGGCAACGAGGAGAACATCCGCACCATCATGCGGCACAGCTCCCACACGGCGGGCAGCGACGGCATCCTCGTCGGCGACCGGCCGCACCCGCGCGGCTGGGGCACGTTCCCCCGCTACCTCGGGCACTACGTGCGCGAGCTGGGCGTCCTGACCCTGGAGGAGTGCGTGCGGCACCTCACCTCCCGGCCCGCGCGCCGCCTGGGACTGACCGACCGCGGAGCCGTCCACCTCGGGGCGATCGCCGACCTGGTGGTCTTCGACCCCGACACGGTCGCGGCGGGCGCCACCTACGAGGAACCGCGCCGCGCCCCGGTGGGCATCGAGCACGTCCTGGTGTCGGGCGAGTTCACCGTCCGGGACGGCCGGCGCACCGACCGCCTCCCCGGGCGCTCGGTCCGTTCGGCCGGGTGGTTGCGCCGAACCCGCCGCTGACCCCGCCCCCCGGGCGGTCAGCCGATGACGATCGCTCCGGCCAGGACCGGGTCGGCGAAGGACACGGTCCCGTGGCCCGAGGCGAGGGCGCGGCTGCCCTGGCAGCTGGTGCCCGCGAAGAGCGCGAACTTGATCCTGGCCTCGGTGGCGACCTCGGTGACGCCGCCCTGGCCGGTCTCCAGCGGGCGGCAGCCGCCGTTGTTCAGCGTCTGCTGGTGGCCGGACTCGAAGGTGACCCGAACCGTGGCGGTCTCGTCCCCCTTGCGCGACAGGCCGGAGATCGCTCCGGCGATCGTGGCGGACATGGTCGCGAGGTTGGCAGGGCGAATCGGCACGGGGTTCCCCTCTTCCGCCGTCCTCGTCCGGACACGACAGATCCCGGAGAGCACGGAGTTGATTACTCTGTGTCATTTAGCTACAGGTCGGCGTGAAAGGTGAGGAGGGCCGACGGAGTGTCGGCGGATTTCTCCGGACGAGGGTGCGTTGTCGGGCGCCGGAGCGGCGGCTAGGATCGGGCGGAACGGGACGAGAGGGGGCCGACGTGACGCTGCTGCTGGCGTTCGCCGAGTTCCTCCTGCTGGGCACCCTTCCCACCGAACTGGTGGCCTCGCCCTCGTCCCTCGGACTGCTGGTGCTCGCCATCGGTGCGGCGCTGGCCTGGACGGTGCTCTTCGGAGCCCGCGGCCTGCCCACCGGCGACACCGCGACCGGGACGGCGCACGCGATGCGCCGCAGGTCCCGGCGGCTGCCCGTCCTCACCCTGTGCGACCCCGACGCGGCGGGCCGACCCCGCCCCCGGGCACCAGGTGTGGCCTAGGGCGCGTCCCGTGGGTGCCGCCCGTCGCGAGCGGTGTAGTCAGTGGTGCTCTCGCAAGGCCGAAGCAGGAACCGGGGTGGTTCCCCCGTCGGCTGAGGAGAACGCTGCGAGAGCGCCCCTGCGGCGACGCGTAGCAGGGTGAGTATCCATCGAACGCGCCCTCGTGGCCGCCCGCCGACCGAACGCACTTCCGTTTCTCCGTGTGTGCCCGCGTGCCTTCGTGCGCGCGCGGTCCGGGCGGCCCGACGTCTGTTCCCACCTCGGACGAAGGGCCTCACCTTGTACAGCTTCGGGCCGATCGCGGCCGCCGTTTCCCTGCTCTCCACGATCCTGTCGGGCCTCGCCGCCTGGCTCACACCCTTCACCGCCGGCCTGTCGTTCGGGCTCGCGGTGGTCCTCCTGACCGTCGCCGTGCGCCTCGTGCTCGTACCGCTGGGCGTGGCACAGGTGCGCGCCGAGAAGGCGCGGGCGCGGATCGCCCCGCGCCTGGCCGCACTCACCGCCGAGCACCGCGACGACCCGCGGCGGCTGGTCGCCGAACAGCGCAGGGCCTACGAGGAGGCCGGTACCTCGCCCCTGGCCGGGTGCATGCCCGCTCTGCTCCAGATGCCCGTGGTCATCGCGCTGTACGGGGTGTTCATCGGGGCCGGGGGAGCCGACGAGCCGTTGCTGACGCACACCTTCGCCGGTGTCGAACTGGGCGCCACGATGCTGGGCGGCGCCGACGGATTCCTGGTGGCACCGGTGTTCGTGGTGCTGGTGGGACTGATCGCGCTGGTGGCGTGGGCCCACCGCCGCTACCTCGTGCTGCCGATGGCGCGTGCCAACGCGGCGGCCGCCGAGGGACGGCCGCCGGTTCCGGACGTGCTGACCTACCTGCAGTTCACCACGGTCGTGGTGGCCGTGTTCGTGCCGCTGGCCGCGGTCCTGTACCTGCTGACCTCGACCGCCTGGGCCCTGGGTGAACGGCTCGTCCTGCGCCGGATCCTGCCCGACTGAGTCCCGGGGGCGGCGGCGGAGCGGTCCCGGATCAGAACTCGACGGTGACGCACGCCACGCGGTCGCCCGCCGTGCCCGCCTCGCCGTGCTCGGTGCTGGTGTGCTGTTCGTGCAGGACCAGCGAGCGCGCCTCGCCCTCGCGGAACGTCCAGTCGACCGTGGCCGTGGAGACGGCGTTGCCGTCGGCGTCGGTGGTGAAGTCCAGCCACAGCTCGTTCTCGGGGTTGGCGTAGGCGGGGTCCGAGGACGGCTCGTCCTCGGTGGCGGCGGGGTCGGCCTCGTTCTGGTAGTGCGGCCCGGCGTCGGACGGCTCCTCGCCGCACGGCCGGGTGTGCACGTGGGCGCCGAACTCGCGGTCGCCCTCCAGCCCGGTACCGGTGAACTGGACGCTGGTCCGCCCGTCCCCCTCACGGACCTGGACGTCGGCGGTGGCGCCCACCGGCACGGCGGTCTCGTCGTAGGTGACGGCTCCCGCGCCCTCACTCCACTCCATGAAGATGGAGGCCGTCACTTCCGGCGAGGTGGTCGGCTGGACCGACTGTTCGGTGGGGGCCGCGGTCTCTTCCTCGGGGGTCTCCGCCTGCGCGCATCCCGTGGCGAGTATCGCGGTCAGGGCCAAGCCGACGGTGAGCGTGGTCGTACGCATGACGGGTCTCCCGGTGTGGTCGCTGTCTTGCCCGCAACGTTACCCAAGGCACCCGAGGGATAACTATGCGTGCTGAGGGTGGCTCGCCGGGGGCGGGAAGGGGGTACGGAGGGTGAAGGCCTCGGGGGAGGGGCCGATCTCACGCACCAGGTCGAGCTTCCTTCCGGCCTCCTCGACAGTGGGGATCGTACCGGCGGGAATCCACCACAGCGCCACCAGCACCCCGTCCATCCGCTCGAACCACGTGCGCCGCCGGCGGAGCAGATCGAGGTGGTCGGTGCGGTACGTGAAGTCCCACAGCGTCTCCACGTCCCGCCAGACCGAGAAGTTGATGATGGTGTTCGGGCCGAACGGGCGGAGTCCGGTGGCGTCGCTCCCGCCCTGTTCGATCAGTCGCCACACGAAGCCGGGGGAGCGGTCGGCGAGCGCGTTGACGGGTTCCAGCTGGTCGGTGAAGCCCTTCATGGAGGGGTCGTCGAGCGGGGCCTTGAGCAGGCCGAGGTTGATCTGCGCGAGGTGGTGGGCGGGCGCGGCGCCGGGAGCGGTGCCGGAGTCGGGGGAGCCGGCGGGGGAGGGGGCCGTCGCGGGGTCGGGGGCGGACGCGGATGCGGGGGTCGATGCGCTCATGGACCCGAGCACACCACAGTGGGGGCTTCTAAGTCAATCTTCATTGTTTTTGGAAACCGTCACGCAGCAGCGCCCCTCGGCCGGGTCCATCCGGGCCCGTGCCCCGTCCTCGCCGCGGCCCTCCAACACGCCCCGCAGGAGTTCGAGGTTCAGGCCGCAGGCCAGCGGCGGGAAGGCCCGGGCCAGGGAGTGGAACGGGCAGTTGCGCAGCCGGAGCGCCCCGCCCGCGGGCTCCGGCTCGTAGCCGCGCTCGCGCAGGAGGTCGGGGAGGGCGGCGTCGGGGTCCGCCGCCGCGCCGATCCGGCGGCCCTCCTCGCGGGCGGCGGCGTGCAGTGCCTCCTCCGCGCCGTGCCGCTCGACCGCCTCGGCGAGGACGCGCGCGGCCAGCTCGTAGTCGCGGGGCGGCAGGTGCAGCGACAGCTCGCGGTCCGCGCGCCGGTACAGCTTGGCCGGGCGGCCCGAGCCAGGGCCCTCGCGGCCGTTCACCTTGCGCCGGGTGACCTCCAGCAGTCCCGCCTCGGCGAGTTTGTCCAGGTGGTGCGCGGCGAGGGTGCGCTGGACGCCGAGCGCGTCCGCGGCCTCCCCCCGGCTGACGTCGCCGTCCGCGGCGGCCACGTACTCGTAGAACCGGCGCCGCAGCGGGTCGGCGAGGGTGTGGGCGGCGTGCGCGGCGTCGATCGAGGCGTGGTCCATGCCCCCATTGTGCGCGGGCCCGCCTCCGGGGTGCCCGCGCGGTCGCCCGGGAGTGGAGTGGCGGGCGCTCCGCCGCGGCCGCGCTACCGGCCGCCCGGCCGCCCCGCGCCGAGCGGCCGGAAGGCCCGCACCGCGGTGCGGTTGGGTGCGGAGGGAGCGGAGAAGATGTAGCACAGGTCACATCGAAAGGATGATCCGTGAGCACCGATCACTCTCCCGGTCCCATCGAGAGTCCGCCTCCCGCGCACGCCCCCGACGCCGGTGAGGCGCGGTCGACCGTCCTCCGCAAGATGGCCGGCGTCGTCGTCGGCGTGGCGGCGGGTCTGGTCGTTTACCTCCTCATGCCGGCGGTCAACCTGCCCGTCGACGCCGACGGGACCATGGTCCCGGAGGGCGATCCGTCCTCGAACGCCGCGATGGTCGCCGCCGTGGCCACCGTCATGGCCGTGTGGTGGATGACCGAGGCCCTCCCCCTGGCCGCCACGGCGCTGCTCCCCCTCGTCCTGTTCCCGGCGCTCCTGGCGGA
Source organism: Nocardiopsis sp. NRRL B-16309 (assembly GCF_001279585.1). Lineage (GTDB taxonomy): Bacteria > Actinomycetota > Actinomycetes > Streptosporangiales > Streptosporangiaceae > Nocardiopsis. The sequence goes on along the minus strand of NZ_LGEC01000103.1, from coordinate 20,682 downwards.
CACCGAGATCGGGGACGTCACCGCCCCCTACGCCAACCAGATCATCTTCCTGTTCATGGGCGGGTTCATCATCGCCCTGGCCATGCAGCGGTGGAACCTGCACAGACGCTTCGCGCTCGCGATCATCGGCGCCGTCGGCACGGGGCCGGTCACGGTCATCGGCGGGTTCATGCTCGCGACCGGGATCCTGAGCATGTGGGTGTCGAACACGGCGACGACCATGATGATGCTCCCCATCGGTGTGGCCGTCATCGGACTGGTCACCCAGCTCAGGAACGGCCGGACGGACGCCAACTTCGCCACGGCGCTGATGCTGGGCATCGCCTACGCGGCCTCCATCGGGTCGGTGTCCACGCTCATCGGGACGCCGCCCAACGCCTTCATGGCGGGGTACCTGTCGGCCGAGCACGGCATCGACGTGGGCTTCGGCGAGTGGATGGTCGTCGGCGCCCCGCTGGCCGCGGTCTTCCTCGTCGTCTGCTGGCTGGTGCTCACCAGGGTCGTGTACCCGCCCACCCCGGGCGGCATCGGGCAGGCGCGCGCCCACATCCGCCAGGAGCTGCGGGACATGGGGCCGCTCTCGCGCGGCGAGTGGACGGTGCTCGTGGTGTTCGTCCTGACCGCCCTGGCGTGGATCACCGTCCCGCTGCTCGCGGACAGCGCGACCGTCGGCGCGGCGCTGCCCTGGCTGTCCGACATCTCCGACGGCGGGATCGCGATCGCCGCCGCGGTCGTGCTGTTCCTCATCCCCGTCGACAACGCGCGGGGCGTCCGGGCCATCGACTGGGAGACCGCCGTCAAGCTGCCGTGGGGCGTGCTGCTGCTGTTCGGCGGCGGGCTGAGCCTGTCCGCCCAGTTCGGGTCGAGCGGCCTGAGCCTGTGGATCGGCGACGTGGTCGGCGGGATGGCCGGGGTGCCGGGATGGGTGTTCATCCTCATCGTCACGGCACTGGTGCTGCTGCTCACCGAGCTCACCAGCAACACCGCCACCGCCTCGATCTTCGTGCCGGTGATGGCGGGCGTCGCCCTGGGCCTGGACCTGCCGGTCATGACGCTGGTCGTGCCGGTGGCCCTGGCCGCCACAATGGCGTTCATGCTGCCGGTCGCCACGCCGCCCAACGCGATCGTCTTCGGTACGGGCCACGTCCGGATCGGCCAGATGGTCAGGGCGGGCGCCCTGCTCAACATCCTCGCGGTGGTGTTCATCATGCTGACGATGTACACGACCGTGCTGTGGGTCTTCGGACTCTGACGGGAGTCGGCCGCGCGCCGCCGCCCCGGGGCCGGTGTGCCCCGGAGCGGCGGCCGTTCACCGCCCGGCTCCGCGCACGAGTTCCGGGCTCGGGCCGCTGCCGCCCACCGCCCGGATCGATCTGGAGCCGAACGCGGAGAATGGTGGGAGGCGTGGGTGGTGGGAGGCGTGGGCGTGGCGTCCGGCATGTGTCGGCATGATCCGATGCCGAGTCCGCGTTCCCTCCACGGGCCGTTGTCGAGAATGTCCGGTGCGTCCGATTCCTTCCGCATGTGGCCATGAAATGGCGCGTCCCGCGTCAGCTCCGCTGCCGTCCGCGACGAGGGCGAGAAGGCCCGGGACGTGCTCGTGTTTCGGCTGCGCGCGATGAGAATGGTTCGTCCGCCGCGTTGTCAGGCATGCGGAAGTGGCGGGGCGCGTGCCGGCCTGCTGGTCGACCCGGGCCGCGTGGTGCCCGCCACTTTGTCACCTCTGAAAGGTCACCCGTCGGTCACGTGCTCCCGCATCAGATATAGGGGCAGGAGTCGCGGTAGTCGGAGTACGGCGATCCCCAGCCGGTGCTGGGCGCGGGGCAGAGGAACTGCTCGTAGCGGTCGTCCTCGTCCACGAACACCTTCAGCCAGGAGACGCTGTTGCTCGCGAGCTCGGTGTTGCGGCTGCTGGTGACGAGGTGGCCCTCGCCGTCCAGCTCCACGTAGGCCCGCTCGGTGCTGTAGCTCAGGCTGTTGTAGAAGGGGATGGAGTGGGAGGAGTTCGGCGCGATGGTGTCGTTCTCGGCTCCGATGATCATGGTGGGGACGGTGACGCCGCCCCAGGTCTTGTCGGAGTGCCAGGGGGTGAGCGGGATGGCCGCCTTCAGTTCGGGGCGGTCCTCGGCCGCGGCGAGGGTGCCGCCGCCGCCCATGGAGTGGCCCATGGCGGCGAGGCGGTCCGGGTCGACCAGGTCGGACACGTCGCTGTCCTCGGCCAGGTAGTCCAGCGCGGCCTCGATCTGGCGGCCGCGGCTGTCGGGCTGGTCGTAGCGGGAGTTGGTGTCGATGTTGAAGGCGACGAACCCGTGCGAGGCCAGGTACTCGCCCAGCCACGCCATGGCGGAGGAGGACTCGGTGTAGCCAGGGGCGATGACCACACCGCCGTAGGTCTGGCTGTCGTCCTCCGGGTAGTAGATGGTGCCGCCACCGAAGCCGCTGACGTACCAGGAGGAGACGGAGTCCTCGTCGACGTCGAAGGGGCCGCTGGAGGCCTCGATGCTGGAGGTGGTGGGGTCCGGGCCGCGCTCGTAGGGGCTGTCGGCCGAGGCGGGGGCGACCGCGCCGAGGGTCAGGCCGGCGGCCATGGCGACGGCCAGAGCGGTGCGGGAGGCCACGCGGGTGGCCAGCGGCAGGAGGACGGAATCGGAACCTTCAGGGGAGGGGGTTTTCTTCGTTCGCACGTCGTTTCCTTCTTTGCGGGGGGTAAGGAGACAAAGGGTGAGGCCCACCCGTTGACCCTGGGGGGAAGGGAACGTGATGGGTGTTCTATTCGCCTCGTGTTTCACTATGGTGTCCTGCCGGTGAAGACGAATCAGGGAAACCACCGGCTATCCGTACCGCCGAGTTCGGACAGGGGAGAGCAGGTGGAAACACCGACCTGAACCTGTGCTCTCCGACGCGGCGCTCGGGTGTTTTCCGACCTTCCGCGTCGCGTGTCCCACAAGGGTGGTTTTCTCCGGCCCCGGCGGCATGCGCGGACCATTGTCATCGTGATTCGCGCAACCGAAGTACGAGCACGCCCCGAGTCTTCTCGCCCGCTCGGGCCCGGGCGGCTCCGACAGGTCGGGCGGTGGGAGACTGGCGGGGACCACGACCCCTGCCGAACAGGCGACATGCGAACGATCAGACGCGATGGCGAGCACGAGTTGGAGATCAGGCGCTCCAGGTTCATCTGCGCGCTGGCCCGGGTGGGCGACGAGGAGGCCGCGCGGGCCTTCATCGCCGAACGCCGCAAGGAGCACTGGAGCGCCAACCACAACTGCACCGCCTACGTCCTCGGCGACGACGGCGGGGTCCAGCGCTCCAGCGACGACGGCGAGCCCGGCGGGACCGCCGGGGTGCCCATGCTGGAGGTGCTGCGGCACCGGCGGCTGACCGACACGGTCGCCGTGGTGACCCGCTACTTCGGCGGCGTCAAGCTCGGTGCGGGCGGACTCATCCGCGCCTACGGCAGCGCCGTCTCCGCCGCCGTGGACGAGGTCGGTGTGCTGGAGCGCCGGGAACTGCTCGTCGTGGACGTCTTCGCGGACTACGTGCTGGGCGGGCGCCTGGAGAGCGACCTGCGCGGTTCCGAGGTGACCGTGCGCGAGGTCGCCTACGAGGACCGGGTCCGCATCGAGGTCGTGCTGGCCGAGGCCGACCTTCCCGACTTCGAGGTCCGACTGGCCGAGATCACCGGGGGACGGGCCGAACACCAGGTCCGGGGTACCACGGTGGTCGAAGTGGAGCCGTGAACCGGCGGGCGACGACGTTTACACATGCGTAACGAGTGGTGGGACGTGTATCCCCGCCTCCCCCCGCCGCTTAGGATTTGCCGTAAACGTCGTCGTTCGCGGGGAGTCACCGTCCATGCGCAGCCCAGGAGTGCCCCAGGCGTTCACCTGTGGCCTCGTGGTGCTGCTGGTCGTCGGTTGCACCGGCGACACGGAGGCCCCGGAGCCCCGGCCGGAGGACGAACCGGCCCCTCTCCCCACCGCGTTCGAGGGCGACCCGCCCCCGGGGATCGAGGGCGAGGTCCTGCGCTACCTGCACGGTGACGGCGCCGAGGCCCCCGACCTGCTCGACGACCCCCTCGGGGTGCGGATCAGCCCCGTCGAGGCGGCCTTCCTCATCAGTTCCGACGGTGAGGACCGACACCTGCTGAGCGACGCCGCCACCGGCGCCACCCTCTGGGAGGGCGAGGCGCGCTTCGGGGGGTTCGCCGAGGACGGGGACGGCGAGCGGGTCCTGCTCATGGCGGGCACCGACGACGTCCCCTTCGTCCTGGACGCCCGCGGCGAACGCGTGTGGTCCCCGGAGGAGGCGGGCGACACCTACCTCGACGGCGTCGCGGTGCGCTACCCCGACGAGTGGGGGTTCGACGAGCCCCACGGCGAGTACACGGTGCTCGACACCGGCGGCGACGTGCTGTGGGAGTACGAGTTCGCGGACGGCGGCGCGGGGGAGGACGACCCCGGGGACGATCCGTCCGAGGAGGCCACGTCCGAGGACGCGGAGGGCGACGAGGACGCGGACCCGGCCGACGAGGCCGCCGGAACCGGGGTGCCCGTCGCGGCCCGCGAGGACCTGCTCCTGCTCTCCGACGGCGGTGCCGGACTCCAGGCCCGGTCGCTGGACCCCGACTCCACGGGCGACGAGCTGTGGTCGGTCTCCGGCGCCGACGAGGACCTCGGGCTGTCGGCCTCCGGCCCGCTTCCAGCGCCCCAGGTGGTCGGTGTCTACCCGGCGGCCGAGGACGCCGACGAGGACGGCTCCGAGGATTCCGGCGATGCGGACGGCGACTCCGAGCCCGGCGACTCGGAGTCCGGCGACTCCGAGCCCGGCGACTCCGAGCCCGGCGACTCCGAGCCCGGCGACTCCGAGCCCGGCGACTCCGAGTCCGGCGATGCCGAGGACGAGGCTTCCGGCGACGGCGAGGACGCCGCCGAGGAGGACGGGGAGCGGTCCGCCTCCGACTCCGCCCCCGGGTCCGACGCCGACGCCGCGTCCGACACCGACCAGGTCGTCCTGCTGCGCTGGGCCCTGGCCGAGTCCCCCTCGACGCTCTCCGCCCACGACGCCGACAGCGGCGACCTGCTGTGGACGCTGCGCGAACCGGGCACCAACCCGGTCGGCCACCCGTTCGACCCGGCCGGGCTCACCGGCAGCCTCCACGACGCCGCCACCGGCACGCTGATGCTGCCCCAGGCCAGCGGTGAGGCGACGGCGATCGCGGTGGACACGGCCACCGGCGAGGTCCTGTGGAGCCTGGAGGACGACGACGTCTCCATCTCACTGGCCTTCGCCCACGACGGCCTGTTCTACGGCGACATCCGCACCAACGACGGCCGCGACGAGCAGCTGGTGCTCGACGCCCTCACCATGGACACGGTGAGCGACGACCTCACGTCCTACGTGGAGGCGGTCACCGGGAGCGGGCACGCCGTCCTCGTGCGGGACCGGCAGCGCTTCGTGTACGGGCCGCCTCCGCAGGACGACACCGAGGACGAGGACGGCGCGGGCGACGAGGACGAGGACACCGACCCTTCGGCGGATCCCTCCGAGGAGCCCTCGGAGGGCGAGAGCTGATCGGCGCCCTCGCGCCTCCACGAGCCGACCGGGGCGCGCTCCCGCCCCCACCACCAGCGTGTTCGGCGGAGTGCCGCCCGGCACGTGCTCGTCGGCGGTGCCGCACCCGTGGACGCACGGGCACTTCCCGGAACGCGAACGGCCCCGCCGGGGCGGGGCCGTCGTCGCTCTGGGGATCAGACCGGGAAGAAGCTGAAGGCTCCGTACATCGAGATGCTCAGGGTGTGCTCGCTGACGGTGCCGGACTCCTCGTCCAAGGACTGGCAGGTGAAGGGGGCGTCGGTGTCGGTCTCGCCGCGGACGAGGTCGGCGTCCATGTCGCAGAGGACGTATTCGGTGTTCTCGCTCGCACGGAGGGAGTCCTCGACGACCTCGCGGATGAGCGGACCGTCGTGCAGCTCCGCCTGGTAGTTGATGAGGATGCCGGAGGACTCGATGGTGATCGTGTACTCGAACGGCTCGCCGAGGAAGGTCACCGTGCAGGTGGCCGACTCGCCCTCCTCACCGGCGATCTCGGGGCACTCGTAGGTGGCGTCCGGGTCGTTGACCTTGGCGAACGTGGCGACCTGCTCCAGGGCCTCCCAGGCGATGCGGTCGCCCAGGGGCGCGTCCGTGGCGGGCTCGGGCGGGAGCCCGGACACGTCCAGTTCGGGCTCGGCGTCCGGGATGGGGCCCTGGTTGAAGTCCTCGGTGGCGGCCTCCGCGGTCTCCTCCTCGACGACCTCCTCGACGGGGTCGGGGGCGTCGGTCGCCGGGGGCTCCTCCGCGCCGGAACAGGCGGCCAGGGCCAGGGCGGAGCCGGCGGCGGCCAGACCGAGGGCGATGCGTCGTGTGCGGGCGGGATTCGTCATCAGGTCAACGTCCTCAGGTCCGAGCGAGCGGGGGTCAGTGCCGCGCGAGCGTGTGCGGCTCTCCTGCGTGAGTGTCCTGAAGTGCTCGTTTGGTTGCGGTTCTGAGGTTGATGTGACTCAGGTCACCTCATGTGGCCAACTGTCGAAAGTGTTCGTACCGGCGCCGACGGCGGCTGGAACAGCGCCCGCGCACGCTCATTTCGGCTCGGTCGATCGCGGGTCAAGGGCGGGTCGGCACCGTGTGAAGCACGGCACCCCGGCGCCCCGGAGCCGAACGTGATTCTCTACCATCTCGAAGTATGGACGTTTCCGAGAGCGGGGCCGGCGGAGCCGCGGCCGGTCCCAACTGGGCCGAGGGATTCCCCGAGGCCTCGTACGAACAGTGGCGCGGACTCGTGGCCGGTGTACTGCGCAAGAGCGGGGTCGCCGAGGAACGGCTCGCGCACGCGCCCGAGGCCGTCCTGTCCACGCCCACCTACGACGGCTTCGACATCGCGCCGCTCTACACCGGGCAGGCGCCCGCCGCCGACCCCGGGCTGCCCGGCCAGGCCCCCTTCGTCCGCGGCTACCGGCCCGGCGGGCACGCCCGCGACGGCTGGGACATCCGCGCCCGGCACACCGACGCCGACCCCGCGACCCTGCGCCGCCGCCTGCACGACGACCTGATGAACGGCGTGTCCTCGCTGTGGATCGCCGTGGGCGCCGCCCCGCGGGCGCCCGAGGCCACTGGGGCGGCCGTGCGCGGGCTGCCCGCCTCCGCGCTGGGCAAGGCCCTGGCCGACGTCCACCTCGACCTGGCCCCCGTCGTCCTGGACGCCGGCCCGGACTACGCCGAGGCGGCCCGGGCCCTGCTCACCGCGCACGCCGACGCCGGGGTCCCCGACGGGCGGGTCATCTCCCACCTGGGGATCGACCCCCTCACCACCGCGGCCCGTGCGGGCACGCGGCCCGAGGCGGCCGACCCCGTCCGCTTCGCGGTCGAGCACGCCGCCGACCGCCCCGGGCTCGGCCTCGTCTTCGCCGACGGCACCCTGGTCCACGACGCGGGCGGTTCCGAGGCCCAGGAGATCGGCTTCGCCGTCGCCGCCGGCACCGCCTACCTGCGCGCCCTGCACGAGGCCGGGCTGGACCTGGCCGACGCCGCCCGCCGCATCGAGTTCCGGCTGGCCGCCAACGCCGACCAGTTCTCCGTGATCGCCAAGCTGCGCGCGGTGCGCGGCATGTGGAACCAGGTGCTGGCCACCTGCGGTGTCGCGGCCGAGCACCGGGCGATGCGCCTGCACGCCGCCACCTCCGCGGCGATGATGACCCGGCGGGACCCGCACGTGAACATGCTGCGGACCACCGTGGCGTGCTTCGCCGCCGGGGTGGGCGGCGCGGACGCGGTCACCGTCGCCCCCTTCGACTCCGCGGTGGGCCTGCCCGACGACTTCGCCCGCCGGATCGCCCGCAACACCCAGTCGCTGCTGGTGGAGGAGTCGCACCTGGCGCAGGTCATCGACCCGGCCGGGGGGTCCTTCTACGTCGAGTCGCTGACCGGGGACCTGTACCGGGCGGGCTGGGCGTTCTTCCAGGAGCTGGAGGGCGCCGGCGGCGCGGCCGACGCGATCGGCTCCGGGCTGCTGGCCGATCGGGTGGACGGGGTGTGGGAGCGGCGCCGCCGGGACCTGGCGCACCGCCGCGCCCCGCTGACCGGCGTGAGCGAGTTCCCGCACCTGGACGAGATCCCGCTGGTGCGCTCCGCCGACCCGGCGCACCGGCCCTCCGCCGGGTTCCCCGTGCGGCGCTACGCCCAGGACTTCGAGGAGCTGCGCGACCGGGCCGACGCCCAGGCGGGCGACACCGGCCACCGCCCGACCGTCTTCCTGGCCACGCTGGGCCCGGTCGCGGCGCACACCGCACGGGCCTCGTTCGCCACCAACCTGCTGGCCGCCGGGGGCATCGCCGTGCACGAGCCGGGGCCGCTGGAGGGCGCCGCCGCGGCGGCGGAGGCCTTCGCCGCCTCGGGCAGCCGGATCGCGGTGATCTGTTCCTCCGACGCGGTCTACGCCGAGGAGGCCGAGGCCGCGGCCCGCGCGCTCAAGGGGGCCGGGGCCCGTCGGGTGCTGCTGGCGGGAGCGCCCAGCGACTCCTACCGGGAGGCCGGGGTGGACGCCTTCGCCCACCGCGGGTGCGACGCCGTCGCCCTGCTCACCGACCTGGCGGACGTGATGCTCACCGACCCCTCCCACCCGTCGCCCGTCACCGCCCAGGGGGGTTCCACGGGGGCTGGGCTACCGCCCTCAACGGACGCCTCCGGCGCGGCCTCCCGCCCGTCGCCCGCCACCGCCCAGGGGGGTTCCACGGGAGCCGGACCACCGCCCTCGGACGCCCCCGGCGCCGACCCTTCTGGACCCACCGAGAGGGCGAGCTCATGACGCAGGACCGGATCCCGGACTTCTCCACCGTCGAGGCCCGTCCGCCCGCGCCCGCCACCGCAGCGGACACCGCGGACACCGCGGACACAGCGGACACCGCGGGCGCGGCGGCCGACTGGCGGGCCGCCGTGGAGGCGGACACCGGCAAGGCGGTCGACGCCCTGGAGTGGGAGACACCCGAGGGCATCGGCGTGCGCCCGCTCTACACCGCCGCCGACCGCGAGGGCCTGGACTTCGTCGACGGACTGCCGGGGGTGCCGCCCTACCTGCGCGGCCCCTACCCGACCATGTACGTCAACCAGCCCTGGACGATCCGCCAGTACGCCGGGTTCTCCACCGCCCAGGAGTCCAACGCCTTCTACCGGCGCAACCTCGCCGCGGGCCAGAAGGGCCTGTCGGTCGCCTTCGACCTGGCCACCCACCGCGGCTACGACTCCGACCACCCCCGGGTGGCGGGCGACGTCGGCATGGCCGGGGTGGCCATCGACTCCATCTACGACATGCGCCAGCTGTTCGACGGCATCCCGTTGGACCGGATGAGCGTGTCGATGACCATGAACGGCGCGGTGCTGCCGGTCCTGGCGCTGTACATCGTCGCCGCCGAGGAGCAGGGTGTACCCCCCGAGAAGCTGTCGGGGACCATCCAGAACGACATCCTCAAGGAGTTCATGGTCCGCAACACCTACATCTATCCGCCGGGCCCCTCGATGCGGATCATCTCCGACATCTTCGCCTACACCTCGCAGCGGATGCCGCGGTTCAACTCGATCTCGATCTCCGGCTACCACATGCAGGAGGCCGGGGCCACGGCCGACCTGGAGCTGGCGTACACCCTGGCCGACGGGGTCGAGTACATCCGCGCGGGCCAGCGGTCCGGGCTGGACGTGGACGTGTTCGCGCCGCGCCTGTCGTTCTTCTGGGCGATCGGCATGAACTTCTTCATGGAGGTCGCCAAGCTGCGCGCGGCCCGGCTGCTGTGGGCGCGCCTGGTCAAGGACCTGGGGGCGGAGAAGGACAAGTCGCTGAGCCTGCGGACCCACTCCCAGACCTCGGGGTGGTCGCTGACCGCCCAGGACGTGTTCAACAACGTGGCCCGTACCTGCGTGGAGGCCATGGCCGCCACCCAGGGCCACACGCAGTCGCTGCACACCAACGCCCTGGACGAGGCGCTGGCGCTGCCCACCGACTTCTCCGCGCGGATCGCCCGCAACACGCAGCTGCTGCTGCAGCAGGAGTCCGGGACCACCCGGGTGGCCGACCCGTGGGGCGGCAGCTTCTACGTGGAGCGGCTCACCGAGGAGCTGGCGGCCAGGGCGTGGGGGCACATCCAGGAGGTGGAGAAGGCGGGCGGGATGGCCGCCGCGATCGACGCGGGCCTGCCCAAGATGCGCATCGAGGAGGCGGCGGCGCGCACGCAGGCGCGCATCGACTCCGGCCGCCAGCCGGTGATCGGGGTCAACAAGTACCGCCCCGACACCCACGACGAGATCGACGTGCTCAAGGTCGACAACTCGCGGGTGCGCGCCGAGCAGCTGGAGAAGCTGGCGCGGCTGCGCGCCGAACGGGACGAGGACCGGGTGCGGGCGGCGCTCGACGCGCTCTCGGCCGCCGCGGCGGGCGAGTCCACCGCCGACGCGTCCCTGACCAACAACCTGCTGGCCGCGGCGGTCGACGCGGCGCGCGCCATGGCGACGGTGGGGGAGATCTCCGACGCGATGGAGAAGGTCTTCGACCGGCACGCCGGCCAGGTCCGTACGATTCAGGGCGTGTACAAGGACGAGGCGTCCGGCAGCAAGGACGCGGCGGGCATGATGGAGCGGGTGATCGCCCGCGTGGACGACTTCGCCGAGGCCGAGGGGCGCCGACCGCGCATCCTGGTCGCGAAGATGGGCCAGGACGGCCACGACCGCGGGCAGAAGGTGATCGCGACCGCGTTCGCCGACCTCGGGTTCGACGTGGACGTGGGGCCGCTGTTCCAGACCCCGGCCGAGGTCGCGGCCCAGGCGGTGGAGTCCGACGTGCACGTGGTCGGGGTGTCGTCGCTGGCGGCGGGCCACCTGACCCTGGTGCCGGCGCTGCGCGAGGAGCTGGCGGCGCTGGGCCGCGCGGACATCATGATCGTGGTGGGCGGCGTCATCCCGCCGGCCGACTTCGAGGCGCTGCGGCAGGCGGGCGCCTCGGCGATCTTCCCGCCCGGCACGGTGATCGCCGAGGCCGCGCTGGGCCTGCTGGACCAGCTGGAGGAGCGCCTGGCCGGAGACGGACCGCAGGAGGGGGAGTGAGCGAGTGACCCCGGGACGCCGACGCGGGCGGCCGGTGGACGTGGACGCCCTGGCCGAGGGCGTCCTGGCCGGTCACCGGCCCACCCTGGCCCGGGCCATCACGCTGGTGGAGTCCCGTCGGGCCGACCACGCGCGGGCCGCGCAGGAGCTGTTGGTGCGGTTGCTGCCGCACACCGGGAACGCGCGCCGGGTCGGGATCACGGGCGTTCCCGGCGTGGGCAAGTCGACGTTCATCGACACCCTGGGCACCCGGCTGACCGAGGCCGGGCACCGGGTGGCGGTGCTGGCGGTGGACCCGTCCTCGACGCGCACGGGCGGGAGCATCCTGGGGGACAAGACCCGGATGGCACGCCTGGCGGTGGATCCCAACGCCTTCATCCGGCCCTCGCCCACGGCGGGCACGCTGGGCGGGGTCGCCAGGGCCACCCGGGAGACCATGCTGCTGATGGAGGCGGCCGGTTTCGACGTGGTCCTGGTGGAGACCGTGGGGGTGGGCCAGTCCGAGGTGACGGTCGCCGCGATGGTGGACTGCTTCCTCTTCCTGACGCTCGCGCGGACCGGGGACCAGCTCCAGGGCATCAAGAAGGGCGTGCTGGAACTGGTGGACGTGGTGGCCGTGAACAAGGCCGACGGTCCGCACGCCGACGACGCGCGCAAGGCCGCCCGGGAGCTGTCCCGGGCGCTGCGGCTGCTCCAACCGGTGCATCCGCAGTGGCGTCCGCCCGTGCTGACCTGCAGCGGCCTGACCGGGGACGGCCTGGACGAGGTCTGGGACGCCGTCGGCGAGCACCGCAAGGTGTTGGAGGGCGACGGCGGGCTGGCCGACCGGCGCGCGGACCAGCGGGTCAGCTGGATGTGGGACCAGGTGCGCGACCGGTTGATGGACTCCTTCCTGCGGGACCCGCGCGTGAGCCGGCTCACGCCGGGGATGGAGGAGGACGTGCGCTCGGGGGAGACGACGGCGACCCTGGCGGCCGACCGGCTCCTCGACGCCTTCACCCGTGGTGACGACACGGGGGAGGAGCGCACGGTCGGTGACCGTGTCGAGGGTGATGGTCACGATGACCGTTGAAGAGGCGCTCCTGGTGGGCGTGATGTCGTGAAATAACCCACCGTCAAGGGGCGATAACGGGCATGTCGAAGGGGGTTCGTGCCTGCGAGGCGAAATTTTCTTTCGCGATGCCATTTCCTCGCGGGCAGTTCGCTTATACCGTGTGTGTCCAACGACTGACCTGACCCTCGAACGCGAGCCCTCTCCTCAAAGGTCCGGCACTGTGGGAGTGCAGCCGGACCGGTGGCCGCCGTTCGTCGGTCTGCGTATGGTGAACCGAAGGGACCCCTCACCATCACAACGTGGGGCCGGGAGGAGTGAACGTGCACAGGCTTGGGCTGAGCACGCGGGTCGAAAGCCACAGCGTGATCGTCGCGATCGTGGGAGAACTCGACATCGCGACCGCCGCCGACCTCCAGGAACACATCCAGTCCGCGATCGACGACCACGGACCGTGGCTGATCCTGGACCTGTCCGAACTGGACTTCATGGATTCGAGCGGTCTGAACGTCGTCATCAACGCCTACCGCACCGTGCGTGAGCTGCACGGTTCCCTGGCGTTGGCCGCGCTCAACGAACGCGTCACCAAGGTCGTCCGCCTGGTCGGCCTGCACCGACAGGTCCCGGTCCACCAGACCGTGGCCACCGCCGTCGCGGCGATGGACGCGCTGGAGGCCAAGCGCCAGGCCGGATAGCGCGGGCGCCCTGAGTACGGGAACCCTCGGCCCTTCCGGTGCACTCCCCCGTTCCTCGGGAGCGCACCTCCGGGCCGCCAGAACCCCGTCGGCGCCCTCGCTGCACCTACGTCGTACTCCGGCCCTTCGGCACTATGAACCGGTTCCTTCCCCAGAGTCCCATCGACGTCTCCTGGGACCACAACAGCCACTACCACGACCACCTCCTCCGCCGGATCCCCGCCCAGCGCGCCACCGCCCACCCGTCGCCCAGCAGCGCCCCTCGGGGGCGCTGCGCGGGAGGCGGAGGGGCTCCATCCTCGGCGGACGCGCTTCGCACGCGCTCCGCCCTCGATGTCGGGTGCGGTGACGGGCGCTTCGCCCGGAGGCTGGCGGAGCGTGGGCTGGAGGTGGACGCGGTGGACGCGTCGGCCGACATGATCGCGCTCGCCCGTGCGCGCACGCCGACGCGTCTGCCCGTGCGCTACCAGGCGGCGCCGCTGGCCGAGGCCGAGCTGGACCCGGCGGGCTACGCGTTCGTCAGCGCCATCGCGAGCCTGCACCACATGCCGTTCGGCCCTGCCCTGGAACACCTGGCGGGCGCCCTCGCGCCCGGCGGCACCCTGGCGGTGCTCGGCCTGTACCGGGAGGAGGACGCGGCCGACCTCGCCGCGAGCCTGGCCGCGCTGGGCCCGCAGTGGGCGATCGGCCTCGGACTGCGCGCCGGCCGCTTCCTGACGGGCACACCCGAGGTGGGGACGGGGGAGACGAGCGCCAACCCGATGCCGATGCGCGAGCCCGAGATGGGGCTGCGCGAGATCCGCGCGACCGCCGCCGAGGTCCTTCCGGGCTCCCGCGTGCGCCGCCTGCTGATGTGGCGCTACTCGCTGTTCCACACCCGCCCCGTCTGAGGACAGGCTTGACGTCTCGCCTGGTGGTGGCCGGTGCGCGCCCGGTTGCCCGACCCGTCCCCGCCCCCCTCGTCGCCCACGGGACACGGAGGCGGAGGACGTGCCGGGGATGCGCCGACAGAAAGCTCCCACGAGAAAGTATCTTGGTATCCGTGCTGAACTCACGAGGTACCACAGGCGCCCCGCTTCGGACCGCCGCCGACCCACGCACCGCTGGCGGAACGGGGGCGTGCCGGTGAGCCGAGGTTCCGGACGCCGCCGTGCGGTCGTCGCGATCGTCGCGGTCGGCGTCGCCCTCCTCGTGCTCGCCGCCACCGGGGCCGCGGTGTGGGTGCTGACCCCCCACCGGGCCGAGGCGCAGCCCCTGGCCCAGGCCAGTGCCCTGCCGGGCGTGCGGATCGGGGCCGCCGACGACGCCGTCGTCCTGGAGCCCGAGGGCACCGCCTCCGGTACCGGGGTGGTGTTCTATCCCGGCGCCCGGGTGGAGGCCGAGGCTTACGCGGCCTCGTGGGCGCCCGTCGTCGAGGCCACCGGAGCCACGGTCGTGATCCCTCGGATGCCGCTGCACCTGGCGGTCCTGGACCCGGACCGCGCCGACGCCGCCGTGGCCGAGCACGGTGCGGGCGTGCGGCGCTGGTACCTGGGAGGGCACTCGCTGGGCGGGGCCATGGCCGCCGCCCACGCCGGAGGCGAACCGGCGTTCCCCGTGGCCGGAGTGGTGCTGTGGGGCTCCTACGCCACCGAGGGCGCCGGGCTGGCCGACCGGAACGACCTCGCTGTGCTCTCGGTGTCCGGGAGCGAGGACGGGCTGTCCGATCCGGCGGCGATCGACGCGAACCGGGGACACCTGCCCGAGGACGCCGTCACAGTGGAGATCGACGGGATGAACCACGCCCAGTTCGGGGCCTACGGCGACCAGTTCGGTGATGGGACGGCCCGGATCGACGCCCCGGCCGCCCGGAGCGCCCTGGCCGAGACCGTGATCGCGTTCCTGGAACAGCACTAGGGGCGGGGACGAGCGCGCCGCACCGGAAGTTCCGGTGCGGCGCGGCGTGGACGTGGTCAGCTCTGGGGCGGGCGCTGCGGTCCGCTCCCGGGCGGCTGGGGCGGGCGCTGGTGGCCGCCCGGACGCGGCTGCTGAGTCTGAGGGGGCTGTTGGGGCGCGCCAGGACGCTGCGGCTGCCCCTGCGGGCGGTGCTGCTGGGCCTGCGTGGGCTGTTGGGGCGCGCCAGGAGGTTGCGACTGCCCCTGGGAGCGGTGCTGCTGAGGATTTTGCGGCTGCTGCTGATAGGGGTGCTGGGGCCCGGTGGGGTCGTTCTGCGGGTGCTGCCGGGGTCCACCGGGGCCCGAGTACTGCTGCTGGGGCGGCTGCGCGCCCGGGTACTGCTGCTGGGGCGCGCCCTGCTGCCCGGCGTAGCCCTGGCCGCCCGGCGCCTGGCCCGGCTGTGGCCCGTACCCCTGCGGTCCGCCGTGCACCGGCGCCCCCTGGGCGGCGGACTGCTTGCCGCGCGCGCTCAGCACGCCGAACACCAGCAGGACGATCGCGACCAGCAGGCCCAGCCGGGTGCCGACGTGGTAGGTCGACGCGGCCCAGGGCGGCATGAGGCTCGGAGGGGCCACGGCGTCCATGTCCAGCATCGGGAAGGCGAAGAACCGCACGTAGACGATCCAGCCGATCGAGACCAGGCCGAGCAGGACGAAGAGCACGCCGCTGGTGAAGACCAGCCCCCTGCCGCTCGGGGCGCGGCCCGCCCGGATGAGCGCGATGGCGCCCACGGCGATGAGCGCGACGCCCGAGAGCAGGAGGGAGAAGACGAGCGAGATCATGATGGGCTCCGGTGTCGGGATCAGCGCTGGGAGGGGCCGGGCTGGTACGGCCCGACGGGAGCGTGCGGCGGACGGGTGGGCCGCGGCTCGGCGAGGCGGCGGGTGGCGGCGATCACGAGCAGGACGAGCCCGGTGTCGAAGAGCGCGAGGCACACGAAGTCGACCGCGTCGAGGATGATCCAGACGGTACGGCCGCCGAAGGGGCCCGAGAGCATCTCCTGGAGGGGGGAGTACGCGAGCGTCAGGATGAGGAAGCCGATCGAGGAGACCAGGATGAGCCCGCCCGCGGCGCCGGTCAGCCCCCTGCGCCCGGACGGCGCGGCGAACGCGCCGATCACGACCCCGGCGCCGGCGAGCAAGGGCAGGATCGTGCCGATGAGTGACGGTAGGTGGACGCTGCTGTCGGGCATGGGGCTCCTGGTGGGAAGCGGGGCGGGCGGAGGCCGGTCCGCCCGGTCCCGGGCCGCGGGGGTGCGGGTCAGACCCTAGCGTCCCTTCCCGGGCAGGTCGATGCCCTGGCCGCTCGCGGCCAGTGGACGGCCCGGGGGCGTTGCGCGAGCATGGTGTCGTGCGTAACATCGCATCGAATCGATTCGATCACGGAGGGGATGGCACGGTGCGGATCTCCGACGTGGCCAAGCACGCGGGCGTGTCTCCGAGCACGGTCTCCTATGTCCTCAGCGGCAAGAGGTCGATCTCCGAGACCACCCGGCGCCGCGTCCGCGAGAGCATCGACGCCCTCGGCTACCAGCCGCACGCGGGCGCGCGCTCCCTCGCAAGCCGCCGCAGCAACGTCATCGCCCTCGTCATCCCCCTGCGCGAGGACGTCCACGTCCCGGTCGCCATGCGCTTCGCCGTCTCGGTGACCACGTCCGCCCGCACCCACGACCACGACGTCCTGCTGCTGACCCAGGGCGAGGGCCCCGACGGGCTGCGCCGGGTCGCGGGAAGCGCCATGGTCGACGGCGTCATCGTCATGGACGTGGAGGCCGACGACGCCCGCGTGCCCGTGCTGCGCTCACTGGACCTGCCGTCCGTGCTCATCGGCGTCCCCGAGGACGTCGAGGGCCTGACCTGCGTGGACCTCGACTTCGCCGCCGCCGGCGCCGCCTGCGTGCACCATCTCGCCGACCTCGGGCACACCGACATCGCCTTCGTCGGCCAGCCGCCCTCGGTCTACGAGCGGCGCACCGGGTTCGCCGAGCGCACCGTCACCGGATACGAGGCCGCCGCCCGCGAACGCGGCGTGCGCGCCACCCTGCACCCCTGTTCCCCCGACACCGCGCGCGAGGTCGCCGCCGGACTCGTGCGCGACCGCCCCGCCCTGACCGGCCTCATCGTCCACAACGAGCCCTCGGTCGCCCCGCTGCTGGACGCCTTCCAGGAACTGGGCCGCACACCCCCGGAGCTGTCGGTGGCCGTCATCGGCCCGCCCGCCCCCGTCGTCCCGCCGCTCACCTCGGTCGACCTGCCCGCCGAGGCCGTGGGCTCCCGGGCCGTGCAGCTGCTCATGGACAAGATCGACGGTGTCGGCGGTCCCGGCGTCACGCTCCTGGAGCCGCGCCTGACCCCTGCCGGAAGCACCGCACCGCGCACCGGAAGCACCGCACCGCGCTCCTGACACCCGCCCCCTACGCACGACGACCCGCCCGACCCCACACCCCGTTGTCGAAGCGCTTCGACAACACCACCCCCCAACCGGAAGGACGACGCGTGTTCAACGAGATCGAGGACGGCATCGAGTGGCGCGGCAGCCACCAGGTCGTACGCGCCCAGGCGTGGGGCCCCGACGGCATCCGCGTCCGCGCGGGGCTGTCGGTCCTGCGCGAGGACCTGCCCGGCGCCCTGGTCGAGCCACGGGAGCCGGCCACAGCGACGGTCACGATCGAGGCGGGCCGCGCCGTCCTCGCCAACGGCGCCCTCACCCTGGAGATCGACGACGCCGGACTGCTCCGCTTCCTGGACGCCTCCGGCGACGAACTGCTCGCCGAGGAGCGCGCCCACTTCTGGTGGCCCGGCCCCCGCGCCTACACCTCCACCGGCCACGGCTACTACCGCATCGAGCAGCGCTTCCGCGCCTACGACGGCGAGAAGCTGTTCGGGCTCGGGCAGCACACCCACGGGCTGTTCGACCAGAAGGGCGCCGTCGTCGACCTCGTGCAGCGCAACGCGGAGGTCACCATCCCCTTCATGGTCTCCTCGCGCGGCTACGGGCTGCTGTGGAACAGCCCGGCCACCGGCAGGGTGGAGCTGGCCGGCAACGGGACCCGCTGGGTCAGCGACAGCGCCCGCCAGATCGACTACTGGGTCACCGCGGGCGGCGGCCCGGCCGCGATCATGTCGAACTACGCCGACGCCACCGGCCACGCCCCCGAGCTGCCCGAGTTCGCGTCGGGCTTCTGGCAGTGCCGCCTGCGCTACAAGACGCAGGACGAACTCATGGAGGTGGCCCGCGAGTACAAGCGGCGCGGCCTGCCGCTCTCGGTCATCGTCAGCGACTTCTTCCACTGGACC
The DNA here is from genome assembly GCF_001279585.1 of Nocardiopsis sp. NRRL B-16309. Classification (GTDB taxonomy): domain Bacteria; phylum Actinomycetota; class Actinomycetes; order Streptosporangiales; family Streptosporangiaceae; genus Nocardiopsis. Next base: position 2,584 of record NZ_LGEC01000103.1, on the reverse strand, counting down.
CATCTGGGCGACTGGAAGTTCGACCCCGCCGAGTGGCCCGACCCCAAGGCCATGGTGGACGAGCTGCGCGAGATGGGCGTGGAGCTGATGGTGTCCGTGTGGCCCTCGGTCAGCCCGCTGAGCGAGAACTACGACGAGATGCTGGCGCGCGGCTACCTCGTGGCCACCGAGCAGGGGCCGCCGGTCCACGCCGACTGGGCGGACAAGGGGGTCGACGCCCACGTCCAGGTGTCGTTCTACGACCCCACCAACCCCGACGCGCGCGCGTACGTGTGGGACAAGGTGCGGCGCAACTACCTCGACCTGGGCATCCGGGTGTGGTGGCTGGACGCGTGCGAGCCGGAGCTCAAGCCCGGCCACCCGGAGAACCTGCGCTACCACGCCGGTCCGGGGACCGAGGTGGGCAACATCTACCCGGCCGAGCACGCGCGCGGCTTCCACGAGGGCATGCTCGCGGCGGGGGAGTCCGAGGTCATCACCCTGTGCCGGTCGGCCTGGGCGGGCAGCCAGCGCCACGGCGCGGCCCTGTGGTCGGGCGACATCCCCGCCACCTTCGACTCCCTGCGCACGCAGATCCGCGCCGGACTGAACGTCGCCATGTCCGGCATCCCGTGGTGGACCACCGACATCGGCGGCTTCCACGGGGGCGACCAGGAGTCCCCGGAGTACCGGGAACTGCTGGTGCGCTGGTTCCAGTACGGGGTGTTCTGCCCGCTGTTCCGGCTGCACGGGTTCCGGGAGCCGTTCGTCGACGCGCTGCACCCGGACATGTCGGGCGGCCCCAACGAGGTGTGGTCCTACGGGGAGGAGGTCTACCCGCTGCTGCGGGACATGCTCTTCCTCCGCGAGCGCCTGCGCCCCTACGTCATGGAGCAGATGCGCGCCGCCCACGAGAGCGGTCTGCCGCCGATGCGGCCGCTGTTCGTGGACTTCCCGGAGGACCCGCGCGCCTGGGAGGCCGAGGACGCGTTCCTGTTCGGCCCGGACGTGCTCGTCGCCCCGGTGGCCGAGTACGGGGCGCGGTCGCGCAGGGTGTACCTGCCGGAGGGTTCCACCTGGGTCGATCCGTGGTCGGGCGCGGTCCACGCCGGCGGGACGGAGATCATGTTGGAGGCGCCCCTGGAGCGGGTCCCGGTGCTGGTGCGCGGCGGCGCGGACGTGCCGATCGTCGGCTAGCCGGACCCCCGGTGGTGCCCGGCGGGCCGTGCTTCCCCACGGCCCGCCGGACACCCGGTACTCGGCGCCCGCGGCGAGTGGACGCTCGTCGCGGGGACGTGGCGGTCGCCGCCGGACCTGGACGCGATCGTCGAACTGGTGCCCGGGACTGCCTCCGGGCCCTCACGGAGGCGTGGCGGCCGTCCCACGGCGCATACTGTCCCGGTGAGCGAAAACGGAGAAACCGGACAGACCCCCGAAGGTGTCGACACAGGGGCACTGCTCGCCCTGGCCGAGCAGCACCACGCACGTACGTCCCGCGCCCTGGGGACCAGAGAGCTCGGCGGCCACCTGGTCAAGACCTACGCCCTGGAGGCGCCGCGCCGCCTGGTGAGCGCCAAGGTGGAGGCCGAGGCGCTGCGCGTCGCCGAGGCGCACCTGGGGCTGGGGAGCGCACGGGGCTCGCTCGGACTCGCGGTCCTCATCGTGCACGCGGGCGGGGACGGCGACTACGTCCTCGTGCACAGCTGGATCGAGGGCCACATGTCGGACCTGGCGATCTTCGCAGGCCCGGCCGGGCGGCCCGAACAGCTCCGGCCGGGGCGCTCCGGCCTGGCCCCCTGCGTGTGGGAGGCGGCGGTCCTGGCCCACGAACGCGACGCGTTCACCCGCCACGTCCTGGACGCCCGGGGCGGGATCGCCGACCGGCTCGCCGCGTGGGAGGCCGACACCCTGGAGGGCGGAGTCCGATGAGCCCCGCCCCGAGAGTCCGGGCCGCACGGCGCGAGGACCTGCCCCGCGTCGCCGCGCTCGCCGCCGAGCACGCCGCCTACGAGAAGGCGCCGCCGCCCGCGCCCGACCTCGCCGAGCGTCTGGGGGCCCTGCTGTTCGACACCCCCGAGCCCCGGCTCGCGTGCCTGGTCGCGGAGTCCGCCGGGGGCGAGGTCGTCGGCTACGCGACGTGCTCCCCGGAGTTTTCCACCTGGGCGGGCCGCGAGTACCTGAGCATGGACTGCCTCTTCCTCCGGGACGGCACCCGCGGACAGGGGCTCGGCGCCCGGCTGGTGGACGCGGTCGTAGCGGAGGCCCGCCGCCGCGGCCTCGACGAGGTGCAGTGGCAGACCCCGGTGTGGAACACGGACGCGGCGCGCTTCTACGACCGCCTGGGCGCCCGCGCGAAGGAGAAGCTCCGCTACTCCCTGCCGACGACATGAGGCAGACCTGTCCCGTACCGGCCACGGCAGGACGCCCGTCCCGCGGTCCGGGGGCGAGAAGGAGGGTATCCCTCCTCCATGAGCGAATCCCTCCGCCGACTGTTGGGCCTCGGGGTCTGGATCGTCCTCCTCATATTCCTGTTCGCGGTGCAGGACTCCGACGAGGAGGACGAGGAGAGGGAAGCGCCCCCGCCCACGGACGTGTACCAGCCGCC
>NZ_LGEC01000102.1 GCF_001279585.1 Nocardiopsis sp. NRRL B-16309 | reverse complement strand
CAGCGTCGACCCGGTTCAGGGGAGGAGCAAGCGGGCGCTCATGGACGCCGCCCGCACGGTCGTGGTCCTGGCCGAGCACACCCGTATCGACCACGACCGGATGTCGCGCTTCGCGGCTCTGGACGAGACCGACTGCCTCATCACCGGCACCGAGCTCGGCCCGGAACCGGCCGCACGCCTGGCCACCCGCGTGCACCGGCTGCTGCGCGTCTGACCATCTGCGCGGTCTCGTCCCCGCCGCCGTAGGGGACCACTCCATTCCCGCCTGTCGGAATCCCGGCATGCTCTCGCCTGCCGCCTGCCGCCTGCCGCCTGCCGCCTGCCGCCTGCCGCCTGCCGCCTGCCGCCTGCCGCCTGCCGCGCGGCGTGGCGGGGCTATGACGTGTGTGCTTCGCACACCGGCTGAGCGCGAACGTGGGACCCTTTCCCGGGGCGGTTCACACCATGCCGTGCGTGCCCACAGCGCTGGGCGGCGTTCTTGTGCGTACCGGGCCTCCGCACTACCATCGACCCGAATCACACTGAAACACAGGTGATACAACATGTACGCCGAAGAGCGTCAGAAGCTCATCCTTGAGCGTGCCCGCCGCGAGGGGAGGGTCGACGTCGCCACACTCGCCGCCGAGTACGACGTCACCTACGAGACCATCCGACGGGACCTGATGGCTCTGGAACGGCACGCCGTCCTGCGTCGCGTGCACGGCGGCGCCATCCCCGTGGAACGGCTCGGCTTCGAACCCACGCTGAGCCAGCGCGACACGGTCATGACCAAGGAGAAGGACCGGATCGCCAAGGCCGCGCTGTCCGAACTCCCCGAAGAGGGCGCCATCCTCCTCGACGCCGGGTCCACCACCGGCCGACTCGCCGAACAGATCCCGGCCGACCGCGAGCTGACCGTCGTCACCAACTCCGCCCCCATCGCACTGAGCCTGGTGCCCCGCGCCAACATCAACGTCATGATGCTCGGCGGTCGCCTGCGCACGCGCACCCAGGCCACCGTGGAGGGCTGGGCGCTCCAGGCACTGGAGGAGACCTACGTCGACGTCGCCTTCATGGCCACCAACGGAGTCTCGGCCGAACGCGGACTCACCACTCCCGACCCGGCCGAGGCGCAGGTCAAGCGGGCGATGATCCGGTCCGCGCGCCGGTCCGTGCTGCTGGCCGACCACACGAAGGTCGGCAACGACCACTTCGCCCGCTTTGCCTCCCTCGACGAGATCAGCTGTGTCATCACCGACACGGGGCTGGCCGACGGACTCGCCCAGGAACTCACCGCCATGGGGCCGCGCGTCACCACGGTCTGAGACGGTCGTGAGGACGCCGCCGCTGCGCCCTTCGCTCCGGCATCGGGCGTCCAGCACTCGGCGCCCGGCACCCGTGCCCTTCGCTCGGCGCCTGGGTGAGGGGTTCGACCGTTCGGCGGTCGACCGGGCCGGAATTCTCCGGTGGTGTCCCGGCGCTGAATTCTTCCAGTCGGCAACAGTTCGCGCACGCATTCCCGTAGGCGTGGAACCGGGGATACCTTTCCCTTTAGGCGCTGCGTGAACGGAGTGCCATTCCACGAACTGCGGGTGTGGCAGGTCGGATTCCGCTTCGCGCGGGAGTGCGGATCGGGCGGCACGGACGGAGAACCCGCCCATGCGAGCGGAACGGCACCGACCACCCTCTCGCGCGGTGATCGTGTTTCAGCGGACCGAACCGGACGCGGCGGACGGTGTGGGGCGGGTGGCGTCGGCGGGCGTGCCCGGACTCCCGGTCTCCGTGGGCGGGCGGTCGCCGCTGGAGCCGCGCGGGTCGCTGCGCCAGTCGGCGGGCGGTGTCCAGCCGTCGGGGACGACCTCGGACTCCACCACCCAGTGGTCGTTCTCGTAGAGCTCGTCGCGGACCGGGCGGACGTCGTGGACGACGAAGGTCGCGCCCCGGCGCAGGACCACGTCCGGGCCGTCCCCGGACGACGGCCGCGGCAGGTCGGACGTGTTGAGCGCCGGGTAGCCCCGGGGCACCCTGATCACGATCACGACGGGCGTGTCGAAACCGGGCACCGGTGCGTCGGTCGTCGTCGCGGTGAACCCGGGGTCGGTGTAGGTGCGGCCGATCAGGCCGCGCATGGAGTCGGCGTCGGCGAGCGAGGCGCCCAGCCGGTCGGCGAAGCCGGTCCCCGCTCTCTGGTGCAGGATCAGCGAGTCGGGTGTCGTGGAGCGGTCGATGAGCGCGTCCAGTGCCTCCACCGTCCGGCGGGTGCGCTCGGGAGTGCCATCGGGTCCCGTCCCGTCGCGGAGCGGGCCGTTGACCGTGGCGCCGCCGTCGGCGGCGAAGTCCCGGACCAGCGACGATTCGGGTGCGCCCATCTCGGGCGACGGCATCAGGAGCGGCAGGTACATCGCGCCCTGGCCGTGACCGTGCAGGAGTTGGCCGTCGCGCATTCCCTCGGGAAGGACCCCCGCGCCCCAGGCCGGGCGCGGCGGCCACCCGGTGTCCGGGCCGGTGACCTGTCGTTCCACACCTCCGTCACCGGCCGTGGTTCGGCTCGCGGACGCGTCGGCGATCGTGTCGATGGCCTCCCTGGCGGCTTCGTCCACGGCTTCTTCTGCGGTTTCGTCCACGCGCGCGGCCCGCTCCCGGAGTCGGTCGGCCTCCGCGCGATGCTGCGCGGCCCGGTTCTCCAGGTCGGCGGCGCGGCGGTCGAGCCGGGCGAGGTCGTGCTCGGACTGGGCCAGGGTGGTGCGCGCGGCGTCGAGTTCGCTTTCGGCCTCCCTCAGCCTCTCGGCCAGCGCGTCGAGCCTGCCCCGTGCGGCGTCGGCGTCGGTACCGGCCCGCAGCAGGCGGTCGCGTAGGTCCTGGGCGTCCCCTTCGAGCTGAGCCGCGTGTTCGGCCGCCGCCTCGGCGGTGCGTGCGGCGTCCTCGCTCCTCGTCCGCGCCTCCTCGGCCAGGGTGTGGGCGGTCTCATGGGCGCGGTTCGCCTCCGCGGCCCGCGCCCTCAGCTCCTCCGCTCGGTCTCGGAGGCCGTTGACCGCCTCCTCCGCCCGGGCGTCCCCGTCCCTGCGCTCGGCGAGCTCGCGCGTGAGCCGGTCGAGTTCCGCCCGGGCCCGCGAACGCTCCGCTGCCGTCGGCTCCGTGGAGGGCCCCCGTTCCGAAGAGCCATCGTGATCGGTGCCTCGCGGCTCGGGAGAGCCCTGCTGCCCGGCGGGGTCCGTTCGCCCGCCGATGTCGTCGTGTCCTGCGGAATGCTCCCGCCTGGTCGGGGCCGATGGAGCGCTGGAGTCCTCATGCCCTGCGGAGTGCTCCCGGGTGACCGGATCCTCCTGTCCCCGGGGCCTCCCGGAACTGGTGGAGTCCTCACGGCCGACGTCACCCCGTTCCGCGGAGGAGTCCCCGGAGCCGCCCGATCCCTGATCGGACTCTTCGGGGCGGGCCTGCTCTCCACCGCGGTCGCGGGAGGTCGCAGAGGGCGCGCTCGTCTCAGGGGCCCCATCGGCGGGGGTCGCACCGGGTGCGCCCACGGCTCCGGAGCCGTCGGTCCCCTGACCGGAGGAGGTCCGCGGGGCTTCGGCGTCGAGCCGGGCCACCCGGGAAGCGAGGTCGTCGACGTCCGCACCGAGTCGGGCGGTCACCCCGCGTCGGGTATCGAGTTCGCCCTCGGCACGGTCGAGCGCGGCGGCCGCGGCACCCGCCTCCCCACCGATCCGTGCCGCGTGGGCTCTGGCGGCATCGGCGTCGGAGCGCAGGCTCTGGTACCGCTCGCTGAGCGAGGCCGCGTCCTCGCACGCCCGGCGGGCGGTCTCGGCGGCGCTGTCGGCGGACTCACGGGCGGAGTCGGACCGGAGCTGGGCCCGGACGCGTTCGAGGTCGGCGTCGTCGACGTTCCGCCGGGCCGCCGGGACGTCGTGGTCTTCGAGCTGGGCGACGTCGCGCTCCCGGGCGGAGACCGCCTCGTGCAGACGCTCGATCCGTTCCTCCACGGCGGGGATCCGCGAGCGGACCAGATCCGCTTGTTCCCGCAGGTCCGTCGCCACCTCATCCAGCCGCGTCCGCTCGGTGGCGGTTTGCTCTCGCACGGATCGTCCGGTGGCGGTCTGTTCGGTCGTGGCCCGCTCGTTCACAGACCGTTCGGTGGTGTCGCGGACCTCGCGGACCTCGCGGACCTCCCGGACCTCGCGGGCTTCGCGGACCGGGGCGCCGGACTCGTTCTCGATCTCGTTCTGGGCGGTGTCCCGGATGTTCGTGTCGGTGAGCGGTCGCGGGTGGGGCGCGGGTCGCGCGGTGTCACCAGTGGTCTCGGTGGCGGGGGTCGTACGGACGGCGTCCCCGGGGAAGGCCGTGTTCAACTGGGAGCGGAACCTGTCGGTGAAACTCTGCTGCGGATCTGCCGCAGTGGTTGCCGCCGTCGTCGCGGGTGCCGCAGGTGCCGGAGGCGCAGCAGGCGCAGCAGGTGCGGTCGTGGTGCCCGTGGGGTCCGGTGCGCTCGTGGTCTCCGTTGCCGCCGGAGTGGCGGGGGTGTCGGAAGAGGCTCGGCCACGCGCCGCGTCGCGTACCGCGTTCAGCGCGTCCACCCAGGTGTCCAGCGCCCGGTCGAACGCGGCACGCCGCTCCTCGTAGGTGTCCTCCAGCGAGCGGTACCGGTCCCTGAGCCCCGCGTCGCCCGGCGCGGCCGCGTACTCGGCCGCCGCCGACTCCAGGGGAAGCCGCGACTCCAGGTACTTCTTCTCCGCGCTGTTCAGATCCTTCTGCGCGTCCTCCAAGCCCTTGCGGACACCGGCCATCCCGTCGGCGTCCGCCTGGCTCAAGATCCCCATCCGGACGGCGTCGCCCTGGGTGATCCACGCGGTCGTCCTGGTGGTCGCGTCCCCGAGCTGCCAGCGGGCGGGCCGCGCGGTGGGACGTCCGAACAGCCCGCGCACCTTGTCCCCGACATAGCCCGCGGCTCGGGAGAAGGCGGAGTCGCGCAGCTCCGACCTGGCGCCGATGCCCCACCTGGTGTCGAACTCGACCAGGAGGAGGGGCCCGATCCGGGCGCGCTGGGAATGGGGAGGAAGCTGCGAGCTCACACCCTGGCCGACGCCGCCTCCCGACTTCGAGGCGCCCGTACCGCCCGGCCCGCCGTAGTAGGCCCCGGTTCGCGGGTGGGGCGGTAGGCCGGGCTGTTCGCTGCGCCCGGAGGCGGTGACCTCGGCACCCGTGGTCCGCGAGGTGCCGTGCGCCATGGTCGAACTCGTCGAGTTGCCCTCGATGCCGGAGTCGGTGATCCGGCCACTGGGCGCGACGTCGAGGATGCGCGCCGAGGCGGGATCGGGCAGGGCTCTGAGACTCCAGGTCGTCCGGCCCATCGGAGGCAGTTCCGTGTCCCGGTCCACGGCCTCGGGATGGAGGGCCTTGAGCGCCAGGTGTCCCAGCGCCTGGTCGATGGCGTTGTACCGGGAACCGAATCCGAGCGCGGCGGCGTTGTGGGCGCGGGCGTCGCGTACCGCCTGCGGCGTGTACCGGCCGTCCCGGACGGCGTCCGGCGGAGGGGACCAGCCCAGCGACTTGGCCACGACGATGTGGGCGGTGTCGCGGACGTGTTGTCCGCGGTCCCCGATCGCGGTGGGGACGATGAGTTCGTCGCCGGAGCGGGGGCGCCGGTCGTCGCTGTGGGTCTCGGTCCACTGGCGCATCATGTCGTGCAGCGACGCATGATGATCGTTGACGGGGTGCTCGGGGTGCTCGGGGTGCTCGGGGTGCTCGGGGTGCGGCAGGGCGGTGTCGTGTGCGCGTCCGTCGCCCGCGCGCGGCGGGTTCGGAGCGGTGCCGTCCCCGGTGCCCGTCCCGGTGCCCGTGCCCGCCCGGGTGCCCTCTCCGGTGGTTTCGGTGCCGTCCCCGGTCTCGGTGTTCGCGCCGACCGTGCCCGCGAAGTCGAGGTAGGAGACCGGGTAGAGCGTGTCCACCCGGCCGCCGTCGCCGCTGCCGCTGAAGTCCCTGCGCTCCCCACTGCCGGGCTGTTCGCCGAGTGCCCTGATGAGCAGCGGTTGGCGTGCGGAGATCTCCAGATCGAGGTGGAGTCGGCTGTCGTGGCTCAGCTTGGCGTAGGGGGTGTCCACGGACAGGTCGAGCCTGCGGGACCGGGTCTCCTGTTCGGTCGATCCGGTGGAGCGGGTGTGCGACTCCGAGGCGCCGGCCGTGGGAACCAGGAGGTGAGGGCGGCTCTGCGGACTCTGCTGGGAGGGCTGGTCGTCGCCCGGATAGGGAAGCGGCTGGCGGACGCCGCCCACGAGTCCGGCGGAGGTCGTGTCCGCCGTCGACCGGGTGTCCGACTGCGCCTGGCGCCAGGTCTGCCTGAACTTGAACTCGTTGGAGCCGCCCAGGTACTCCACCGTGGGTCGGGTGAGGTCGAGCCGGATTCGGACCGTGGCGTCCACGGCCGGCGGCGCGGTGGTGGGGGAGTTGAGGTGGCCGATCGAGTGGTCGAAGGGGCGGATCCTGACCGGTAGCGGCACCGAGGTGTCGGTCGCGCCGCCCAGGTTCGAGTCCAGCGCGTGCAGGAGTGCCTCCCGACTGCCCGCGGTGAGCTCCCAGCCCTGGGAGGCGAGATCGTCCGCGAGTGCCCGCAGCGCCGGACCGGAATCGGCGGGGCGCACCCGCTTGCCCGTGTCCTCCAGCCCGGGGCGCACGCGCACGCCCTCGGGTCTGCCGGGCTCGGGCTGGGGCTCGCGCACCAGCGCGCCGTCGCGTTCGACGACCCCGTCCTCCACGAGCCCCGCCTGGTGGGCGTCGCGGATGTGGACCAGTCCCGTCACCAGGTCCGAGACGTGGCCGGTCCAGCCGCGGAACTGCGCGCTCCACGGGATGGTCGGCCCGATGCTCCAGTTCTTGAGGAACTCCATGGCCTGCCTGACGGTCCCCGAACCGGTGAAGGAGTACGCCATCGGCAGTTTGGAGGAGAACGCGGTGGCCTCGGTGTACTTCTCGCCCGTCTTGTGCCCGCGCGAGCTGTGGAACAGGCCCTGCGAGACCTGGGGACCGATCACGCCGATGGGGCGGAGCCCGTCGCCGTAGGTGAGTGGTTGGTCGGGGCCGGGTCCCTGGTCGGGGCGGGGGTTGTCGTTGATGCGTGCCTGGCCCGCGACGATCGCGTCGGCCGACCAGGTCCTGCCCGTGCTGACGGACAGGTCGGCACTGGTCACACCGCCCCGTTCGATCATCGCGTCGGACTGCTCGAACCTGTCGATGGAGGTGACGTCGAGTTCCGTCGACACCGTGGCGCGCACGTCGTGGGGCGACCACAGGCCGCCGCTCATCTCCGTGCGGACGCGGTTGCCGCGGGGAACGGACGAGAGCACCTCGGACGAGAGCGCGTCCGGGAAGAGCCGCCGGTTGCCCTGGCCGCGGACGAGGAAGTGCTCCAGCTTGCGCCGGTAGCCGTCGTGCAGGCCGAATCGGCGTGTGACGGCGGAGAACCCCTTGTAGGTCTCGTCCAGCAGGCTGGTCGTCCGAGTTCGTCCCTGCTCGTCCCGGACCCGGAACTCGGTGCTGGAGTGCTGGATGGTGGTCGGCAGGTTCCTGATCTGCTCGGCTCGCCGTTCCCCGGGTGTCCGGGGCGCGGGCGGAGCTGGTTCCGGCTGTGCGGGTGCGGGTGCGGGTGCGGGTGCGGGTGCGGGCGCGGGTGGGGGCACGGGGGCGCCGCCGTTGTCACCGGTCGCGGCGGTGTCCGTGCTGCCGGACCCGGCGCGGGGCGCCGACCGTGCCCAGCGCCAGGGGTCGCGGCGGCGCCGGACGGAGGCCGGGTCGGGAGTGGTGTCCCCCTTGATGACCCTCTCCGCCTCGGCTGTCGGAAGCGGCCGGATGTCGGAGATGACGGGAGCCGCGCCCGTGGCGTCGCCGGTGTCCTCGCGCGGGCGCCCCGGCGGGGTCTCCAGTGTCAGCCGGGTCGGGAAGGCGGAGTCGAGCAGGGGAACGCCGCGTTCACGCAGCGGGGGCGCGTCGCCGCGGACCAGGCCGCTGTCGTCGAACTCGTAGAGCCGGGCGTGGAAGGACGCCCGCGAGTGCCAGACGTCCGATCCCTCCGGGAAGAAGACGATGTCGTTGACCCCGTGTGAGAACCCCTGCCCCTGGCCGGAGTACGTCGTGCGGCTGACCGGGACGGTGACCGAGGGCGTGCCGCCCACCGGCGGCTGGCCGTGGACGTCGTTGGCATCGGTCGGCCGGGCGTACAGCCCGAACCTCGTGGCCAGCGTGTGGCGGTTCTGCGAACCCGTGTCCGTGGAGCGGGAGGCGGAGCCGCCGAACTCGCCGCCGGTGCCGCGTACGGTCGGCCGCACGTATTCCAACCGGTCGAAGTCGGCGAAGATCCGCACGCTGACGAACTTCGGCCGCAGGACCTTCTCGTCCCCCCTGAAGAGGGACCCGGGATTGACCGACGCCGGTTCGATCAGGTCGACGGGGATCCCCTCACGCCCGGCGAGGTCGTCGAGGCGGCCGCGGAAGGAGGACTCCGAGATCGACTTCAGGATCTGGAGCGTGTTGTACCGGGCGACCTCGTGGTTGCGCCGCAGCGGCCGGTGTTCGCGAGGGGAGCGGTCGAAGTAGCCCGACGCCTCCTCGCCGGACCGCGGCCGTCGCGCGTAGTCCTTCTTGGAGCTGGACAGGTCCGGCAGGACCAACCCGGGGCGCTGTCGTGCCAGACCGCCCAACACCTGGTGGGCCAACGCGTCGTAGACGCCGCGCGGTGGGCCCCCGTCCGCGCTCTGGAATCGGCTGCCGTCCGGCCAGCTGAACGTGCGCGGGACCGCACCGGTGAAGTCGGTCGGGCGCGGTGCCGACAGGTTCGCGAACGGCGGCCTCCGGTCGGCGGCCGGGTCCGGGGCAGCGGGCGTCGCCGTGTCCGTGGCCGGACCTGAGGCCGTGGGCGGTGCCGGTGCCTGGTCCCCAGCCGGATCCGTGGCCGTCGGCGGTGGCGGTCCCCCAGCCGGGCCCGGATCCGTAGCCGTAGGCGGTGCCGCTTCCGTGGCGGTGGCGGTGGACCCGCCACCGGTGTCCTGCGCGGTGTCCTGCTCGGCTCGCGGTGCGGGTCGTTCCTCACCGTTGATGGTCCGGGCATCCTCCACGGTGAGGATCTCGACGGTCTCACCGGTGAAGCGGTACACCTGCGGCTCGCCGTCGAACCGGACGTAGTAGTTGCGCCGGACGTCGTAGGCGGCGGAGGGCGTGGCGCCGTGGGTCGTCCGGTTGACCGACCCCGAGACGGACCGGGACTCCTGCTCGTTCGTCTGGTGGTTCAGGGCGTACTCGACGAAGGGCGCCTCGACGCGCACCGACGACAGCCCCGGGACGTCGGCGGCCATGCCGGCGCCGACGCCGAACCCGGCGATATCGCCCTTCTTCAGGGTCGTCTTGACCCCTTTGTCCGAGACGCTGCCCTTGATGTTGGCCTTGTTGTTGCCCTCGACGGAGGGTGTGTGGCCCTTGCGCGTGTAGTCGGTGGGCACCGACCACATCGTCATCACACGGGAGTCGCCCGAGATGTCGGTGAACTCGAACGGGACGGGGGCGTTGGTCATCCTCGGCAGCCGGTTGCGCACGGCGTCGGGGGAGAGGTCCCGCGAGGTGTCCTGCCGGATCCGCTCCCGCCGTCGGGCGCGCCTGTCCAGGAACGACGGCGTCAGCCGGTCGCGTACCGCGTCCCGCGTGCGCGGCGGGGCGTCGGCGCGCGTCAGGTGGTCGCCGACCCAGTCGGCCAGCGATCTGGGCCCGTCGTCACCGGCGAGGCTGATCGGACCGACCTTGATCGGGTGGCCCTGACCCGCCCGTGGATCCAGGGGGCGGCGGTCGCCACCGCCCGCCTCCTGCCCTTCGTCCTGCGGGGCGAAGGGATCGTAGACGCGGATCGTCTCGGGCCCGTCGCTGGGGACGACGCCGCCGGGGACGATCAGGATCAGGCCGTTGTCCGTCCGCGCGGTCGCGGTCCGCGGGGCCCCGCCGCCGTCCCCGTCGGCGGGGGCGATCCGCACGGCCATGTCCAGGTCCGCGACGTAGACCTCCGGCCTGCCCTTGAGTTCGACGTTCGAGGGGAGGTCGGTGGAGTTGGCGGCGGACTGCCCCGCGGTCCGCACGCGGGTGCCGAAGAAGACCCGCAGGCTCACACGCGGGCCGATGCTGGTCCCGTCGACCGAGGCCACGTGCAGCGGGCTGACCAGGAAGCTCAGATTGACGGTGTGCGCGCCGCCGTGCGTCCCGTCGGTCTCGGTGGAGACCGACTCGCCGACGGTGTCGGTCGTCTTGAGTTTGGCGTCCTTGGAGTCACTCGCCGGGCTGGTCGGCACGTGGAAGAAGTCGCCGGTCGAGGGGCGCAGCCACACGTCGACCCGTCGGGGGCGGCCGTCGCCGCCGGTGACCGTGAAGGGGTGTCCGCCGTCCTGGAAGAAGACGCCCATGTCCCGGCCCGTCTGGGCCTCCACCTGTGTGCGCAGGTCGGCCCGTGCGGTCTCGTCCAGGCCGTGGGGCGGGCCCGCGGCGGTGCCGTCGACGAACGACCGCAGGTGCTCGGCGATGACCGTGTCGGCGGGCGCCAGGTTGGAGTCGAGCAGATAGCTCAGGTCGTAGGGCGCGGTGGTGCGGTCCGGGAGGAGGGTCCCCTGGTACGTGCCTCGCGGGGGCGGCGGGGCTTCGGCTGGAAGGGGCGGAGCCCCGGGCGGAGGTGGTGCGGTCTCGGGCGGCTGCGGCAGGGCCTCGGCCGGTCGTGGTGCGGCCTCGGGCGCAGGCGGCGGCGCTTCGCCCGAAGGCGTCGCAGCCTCGGGTGGAAGTGGCGCGACCTTGGTAGGAGACGGAGGGAGCGAGGTCTCGGGCGGCTGCGGCGGGGCGTTCTCCGGCTCAGGGACGGGGATGGCGGGCCGCTCCTCGACACGCTGGTGGGAGGAGGGCGCGGTGTCCGGCCGGTTCCGTGAGGGGCCGGTTTCGACCTGGGCGTCGGTACCGGTCCGCGGCACCGGTGTCGGGTCGGTGTCTGTCGGATCGGAGGATTCCGGCCGCGGCCGGGTCTCGCCACCACCGGTCGCGCTGCCGCCGCCACTGTCGCTGTCGCCCTGCCCGGGGCTTTCGGTCCTCGGGGCCGGAATCGTCTCCGGGCGCGGATGTTGCTCCGAGCCCCTGGCGGTCGCCGAACCCGGGCGTTCCTCCTGGGCCGGTGACCGGTGGGACGGCTGTCGTCCCCTGCCGGTGTCGGACCGGTCGTCCGCCCGGCTCTGTTCGGTGCCGGGCGTTCCCTGCGACGCGGGCCCCTGGACGGTGGTCGGAGCCGCCACGTCGACCGCCTGGGCGCCTGTGCCTTGACCGGTGTCCAGGTTCTGAAGCGGGATGTCGGTGGACTGGATCCCGTGGAGGGTGAAGACGTGGAGGTCGGGGGCGCTCCAGGGGAGGGGTGAGGGGGGGAGGGGGAGGTGGGTTTTGGGGTCGAGGGTGTCGAGGGGGTTGAGGAGGGGGTGTATGGGTTGGAGGAGGGCGAAGGGGAGTGTGGGTGGTTGCCAGGTGTGGGGGGTGTGGGTGTCGGTGGGTTGTGGGGTGGGTGTGGGGGTGTCGTAGAGGTCGCCGAGGGGCCAGTCGAGGTCCGTGTCGGTGTTCTGCTCGACCGGGTTCCGCTCCGCGGTGGGAGTGTTTCCCGTGGCGCTCTGGTCGGTGCCGTCCTGCGGTCGCGAGTCGCCGTGGGCGCCGTCGTCCGAGGCGACCTCCTGCGATTGCGGGGTGTCCTGGGCGTCGCGCCCTGACGCGGGTGTGCCCGTCGGGTCGCTGCTGTGTTGCCCCGGCCCCTGCTCCGCGGCGGGAGCGTCCTGGGTGTCGCGCTCCGGTTCCGGCGTGCCCGTCCGGTCGGTGCTGTGGTGGTCGGCGTTCCGGTCCGCGGCCGGAACGTCCTGTGTGGGGTCGCCGGATCCGGGCGTGTCGTCCGTCCCCGGCACCGTGGTGAGGCCGTCCGAGAAGCGGTCGACATAGGGGTTGTCGACCAGTGGAGCGCTCTCCGGCGCGTCGCCTTCGGCCTCAGAGGGGCGCGTCGCGTCGCCGACGGGCTGCCCGGACGCGTCGTTCGTGCTCTGCTCGGCGGATCGGTCGCCGTGCTCCGCGTTCGGCAGGTCGTTCTGGGCGCCGGGCTCCGAGTCTCCTACGGCCTGCCCGTCCGGTGCGCGGTCGCTATCGCCCGCATCGCCATCGCCCGCGTCGCGGTCGCTGCCGTTGCTGTGGTCGTTGTGATCGCTGCGGCCGTCCGAATCACGCTCACCATCGCCGTCCGTCTCGCGGTCGTTTCGGTCGTCGCCGGAATCGCGGTCGGAGTCGTCTCCGTTGTCTCCGCCTCGGTGATCAGCCCCCTGGCCGTTGCCGTTCTGCCCTTCGCCGTCCGTGAACCCGCTGGGGTCACTCGTGCCAGGGGTGTGGTTGGTGGTGGGTGGGGGTGTGGTGGGT
>NZ_LGEC01000101.1 GCF_001279585.1 Nocardiopsis sp. NRRL B-16309 | reverse complement strand
GAACAGGCCCCCGAACCCGCCACCCCCCACCCCCTGGCCCCCTCCGAAGCCCCCGGCGCTCTCCTGCCGGCCGACTACGGCCCGGAACTGGCCGAGCGGCTGGTGGGCCTCGACCGCGCCGCCGCCCTCGCCGCCGCGCAGAAGCGCCCGGCCAACACCCGGCGCGCCTACGCCTCGGATTGGAAGGCGTGGGTCCGCTTCACCGAGTCCCTCGGCGTCCCGGTCACCGCCGCCGCACACCAACCCGGCGGACGCGGTCTGCTGCGCACCTACGTCGCCTGGCTGTGGGAGCAGGGCGGCGAGAGGGGCCAGCCGCTCGCCCCGACCACCATCGACCGCAGACTCGCCGGACTCGCCGTCACACTGCGCCGCGAGTACGGCACCGTCATCCCGCCCGAGTACACCGAGACCGCCCGGGAACTCCTCAAGGACCTGAGCAAGGAGGCCAAGGCCGCCAAAGAACCCGACCGGGGCCGCGGCCAGGCCCCCGCCCTGCGCCTGGACTCACTGCGCGCCATCGCCCGGGCCTGCCCCAACACCCTGGCCGGGCTGCGCGACCGGTTCACCGTCCTGTTGGCGTTCACCATCGCCGCCCGCCGCCACGAGGTAGCTGCCTTGTTCGGCCGGGACCTGGTCCTGGTCGAGGAAGGCATGCTCGTCAACGTCGAGGTCTCCAAGACCCACCCCCGCCAAGTCGCCGTGCCCTACAGCAGCGACCCCGC
Organism: Nocardiopsis sp. NRRL B-16309; assembly: GCF_001279585.1. Classification (GTDB taxonomy): domain Bacteria; phylum Actinomycetota; class Actinomycetes; order Streptosporangiales; family Streptosporangiaceae; genus Nocardiopsis. Next base: position 12,298 of record NZ_LGEC01000101.1, on the reverse strand, counting down.
CCTGTGCCCCGTGCACACGTGGCTGGAATGGAAGGAGGCCGCGGGCATCAAGCCGGACACCCCGGCGCTGCGCCGGATGCACCGCACCGGCAGCGTGACCCGCGCCGGCCTGTCACCGCAGTCCGTGGGCACCATCATCACCGAGGCCGGCCGGCGCGCCGGCCTCAACGTCCGCTTCACCGGCCACTCCGTGCGGCGGGGGTTCATCACCGAGAGCGCCAAGGCCGGGAAGGACCGCAAAGCGATCGGCCAGGTGTCCGGGCACGTCGCCGGGAGCCGCGCCCTGGAGGGATACATCGAGCTGGCGAACCGTTTCGGCGACCAGGAGAACGCCATCAAGGGGATCCTGTGACCCTCAACGACACAGAGCGCTGGATGGGCATGCGCCCACTGGTGAACCTGGCCCGGGCCAGCCTCGACCAGGGCACCGCAGCGTAGAGCAGCGCGGCCAGGACGTCGCGGCGATGTCGGTGAATGGGTCGGCGTAGCCGTCCGCACGAGGCCGGGTCGACCCATCAGGTGGTCTCGGCGCGGCGCGGCGCGTGGCCGCGCCGCAGCCAGCGTCGGCCGTGCGACGGGGGCACGGCTGGGCCAAAGTGGGCGACGCCACGGGGGCGGCCGCGCTCCGAGCCATCAGGCCTTCGGAGCACGACCGCAGAGGTTGGGCGAGGACGAGGAGCCGCGCCCCACCCGACGCTTTGAGGGACCGAGGTGCGCAGGGTCGCCCCTTTGCTCGGGTATTCAGAGCTTGCGGGGACGACCGGGCAGCTGCGGCAACACACTGTCCAGCACCGCCTCAACGAACTCCTTCCGGCTGCGGGCGCCGCTCAGAAGCACGGCCTTCTCAATGAGCGCACGCTGCTGTGAGGTTGGACGTACCGTGATTGTGGCCGTGGTCACCTCTGCAGAGCGCCCCGACCAACGGCGGTGCTCTGGCTGACTGAACAGCTTGCCTTCAGTGACGGGAGTCTTCCCCTCGCGCCACGCGGATACCACGTCGCCGTACTGTCCGCGGTTCTTCTCTAGGCCCTCGAAAACCACGGCTGTGATGGTCAAGCGTCGCCCCGTCAGCTTGCTCCGATTGATCAGCCGGTCCAAGCGCCGCTTCAACCCACCGTCGAGGTCGACAGTGAACGGGCTAGTCGTCTCCTGCTGTTCGAGACGCTGCTCCGCCAGTTCCTCCAACTGATCCTCAGTGAGATCGAGCAGGTCAGGCTCCTTGGACCTTCCGACCTCCCCATCCTCCTGAACGCGGTCGCGGCGCTGAACAGTTTCCGGAGAGCCGTCGGCGCCCTCATCGCGCAGAGCAACCTCAGCCGCCACAGGCGAGGTCGGCGCCTCTTCCGTGGGTTCCTGGGTCGAGGAAGCACTGTTGTTGCGAGCCTGGTGTACCTGAGGCGGAGGGGGCTCCGATTCTTGTGACGAGTTAACGGAAGCAGGTGTCTGCGCCTTGCTGTTCAGCTCGGGTGTGGGAAGCGTCGGCGGCTCGTCGGGTGTGGGAGACGTCCGGGGCTCGGCCGTGCTTTCCACCTCCTGCGCGGAGGCGGCCTGTGAAGGTGCTGACGCAGGCCCACTGCGCGTGGGTTCTGCTGTCTCTGGGTTTGATGCGGCAGCTGTGTTTCTCTTGCGCCGGCGACGAGGCCCCCCGCCGAATACTTCCGCGACGGTGTTGTCGGGCGCTAGCGGGTCATCTGTACTTGCAGCCATAGCCTCAGCTTTCTCAATCCTCAGGGGTGTTCATCTCACGGTTCACCTGTGCTACCGCTGTGATCAGCACGCTGTTCACTGCGGCGTAGTCTGCAGCCAGGTCCTGAATAGACCCAATCGCCACGCCCTTGGGTCGCTCCCGTACCAGCTCGCTCGGCGTCTTCCCACGTCGTCGTGCTTCGACTGCAGCGGACTCCACGTACCGGATGGAGTGAGGGACCACCTTGTCGCTGGCACCGCCCAGGTCCTTGGCGAGTTCCGCACGCAACCGTTCCTGAACTCTGGTCGCCGAAGTATTGGTGGCAAAGAGGACCACACCCAGCAAGCTGAGAACGTCGTTGTGCTCCTGCACCTCAGCGAGTCGTTGGGCAACGATGCGCAGCCCCTTGCGGGAACTGGGATCCGAGCGAGTGGGAACGATGAGTCCGTCCGCACCCTGGAGGGCGTTCGTCTGAAGGGTCTCATCGCCGGGTGCAACATCAAGCACGATGACGTCGTAGTCCTCCTCGCACTGCTCCAGGGCGCACAGGTAGAGGTACTGCCAAGGCAGGTCGGTACCCGATTCGGTCAGCCGCTTGAGGAAGTGCATCTCAGTGACCAGTTGACTGAGCTTCTGACCGCCAGGGACGATCCACAGGTCCTTGCGCGCTTCACCTGTGGGCTGGAAGGGCTTCTGACTTAGCACAGCCTCGACCTGCGCTTGGCCGTCGTCGTCGAGAGGACTGCCGTTGATTCCGAGGTCCTCGCACGCATTGCCCTGAGGATCCAGTTCGACATAGAGGACCTTCTTGCCCATACCTGCGAGGTAGACGGCCCACGCGACAGCGAACGACGTCTTACCCACGCCGCCCTTGCCGTTGATGATCGTGATGACCTTGCAGGAGAACTCCTGCGCGTCGAAGTCCTCCTCGCGGCGTTCCGTCCACTCACCGACGATGCGCCGGACGGTGCTCAGGTCAGGTACTTCTACTGTCGCTGTGGGCATGTGTGCATCCTTCCTAGGGGGAACGGGCTCAGGCCGATGCTATCGCCGTGTCCCTGACGAGGAACCCCCTAATCCGTCCGATGCCCACCTGAAACACGCAGCGCTATGAGCGAGTATCGGAGGAGGTTTCCTTCGAGTTTTTCTCCCTGCAGCTCACATAAGAAGCCTCAGATCCCTTGCCTGACAGTGGATGCAGCCTGCCAGGCAGGCAGGCAGTCAACCAGTCATTCAGCCAGTCATCTAGGCAGTCAGCCGTCTCTGTTGGAAACTTTCCAGGGCAGTACGATGCCGTGGCATGTCTCAGTCCGTCGAGCGGGTCGGTGAACGCCAACTCGGTGGCGGCCGTGCACGACACGCTCGCCGAAGTGCACGCCTCGCGACCGGGAGGCGGCGCTGGCCTCCTACCGCGCCGCCCTGGAGGTCTACGAGCACCTCGGCTACCGGCCCCGCATCGAACCATCGAACAGGTGCGCGCAAGCATCAGCACTCGGGCAGGCTGAGGGAAGAAGCAGACTCCTCAACTTCCAGGCCCATAGGATTTCCTGTCCTGCCTGTGATGCCCGGCCGCTCGCGCTAGCCGGGCCCGCTGGAAGTTACTGCTTCGGGCGGCGGCCGGTCCACGTCGGCGCCCGATACCGGACCGGAGAGCCGACCGGCTCACCGCTCCAGGTCCAGCCCGGTCGGCACTTCGCCGAGCTGCACATCGGGTCTGGGCCGGATGTACTTCACCGGGTGTCTCCACCGTCCGTGTGACACGGCCACGTCCGGCTCCACCTCGACGACCAGCTCAGGCCTGACCCGTGAGTAGGGTGCGCGGTCTGCCCCCCATGTAGGCGTGTACGTGGGCGGCCACGGGTGGTCGCTCCCGGCCTTGTGGACCAGGTCCGCGATCACGGCCTGCTGGTGGCCGTCCAGGTCCGTGGTCCGGCCGACCAGGACGAGTTTGTCGACCTCCGGCTTCCACCGGCCGAGCAGGAGCGCGCGCGGCATGTGCACTGAACCGACGACCCCTCCGACAATCGCTTCGGTCGTCAGCCTGCTCTTGAGCTTGTCCCACCGCCGTCGGCCGGGACTGTAGGCACGGCGGCTGTCCTTGATCACCAGCCCCTCGATGCCGACTCCCCTCAGCCCTTCGAACCACTCCCGGGCGGTCGCGGGGTCGTCCGTCTGCCAAACCAGATCAAGGTGCGGGTCAGTGACGGCGTCGAAGACTTCCTCCAACCGCGCGCGACGGTAGGCGAGGGAGCGCCGGGAGAGGTCGTGGCCGTCCATGCGCAATAGGTCGAAGGCCACGAAGTGGGCGGGCTCGGCGCGCGCCAGCGCCCTGGCCCGGTCCCGGCCGGCCACGTTGCGGCGAAGCAGGGCGTCGAAGTTGAGACCGCCGTCCAGCCAGCACACGACCTCGCCGTCCAACAGCAGCCCTCCGGGCAGGCTCTCCAAGACCTTCACCAGCTCCGGCCACTGGCGGTTCACGGGTCGGTGGGACTTGGAGAAGATCCGTGCTGGTCCGGTGGCCACGAACGTGCGGAAGCCGTCCCACTTGGGTTCATAGAGCAGGCCCTCCCCCACCGGTAGCGTCGTCACGGTGCGGGCCAACATCGGCTCGGGCACGTCCACATGTGGAGGGTGCCCGCCAGGCACGGATGACAACCAATGACCTGGGGTTTTGCGCTCTGAAACGAAACAGGCCTCGCTCGACTCTGGAGTCGAGCGAGGCCTGAGCCCGCGTCCGGGCAGATGGACGGAGCCTGGACGTGGAGGCTCAGAGGGTGCGGCGGGTCAGCTTTTCAACCGCGCGCGCAGCCACCGCAGGGTGGCCTCTCCCTTGGCGCGCTGGTGCGGCCGCAGAGTGGGGATGTTGGGCGGGTCGGGCTGCTGGCACTGGGTGAGGTAGTCCCCCGCGATCGCGGCGAGCACCGCGTTGACGGCGTCAGCGTCGACCCCGGCGGCGTGACGGTAGTCGCGCCACACCTGCTCGGGGTCAACCTGAGGGCTGTAGGCGGCCACGGACGGCAGCATCATCAGCAGGTCCAGCCACGGCGCCCCGGCCACGGCGTAGGGCCAGTCCACGAGCACCACCCGCTCCGGTGTCAGGAGCATGTTGTCGGCGCGCAGGTCGGTGTGGGCGAGCGTGTCACCGGCGGCCGCGGCCGCCCAGTCCTTCTCCAGGTCGGTGAGCAACGGCAGGTTCTCCCGCGCCCAGTCCGGGAGCGCTTCGGCTCGGGCCGGACCCTCGCCCGCGCTCAGCCGCCGCCATGAGGAGTAGGGCACGGCCAGGTCCTCGGTGGCCGGCACCGTGTCGGCGGGGGCCGGGGTGAGGGCGTCGGCCATGTCGGCGAGCGTGGCCACGACCCGCTCCAGTTCCTGGGGCTGCCAGGGCTGGGCCGGGGTGTGGCCGTCGATGTCCTCGAAGGCGAGCATCACCCAGTCGCCGTCGTCGTAGGTCCAGAGCGACCGCGGGGCCGGCGCGGCGGGGGGCAGCGTCTTGGTCACCTCGATCTCGCGCCGGTACAGGCCCGGAGTGTGCGGGTCACGCCCTTCGTGGATCGCTTTGACGAAGACCCTCTGCCCGTCGGCCAGGACCAGCCGGGAGGCCAGGCCGGGGCTGAACCCGCCAGTCTGGCGCTGCTCGGTGGCCACGGGCGCCCCGAACACGGCCGTGAACTTCTCGGTGAGGTGGTCGGGCACGTCCTCCCAGCCGAGCCGGTGGTCGGGGTTGGTCATCGCGTCTCCTCAGGTCGTCGTGGGACCGGGCAGATGGGCGGTGCGACGGGGGAGCTTGTGCGAGTGCAGCAGGGCCTGCGGCGGCTCGACGTCGACCTGCACCGCGCGGGGCGGAAGACCGGTCAGATCACTGACCCTACGCCGCAGATCGTCGGCGGGTACGGGGTTTTCGCCGCCCAGGAGGCGCACGGTGACGCGGTCGGGGGCGGGGTGGCGCGCCAGGGCGCACCGGGTGCCCAGCAGGGGGCCGATCGCGTCGAGGATGTCGCGGGGCCACAGCCCGGCGACGGCGACGTCGCCGCGGCGCCCGAGCAGGCGCAGCCGCCCGGCCTGGTCGATATGGCCCAGGTCGGTGGTGGTCAGGTGCGTGCGCGCCGGTCCGGGGGTGCCGTCGGAGGTGATCTCGCGGCCGACGGCGGGCCCGGACACCGACACCATCGGCGCCGCCGGGTCGGGGGCGGTGGTGGCGGCGCATCCGGGCAGGGCAGTGCCCACGGTCCCGAGCGAGTCCGGTGTGCCCTCGGCGTCGAAGTGGGTCAGCGACGCGGTCTCGGTGAGTCCGTAGCCCTCGCGCAGGTCCGCGACCAGTTCGCGGACGTGGGTGATGGCGGTGGTGGACAGGGGAGCGCCCCCGGAGTCGATGATCACGTTGGAGGGCAGCCGCTGGCTGGGGTGAGCGTGTTGGAGGACCACGGGGTTGGCCAGGACCACGCACCGGTCGTGGCGGGCCGCGAGGGTGCGCGCCCGGTCCAGGACCGTGGCGGGGGCGTCGGCCAGGTCGAGGCGGGCTCCGGTGATCGCGGCCGCCAGGACCCCGGCCACGAACGTGAAGTTGTAGGTGGTCGGCATGGACGTGACCACCACGCTGTCGGGGGTGAGGTGGTAGATGTCGGCGTACCAGTCCACGACCAGGGCGAGCTGGTCCAGGGTGAAGGCGTGCAGGCGCGGGGCGCCGGTGCTGCCGGAGGTGTAGAAGGCCACGTCCCACCCTGGTTCCGGCGGGTCCGCCGGGGCCGGTGAGGACACGGTGGACCACCGGCCGTCCCACAGCAGGGCGCGGGCCACCGGGTGCGCGCGGGGGGTAGGGGTCAGGACCACCGGGGTTCGGGCGCGTAGGAGTTCGACGGCCGTGGCCGCGACCAGGGGCTGGGCGTGGCCGCCTACTGCTACGGGTGTCCGGCCCACGCGGGGCAGCCGGGGGGCGGGTACCGGCGCGGCGCCCGCCAGACGCAGCGGTCCGATCATCGCTCACTCTCCCTTTCCATGAGCGCGAGGTGGGTGCGGCCGGTGTGGGTGTTGAAGTGCAGCGTGCTCAGCGCGATCGGGATGTCCAGGAACCGCAGCAGGGCGCGGACCTTGTCCTGCTGGACCTCGTAGTAGTCCTCCAGCACGTTCAGGTGTCCGGCCGGCGCGGCCAGGCTGGCGAGGAACGCCTGGAGGAACGCGGTGAAGTCCTCGTCCGGGGTGCGGGGGTCGGTGACCGGCGCGAAGGGGGCGTAGAGGCGGGCGAGCCGCTCGACCTTGTCATCGTGCGGGGCATCGCTGTCCAGGACCGCGCAGGCGTCGGCGTGGATGTGGCCCTCGCGGGGGAAGCGGTGGTCGAAGTACTCGTCGAACGCGCCGGGGTCGGTGCGGTAGACCAGCAGCGCGACCTCGAACATCACGCAGCCGGTGACGGCTGCGCCGGGGAGGTCCTCGAACAGTTCACAGACGCCGTCGGGCAGCTCGACGAACAGGTTGTCGCCGCGGCGGACCAGGGCGGCGCTCCGGGCGCTGGTGGCCAGCCGCTGGTACAGGGCGCAGGCGATCGCCCGCACGATCGGACTCGACTCCACGATCAGGGAGAACGGCGCCCCGTCCAGGTGCTCGGTGAGGAACGCGGTGTAGTCGCGGGGGCGCAGCTTCACCAGGACGTGGTCGTCGTCGACCATGGGCGTCATCAGGGGCGGCCGGTCCTGGACACCGGCCAGGTGGGCGCGGGCGGCGGCGCCGATGCGGGCGCCGGCGACCTGGTCGGGGTCCAGGTCGCGGTTCAGGTGGATGTGGCCGCACTCGATGCTGCGGATCTGCGGCCCCCGGTAGGCGCTGATCACGGCGGCGGCCTGCTCGGTGAGCGTGTCCAGGTCCACGCCGTCGTGCCCGGCGGGGGCCAGGGCGACGGTGCGGGCGAGGGCCCCATCGACGGTGATGGCGGCCGCGTCGGCGCCGTCAGTGTGTGCCCCGATGGTCCACGCCCCCGCAGCCGCGACCGTCGACCGGTCGGGCAGCAGCGCCAGGGCCCGGTCGAACACAGTCCCGGCACCCACGGTGTCGGCTCGCCAGTGCAGGGTCTCCACCTGTCCGGACGGGGCCGCGTAGAGCAGGGCGAGTTCCAGCCCGCTGGCGAGCTTGGGGGTCTCGGCCAGGTAGGCGCACAGCGCGGTGGCCGCTTCCACCGGGGTGAGGTAGGCCAACAGCTGCGTGAAGTAGTACAAGGCCTGCTTGCGGGGACGGGCCTTGGCAGAGCGAACGGTGAGCACGTGGTCGGCGTGCTCGGCCGGGTGGGCGATGAGGGCGTCGGCCACTTCGGTGCGGGCCAGGCCGGGGCGGCGGGTCGTCGGCAGGGCCACCGGGGCGCCGCGCTGGGCCATCCGTGCCCGGACCACGATCAGCAGCTCGGAGAGGACTTTGAGCGAGTCGGGGATGCGGTGGGAGCGGCGCAGCCGCTTGATGCCGTCCTGGGCCGGGGCGGCGAACCCGGCCTCGCCCAGGTCCACGATCCGTGAGAAGTGCAGCAGCTCCTGCTGCAACTCCCGCACCTGCTCGCCTTCCTGGACGGGCTGGCCGCACTCCAGGAAGGCGTTCACCACCCCGAACAGTTCCGGGTCCGGGGTCTGCTCCACCGTCTGGACCAGGCGGCGGGGAACGTCGGGCCCGTGCAGGGAACACAGGGCGCCCAGCCGGAGTAGCAGGCGCAGGAGTAGGCCGTCGACCTGGTCGCCGTCCAGGGCCTTCGTGGTGCTGTGGTCGTAGGCGCTGAACGCGGCGAGCAGGTCCCTGCGGGTGTCGATCTGGTCGGTGTAGCTGTCCGTCCGGATCACCGGACACCACCTCTTTCCTCGTCGGGGGTTACCAGGGGTAGGGCTGGCGGTCGTGGAAGAGGCCGCCGGTGGGCCCGTTCTCGGGCAGGGTCGCCAGCCACACCGGGGTCGCCGCAGCCTCGTCGGCAGCGAGCGGGGCGTCGGGGCCGCCCATGGCGGTGCGGGCCCAGCCGGGGGAGGCGGCGTTGACCAGGACACCGGTGCCCGCGGCCTCGAAGGCCAGGACGCGGGTGAGTGCGTGCAGGGCCGCCTTGGAGACCCGGTACGCCGGGTCGGTGGCGTCGGTGACGGAGGCCAGCGACCCGAGTGTGCTGGTGACGTTGACGATGCGCCCGTACCCCGCACGGCGCATGTGGGGCAGGGCCGCCTGGGCGCACCGCCACGCGCCCAGCAGGTTGGTGTCGAGCACGGCGGCGATGGCGTCCATGCCCATGGTGCTCGGACGGGTGCCGTCGTCGTCGACGATGGCGGCGTTGTTGACCCACACGTCCAGGCGGCCGAAGCGGTCGACGACCTCGTCGGCTACCGCGGCCGGTCCGGTGGGGGAGGTGACGTCGAGCTGGAGGGCGTGCGCGGCCTTCCCGAGGCCGGCGGCGGCCTGCTCGGCGCTGACCCGCGCCCGGGCGGTGAGGATGACGGTGTGGTCGAGGCGGGCGAGTCGGCGGCAGATCTCCAGGCCGATCCCCCGCCCGGCCCCGGTGACGACGGCGACGCGGCGCCCAGGCTCAGGCATGGCACTCCCCGTGTATGGGCTGGTACGCCCTCACCAGCGGGTGCAGGCGGGTGGCGTTCGGCCTCGGCCGCAGGCCACGGGGGTTCACTGGCTGCCCCTTGGGCGTGGGTGGAGGCGGGTGCGGGCGATGATGACCCCGTGGTCGCTGTGCTCGTTCAGATGGACCTCGTAGCCCTGGGGCAGCAGCTCGACCGTGTCGTCGGCGAGGATGTGGTCGATGGGCAGGGCCTGGTCGGTGGTGGTGGTCGCAGCGAGCCCGCAGGCGGGGCGGTTGCGCTGTTCCCAGTCGGTCTCCGCGAGCGCTCGGTAGCCGGGCCCCAAGTCGGTCAGGCGCTTATGGGTGAGCTCGTCCCAGGGTCCGGTCAGGGCCCGCAGGGCACGGGTGTCCTTCACCCACGTCCACACCCCGTTCACCTGGATCAACATGGCCTTCTCGCCGCGCTTGTGCTGGGGTACGGCCAGCCAGTCGCGGTCTCCTGCGTGTGCGCCGTCCAGCGCGCTGTTGAAGTCGGCCATGAGGATGTTCGTCAGGCCGGGGTCGACCTGGGGGGCCAGGGTCTGGGCCTCGATGAGCCGCTGGTCGCCGCTGGCGTAGTCCAGGTGGGCGATCTGGACGCGTAGCGCCACCTGTTCCGAGGGGTCGTCGGTCCAGGAGAAGCGGGCGGTGTTGTGGCCGTGCATGTGGGCGTCGTTGCCCGGCGCTGACCACTGGTGCAGGTTCAGGCGGTCGGTGCGCCAGGCCACCGTGGGCGGGTGGTCGCTGCGCCGGATGCCGCCGATCTCGACCTGGTAGTGGGTGCCGTAGAGGCGCCGCAGGATCCGGGCGACTTCGGCGCGGGCCCGGCCGCCGCGGGCCCACCACCGGCCCTCGCAGAACCCGATCAGGGTGGGCGCTTCCCCGTCCAGGGTGGGGGCGAGGATCTCCGGTAGCAGGTCCAGGTCCTGGCCCTCTCGCAGGCCGGACTCCACGTTGGTGTACACCAACGTCACCTCGCGCGGCGTCGTCGTCACAGGGTCTCCTTCACGGTCGGTGCGGTCAGATCGGTTCCCAGGGGGCGGGCGGTGCGGGCCCGGCCCTCAGCCGCAGGGAGGGCGGGGCCAACACCGCGTCCTGGGCGCGGTGGGCCGCGAGGCGCAGGTCGCGGGTGTGTTTGGCCTCCTGCACGGGCACGGAGCCGGGGCCCTGCCAGATCGCGGTGAACCGGCGCCAGTAGGGGGCCCAGTACACCCACCACAGGGGGAGCATCCGGTCCAGGGCGGCTGCGGCGGCGTACTGGTCGGCGTCGTCGGAGCGCACCCACCCGCCCCTGCGGGCAGGTGGCAGCGCAGCCCGGTCACGGCGCCTCACCGGCCGCGCTCGCCGTCACGGGTGCGTGCTTGCGGTCCTGGCGGGTCAGCTGGTCGTGCCAGTTGGTGACCTCTTTGCGGCGGCGCAGCAGGGCGCGGCGTTCGCGTTCGGTCATGCCGCCCCACACTCCGAACTCGATCCGGGCGTCCAAGGCTTCGGCCAGACACGGTGTGCGCAGCGGGCAGCCCCGGCAGATGAGTTTGGCGCGGTTCTGCTCTCGGCCCTGGACGAACTGGGCGTCGGGGTCGGCGGCGCATCGGGGTCGTGCGGAGTGGTCCATTGGCGTGTCCTGGTCGTCGGTCCGATCACGGCGGTGGGGCCGGCCGGGCCGCGGGGGGCGGCCCGGCCGGGTTGAGGGGGTGGTGCCGTTCCCGGGGCAGGGGGACGGACGGCGGCACCACCGGTCAGGGGGTCACCCGGCGCGGCTGCGCTCAGGTGAGCCGGTTCTGGGGGTGCGGCGCTGCTCGGCCGTGATGAGCACGGCCAGTGCGGCGGCGATGGAGGCGATGGTGGGCCGGTGGTCGGGCAGGTCCCGGGGCGGGGCGGCCAGGCCCGTGAGCAGGCGCCCGCGCAGTTGGAGGACGTCCATGCTGTGCAGGCCGAGCCGCTCCAGTGGGGTGTCGTCGTGGCCGGTGCCGATCTGGACCGGGGCCAGGTCGGCGACGACGGCGCGTACGGCGTCCCGGACCGCCGCGTCGAACCCGGCGGTCGCGGTGATCCGGTCGGCCCACCGGGTCGGCGTGCCGGTGTCCTGGGCGGGGTCGGCCCACTGGTCGGGCGGTGGCAGGGACACCGGGGCCGCCGGAGTGTGCGGCCAGGTGACGTCGGCGCCGTGGACGTGGGCGTGGGCGGCCGCCCACGCCGGGTCGCGGTCGGCCAGGGCGAAGGCGTCCACGGCCAGGCCGTGGAAGGCCCGGATCTCCACGGTGGGGACGGTCAGCACCGGGCGGGGTGAGAGTTCCTGCACCACGTGGCGGCCGTGCCGACAGGTGATGGCCAGGGCGTCGGCGAAGCGGACCGGAGCGCGCAGCTGGGCCACCCAGTAGTCCGCGCCCAGGTCCTCCTCGGTCACCGGGTGGCCGGTGACGGTGGAGACCAGGGTGGTGTCGGGGTGCAGCGGGCGGCGGCGCAGCCCGCGCAGGGCCGAGGCCAGCTCGTCCAGGACCGGCTCCACCAGGGCGCTGTGGGCGGGGGGCGCCCCGTGCAGGCGGCGCGGGTCGGCGCCTCGGGCGTCCAGGTCCTCCCACAGCTCGTCCAACAGGGCGGTGGGGGCGGTGAGCACGACCCTGGCGGGGGTGTTGAGGGCGGCGACCTCGACCCGGGCGGGGCCGTGGCGGTGGGCGGCGGCGATCTGGGCGGCGGTGTGCTCGTCCAGGCGGGCGGCGATCATGCCGCCCGTGGGGGCGATGCGCTCCAGCAGCTCGGAGCGGGCGTGCACCAGGTGGGCGGCGTCGTGCAGGTCCAGGGCTCCGGCCAGGTGGGCGGCGGCGACCTCGCCGAGGGAGTGCCCGATCAGTGTCCTCGGGCGGGCGCCGAAGCGGTGGGTGAGGGTGCGGGCGGTGGCGACCTGCACCGCCCAGGTGGCCCGTTGCACCGTCGAGAGCCGGTCCAGGCTCGGCGCGGTGAGGGGGTGCCAGTCCGCGGTGGGCAGCGCCAAGAGCGCCTCGTCCAGGAACCGCGCGAAGTCCGCGTCGTGGCGGTAGCGGGCGGCGCCCATGCCC
>NZ_LGEC01000100.1 GCF_001279585.1 Nocardiopsis sp. NRRL B-16309 | reverse complement strand
CATCCCGCCAACACGGGGGACGCCGGAGCAGCAAAGAAGGACGCGGTAGGGCTCGACCGGCGTGCATCGCAGTACGACGTCGGGAGCCGGTAGCACCGCTAAGCAGGAATCGCATGAAGAGATCGAGAGGAGTAGATGCCATCAGGATCGCCCGGGCGTGGGCTTGTTCCGCTCGGGTACCGCAGGCCCCGGTTCGGAAGAAGGTGGTCCACGGTCTCACAACCGCGATCCCCGCGATCCCGTCCCAGCTTGACCTCGGGAAGCGGAAGACCGGCATCCGCCGGTAGGTGGTATTGAACTCTCGGGCCCCGGCGCCACTCGGCGCTGGGGCCCTCGACGTGCGTTCAGGAGAGAGAAAGAAGAGCGCTTGTCCCGTCACACAACCGGTGACCGGTTTGACGATGATGACTATCCCGCCTACACCATGGGCACCGCAGCGGACATGATCGGCTCGACGCCGGCCTTCCTGCGCGCCCTCGGCGACGCCAAGCTGATCGAGCCCCTGCGCTCGGAGGGCGGCCACCGCCGCTACTCCCGTTACCAGCTGCGCATCGCCTCCCGTGCCCGCGAACTCGTCGACGAGGGCACTCCGATCGAAGCCGCCTGCAAGATCATCATTCTCGAAGATCAGCTGGAGGAGGCCCTGCGCATCAACGAGGAGCTGCGGTCCACCGACCAACCCGAACAGAGCTGAGCCCCGGCCCAGCGCGATGGTGCCCGACGACCGACAGGCGGGCTCCGAGGCGTACGACGCCCTCGGAGCCCTGACCGACCCCTCAGAAGACGGGTACGGCAGCGGTCAGATCGATCACTCTGCAGGAAACCCTCTGGCTCCTTGACGGCCTCGCCGCCGACGGACGAGATGTCCGGGCCATGATTCCGGCACCTTCCCTCCCCGGCGCCGCAGGAGGGGAACGGTCCGCGCACACCATGCACACGAACCATGACCGATCGATGACCGGCGAGAACCGTCGTGTCCCCGCCTCCGACCGTGCGCGGGCTCGACAAACGATACGCGCGGGCACCTTCGTGGCCGCGTCCATGCTCCCGGACCAGCGGTGCGCGTGCCCGCCGTGCCCGCCGTGCCCGGAGAAGGCCATGCGGCTTTTTTCCAGAACACAAAACCCATGCCAGAGAGCAAGGCATATATCACATGTTCAGAGAGCTTGGGGCTCACTGATCGAATACTCTGGAAATAAATACATCCGATTGCGCCCGCCTTGAGGGCCCCTCCCTGTTTCGCTAGTTTCTCCAGTAACCCTTGGGACTCATGTTCCAACCTCGAAGACACAGGACGCTAGTCAAGAAGTCAGGGCGGGCTATCTTATCCGCGCTATTCTCAATCGCCTGCAATGACTCCGTTACTCACAGGAGCGGACGGGTATCCATGGAGTGAGATCGACTAAGGGATCGCTGGTTTCCCGCGAGGGGATGATCTGCGAAAAGTCAGTCAACCCAATGGTGCGATTTCTAGACCGATCCAAGATGCGCCACACCCCGAGGAGCTGATGATCCATATCGACATTGGAGGCTGAATGCCGCATCACGAGGAAGAGACCCAAGTTCCCGCATCGTCCCATGTGGAAGATGCCGAACTTCCATCTGATCTTGCCTTGCAGCGCGGCCGACCGGTCTCGGTATCTCCTCCGAAGAACATACTCCTGACCGGCGCCACCGGCTATCTCGGTGGATATCTGCTGGCCGAGCTACTCCGTACGACCAACGCGCGGATCCACTGCCTGATGCGCGGGCGTTCGGAGGCGGAAGGCCTTGCGGAACTGTATTCGGCGCTGGAGGCGCGCAGGGCCGGATTGCCTCCGCGCCATCGTCTGGACGTCGTCACGGGCAACTTCGCCAAGCCCCGATTCGGCCTTTCCGAAGAGGACTACGGCTCTCTCGCACAGACCGTTGACACGGTCTACCACTGCGGCGCGTGGGTCAATCTCGTCATCGACTACCCGTTCCTCAAGGGAAGCAACGTCGACGGAACGGCCGAGGTTCTGAGGTTCGCCCTCCACCGCCGAACGAAACCCTTGCACCACATCTCGACACTCGGAGTGGTGATGGCCGACTTCGCGCAAGGTGCGGGGAGCGTGCCGGAGCGCCCGGTGCCACCCCGCCCGCTACCCGTTGGCTACTACGAGAGCAAGTGGGCGTCCGAGCGACTGGTGGCGCGGGCTGGGGCACTCGGACTCCCGGTCAGCGTCTACCGTCCGGGAGCCGTCGTCAGCGACCGAGCTGGAGCGTATGTCAGTGCCTCGGACTGGCTCATGCAGATCACTCTGGCGAGCCTGCGCGTCGGCCTGACCCCCACACACGACTTCATGCTGCCGATCGCCTGCGCGGACTTCACCGCCGAGTGCATCGTCCTTCTTTCACGGGGCTCCGGTGGGGCGCACCGGGTGTTCCACGTGATCCATCCCGAACCGATGCCGCTGAACACGTATTTCGACATGGTGCGCTTCCATCGCCCGCGCCTCCGAGCGACCTCGTACGAGCACTGGTCGAACGAGGTACGGGCGCACTACGGCGACCGCTCCCCCATGGCCCGCCTGAGCGAGGCCGTCCCGCGGTTCCTGCCGAGCCCTCGCAACGGGGTCGCGACCCAGGCGACCAACGACCGGACCATGTCCGTCTGCGGAAGCGCGCTCACCGTACCGCCGCTCGACGCCGACTTCTTCGGTCGCATCGTCGACGCACTCGACAACTGAGAGGGGGAAAGATGGATTCGGTGCCCGCGGAGCGACGCGTCAGCGCCCTGATGTTCCCGGGCCAGGGCGTTCAGCGCCAAGGCATGGGGGAGGACCTCTTCGAGCGCTTCCCCCGCCTCGTCGACAGGGCGAACGACATCCTCGGATACTCCGTCCGGGACCTCTGCCTGTCCGATCCCGCGGGACGCCTGTCGGACTCTCGCTTCTCACAGCCGGCCATCTACGTGGTCAACGCCCTCGCCTACCGAGCCGAGGGCCTGCGGGGCGACGACTTCGATGTCCTGCTGGGCCACAGCCTGGGCGAATACAACGCGCTCGAGGCCGCTGGATACATCGGCTTCGAGGCCGGACTGGAACTGGTTCGGGCCCGGGCCGAGGCGACGGCTAAGTGTTCCGGAGCGATGCTCGCCGTGGTGGGCCTGGAACTCCGCCGCGTCCACGCGGTCCTGCGCCACGCCGGGCTGGACGAGGTCGAGACGGCGAACGTGAACAGCCGGTTCCAGACCGTGCTGGGCGGCCCCGACCTCGACATCGGGCACGCCCGCTCCGCGCTCGTCCGTGCGGGGGCCAGGATCGCCACCCGGCTGCCCGTCACAGGCGCCTACCACACGCGTCACATGGCGGCGGCCATCGCCCCGTTCAGCTCCGCGACCGCCGCCGCACCGTTCCGCCGGGGACACACACCGGTCGTCGCCAACCGGACTGCACGGCCGCACGACGCGTCGCTGGTCCGCCGCGACCTGGTCGACCACCTCACGTCCCCCGTCCTCTGGCAGCAGTCCGTCGAGTGGATCCTGGACACCCACGGCGATCCGGACCTGCCGAACGAGGGTGTCGACTTCCAGGAGGCCGGAGCGACACGCGTCCTGACCCGCCTGGTCTCACACATACGTCGGGACCGCGGGGCCCCTGACCATGACTGACCACGAAAGGAAGAGGACATGGGCACGTTCACCCTCAGCGACCTGAACCGTATCGTCAACGACTGCGAGGGCGTCGATCTGGACCTCATCGGACAGACGGACGAGACGCCTTTCTCGGAACTGGAGATCGATTCGCTGACGCTGGTCGAAGTGGCCGAACGGATCGCTTCCGAGTACCGGATTCCGGTCCCGCCGGAGGTCGTCGAGGACTTCCGTTCCCCCAGGACGACGGTCGACTACGTCAACCGCCACCTGGAGGGGAGGTAGAGGTGAGCACGGGTGAGAACCAGCGGACGGCCTCTCCCGTCATCCGGCGTCCCGCGGACGGCCGCCCGTGCGCCATCAGCGGGATCGGTGCCTACCGGCCCGGGAAGGTCGTCGGCAGCGGCGAGCTGGGCGACCGGCTCGGGTTGGCGCCCGGCTGGATCGAGCAGCGGACCGGCATCGCGTCCCGCCATGTCGCCGACGCCGGTGACTCGCTGGTCGGGATGGGTGCCACGGCGGCACGGCGGGCACTGGCCGCCGCCGGTGTCGACGCTTCCGACCTCGACTGCGTCGTGCTGGCCACCATGACGAACGTGCGGCAGATCCCCGCGCTCGCACCCGCGCTGGCCCGAGAACTGGGGGCCGGCGGAGCCGGTGCGTACGACGTCAACGCGGCCTGTGCCGGTTTCAGCATGGGACTGGCCAGTGCCATGGGCCATATCGCCTCGGGCAGCGCCACCCACGTGGTGGTCGTCGCCGCCGAACGAATGGTCGACGTCATCGACCCCGGCGACCGCGACACGGCGGTCATCTTCGCCGACGGAGCGGGCGCCGCCGTGGTGAGCGCTGCCGATGAGCCGGGCTTGGGTCCGGTCGCCTGGGGATCGGACGGGACCGGCGAGGAACTCTTCGTGCTGGCCCCCGCACCGAGTTCCGGAGAGCCGGCGCACCGCTGCGTGCGCATGGACGGACCGGAGTTGGCCCGGTGGTTCGGAGCGAACATGGCACCGATCGCCCGACGCGCCCTGTCGTTGGCGGATCTGACGTGGGACGAGATCAGCGCCTTCGTGCCCCACCAGGCCAACGACCGGCTCACCAAGAGATTCGTCGGCGAACTGGACGTGCCCGGACACGTGACCGTCGCCCGCTCCATCAGAACGGACGCCAACACGTCAGCCGCCTCGATCCCCCTGGCAGTGGACGACCTCCTCTCATCCGGCCGTGTCCGGTCGGGCGACCTGGCGCTCTTCCTCGGTTTCGGGGTGGGCATCACCTGGGCCGCCCAGGTCGTGCGCCTGCCGTAGTAGGAGACACCATGGCCGTTCGGCACAGCAGGTCCGCTCTCGTCACCGGGGGCGTACGCGGCATCGGACTCGCGGTCGCCCACGCCCTGCGCGCGTCGGTGCACCGCGTAGCGGTCACCCACCGCGGCGACCCGCCCGCCACCGGCATGATGGCCGTCGCGTGCGACGTCAACGATCCGGAACACGTCGACACCGCGTTCCAGAGGGTCGAACGGGCCCACGGGCCGGTCGAGATACTGGTCGCCAACGCGGGGATCCGCCGTGACCGGCTCCTCGCACAGATGACCCCACAGGACTTCGCCGACGTGATCGACACCGACCTGACCGGCGTCTTCCACACCGTGCGTCGGGCTCTGCCCGCCATGCTGCGGTCCGGCCACGGCCGGATCGTGCTGGTGTCCTCCGCCATCGCCCTCACCGGTGGTGCGGGCCAGACCAACTACGCGGCCGCCAAGGCAGGCCTGATCGGCATGGCCCGGTCCCTGACCCGGGAACTCGGCCCACGGGACATCACCGTCAACGTGGTCGCTCCCGGGCTCGTACGCACGTCGATGACCGAAGAGCTCTCGAAGAGCCAGCGCGACCGACTGCTCGCACGCACACCACAGAGGCGCCTCGTCGAAACCGGGGAGGTCGCCAACGCGGTGGCCTTCCTCACCTCGGAGCAGGCGGGCGCCATCACCGGCGCCGTCCTCCCGGTGGACGGAGGGTTCGGGATGGGTCACTGAGCCGGTCGTGTGGACGGGCGTCGCACGGGCACCGGGAGAGGTCCCGGCTCAGGGCTTCCAGGCCGGATGCCGCGGACGCAAGCCCCACATACGAAGGAGAGTCGGTGCCATGGGCATCCTCGAAGGCAGAACCCTGCTCATCACGGGGGTGGTCTCCTCCTCATCCATCGCGTTCCACGTCGCCCGGATCGCCCAGGAAGAGGGAGCCCGCGTCGTGCTGACCGCGTACGGCCGACGCGGTCTGATCGAAAGGATGGCGGAGAGCCTCCCCCGGGCCGCGCCGGTCGTCGACCTCGACGTCACCTCCCCCAGGGACCTCGGCGACCTGGTGCCGCGTCTGAACGACCACATCGACGGCCTGGACGGTGTCCTGCACTCGATCGCCTACGCGCCCCCACGCGCCCTGGGAGGAGATCTCCTGCGTGGACGCTGGGAGGACGCCGCGACCGCGCTGCGCGTCTCGGCGTTCTCCTTCGCGGCGCTGTCAGAAGCGGTCCTGCCGCTGATGAACGAACGCGGTTCCATCGTGGGCCTGGACTTCGACGCCTCCGTCGCCTGGCCCCACTACAACTGGATGGGAGTGTCCAAGGCGGCGCTGGAGTCCTGTTCCCGCTACATGGCCCGTGACTTGGGCCCCCGGGGTATCCGGGTCAACCTGGTCGCCGCGGGCCCCGTCCGGACTCTGGCCGCCTCGGGTGTACCAGGCTTCCCACAACTGGAGTCCGCCTTCGCCGAGCGGGCGCCCCTGGGCTGGTGTTCATCGGATCCCGACCCCGTGGCCCGCACCTGCGTCGCCCTGTTCTCGTCCTGGCTGCCGGCGACGACCGGCGAGATCGTGCACGCCGACGGAGGTGCGCACGCGCAGGGGCTCGGTCCACACGTGCCCGACGGTGCCGTGGAACCGAGGGATTCGCCGCCTGCCGGCCGGTAGGTTCGGCGTCCCTGTACCTGGAGGCCGACGGGGCGGGGCCCCGAGGTCAGCAATGTCCTCAGGGCCCCGGTCGATCCCTCCGTGGAGGGAGGTCAGGTCAGTCGCACGCCTGCCCGTTCAACGCGAACTCCTCCGGCGTACTCGGAGTGGCGTCGGTGGCGCCGTTGAAGCCGACCGTCACCGAGTCCCCCGGTTCGATCCGGGCGTTCCACCCGGCGTCGGTGACCGTGACGGTACTCGCGTCCTGTTCGTGGCTGCCGCCCCACAGGCTCGAGACGCGCTCGCCCGCGGTGAAGTCCCAGGCCAGTTCCCAGCCGTCGACGGTCTCGTCCCCGGTGTTGGTGACCACCACGTCGGCGCCGAACCCGCCCGACCAGGAGCCGTTGACCGTGTACTCGACGTCGCACGCTCCCGGGTCCGGTGAGGGGTCATCGGAGGGGCTGGGCGAGGGGTCGGGGTCGTCGGTGGGCGAGGGAGACGGGTCCGGATCGGGGTCCGGGTCCCCTCCACCGTCGGTGAGGTCGCCGTAGATGATCCCTCGGCCGTTGGTCCCGATGTAGACCCGTCCGTACACGTCCGGGTCGCCCGTGACGACCGATCCGGTCCAGCCCCACTGGTGCTGGTCGTCGTTGATCCGCGTCCAGCTCTCCCCCGCGTCGTCGGAGCGGAAGATCCCGCGCACTCCGTCGATCCGGGAGCTGGTGTAGACGGCCGGGTAGTCCTCGCCGGGCGCCGGTGCGCCGAAGCCCACGGCGTCGCCCTCGTCCACGGCCTCGATCCGTTCGAACGCGGCGCCCGCGTCGGTGGAGCGCCACAGGCCGTAGTCGCCGTCCGCCTCACCGCCCGCGACCCACACGTCGCCGGAGTGCCCGGGGACCGCGCCGAAGCGGACGTCGCCCTCGGCCGGCAGGCTCGTGTCGGCGGAGGCGGTGAAGGTCGCGCCGCCGTCGGTGCTGGTGTAGAAGGTGCCGCCGGCGACCGCGTAGAACACGTCCGGGTCGACCCGGTCGGCCTCCACCCGCGCTCCCGCTGGCACGCCGGTGGACGCGGTCCAGGAGGAACCGGTGGTCGTGGACACGTGTACGCCCGCGCCCTCCGCGCTCCACACGATCGCGGAACCGTCCGCGCCCACCGCGACCGTGCCGCCGCCGGTGACCCCGGCGGGCTCCTGCCCGGCCCACCAGTTCTGGCCGCCGTCCGTGGACACGCCGATGTGCGAGGTGGCGTCGTCCTCGGCGTTGCCGACGCGCACGACCGTGTCGGGCGCCAGTTCGGCGAAGTCCACTCCGGTGCCGTTGCCCCAGTAGGGGTCCTGGTGCATCTCGTCCGGGACGGTGTCCAGGTCCTCGTGGACGAAGCCGCCGATGTCGCCCATGACCGAGACGAGCGGCCCGCCGGGCAGGGCGGCGAGGTCGTGGATGGAGGTCTCCTCCAGCCCGTGTACCTTCACCTCGATGTCGACGGTGGTGTCGCTGTCCCAGTTCGTCAGGTTGTCGCTGCCGTAGATGGTGGCGCCGGTGCCGTACATGAACCGGTCGGAGTCGAAGGGGTCGATGGCCATGCCCTGGCTCATCCAGCCCAGTTTGGGCTGGGTCTCGGGTGCTTCGCCGGGACCGCCGAAGTCGAGCCAGGGCGCGGTGGAGATGTCCATCTCGTACCGCGTCTCGCGCTCGGGGTAGTTGCCCCAGTCCCAGGCCTGCGTCCAGGTCTCGCCGCGGTCGGTGCTGCGGAAGATCTGGTTGTCCGGCCACCAGGAGATCTGCGAGGTGACCATGAGGGTGTCCGGGTCCTGGCGGTCGATGGTGAGCCCGCCGTAGCCGAAGGCGCTGTCCTCGGAGGTCGAGGGGACGGGGCTGATGTTCGCCCACTCCTCGGTCTCGGTGTCGAAGCGCCAGACGTCGCCGGACGCGCCGTTGTAGGGGCCCGGAGTGTCGGTGGTGGCGAGGTAGAGCTGTCCGCCCTCGTGGTCCAGGACCGCGTGCGCGGGCAGGTGTCCGGTCGGGGCGCCCTCCAGCGGCTCCCAGCTCTGGCCGCCGTCCTGGCTGCGGTAGACGGGGTCGTCCAGGTCTCCGACGCCGACGTACACGTCCTGCGTCACCGAGCCGTCGGAGCCGGTGCGCCGGTCGAACTCGACCCAGGTCACGCCGGTGATGTCGGTGTGGACGTCCCACTCGTCGTCGGGGTCCTCGACGTAGTCGCCCGGGTTGGGGAACTCCTCCACCTCGGCCCAGGTCTGACCGAAGTCGGTGCTGCGCCACAGGCCGTGGCCGCCCCGGGCCCCGAAGTAGACGACGCTGTTGTCGTTGGGGTCCACGGCCAGCCGCTCACCGAGGCCGCGGCCGGGCATGTTGCCGCCGAGCTTGAAGGGCAGCTCGGTGACCTCCCAGGTCTCCCCGCGGTCGTCGGAGCGCAGGATGGCGCCGTTGTTCGGGTCCCAGTCGTTGGTGTAGGTCCCGGCGGCGGCGTAGACGCGGTCGGGGTCGACGGGGTCGGTGGCCAGGCTGACGATGCCCGTCCATCCCCAGTCGTCCCAGCCGATCCAGTCGAGCAGGGGGTCCCAGCGCTCAGTGGAGGGGTCCCAGCGGTAGGCGCCGCCGATGTCGGTGCGGGCGTAGACCAGGTCCTGTTCGGACTCGTTGAAGATGATGTTCGGGACGTAGCCGCCGCCGGCGATCTGGACGTTGTCCCAGGTGTAGCCGCCTTCCTGGGCGGCGGCGGGGTCGGGTGCGGAGTGGACGGCGGCGGTGCCCGTCGCGGTGAGCGCGACCGCGGCGGCGACCGTCAGGAGGGTGCGGCCGGGGCGCGGCCGGGGCCGCGCGGGTGCGGGATGTTCCGGAGACGGGGGGTGTGGGGGATGTGCGGGGTGTGGAGACATGACGGACTCCAGGGGTGGGGGTAGACCCGCCTCCGCCGGCATGCGACGGAGACGGGCGCGAAGTCCCCATTAGTTTGATCAGCCAACTAACGGAGAGCAAGGGGGTCAACCCAGAATTTTCGAAGCGCTTCGACGATCGGGCTCGGAGCGCAGGCCGAAGCGCACGGTGACCGGGTGGTGCGGACCGGTCCGCACCTGGCGGGACGCGCCGTCGGGCAGGCCGATCCGCACGCTCCGGGGCTCCACGGACCGCAGCAGCGCGGTTCCGGTTCCGCTCCCCCACTCCAGGCGGTCGACGATGACGCCGCCGCGCGCCCGCAGGCCGTCGACCCGGCCCGTGGGCCAGGCGCGCGGGAGCGCGGGCAGCAGGTCCACCCGTCCCTCGGACGACCGGACGAGCATCGCGGCGACGACCGCCGGGAAGCCGCCGCCGATGTCGACGTTGAACAGCGCGCCCCGGTTGTGGGTGGGGACCAGGGTCGGCCGCCAGTACCGGGTCGCCAGGAGCGCGAGCGTCTCGTGCGCCTCCTCGGCCAGGCCGAGCCGGGCCGCGGCCAGGCCCAGTTGGACCAGGCCGAACGCCATCTCGTCGGACTCCTGGCCGCGCCACCAGGAGAGCCGGGCGCGGACGGCGCGGACGGCGGCGGCGCGCAGGCGGGGGTCGGCGAAGGCGGGGTCGGGTTCGTACCAGAGCGGGAACAGGTGGGAGGCGTGCCGGTGGGCGTGCTGGTCGCGCTGTTCCACGGGCCCGGCGGGGCTCGCCCACTCGGCGAGTTCGCCGGTGCCGGAGACGCGGTAGCCGGGCACGCGGGCGGCCAGGCGCAGCCAGCGGCGGGTGCCGGGCAGCCGGAGTTCTCGGTGGGCGCGCACGAGGTTGCGGGTGAGGTCGCGTACGGCGGCGATGTCGAGGGTGGCGTTGACGGCGGCCTGGCCGTCGCCGTCCGCCGGGGTGTTCTCCGGCGAGTAGGAGGGCACGAAGCCGTCGTCGGTGAGGAAGTCCTCGTGGAACTCCGCGGCGGCGGTGAGGAAGGGCAGTGCCCGGTCGCGCAGGAAGGCGCGGTCGCGGGTGTGGGAGAAGTGGTCCCAGTACAGCCGCGCCATCCAGGCCGCTCCGGATGTCCAGCAGGTGAGGCACCACTCGGGGCCGAAGTGGTGGTGCCGTCCGCTGGTGGAGGCGTGCGCCGGCAGGAGCAGGCCCCGGCAGCCGTAGAGGCGGCGCGCGTTCTCGGCGAGGTCGGGGAGCATGCCGTCGAGGAGGTCGAAGAGGCCGAGCATGAGCTCGGGCGTGCCGGTGGTGTGCAGGGCGGCCAAGGCGGAGGGCAGGTTGCCGTCGAAGGTGTAGCCGGAGCGCCACGGGGGGTCGTAGGTGCCGCTCCAGACCCCCTGGAGGGTGGGCGGAAGGTCGCCGCAACTGGACACGATCGCGTAGCGCCCGGCGCCGACCAGGCGAGAGACCAGCTCGGGCGTCGCTCCGGAGGCCAGGAGTTCCTCCCCCGTCACTTCCGCCGCCGGACCCGCACTGTCGGCTCCCCCGCAGCCGTCCTGTCCCGGCCCCCCGAGATCGAGGCGGAAGCGGCCCATCAGCTCGCCGTGGACCTCCCGGTGGCGGGCCAGGTGCTCGTCGAAACCGGTGACCGGCGGCTCCGCCGACTCGACCGGGGGCGGCTCGGTCTCCCCCGGGACGCCCACCCGGACCCGGGCCACCACCAGCAGGCGCGTGACACCGCGCACCCGCAGGCCGCCCGGCGTCGCGTCGATCCGACCGCCCTCCGCGCCGACCTCGCACGTCACCGCGTACCCCGGCAGGGTGCCGGTCGGTCGTTCGGGGAAGCCCACGCGCAGGGCGAACCGGTCTGTCCGGATCTCGGAGTCCACGTTGACCGGAACCGGCGGCTCCGCGTCCGGGAGTCCGAGCCGCAGCAGCCCGTCCAGCCCGTCGCTCCCCGGCCGGGTGAGCTCGGCGACCACGGCGCCGCCCGCGTCGGGAGCACGCGAGGCGAACACCCGGTGAACCGTGCCGTCCGGCAGGTGCTCGGTGACCACGCCCGAGCCGAAGTCGCAGCGGCGCGGCACCGGCCCCGCCCCGGGTTCGGTCGGCGCGAAGGCCAGGACGGCCGCGCCCACCAGCGGATCGATCCACCGGGTCTCCGCGTAGCCCGGGTCCTCGGCGGCGGCGAAGGCGGTGATCCGCTCGGCCGCCTCCCTGGACCGGCCCCGCCGCAGCAGGGACCGCACTTCGGGCAGGATCCGCGCGGTCTCCGGGGCGGGCAGGGACGCGTCGACCGGCAGGAACAGCCGTTCGTGGGAGAGCGTGAGCGCGGTCGTTTCGGCGGTGGCGTGGACGAGCGCGCCCACCCGGCCGTTCCCGGTGACCAGCGCGTCCTCCCAGTCACGGACGGGATGGCGGGTGAGGAGGCTCGGAATGTCGGCCATCGGGGCTCCAGGGGTGAGGGGTGCCCGTGCGGGCGGTCACTGGCCATACTTAGTTGTCTTTCTCCCCCAATCAAGGAGTCCCGCATGCCCGCTCCACTCTGGTTCGGCGGCGACTACAACCCGGAGCAGTGGCCCGAGGCGGTCCAGGTCGAGGACGTCGAGCTCATGCGCGCGGCCGGGGTCACCCTGGCCACCGTCGGCGTCTTCTCCTGGGCGCTGCTGGAACCGGCGGAGGGCGAGTACCGGTTCGCGTGGCTGGACCGCGTCCTGGACCGGCTGCACGGCGCCGGGATCGCGGTCGCCCTGGCCACGCCGACCGCGTCCCCGCCGCCCTGGTTCGGACTCGCCCACCCCGACGCCATGCCCGTGACGGCCGACGGAACGCGGCTCACGCACGGCAGCCGCGACACCTACGACGTGTGCGCCCCGGCCTACCGGGAGGCGTCGGTGCGCGTGGCCACCGCCCTGGCCGAGCGCTACGCCCGCCACCCGGCGCTGGCCATGTGGCACGTGCACAACGAGTACGGCTCCTGGACCCACTCCGAGCACGCCGCCCGCGCGTTCCGCGACTGGCTGCGCCGCCGCCACGACGACCTGGACACGCTCAACCGGGCGTGGACGACCTCCTTCTGGAGCCAGACCTACACGGACTGGGAGCAGGTCCAGCCGCCGCGCGCCACCCAGTACCGGCCCAACCCGGCGCACGTACTGGATTTCCGGCGGTTCCTGTCGGACGAGATGCTCGACCACTTCCTGGATCAGGCGGACGTCCTGCGCCGGGCCCGGCCGGAGGTGCCGGTGACCACCAACTTCGCCTTCGGCGACTGGGTGCCGGTCGACCCCTGGCGGTGGGCGGAGCACGTGGACCTCATCGCGGTGGACGACTACCCGGACCGGACGGGGACCGAGGGCGCCGAGCAGACCGCGTTCGCGGGCGATCTGGCCCGTTCGTTCGCCACCCGCGTGCGCGGACCGGGACGCCCGTGGCTGCTGATGGAGCAGGCGGCGGGTGTGGCGTACACGGGGGAGATCACCCGCCCCAAGCCGCCCGGTGAGATCGCGCGGCACAGCATGACGCACGTGGCGCGCGGCTCCCAGGGGGCGATGTTCTTCCAGTGGCGGGCCTCGCGGGGCGGCGCGGAGCAGTGGCACTCGGGGATGGTGCCGCACGCCGGTCCGGACTCGCGGATCTTCCGGGAGGTGTGCGAGCTGGGCGGCGTGCTGAGCCGGGTCTCCGAGGCGCGCGAGTCCGACGTGGTCGCCGACGCGGCGGTGACGTGGGACCCCGAGTGCTGGTGGGCCCTGGGCAGTCCGTCGCTGCCCGCCCGGACGGACTACCTGGAGGCGGTGCGCCAGGTGCACCGCGTGCTGTGGCGGTCGGGCCGAACGGTGGACTTCGTCCGCCCCGACCGGCCGCTGCCCCCGGTGCCGCTGCTGGTCGTCCCCGCCCTGTACCTGGTGTCGGACGAGGCGGCGCGCCGGCTGGCCGACTTCACCGCGGGCGGCGGCACACTCGTGGTGACCTACCTCAGCGGGGTGGCCGACCCGGACTCCACGGTGCGCGTGGGCGGGTACCCGGGCGCGCTGCGCGACCTGCTCGGGGTGCGGGTGGAGGAGTTCCACCCGCTGTTCCCCGGGGAGACGGCCGCGCTGGACCTGGGGTCGGTCCGCGAGGAGGTCACGCAGTGGAGCGAGCACGTCCACCTGGAGGGCGCCGACGCGGTGGCCCGGTACGCGGGCGGGCGGCTGGACGGCGAACCGGCGGTGACGCGCCACCGGTACGGCGCCGGAGAGGCCTGGTACGTGTCGGCGCGGCTGACCGACCGGGGGCTGGGCAGCCTGATCGCCGAGGCGGCGGGCACGGGGCCGTTCCCGGAGCCGGAACTGGACGTGGTGCGGCGGGTCGGCGACGGGGGCGTGTGGGTGTTCGTCACCAACCACGGCGCGGGGCCGCGGCGGATCGACCCCGTCCGGCTGGGCCTGGACTCCGAGGCGCACGACCTGGTCACCGGGCGTGCCGCCGACGGCCTGGTGGTGCCGGGAGGGGGTTTCGCGGTGCTGCGGGGACACGCCCCGGCTAATTAGTTGTTCCACTAGACAAACTAAGCGCCCTCTGGGCAGACTGAGCGGGCCGACTGATCCCGCCACTCCTGGAGAGACGCATGAACGACTTCCGCCCGGTGCCCGAGGACAAGTTCACCTTCGGTCTGTGGACCGTGGGCTGGCGCGGGGTCAACACGTTCGGTGACCCGGTCCGGCCGCCGCTGGACGGCGCCGACGCCGTCCGGCGGCTGGCCGACCTGGGCGCCCACGGGATCACCTTCCACGACGACGACCTCATCCCGCCCGGCAGTTCCGACGCCGACCGGGAGGCGATCCTCAAGCGCTTCCGCGGCGCGCTGGAGGAGACCGGCCTGGCCGTCCCCATGGTCACCACCAACCTCTTCACCCACCCCGTGTTCCGGGACGGCGGCTTCACCTCCAACAGCCGCGACGTGCGCCGGTACGCGCTGCGCAAGGTCATCCGCAACATCGACCTCGCGGTGTCCATGGGTGCCACCACCTACGTGTGCTGGGGCGGCCAGGACGGCGCGGAGACCGAGGCGGGCAAGAACGACGCCGCGGCGCTGGACCGGCTGCGCGAGGCCTTCGACCTGCTGTGCGGCTACGTGCGGGAGCAGGGCTACGACCTGCGGTTCGCCATCGAGCCCAAGCCCAACGAGCCGCGCGGAGACGTGCTGCTGCCGACCGTGGGCCACGCCCTGGCCTTCATCAACGAGCTGGAGCACCCCGAGATGGTGGGGGTCAACCCGGAGGTCGGGCACGAGCAGATGGCCGGGCTGAACTTCGCGCACGGTGTCGCCCAGGCGCTGTGGGCGGGCAAGCTCTTCCACATCGACCTCAACGGGCAGCGCGGCGTCAAGTACGACCAGGACCTGCGGTTCGGCGCGGGCGACGTGAAGGAGGCGTTCTTCCTCGTCGACCTGCTGGAGAGCGCGGGCTACGACGGGCCCCGCCACTTCGACTTCAAGCCGCCGCGGACCGAGGACATGAGCGGCGTGTGGGAGTCCGCGCGGGCGTGCATGCGCAACTACCTCATCCTGCGGGAGAAGGCCCGGGCCTTCCGCGCCGACCCGGAGGTGGCCGCCGCGCTGGAGGCCGCCCGCGTGCCGGAGCTGTCCCGGCCCACGCTCGCCGAGGGCGAGAGCGTCGCGGACCTGCTCACCGAGGAGATCGACCTGGTGGAGGTCGGTGAGCGCGGCTACCACTTCGAGAAGCTGGACCAGCTCGCCCTGGAGCACCTCTTCGGCGTCCGGTAGCCGCCGAGGGGCCGTCCCCGTCCCCGTCGGCCGACGGGGACGGGGACGGGGACGGTCAAGGGTTGGGAAACCGGTGTCTGGTCACCCGGCCCCTGGGTAGTGGCGGTGGTCCCAGCCCTTGTGAAACCGGAGGAGACCATGGCCGAGGACGCCATCACCCTGATCACCCGTGACCACCGCGAGATGGAGCGGCTGTTCGACCGGCTGGAGACCGAGCGCGACCAGAGGCCGCGGCTGCTGGACGAGGTCGAGGCCATGCTCATCGCGCACAGCCGCGCCGAGGAGGACGAGGTCTACCCCGTCGTCGTCCGCACGACCGGCGAGGTGCCCCAGGTCCGCCACAGCGCGGAGGAGCACCAGGAGGCCGAGGAACTGCTCGGCCGGCTGCGCGACTGCGAACCGGACAGCGACACCTTCGACGAGCGCCTGCGGGAGTTCGTCGACGCGGTCAAGCACCACGTCGAGGAGGAGGAGAGCGAGATCCTCCCCGCGCTGAAGCGGGCGGTCGGCCAGAAGCGCGTCACCGAGCTGGGGACGGCCTTCAGCCGCCGACGCGCGGAGGAGCTGGAGCTGTTCGACCCCGCCTCGGCGAAGATCCCCAAGCAGCGGCTCTACGAGCAGGCCCGGCACCTGGACGTGCCGAACCGCTCCAAGATGAGCAAGGAGGAGCTGGCCGAGGCCGTCCAGGAGGCGGCCAAGCAGCACTGACGCGTACGAGGCCGGACCGGGCGGCGCGGCCCTTGGCGGCGCCGCCCGGCGGTGCGCGGGCTGGACCCGGCGCGGGCTGGACCCGGCGCGGGGTGGCCCCGGCGGGGGGTGGCCCCGGCGGGGGCCGCCCGCCTCACGCTCCGACCGGATCCACGACGGGGGACGTGTCCGGGACGGCTACGGGTACGGGGTGTCAGGGAACGGGAACTGAGGC
>NZ_LGEC01000099.1 GCF_001279585.1 Nocardiopsis sp. NRRL B-16309 | reverse complement strand
ACCACCTGCTTGGACACACCGAACCGCTCGGCGATGTCGACCGCCGTGACCGAGGAGGAGAACTCCCCCTCACTCTCGTTGACGAAAGCCCGCAGGAAGGCGTACGCCCCCAACGCACGGGCGTCGACAGCCTCGTTGAACATCACGAACCCCGGGATCTGGAAGTGGGGCAAAAAAAGAGGGACCCCGTCGGGGCCCAGAATCGGAGTGCCGTCCTCATGGACGGGCTGCTGCAACGGGTATGACAAAGTCAGCCTCCCTCGGCCGACCTCACAACGCCCCCAGACTGGCCCAAGCGCACCAAACAGGTACGATGGGCCTTGCATCAGTTGGGTGAGCGGTTGCAGGTCGACTAGCTCATCGACAGGCGAGGGACCCGGTTGCCGCCGGGACCTCGCCTCTTTTCATTTCAGGACTGGGTGTGGGGTTCTCCTTGCCAGCTGGATGCGCGCGGCCGACGCTAGCGCGCGGCGAGCACACTGCTCAGAGGACAAGGCAGGACAGCGCGGACATCGGTGATGTCCGGCTAGGACGCCAGCGGCACCTGCAGACCCAGCTCCGCACTGGTCGTCAGCTGTGCAGACCCCAGGTTGCGCCGCATGACGAACACGCCCGCGTCGTGTGCCTGCTGCCCGGCGTGCGAGGCGCACCCGTCGGTGATGACCACGGGGCGCAGGTGGCGCTCGAACGCTCCGACCGCGGTCTGGGCCACGCACGACTCGGTGTCCAGGCCGACGATGTAGACGTTCTTCCAGCCCCGGCGGTCGAACAGCTCCACCCCATCGGGTGTGAACGCGGTGTAGACCGTCTTGTCGAGCACGTGCGAGCCGGCCACATAGGGCTGGAGTTCGGCCACGATGTCTATCTCTGGGCTCGCCTGCATCTTGAACCACCCCATGAACTCGACGTAGGGGCTGTTCGGATGGTTGAGGTACCGGGTCATCACGACGGCGCCTCCGGCCGCCTGCCACTGCTCGACCAGGCTCACCACGACCGGCACCACGTGCTCTGATTCCGCTGAGACGAAGCCGTTCTGCATGTCGATCGCTACGAGGACGTCGGTGGGAGCGGGGCGCATGGGCGCGTTCCTTTCAGGTTCGTTTACAGGGTTCGTGCGGGGGACGCATCACGCAGCAGGTCGATGGTGGCGGGCAGCATCGTGCGAAGCTGCGAGGTTTCGAGAACGGCATCGCGCATGCTGCGCACCTGACGGGTCTCGGTCGGGCGGGGGCGAGCGATCCTGCTGCTCACACCGCGCAGCCACCGCCACCCGTACGACGGGTCCACCTGGGGGTCGTGCCCTACCTCGGCCGTCTCGCAGACGGTGTGGCACAACGACCACAGCGCCTGGTACAGAGTCTCGACATCGCCCAGCTCCTCGGGGTGCAGGGCTCGGTCCACCGCCAAGGGAGCGTAGGCCACACCCGACCAGCTCGCGTAGCCCACTGAGACGCCCGACAGGCCGAAGTCGACCAGGTCGGGCCCTGCCTCGAACCCTTGTTGCCAGACGGCTCTCTCAGCGACCTCGGCGCCGGCCCGAAGCTGTTCCACCGAGGGATCACCCTGGCGGCGCAGCAGCGCTGAGGGGGTACTCATGACGCGCACCGCTGTGTCCAGGTCCTGACCCGCCCACGCCGAACGGGCGAGCCACCAGGTGCCGAGCACGTACTCGGGCGAGGCCGAGATCGCAGGCCAGGTACGACGTAGGAGGTCACCGATGTGGGGCCGGTCGACCTCGTAGCTCGTGTGGCGCCACACGGCCAGGTCGGCCAGATTGGCGAAGGCCACGGTCTGGCGGAGCTCGGCGACCAGGACACCGAAGCCAAAGACAGTCACGGTCAACCGGGCGTGGTCGTCGTGCGGCCACGGCATCACCATGCGCGAGCACCTGCTGCCGTCGATCTCATGAGCTTCCATCCCCGGATGCTCGGCCACGCGCGCGGCCAGGCTGGGGGTGATCGTCACAGGGATGTACTTGCGGCAGGTCACGGTAAGGGCCGACGGTGCGCTCGACGGACTCTCGGCTCGGGGCGCGCCGAACAACTCCACGGCGGAGGTTCTGAGGACTTCGCAGATCAGGCCCTGGTAGTACTCAGTCGGGTTCTGCACCTGACCGGACTCGATCCGCTTGATCGCGCGGTCAGCGGATTCGAGCGCGATCTGCCCCCGCGAGGCCCCAGCGACACGCCGAGCGAGTTCGGCGCGAGACCAGCCAAACTGCTCACGGGCCAGGATCAGGGCGCGGTTCTGTCGTGGGGGAGAGGGCACGGTCTTCGATCCTCACATGAGGGGACACACGTGATGTCAGTGGTGTCCCGTGATGTCCTCTGGGCTGGGCGGACTCGGCTCGGGATGCTTGCTGCATGAGTTCGCAACGTCACGGTGAGGTCCCCTCGCGGGAGCGCAGGTCCTTGAGCTGCCCCTCAACGACCGCCAAGCGGGCCTCCATGTCCCTGAGCCGCTCTTCCACCGTGGGCTCGGCCGCTCCCGGTTCGGTCACGAACCACCCGACTCCCTGTTGGGGATGGGCACGCCCCTCCTCCTGGAGTTTCTGCAAGGCCCTGCGGGCCGTCACGTGGGCGACCCCATGGTCCTTCACGAGGGCGTTGATGCTTGGGTACTTGTCCCCCGGCGCCAGGCGCCCCTGCTCCAAGGCTTCCCGCAGCGCCTCCAGGACGCGCAAGTACGGCTGCTGTGTGGTTGGCATGTACTGATCTTACCTATCTCACTCATCGAAGTTAAGTGGCGCGCCGTGGCTTGACAATGTCACTGTGCTTAGTCATGCTAACTTATGTAAGCACAGTTGGTCGAGTGCAACGAGCACGGGGGAGTTGCTATGTCGCTGGTCCTGCAGGTCGTCAACGCTACGGGTGCTACCCGCGCCGAGGTTCTCCGTGTTGCTCGTGAGGGCGCTACCACCGCTGCTGACCAGAAGATCGCCGAGGCCATCGAGGCCGCAGGCGGCCGTAAGGCCGCAGACCTGGTGGTTGGGACCTGGCGGGCCGAGCACCGCCGCCTCCAGCGCGCCCTGTGGGAAGAGACCAAGGCTGAAGACAGGGACTTCCTGGCTAAGCACGCCGCCCAGGCAGGGATCACCGACGTTGAACCCCTCCTCCCCGCGGTCGTGGAGACCCGTGAGACGTCCTCCGCCTCCACCAATCCCAATGCCATCTATGACCCCGAGGTCACCGTCTACAGCGAGGACACCGCGCCCGACTCCCCCAACCGCATCGCTCCGCACCACCCCCGCGAAACCGCCGAGGACGCTGGCCCGACCCGCGAGGAGCAGGCCGCGACCGCGCACGCCGACCTCGCGCACCTCCTGGACGACAACCGGCTCGCCGCCCGGCTTGCCAAGAAGTGGGCCTCCCGCATCAGCGCGGTCCACCAGGCCGCGCGGCGAGAGGTACAGCGCCTCCTGCTCTCCCACTCCGATCCCCGCATCGCCCGCCGCACCGCGTACAGGGCCCGCCAGGCCCGACGCATGGCACTGACCGCCTGACCTCGACCGACCGCCACGACTCCCCGGGGAGATCCCGTGCCCGAGACACGCACTGACCTGTCCGACGATCTCGACCGCATCGACCTGGTCGACCACCCCGACGGCATTCGTGCCGGGGTCCGAGAAGCCAGCGCCGCCGCCCACCGGCTCGTCCAGAGCTGGCTGCACGGCCCCGACGACGATCAACTGCCCACCCCGGACGCCGCCTGACCAACCAGAAGGAGATCACCGTGCCCACCGACTACACCCGTGTCGTGACCTTCGAGCGGATCGGCTTGCACACCGACATCGAGCCGCTGACTGTCAAGGCCTACAACGAGTTCGACTTCCGTCACCAGATCTACTTCCGTGCTGTGCAGTTCCTCGCGCCGACCACCGAGTTCAAGGTCGACGCCCACCCCGACGTCGTTGACGGCTCCCTGTACGCGGTCGACAGCCCCGGCGGGCGCGGTCCGCTCCTGGGCTCGCTGACCGTGTCCCTGCCCCAGCCGGAAGGTGCTGCCTGATGAACCTCTTGTACGCCTG
Source organism: Nocardiopsis sp. NRRL B-16309 (assembly GCF_001279585.1). Classification (GTDB taxonomy): domain Bacteria; phylum Actinomycetota; class Actinomycetes; order Streptosporangiales; family Streptosporangiaceae; genus Nocardiopsis. The sequence goes on along the minus strand of NZ_LGEC01000099.1, from coordinate 16,015 downwards.
GCTCCACCGCGGCTGCGACAAGGCCACCGCCGACCGGGAGTCCGTGCTCCGCGAGCTCCAGGCCCGATGTGCCCGCCTGGACGACGAACAGGGCCAGCTGGCCGACGTCGCCCGCCGACAGACCGAGCGGGCCGAGACCCTGGCCGACGACCTGCTGGCCGCCGACCACAGGGCCGAGGAGATCGAGGCGGCGTGCTCCGACCTGGAGTACGCGCTCACCGAGGCCGACATCCCCAACCATCTGCGGGATCGCCTGGACCAGCTCCGGAAGCTGACCGACGAGCACCAGGAGGTGCAAGAACAGTTCAAGCAGAGCGCGGACCGCTACCTCCGGGCGCGGGACCACATGCTGGCGGCCGCCCACGCGGCCGGGACGCTGGCCCGCACCTACGCCCTGGCCGAGGGCGCCCATATGACCCGCGCCAGCGGGGACGCCGAGCAGACGCTGGCCGGAGTGCAGACTCTGAACTTCGTCGGGTTCTCGACCTGGGGCTGCCAGAGCGCGGTCTGCCTGGAGGACACCCGGGAGCTGGTCTGGCACGAGAGCGCGCCGGAACGGGCGCACCTGGCCTGTCGGTGCGGCCGCGTCTGGCAGGCCGGGGCGGGCGCTGTGGAGCGCGCCGAGCGCGAGACCCGCACCTGTGAGGCCTGGGGGACCAGTCGGCGGACTTTGCGCCGTTGGTCGCAGATATCCGGCCCGACGCTGGAGGCCATCGACCGGGCGCTGCCCGGCCCCGACGAGCTCCGGCTCGTCGAGGTCGAGGCTGACGTCGTGACCGTCTGAACCCCTGCACACAGCAGTGAGCCCCGTCCGGAGACCGCCGGACGGGGCTCTGGCACACCACACCCCGTGAAGAAGGAGATGAGCATGCGCAGCACCGAAGGTACCCGCCCGTTCCTGGCCGTCGTCGGCTCCCAGTCCACCGAGATCCGCCGCTGCTGGTGCGGATGGGAGATCGTGTGCGGCGACCGCGCCACCGCCGACCTGGACCAGGCCACCCACCGGATCGAGGATCACACCACTGACGCCGAGCGCGAGCGCATCGCTGAGGCCGTGGCCGCCTACCAGGGCGTGTTCGCCGGGATCGACGAGGCCCTGCCCGCCCACCTGCTCCCCGCGATCATCCACCAGGCCCTGCTCGCGGAGTCGGAGGAGGTGGCCGCATGAAGCGCGCCGAACTGCCCTCGCGCCTGGGCGCGGTCCTGGTCGCGATGCCGACCCGCCACCGGATCAGCCGCTTGGCCCTGGTCGTCCTCGCGGTGGGGTCGCTCGCGTGGATGGTGGCCACCGGCACGGCCCCCGTCCTGCTCCTGATCGCGGCCGGGGTGGCGGCGGCCGGACTGGTCGGCGCGACTGTGGAAATCGCCCTGCTCGTCCGTGACGCCAACTTCACCCAGGAGCGCCGGTGAGCCTGATCGGCCAGACCACCATCACGCTGCTGACCATGCTCTGGCTTCTGCTCGTGGTCGTGCTCGTGGTGTACGCCGGGGCGTTCGCGGCCGCCGTGTTCGGCCTCCCGTGGGTGGTCGCCCTGCAAGCGCTCGAATCCAAGGTCAACCCCGACGCCTACACCGACGACACCGACGAGGAGGAGTGAGGGCCCTTGGCCCTGCTACTGATGGGGCTCGGCATGGCGGTGACCGTGATGGTCTGCGCCTTGCTTCTGGCCGTGACCAGCGGCCGGTACCTGACTTCTACGGCTGACCAGCGCCGATACCCCATATCACGCAGTGAGGCACCCGCCGAGTCGCAGACGGCGGGTGCCTCTCATCATGCCTACCACGAGAGGAGATCCAGCATGCGCTGGAACTGGAAGAGGAAGCCCAACACGGCCCCGCCGACTCCCGCCCCGGGACCGGTCCGGCAGGACTCCGAGCCCGATCCGGCTCCGGAACCGGAGCACGTCCAGGAGGAGAGCACCGCTCTGGCCGAGCCCGTGACCGGTCCGATTGCCCAGCCGACTGCGGACTGGTCCTGGATCACTCCGACCCGGGTGGCCGTGGCCGCGGCCATCGTCCCGTCAGCGCTGTCGCTGGTGTGGGTAGCGAGCACTGTCGCGGAGATCACCGGCGGCGCCAGCGGTCTGGTGGCGGGCATCTTCGCCGACGTGCTGATCGTGTCCACCGTCGCGGTGGGATGGTTCAACGCCGACGTGCGCCGCCAGGCCAGTCTCGGCGGATGGGTCGCCTCGATCGCTGCCGGTCTACTCCTGGGGTGGCACCACTGGGGGACCGAGGAGGTCGCCTTCGCCCTGGTGCCCGTGGGGGCGAAGTTCCTTTGGCACGTGGCGTTGACAGCCCGCACCGCGTGGGAGCGCCGACGCGACCAGGCCGCCCGGTCCCGCGCGGAAGCCGAACGCCAGGCCCGTGAGGCCACCGAGACCCGCGAGGCCGCCGAAGCCGGCGCCGACGACTGCTCCCTGACCGTGGAGCAGCGGCGCCAGATCGCGGACCTCAAGCGAGCCGCGGCGTTCGCCCGGGCCAAGGCCGACGCGGAGGCGGAGGAGTCCAAAGCCAAGATCCACGCGGAGCAGACCGTGGACATGGCCACTGACCAGGCGGAGGCGGAACGGCTCAAGGCTCGCTATGAGCTGGCCGCGCAAATCGGCGGCCGCTTGCCGCTCGCGGTGCTGGCGCAGTTCCTCCCCGATCTGCCGGGAGTGGAGGTGTCCGAGGTGCCCACCAGGAACGGGGCGCACTCGCGCCTGGAAGCGGCTCCGCGCCCGGAGGTCGCCGCTGCCGCGACCGTCCCGGCGGGGTTCGGCGCGGGCCTGATCGAGGCCAGCGCCAGCACACATCGCAAGACCGCCCCGGCTGCCAACAATGCTGGGTCTGACCTGCGCGAACACCCCAATGGGGCGGCCCCCGCGCCGGTTCCCAGCAATGCTGGATCTGACCTGGGAGAACGCCCGCAGGAAGTGCAGGGCGCGGCCCTGGCCCGTCAGCGACTGATCGAGCAGACCGCACGCCGCCGGGCGGACGCCATGGCCCTGTGGAAGCAGGGCTGGTGCGCCCCCGAGATCGCTCACCAGATGGGTCGCGACAAGCGCACGATCCGCAGCTACCTGGCCGAGGAGGGCGTGACCGCCACCGACATGGAGCGCCGCATCCGCGACCGTGTCCAGGCCTACATCGAGCACAAGGGACCCGACACCGAGACCCGCGCCATGGCACGTGACCTGCACCTGAGTCGTAACGACGCCAAAGACGCCCGCGAGCGCCTGGCTGCCGACGGCCACCAGGTCTACGGCACCGAGCAGTAACCCACCACCCGGCCCCCGCCCCCGCGCGGGGGTCGGCGCCCCGCTCCGGCGGGTGCGCACGCCCTCCCCAGCTCTAGCCGGGGCGGGCGTGCGCACTACTCCGGCGTCCGGCGCGGCCCGTACCGCGAGACCTTCAGTGTCCGCGCGTGAGAGCCCGCCTGCCACCTGCACCGATAACCCACCGCGAAAGGAGACCGGTGGCCCACGACGATTTCTTCGACCCCGAAGGGAAGCGCCACGGACTACCGACCTACCCCCGCAACCTCGCCCCGCGCGGGCTGATGACCAGGGCCCAGCTCCTGGACCTGGGCCTTGGCCTGGGCGGACAGCACCCGGTGGCCCAGCTCATGTGGCGATCCCGGTGCGGCGGCTCCAAGGACGGAGTGCGCAACGCCTGGCTGTACTACGTCCACCTGGCCGCGCCCAAACAGCCACTCACCCCGGCCAAGGAGCGGTCCCTGGCCCGCGCCTACATCGCGCGTTGCACCTGCCGCGAGTGCGGCGAGATCCACCCGTACTGCCTGCCCACGAGCATCGGCCGCGTGTGCCCGCCGGGCACCGGATGCGCCGCTGACGTGCGGCTGGCCGCCTAGCCCTACACCTCACCCCGAAGGGAATCTGTCATGATCCGTGGCTTCTTCGCCCGCCTCATCCCCATCTGCGTCGTCCTCATCGTCGTCCTGTGGTTTTTCAGGGCTCCGGAGTCCGTGGCCGGGTTGATCGTCGGCGCGGTCGGCCTGATCGGTGAGGGCGCCGACGCGATGGGCCGTTTCGCGACCTCACTCACCCCGGCCATCGACACCCTGCTCTGACCTGGAGTGATCACCGATGCACACTGACACCCACGACGAGACGGACGCGCCGCCGGGCGCGGACGAGACCGAGATCCCCGAACCGACCCCGCTCCCGGAGACCGAGAGCACTCCCGGTGCTCCCGAGACCGGCGGCGGACAGAACGACGACCAGGACGAGACCGGCGAGGGTCCGCCGCCGCTGCCCCCGCTGCTGGAGACCGGCGCATCCACGCTGGCCACCGCCGGATCCGGGATCTACGCCGCCACGGGCGCGGCCGGGCTGGTGGCGGCCGCGGGGATCGCGACCGTGGCCGGGGTCGCCTACGGGGTGAGCCGAGCCCGCGCCACCCGCGCCGGGGCCGCCGGTTCCCGGGCCGGGGCCGCGCGCTCCGGTCGGGGCGCCGCCGGGGCAGGCCGTGGCGGCCGGTTCCTCGGATCCGGTGGCGGCGGGCTGAGCGGCCGCACCGCCCGGGGCGCCGGCCGCGGGGCTGGTGCCGGATCGCGTGCGGGAGCCGGTCTGGGCGCAGCGGGGGGCCGTCACCGGTCCGCCGCTGGCGGCCTGGCGGGCGCTTCCCGCTCCGGGGCCGGGCGGGGAGCTGGCGGGCTCGGGCGGGGTTCTTCCCCGGCCGGGCGCGGCGGTTCCCGCTCCTCCGGCGGCGGGAGCCTGCTTGGCGGAGGGTCCTCCTCCGCAGGTCGGCGCGGTTCCGGACGGCGTGGTTCGGGTACCTCTCGGGGCGGTGGCGGCGGGCTGCTCGGCGGAGGCGGGGCCTACCGGGGCCGCTCCGGCGGCGGACGCGGTCGGAGCGGCCGGGGCGGGGGCCTGTTCGGCCCGGGAGCGGGCAGCGCCGCCCGATCCAGCCGCCGCCGGGGGCGTGGCCGGTCGACGTCGATCATCGACCCCGCGACCGGTCGCAGTAGGACCGGGGCCTCCCGGGGCAGGTTGCGTCGCGGCCTGCGCGCCGGTTGGACCCACCCGAGGATGCGTCGGGCCCGCGCCATCACCCGCCGGGGCTGGTCCAGGGGCCGCACTCGGATCCGCTCCCACACCAAGCGCCTGTCCTCCTACCTGCGTAAACGCAAGTGGGTGCTGCGGATGCGCGGGTGGAGGCGGGGCCTGTGGGACTGGTTCGGGGGCCTGTGGGCGTCCCTGCTCGGCCGGGCCCGCGACCCCCGCTACGGGCCCATGCGCGGCTGGCAGCTCGGTATCGCCGCCGCCGCGATCGGCGCCCTGGGCGCCGGCGGCAAGAAGTCCACGCCCCGCCCGCCGCTGGTGGGGCGCATCATCGGCACCGCCGCCCCCGTACCGGGCGACGGTCCGTTCGTCATGGCAGGGCGCACGATCTTCGCCCTGACCACTGGAGAAGAGAAGGAGACCCCATTGGCACCCGAGGTTCAGCGCGTCCGTGACGCAGCGCAGGAGATCCAGGACGCCCTGGCCGCACTCGGCGGGTCCGCCGTCGGCATGCTCGCCTACGAGCAGGGCCTGAAGGAGCTGGGCCCGACCCTGGCCGCGATCGCGGACGGGGTCAAGAACATGGCGACCACCGCCGAGGACGAGCAGCCGCTCGACGGCTCGGTGCTGGAGTTCTTCGGCACGATCGAGGACGCCGCCCGCGGCGCGTCCGAGGTCGCCGAGGAGCTTCCCGGGCTGTTCCGGGCCGCCCACGAGGTGGAGCTGGACCGCTTGGAGAACCCGCGCAACAACGAGCAAAAGTGGGACGTCTCCCAGCAGGACTGACCACCTTTTGCGCAGTACAGACCACTTCCCGGGGCGGGACCAGCACGGTCCCGCCCCGCGTCGTTGCCGCCCCCGGTGAAGGAGCAGACCATGGTCGCCGCGACCGCCAAGACCACCACGAAGACGAAGAAGAGGAAGCGCCCCACCAAAGCCGAGATCGAGGAACGCAAGCGCCGCTGGAGCCACCAGCAGGGCCCGTTCCTGGGGGCGTTCAACGCCGCCTCCGCCGCGATGGCGGTCGCCTCGTTCGGATCGCTGCCCGAGGTCGCCCTGGCCCCCGCCTGGCCGCTCGCGGCCGGCGCGGTCGGCGCCACCGCGGCGTTCACCCGCGCCGCCGGGGCCGGGAGCCCGTGGGTCTCGCGCCTGTACCGCAGCGCCCGCTGGATCGGCTACACCGGCTGGTGCTCCTGGGCGCTGGCCTCCGGCGGCCCCTGGGAGGTGTCCACGATGGCGGCGCTGGGGGTGGGCACCCTCGCCGCCGCCGTCCTGGCCCCCGCGAGCAAGTCGTTCGAGATAGCCGCCGAGGACCGCCACACGGCTGAGGAACGCATGAAGCGGCGGGCGGGCCTGGCCGGGGAGTGGGAGGCGCGCATCAACCGCATCTGCAAGATCGCCCGGCCCGGAGTGCGGGTCACCGACATCGCCGAGTGGATGATGCCCGACCCCGAGACGCCGGAGGAGAAGAGGCAGACCGGCATGTCGATCGTGCTGGAACTGCCCCAGGGCTCCAGCTCCTGGAAGACCATCCGCCAGCGGGCCGAGGAACTCGCCGCCGACGCCGACCTGCCCGACTCCTGCGGCATCGAGGTCACCTCCCACGGGTCCCGACGCCGGGTCCTGCTGCTGGTCAGCACCCTGGACGCCCTGGCCGACGACATCCCGGCCGGGGAGGACTTCTCCGCCCTGTCGATCTACGACCCGCTGCCGGTCGGCATGTACCGCGACGGCAGCTTCGTGAAGCTGAACCTGAAGTGGTCCTCGATGGCGCTGATCGGTGCGGTCGGCTCGGGCAAGAGCGCGCACCTGTCGCTGATCATCCGCCAGCTCCTGCGCTGCACCGACACCCTGGTCATGGGCGTGGATTTCAACGGAGGCAAGGCGTTTTTGCCGTTCCTTCGCCCGTGGCTGGAGGGCAAGACCGCCAAGCCGGCGATCGACTGGGTGGCCACCACGCCGAAGGAAGCCCACATGTTGTTGGACTTCCTGCTGGCCGCGATCCCGGCCCGGTCCTCGGGCTACGCGGAGCTGATGGCCTCGGCCAACGACGACAAGGTCCCCAGCTCGTCCGCGGTGCCGCACATCACCTTCGTCTCGGATGAGACGGCCGACCTGCCCCGCGAGATCAAGAACAAGATGGTCGAGCTGTCCAACCGGTCCCGCGGTGTGTCGATCCGGCAGGTCACCTGCGCCCTGCGGGCGGTCTCCCAGGGTGGTGAACAGCTCCCCAAGCCACTGATGGCACAGGCCGGGGTGCGCACGGCGATGAGGGTCAACGACGACTCCGAGTTGCAGCACATGTACGGGTACTCGCGTGGCCTGCCCAAGGCAGGGGAGATGCCGGAGGCCGGGTACGGGCTGGTCCAGCCCACCACGTCCGATCAGCCCCGGATCTTCAAGGGCCTGCTGGTCAAGCCGGACGACTCCCAGAAGGCCGCGATCGAGACCGACGAGCGGCGCCCGGTCATGGACGAGGTGACCATCAACGCTGGCCGGGACGCCTACCTGCGCAGGTGGGATCGGGCGCACGCGGCCGGGTGGCTGGGCACCAAGCCCCCGGCCGCCCCGACGAAGCAGGCCGTCACAGCCCCGGGTCCGGAGGCCGGAGACAAGCCGGGCACGGCGCGGCCGACGCTGGCGGACCTCGACCTGGGCGGCGCCGTCGAGCGCGCCCGAGCCAAGCGCAAGGAGCTGGAGGACCGCAACCGCCGCCAGAAGCAGGCCCGCGAGTCCGACGACGGGTTCGCCGAGATCGTGCGCGGCCTGCAGGGGCTGACCCCTGGAGGAGAGGTGCCCCGGCTCCTGGCGGTGGCGATCGAGCAGGCCACCGACAAGGGTGTCCACACCCGCGTCCTGGAAGCGACCACGAAGATGCCGGGCGAGCGGATCCGGGAGCTGCTCGCGATGATCGGGCTCACCCCGGACGCGACCACATTCAGGATGCACCCGGGCAGCGAGTCGCCCAAGCTCCGCGGCTACCGGCGCACGGAACTGGACCGCGTCGCGGCCGAGATCGAGCTGGGCGACATCCAGGTACCGGAGGAAGTTCGCGACGCTCTGTGACCGTCCCGGGGTCACGGGCCTGGGACACGCCACCGTCCCAGCCCTGGGTCACCCCTGGGACGCCCCAGGGGTGACCCAGCACCGTCCCAGGCGCTGGGACGCCTACTGAACAGGGCGTCCCAGGGTGGGACGCACCAGAGTCCCACCCCCGCCGGGCGCCTCCAACGCGCCTTCACGCGGGTCGGGGGCAGGGTGCGTCCCACCTTGGGACACGCCCGCACACCACTCGCCCATGATCTACAGAGAGTGATCATTGTGGATATCGACTGGCCGCGCACCATCGGCGCCGGTGGGGTCACGCTCGCGGTCCTGGTGGCCGTGTACGTGGCCGATTTCCTCGAAAGCGAGGGCCTCGACGAGCCGCCCGCCGGCCTCTGGCCCCTCATCGGCGGGGTGCCCGGAGTGGTCCTCGGGATGCTCATCGCGAACCTCTTCTTCCCCGGGTGATCGCTCTGCCCACCGACCCCGCGCACGGGATCGGTGAGCGGAGGGGCCACCCGGTCCGCAACACAAAACGGCCCCACCCGATGCCTGGAAGCGGGGTGGGGCCGTCTCTCCCGATCGCGAAACCAAGAGAGGTCTTGATCCTATGCGCTCCGTCATCCGCCGCTGGACCCGCCTGTCCCCCGTCGTCGCCGACGTCCAGTGCGACCACTGCGGGGAGTGGTTCAACCCCGCCAGCCCGGACGCCAGCTACCCGCACAACAACCACCGCTGACCCTTGCTGCGTCCGCGAGCACCACTGACCCCGCCGCCCCGGAGCTCCACCCGGGGCGGCCCCGGTCCCATCCCGACCACCACCGGGAGCACCATGCAGCACTGGCAGGTCCAGCGCGACGGCCGCCCGGCCCACGGGCTGATCCTCGCGCCGTACGAATCCGGCACCACGACCCTGCTCGCCCGCATCGCCCGCGCCGCCACCGCCGCTGGGATGCGCACCTGGCACGCCGACCCGCTGGCCCTGGACCCGGTCATGGCCCAGGCGTGCGACTGGGCGAGCGAGCACCCCGGCCAGGTGGTGGACGCCGCGCTCGCGCGCTCGCACCCCGTGCCCACCCTGCTCCTGGTCGACCATGCCCACCACGCGGTCGAAGACCGCCTCGCCGACTGGGAGCGCCTGGCCGAGCGCGGGCCCGGCCGGGGGATCGCCCTGGTCGCCGCCACCCCCACCCTGACCCACAGCGGCCTCGGCAGCGCCCTGCTGCGCGACGAGCTGGCCCAGTCCCAGTACGCGGTCCTGGGCGACCTCGGTGTCCACGGCCGCGCTGATGCCGCCCGGGCCCTGCCCGACTGCCCCGACCACCCCGGCGGCGGCGTGTACGTGCGCCCTGCCCGAACCCCGGCGCCGGCCCGGGCCGCCGCCTGAGCACACGGAAGCCCTGGGAGGACTGAGCGTGGACTGCACCAACCTCGACTGCGAGGAACCCGCGAGCGACCTGCTGCGCTACCAGGCCCCTGACCGCGAACACCGCTACACGCTGTGCCCGTACCACCTGGACCGCGCCCATGAGTGGCTAGCGGCCCGCCCCACGCTGGCCGTCACCGCGATCTCCGAGCGGTTGACGGCCCCGCTGGACCAACCCGCCCTGTTCTGAAACCACACACGCGACCCCGGCCCATGCCTGGACAGCCCGGCCGGGGTCGCTGCCTCGAAAGGCAGGACCAGTATGCCCACCTACTGCGACTCCACGATGGTCGCCGTCCTGATCACGGCCGACGACGAGCTGGTGTTGGTCCAACACCAGCTCGGGATGGGCGCCCCCGCCGCGCACGCCCTGGCCCTGCACAGCACCTGGATCAGGGCCGCCCGCGAGGAGACGGCCGCCCAGACCGGTCTGAGCCTGGTCGACGCGCACGCAGTGACCAGCGGCCGACTGCCGGACCGGTGCACCCGGCCCCTCCCTTGGGGGCGCGCCCCCGGCCACACATGGCAGTGGTGGCAGGGCCGTGGACAGGGTCAGGTCCGCCGTCCCTGCGCCGCCCCTCGCACCGGCTGGTACGACCGCGGGGAAGCGCAATACCTCGCCGAACTCACTCTCGAACACGCCCGCGGCCACCGCACCGACGCCGAGCACACCCAGGAGCCCGGTCTCATCGCGGCGCACGCGCTGTGGATGCACCGCCTGGGCGTGATCGAACTGGCCACCGACGACCGGGCCCTGATGGCCAAGCTCTGCGCGTGACCGGTGATGCCTCTGGCCCGTCCCGCGCCGACGGGGCGGACCGGGGGGACCACCGGTCCTGAATCGAAGGAGAGAGATGTCCGCCCGTCTGCGCCTGGTCGACGACCAGGACCTCACCCATGCCCAGCTCGGCGAGGGCGCCGAGGTGCAGGTGACCCTGCCCGGGAAGCTCCTCGACACCTACGAGGTCAGCGGGGTCTTCCACTACGTGGTCGAGATCGACTCCCGCCGGATCGTCATCGCGCCCGCGATCGACGGCACCACCATCACCCGCACCGACACCTGAAGGAGCGCCATGAGCACGGACACCACCACGAAGACCATGAAGCGGTGCTGCGGGACATCCGTCGGCGGGCGCCTGACCCGCACCGACCCCGCCACCGGCCTCATCCAGTTCGCGATCCTTGGCCGCGGCTGGTGGCCCCCGGCATGGGGGCTGTTCGCCGGCCACGCCCGCGACCACGGACAGCCCGATTTCAAGGCGGCCGTCGTGGCGGAGGGCTCCGAGGAACTGGGCATCCGCGTGACCGGCATGCGCGAGCTGTTCACGGTCCACCTCCCGAACCTGTGCGCGAGTCTGCCGCACGAGCCGACGCCGGGGCACCTGTGGACGGTCTTCGACATCGAGACCCCCGACACGGTGCTGACCCCGGCCCCGGGGGAGACGACCGGCGCCGAGTGGGTGACGCAGGAGGAGCTTCAGCGCCTGGCGGAAGTCACGATCACCTTCGCCCACTCGGGGCGCCCGGCCCAGGAGCAGCCGCGGCTCTCCCTCGAAGCCGTGTGGGTCGAGCTGCTGGCGCGCACCGGCGACATCACCGTCTCCGACACCGACCGGGCCGCCGTGGCCCGCCTCTACACCACCACACCGCCCGAGTACTGGCTGGGAGGCCGTCCGTGAAGCGTCGCATCACCGCAGACGAAGTCGCGGCCCACCCCGACTGGATCCGCGCGCTCTACCTCCAGGGCCTGCGCCCCGACGTCGAGATCGAGCGGGGGCGCCGGCATCTGCTCAGCGCCGGGCTGCGGCACTCCGCCACCGATCCCGACGAGGACCGTTACGCCTGGATACATGACAAGGGCCGCGCACGCAGCGCTGGCCACGGTTGGTGCGCGATGGCGCCAACCAGTGCACCCGAGCGCTGCCCCGGGGCCGGAGGCCGCCGCAGCGATGGCGTCGGCTTCATGCCCAGGTTCCGTCCCTGGTGACTGGCCATGCCGGTCCAGCACACCCAGTTCTGCGGTAGCCCCTTTGCACGAATGCTCCAGCTAGGGGTGGTCTCCACCGCCATGATGGAGACCACCCCTCTCGCGAATCGAGGACATCATGACCGTCACCGTCACCGGCCCTGAGCTGCACCAGGCGCTGCGCAACTGGGCATCCGGCCTTCACACCGACCGCGCCGCCCTCGAACTGCTCATCGAGCACGACATGTGGCTCAACCGCCGCGACTTCGTCGCCAACCATGTCCACTGGGTTCCCAAGGAACAGCTGGCCCTGCCCGACGAGCCCCTCGCCATGATCGAGTGGTCCGAGGCCGCAGCCGCTCTGGACGCCGGAGACCTGATCGCTTCCTCCTCCCAGGCCGCCATCTTGCGGATCGCACTCTCCCTGGTCGGAGTGCGCTCGGTCGACCTGCGCGAGGCCCTGAGCGGGCTGGGGTGGGCCAGCGTCGGACCGGTCTGCGGCGCCATGGCGGCCGCCGCTGGCGCCGAGCGCCAGGTGCTCATCACCGTGGCGCCCACGCCGCGGCCCGACTTCCTGACCGAGTAGGACGGGTGACCACCCTCTACGAGCACACCGCCGTGTTCACCGCGCCCGACACCGACTTGGAGAACCCCAACCCATGCAGATCACCCTGGACCCCGAGGGCCCCCACGAACCCGAGTCCACCCGCCAGACCGCAGCCGCCGTCAGCGAAGCCGTCCGGGTGCTCAACTACGCCACCCGCCACGCCAGCGGAGGCCTGGACTGGCCCGCTGATGTCTACTCCGTGCTCGGCCATCTGGCCACCGGAGCGGCTCGGCTGCCTCAGAGCCTGACGCAGATGACCGACTGGATGGCCGCCGAGATCCAGGCCGGGCACGTCCGGGAGAACCCGAGCTACGGCCGCCACGGCGGCGATGCCGATGCGGCCCGCGCGGCCATGGCCGGACACCTCCAGGAGGCCGCCGCGGCCGCCGGCCAGCTCCACAACGCCCTGATCGCTGCCCAGCAAGCAGCCTCCGGCCTGGAGTCCACCCGCAACGACGCCGAGGAAGAGGACGAGGAGGATCAGTGAGCACTCCTGAGGAGCGAGGCCGCGAGGTCGTCGACTGGATGGTCCGTCTGGTGCATTCCAAGACGCTGACCGCGGATGAGGTAGCCGCACAGATGGACCACACCGAGGACCTGGCCCTGCTAGTGGCCCGGTTCACGGTCGGCTCCGAGGCCCGCCTGTGCCGCGCTCGACAGCGCGCCGTGCTCGGGCTCCCCGGGCACGAGTCCGCGCCCCCTTCCCTGGCCGAGGAGCTGGCCGAGGCGATGAGCCACCACACCCCCGGCACGCCGCTGGCCCCGGAGCTGGTTCAAGCTCTGGCCGAGGTCCGCGACCAATGGAGCTCCGCCGGCGCCTCTGCGTGCGAGGAGCCCTACACCGCCGAAAGGAGGCGTGTGAGCATCGACGACATCATCGTCGGGCTGCGCACCTGGACCCACAATCATGATCCGCACGTGAGAGCGGCCGTGGAGTTGCTCATCACCCACGACGACGGCATGTGGCTGCGCCGCCGCGAGTTCGTCGAGACGTTCGTCAAGACCAGCGGGCCCGAGTTCTACATCGCCTTCAGCGCCTTGGCCGACGCCCTCGCGGCCGGGGAGGGTCCCGGGGCGTCCGAGACCGAGACCGGCATCCTGCGGCTGGCCGCTGACCTGGCCAACGACCGCTGGCGCATCAGCCGGATGGGCGACGAGACCGTGCACCTGGTGCGGGTGGCCATCGCGACCGCCACCGAGTGACCACGGGGCCCGCCTGCGCCCTGCACACCCGCGGGAGTGTCCGGCTCTCTCCGGACCCGCGGCGTGGCCGAACGCCGGGCCACCGACATGATCGGGGTCGACCGGACCCGACTGAACCCCTGGTGGCCCTTCCCTCCCCCGATGCGGGCGGGAAGGGCCACCGCCACATCCTGGCCAGCAGAAGGAGAAGCACCCTGTGCGAAAACACCAGATCTGGCTCCGCCTGGGCCACGGCAAGGGCGACCTGTGCGTGATCGACGCCCAGCGCGAGGACGGCACCCGGCGCCGCTACCACGGCAAGGTGCTCGGCTGGACGGCCGAGAACCGGCTGGTGATGGAGGTCGTCGAGTACGCCGACGGAGAGCCGGTGCGCAAGAAGTACGGCATCGACCCCGAGGACGCCCAGCGCGCCTATGTCGCGGACCGCAAGCAGGCCGAGCGCGAACGCCTGGCCGCACTGCCCAAGGCCAGCGGGCCGCAGGTGCAGTACGCCCTGTCCCTGCTGCGACGGATCAGCGACGAGGAATGGACCGCCACCCCACGGGGCGAGCGCGGTGAGGCCCGCCCCAGCGAGGACGAACTGTGGCTGATGCTCAGCGAGGAGATCAGCGAGCTGATCGACGACATCAAGGACGTCCAGGAATGGGGGACCTGATCGGATGAGGGACCATCATCGCCCCTGCGAGGGGAACAGGCCCGGCCTCACGGCCGGGCCTACTGCGTGAAGGGGCCCAACACCCCCGGCGCTGGCGGATTGTCACCGGTACGGCACACACTGGACCCATGAGCGCGCCCCCTGCGATCGGCCCCCGCCACCTGCCCGAGATCCGCCACCGGCTCGCCGCCTGGTACGCCTCCCCCGCCGCGGTGAACACCGTTGCTGCCTCCGCCGAGCTGGGCACCGATCAGGCCGGCCGCGTCGCCGAGCGCTGGCGCCAGGCCCTGGACCGGGCGGGCATGGTCTACGTCGCCGAGGACATGTGCGAGACCGCCCAGGAGATGGCTGCCAAGCTGAGCACGCTCGCCGTGGACGCCGATAACGACCTCCCCCAGCCCCACGGAATCCTCATCTGGGGGCGCCGCCCCCAGGTTCCGGTCGACCCCGACGACGGCATGCACTACGCCCCGGACGGCGTCGTGTGGACCACCCGCGGCCGCGTCATCGAGGTCGGTCTCCTGATGAACCCGAACACCACCGACCCGCCCCGGCTGGGCCAGACCCTGCGCGCCGGCGTTGAGCGCCACACCCCGCCCCACCTGATGCCCGATGTGATCCCGCTGTGGGAGTGCCGCATCCCGGCCGACGGCCGCGAGCGCCCCTGGTCGGCGCTGATCAACGGGGACGGCGCCCGGGAGGCCGAGAGCGACACCGTGGCCGCGATGCGCATGCTGCTGGCGACCTGGCTCACCATTCGCCAGCCCGTGAGCCGCCGCAGTCTCCACGACGTCGAACGGGTCAGCGCCCCCCGCGCGTCAGCGCGGCGCATCGAGCGCGCCGGCGGGGACTCTGCCCGCACCGTCGACTGCGTGACCCTGCGCCGGTTCGAGCCGCCCAGCGGGGCCGCCACCGGCACACGACCCTCGCCCGGCACCGGGGCGGGGCGCAACTACAGCGTCAGGTGGTGGGTCAGCCCTCACCGGGTCACGGTCCACCGCCGGGAGGACGGACCCGAGCGCATCTGGCGCGGCCCCTACCTGGCCATCCCCGAGGGGTGCGAGACCGCGCCCATCCGCGGCGAAGAACGGGTGTACGTGCTGCGCCGGTGAACGGATGTGGCCAGGTGCAGCCATTCCCGTGACAGGGCGCTGCCGACGGGTTACGTTCCCAGAAGTGACGTCCTGACAGCGAGGAGCGCGGGAATGGGCAAACATGACAACCCGGACAAGCCCACTGACGGCGGGTCCGGCGGGTCGGGTGGCAGCGACGGAAGCCGCCCCAACGACCACGGCAACGAAGGATTTCCCTCCCCTGGTCAGGACGGTAAGAGGCCCACCTAGTGACAGGACAACCCCCGCCCGGGGCGTCTCTGGCCCGGCTCCTCAGCACGCAAGGAGCCCTCACCGACCCGCGATGGCACCGGGCCGTCCTGGCCACTGACCGGACCGCGTTCATCCCTGACACCCTCTACGGCCTCGACCCCGTCCACCCGGGATGGGAGTGCCCCGTTACCCGCGAGGACCCCCGATGGGACCGATGGGCCAGCGGCGACTACGCCCTCGTCACCCAGGTCGACGACGGCGAACCCCAGGGGCCGGAAGGGCGCGGTCGGCTGGCGACGTCCAGCCTCAGTCAACCGTCCCTGGTCGTGGCCATGCTCCAGGCCCTGGACGCCGCTGACGGGCACCGGGTCCTGGAGATTGGGACCGGTGCTGGGTACAACACGGCGCTGCTGTGCGAAGTGCTGACCGATGCCGCGGTGGTGTCGGTGGAGGTTGACTCGGCTTTAGCCACAACCGCGGTCGAGAACCTGGCCGCCGCCGGGCACCACCCGAGGGTGCTCGCGCAGGACGGCATCGGCCACCCCGTCAGCGGTGTGGGGATGGGCATGTTCCACAGGTTGGTCGCGACCGTGGCAGCACGAACCATCCCCTACTCCTGGGTGGCCCAGGTCTACCCCGGCGGGGTGATCGTCACCCCTTACCAGGTCGGCACCACCGACGGCGTACTCGTGCGCCTGGAGGTCGGCGAGGACGGTACCGCGCACGGCCGGATCATTGGCGACGCGCCGTTCATGCTCCTGCGCTCCCAGCGCCCCGGT
>NZ_LGEC01000098.1 GCF_001279585.1 Nocardiopsis sp. NRRL B-16309 | reverse complement strand
TCGAGCGCGGCGGCGGCGTCCGGTGCGTGGTCAACTTCGCGGACGAGCCCCACCCGCTGCCCGAGGGCGCCGAGGTGCTGGTGTCCAGTGCCCCGGTCGCGGACGGCCGTCTGCCCAAGGACGCCGCGGTGTGGCTGCGCCTGCTGTGAGGGCGCGGTGGGCGTGCGCTGGCGGTGGCCGTTCGCGCGTTCGCGCGCCGGCGGGGCGGCGGGGAGGCGGGGCGCGGGACGTTCCGCCCGTCGGCGCGGGGCCGTGGCCGGTCGTCCACAGGCGGTCATCCCCCCTGGCCAACGCGGGTCCGTCGTGAGAACCTGCGGATATGGGTACCGAAGGCAAGGCACTGCTGGAAGGCGGACCCGAGGAGCTCCAGGAGCGGATCGTGTCCGTCGACCGTCCGGGGGACGAACTGAAGCTGCCGTACCACAACGGGTACGAGCACTTCGTTCCGACGCCGAGACAGGCGCACACGTCCGACGGGCACGTGCCCGTCTACGAGTGGACGGAGCGCACCGAGATGGCGGGCTGACCCCGGCTGCGAAGGCGGGGCGGGTCGGACGCGGTTCCGTGCTGCGGTGAATGATGCGCTGCGGGTTCGCGCGGGCTGGTCGGTCCGGGCCGGGTGCGTCGTGTCGGAGGCCGCTCACGGCTCCATGGCCACCAGCCGTGCGCTCTCCTGCCACAGCCGCTCGCGGCGCGCGGCGTCCACGGTGTGCCCGGGGGTCGGTACGGCGGTGCGGTCGGCGTAGAAGCCGCCGGCGCGTCCCGCCACCTCCGGGGACGTGGCCAGCCAGACCGGAGTGCCGGCGCCCGCGTCGGGTCCGCGGCGCCGCGGATCGAGCTCGACGATGGTGCCGAGGAGCCGCTCCAACCCCCGGGCGTCGCGGCCCGGCCCGGTGCCGGAGATGACCGGGGGTCGGTCGGCGGCCGTCAAGACCCGCCGGGAGAGGCGGGCCGCGACCGGCGGATGGCGGGGACGGAGAGTGCGGGCGGTCAGCCTGGAAGCGGGACCGCGTGGCCGGAGACCCGTACCCGGGCGTCGTCGGGGTCGACCGCCACCGTCAGAGCGCTGGGCCGACCCATGTCCTCGCCCTGGCGGACCGTGACCACGGTCGGCTGGGGGGTCAGGCCCAGGTCGCGCAGGTAGCCGCCGAACGCGGCCGCCGCCGCGCCGGTGGCCGGGTCCTCCACGACGCCGCCCACGGGGAAGGGGTCGCGGGCGTGGAACAGGTCGGGGCCCTCGCGCCACACCAGTTGCAGGGTCGCCCAACCGGCCCGCCGCATGACCGCGGCGAGCGCGTCGAAGTCGTAGTCCAGGTCGGCCAGGCGGTCACGGGTCGCGGCGGCCAGGACGAGGTGGTGCACGCCACCGAAGGCGACTCGGGGCGGCAGGGCGGGATCGAGGTCCTCGCGGTGCCATCCCAGCGCGGCCAGCGTCGAGTCCAGTTCGACCGCGTCGGCCGGACGCGTGCTGGTGGGGACGCTGGTCAGCGTGGCGCGCATCGCCTCGCCGGCGTCGGCTTCGGTGTCCACCGGGACCTCCCCGGCCGGGGTGTCGAACACCAACGGGCCCGTACCCAGGCGTTCGGCCAGCGCGACGGCCGTGGCGACGGTCGCGTGTCCGCAGAACGCCACCTCCGCCAACGGACTGAAGTAGCGCACCGCGAAGCGCCGCCTCCGCTCGTCGCGCGCCGTGACGAAGGCCGTCTCGGAGTAGCCCACGTCCGCGGCGATGGCGAGCATGGCGTCGTCGTCGAGTCCGGCGGCGTCCAGGACGACACCGGCGGGGTTGCCGCCGGAGGGGTCCGTGGTGAAGGCGGTGTAGCGCAGGATCTGCGTCGTGCTGGTGTCCATGCGTCCACCCTGGCACCGGACGGCCATGAACAGAAACGATGATTCGTCATGGCGCCGATCGAATATCCCGATGCCGTGGTGCCGGGGGTGTGCGACCGGCCCCTCTCGCGACGGGCCCACCGGACGCGTCCTAGGGTCGGGGTATGGACACCCGTCTGCTCCGGACCTTCACCGCTCTGGCGCGCACCGAGAACTTCACCGCCGCCGCGGAGGAACTGCACCTGGCCCAGTCCACGGTCACCGTGCACATCCGTGACCTGGAGAAGGAACTGGGCACCCGGCTCTTCGACCGACTGCCGCGCGGTGCCCGCCTGACCTCGCACGGGCACCGGCTGCTGGCCCGGGCCGAGGAGGTGCTCGACGCCGAGGCCCGCCTGCGCGCGGCCGCCGACGAGGACTCGCCGCTCAGCGGCCGAGTCCTCATCGCCGCCGGGGAGACGCTGTGTTCCTCACTGCTGCCGGGGGTGGTCGCCGACCTGCGGGCCGCCGAACCCGGTATCGACGTCCGGATCCACGCGTCGGGCACGGCCGAGGCCGTCGAGGGACTGCGTTCGGGGCGCGTGGACGTGGCACTGCTGTTGGAGGAGGAGGCGGGCGCGGCGGACGTGGTCGTCGAGGTCGTGACTCGGCTGCCGCTGGTGCTGGTGGCCGCGCCCGGGCATCCGCTGGCCGCTCTCGGCCGCCCGGTGACGCCGACCGAACTGGCCGCGACCGACGTCTTCCTGCTGGAGGAGGGCTGCTCCTACAGCGACGCCCTCGCGCGCGACCTCGCCGCGCTGCCGGGGGCCCGGCCCCGGACCACCCGTTTCGGCAGCGCCGAGGCGGCCCGGACATGCGTGGCCGCCGGGCTCGGCGTCGCCCTGCTGCCGAGGGTCGGAGTCGACCAGGCCCTGGCCGACGGCCGCCTGACCGTCCTGGAGGGGCCCGGGGCACCCGACGTCGCGGTGCTGCTCGCACGCCACCGAGCGCGGTGGGCCTCCCCGGCGGCGAACGCCGTCACCGGCGCGCTGGAGCGCGGGCTGCGCCGGGGCGCCGCCGGGGGAGGCCGGGTCCTCACTCGTGCGTGAGGCGGACCAGCATCTTGCCGGTGTTGGCGCCGCGCATCATCGAGGTGAAGGCATCGAAGGCGTTCTCGATGCCGTCGACGACGGTCTCCTCCGTGCGCAGGGATCCGTCCGCCAGCCAGGTCGCCGCGCGGCCGACGAACTCCGGCACCAGGTGGAAGTGGTCGGCCACGTTCATGCCGCGCAGGGTGATGCGCCTGCCGATGGCCAGCGGCAGTGTGCGCGGCCCGGCCGGCGCCTCGGTGGCGTTGTAGACCGAGATCGCCCCGACCAGGCCCACGCGCCCGCGCAGGTTCATCGCGCCCAGCGCCGCCTCCAGGTGGTCGCCGCCGACGTTGTCGAGGTAGACGTCGATGCCCTCGGGCGCGGCCTCGGCGAGCTGTCCGGGCAGGTCGCCCTCGCGGTAGTCGATCGCGGTGTCGAAGCCGAAGTCCTCGACGAGCCGCCGCGCCTTCTCCGGGCCGCCGGCCGAGCCGATGACCTTGGCCGCGCCCAGGTGGCGGGCGATCTGCCCGGCCACCGAGCCGACCGCTCCGGCCGCGCCGGACACGAACACGACGTCGCCCTCCCTCACCGGGGAGACCTCCACCAGCGTGGCGTAGGCGGTCAGACCCGTGGTGCCCAGGACACCCAGGTAGGCCTGGGCGGGGGCCAGGTCCGTGTCCACGGTCTGGAGGCCCTCGGCGTCCAGCAGGGCGTACTCGCGCCAGCCCTGGAAGTGGTTGACCGTCGTGCCGACGGGCACGCCGTCGGACCCGGAGGCGACGACGGTCCCCACGGCGCTGCCGGTCATCGTCTCGCCGAGCTCGAACGGCGGGATGTAGGACTCCCCTTCGTTCATCCGCCCGCGCATGTACGGGTCGACCGACAGCCAGTCGTTGCGGACCAGGACCTGCCCCGGAGCCGGATCGGGCACCGTGGCCTCGGTGAACGCGACGTCGCTGTCGCGGGGCTCGCCGGTGGGGCGGGCGGCCAGCTGCCATTCGCGGCTGGTGACGGGCATGGTGGACCTCCGTGTGGATGGTGTGCGGGTGGTGCGGCCGGCGGTGCGGCGGACGTGCCGGCGCCGGGGACTGGAGTGGACGGCGGCGGATCAGTGGCGGAGGCCGGGCGGCGCGAGCAGGCCCTCGGCGAGCACCCGGACGGCCGGACGCAGCAGGGCCTCGCCGCCGGGGGCCGACTCCAGCCCCTTGACCAGGGCGAGACAGATCTCGGCGGCCTCGCCGGGGCCCAGGCCGCGCGCGGTCCCGGCCTCGGCGAACACGCCGCTGAACAGCGCGCGCAGGTCGGCGGTGAAGGCCTGGCAGATACCGCCGAACAGCCGGGCGCGCTCGTCGACCAGTTCGGCGGTGTGCGGCGAGCCTTCGGACAGCGACCGCTCCAGGTCGTACTTGGCGACGGCGATCCCCTCGACCCGGCGCGCGGGCGGCAGGTCGGCGGCGGCCGCCCGGCCGGCCCGGTCCAGGGCCCGCGCGTGCAGGCGCTCGGCCAGCAGCCGGAAGGCGTCGTCCTTGTTGCGGACGTACTGGTAGACCGCCGACCGGGACACCCCCATGGACGAGGCGATGTCGTCCATGGTCGTGCGGCGCGCGCCGTACCGCGCCAGGCACTCGTAGGCGGCGTCCAGCACGTCGGCGAGCCGGTCGGAGCCCATGGTCAGCCCAGCAGCCGGAGCAGTTCGTCGGCCAGCGGGCCCGACGAGGCCGGATTCTGTCCGGTGGCGAGGTTGCGGTCGACGACCACGTGCGGCTTCCAGGGCTCGTCCTCGACGAAGTCGGTGCCGATCCCGACCAGCCGGTCCTGGAGCATCCACTTCGCCCGGTCGGCCAGTCCCGCCTGGGCCTCCTCGGCGTTGGTGAAGCCCGTCACGCGGTAGCCCGCGAACGGCGAGCCGCCGTCCCCGTCGTCCGCGGCCAGCAGGGCGGCCGGCGCGTGGCAGACCACGCCCAGCGGCTTGCCGGAGGCCAGGGCCGCGGTGAGCAGGGCTCCGGACTGGGCGTTCACCGCGAGGTCCTCCATCGGGCCGTGCCCGCCGGGGTAGAAGACCGCCGCGTAGTCGGCCAGGTCGACGTCCTCCAGCCGGAGCGGGCGGCGGAGCTCCTCCATCGACTCCAGTGCGGCGGCGACCTCCTGGGCGCCCTCCGGCCCGCCGTTGGCGTCGGGGGAGAGGCTGCCCTGGTCCACGGGCGGTACGACACCGCCGGGGGTGGCCACGGTGATCTCGTGGCCGGCGGCGGTGAGCCTCCGGTGGGGGGCGACGGCCTCCTCGGCCCAGAAGCCGGTGGGGTGCTGCGTGCCGTCCGCCAGCGTCCAGTGGTCGGCGCCGGTCATGACGAACAGGATCGTGGCCATGGTGTGTCCTTCGGGATGCGGGGGCCTCGCGGCCGGTGCTGTACACGACCTGACGTTCGCTGTGCGATCCGTCAGTTCGTCGACGTACTCGAAGGTAGGGGCACTGGCATCGGATGACCAATAGGCATGCCACGATCCGACATAGGGACTTCTATGGATCTCCTCCGCGGCGGAGCGCTCCGGGGCTCCGGGCCCGGTGGGGGCGGGTCCGTGGGCGCCCAGCGCGTCGGCGGGCGCCCGCCGGGCCGGGCATCCCGGTGACCGGTCTCTCCAGGGGGAGTGACGTCGGGAACCAGACGGTGGGGACCAGACGTCGGGAACCAGACGGTGGGGACCGTCAGTCGCCCGCGGCGTCCGTGCGGCGCAGCCGGTTGTTCTCGTCCTGGAGGTCGAGGATCTGCTCGATTCCGGTGAGGTTGACACCCTGCCCGAGGAGTTCGCTGATCCGTCGCAGGCGCGCGATGTCGTTGTCGCTGTACAGGCGGGTGCCGCCCTTGGTGCGCGCGGGGGAGAGCAGGCCGCGCTGCTCGTACAGGCGCAGGGACTGCACGGACACGCCGGCGAGCCCGGCGGCCACGGAGATGGTGTAGAGGCCCTGGTCGGGCCGGGGGCGGGCGTCGGTCATCGGCGTGGTTCCTTCCGGGGTGCGGGCAGCGCGGCGCCGAGATGTTCCAGAGCCGCGCGCTGGTCGGCCGAGAGGGGGCCGGCGGGGACGTCGATCGCGACGTCCAGGACCAGTGCCCCGCTGCCGCCGCGGCCGGGAACGCCCTGGCCCGGAAGGGTGATCGTAGCGCCCTGGGCCGTACCGGGTGGAACGGGCACACGCAGCTCCCGGCCGTCCAGCCCGGTGATCGCGGCCTCAGTCCCCAGGACGGCCTCGGCATAGCCCAGTGTGAGCGTGGCGCGCAGGTCGCGGCCGACTCTGCGGTAGACGGGGTGGTCGGCGACCAGCACCGTCACGACCAGGTCGCCGGGTGCTCCGCCGTGCGCTCCGGCTCCGCCTCGTCCGGCCAGGCGGAGCCGGGCGCGGTGCCCGGTGCCCGGCGGTACGGCCACGGTCACCGTGCGGCCCTCCCCGAGGCGCAGGGCGGCGGGTCCGCCGTGCACCGCCAGGGGGAGTCCGATCCGCAGTGCCGCCGTCCGGTCGGCGCCACGGCGCGGGCGGGCACGGCGTACCCGCACGGGGACGGGCACGCCCCGCCGCGGAGGCGGGGTCGCGGGCCCGGAGCCGGGCTCCGTTCGCGCGCGGGGCCGGGCGAGGGCTTCGTAGGCGTGGCGCACCCGCGCGAAGGCGGCCCCGTCACCGCCGGGCGCGTCGGGGTGGTGGCGCCGGGCCAGGGCCCGGAACGCCCGGTCCACCTCCTCGCGGGTCGCGCCCGGCGACAGGCCGAGGACGGCGTGGGGGTCTTCCTTGTCCTTCACCTTTCCTCCCTCTCGCGCCATGGATGATCTTTGACACTCACCATGTTTATTCTCAGCTTCCTGTGGTAGAAAACATGCGTGAGGTCGCATCAGGTCTTGTGAGCGAGCACAGGAGGTGAACATGATGCTGATGCGTACGGACCCCTTCCGTGAATTCGACCGGATCACCCAGCGCCTGCTGAGCGACACGGTCCGCCCGGGTGCCATGCCGATGGACGCCTACCGCGAGGACGACACGTTCGTGGTGTCCTTCGACCTGCCGGGCGTGCGGCCCGACTCCATCGATCTGGAGCTCGAGCGCAACGTCCTGACCGTGCGCGCCGAGCGTGCCGAGACGGCCGCGAAGGGGCGCGAGATGGTCATCGCGGAACGCCCGTCGGGCACGTTCTCCCGCGAACTCTTCCTCGGTGAGTCCCTCGACGGGGACAACATCACGGCGGAGTACGCGGACGGCGTCCTCACCCTGCGCGTGCCGGTGGCCGAGCAGGCCAAGCCGCGCAAGATCAGCGTCACCGAGGGCGACGGCCAGGCACGGGAGATCAACGCCTGACCGGGTGACGAGGCGGGCGGTGCCGTCCGTCGGCGCACGAGCGGGGGCCGGAGCCGCTCCGGCCCTCCACGGCGCGTCGGCCGCACCGCCCCCGCGCACGTCAGGCGTCGGTCGCGGAACGAAGGGACGGCACGGATGAACACGATGCGCAGGAGTCGGACGGCGGCCGAACACGGGCTGCGCCGGTCCCCGGACGAGCACACGCACCTGAGGTGGGTCGGACTCTTCCAGGCGTTACGGGCCTACGAGGAGGCACTGGCCGCGAACCGCTTCGCCGTCGGCGACCGCCTCACCCGCGTGCGGGCCGTGGCCGCCGACCTGGTCGGCGAAGACGCGCACGCCCTGGACGGGCTGTCGGCCGCGACCCCCGCCGAGGCCGTGGACCAGGCCCTGGCCGACGCCCTGTGGCGGAGCCTGGGTGTGCGCCCCGCCCTGGCGGCTTCCTAGGTTCCTGGGACGCGTCCGGCGGTCCCGCCCGGCCAGACCCCGCTCGGGGTCGGCGAGGCCGCCGGGTTCCCGGGGATCCGGTACCCCGGTCACGCACAAGCCGGAACGGTTCCGAATGACGGTCGTACGTCGCGCGGTCGTGGGCGGACAGCCGTGTCCCGGCGGTCGTCGTTGCCCAACGGCGGCCATGTCCCCACTGCGCTCGTGCGTTGGCTCGGTCGTGCCCCTTGTCGCGGTCGTGTCCTCGCGGCCGTCGTGTTCCGATGGCGTGCGTCGCGCGGCGCGCGTTCTAACGGAGGTCGTTCGTCGGTGCGCCCGTGAAGGCGGGCAGGCCCCGCGCGGCCATGGCCAGGACCGTTCGCACGAACGGGGCGACGCCCTCGGGTGAGTCGGCCGGACCGCCGGCGGCGGAGTGGGCCAGCTCCTCCGAGGCCAGGCGCAGCGCCGTGTTGAGGATCGCCGCCTGGACGCGTACCGCGAGGTCGTCGGCGGGCTCGCCCGTGCGCGCGGCGATGATCTCGGCGAACACCGACTCCGCGGCGTGGTGGACCTCCAGCCAGACCGCCATGAGCCCGGGCTCGGTGTGGGTCATCCGGATGAGGTCGGCGACCGGCTCCTCCAGGTCCGGGGCCCCGTCCTCGACGGCCTGCTCGCGTTCGAGGTGCTCCAGCAGCGGCGTGTCCGGCGGGCAGGCGCGCAGCCGCGCGGCCATGAAGTCCAGCCCCGTGGTCAGCAGCGGCCGGACGCAGCTCTCCTTGGTGGGGAAGTAGCGCCACACCGTCCGGGTGGAGATCCCCAGTTCCCTCGCGATGTCGTCGCCGGTCGTGCCGGAGACTCCGTGCTCGGTGAACAGGCGCACCGCCGCGCGCGCGATCTCCATGCGGACGGCCTCCCTGCGCCGCTCGGTCATCGGCGGGCGGCCCCGGCCCGCGGTCCTGCCTCCGGAGCCGTCCGAAGAGCTCCTCGCCACCGCCGTGCCTCCCCGCGTTCGATACCAGGCGCACCACTCTAGGACCTCTCCGGTGGCGCCGCGTTCAATATATGTCGCTGAGCGACAAAATGTCGTAAGGTGACACGAGTGGCCGTTCGGTCCACCGTGGCCCGTCGTCGGGGCGGGCGCCCCAGCAGCAGCAGGAGAACCCATGAACCTTCCGGGCCTGAACGGCAAGAACGCGATCGTCACCGGGGG
The DNA here is from genome assembly GCF_001279585.1 of Nocardiopsis sp. NRRL B-16309. Lineage (GTDB taxonomy): Bacteria > Actinomycetota > Actinomycetes > Streptosporangiales > Streptosporangiaceae > Nocardiopsis. Next base: position 36,914 of record NZ_LGEC01000098.1, on the reverse strand, counting down.
CGGCTCCGGCATCGGGCGGGCGACCGCACTGCGCCTGGCGGCCGACGGGGCCAGGGTGCTCGTCGCCGACCTCAACGCCGGGTCCGCCCGGACCGTGGCCGACGAGATCACCGGTGCCGGCGGCACGGCCGTGACCGTCGTGGGCGACCTGAGCGGCCAGGAGGTCGTCGACGAGGTCGTCGCCACCGCCCTCGACCGGCTCGGCGGGATCGACGTCCTCGTCAACAACGCCGGCATCATGGACGACATGTCCGCGACCGCCGACGTCACCGACGCGGTGTGGGAGCGGCTCATCCGGGTGAACCTGACCGCGCCCTTCCTGCTCACGCGCGCCGTCCTGCCGCACATGGTCGGGCGCGGGTCCGGGTCCATCGTCTTCACCGCCTCGGAGGCCTCGCTCCGGGGCAGCGCGGCGGGCGCCGCCTACACCGCCGCCAAGCACGGCGTGGCCGGGCTCGTGAAGTCCACGGCGATCATGTACCGGGAGAAGGGGATCCGGGTGAACGCGGTCGCGCCCGGCGGCACCGCCACCGCGATCAGCGTCGACCCCGCGCCCGGCGGAGGCCCCGCCGTGCTCGGCCAGTACATGGGCAACGTCGGCCGCGTCGCGCGGGCCGACGAACTGGCCGCCGCGATCGTCTTCCTGGCCTCGGACGCCGCGAGCAACGTCAACGGTGTCGTGCTGCCGGTCGACAACGGCTGGGCCGCGGTCTGACCGTCACCGCTCCGGCTCACGCGAGGGCTCCGGCTCCCGCTCACGTGGGGGCTCGGGTTCCCGGCCACGCGAGGGCTCGGGTTCCTGTTCCCGCTCCTGCTCCCGTGCTTCGAGCATCCGCGTGAACACGGTGACCAGGGCGGACATGTCGATCTCGGCGGGTGCGTGCAGCCACTGGAGTTGGAGGCCGTCCATGACCGCGGTGAGCAGGGCCGCGGCGTCCTCGGAGCGCACCCCCGAGGGCAGGATCCGGCCGTACTCGGCGGTCAGGTCGGCCGCGAACCGGGACCGCACCGCGGCGAAGCGCCGCCGGAAGTGGTCGGCGGCGGGATGGCCCTCGGTCGTGCTCTCCGCGGCGAGCACCGTGTAGGCCTTCACCAGCCCCGGCACACCCTGGTTGTGCTCGGCCAGGGCCGCGGCCTCGGACAGGGCGGTCTCCTGGCGCCCGTCCCAGCCGAAACGGGCCGCGTCGAGTTCGTCGCGCCGCGCGAGCACCGCCACGAGCAGCGCCTGCTTGGTCGGGAAGTAGTGCAGCAGACCCTGCTGGGTCAGACCGCACCGGTCGGCGACCACGGCCAGGCTGGTGCCGTGGAAGCCGCCTTCGGCGAACACCTCCAGCGCCGTGTCCAGGATCTCCTCGCGCCGCCGTCCCCGTGGCCGCCCGGGCCGCCTCCCCGTCGCCATCGCCCGTCCCCCCGCGCCGCCGGCCTCCGCTTGCCCGCCCACCCTGCCACGGGCACGGTACGCGGTCGCCCGCGACCCGAAGCCGCGAAACGCTGCTGACGTCGTGTGATCGAGCCGTCCGCTGGGGTAGCGTCCCGTCCCGGAGATCAGGTCCGCCGCCAAGCCTGGAGGCCCGATGACGCTGACCAGCCGCGATACCCCCGCGGACGACCGATCGCGCAAGCGCGCGACGATCGTGCGCAGGGGTCGGGCCGCCGTCGGCTGGCTGTCCGCCACCGACCACAAGGTCGTCGGCTACCTCTACCTCATCACGTCCTTCGGCTTCTTCCTCGCCGGCGGCGTCATGGCCATGCTCATCCGGGCCGAACTGCTCTGGCCGGGGATGCAGACGGTGTCGCCGCAGGCGTTCAACGCCCTGTTCACCATGCACGGCACGGTGATGATGTTCCTCTTCGCGACGCCGCTCTTCGCCGGGTTCGCCAACGTCATCATGCCGCTGCAGATCGGTGCGCCCGACGTCGCCTTCCCCCGGCTCAACATGATCGGGTACTGGCTGTTCCTGTTCGGCGGCCTGATCGTGATGGGCGGGTTCGTGACCCCGGGCGGCGCGGCGAGCTTCGGCTGGTTCGCCTACACACCGCTGTCCAACGCGGTGCGCTCACCCGGCCTGGGCGGCGACCTGTGGGTGCTGGGACTGCTCGTGGCGGGTCTCGGCACGATCCTGGGCTCGGTCAACTTCATCACCACGATCGTGTGCATGCGGGCTCCCGGCATGACCGTGTTCCGCATGCCGATCTTCACGTGGAACATCCTCTTCACCTCGATCATGGTGCTGCTCGCCTTCCCGGTGCTCACGGGGGCACTGGCCGCGCTGGCGGCCGACCGGATCCTGGCCGCGCACGTGTTCGACGCCGCCCACGGCGGCGCGATCCTGTGGCAGCACCTGTTCTGGTTCTTCGGCCACCCCGAGGTCTACATCGTCGCGCTGCCGTTCTTCGGCATCATCACCGAGGTCATCCCGGTCTTCTCGCGCAAGCCGCTGTTCGGCTACAAGGGGATGGTCGCCGCGACCATCGCCATCACCGCACTGTCCATGACGGTGTGGGCGCACCACATGTTCGCCACCGGCGCGGTGCTGCTGCCCCTGCCCTTCTTCTCGTTCCTGTCGTTCCTGATCGCGGTGCCCACCGGCATCAAGTTCTTCAACTGGATCGGGACGATGTGGCGCGGCCAGCTCACCTTCCCCACTCCGATGCTGTTCGCGGTGGGCTTCCTCGCCACGTTCCTCTTCGGCGGGCTCACCGGCGTGGTCCTGGCCTCGCCGCCGCTGGACTTCCACGTCACCGACTCCTACTTCGTGGTCGGCCACTTCCACTACGTGCTCTTCGGCACCGTGGTGTTCGCGATGTTCGCCGGGTTCTACTTCTGGTGGCCCAAGTTCACCGGCAAGATGCTCGACGAGACCCTCGGCCGGTGGCACTTCGTGACCCTGTTCGTCAGCTTCCACGCGACCTTCGGGATCCAGCACTACCTGGGTGTGCAGGGCATGCCCCGCCGCTACGCGGACTACCTGCCCACCGACGGGTTCACCTGGATGCACCAGCTGTCCAGCGTCGGTTCGTTCGTGCTGGGCGCCTCGACCCTGCTGTTCCTCTACAACGTGTGGCGCACCGCGCACCACGGGGAGCGGGTGGACACCGACGACCCCTGGGGGTACGGCAACTCGCTGGAGTGGGCGACCTCGTGCCCGCCGCCCCGGCACAACTTCACGACGCTGCCGCGCATCCGCGGGGAGCGCCCGGCCTTCGACCTGCACCACCCGGAGGGCGCCGACTCCCGGGCGAGCACAGAGCGCAGCTGAGGGCGCGGTCCCACCGAGCAGGTCCGGAACCGCGATGGGCCCGCCGCACCCCGGCCGCAGGCAGTACCGGTGACCGGCGCTCTCGCGCGCGGGCGTCGCACGGCGTCCGGGCCGGCAGGGCCTCAGGAGGGGTCGCGGCGCTCCGGGCCGGCCCGCCCGTCGTCGGGCGGTGCGGCCTCCGTCCGGGAGCGGGAGCCCCGGTCAGCGTCATCCGCGCCCTCCGCGTCCCGCGCACCCGCTCGGCCTGGTGCGGCCTCCGGGCCCGGGTAGTCCGGGGCGCCGTCGTCCGCGGACTCGGCGTCGGGATCGGCCGCCGCCTCGCTCAACAGCGGGTGCTCCGCGACCTCGTAGCGCCTGATGTAGGTGCCGATGAAGGCCTGCAGGCTCGCGCCCATCGGCAGCGCGAGCAGCGCGCCCGGCGCACCCAGGATCGCGACGCCCGCCAGGACCGAGCCGAACGCCACCGCCGGGTGCATGTCCAGGGTCTTGGCGGTGATCCGCGGCTGGAGCAGGTAGTTCTCGAACTGCTGGTAGACGATGACGAATACCAGCACCCACACCGCGGCCCAGGGGCCCTGCAGCAGCGCCACGAGGACGGGCACGGCACCGCCGATGTAGGTGCCGGCGGTGGGGATGAACTGCGACAGCACACCGACCCACAGCGCCAGCGCGACCGCGTACGGGATGTCCAGCGCGACCAGCAGCACCCAGTGCGCGACCGCGCAGACCAGTGCCATCAGCGCCCGCGAGTACAGGTAGCCGCCGGTCTTGTCGATCGCGATCTCCCACGCCCGCAGCACCTCGCGCTGCGTCCGGGGCGGCAGGACCGAGCAGATCACCCGGCGGAAGCGCGGCCCGTCCGCGCACAGGTAGAAGGTGAACAGCGCGATCGTCAGCCCGTTGAAGAGCAGCGCCAGGACGGTCGTCCCCGCCCCGAGCACGTTGTTGGCGATGCTCGACGCGTACTGCTCGACCACACCGGTGGCGCTGGACACCTGGTCGATGAGGTTGGTGGGGGAGTAGTCCGTGCCGAAGGACGTGTTGAACCACCGCAGTCCGGCGCGGAGCATCGCGGGCACCTCGGCGGCGAAGGCCAGCACCTGCCCGATCAGCATGGACCCGAGCAGGCTGAGGAAGGCCCCCGTCAGCACCAGGACCAGCAGCATGACGGCGCTCGTGGCGAGACCGCGCGGCCAGTGGTGCCGGTGCAGCCAGTTCACCGCAGGCTCCAGCGCCAGCGCGAGGAACAGGGAGATCAGCAGGAGCACGATGAGGCCCTGCAACTGGAGGAACAGCCACAGCACGACGCCGAACGCCGTGATGATCCACATGGCCAGCATCATCGCGCGGGGCAGCCACGGGGGCATACCGCCGCGGCGGTCGGCGCGGGGGGCGGGGCGTGGTGTGGCACTCGTGGGCACGTCGGGACTTCCCTCTCCGTTCAGCCCACAGGTGTCTTCCGCCGCGAGCCCGGGACTCCTCCCGTTCTACCGGACGACAACGGTTCCCGGAGCCAGTCAGTTCCGATGGCGGTACAGATACATCGTGATCGGGGCGAACACCGCCACCATCACGGCCGACGCCACCAGCACCCACCCGATCTGGGCGGCGGTGACGCCCCCGTGCATCAGGCCGCGGATCGCCGTCACCAGGTGGGTGACCGGGTTGACGTCCACGAAGGCCTGCAACCAGCCGGGCATGGTCCGCGGGTCGACGAAGATGTTGCTCAGGAAGGTCCCCGGGAACATCACGACCATGCTGACGGTCATGACGGAGTTCGGTGTGCGCAGCACCAGCCCGAGCAGGGTCCAGATCCAGGACAGGCTGTAGCAGAACACGATGAGCAGCAGCACCGACAGCACCACGCCGACGACGCCGTTCTCGGGGCGGAAGCCCAGGACCAGCCCCAGCACGATGACCACCAGCGAGGCCATCGAATAGCGCACGGCGTCGCCCAGCAGCGCGCCGACGAGGGGCGAGGGCCGCCAGATCGGCAGGGAGCGGAAGCGGTCGAAGACGCCCTTGGTGATGTCGGTGTTCAGGGTGACGCCCGTGTACAGGGTGATCATCACGACCGTCATCACCAGGATTCCCGGCAGGACCCACTGGAGGTACTCCTCGGTGGACCCCACGATCGCCCCGCCGAACAGGTAGGTGAACATCAGCAGGAACAGGACCGGGAACAGGGTGACGTCGAAGAGCTGCTCGGGCACGTGCTTGATCTTCAGCAGGGCCCGCCAGCCGAAGGTGAGCGAGGCGGACAGGGCGCTCGGACGCGGCGGCCGGGCGCCGGAGGCGAGGACACCGCGCAGGTGCCGCTGGTCGGGTACACCGGTCCGGGTGGTGGTCATGCCGTTCCCTCCTCGGTCGTGGGCCCGGTGCCCGGGTCGGCGCCGTCGTCAGGGGCGGCCGGACGCCCGGTGAGCGCGAGGAAGACCTCGTCGAGGCTGGGGCGGCCCAGCGCGAAGTGCGTGACGTTGACGCCGTCGCCCGAGAGCGCGCCCAGCGCGTGCGCGACGCGGTCGGGATCGAAGACGCGGGCGGAGAGCGCGGCGGGATCGCCCTCGCGACGGACGGGCACCTCCAGCAGGCGTTCGAGCAGCCGCGCGGCGTCCTCGCGCTGTTCGGGGCGGCGCACCCGCACGTGCAGCGAGCCCGTGCCCACCGCGGCCTTGAGCTCGTCCGGCGTCCCCTCGGCGATGACGGTGCCGTGGTCGATCACCGCCATCCGACCGGTGAGCTGGTCGGCCTCGTCGAGGTACTGGGTGGTCAGCAGGACCGTCGTCCCCGCGTCCACGAGCGCGCGCACGATGTCCCAGACCTGGTTGCGGCTGCGGGGGTCCAGACCGGTCGTGGGCTCGTCCAGGAACATCAGCTCGGGCGTGACCACGAGGCTCGCCGCGATGTCGAGCCGGCGCCGCATGCCGCCGGAGTAGTTCTTCACCAGGCGCTCGGCGGCCTCGGCCAGACCGAACGCGTCGAGCAGATCGCCGGCCCGCCGCCGTGCCCGGGCGCGGCCGTAGCCGTAGAGACGGCCCAGCAGGACGAGGTTCTCCACCCCGGTGAGGTCGTCGTCCACGGACGCGAACTGCCCGGTCAGGCCCACTCGGGCGCGGACGGCGTCGGCCTCGCGCACCACGTCGTGGCCGAGCACGCTGGCCCGGCCGCCGTCGGGCCGCAACAGGGTGGCCAGCATGCGCATCGTGGTGGTCTTGCCGGCGCCGTTGGGTCCCAGGAAGCCGTACACGAGCCCGGTGGGCACGGTCAGGTCGACCCCGTCCACGGCACGGGTCCGGCCGAAGTCCTTGACCAGGCCGGAGGCTTCGATGGCGAGTTCGGGCACGTGTGCGGTCACGTCGCCTCCCGTGCGACGGCACCCGCCCGCGGCGGCGGGCTCGACGGATCCGTGGACAGGCCAACGCCCCCGCCGCGCGGGCCATTCCCCGGAGCCGGATCCGGCCGGTCAACCGGGGCGGCTCTGGCGGTGCACGGAGCCGGGAATGACCTGGTCCCAAAGATCGAACGCACCAGCGTGACGAGGGGCCGCCGTGACCGTCGAAGCGCCCACCCGGAAAGTGGAGCGCCCGGGAGTGGCCTTCTTCGGCCAACTCGGTGCCCGGAGCCACGTCGCATGGTAAGGGTGACGTGCAACATGATCGAAAGCGCGTTCCGTCACCAGGCAGGGAGAATGGCCGAACACCACGATGGATGGACATCTTCAGACCATTCTGCCGGGATCTCAGCGGAGAGAGAATCAAAAATCGTGGGTGGCGATTTTCGAAATCAGGTCTATAACGCTGAATATATTTCCAAGCTACTCCAGGCGCGGGACATCTACGGGAACATTTACTTCGGTGATGTCGAACACTTGGAGCCGAAGCAGTATCCGTGGGATTACCAAGAGTACATAAGAAGTGTTTATGTTTCGAACGACCAGGCGCTGTTCGACCTTTTTGAGTACGGGTTGCGCCGCCGCGGATACGGATACATCGTCGGTCCCGTGGGCAGCGGTCGAGAAGCGGCTGCGGTCGCCGTTTTGACGAGCGTTCGTTATTCTGCACACTATGTCCTGGTCGAGGCGGGTGAAATGGGCCAGTTCGTCCGTATGCCACAGCGATCCAGGCAGGGGTATATCGTCGATCTCTCGAATCTCGCTGAACCCTTCAGGGAAGTCGAAGGGGAACTGGTTGGCTTCTGGCAACGGGCTCGCCAGAAGGGATCTGTGGTCATCGTCGTCATGAGGCCGGAACAACGGGGAAACGATCCGCTTAAGAGCACTCCGCTGGAGACGGTCGCAGTTCCTGGGATAAAGGTGTTCGCCTCCCACCTCGAACACCTCTCCAACGAACCTGTTCGTCCGTGGGAGGAACATTCAGGGATCGCTGACATTCTGCGCGGTGCGACTCCGGTTGAGGCGGAACGTCTGGCCCGTATCGCCGCGGATATCCACCTCCGCGGAGAGTATGCGACGGACGAGTGGATAGCGGAGACTATCAGGGCTCACGGAGGCTGGGAGGAGCATCTCGACTTCTGGTTCGGGAAGAACCACAGCGGAAGTGGGGTCTGGTATCGACTGGTTCTGGCAGCGTGTGCCCTACTCGAGGGAGTGGACGCAGGAAAGGTTCTGGAGTCGGCGGATCAGCTGGCCGAGCGGCTGGGAATGCCGCCCGGAAGTGCTGGTGGCTTCTCGGGCGAAGGGGTGGACAGTACCCTTCGAGCGGTGGGTGCCGAACGAGACGAGCACGGGGCCGTGTGTTTCGTGAAGTATCGCTATGGTGCCGCGGTCCTCGACTACTATTGGGAACAGCATCCGCGAACGAGAAGATATCTGTTTGACTGGGCATCCGATTTGTACGCGAGTCTCGATCATGCGTCGGTGGAGGTCTTGGCCGAGACCTGGGCTCGGTTGGCGATAAGGCAGAGGGATGTCGAATGGGCGAGCAAGGCCTTCAACAAGTGGTCGCGTGAACCCAGGACGCTGTCCGCGGCGGTGGCGTTCGGGGCGAGGGTATCGCTGTCCCCCTCCTTCGGTCAACGGATGCGGAGGCGACTGTACGAAATCGCCACCGAGCCTTCAAACCCGATCCAGGCCAAAGCCGTTGCGTTGGTTTGCAGACGCCTCGGAAAACTGAACACTGCATCGGCGCTGGTCCGACTAAGGCGCCTCGCCAGGACGGACAACGTCGCAGTCCAGGAGGAAATACTTCAGACTTTGGATGTTCTGAGTGAAGATCGATCGGTGTGGAGCGAGATCACGCGTGAGATCTCGGAGTGGCGGCGCGACGACGATGAGTATCGTTCCATGCTGGCGACGAGTTTTTTATTCCACCAGTTGAGCTCTCCAGGAGGGAACGGGCCTCGTGCGCTGGACCGAATCGATTTCTCAGGGTTCATCGAACCCGAGGATGCCCACAACCTGGCACGTATGTGGAGCGCGATCTTCGATACCGCAGACAGCTCTTTGGTTGCCCGCGCCGCAGAGGAATGGATTCCCCTGGCGCTCGGGGCTTCGCCGCACGCTGAGGTCGTCGCCGAAATTCTGGTGCGAGGTGTGGCCGGAAGCGACTCCGGCCCGAGGTCGGCAGTCACCACCCGTGCGGTGACCGCGAGCCATGCCATCGAGCTCTGGTGGCGTCGGAACGAGGAGGAGTTCGGCTCGCGGCAGGAGTCGGTGTGGTCGTTGCAGGCGTGGATTGTCAGGACGGCCGCGGAGATCGGAAGTGATCGGTCCGGCGACGGAGCCGGATGAGTCGTCGCCCGGCCGCGGGGCCCGCTCAGGGGGGCGTCGGTACGCGGCCGGGGTGGAAGGTGATCACCGGGCGGTGCGTCGTGTCGTCGATCCGCACGGTGGCGTCGACCTCGTAGACGTCGGCGATGAGCCGCGGGGTCAGGACGTGGGACGCGGGCCCGGCCGCGACGGCGCGACCGTCCCTGAGGACGAGCACCGAGTCGCAGAACATGGCAGCGAGGTTGAGGTCGTGCAGGGCCACGACCGCTGTGACCGGCAGTTCGCGGACGAGCTGGAGGAGGTCGAGCTGGTACCGGATGTCCAGGTGGTTGGTGGGCTCGTCCAGGAGCAGCTCCCGCGGCTCCTGGGCGAGCGCGCGGGCGATGTGCACGCGCTGCCGCTCCCCACCGGAGAGCCGGTGCCACAGCTCGCCCGCCTTGGCGGTGAGCCCGGTCCGGTCCAGGGCCTCGGACACCGCTCGCGCGTCCGCGTCCCGGTCGCCGCCGAACGTCCCCCGGTGCGGGATGCGTCCGAGGGCGACGATGTCGTACACGGTGATGTCCACGACCGTGTCGGCGTGCTGGGTGACGACGGCGATCGCCTGCGCCCTCTCCCGCCGGGAGATGGCCGTCAGCGGGGCGTCGTCCAGGGTGACGTCGCCCGAGGTGGGCCGGACCGCGCCGGCCAGCAGCTTGATCAGCGAGGACTTGCCCGACCCGTTCGGGCCCAGCAGTCCGATGGTCTCGCCGGGCCGCGGGTCCAGGGAGACCCCGTCCACGACGAGTCGGCCGCCGCGGTTCCATGCGACCTCCCGGGTCCGCAGTGTCACGGGGTCCTCCTACGGCGCAGCATGATGGCGATGAACACGGGAACGCCGACCAGGGCGGTGCCGACGCCGACGGGCAGGGGCGAGGGGGCGAAGACCACCCGGGATAGCGCGTCGACCCAGACCATGAAGACCGCGCCGAGCAGCGCGGTCACCGGCACCAGGCGGGTGTGGCGGGGCCCGGTGAGGAAGCGGGCGGCGTGCGGGAGCACGAGGCCCACGAACCCGATGGCGCCGGCCACGCTGACCAGGACGGCGGTGAGCAGGGCGGTGACGGTCATGAACGCCGCGCGCGCCCGCGGTACGGAGACGCCCAGCGAGGACGCGACGTCGTCACCGAAGGCGAACGCGTCCAGCACCGGGGCGCGCACGAGGCAGAAGGCCGCCCCGGCGAGCACGGCGAGGGCGCACAGCCAGACGTCGTTCCACCGCACGCCCTCCAGGGAGCCGAGCAGCCAGAACATGACGCCGCGGGCCTCGTCGGAGTCGGCGAACGCGAAGACGACGAACGAGGTCAGCGCGGAGAACAGCTGCGTCACCGCGATGCCCGCCAGGATGACCTTGTCGTTGCCGCCGCCGGACATCCGTGCGATGAGCAGGACGACGGCGAAGGCGACGGCGGAGCCGAGGAACGCGCCCCCGGACATCCCGATCACGGCGCCGCCGACTCCCAGGACGCCGACGACGACGGCGCCGGTCGAGGCACCGGAGGAGATCCCGAGGACGTAGGGGTCGGCCAGCGGGTTGCGCAGCAGCGACTGCAGGATCACCCCGCACAGGCCGAGCCCCGCGCCGCAGGCCGCGGCCACCAGAGCCCGGGGCAGGCGGTCGTTCCACACGATGGCGTTCTTGGACACGCGGACCGGGATGTCGGTGATCCCGAGGTGGTTGAGGACGATGTCGCGCACGTTGACCAGGGACACGTCGGCGGGTCCGAGCGTGATGGCCACGCCGATCGACACGAGGAGCAGCGCGAGCGAACCCGTGCCGACACCCGCGAACCGCAGCCGTGACGCGCCCGGCGGGTGGACGGCGGGGGCCTCCTCCCGGCCGGGGCCCGCCGTCGGCCCGGTCGGCCGAGCGGCCGGGCCGGCCGCGGGTGTGGGCCTCACCCGGTCTCCTCGAAGGAGCGCAGTCCGTCGGCGAGGGCCTCCAACCCGTCGACCGTGCGGATCGAGGGGTTCATCTCGGCGCCGTGCAGGGAGACGAACCGCTCGTTCCGGACCGCGTCGAGGTCCCTGGTGACGGGGTCGGTGCTGAGGAAGTCGATCTTCTCCTCCAGCTGGTCGCCGGGCCAGCGCTCACGGCTCAGGTCGCCCAGGACGAGGACGTCGGGTTCCCGGTCAACGAGGCTCTCCCACGTCGTGGCGGGCCAGTCGTCGTCGAGGTCGGCGAACACGTTGGTGGCCCCGACCTCGGTGGCCAGCAGGTTCGCCGATCCCTTCCCTCCGGCGACGTAGGGGGTCCGCAGGTCCGCGAACCAGAAGGCGATGCTGGAGCCCGAGGCGTCGACGTCGGCCAGGGCGGCCTGGCGGCGGTCCTCCAGTTCGCCGACCAGTTCCTCACCGCGCTCGGACACGTCGAAGATCCGCGCGAGCTCGCGGATCTCCTGGTACAGGGAGTCGATGGTCAGCGCTTCGGTGCGGGTACCGCCGCCGTTGATGCTCGTTCCGCCGTCGCAGTCCGTCGGCGACAGGTAGGTCTCGATCCCGGTCTCGGCGAACCGGTCGCGTTCGGCCACGCCGCCCTGGGCGAAGTGGCGGCCGAAGGACGCCGTCACGAAGTCGGGATCGGTGTCCAGGGCCACCTCGAAGGTCGGGGCCTCCTCCGCCAGCCTGGGCACCTCCTCGTTGGCCTGCGCGAGGTCCTCCAGGACGGGGTCGGTCCAGGACGCCGTGCCGACCATGTGCTCTTCGAGCCCCAGGGACAACAGGATCTCGGTCGAGCCCTGGTCCAGGGACACGACCCGCTGCGGCGCGGCGTCGAAGGTCACCTCCTGGCCGCAGTTCTCCACGGTGAGGGGGTACTCCGTCCCGCCCTCACCCGCGAGGTCGGTCTGTTCCGGAACGGGCTCGGAGGCCCCGCACCCGGTCAGGGCCGCCACCATGAGCACGGCGCTCACCGTGGCGAAGGAGCCGCGTAGGGTCACTGTCACTGATTCGTCCTTTTTCCTCCGGGTCCGTGGACCCGCGCACGACCGCCTTGGGATGGAGTTACGTTAGCCTAACCTTGCTTTCCAGGGAAGAAGTTTCCAGGGATAACAGGTGAGGGACAGGCCACACAGCAGCTGCGAGGCCGGGCGGTCGATCGGAACGCGCGCTGCGCCGGGAGGCGGGGGCCGGGCGAGCGGAAGGACCGGAACCACGTCGGCGACGCTGCGCCCGGACTGGACCAGGTCCAAGACCCTGCGACGGAACTCGGCGGGGTATCCACGACGTCCCACGATGCCTCCTCGAGGTCACGTGGTCCCAGGCTCCAGAAATCCGACTCCGAAGAACGCAGGACACACCACATGGAGCACCATTGGATGCGCAGGAGATGAGCAGCGGATCAGCACGGTGATCTGCGGAAAACTGCGTGCCTTCGCCAAACTCGGCGACTGACGACAGGCCCTGGCCGCCTCGCTCGGTGTCTCCATGGTGTCGAAGTCCGGCATGCTCGACCGGCTCGTGGCCCGGGGTGTCGCCGCGCGCACGTCGGACCCCGACGACCACCGCGTCCACGCCACGCCGCGGGGTGCCTCGGTCGTGTGGCGCATGGTGGTGGCACGCCCGTTCCGTGGCGACCTCCACATGGGCCTGCGCATGGAGGACCTGCACGCCTTCGAACAGGGGTTCCGTGCCGTGAGTGAGCAGATGGCCGCCATGGGCGAACGGGCCTGACCACCGGGGCGCCTTCCGCGATGCTGCGTCGGCGCGAGCGCCGCCGGCGTCATCGATGGCATGTCAGGGGCGGGGTTCGAGGTCCTGGCTGGAGAGGGGTTCGTCCGGCAGGGGGCCGCTCGCGCTGGGCGTCGGTCATCGACTGGTCGGTGGACTGCAGGCCGATGATCACGAGCGCGGCCAGGAGCACCACGTCGCCCGTGCCCACGTCGGCTCGGAGCGTGCCCGCCTCCTGCCCGCGGCGGCTGTGGCTCGGCCGTCATGCCGTCCCCTCCTCGTCGCCTGGGCGTCCGTTCTCCCAGCACCCATGGAACCGGACGCTATCATTCCGGAAAAGTGGACGGGCACCCTCCGTTTTGATAGCGTCACTCACAAGCGGAAGGACATCTTCCGCATGAGGCCGCTGGAGGACGTATGACCGCCGAACCGCTTCCCACTCTTCCCACCGCTCGCACCTGCCCCTACGCTCCGCGCGCCGAGCACGTCGAACTCCGGGAGAAGGACCCCGTCGCCAAGGTCGCGCTCTCCGAGCACAGCGATGCCTGGGTCGTGACCAGGCACGAGGACATCCGCGCCGTGCTCGCCGACACCCGCTTCAGCTCCGACCGGAACCATCCTGAACTCCCCACGCCGGGAGCGGAGAAGGTCGACATGAAGGGCGCCCTGCCCCAGATGCTCATCTCGATGGACCCGCCTGAGCACGGACCGGCCCGCCGCGCCGTCCTCGGCGAGTTCACCGTCAAGCGGATGAACCAGCTCAGGCCGCGTATCCAGGAGATCGTGGACGAGCGCATCGACGCGATGCTGGCCGGGCCCCGTCCGGTCGACCTGGTCCAGGCGCTGTCGCTGCCCGTGCCGTCGCTGGTCATCTGCGAGATGCTCGGTGTGCCCTACGACGACCACGACTTCTTCCAGACCCGCTCGGGGGCGATCGTCAGCCACACCGCGACCGCCGAGGAGAAGCAGCGGGCCGTCATCGATCTCCTGACCTACGTGAGCGGCCTCATCAAGGCCAAGGAGGAGGAGCCCGCAGACGACCTGCTCAGCCGCCAGATCCTCAGTCAGCGCGAGCAGGGCGGCGTTGACCACCTCGGCCTCGTCGCCATGGCCTTCCTCCTGCTCAACGCCGGGCACGAGACCACGGCCAACATGATCTCGCTGAGCACCTTCCAGTTGTCGCAGGACCACGAGGCCCGGGAGGCGCTGCGCCGGAATCCGGGCAAGACGCTCGGCGCTGTGGAGGAGCTCCTGCGCTACTTCACGATCGCCGAACAGGGGATCGGGAGGGTCGCCACCGAGGACATCGAGGTGGGCGGAAAGGTCGTCCCGGCCGGGGAGGGCGTGTTCCCCCTCGCCCACACCGGCAACCGGGACCCGGAGGTGTTCGAGGACCCGGACCGGTTCGACATCGACCGCGGTGCCCGCAACCACCTCGCGTTCGGATATGGGCCCCACCAGTGCCTGGGCCAGAACCTGGCCCGGCTGGAGATGCAGATCGTCATCGACACCCTGCTTCGCCGGATTCCCGACATCCGGCCCGCCGTGCCCGTGGCGGAGCTGCCCTTCAAGGACGACGCCCTCGTCTACGGCATCCACGAGTTCCCGGTCACCTGGTAGGGAGACCGGTCCGACCGGCACGACCGACCAGGAGGGAAAGGAAGGCATGACTATGAGGGTTCGTGTGGACGAGGACAGGTGCTGCGGCGCCGGACAGTGCGTGCTGATCGCACCGGAGGTGTTCGACCAGCGCGACGACGACGGGATCGTGATCCTGCTCGAGGAGACACCGGCCGAGCCGCTGTACGCGGGCGTGCGCGAGTCCGCGAGCGTGTGCCCGGCAGCCGCCATCCACATCGAGGAGGGCGCGTGAGCGCCCCCTCCAGTGTCCTGATCGCGCCCGCCTGCGCTCCGATGACGCCTTGGCCGCGTTGGACGCGGGGTTCGTGCTCGGCGAGGCGGCCACCGGACTGGACGCGGCCACGCGCAGGTCCGCCGCATGGCACGCCGTCGCCGCGGTGTGATCACTCCCGGCGCGGGGCGAAGGAGCGGATGCCGTTGGTCCCGCCGTTGAGTTTCACGCTGATCCGGGGACCGTGAATTCGGTGCGAGCCGCCTCGGCAGTGCGCAAATGAATGGATTTCCCGGAGACGTCCTCCGGTTGTGGTGCCATGAGATCGGCCTGTCGCTTGTGCCCTGGAAAATAGATGACCCGGATATATGCATCGAGGTGACAAATGACCGCGCGCTTCCGATGGGGAACCGGGAGGCTTCATGAATCAGGCAACACCATCACAGGCGGCTCCAGCCCGACCGCACACCGGCCGCGTCGCCGGGGCGGCCGGGTACGGGCATCGCGAGGGTGTCGTGCCGTTGAAGGGGTCGGCCATCCTCAACTCGGAGGAGCGGAGTCCGTGGGCCGCCCGGCCTCCACGGCCTCGGCGACCCGGGCCGCCGTCTCCCTCAGCCAGATGTGCGCCGCGTCGTGCGTGTGCACCGGGTGCCACAACAGGGTCTCCCGGAGCGGTACGGCGTCGTAGGGCGCTTCCATGACGCGTACGGGGGCGAGTCTGTCCAGCAGCTCGGCGAGACGTCCCTGGATGAGGGCCACTCTGCGGGTGCCGGCGACCAGGAAGGGCATCAGCTGGAAACTGTCGACGGAGACCTCCACGTGCGGCTCGATTCCGAGCATGCCGATCTGGCGGGCGGCGGGCGCATCGTAGGTGCGCTGGTACGTCACCCACGGCAGGCGGGCCAGATCGTCGAGGGTGAGGTGCTCGCCGACCTCGGGGTTGTCGTCGGCGACGAGGTAGACCCAGCGGTCCCGGTAGAGCTCGACCGTGGGGAAGCCGCTGACGATGCCGTGTGGCATCAGTAGCCCGTCGGCGGTGCTCAGCAGCGACCCGGTGTTGTCGATGAATTCCGTCGGTGCCTGTTTGAACCGGAGCCGGATGCCTGGTGCCTCGGCGTGGACGGTGCGGGCCAGTTCGGCACCGAAGACGGCCACCGCGTAGTCGGAGGAGATCAGAGTGAACTCGTGTTCCTCGTGCGCGGGGTCGAAGTCGGTCTGGCTGCCGAAGACGCGCTCCAGCAGGTCACAGGCCGTGGCGGTGCGGTCGAAGAGGGCCAGGCCGAGGGCGGTCAGTTCGTAGTGTCCGCCCTCCCGGGAGAGCAGTTCGTCGTTGAAGTGGCGGCGCAGCCGTGCCAGGGCGGCGCTCATGGCGGGCTGGCTGAGCCCGATGCATCGGCCCGCATTGGTGACGTTGCGCTCCTCCAGGAGGGCGCGCAGGGCGACGACGAGGTTGAGGTCGAGGCTTGCCAGATTCATGAAGCGTCCCATTTCCCTGCCGGAAGCATGCTGGCATTTGCCACCTGGATGCCGATATCCGGGGAATCTATTTCCCAGATGAAAAGTTACAGGCCAGACTGGTGACACCGCAATCGGGAGGACATCTCCGTGAAATCCGCAGCCGCGTCGGCACCCTTCGCTCCCTTCTCGGGGCCGTTCGCCATCAGCACCCTTTCAGTACCGGGCGAGGCCCGGTGGCCGGGCCTCGTGGCCCCGGACGGCCGAGTGCTCGACCTGCGCACGGCACTGGAAGAACCCGCGCTGACCACTCTCGCGCTCCTGGAGCACTGGGACGAGGTGCTGCCACGCCTGCACACCCTCGCCGGTGACCCGGCGGGCCGCTGGCGGCCACTGGCGGACCTGGCGGTGCACGCGCCCATCGAGCCCCGGCAGATCTTTCAGTCCGGCGCGAACTACCGGCAGCACGTGATCGACCTGGGAGTCGCACACCGGGCCCCGGACGACCCGCGCAGTGCCGGGCAGGCCCGCGCCGAGATCGCGGCGGTCATGGACAAACGGGCCAGCGAGGACCTCCCGTACGTCTTCATCGGACTGCCGACCACGATCAGCGGCCCCTACGACGACGTAGTGCTGCCCTCCTGGGCCGAGAAGCCCGACTGGGAACTGGAACTGGCCGCGGTGATCTCCCGCCCCACCTACCGGGTCACCGTGGAAGAGGCGCTGGACCACGTCGCCGGCTACACCATCGCCAACGACCTCACCGACCGCGCGACCGTCTTCCGCCGGGACATGCCCCCGATCGGCACCGACTGGCTGCGCAGCAAGAACGCCCCCGGCTTCACCCCGCTCGGCCCGTGGATCGTCCCGTCCGCCTCCATCGCGGACCCCTCCGACCTGCGGGTCACCCTGAAACTCAACGGCGAGACCATGCAGGATGAGTCCACCAAGGACATGGTCTTCGACGTCGCACGGATCATCTCCTACATCTCCCAGAGCGGCCGGCTGCTCCCCGGCGACCTCGTTCTCACCGGCAGCCCGGCCGGCAACGGCATCCACTGGGGCCGACTGCTGCGCGACGGCGACGTGATGGACGGCTCGGTCACCGGCCTCGGCGCCCAGCGCACCCGCTGTGTCGCGGAGAAGGACCGATGACGGCCGGTCGTATCGACCGCACGGATCCCGAGGCGGCGATCGCCGAGGCCGCGAAGGCCTACTCGAACTGGGGCCGCTGGGGCGAGGACGATGTGATCGGCACGCTGAACCTCCTCGACGAAGCCAAGCGGCGCGAGGGCGCGGCCCTGATCCGCGACGGCGTCAGCTTCTCCCTGTCGCAGGCCTTCGACATGGACGGCCCGCAGAAGGGCTGGCGTCGGCGTACGAACCCTGTGCACACCATGCTCGCCACCGGCACCGACGCCGCCCTGGGCGGCCAGGGCTTTCCGCACGGATTCGGCGGCGCCGACGACGTGATCGCCATGCCCCTGCAGTGCTCCACCCAATGGGACGGGCTCGGGCACATCTTCGATCACGGCAAGGCGTGGAACGGCCGCCCGGCGCAGGAGGTCGTCACCTCCGAAGGCGACCTGGTCACCGGTATCGAGCACATGGCTCCGCACGTCGCCGGGCGGGGCGTACTGCTCGACGTGGGCCTGGCCACAGGTCAGGACGGCGAACTGCCAGACGGCTTCGCCATCACCGAGGAGCACCTGACCGCAACCGCCGTCTCGCACGGCGTGACCGTCGGTCGTGGCGACCTGGTCCTCGTGCGCACCGGGCGGCTGGCCCGCGCCCGTCGCGAAGGCTGGGGCGACTACGCGGGCGGACCGGCGCCGGGGCTGAGCTTCGGCACGGCCGGCTGGCTGCACCGGAGCGACATCGCCGGGATCGCCACCGACACCTGGGGCTTCGAGGTGCGGCCCAACGAGTTCGACCACGCCTTCCAACCCCTGCACCAGGTCGCCATCCCCCACATCGGCCTGCTCATCGGCGAGATGTGGGACCTGGACGCCCTCGCCGCGCACTGCGCCGCCGACGGCCGGTACGAGTTCTGGCTCACCGCCGCGCCGCTGCCCATCACCGGGGCCGTCGGCTCACCGGTGAATCCCATCGCCGTCAAGTAACGCCCTGGACGGCCGGGCGGGCCGCGCCCGGACGGCTACGCCACCTTCACCCGCCCGCCCCGCCACCCCTCTGCCGCTCGGAGTCGCGCGGCACCACCTCAGGGAGAACCCATGAACGACACCCGCCCCCGCACCGTCCTCGTCCTAGGCGGCGGCGCGTCCGGCAACGCCGTGACCGTGCTGCTGCGGCGGGCGGGCATCGCCGTGGAACTGGTCGAGGCCAAACCCGACTGGAACGTGCTCGGCTCCGGCATCACCCTCCAGGGCAACGCGCTGCGCGTGCTGCGTGAAGTGGGCGTGTGGGACAAGGTCCGGGAGAGCGGCTCCGCCGTCGACGCCGTCGGCCTGGCCGCGCCCGACGGGACCGTGTTCCATGTCCAGCACGACAGCCGCACCGGTGGGGACGACCTGCCCCCGATCTTCGGCATGCAGCGGCCCCGGCTCCAGGAGATTCTGTGTGAGGCCGTTCGCGAGAGCGGGGCGGCGGTACGCCTCGGCACCACCGCCGAGGAACTGGTCCAGGACGAGTCCGGCGTCACCGCCCGGTTCGGCGACGGAACCGAGGGCCGCTACGACCTCGTCATCGCCGCCGACGGCGTCAATTCCCGCACGCGCGCGATGATCGGCATCAGCGACAAGCCCGAACCGACCGGCATGGCCATCTGGCGCGTCCCCGCGCCCCGCCCCGAGGGCGTGGAGCGCATGGTCCTGTCCTACGGCGGAACGTGCTACATCGCCGGCTACTGCCCCACCAGCAAGAACACCATCTACGCCTACCTCGTCGAGGCCAACCGCGACCGCGCCTCCATCGACCCGGCCTCCTACGCCGACGAGATGCGCCGGCTGGCAGCGCCCTACGGGGGTGCGTGGCCGGAGATCGCAGCGAACATCACCGACCCCGCCAAGGTCAACTACACCTGGTTCGACCGGCTGCTCGTCGAGGGCTCCTGGCACCGCGGCCGGGTCGTCCTGCTCGGTGACGCGGCCCACGCCTGTCCCCCCACGCTCGCCCAGGGGGCGGCCATGTCGCTGGAGGACGCCTCCGTGCTGGCCGAGATGCTGAGCGAGGAGCAGGGCCGGGGCTCTCTCGACGACCTGCTCACCGGCTACTACGAACGCCGGATCAACCGAGTCCGCACCGTGGTCGAAGCGTCCGTGCAACTCGGCCAGTGGCAGTTGGACGGCGTCCGTGACGCCGACGCGCCCGGTCTGATGGGCCGCACGATGGCCGTCCTGAAGGAGACCCCGTGAACCCCGAGGGTCCCCAGAGCAGCGCACCGACGATCGACGTCCACGCCCACGTCCTGCTGCCGCCGGTCGAGGACGCCGTCGCCGGACACCCCGGGCTGGCCGCGGCCCGTGATCTCGACGCCCGCCGCAACGGTCCCGAGGCCATGGCCGTCAGCGGCCCGATGTTCCGGGACCGCGTCCCCAGGCTGACCGACGTCAGTGCCCGGCTCGCCGCGATGGACGCCTCCGGGATCGACGTCCAGTTGGTCTCGCCGTCTCCCTCCCACTACCACTACTGGGCCGACGAGGACCTGGCCCGTACGGTCTGGGAACTGGCCAACGAGGGCACCGCCGCGCACGTCGCCCAGGCCCCGGAACGGCTGCACGGCCTCGGCCTCGTCCCGCTCCAGCACCCGGACCTCGCAGTCGAGGCACTCGAGCACGCCCTCGACCTGGGCCTGCGCGGTGTCGAGATCTCAAGCCACGCGCCGGGACGCGAACTGTCGGACCCCGCGTACGAACCGTTCTGGACACGGGCCGAGGAAACCGGAGCGATCCTCTTCCTGCACCCCTTCGGCTGCACGCTCGACGAGCGCCTCGACCGCTGGTACCTGTCCAACACCGTCGGCCAGCCCACCGAGAACGCCGTCGCGCTCTCCCACCTGATCTTCTCCGGAGTCCTGGACCGGCACCCGGGAGTGCGCGTCGTCGCCGCCCACGGCGGCGGCTACCTGCCCACGCACATCGGCCGTTCCGACCACGCCTGGCTCGCCCGAACCGACACCCGCGGCTGCGCCCGCCCGCCCAGCAGCTATCTCGAGCAGCTGTACTTCGACTCACTCGTCCACGACCCGTACGTCCTGCGCGAGCTGATCCGGGTGGCCGGCCCCGACCGGGTCCTGCTCGGCTCCGACTTCCCCTTCGACATGGGCACCGACGACCCGCTCAGCGCGCTGCGCGACGTCACGGACCTGCCCGCCCCCCACTTCCACGCAGTACGCGGCGGCAACGCGGCAGCGCTGCTCAACCTCGTTCGAACGAACTGAACCGCGAAGAGGAGAACCCTCACCATGAACGCACGCCTGCTCACCCACCTGCGGCACGTCGACCTGGCCGTGCCGGACTACGACAAGCAGCTCGACTTCTACGCCGGCGTCTGGGGCCTGACCAAGGTCGCCGAGGACTCCGGCATCTCCTTCCTGGCCGCCGAGGGTTCGCCCGAGCAGTACATCGTCCGGGTCCGCAAGGCCGAGGAGAAGCGCCTCGACCTCATCTCGTACGGTGCCGCGACCCCCGCCGACGTGGACACGATCGCCGCGCAGCTCCTCGCGGGCGGGGTGCGGCTGATCTCCGAGCCGGGCAGGGTCGACACCCCCGGCGGCGGCTACGGCTTCCGCTTCTTCGACATCGACGGCCGCACCATCGAGGTCTCCGCCGACGTCGAGGCGCGTCGGCACCGTCGTGTCGAGGAGAAGGAGGCCATCCCCGTCCGCCTCTCGCACGTCGTCCTGAACTCCACCGACGCGACCGCCACCCGCGCCTGGTACGAGCAGCACCTCGGCTTCCGACTGTCCGACTCGCTCAGCATTCCGCACATGGGCGAGATCATGCACTTCATGCGGATCAGCAGCCAGCACCACTCCATGGCCATCGCCAGCGGTCCGCACACCTCCCTGCAGCACATCTCCTTCGAGATGCGCGGCATCGACGAGTACATGCGCGGCTCCGGCCGCGTGATGCGCTCCGGCGCCCGCAGTATCTGGGGCCCCGGGCGGCACATGGCGGGCGACAACACCTTCATGTACTTCCTCGACCCGCACGGCAACACCGTGGAGTACACGACCGAGCTCGAAGAGCTGGACGAGGACACCTGGCACCCGCACATCTACGACTTGTCCCAGCCCGAGAACTCCGACCAGTGGGGCACGGCCAACCCGATGAACGAGATGGTCGGCAAGGAGATGCAGAACGACGTCGACCGCGGCGTTTTCGTCGCCCCGCCGGTCTGACACCTCGGCCACGGGGGCTCGGCGTGCTCCCCCTGCCCTGCCATGCCGCCGTGCCCCCGGCCTGTGCCAACTCACCCAGTTCCCAAGGAATGCCATGCGTTTCGCCACTTACGAGCAGCACGGCCGCAGCCGTCTCGCCACCGTCGGACACGACGGCGTCCTCCACCCCTGCCCCGGCCGAGCCTCGCTCCTCGATCTGATCCAGGCCGGCCCCGAGGCGCTGCGCGAGGCGGGCGACGCGAGCCTGGACGTGCCGCGCGGGCCGCACGTGTCCCAGGTGCGATTGTCGCCGCCGTTCCGACCGCCGTCCGTACGCGACTTCGTCACGTTCGAGGAGCACGTCGATGGTGTACGACGCAGCGTCGACGGGATCCCGGGAGCCCCGGACGCCTGGTACGACGCGCCCACCTTCTACTTCACCAACCCCTACGCGGTCATCGGCCCGAGCGATCCCGTCCCCGTGCCGCCCGGCTGCCAGGCACTGGACTTCGAGCTCGAAGTCGCCGCGGTCATCGGCCGCGAGGGCAGCGACCTCACCCCCGAGCAGGCCCGCGACCACATCGTCGGCTACACCATCTTCAACGACTGGTCCGCACGCGATCTCCAGTCCCGCGAGATGAAGGTCGGCCTCGGCCCCTGCAAGGCCAAGGACACCGCCACCACCCTCGGCCCGTACTTCGTCACCGCCGACGAACTGGAGCCGTACCGCGACGGCGACGGATTCCTGCGCCTGGCGCTGACCGCCGAGATCAACGGCGAGGTCGTCGGCAAGGACCTGCTGTCCAACATGAGCTGGACCTTCGAGGAGATGACCGCGTACGCCTCCAGGGGCACCTGCGTACGCCCCGGCGACGTGCTCGGCTCCGGCACCTGCGGCAACGGCGGCTGCCTCGCCGAGCTCTGGGGCGTGCGCGGCCGTCAGGACCCGCCACCGCTGAAGCCCGGCGACACCGTCACCCTCACGGTCGAGGGCATCGGCAGCGTCTCCAACACCGTGGTCGCCGGGGCGGACCCGGTGCCCCTGCCGACCGCCCGCAAACGCCCCCGGACGCGCCCGTGAGAACCTGCACGCGCGCGCGACGAGCCCCGGCCAAGCCTTCGCTCATCCGCTGCCCCAGCTGATCGCCGCGACCGACCCCGCACACGTCCAACGCTGGGTGATCCGTGACCGCACCCCGCTGATGCAGAAGGTCGTGGGCGAGTCACCCCGGATCGATCTTCAAGCAACTCGGCGAGATCGACGAGGCAGAGGACCGCTTCACCGAGCTCCTCGGCCCCGGTGAGACACACGGAACCAGGGCGGGCTGCTGCGCCGGGGAGCCTTCGGGTCCGGTTCTGGCGGCCGGCCTGGGACGGCGCCCCGGGCAGCGGCCAGACGAGTGTTCGGCGGCCGGTGTTGCCGGGGTCCACGTTCAACGAGGGTCGTCACACGCAGCGGACGTGGTTGGCGGAGGACGAGATCCCCGAGGTCGCTCGTGCCGCCCGTCTGGGCCACACGGTGCCCGGGATGGGGAGCGTCTATGAGCACGTGACACCTGTGATGCGGCGGTGTGTACTCAGCGTGCTCGAAACCCGGTGGTGGGGGAGGGTGGCGGCTTCCACGGCGCCCGAGCGGGATCGGTTCTTCGCGATGGCGTGGAGACAGCGAAAGCGGGCTCCCGGATATCTCCCGATCCAGCGGAGCCCCGGGCACGCGAAAGGCCAGAGCCGAAGCTCTGGCCTGCGGTGATGCTGGTGGGCGATACAGGACTCGAACCTGTGACCTCTACCGTGTCGAGGTAGGTTCGGGGTTTCGATGACCTGCGCCATTCCGAGTCTGAGCAGTTCAGAGGCCGTCCTTGGGAGCCGTTCACGTCTGTTGGGCGCGGTTGGGAGATCTTGCGATCTCCATTTCGTCTCCACGCGGTGGAGACGGCAGTGCCGTCTCCATTCTGGCCCGGAGAGGGCCACTGGAGGCTCACGTAGGTAGTACCCACCCGTGGGCGGCTCCCTTGCACGGTCTTTGACCTGTGAGGGATGGTGAATGACGATGACGACCTCGACCTGGTCGAGGTGGACTACGGTAGGTGCGGTGCTGGTCCTGGCGCTGATCGCCGCGGTGGTGTCCTACTCCCACATGTACGAACTCGCCCTGCGCCACGGCGAGCCCGAGTGGCGGGCGGCGTTGTTCCCGCTTTCGGTGGACGGGATGATCGTGGGCGCTTCGATGACGTTGCTCAGCGACGCGCGCCATGGCCGCAGGGGCGGCCTGTTGCCCTGGGCGCTGTTGATCATCGGATCCGGCGCCTCGCTCGCGGCCAACGTGGCGGTTGCTGACCCCACGATGTGGTCGCGCATCATCCATGCCTGGCCCAGTTTCGCGCTGATCGGTGCCTACGAGTTGTTGATGCGAGAGTTCCGCACGGCGGCTCGGGGCGTAGGCACTGCGTCCGCAGTCGACCCGTCTCCGACAACGGAGGAAAAGGAAGCTCAGGGCTCCGGGGCGCCGGAATCCTGGGGCGTCGCCGATCTGCAGACCGTGTATGAGACGGGCAGGGAACCTGTCGGAGAGCTGGCTCTGTCCCCGTTTCAGGACCGGGCTTGGCAGTGGGCGCTGGAGCGGCAGCGCGAGACGGGGCAGATGCCGAGTGGGAAGGAGATCGCGGCGCACTTCGGTCGGAAGGAGCGCTGGGGGCGGCTGGTCAAGCAGCGAGGACAACGAGGAAGCTTTCTCGTGGAGGCTGGATAGGCCTTTCTCAGAGCCGTGTAAAGGCTTGTCCTACAAGGCCCCTGTGGCTGTGGAGCGTGGGCGTCATGTCCTCGGTGCTGCCGTCGTGAGGAGGCCGAGCTTGAATGCCCTGAGTAGTAGGGGTTCCCGCGCTGCGCGCAGCCTGCACCGCGAGAGCAGGATGGAGCCCTCCACGACCCTCACGTTGGAGGAGTCCGAGGTGGCTGAGTCCGAACCTCTACGCGTACGGCCAGCGCTCGGGAGCGCGCGACACCCGCTTTAGGAGAGCGAGAGAAGGTCGTTAACGGGGGTTCATCGAGGTTCTGACCCGGGAATGTGTACTTCCGCGAACCCCTGAGGACGCAGGTGAACTGAAACCAGAACTGAGACCAGAGGATGGCTGCGCTCACGTGGTCGGGCCTATCACCGGTGTCCTGTGAGCCGACCGGCTGAAGTCTCCGCGCAGGGGCGGGATTGGCGATGAGCTCCTTTCGCTGGTCCCGCTGGGTCACCTTTGCGGCGGTGCTGCTCCTGGCAGTGATCGCGGCAGTGGTCTCCTACTCGCACATGTACGAGCTCGCCCTGCGCCACGGTGAGCCGGAGTGGCGTGGGGCCCTGTTCCCGCTGTCGGTGGACGGGATGATCGTGGGCGCCTCGATGACGCTGTTGAGCGATGCCGCCACGGCCGCAGAGGTGGTTTGCTGCCGTGGGCCCTATTGATCATCGGATCCGGTGCGTCTCTGGCAGCCAACGTCGCAGTCGCCGATCCCACGATGTGGTCGCGCATCATCCACGCTGGCCGTCCTTCGCCTTGATCGGTGCGTACGAACTACTCATGAACGAGTTCCGCTCGACCTACAGGAGAGTAGGCACCGCTGACGCAGAGCGTGCGCTCACCGAGAACGATACCGGGGATGCGGATCGTCGAGTGGAGCATGACCAGCGGCCCGGCTTGTATAAGGGCTCAGTAGAGTACCCGCGTGCTGGATCGTGGTCGGACTGGCCCGCGGCGGGGCCATGGTGTATCTGGTGAACCAGTCGTCGGGGCTGCAGCCGTCATGCTCGGTCACCAACGACAACGGGGGCGCGTGTATGGGGCAGTCACCGCACGAGCATCCGGTCGAAGGGGATGGTCAACAGCCGGAAGTCGCCCCGATGGCCGTCCAGCCCGGAGTAGTCCGACCCTGGTATCGGTCGACTTCCCAGGGCAGACCCACCGGTCTGGTTGCAGGCGACCTCGTCCCCTACCTTCACCGCCTTCTCCCTCGCGGCTCTCGAGGTAACCCAGGGGGTGGTTTTGTCACGTACAGCGGTCACACTGGGTATGTGACACATGATGATGATGATCTGGTATCCGAGACCCTACGCTCCCGCGAGCTGGCACGATGACGAAGCCTGACCTACTTCGACCTAGTCGCGACGGCGACCAGTTCCACTACACGTGGGCAGCGCGACAGTCCCTGCGTCTGCTTGACCAGCAATCCGGCCTGCACGCCTTGTTCGTGGAGGCTGTAGATCCTAGCGAGCAACCGGCGGTACCCAACCCGACATCGGCCAGTGATACCCATCCAGTGCTCACATCTGCTCCAGCCTCAGGAAATAGCACCAAGACGACCCCGGACGAGCAATCCGAACTGGACACTGGCGACGAGGTTGTCGACCTGGCCGAGTACTGGGGTTCAAGCCACATCGACGACACCGACCGCGTGGTTTACCGACAGTTTAAGCACTCCACTCGACATGCCGACCAGCCTTGGACGCTCTCATTCCTGACGAAGACACTGATGGGCTTCGCGCGGAAGTATCGCTCCTTGAAAGATGAGCACCCCGCCACTTTGTCGCGGGTTTGGTTCGAGTTCATCAGCAACCGAGCCGCCGCCAAGTCCGCCCAGGACGCGCTCGCCGATCTTCGTGACGGGAACCGGTCATCTGCGACCGCATCGATTCGCGAGCACCTTGAAGGTCTCCTCGCTTCGGACGAGATCGCGGACTTGTGCCAGCGCCTATCGATCGATGAACGTGCGCCGTCACTCCTCAAACTCCGCCGACTGCTCGATTTCCAGGTAGCTGACCTCCTGCCCGGCGCTCCGGGTGAACAGGCGCTTCTTTTGCGAGAAATGATTTCCAGCCGAGCAACCTCGGTGGCCGGAGAAAACCCGGCGGTCCAACGAGCAGACGTGCTGGTCGCCCTGAAAACTTCCGAAGAGCAGCTCCTCCCAGCGCCGAATCTGATCGAAGCGCCAGACCGCCCCCTTGTAAGGCGCCAGTTTGCCGAGATCGCCGATCAGATTCGTTGTACGCCAACAATCCCGACTGTGATTCATGGCCCGGGTGGTGTCGGCAAGAGCGTGCTTGCGAGGGCACTCATGCAGTACGGAAATGCAGGGTCGGTCACCATAGTGTTTGACTGCTTCGGTAATGGCTCATACCGCCGGTCCAGTGCTCCCCGACACCAAGCTAAGCAAGGCTTCGTTCAGCTCGTGAACGAGCTGGCTGCACGGGCGCTGTGCGAGCCCGTCATCCCTTCTGCTACCGCCGACGAAAGCGATTACGCGCGTACCTTCTTGCGCCGACTTTCTACGGCAGCTGAGACGCTCGAGATTATGGCGCCGGAAGCACTTCTCACGATCGTCATCGATGCCGCCGACAACGCTGCCATGATCGCCGAGGAGATGGGACACCGATCCTTCGTAAATGGTCTTCTCCGTGAAGAATTCCCATCGAATGTTCGCCTCGTTGTAACATGCCGAACCGAGCGAATCGATCGGCTTGGTCTCCCAGCCCGTCACCAGAACATTCCGCTTGAGGGGTTCGACCTAGAGGAGACACAGGCTCATCTCGAACTCGCGTTCTCGACGGTGACACCCGCAGACGTGGCTGAGTTTCATGCGCGGACTAGCCACAACCCCCGAGTGCAGGCCACCGTCCTGGATGCCACGTCGGATCTGAACGAAGCGCTGGAGTGGCTCGCACCCAACCCGACCTCTCCCACTGCTTCCCTAGACTCTCTCATCCAGCGACAGGTGAACGAGGTACGCGACAATCAGCACCGCTCGGCCACCGAGATCGACGCAATCTGTCTAGGACTCGCGGCACTGCGACCTATGATCCCCATCCGGGTCCTGGCCGAACTCGCCGACGTCCATGAATCCGTCGTGCTGAGCTTCGTGTCTGACCTTAGCCGGCCGCTTCTGGTCGACAGCGGCACCGTGCAGTTCCGCGACGAACCCACCGAAACCTGGTTCCGAGACCGCTATCGCCCAAAAGGGAAGGATCTCGACAGCTTCCTCACCCGCCTCACGCCTATCGCGGACCAAGACGCGTATGTCTCGGCTTCGCTACCGGCGTTGCTATTCGAGGCAGGCCGCCTCGACGAGCTGGTGCATCTCGCGCTCTCTGACGATTTTCTTCCCGATAACACGTTGCCAGTAGCCGAGCGCAACGAAGTGCAGCGCCGGGAGATAGCGCAACAGCGAACGCATTTCGCATTGACGGCCGCGCTGCGCGCTGACCGTGACTTTGACGCAGCCCGGCTCGCTTTGCGGCTTGGAGCGCTCACCGCGGGACGAACCCGACGTCTCGACCTGATTCGAGACAATACGGATCTAGCAGCGCTATTTCTTGACCCTCACGTTCTTGAGCAACTAGTAGCTACCCGGAGCCTCACGGCCGATTGGCCGAACTCGAACCTGCCGATCGAAGGCGCGCTCCTCGCGGGCGCGAGGGGGCAGACCGACCAAGCTCGTAACCGACTCCGCAGCGCGACCACTTGGATGACCGCGTGGGTGCGGCAGGCACATCGACAGGGGACGGAGTCTGGGGTCGAAGAACTGGATATTCTGCAGGTGGCTTGGGGCCTTCTCAACACTGACGGCGCACCGACCTGCGTGCGATTTTTGCGAAGATGGCGACCGCGTACTCTGGCATTCGATGTCGGGGTCGTGCTCGCCCGACGCCTCGCCGACGCAGGCCGACTCGAGGATCTGATGAATCTGGCTCGCAGCGCGAAGGGGCGGTACCTCAAGCTCGCGATCGCTCAGGCCTGCGCAGAACGCGACATCCAGCTGAATGCAGACATCGTAGGACACCTTGTCAAACCGCTCTTGAAGCGAACTACGCCGGTGAGCCCGAGCGGTCATGACGACTTTTATTTCTATCAGGTGCAAGACGGCGAGCCTGTTCATGGAGGCCTCACCGCAGTCACATGGCTGCTGACTGGCGCTTGCGTCCATGGTCTCATCGACCGGGCTGAGGCGGCCCGGATCCTGCGTCGATACTTGCCTGAAAACCTGGGCCATCGGACTGGAGGGTGGCTTCACCGCGACATCTGGCACCTCATTGACGGTTTTGCGCTGTGCGCTTGGTTGGAAGGCCGCGAACTCGACCCTATGGAGATCGAAGGCACTCAGGTCAAGGAAGCGCGCGAACGCGAACGCTACGAAGTCTCGACCAAACTGCGTGAGTATCGCGCGAACGTCGAACCGCTTGTTTCCTGGGCTGGATTGTGGGTCGAACTACAGCTCACTCCAAATGCCGAGACGATCGCTGAGTTCCAGGCGCGTGCGACCGATTTCCTTGAGCGTCGATCTCCTGGCAGGCGAGATGAGGAAGTCGACCGGGTCAAAGTCAATGCTGTCATGGCGCTCATCGCACGTGTTCTCTCCCGGCATCCTCAGGCGCTCGATGCCTCGGTCATTCTGGATTTTTGCGGTCGGAACCGCGATTCCCTCTATTTCCGCACCTTAACTCAGGTCATTCAACAGGTGGCCTCGAATCCAGAACTCAGGGCACTAGCATTGCAGCTCGCGCGCCGCTGTCATGAGCGTCTGAGTAACGCACGTGAAGACGCACGCGAGATCGCGAACGATTTTTTGTTGCTCGCCCGTGCGACCCACAGACTGTCTTCCGAAGAGGCGGCTGTGCACTTCCAAGCTGCCCTGGAGACCACCGATGCGATTGGTGATGATGCCTGGGCACGATGGAGCGCTCTACTCGCCATAGCGAAACTCGGCGGTCGCGACTCCAGCGATCAGCCCGGTCGCGCCTATCGGCTGGCGCAGATCGCTGAGAGCAT
This sequence comes from Nocardiopsis sp. NRRL B-16309, assembly GCF_001279585.1. Lineage (GTDB taxonomy): Bacteria > Actinomycetota > Actinomycetes > Streptosporangiales > Streptosporangiaceae > Nocardiopsis. Next base: position 7,771 of record NZ_LGEC01000098.1, on the reverse strand, counting down.
GGAACCCTACATCGATAACGCTCTGGACTACACCGATACCCTGTCCACAATCGCCCGCTTGTCGCTGGTCGAGGCACTTGCTATCGGTTCACGTTGGCGGGACCGTCGTGTCGCCTCCATCAGGTCCCTCGTGGATGCACTGTCGATCACTCCGGACCTGTTGCTGAGAGACGATCCGTTGACCGCGCTTGCGCTCCTTCCGCTCGGTGGCGTTTACCCCGATCACCATGCGCTGGGTGAGGCATTGTCCGTCAGACCGAGCCAGGCGTCCTCAGCATTGACGGTCTACTTCCAACTCCGGAGGGCCAACCCGCCGACACAGGACGTCCTTGACGAAATCCTGAGAGCCTCCGGTGTGTCGCGGGAGGCGATCGCAAGCATCGATCCATCGTTGCTTCTGTCGATCGCCACGGCTTCGGCCGCATCGTTCGACGCGGCCAAGGAAGAGGCTGGCAAGTCAGCACGGTTCTCTAGCGTGCCACCCGCCACGACCTTCGACGACCTCGATCTATCCACCACCGACGGCTGGGCCAGAGCCTTGGAGCGAGCTCAGGAAAGCCGGGCTCGCGATGATCTGTTCGAGTACGTCAGCAACGCTCTCGAAGCCATGCCCGATATCCTCAACGCCTTTGGCCACTGTTCGACCATCGACCACTGGGCTCTGGATACCCTCATCAGTTCGCTCGACGGCCGGCAACTGTCGGTGTCCTCCCAAGCAGCACTCGACGAGAGCCTCGTGAATTCGCTGCGGCGACTCGCCTCTGACTATCTGCTGGTCTCCTGGAAATCGCTCGAGATCGAAAGACTAAAGGAACTGACCGGCCGAGACACGGACTATGCACGCGTAGCGAGCCGAGCCCTCGCTGACCGATCAGGATTTACTGCTGAGCAGGCATTCGCGCTCGCAACCCACCTCGGAACTCGCCTTGAGACCAATCAGGTCCAACTGCTCTTTGACGACGCCGCAGCCCTCTTTGACGATGCCGCGCCAGCGGGGGTTCACGTTGGGTACTCTTCCGGAGGAACTGATCAGTCCCACAATTCCGACGCCGCGATGGCATGTGTAATTTGGGCGGCACTTGGAGATCCCGCGGGGAAGACTCGGTGGCGAGCGGCGCACAGCGTACACATGGTGTGTGCGCTCGGGCGAACCAAAATTGCAGAGTATCTGCTTGAACTGGCAGAGAACCGCCTTGATGCCACCGTATTCCTTGATGCTCGCCTCAAATTTTATGAGAAGCATGCACGACAGTGGCTTCTCTTCGGAGTCAGTCGAGCGTGCGCCGATTCCCTGGGTCGGGCAACTGCGACTCTATTCCAGCCTTTGCTGATTCGAATCATCCGTTCGACACCGCATGCGGTGAACACGCCGCTCGCACGCGACAGCCTACTTCGACTCCATCAAGCGGGACAATTGGCCTTTTCCGAAGAGGAGCAGGCTGACCTCAAAACGGCGGGAAAGCCGATCGGTGTCGTTCGCCATGGCCGGAACGTCGCATCACACGAAATCATGTCCATCAGCCAAATCACTACGGCCCCGAACTCTCCTGCCTCGACGTCAGTCGCGGGGGCGCCATTTGGCATAAACTCAGCCGGGCATGCCATTCCTGATGTGAACGAACACGCGGCGGACGGCACCGAAAATCCGGAGCGATTCCGTTTCTTCTTCGACTTCCAGAAGTACTGGTGCCATCCACTGGCCAACGCGTTCGGTATGACTGACGTTTCTATTGAGAGAATGGTAGCCGAAGTCCTCGTTGATTGGTGGGCAGCGCCATCACGTGGGCGTGCGGAAGACGACCCGCGCCATACGCTCGATCTCTATCCGCGTGACAACCATCCTTACAAGCATGATTGGCCGAACGAAGAGGAGCTGGACTTCTACCAGGCCACGCAGGCCCTTTATGAGGTGGCCGGAGTGCTCTTGCAGTACTTTCCGGTCGTACGGCGCTACGACGAGGACGAAATCTCTGGCACCTCGGAGTACGACCGATTTCTCTACTCGCATATGGTCAGCCGGGATGACGGGCGCTGGTTGGCGGACCGCCGCGATGCGGCACCAGCAAACGCTGTTCTCCGGCCCGTCTCTTCGCCCTACCAGCGGGCTGCCGACTATGATCCTAGCTGGAAGTATCAGATCACAGTCGACATGTTCTTAGAGGAGTTGTTCCCTTCTCCGGAGCAGATCACTGTGTGGAGCTTCCGGCAAGTTCAGGACTCCACGCGTAGCGAGACCGTCAGCGTGCATACCGCACTCGTCGCTCCTGGTACGGCTCCCGCGCTCTTGCGCGCCTTGCAGAGCGCACCTGATAAGCACGCCTACCGCATACCAGACGCTAATGACGAGGAGTACTGCTCTACCATCCCGGGCTTCGAGCTCACAGGTTGGATCGAGTCTCACGGCCACCGCTACGGTTGTGATCATCGAGATCCCTACGCTGCCGGCGTTGAGTTCCCGCCAACACGTCCTGCTGTGTCCCTGGAGGGGTTAGACGGAATCGAGCCGGATGTGGATCTCCGGGTTTGGCGCAATAACGATGAAGTCGTCGCGCTCTCACATGTATGGGATGAGCGCGGCGACGGCAATCAGGCCACTGGAACGTTTGGTGAATCTCTCATTGTTGATCGTACTTGGCTCACATCGTTGCTCACACGACTCGACCGTTGGCTTATCGTTGAAGTCGAGATCGAGCGACGGCTAGAGAGCACCACTGCACGTCACATCCCGGATGAGTTGGATGGCGATGAAGACGACCGGTTTCGCTTCCTTTATCCGTACACCAAGTACTTCCTGATCGATACAGCAGGAGTGAACCATGATCTCTGATTCTGACCCAGTTCTCCGGTTAGGTCGTCACCTGGCTGATGAGCTCGACCACAGTGACGTTGTGGGACGCTGGATGGCCCACCATCTGTCCGACCTGATTACTCGCTGTGAATCCGAGGCCAACGACGAAGAACTTGTGACGACCACACGAGAGGTTGTCCTCAAGCTGTGGGAACGCAAGCGTGGTGCCCATTTTCGAGCAGAGCCCTTCGCTTACCTCCGTCCTGTTCTCGAAGCGATCGCAAGGCTAGAACCAAACCCCGAACCCTGGGCGCACTATAGACCGTTTACAACCGATGAACCCGGGGTCAAAGAGCTACAGGCGTACCCGATGCTTCGGGCCGTGTGCGATATTGATCGAGAAGTCGGAAAGCTTGTCCGATTGGGAGTTGCAGTTGCGGCGAGAGAAGCCACGTCACGCGAAGAGCCTTGGGTGATTGCAGGCGTGCAGATCGCCGATACTGAGGAAGACCAGGCAGTCCGGTCTCTCGAACGACTTATAAGTCTTCTTACGTTGCAGGCGGGGACTGATCCGCGAACGTCCCAGGAGCGGGAATCTCCGACTCAGGATGGCGAGAATCATCCAGAGATTCAGAAGCCCGACGACACACAAAGCTCTGAGTTGGACCTAGTCGGCCGAGCGGAGTCTTCAGATCCCGACAAAGCCTTGCTCACGATGCTGATTAGTGCAGTTGAGAATTGCAAGCAGTCAGTAGAACAAATGGAGAAGTTGAGTGCTAACCTCGCTGATGGAAAAAAGTCGTCAGCCAGCGATGTGACCCCTCGCGCTGGGGAGGTTTCGCGCTCTTCTGAATAACATTTCCGGAAGTTTTACGCATCGGCCAGATGCAGTTCATCGTCTCAGCTGGGATTGTCTTTCTCCATCTGGGAGTCGCCTGTAGAGCTCATCTCAAAAGTCGTTGGTGTGCTTGGTTAGGCCCTCTGGATGGCGGCTCCCAGGTCGGCTTCGCCGTGGCCGGTAGCGGCCACGGCGCGGTACTACCGCCCACGGGTACCGCTGCCCTCTATCGTCGGAGAACCTGGACCGAGAGGGCCGTGCGCGCAGGGTCGCGCCATGGAACGGGATGTGGCCCATGCCCAGACCAGATGGAGCAGATCAGCCACCAGGTCGAGGAGATCCGCGAGCGGGTCGAGCACATCGCTGAGCAGGGCGCCATCACCCGGGCCGAGCTGGCTGAGATGGAGCGCGAGGGACTGGAGCAGATGCAGCGCCGTCACCTGATGGAGCTGAGCGATGTGACCCGCGACCCCGAACGCCGCGACCGCGTCCGAAAGATCCCTGAGCGGAGCTGCCCCGCACCCAGGCCCCCGACCCGGAACACCTGCACCGTGTCCACCAGCTCCAACAGCAGCAGATGGCTTGGGATCGGATGCATCCCCGGCTGTCCCACCGTGGCCCGTGGTTGGAGCACGAGGGTGAGCTCCCGATCGTGGAGGGCACCCTGGTACGCCTGCGCGTGGAGCACCTGCCTGGTGACCGCGCCCCCAAGCCGGTGTGGCTGTGGTCCTCGGCCGCCGGAGCGGACGCCGACCATGTGGACCGGCTCTGGCAGGCGTTCCTGCGCCGTTTCGACCTGGAGCACACCTTCCGCTTGTTCAAGCAGACCCTGGGCTGGACCACTCCTCGGGTCCGCTCGCCCGAGGCCGCCGACCGGTGGACGTGGCTGGTGATCGCTGCCCACACCCAGCTGCGGTTGGCCCGCCCACTGGCCGAGGACCTGCGCCGCCCCTGGGAACGGGCGGCCCGGCCGGGCCGGCTCACGCCGGCCCGGGTGCGGCGGGGGTTTCGCCACCTCCGGGCGAGGGTGGCCTGTCCGGCCGGTGCGCCCAAACCCTCCCGGCCCCGGACGCCCGATCGGATCGAAGAACCACGGTCCCGCGTCCCGACACGAGGTCGGAAAGACCTTCAAACGCGCTGTGACTCTGACAGAGCACAAGAACCGGACAGGTTAAACATCAAGCTAGGACGGGGTGCGGCCGCGCGGGCATACAGGGTCCCCAGCCGTTCGGCGGCGGCTGGGGTGATGGTTTCCGGGTTGGGTGGGTAGCGGTCGGAGGGGTCCGCCTGTTGTGCGGTGATGATATGCAAGTAGCCAGTTGCGCAACTCGCCTAATTCTTGCGGGTTTTCTGGAGCAAATGTCGGCTGTGGTCTTCGCTTCGTCAAGTACGCGATGACGAGGGAACTGCAATCCAAGTTAATGAGCATGGGGGTTCGCGTCGGAGGGGGGACTCGAACCATACCCCTACAGGCCTGAGCCCGCTGGTCCTGAGTGCGGACCTGTCGCTGGACGGGCGGTGACCTGCGATGGGTTCTTCCCGCTGGTCCCGCTGGACAACCATCGCGCCGTGCTGATGCTGGCCGTGATCGCGGCCGTGGTGAGCTACAGCCACATGTACGAACTCGCTCAGCGCGCCACGGCGAACCGGAGTGGAGATCGGCCCTGTTCCCGCTGTCGGCGGACGGCATGATCGTCGCTTCCTCCATGACCCTGCTGGCCGATGCCCGCCACGGCCGCAAGGGCGGCCTGCTGCCCTGGACCCTGCTGATCATCGGATCCGGCGCGTCCCTCGCGGCCAACGTCGCGGTCGCCGACCCCACGATGTGGTCGCGGATCATCCACGCCTGGCCGTCCTTCGCCCTGATCGGTGCGTACGAACTGCTCATGCGCGAGTTCCGCACGACTGCGAAGAGCGTACGCACTGCTGACGCACCGCGTACGCCTTCCGGGAACGAGAAGGGTTCCCTGTTCGACGAGCCGGCATCGTCTTCGGCCGGACAGCAGGAGAGGCGGCATCTGCATGTCGTGAAGGCAGAGGAGGCTGCCGATGATGAGCCGATCGAGGAGGACAGGACCAAGGAGGAGCGGATTCCGCCCAAGGTGCAGCGAGATGCTTGGGCGTGGGCGCTGGAGAACCGGCACCATGATGGTTCGCTGCCGACCGGTGAGCAGATCGCGGCGCGTTTCCACCGAAAGGAGCGCTGGGGGAGGCTGGTCAAGCAGTGGGGGCAGCAGGGGCGCTTCGACCAGTCACCTGTGTTGACCTCTACCGCGTCGAGCTAGTACTACATAGCTAGATCTTCAGTAACGATCTTCTGGTTCCTCTGCCGGTGCGGGCTGGGGCGTGTGACGGTATGCGCATGCTCCAGCCTGACGAGCCCGCGGACGCGGTGACAGCCGCAGATCTGCACGCGTGGAAATCGCAGTTCGAGGAGTTGTGCGCCCGTTTTGAAAGCCGGTGGGTGCGGCCCGAGCCGCGCGAGCACTTCCGGCAGTACCTGCGGGGACTGCTGGCACCGATCGAGCGGAAGAACTCCTGGACGATCTCGGAGTTCACCGGAGAGAAGCGCCCCACCGCGATCCAGCGGTTCATCAACCTGACCGAGTGGGACGCCGACGAGCTACGCGACGATGTGCGCGGCTACGCCATGGAGCACTTCGCCGACGAGCGGGCCGTGCTGATCGCCGACCCGACCGGGTTCGCGAAGAAGGGCACCAAGTCAGCGGGCGTGCAACGGCAGTACTCCGGCACGCTGGGCCGGGTCGACAACTGCCAGATCGGCACCTTCCTCGCCTATGCCAACACCACCGGCGACCGGGTCCTGATCGACCGGGAACTCTATATGCCCGCCGCGTCCTGGTGCGATGACCCCCAGCGCCGGGCCCAGGCGCGGGTGCCCCAGGACCTGGTCTTCGCCACCCGCCCGCAGCAGGTCCAGGCCATGATCGCCCGGACCGTGGCAGCCGGTGTGCCCTTCGCCTGGGTGGCCGCGGACGAGGAGTTCGGGCAGAGCCCGGGCCTGCGCGCCTTCCTGGAAGAGGCGGACATCGCCTATTGCATGGCGGTCCCGAAGAACACCGACCGCGTCTCGTTCTCCACGAGCAGGTATTCGACGGACACCGTCGAACTCCTCGCCCAGACGATCGGGCCGGGCGAGTGGCACAGGCGCTCGTGCGGGATCGGCGCGAAGGGCTTCCGGGTCTATGACTGGGCGCTGGCCGAGTCCGGGACTGCGGGGCACCAGTACGTGTTCCGCCGCAGCACCGGCAGTGGCGAGCTGGCGTATTTCCACTGCTACAACCCGCGCGGGGAGGATGTGTGCGAGTTGGTCCGGGTGATCGGCTCGCGGTGGCCGATCGAGGAGTGCTTCGAGGCCGCCAAACAGCAGGCCGGGCTGGACCAGTACCAGTTCCGGATCTATCCGGCCTGGTACCGGCATATCACCCTGGCGATGCTCGCTCTGGCCTTTCTGGCTGTGGTGCGCCGCGGGTCCAAAAAGGGGGCCCGGGGTCTGTGGACAACCAGCGGCGACCCCGGGGACACCCCGGACACCAGGACAGGAACCGTCCCAGAGGGCCGATAGCAGGCGCAGACGGTCCGGGCGGGGGCTGATCGGCTTGTCCATCGGGGAGATCCGCCGGTTGTTCAACCTGATCGGCAAGGATGAGGACGCCGTTGAGCTCGGGCTTTACTGGTCTGCTCATCGGCGCGGCCACCAGGCTGCAGCACGCAGGCACCACTTCAAGCGGCGCCTGCGGCTGCAAGTCATCCAGATCTAGCTATGTAGTACTAGTCGCGGTTTTGTCGTGACGCTTTTCCACCGCTTGATCATTCCGTCCCAGCTGATCTTGGCGCTGACCACCCACTCCGCTCAGCGGGAGGACGCCCAAGTGGGGGACGTCGCCTCCCGCGCGAACGTGTGGCCTCCACGAGGCCACACGTTTAAGGGCCTGGGTCACCACCTGGACCAGGTGGACTCCGTCAGTAGCCAGCTCATCCCAGGCGCAGCCACACCGCCGCGTCGGCGGGCAGGCGGCCATCGTCGACCGGGGCACTGGACACCAGCACCTCGGCGCCCTCGGGCAGCGGGTGGGGCTCGTCCGCGAAGTTGACCACGCACCGGACGCCGCCGCCGCGCTCGA
>NZ_LGEC01000097.1 GCF_001279585.1 Nocardiopsis sp. NRRL B-16309 | reverse complement strand
ACGTCATCGCCCAGGCCCTCAAGCCCGACTTCGACGCCCAGGCGCTGAGCGCGCGCGTGCGCGCGCTGGCCGCCAAGCACCCGCTCTACCCCAACCTGTAGAGCCCTGCCGTGCGGGGCCCCGTGCCCCGCACGGCAGTTCTGTACCAGGGCCCTGTACTCAACGAGGAGGACAGCCATGGCCATCAGCGTGTTCGACCTGTTCAAGATCGGTATCGGACCGTCGAGTTCGCACACGGTCGGCCCGATGAAGGCCGCCCGGACGTTCGCGGGACGGCTGCGCGAGGAAGGGCTCCTGGTCGCCACGGCGCACGTGCGCGCGGAACTGTACGGTTCGCTGGCGCTCACCGGCAAGGGGCACGGCAGTGACACCGCGGTGATCCTAGGGCTGATGGGGCACACGCCCGAGCACGTGGACGTGGACGCGGTCCCCGGCCTGGTCCAGCGGGTGCGCGAGGAGCGCACTCTGGAGCTGGGCGGGCCCGAGGGGCCGAAGGTGGCCTTCGACCCCGCCGTGGACGTGGACTTCCGCCGCAAGGAGAGCCTGCCCGACCACCCCAACGGCATGCGGTTCGTGGCGCTGGACGCCGCGGGCGCGGAGCTGGCGGCCAAGGTGTACTACTCCGTCGGCGGCGGCTTCGTCGTGGACGAGCGGGCGGCGGGCGCCGACCGGATCAAGGCCGACGACACCGAGGTCCCCCACCCCTTCGCCAGCGCCGAGGAGCTGCTGGCGATCTGCGCGGACACGGGGATGTCCATCAGTGCCGTGATGCTCGCCAACGAGCAGGCCTTCGGCCGCACGGCCGCCGAGATCCACGCGGAGCTGCTCACGATCTGGACGGCGATGCGCCAGTGCGTGCGCCGCGGGGTCATGACCGAGGGCAGCCTGCCCGGCGGTCTCAAGGTGCCGCGCCGCGCGCACCGGCTGTACCGCCAGCTGGGCGGGGCGTGCGACGAGTCGGGGCTGCTGGCCCCCACCACGGCCGACCCGGACCCGATGCGGGGCAGCGACTGGATCACCCTGTACGCGCTGGCGGTCAACGAGGAGAACGCCGCGGGCGGCCGGGTGGTGACCGCGCCGACCAACGGAGCGGCGGGGATCGTTCCGGCGGTGCTGCACTACTACCTGCACTTCAGCCCGGGCGCCGGGGACGACGGGGTCGTGCGGTTCATGCTCACCGCCGCCGCGATCGGCCTGCTGTTCAAGCAGAACGCGTCGATCTCCGGCGCGGAGGTGGGCTGCCAGGGGGAGGTGGGCTCGGCGTCCTCGATGGCCGCCGCGGGCCTGGCCGAGGTGCTGGGCGGCACACCCGCCCAGGTGGAGAACGCGGCGGAGATCGCGATGGAGCACAACCTGGGCCTGACCTGCGACCCGATCGGGGGCCTGGTACAGGTGCCGTGCATCGAGCGCAACGCGCTGGCCTCGGTCAAGGCCATCAGCGCCGCCCGCATCGCCCTGCGCGGCGACGGCAGCCACTTCGTGTCGCTGGACAAGGTCATCCGGACCATGCGCGACACCGGCCGCGACATGATGGACAAGTACAAGGAGACCTCGCGCGGCGGCCTCGCCGTCAACGTCATCGAGTGCTGAGGCGCCAGGGGACCGCGGAGGCTACTCGTCGCGGTCGGTGTCGCGGGGTACGAGCACGCTGAGGCGGTAGGTGGTGGGGTGGGCCCCGCGCCCACAGAGGACGTCGACGCGCAGGTCCTCGTCCCGGACTTGGGCCAGGTCCGTGCGCACGCGCCCGTGGCGGCCGCGCCACTCCGCCTCGTCGGTGGTCTCGAAGACCACCTCCCAGCGGCCCTCGCTCTCCCGCTGTTCCCGAGCCGCGCGGCGGCGCGCCTCGCGTTCGCGTCTGCGTCTCTGCCCCGGCATGGACCCCATCGTAGAGCGGTCCCCCGCCGTAACGGGGTCAGCGGAACGATTCCTGTCCGGCTTCGCGCGGGCGCAACCGCCGTTCGTCCACCACCACGTCCAGCAAAGCGAGTTCGACCACGTAGGCGACGTTCGCCTCCCACAGCCCGGCGCCGTTACGCCCTCGCCACCGCTTGAGCAGCCCCTTGCACCAGCTTCCGCCGTGCCGCACCCAGCACAGCTTCATCCCTCGCGGCACGTAGTCGGGAAAGCAGTGGATGCGCGGAGACCGGTCGTGCAGGACACGCACCAGGGATACCACCTGCGGGTCGTGTACTAACGGCGCAGATCACACGGTGGTCACCTACACGAAGGCGGCGGCGCCAGTGAAAACGGTGACGCCCCTACTCGTGACGTTCCAGCGTCTCGGCCATCACCTCGGACATGGGCACGGTCGGGGAGTCCCTGCGGGCCTCGACGAGCCGCCGCGTTTCCTGCTCGCCGTGCCGTCGTGGGTACACCAGGGTCACGTCCTCAGGCGATCTGGAAGCGCTGGTCACCCAGCTCCACCTCCACGTGCAACTCTCCACCGAGCGCCTCAACGTACCGGCGGAGAGTGTCGACCTGGGCACGGTCGATGTCACCGCGTTCAATGCCCGAGACACGGTTCTGGCTGACCTCCAGCCTGCTGGCGAGCTCGACCTGCGTGAGCTGGGCCGCCTCACGCAGTTCACGCAGCCGATAGGCGAGAACCTCTTCCCGCATCTGCCTCTTGTGCTCGTCCACCGCGTCACGATCGACCGGCCGCTTGGCCAGCATGTCCTGAAAACTCGTCCCCATCACAGTTCTCCCTTCAACCGTTCAACGTGAGTGTCGAGCAGATCATCGGCGATCGGGATGTTCTTGCGGTACCACTTGTCCCAGTCCCCGGCCTTGTCTCCCGCCACCAACATGATCGCCTCGCGCTTCGGGTCGAAAGCGAACAGGACACGCAACTCCGTACGACCGGTGGAACCTGGCCGAAGCTCCTTCATGTTCCTGTGGCGTGAAGCGTGCACGGTATCCACCAGCGGACGCCCCAACGATGGCCCGCTCTCCGCGAGGAGTTCGAGGGCCGCGACCACCTGCTCGTAGGAGCCCCTGGCCGAGGTCGTCCAACCACGGCGCTATCAGTTCGATTTCTATCTTCCACACCATGGTAACGGTACAACCCACAGGTTGTATAGGCTGTAGGTTCTACACATTCGCTATGGGCCGCCCACTCGAAGGAGGAAGAGGGGGCCACGGCGGCGGGATGATGTCAGGTCAGGCTGAGGACCGGGGCACCGGGCTCCGGGCGCGCGAACCGATCCGAGTGCGGCCACAGCAGGAGCGGGAGGGCGTCGACGTCGACGGCCTCGTGCAGGCCGGTGGGCGTGGCGACCCAGAACGACTGCGTCGCCTCGCCCCACCAGGTGACCAGATGGCGGTGCCGGGCCTGGATCGCGGCGGCCTGGGCGTGCTCACGGGCGGGCACCTCGCGGTGCGGCACAACATCGACGTCCAGGTATTGCCCTACGAGGCAGGCGAGTACCTAGGGATGGAGGGAGCGTTCACCGTCCTCGACTTCCCAGAGCCCAAGGACACACCAATCGTGCACGTGGAGACCGCCACCACAAGTCTCTTCCTCGAACGCTCCGAGGAAGTCGAGGAGTATAACGTTGCCTTTGGCAACCTTCAGGGGATAGCGCTGTCTACGTCCCGATCGGCCAAGTTCATCAGCGGTGTCGCCGAGTCACTGGAGAAGCGGACATGAGCCACCGGCTGGAATTCCAGAAGAGCAGTTACAGCGGCGCCGGTCAGAACTGTGTGGAGGTCGCCCAGATCCCTGCGAGCTTCCGCAAGAGCAGCTACAGCGCACAAGGCCAGGACTGTGTCGAGGTCACGCACCTCCCTGAGAGCTTCCGCAAAAGCAGCCACAGCGGCCGGGGCCAAGACTGCGTCGAGGTGGGCGACCTGCCCTGCGGCGCGGCGATCCGCGACTCCAAGCACCCCGGCGCCCGGCACCTCCCCTTCCCCGCCGCCGAGTGGGCCACCTTCCTCACCACCGCCCTCTCCGAGTAACCCCTCACGCGAAGGCCCCCATGAACCTCACGGAACGCTACGCACGGCTCCACGACGGCATCGGCCTGACCATCCAGGCCGCCGAGGACGCCTACCGACTCCCCCGGCACCTCGACATCCTCCTCAAGGAGTGGGTGAACAGGGCGTGGGAGAACCGACGACTCAGCATCAACTCGTGCGACAACGACCTCGACGTGGCCGACGCCGTGAGCGGTCTGACCTCGTTCGGGTCGTCCTACCTGGAGCTGCGCCGAGAACTCTTCTCCGACCTGCACCACTTCCGCGTCGAGCCGCCGTGGCGCGAGGTCGGCGGCGGGCTCACGGTCCGCGCGCCACTGAACTATTTCCGCAGGCCCCATACCGAGTTCGCCCTGCGGTCCGCCCGCCCCGCGGGGATGAGCGTCCAGCGGGTGTGGACGTTCTTCGTGTTCGTCAGCGCACGCGACGAGGACGACCAGAACCGCACACGGACGCACGAGTTCGATATCACTGAGGTCTCCGACCACGTGGCCCGCGTCCCGGACTCCCTCAACCAACACGGCGACTGGATGGAACAGCTCTTCTACGGTCTGAGAACCCTCACGGGCAACCACTACCGCCTGCGCACACTAGCCAGCGAGATCGCCCAGGACGCTTGATGGCAGCTACGCCCTCAGGACGAGGGCGAGGGCCTGTCCTGACGCCCCGCCGTCAGGCGTTCGCGCCGCCCATGTCCATGTGGACGAACTCCCACAGGTGGCCGTCCAGATCGGCGACCGTGCGCGAGTACATGCCGGACTCGTCCATCGTGGAGACCGCCCGGCCTCCGGCCGCGTCCGCCGCCGCGGCCAGGGTGTCGGCCTCCTGCCTGCTGCCCACGGTCACCGCCGTGATCACCTCCGAACCGGCGGCGGCGGTGGACGGCGCCCCCTCGGGCAGGAAGCTCCGGAAGAAGGACTCCTCCAGCAGCATCACGAAGGCGGAGTCGCTCACGATCATGCACAGGGCCTGCTCGTCGGAGAACTCCGGGTTGAAGGAGAACCCCATGGACGCCCAGAACGCGTGCGTGGCGCCGATGTCGCGCACGGGCAGATTCACGAAGGTCAGTCTCGTCATGGCGCCAACGTAACCCCGCACCGTGCTCCTGGCGCGCCTCCCACACCGACTTCGCCGACCTGTTCGCTCCTGCTCCGCCTCACCGGGCGTGCCGCGCTCCGGTCGGTGAACCCCGCGCCCGGTCAGGCCAGGCTGCGGCGGGGGTTCTTGGCGGGAGCCGTCATCGACATCCGCACCACCGCCGGGACCCGTTCCAGCTCCAGCGCGCGGCGCAGGTTGGCCAGGGCCTCGGACCGCACCCGCCGCCACACCCCCGCCACGTCCGCGTCGTCCTCCAGCGTCAGCGCCAGGCGCACGTGCGGCGCGTCGCTGGACTCGGTCAGCCGCGCCCGAGCCCGGCGCACGCCCGGGTACTCGGCGACCTCCTGCTCCAGGGCGCCGCGCGCCACGCTCTCGCTGACCTCCACCCGGCCCCCGGGGTCCTGCTCCAGGACCAGGCGGCCCAGTGTGTCGTTCATGCCCTGCGCGAGCAGCCAGCGCAGCGCCAGGAAGGCCGCGACGAAGGACAGCGCCACCGCGACGTAGGGCACCCACTGCCGGTCGAGCACCTCCAGGGCCGCCGGGCCCAGGAGGGCCTCTCCCGCCAGGTCCGTGCCGAGCAGGCCCTGCCCCAGCGCGAGCGCGAGCAGCCCGCCCGCCAGGAGCACTCCGCCCACCAGCGCCAGCCCGATCCGGTTACCCCGCGCCGACCTGCGATTCCTGTCCCGCGCCATCGTCAACCCTCCGCGTGCCGCACGTGCGTGACGATCCGCATGCTGCGCAGCGGCGCCAACTCCTCCAGCCGCCGCTCCACCGCCGCGGTCACCGCCTCGGCCAGCCCCTCCGAGGTGCGCATTCCGGTGCGCACATGCACCCGCAGCCGGTGGCCGCGGACCGCCACGTGCGCGCCCTCGACGCCGTCGACCTCCTGGGCCGCCGCGCTCACCGCCCGGCGCAGCGCCGGGCGGGTCAGTCCGACGACCAGGGCCGGGTCGCCCGTGCGCAGCACCGTCCACCGGCTCCGGCCCGGCGCCAGGGCCAGGACGATCAGGGCCAGCCCGATCAGCGCCAGGACGGCGGAGGCGATCTGCACCGACGGCTGCGACCAGGTCGTGGTGGCGGCGAACTCCCCGGCGCGCCCCACCGGGATCAGCTGCAGCGGGCTGCCGGCCAGGGCGGAGATGACCTCGGCCGCCGACACCACGGCCACCATCAGAATCGCCAGACCCGTGATCACCGCGGGCCACGACCGGCGCGGGCGGAACGTGTGGACCGCCACCCGCGTCGCCTTCCGCTCCACGCCCTGGTCCGGGCGGCCGAGCACCTCTTCGACGGTGGTCATGTCAGCGCACCAACTCCGCGATCTCGATGTCGATGTGGTGGACGTTCCTGCCGGTCATCCACTCGACCCGGTCCTTGACGTGTTCGCGTACCCGGGCCGCGACCTCGCGCGCGGCCCGCGGGTAGCGCACGGCGATCCGCAGCCGCAGCAGGACGACGTCGCCGCTCGTCCTGGCGCGGGCGGGGCGGGCGCGGACCGCGCTCGCCCCGTCCACCTCGCCCACGGCGCGGGCCGCCGCCTTCTCGATGACGCCCGAGGCGATGTCCGTCCGGCCGCCGGGGTCACGGGCGGCACCGCCCTCGCGGTGCCGCCCCGCCGATCCCGGCGGCTCGACACGCTGGCGGGGTACCGTGTCGGTTCGTGTTCCGGCCACAGCGCCCCTCAGGCCGATCGCCGCGTGAACATCTCGGCCAGGTCGATCTCGCCCTCCATCGCCCGGCCCGCGACGAAACCGACCAGTCCCAGGACCAGGACCAGCGCGAAGGCCGTGAATCCGCCGAACGCGCCGGCCAGACCCAGTACGGTCCCGTAGGACAACCCAACGATCGGCCACATGGCTTCCCCCTCTTGTCCAGCTGTGTCCAGCACTGCCACCTCAACCGCTCGCGCGGCTGCCCTCCCCGAGCCCGGCGACCACGTCCTCGACGTAGACGTGGACGGGCCGTCCGGCCGCCAGCGGCGCCAGGACGTCCCGGATCTCGGCGGTGATGTCCGGGATCGCACGGCCGAACCGGACCACCACGCCGACCTCGACGTGGTCCCCGCGGACCGCGATCCCGCGCACCCGGCCGCCCGGTACGGGAGTCTGGAGCGTTCCGAACCCCCCGGCGGACAGCTCCACGACATCCGGGCAGTCCCTGACGGCCCGCGCCATGCCCCGGGCGACCTCGCCCGGGTCCCGGGTGTCGGCCGCCACTACTGGACCCGGGGCTCGGAGGAAGCGTCCTCGTCGCCCTGGTCGTCGTCGGGCAGGTGGATGTCGTCCACCTTGATGTTGATCTCGGTGACCTCCAGGCCGGTCATGCGCTCGATCGCCGTGGTGACGTTGCGGCGCACCGCCGCGGCCAGGTCCTGGATGGCGGCGCCGTACTCGACGACGACGTCGATGTCGACGGCCGCCTGGCGCTCACCCACCTCGACCGCCACGCCGCGCGCGACTGACGAGTCCCCCCTGGTCATGGCGTCCCTGACGGCACCGACCGCGCGGGCGGCCCCGCCGCCCATGGCGTAGACCCCGCCGATCTCGCGGGCCGCCATGCCGGCGATCTTGGCCACGACGCCGTCGGCGATCTGCGTCCGGCCCGCCCCTTCGTGCGAGGCGCTGTCCCTGCGTCCGCCTGCGCGCGCTTCCGGCACGCCGGCCTCGGTCCTCGTATCCGACACTGGTTCCCCTTCCGCGGTGGTCGAACGGCTGTGACGCGACGGTGTCAGCGCTCGAAGACGCCCTTGACCCGCTCAGCCGCCGACTCGGCCGCCTCGCCGGCCTTGCCCTTGAGCTCCTCGGCCTTCTCCTTGGCCTGGTCCGCGGCGTCCTTGGCCTGGCCCTTGGCCTGGTCGACCTTGCCCTCGGCCTCCGTGCCCCGGTCCCCGGTGGCCTTGCCGACCGCTTCCTTGCCCTTGCCGACCGCGTCGTCGAAGTGCTTGCCCATGAGTGCCCCCTGCCGGATCACACGACCCGGAATTAGTTGACCGAAACCCGCCGACCGTGCACTCCGCACGACCGCACGAGTATGGAACCATTCACACCATATACACACCGTGAGTCACAGACAAGATACTCTAAGCGAAAATTCGCAGGTCACGAGGGTCATGTCAATACCATCTGTGCCCCAATTCCTGACCGGAAACCCACCCGGGCCCAGAAACGCCGAAGGGGCGCCCGAAGGCGCCCCGATGTGTCCGAAAAAAAGTTCCCGATCCCGGCGGGTCAGCCGAAGATGACGGTCTTCTCGCCGTTCATGAGGACACGCCGCTGCGCGTGCCAGTTCACCGCCCGCGCCAGCGCCACCGACTCCAGGTCCCGACCGATCGCCGTCAGCCGCTCCGGACTGTCGGTGTGGGCCACGCGGGACACCTCCTGCTCGATGATCGGCCCCTCGTCGAGGTCGGCGGTGACGTAGTGGGCGGTCGCGCCGATGAGCTTGACACCGCGCGCGTGCGCCTGGTGGTAGGGGCGAGCGCCCTTGAAGCTCGGCAGGAACGAGTGGTGGATGTTGATGATCCGGCCGGACATCTTGGTGCACAGCTGCTCCGAGAGCACCTGCATGTACCGGGCCAGCACGATGAGGTCCACGTCGTAGGAGTCGACCAGCTCCAGCAGCCGCGCCTCCTGCTCCAGCTTGGTCTGGGCGTTGACCGGCAGGTGGTGGAAGTCCACACCGTAGGAGGAGGCCAGGAACTCCAGGTCCGGGTGGTTGGAGACCACGGCCGCGATGTCGACGTCGAGCAGGCCGCTGCGCTGGCGGTAGAGCAGGTCGTTGAGGCAGTGTCCGAACTTGGACACCATCACGATCATGCGCGGGCGCGCGTCGGTCGGCTGCAGGCTCCACTCCACGACCGGGTCGCCGGACCCCGCGCCGAAGTCCCCCGCCAGAGCGGCGAACGCGCCCCGCAGGACGTCCTCGCCCACCACGCCGTCCTCCCCGCGCTCGGCGAGGAACTGCATCCGCAGGAAGAACCGACCGGTGTAGTGGTCGCCGTACTGCTGACTCTCGGTGATGTTGCAACCGTGGTCGGACAGCAGGTTGGCCACCGCCGCGACGATGCCCCGGCTGTCGGGGCACGAAAGGGTCAGAATGTACTCGCGCTCACTCATGGAAGGGTTCCACTCCTGGGATCGAACCGGCTGATCAGCCGTGACCTCCCAGGGTAGCGACCCCGCGCAAACCGCGGGGCCCGATCCCGCGCCGCCGTGCCCGCCGAGGCGCCCGTCCCGCGCTCGTCCCCCGTCATGAATTCGTGCGCCCCGGACAATATGAAAGACATTCATGTTCTGGCATCCTCGTGGCATGACACGCCTGCGCGAGACCTACGACGCCGCCACACGCGATCTGGAACCCCCCTTCGCCATGGTCGACCTGGCGGCGCTGCGCGCCAACGCCGCCGACCTCACCCGGCGCGCGCACGGCCGCCCCGTCCGCATCGCCAGCAAGTCGGTGCGCAGCCGCGATCTGCTCCGCACCGCGCTGGAGCTGCCCGGCTACGCGGGGATCATGGCCTTCACCCTCCCCGAGGCACTCTGGCTCGCCTCCGGCGGCCCGGACGATCCCCTGGCCCGGGACATCCTCGTCGCCTACCCCACCGCCGACCGCCACGCCCTGGCCCGGCTCGCCCGAGACCCCTGGGCCGCCCGGGTCGTCACCCTGATGGTGGACGACACCGCCCACCTGGACCTGATCGCCTCCGCCGTCGCCGAGGCCGCGGCCGACACCCCGGAGCCCCCGCGCATCAGGGTGTGCCTGGACATCGACACCAGCTGGCAGCCGTTCGGCTCCGCCGCGCGCATCGGCAGCTACCGCTCCCCCGTGCGCACGCCCGAACAGGCCGCCGCGCTCGCCCTGGCCGTCCGACGCCGCCCGGAACTGGTCCTCGACGGCATCATGGCCTACGAGGGCCAGATCGCCGGCGTCGGCGACGCCCCGCCCGGACGGCCCCTCTACGGCCGCCTGCTACGCGGTATCCAGCGCCGCTCCGCGATCGAACTGGCCCGCCGCCGCGCCGCGATCGTCCGGGCCGTGCGCGCGGTGGCCGACCTGCGCTTCGTCAACGGCGGCGGCACCGGCAGCCTGCACACCACCGGCCGGGAGCGGGCCGTCACCGAACTCGCCGCCGGGTCCGGCCTCTTCCACCCGCACCTGTTCGACCACTACCGGTCCTTCCACGGGCGCCCGGCCGCGCTCTTCGCGCTGCCCGTCGTGCGCCGCCCCGCCCGCGGCGCGGCCACGGTGCTCGGCGGCGGCTACCCCGCCTCGGGCCCGGCCGACCGGTTCCGGGCGCCCCTGCCGTACCTGCCCGAAGGGCTGTCCCTGACCGCCAACGAGGGCGCCGGAGAGGTCCAGACCCCCCTGCTGGGCGCCGCCGCCGACCGGCTCCGCATCGGCGACCGCGTGTGGATGCGCCACGCCAAGGCCGGAGAGCTGTGCGAGCGCTTCGACACCCTCCACCTGGTCGACTCCGACACCGGCGCCTACCTCGGAGCCGCCCCCACCTACCGCGGCGAGGGCCGAACGTTCCTCTGACGCGCCCGGAGCGAGTACATGAGCGGGACCTGCGGCCGGTCCGGCGGGAACCGGTACACCCCGTTCCGGTCGCGCCGCAGTCCCGGATAGCGCCGGAACAGCGTGAAGGGGTGCGCGACCGCCCGACAACGGTTTTTCACCGGGCGCACACGAAGGGGGCCCGTGCGCCGCACGGGCCCCTCGACCGATGTTCTAGCCGCGCCTGCGGCGGACCGCCCAGGCGACCACGCCGGCGGTGACGATCGCGCCGAGTCCGGCAGCCAGCAGCATGGCCTCGGTGGACATCCGGCCGCGGGACTCGTAGGTGGTCACGACCTCGTCGTCGCCCTTGAGGCGGATGCTGCCCTCCTCGGGTTCCACGAGGTGGCTCTCGACCCGCACGGTGCCGCCGACCACCAGGGCGCGTGCCTCGTCCACCAGACGGGTTCCCCGCCGCTTGGCCTTGGCGACCTGCCGACGCGCGATGTTGGCGGGGCGGGCCTGCTCGCCGAGCTCGTCCAGGGTCTCGGCCAGTCGCCGCTGCTCGCGGTCGATCTCGGCCTGGACCTCGGCCGGGGTCTGGCGCGGTTCGGTGTCGCTTCCCGTCATGGGCACCCTCTCTCCATCAGCGCATCGTGGTCTGGGAACCCGTGTCCGAGCCGGTGCCCCGGCCCTCGTCCTCCGCGCCGTCGGACGGACCGGAGAACCTCAGCGCGCCGTCGATTCCGTCGACCACGCGGAAGAAGTCCCGCGTGGACAACCACAGTTTATAGATGATGGCGATCTCGAACGCGAGAAGCAAAACGCCCGTGACCGCGGCGATCCAGCCGACCAGCGACGGCATCGCGAAGATCGCCATCGCCAGCGGTGCGACGACGAACACCGCCATCTGGAACTCGATGCCGCCGACCAGGTGCGTGCGGATGCGGCGGTCGTTCAGCGCCCCCCAGAACCGCTGGTACCACGGGAAGCGCGTCCGGAACTCCTGGTGCAGGTCCACCTTGGGCAGGGTCAGGTCCGGCTGCTTGCCCGCCGCGCGGTGGTTGCGCGCCTCACGCTCGTTCTGGCTGTGCAGGATCTGCTCCAACACGCCGATGCCGTGGCGCAGGACGGCCTGCTCGCCGCCGTCGCTCATCGGCCGGTCCCCGTCCGCGGGCTCCAGCATCGACAGCGTGGCGCGCGCCCGCTCCAGGGCGGCGGCCAGGTGCGAGCGCATCTCGCGCCGCAGCTTGTACACCTGCAGCGCGTTGAGGTAGCGCAGCATGTCGACGAAGACCACGGCCAGAGCCAGCCACACGTAGACCACGGGCGCGGAGTCGGGGTTCTCGTCCTGGGCGAGCACGTACTGCCCGCCCATCAGCGCCACCGCGCACACCAGCACCCGGAAGCGGTCGGAGACGTAGTCCATCCACGCGCCGATGAGGGTCTCGGACCCGGTGAGACGCGCGAGCTTGCCGTCCACGCAGTCCACGACGAAGCACAGGAAGTAGAGCAGCGCGCCCAGCGCGAGCGCCTGCCGGTAGCCCAGCGCGAAGCAGACCGCGGCGCCCAGCCCGAGGAAGAGCGCGGCCACCGTGAGCTGGTTGGGCGTGACCGACGTCCGGTTCGCCACCACGCGCACGAGCCGGACCGCCATCGGGTCCACGAGGAAGACCGTCCACCAGGAGTCGCGCTCCTTGAGGGTACGGGTCCTGACCTCGTCGAGTGTGAATCCAGGCATCGTCGCCAATACTCCCCAACGCGAAGCGGATGTGTTCCGGAAACCTGCTGCTGGAGGTCATCTGCAGCCAGAACATGAGTGCGGTCAACAATAGGTGATCAGAGGGCTGGTCACCGCCCCCGAGAACCAACCGAACCGGAATCGCAACAGACCACGGGCACGTGGTCCGAGGGGATGGCTACTCTGAGGGACGGACGACCCCTAGAGGAACGGAACACCACGTGAGCGACCCGATCCGTCTGGAGACCGGAGACCCGGCGCCGGACTTCACCCTCGACGACGCCGACGGCAAGCCGGTGACCCTCAGCCAGGTCCTGGCCGAGACCGGCAAGCGCGTCGTGCTGTACTTCTATCCGGCGGCCATGACGCCCGGCTGCACCACGCAGGCCTGCGACTTCCGCGACAACCTGCGCGACTTCGACTCCGCCGGACTCACCGTCCTGGGTATCTCCCCGGACACCACGGACAAGCTCGCCAAGTTCCGGGACAAGGAGGGCCTCACCTTCACCCTGCTCGGCGACCCGGACAAGGAGACCCTGCGCGCCTACGGCGCCTTCGGCGAGAAGAAGAACTACGGCCGGGTCGTCCAGGGCGTCATCCGCTCCACGATCGTCGTCGACACCGACGGCAAGGTCGAGCGGGCCTTCTACAACGTGAAGGCGACCGGCCACGTCAACCGTATCAAGCGCGAACTGGGCGTCTAGGGCCGGATCCGGGCCGTACGGGCGAGTCGGCCCGCTGCCGGGAACGGTATGGTGGTCCCCGGCGGGGCCGTAGTCCAATTGGCAGGAGACGCCAGCTTTAGGTGCTGTACAGTGCGGGTTCGAGTCCCGCCGGCCCCACGTCGCACGAGGCGCGCGAACCACCCGGTCCGCGCGCCTCGCCGTGTTCCACCCGCCCCCGAGAACGCATCCGTCGGGGCGTCGCAGTCCGCCCCCACGATGGTTGAAGGTGCAGGCGCGGTCCTACGGCACCCCAGGGGGTGAAGGGTAGGCCGTTCAGCCCGCTCCAGCCCCAGGGGGTTGATCCGGGCCAAAGCGAGGAACGAGCGGAGGCCCAAAGCAAGCACGGCTGATCGGCGCGCCGGTGCCTGCAGGAGGAGTCTCTGCCGCCAGCGAGCCTGGAATAGGGCTGCGGCCGAAGGCCGTCCGTTGAGGGTGGTGGCGGGCGACGGGCGGGACAGGCAGTAGCGACGACGAAGGACCCGGCGTGAAGCGCCGATCAGCGCCGATCAGCGCCCCATCAGCGCCCACAGCACGATGGCCAGCAGCACCGCCACCCCGAGCACCACCGCGGCGACCACCGGAAGGAGGCTGTGCTCGGCGTGCCTGCCCGAGTGGGTCAGGCCGAGCGTGTCCGTGGACTCGCGGATCGACGTCATGATCGAGTTCATCGCCTCGGGGCTGTGCCGCAGCCGCTCGTTGAGCGACTCGGCCAGGACCCGGCCGCCGGCGCGGAAGTGCTCCTTGGCCTGTTCCCGCGCGGACTCGTGGACCTCGCCGTCCCCGTCCGCCTCGTCGTCGACGTCCTCGTCGGCGTCCACGCCCTTGCCCACGGGCCGGGACGCGGCTCCGCCCGGCCGCGGCTCGGCGGGGGTGGCCTTGCCCTGGGCCGCCGTCTCGGGGCTGGTCTCGGGTGCCCACGGGGCCAGCGCGGCGATGCGCAGCATCTTGGTGGCGTTCTCCGCGGTCAGCCGCTCGCCCGGCTCCACTCTGAGCAGGCCCGCGAGCACCGGCGCCAGCGGACCGGCGTTGGCGGCCTCCGCGGGCTCGTCCAGCTGCTCCTGGCGCAGGATCTTGATGTAGCCCTTGCGGTCGTAGGGCGGGTGGCCCTCCACCGCGGCGTACAGGGTGGCGCCCAGCGACCACAGGTCCGACTCGGGTCCGACCGGCCCGGCCTTGGCGCGCTCGGGCGGGATGTAGGCCGGTGATCCGATGATGCGGCCGGACTCGCTCAGCGCGGACTCGCCGTTCCACGCCGCCAGCCCGAAGTCGGTGAGCACGACCCGCCCCTGCGGGCTGATCATCACGTTGTCGGGTTTGACGTCGCGGTGCACGATGCCCTCGGCGTGCGCGACCTTGAGGGCGTCGATGAGCTGCAGGCCGATCTCGGCGACCCTCTGGTAGGGCAGCGGGCTCACTCTGAGCAGCTCCTCCAGCGTGGAGGCCTCCACCAGCTCCATGACGATCCACGGCCGGTCGTCCTCGTCCACGACGTCCAGGACGGTGACCAGGCTCGGGTGGGTGAGCCGGCCGGCGACGCGGGCCTCGCGGGTCGTGCGCTGGAGCAGCGCCTCGCGCTCCGCGCGGCTCAGGTCCGCTGGCAGCCGCAGCTCCTTGACCGCGACCTCGCGGTCGATGACCAGGTCGGTGGCGCGCCATACCGTGCCGACACCGCCCCGGGCGATCTCCGAGACGAGCTGGTAGCGCCCCTTGAGCAGCCGGCCGTCAGCTCCGGAGCCGTCCATGGTGGCACCTTCCGGGCGTGCTGAGCCGGGCGACGCCTCGGGCCGCCGGGTGTGGGGGTTGTCTAGGGAGGACACGGTTATCCACGGGTCCATTCACCGGCCATGGTGGCCTCCTGCGGAGCATTGCGGTCGCTGTCACCACGTAGGTGCACGGATCACTCGTTATACCAGCAGGACGCCTGGCCCACGTTGGTAGTTGCCATAAGACTGGCACATAGGTTCGCTTTCGTTATGTCCGGCGAAACCCTGTGTATGCAGTGACTTTCCTCTCCCTTACCCTCCCTTGCCCACCTGGGGAAAGAGGGCCCGACAGCGGTGCCGTGCGGGCTCCCGGCCACAGCGCTCCGGGAGCCCGCACGCCCCGGTCACGTCGGGGGCAGGCCGCGGTTCAGGACCACAGGGACTCCGGGCTGCGGACCTCGACCGGTCCGGCGCCGATGTCGGCGAGCGGCCCGCTCAGGCGCTCGGCGTCGCCGACCACCACCACGACCGCCTCCTCGGGGTGCAGGTACTCCTGCGCGGCGCTGTTGAGCTTCTCCTCGGTGAGCGCCTCGTACCCGGCGCGGTGGCGGTCCACGTAGTCGTCGGGCAGGTCGTGCACCACCATGTCGACCAGGGCGGAGGCCATGGCGCGCGCGGTGGAGTAGCTGACCGGGAGGCCCACCGTGTTGGAGTCGCGCACCGAGGCCAGCTCCTCGGCGGTGACGCCGGAGGAGCGCAGCTTGGCGATCTGCTCCAGGGACGCGGTGATCGAGTGCGCGGTGGTGTCCGCCTCCACCTGCGTGGTGGCGAAGAAGACCCCGCTGTCGCGGCGCAGGTCGAACCGCGAGCCCGCCCCGTAGGTGTACCCGAGGCGCTCGCGCAGCTCCATGTTGAGCCGGGAGGTGAACAGCCCGCCGAGCACCTCGCTGATGCCCTCGGCCCGGGGCAGGTCCACCTGCGAGCGGGACGGGGCGCGGTGCGCGATGACCAGGGCCGACTGCACCGAACCGGGCCGGTCCACGATGAGGACCCGCGGCAGCTCGCCGGGCGGCGGAGCGGGAGCGGCGACCTCGCGCACCGGCGTGGCGGCCGCGTCGCCGAACACGGTCTTGCCCAGGTCCTCCAGGTCGACGCCGCTCAGGTCGCCGACGACGACGAGCGTCCCGGCCACGGAGGCGATGGAGTCGGCGTGGAAGGCAGCGACGGTCTCGGGAGCGACCTCGGCCAGCTTGACCGGGCCGCCGGCCAGCGGCGTGGCGTAGCGGCCGGTGAAGAGCTGGCCGCCCAGGCTGCGCATGGCCAGGGTGGAGGCGGAGGCCGCCTCCAGCCAGAAGCGCTCCAGGAGCTGGTCGCGGCGGCGGACGATGTCGTCGGCGGTGAGCGCGGGGCGGCGCACGGCGTCGGCGAACAGCCGCACGGCCTCGCCCAGGCGGTTGGCGGGGGCGTCCAGGCCGGTGATGAACCCGTCCCAGTTGACCCGCGAGACCCACTCGGCGCCGTGGCGCTCCAGAGCGGGAGCCAGGGAGCTGTTGCCGTCGGGGCCGTCCTCCAGCACCTCGCTGGTCAGGGAGCTGACGCCCATGGCGTCCAGCGGCTCGACGGCACCGCCGTAGGGGTGGACCAGGCGCAGCGACGCGAGACGCTGACCGGGCACGTCGATGGCGACGACGGTGCCGCCTCCGACGGTGATGCGCCGGGGCTTGGGAAAGGTGTAGGACGCTGGGGTACCGATATCGGGACGGAGCATGCTCTGTGGCTCTTTCTGCGGCTTGCGGTGACGCGGTGACAGGGCCAGGTGGTGGCGGGGGCGCTGCGGTCCCCGCCGGTACGGCCTAGGAGGCCGGTGCGGCGTCGGCTCCGGCCGTGTCGGGGTCGAAGCGGACGACGAGCAGGTTGTCGTCGACCAGCAGGCGCTCCGCCGCGGCACGCACCTCCTCCGCGGTGATGTCGGCCCAGCGCTCGGGCCAGGTGTAGGCGAGTTCGGGGTCGCCGAACAGCTGGGTGCAGGAGCTGATCGAGTCGGCCAGCCCGGAGGGGCTGGAGATGGACTGCAGGTGGTCCCGCTCCAGGACGGCGCGCGCCCGGTCGAGCTCCTCCTCGGTGATGCCCGCGGCCAGCTTGACGATCTCCTCGCGCATGGCCTCCTCCAGGACGTCGCCGCTGACGCCCTCACGGGCGAGCATGTTCACCAGCAGGAGGCTGTCGGTGTAGCGGAACGGCAGGATGTCGGCCGCGCCGCCGCCGTCGTCGGCGGCGATGGGGCGGTCGACCACCAGCGAGCGGTACAGGCGGCTGCCCTGCCCCTGCCCCAGGACGGCCGAGGCCAGGTGCATCACGTCGAACTCGCGCTCGCCGTAGGCGGCCACGCGGTAGCCCAGGAACACCCCGGCGGCGGGCACGGTCTCGGTGACGGCGTCGCGGACGGGGCCGCCCAGGGGCTGCGGCAGCGAGGCGTCGGGGGCCTCGGGCACGAAGTCGCGGGCCGGAAGGTGGCCGAAGTACTTCTCCACGCGCGCCAGCACGTCCTCGGGCTCCAGGTCGCTGACCACGGTGAGCACGCAGTTGTCCGGCCCGTAGTGGGCCTTGTGGAAGGACTTGACGTAGTCCAGGTCGGCGTCGTCCAGGTCGGCCATGGAGCCGATCGTGGGGTGGTGGTAGGGGTGGCCCTCGGGGTAGCCCAGGCGCAGGATGCGCTCCAGGGCGGTGCCGTAGGGCTGGTTGTCGTAGCGCTGGCGGCGCTCGTTCTTGACCACGTCGCGCTGGTTGTCCAGGACCTCCTGCGTCATCCCGTCGCGCAGGGTCTCCAGACGGTCGGCCTCCAGCCACAGGACGCGGTCCAGGGCGTGCTCGGGCACCGTCTCGTAGTAGTTCGTGCGGTCGGTCGAGGTGGAGGCGTTGATGTCGCCGCCGAGCCGCTCGACCTCCTCGAAGTGCTCGCCCTTGGCGACGTTGCCGCTGCCCTGGAACATCAGGTGCTCGAACAGGTGCGCGAACCCGGTGCGGCCCGGTACCTCGTGGCGGGAGCCCACGCCGTACCACAGGTTGACGGAGGCGACCTGGCCGGTGGAGGCCGGTGCGGTCACCAGACGCAATCCGTTGTCGAGCGTGTACTGACCTACCCGTCCCGCTGCTCCGATGGTCGTCACCAGTGCTGCACCCCGATTCCGCGCCGTAGCTGAACTGCCGTCGTCACCGCCGACTGCCGTGTGACGCCTACGACCCTACGGCCTCACCGGAGCATCGGGACACCCGAACGGGCAATCGGACACCGTTCGCCCCGAACGTCCCCGGCGCGGGCCGGACCGGGCTCAGTCCTGGTATCCGGTGGTGTCCATCGAGGCGGCGATCTGGTCGTAGACGGCGTCGTACTGGGAGTCGGCCGACCACACGTACAGCAGGACGTCGCTGATGGGCAGGAACCACATGCGCACCTCGAACGCGTCGTCGTTGACGCACGTCACGTCCCACAGCGTGTGGTTGGACTTGAGGCCGTCGGCGTGCTCGAACACGTCCTGGTAGGTGATGGCGGCCGAGTCGACTCCGATGTCGCCGGAGGCGGCCGTGTTGAGGCTGCGGCACTGGTCGGTGTCGGCGGCCCAGCCGTCGTCGTCGTGGAAGGCGTCGTCCCGGCCCGGCCAGTCCTGCGGGTGGTTCTCCGCGGCGTGGGGGGTGAGGCGGATCGAGCCGTAGGCGCACGCGGGCTGCCCGGGCGGCGACATGCACAGAGATCCGCCCTCGTTCTGCGTCTCCCAGTCGTCGGGCACGTCGATGGTGACGCCCTCGATCTCGGTGTTGGTGAAGCCCTCGGGGCCGGGGCGCTCCAGGGCGGGCATGACCCCGCTCTCACCGCGTTCGAGTTCGGCGGCGCCGCCCTCCGCACCGCCCGAACAGGCGCTCAGCACCAGCACCGCGACGGCCGCCGCCGCCCCCGCACCAGCGCGTGCGCCGTGCGCTCGGAGCCGCAGCCCCCGGCCGTGCCCGTCCGTCGTGCCAGCCATGCCTCGTCCCTCTCAGCCGTGCCCGTGCTCGAACCACAGTTGACCTTAGGCCCTCCCGTCACCCACCACCGCCCTGGGGCCGCTCCGCGGACCAGCGGGCCACCCTCAACCGACACCTCCGGCGCAACACCACCCTCCCGTCACCCACCACCGCCCAGGGACCGCTCCGCGGACCAGCGGGCCACCCTCAACCGACACCTCCGGCGCAACACCACCCTCCCGTCACCCACCACCGCCCAGGGACCGCCCCGCGGACCAGCGGGCCACCCCCAACCGACACCTCCGGCGCAACACCACCCTCCCGTCACCCACCACCGCCCAGGGGCCGCCCCGCGGCGACACGGACCTCCCCCGACGGGCACCGGCGGCGCGGCACCCCTCGTGCGGTTCGAGTCCGGGGAGTTGTGGACAGGGGCTACTACTCTGGGCCCATGGTCGACCTCTCGAAGATCACGGAACCCTTGTCCCTCGCCCGGTTCGGGCCGCGCCCCCAGGGGCCGCTCGTCCTCGAACTGGACCTGACCGAAGGGGTCGCCGACGAAGCCGCGCCCGACCCGCTCAGTCAGATCATGAACCGGCGCCGCCAGCACTACCTCGACGTCATCGAGGGGATCCGCCGCGGCGCCCGCGACTCCGGGGTGGCCGCCCTCGTGGTGCGGGTGGACGCGCGCTCGCTCGGGTTCGCCAAGGTCCAGGAGCTGCGCGACGCCGTCGCCGACTTCCGCGCCACCGGCAAGCCCGCCGTGGCCTGGGCGGACTCCTTCGGCGAGGCCGGGGCGGGCAACCTGCCCTACTACCTGGCGTGCGCGTTCTCCCGGGTCGTCATGGCACCCACCGGTGTGCTGGGGCTGACGGGTCTGATCCTGCGCAGCACCTTCGTCAAGGGCGCGGTGGACAAGCTCGGCGTGGGCTTCGAGGTCGGCGCGCGCCACGAGTACAAGAACGCCGCCAACGGTGTGACCGAGACCGGCTTCACCGACGCCCACCGCGAGGCCAGCGACCGGATCGTCACGTCGCTGGGCGACCAGATCGTCGCGGCCGTGGCCCGGGCGCGCGACCTCACCGACGAGAGGGTCCGCGGCCTGATCTCCAGCGGCCCCCTGCTGGCGGGCGAGGCGGTGGAGGCCGGGCTCGTGGACGCGCTCGCCTACCGCGACGAGGTCTACGCCGACCTCCTCCAGCAGGTGCGCCACAGGCACCCCAAGGCCCCCGAACCGGAACTGCGCTTCGTCACGCGCTACCACCGCAAGCACACGCCCGTGCCCC
Source organism: Nocardiopsis sp. NRRL B-16309 (assembly GCF_001279585.1). GTDB lineage: Bacteria > Actinomycetota > Actinomycetes > Streptosporangiales > Streptosporangiaceae > Nocardiopsis. The sequence goes on along the minus strand of NZ_LGEC01000097.1, from coordinate 21,042 downwards.
GGCCGCACATCGGGAGCGGGCCCGGCTACATCGCGCTGATCAGCGCCAGCGGGTCGATCACCCTGGGCCGCTCCCGGCGCTCGCCGCTGGGCGGCGGCACCGTCATGGGCTCGGACACCGTCGCCGCGGCCTTCCGCGCCGCGCGCCGCGACCCGCAGGTCAAGGCCGTGGTGTTCCGGGTCGACAGCCGCGGCGGCTCGCCCACCGCCTCCGACGCGATCCGCCGCGAGGCCGCGCTGACCAGCGAGCAGGGCATCCCCGTCATCTCCGCGATGGGCGACTTCGCCGCCTCGGGCGGCTACTACGTCACCCTGGGCTCGGACGCCGTCGTCGCCCAGCCCGGAACGCTGACCGGCTCGATCGGCGTCATCACGGCCAAACCGGTCCTGGGCCCGCTCATGGAGCGGTTCGGCGTGACCACCGACTCGGTGAGCACCGGAGAGCACGCCGGGATGTTCCACACCGACCGCCCCTTCACCGAGTCCGAGTGGGAGCGGGTCAACGCGCTGCTGGACGAGATCTACGAGGACTTCGTCTCCAAGGTCTCCCGGTCGCGCGGTATGACCCGCGACGAGGTGCACGAGGTCGCCCGCGGGCGGGTCTGGACCGGTGAGGACGCCCACCAGCGCGGTCTCGTGGACGAACTCGGCGGGCTGGAGACGGCCGTGCGCCTGGCCAGGGAGAAGGCGGACGCCGGCGCGCTGCCGCTGCGCCCGTTCCCGCGCCAGCACCCGCTGGACCGGTTCCGGCCGCACGAGTCGAGCGAGGACCTGGCCTCGGCGCAGCCGCAGAGCGGCCTGGAGGCGTGGAGCGCCTGGGGCCCGCTGGAGCACGCCGCACGGGCGCTGGGCCTGCCCGCGTCCGGCGCGCTGACCATGCCGGGCGGCTGGGAGGTCCGTTGACCGGCGGCTCCTACCTGGACGCGATGGCGACGCTGGCGACCGGCGTCGCGGTGGTCACGGTCGCCGACGGCCGTGACGACGTCGGCGCCACCGTGAGCGCGTTCTCCTCGGTGTCGGTGGACCCGCCCGTGGTGTCGGTCAGCGTGTCCTCCGACGGCTATATGGCCGAGGTGATGGAGGAGGTCGGCGCCTTCGCGGTGAGCGTGCTGGGCGCCGGGCAACGCGCGCTGGCGGGACGCTTCTCCGCCGAGGGACGGCCGAGCGCCCGCCTGCTGGTGTCCGGCCAGCCGCACCACCGGGGCGAGCGCACCCGCGCGATCGTGCTCGACGACGCCCTGGCCGCCCTGGAGTGCTCGGTGCGCCAGCGCGTGGAGGTGGGCGACCACGTGGTCTTCTTCGCCGACGTCACGGGATTCCCCGAGGTCCGGGGCACGGGCCCCTCCCTCGTCCGCTGGTCGGGCCGCTACCACTCCGTGGGCTGACCGCCCGCCCGGGCTGTCCCGCCCACCACGCCCCGAAGGGGAAAGGTGCGCGGGACCGCTCACCGGACCCCCAAAGGTAGAAGGTGAGCGGCCCCGCCCGCCGGGGTCACAGGGGGCCAAAGGTGAGCCGCCCAGGCGGCTCACCTCAGGGGGCTGGTCGGGTTAAGGACCGCGCCGGAGGCGTCCGTTGAGGGTGGTGGCGGGCGACGGTGTGGGCACGAGCGGGGGCCCGGCCCACCAGCCCGAAGGATCAAGGTGAGCAGGGCCGCTCACCGGACCCCCAGGGGGTGAAGGTGAGCGGTCCCGCCCACCAGGACCACAGGGGGGTTGCTCGGGCCAAAGCGAGGAACGAGCGGAGGCCCAAAGAAAGCACGGCGAGCGCGCCGACGGGTCCTGGAGTGGCTGGAGGTGCACTCCCGAGGAACGAGGGCGTGCACCGGAAGCCGCGAAGGCCCCGTCTTAGGGGCGCGCGAGCCCCTCCTCCTCCAGCCACTCCTGCGCGACGTCGGCGGCGTTCTCGTTCTCCACGACCACCCGCTCGTTGAGCCCGGTGAGCGCCTCGGTGGTCAGGGCGGCCGAGACCGAGTCGAGCGCCTCCCGGGCGGTGGCGTCGACCTGGTCGGCGTGGATCAGCGGCGTGATGTTCTGCGCCCCGAAGAGGTTCTCCGGGTCCTCCAGCACCACGAAGTCCTCCACGGCGATCTGCGGGTCGGTCGTGAACAGGTTCGCGGCCTGGATGTCACCGTCCAGCAGCGCCTGGGTCAGCAGCGCGACCTCCAGCGAGCGGAACTCCTGGAACTCGATCCCGTAGACCTCCTCCAGCCCCACCACGCCCTGGTGGCGGGTCTCGAACTCCGGCGGACCGCCCAGCACCAGTTCGTCGGCGACGTCGGCCAGGTCCGCGAGGCTGGTCAGGCCGTGCTCCTCGGCGACCTCGCTCGTGACGGTCACCGAGTCCTTGTTCTCGGCGCTGGAGGATTCCAGGATCTCCAGGGACTCCGGCAGCGCCTCCTCCACCAGCGCGTTGGTCTCCTCACCCGTGCCGGTGGGCGCGTCCTCGTCGAGGTAGGCCAGCGTCGCCCCGTTGTACTCGGGGAACACCGACAGGTTGCCCGACTCGATCTGCGAGTAGTAGACCTCGCGGCTGCCGATGTTGAGCTGGTACTCGACGTCGACGCCCTGCGCCTCCATCGCGCGCCCGTAGATGTGGGCGAGCAGGGTGCTCTCGGGGAAGTCGGCGGAGCCGATGACGACGGTGCCGGTGTCGCCGCCGGGCGACGCCTCATCCTCGTAGGGGTCGCTTCCACCGCACGCGCTCAGCGCCAGTGCCAGGGGGAGCCCGACGAGGGCGATCCTCTTGTGCATGTCCAAACCTCTCTCTCGGGACCGTCGCGGCCCTGGGGCCGGGATCGGCGCGGCTATCGGGCCGACGCGGCCTCGGCACGGAGTCCGGGCGCCACCAGCACGCGGCGCAGCCCGGCGAACAGGAGTGTGGTGGCCACGGCCAGCAGCACCACGAGGATCGAACCGCCCAGCATCATCGACAGGTCCTGGCGGGCCTGGCCGTCGACGATGTAGCGCCCCAGACCGCCCACGCCCACGTAGGCGGCGATGGTCGCGGTCGCCACCACCTGTACGGCCGCGGTGCGCATGCCGATGAGGACCAGCGGCGCGGCCACGGGCAGCTCCAGCCTGAACAGGACCTCGCGGCCGCGCATCCCCATGCCGAGCGCCGCGTCCCTGAGCCGCGGCTCGACGCCTCGCACGCCCTCGTGGGTGTTGACCAGGATCGGCGGGACCGCGAGCGCCACGAGCGCGCACAGGACGGGAACGAGCCCGATCCCGGCCAGCAGCACGATGAGGAAGAGCACGCCGATGGTGGGCAGGGCCCGGGCGAAGTTGGCCAGGCTCGTGGTGAGGAAGCCGCCCACACCCGTGTGCCCGGTCAGCAGGCCCAGGGGCACGGCGATCGCGGTCGCCACCAGCAGCGCCACCACGGAGTAGTACGCGTGCTCGGCCAGACGCACGGGGATGCCCGCCGGGCCCGTCCACTGGGCGGGGTCGGTGAACCACTGTTCGACGCCGCACAGCACGCCCGTGTCGATCGCGCACAGGATGTCCATGGCTACCTCTCCCCCGCGGTGGTCGTGAGGTCTGCGGCCACGGCCGCGTCCTCGGCGGGCACCGCCGCAGCGGCGCGGCGCCGTCGCCGGCGCGCGCGGATCCCCCGGCCGCCGCCCACGCCGCCGTCACGGCGGGCCCACGGCGTGAGCAGGCGCTGGGCGAGCACCAGCACGGCGTCGGTGACGAAGGCCAGCAGCACCGTCAGCACGATGCCCACGACGATGGGCGCGTCGAACTGGCGGCGGAAGCCCTCGCTGAGGATGAGCCGGCCCAGTCCGCCCAGCCCGATCAGCGACGCGACGCTGACCATGCTGATGGTGGCCACCGAGGCCACCCGCAGACCGGCGATGATCACCGGCACCGCCACGGGCGTCTCGACGAAGACCAGTCGGCGCAGCGGCCCGAACCCCATGGCCACGGCCGCCTGGCGCACGTGCTCGGGCACCTGGCGCAGCCCGTCGACCACGTTGGGCAGCAGGATCACCAGGGTGTACACGGTCAGTGGCACGATCGCCGTCCAGTCGCTGAAGCCGGTGTAGGGCAGCATCAGGAAGAACAGCGCGATGGAGGGCACCGCGTACAGGACGTTCACGCCGGTCAGGACCGGCGGGTACAGGCGCTTCCAGCGGGCGCACGCCAGCCCCAGCGGCAGCGCCACGAGCAGGCCCAGCAGGATGGGCGCGTAGGACAGGCGCATGTGCTCCAGCAGGCGGGGCAGGATGCCGCGGTCGGGTTCGCCGGGGTAGCTCCAGTTGGCCACGGCCCAGTCGAGGACGCCGGCGGCCCAGTCCCACGCCGCGTTCACTCGGACACCGACCAGATCGCGGCGCCGAGGTCGTCCTGGGACACGAAGCCCACGACGCACCCGTCCTCGTCCACGCCGACCGCGCGTCCCGCCGGGGAGAGCACGGCCGCGTCCAGGGCGGCGCGCAGGGAGTCGGTGGCGACGTTGAAGGTGTGGCCGTAGGGCGCCAGGTCCAGGCCGCCGAGCACGACCCCGGTGGGCGCCTCCGCCAGCTGCCGGGCGCTCACCCATCCCAAAGGCGTGCGGTCGCGCGCCACGACCAGGGCCCAGGGCACACCGGTCGCCTCCACCGCCGTGCGGGCGCGCTCGACCCGGTCCTCCTCCTCGAAGACGCCGCCGTCGTCCAGCGTCAGGTTCCGCGCGGGGAAGAAGGACAGCCGGCGCACGCCGCGGTCGTAGCCGATGAAGGACTCCACGAAGTCGTCCACGGGCGCCGCGAGCAGCCGTTCGGGGGCGTCGTACTGGGCGAGCACGCCGCCCGGCCGGAACACGGCGATGCGGTCGCCCAGGCGCACGGCCTCGTCGATGTCGTGCGTGACGAAGACGATCGTCTTGCGCAGCTCCTTCTGCAGGCGCAGGAGCTCGTCCTGGAGGCTGGCGCGCACGACCGGGTCGACCGCGCTGAAGGGCTCGTCCATGAGCAGGACGGGCGGGTCGGCGGCCAGGGCGCGGGCCACACCCACGCGCTGCTGCTGACCACCGGAGAGCTGGTGGGGATAGCGGCGCCCCTGGGAGGGCTCCAGTCCCACGAGGTCCATGAGTTCGGCGGCACGCGCCCGCGCCCTGCCCCTCCGCCATCCGAGCAGCAGGGGCACGGTGGCGATGTTGTCCAGGACGGTGCGGTGCGGGAAGAGTCCGGCCTGCTGGATCACGTAGCCGATGGAGCGCCGCAGGACCGCCGGGTCCTGCCCGCGGATGTCGTCGCCGTCGATGCGCACGGTTCCGCTGGTGGGCTCGACCATGCGGTTGATCATCCGCAGGGAGGTGGTCTTGCCGCTGCCCGAGGGCCCCACGAATACCGTGGTCCGCCCGGTCTCGACGGTCAGGTCGAGTCCGGCGACGGCGACCGTGCCGTCCGGGTAGTGCTTGGCCGCGCCCTCGAACGTGATCATCGGGGTCGTCTCCATTCGGGGCAGGGGGTGCGGAACGTCCGCCTCCGCGGGCGGTCTGGCGCCGCCAGAGTCGCACGTTACCCACGCTTAGCGGGATCAAACGGTCGACACGCCGCGCTCGGCGCAGAAAGCGGACAGGTGTTCGCACGCACCCGCGCGGGTCCGGTTCAGGCGCGCTCGGCGATCCAGGAGGTCAGCTGGTGGAGGTCGTCCAGGACGGCGTCGGCCCGCGCGGCGCCGGGGTCGACGGCGTGGCGGTAGCCGTACAGGCCGCGCCGCAGCAGGACCGTGCGCATTCCGGCGCGTCCGGCGGGCAGGACGTCGTTGTCGACGCGGTCGCCGACATACAGGACCTGGTCGGCGGTGAGTCCGGGCCGCGACCGCTCGGCCAGTTCGAGGGTGCGGTCGAAGAACGCGGGGTCGGGCTTGGCCACGCCCCAGTCGTCGGAGATGCCGATGCCGTCCACCCCCAGCTCCATGGCGGCCAGGACCGGACCGGCCTCGGTGGGCTGGTTGCCGGCGATCACCAGGGAGAGCCCGGCCTCGCGCATGGCCTTGAACGCGGGGCGCACGTCCGGGTAGAGGTCGCGTTCGCCGAAGTGCTCGCGCTCGCCGTCGGGGTCCTCGGCCCGCCAGCGCTCGCTCTCGACCGCCAGGTCGAATCCGGGCACGAGCAGGCGGAAGCCGTCGGTCAGCGTCCCGCCGGAGGCGATGACACCGCCGATGGTGCCGAAGAACGCCATGTGCGGGATGCCGAAGCGGTCCGCCCAGCGCGCGAAGATGCGCGTCTCGTCGACCAGCGTCTCACCGACGTCGAACACCACAGTACGAATTGCCACAGTCGCAGAGTCTAGGCCCTGTTCGTCCCCTTTCCCCGTCCGCCCCTAAGCGGTCCCGCTCACCGCCCCCGGGTGGCCAAGGCCCAGTGGTCCCGCTCACGGGACCACGGGGAGTTGATCGGGCAAAGCAGGGGAAAGCACAGCGAGGGCGCCGACGGGTCCCGGAGTGGCTGAAAGGCGGCGACAGCCCCGTTTACCAGGGCCACCGAGCGCCCGGCCACGGCCCAAAGCGGTCCCGCTCACCGTGGCCCCAGAGGGTTGAAGGTGGCCGTTCAGCCTGCCCCAGCCCCAGGGGGTTGGTCGGGCGTGAGGGGCGCGCCGGTGCCTGCAGGAGGAGTCTCTGCCGCCAGCGAGGAACGAGCCAGGCAGTAGCGACGACGAAGGACCCGGCGTGAAGCGCCCCGAACCTCCGGGCCAAAGCGAGGAACGAGCGGAGGCCCAAAGAAAGCACGGCTAGGGCGCCGACGGGTCCTGGAGTGGCTGGAGGTGCACTCCCGAGGAACGAGGGCGTGCACCGGAAGCCGCGAAGGCCCCGTCTCAAAGGCGCCCTAGCGCTCGGGCGGACGGAGGACGGCGAAGGCGTCGGTGACCTCCAGCCCGCGTACCCGGAACCGGAACAGCGCCGCGGGTCGCCCGCCCGAGCGGCCGGAGGGGACCGAACGCCCGGTCTCCTCGATCTGGCCGCGCCGCAGGAGCACCCGGCGCAGGTTCGTGGCCGCCACGTCGTGCCCGAGTGCCGCGCGGTAGTAGCCCGACAGCTCCGACATCGTGAACTCGGGCGGCGCCAGCGCGAAGCCCACGTTGGTGTAGCTCAGCTTGGAGCGCAGCCGCTGGCGGCCCGAGCGCACGATGGAGGCGTGGTCGAAGGCCATCGGCGGCAGATCGGCGGCGGCGTGCCATCCGGTGTCGGCGGGCACCACCGGGTCGATGTGGGCGGGCGCGAGCCCGAGGTAGGCGGTGGCCAGCGTCCGCCGCAGCGGGTGCCGGTCGGGGTCGCTGCGCGTCTCCAACTGCTCCAGGTGAGACAGATCACGCACATCGACCTTCTGGGCGAGTTGGCGGCGGATGGAGGCCCCCAGGCTCTCGTCCGGACCGAGCCGTCCGCCGGGCAGCGCCCACTCCCCCTCACACGGGGGCAGGGCCCTGCGCCACAGCAGAACGCACAGCTCACCGTCCCGAATCTGCAGGACGACCGCGAGCGCCTCGTGGGCGGACAGCGTCGCCCCGCCGGTCGTGGTGCGGACGGGATCCGCCGCCTGTCCGTTTGCTTCCGGGATATCCACCCTGTCCCTTCCGTTCCCCGCCATGTTATTCTTCAGTAGGTTTGTGCCTGACAGACGAAAACCGCTCAACTGCACAGACCAGCCACGGCACGGCGCCAGTGCGGCGTGCCCACAGCCTCGAGGAAGTAGTAGGACATGGCACCGGTCACCGCTCCTGCGGACACCATGACCAGGCAGGAATGGGCCGCTGAGGTCCGCCGCCTGGCAGACGAGCGCGACGCCGTCATCCTCGCGCACAACTACATGCGCCCGGAAATCCAGGACGTCGCCCACCACACCGGCGACTCCCTCGCGCTGTCCCGTCTGGCCGCGACCGTCGACGCTGGCACCATTGTCTTCTGCGGCGTGCACTTCATGGCCGAAACCGCGAAGATCCTCGCGCCGGAGAAGACCATCCTGCTGCCCGACCCCGACGCCGGGTGCTCGCTGGCCGACACCATCACCGCCGAGGACGTGCGCGCCTGGAAGGCCGAGCACCCCGGCGCGGTCGTCGTCGCCTACGTCAACACCACGGCGGCGGTCAAGGCCGAGACCGACATCTGCTGCACCTCGTCCAACGCCGCCGACGTCATCCGCTCCATCCCCGAGGACCGCGAGATCCTCTTCCTCCCGGACCAGTTCCTGGGCGCCCACGTCAAGCGGGTCACCGGGCGGGACAACATCCACATCTGGATGGGCGAGTGCCACGTGCACGCCGGCATCGACGGCCACACCCTGCGCGAGCGCGTGGCCGCCGAGCCCGACGCGGAGGTCTACGTGCACCCCGAGTGCGGCTGCGCCACCTCCGCCCTCTACCTCGTGGGCAGCGGCGCGGTCCCCGCGGACCGCGTCAAGGTCCTGTCCACCGGCGGCATGCTCACCGCGGCGGAGAACACCACGGCCTCGAAGGTCCTCATCGCGACCGAGACCGGCATGCTCCACCAGCTGCGCAACGCCAACTCCACCACGACCTTCGAAGCGGTCAACTCGCGCGCCGAGTGCCACTACATGAAGATGATCAACGCCGACAACCTGCTCGGGGCTCTGCGCCACGGCACGACCGAGATCACGGTCGACGAGCTCACCGCCGAGCGCGCCCGGCGCTCGGTCGAGCGCATGATCGCGATCGGTTCGCCTTCCAGGGGCGGCGAGTAGCGGCGGGCGACCGGCCTGGTCAGCCCGGCTCTGTGCCGGATCCGGCGGCCGCTCAGGCGGACTTCGGGTTACAGAAAGCTTACCTTCAAGCCACAGCTCGCCATTTCACCCACGCGACACGCCTCCCCCCGCTACGTTCACGGAAGGAAGCGGGGGGAGAAACGTGACCAGAGTTAACGAATCCGACGAACCGGCGGAAGTCGAGGCGCTCTACGACGCCTTCGCACCCGCGCTGTACCGGTACGCCTGGTCACTGCTGGGCGGCGGCGCCGATCCCGAACGCGCCACCGCCGCGGCGCCCGCCGCCGGTCAGGGCGGCCACACCTCCCAGGACACCGGCGGCGATCCGGTCGCCGAGGCCGTCCACGACGCCCTGGTCGCGGGCGTGCTCCTGGATGGCGAGCGCGCCGACCCCGCCGACCGCGGCCCCTGGCTCTACGCCCTGACGCGCTCCGCCTGCCAGCGGCGCGGCTTCGCGCACACCTGCCCCTACACCCGCCTGGCCACCGTGCCCGACGAGGCACCGGTCGCCCGGATGTTCTCCCGTCTGCCCGCCAGCCACCGCGAACTGGTCGAGCTCAACCTGCGCCACGCCCTGTCCACCGGCGCCGTCGCCCGCGTCCTCGGGCTGGACGACCAGATCTGCGGCGAACTCTCCCGCTCGGCGATCCGCCGCGCGGCCGAGGGCCTGGAGGGCATCGACCCGCACCAGCGCCCCCTGGCCCTGGGCGAGGAGGACCCCGCCACCACCGGATGGCGCACCAAGGTCCAACAGGTCTCCTCCGCCCTGGCCCTGCTGCGCCCGCCCGGCCCGCCGCCCGCACTGCGCGCCCTGGTCGTGCGCACCTGCACCGACCCCGCGCTGGCCGAGGAGCGCGAGCGGATCGCCGCGGGCATGCACCCGCTGACCAGCGACGGCTACCCGCTGCACCGTTCACGCCTCACCAGACCGGTGGTGGAGGAGGCCGGAGCGCCCGTCGAGCCCGCCGCCGAACCGCTGCCGCGCGCGCTGCCCGGCGACCGGCTCACCACCCGGGACCACCCGGTGCGCACCGAGACCCTCACCCGGCTCGCGGGCCCCGACGGCACCGGCGACGACAGCGAGGGGACGGCCCGCCGCCGGTGGCCGCTCCCCGCCGTCTCCGGGGTGGCGACGGTCGTCGTGGCGGTCGCCCTGTGGTCGTGGGCCAGCGCGGTCGGCGGACCCACCGCCGTGATCGGCACCGGCCCGGCCGACGCCGAGCAGAGCCCGTCGACGGAGGTGGAGGCGGTCTCCACGGCCTCGGACGGCAAGCCGGCGGCCGGCCCCACCGATCGGACCACCCCGGCACCCGGCACGGTCACGACCCAGGAGACCGCCGAGGAGGCGCCCGCCGGGGGCGAGGCGGACCCGACGGCGACCGAACGGGACGAACCCGACGCACCCGGGCAGGAGGCGAGCGGCGGCGGTTCGGTGGAGTCGCCCACGCCCGGCATCCCCAGCGAGTCGCCCTCGGAGGCGCCGCCCGCGGGCAGCGTGGACCAGCCCGACGAGGACGGGCTGCCCGAGGAGGACCCGGGCGGCGGACTGCTGACCGGGCTGTGGGACTTCCTCGTCGGCGGTGGCTGAGTCGGCGGAACCGGTCGGCCGGGCGGGTCCGGTGTCAGAAGGAGGCGAGCAGGCGTTCGGCGGCGACGTGCAGCCGGCGCTCCACCTCGTCGACGTCGCGGCGGCCCTTGAGGATCTCCACCAGCTCGAAGATCCACACGCTGGTCAGTGAGCTCACCAGCACGTAGCCGGTGCTCTCGCGGTCGACATCCGCGGCGTCCGGGGCCTCGTCGTCGCGTCCCACAGCGCCCTCCAGGGACCCGGTGGCCACCCGCCACACGAGGTCGGAGATCCGCACGTCGAGCTCCATCTTGACCTCGGCCATGATGAGCGAGCGGACCAGCGCGTCGGCGAGTTCGGGCTCCCGCATCAGCCCCCGCGTGGCCCGCAGGAAGACGTCGACGGCACGGCCGGAAGGAGTGTCCGCGGTGGGCGGACGCCGGACGATCCCGCCCTCCAGCAGGTCGAGTTCCTCGGTGACCACGGCCACGACGAGGTCCATCTTGGAGGGGAAGTACCGGTAGAGGGTGCCCAGGGCGACCCCCGCGCGCTCGGCGACCGAACGCATCTGCATGGCCTCCACACCGCCGCGCACGGCGAGTGCGGCAGCCGTCTGAACGATGCGCTTGCGCCGCTGGGTCTGGGTTCGCGACATCGCTCCACTCGATGCGTGCACCGCCACAGGATCTCTCTCCTTCGTCGTCGCCCCGGGCAACGCCAACCCTGACCCGGACGATCCACCAGCTGCCGCGGCCGACGCCCCGCGAGGAACACCAGCCTGATGAGAACACGTTATCCAACGCATTCCCTCTCGCGCAGCGGTTGGAACCCATGACGCGCGCCTCATCGCCCGACGTAGTAGTAACAATACGAGGCTTCGCCCCAGGGTTTCGGGTCACCCCGGACTGCTTTGTAGAATATGTTCTAATTGCGTGGGATCAGGTGACTTTCCCACCCGTCGCCCACCATCGCCCGGCCGGGAGTGCCCCGCACGAAGCCGGACTTCCACCCTCAACCGAGGACCTGCGACCCCAGCACCCTCCGCCGTCCACCATCGCCCGGCCGAGTGCTTCAGACGGAGCCGGACGACCACGCCCATCCTTCCCGGGAGCGCTCCCGCACCCCCCGCCGCCTGGTCGGCGACCAGCGCGCGCCTACTATCGAACCAGATTCGGTTTCTAGTGGAAAGGGCGCCCCCCGATGCCTGACGTTCCCCCGGTCGAGGACCTCGGCGACGGCGTGTGGAGTCTACCGATCCCCATCCCCGGCAACCCCCTCGGTTTCACCTACGTCTACCTCCTCACCGGTTCCGAGGGCCCCGTCCTCGTCGACACCGGCTGGAACCACGACGAGTCCTGGGACGCCCTGGTCGAGGGCGTCAAACAGACCGGCCACACCATGGACCAGATCCGCGGCGCCGTCCTCACCCACTTCCACCCGGACCACACCGGGCTCGTCGGACGGCTGCGCGAGCACTCCGACGCCTGGACCGCCATGCACCCGGCCGACATCACCGTCACCGCCCGCCTGGCCGCGGCGAGCGAGGCGGAACGCGCCGACTCCATCGCCGACCAGCTCCTCCGCGCCGGATTCCCCACCGAGGACATCGACGCCTTCCGCGCCGACCCCCACGTCCTCGCCCCGCCCGCCGTGCCCGACCTCGCCCTGGACGACGGCGCCACCGTCGACCTGCCCGGCCGCGACCTGCGCGCGGTGTGGACCCCCGGCCACACCCCCGGCCACCTGTGCCTGCACCTGGCCGACGGCGGCCTCCTCTTCACCGGCGACCACGTCCTGCCCCGCATCACGCCGCACGTGGGGCAGTTCCCCCTCCACTCCCCCGACGGCGACCCCCTGGGCGACTTCCTGCGCGCCCAGGAACGCGTGAGCCGCCTGCCCGGCGCCGACCGCCTCCTGTGCCTTCCCTCACACGAGACCCGCTTCCGCGGCACCCCAGCCCGCGCGGCCGAGATCACCGCCCACCACGAGGAACGCCTCGACCAGATCGCCGCCCTGCTCGACCAGGGCCCCGCCACCCTGTGGGAGGCCACCTCCCGCCTGCCCTGGCGCCGTTCCTGGACCGGCATGCGGCTGATGGCACGCCACATGGCCGCCTCCGAGACCGCCGCCCACCTGCGCACGCTGGAAGTGCGCGGACGCGCCGTCCGTACCGGCGCCGAGGCCTCCGGCACGGCGCCCCTGCCCCGCTGGGGTGCCGTTCCCGCGCCCGGGCGCCCCGCATAGGATCCGTGTACCAACCAGCCCGGCGCCGACCCGGACGTGACTGCCGAGTAACATATGGGGCGCCCACGCCTGTTCAACGGCGAACACGCGCACCCGCGCCGGCGGTGACGACCACCCCGCCGACGCTCCCGCGACGCACGGCGGCGACCGGGCCCGCGACCCAACGAAGAGGTGGACTCTTGACCCAGTCGGGCCACAGCACGGGACCGACCCCCCGGCCTGCCGACGACCGCCCCCTGCGCGTCGCCCTGCTCTCCTACCGGAGCAAGGAGCACTGCGGCGGCCAGGGCGTCTACGTCCGCCACCTCTCCCGGGAACTGGCCGCGCTCGGCCACCGGGTCACCGTCTTCTCCGGTCAGCCCTATCCCGTCCTGGACGAGGGCGTGGCCCTGGAGAAGGTCCCCTCCCTGGACCTCTACAACGACGCCGACCCCTTCACCACCCCGCCCCTGCGCGAGTGGCGCGACTGGATCGACGTCCTGGAGGTCGCCACCATGTGGACCGCGGGCTTCCCCGAACCGCTCACCTTCTCCCTGCGCGCCAACCGCGAACTGCGCCGCCGCCTGGCCGACTTCGACGTCGTCCACGACAACCAGACCCTCGGCTGGGGCCTGCTCGGCATCCGGTCCGCCGGCCTGCCGCTGGTCACCACCATCCACCACCCCATCAGCGTGGACCGCCGCATCGAGCTCGCCGAGGCCCGCGGGCTGCAGAAGCTGTCCAAGCGCCGCTGGTACGGGTTCGTGTCCATGCAGGCCAGGGTCGCCCGCAGGCTCGACCCGATCCTCGTACCCTCCCGCTCCTCCGCCGACGACATCGCCCGCGAGTTCGGGGTCGACCCCGCCACCATGGAGGTCACTCCGCTGGGCGTCGACACCCGCTACTTCCACCCGCGCCCCGAGGTCGAGCGCGTCCCCGGCCGCATCGTGTGCACCGCCAGCGCCGACAGCCCCCTCAAAGGCGTGGGCACGCTGCTGCGCGCGGCCGCCAAGCTCGCCACCGAGCGCGAGGTCTCCCTGACCATCGTCAGCCGGCCCAAACCGGGCGGCCCCACCGACCGGCTCGTGGACGAACTGGGCCTGCGCGACCGCGTCGAGTTCGTCAGCGGCATCGACGACACCGCCCTGGCCACCCTCATCGCCTCCGCCCAGGTGGCGGTCGTCCCCTCCTTCTACGAGGGCTTCTCCCTGCCCGCCGTGGAGGCGATGGCCTGCGCGACCCCGCTGGTCGCCAGCCACGCCGGGGCCCTCCCCGAGGTCGTGGGCACCGACGGCGACGCCGGGCGCCTGGTCCCCCCGGGCGACCCCGACGTGCTGGCCGGCGCGCTCGGCGCCCTCCTGGACGACGACCGGGAGCGCGAGCGCATGGGCGCCGCCGCCTGGCGGCGCGTCCAGGAGCGCTTCACCTGGAGCGCGGTCGCCGAACTCACCGCCCAGCGCTACGCCGACACCATCGCCGCCGTCACGGGCCGCCGACCCTCCGACGGCGACACCCGCCCCGCCTCCGTGCGGGCCCGCGCGAACGGCGCCTGACCCCGGCGGGCCGCGCAGCACGTCCCGCACCATCCACGAGGAGCCTCCACTGATCACCGTCGACTTCAACCTGTTCCCCGTCGGCCCGGGCCGACGCGTGCTCGACCTGGGCTGCGGCGGTGGCCGCCACGCCTTCGAGATCTACCGCCGCGGCGCCGACGTCGTGGCCTTCGACCAGAACGTCGGCGACCTCGCCGAGGTCGACGCCATGTTCACGGCCATGCGCGACGAGGGCGAGGCCCCCGAGGGCGCGACCGCCGAGACCGTCAAGGGCGACGCCCTGGACATGCCCTTCGACGACGCGAGCTTCGACCGGGTCGTGGCCGCCGAGATCTTCGAGCACCTGCCGCACGACACGGCCGCGATGCGGGAGCTGTTCCGCGTGCTCAAGCCCGGCGGGATCGCGGCGGTGACGGTGCCGAGCTTCCTGCCCGAGCGCCTGTGCTGGGCCCTCTCGGAGCAGTACCACACCAACGAGGGCGGGCACATCCGCATCTACACGCGCGCCGAACTGGAGGCCAAGCTCAAGGCCACCGGGTTCGAGATCGGCCCGCACCACCACGCGCACGCCCTGCACGCGCCGTACTGGTGGATCAAGTGCGCGGTGGGCACCGACAACGACGACCACCCGCTGGCCCGGGCCTACCACCGGATGCTGGTGTGGGACATGCTCCAGGCTCCCAAGGCCACCCGTGTGGCCGAGCGGCTGCTCAACCCGGTGATCGGCAAGAGCGTCGTGGTGTACGTGCGCAAGCCGCGTACCGCCGCCTGATGGGGGCCGCCGCCCCCGCCGCCGAGGCCCTGCGCCTGCCCGGCCTGCTCAGCGCCGAGGAGCTGTACCGGTCCGCCGACTACCTGGTGCGCAGCCAGGAGCCCGACGGCGCCATCCCGTGGTTCCCGGGCGGGCACACCGACGTTTGGGACCACGTCGAGTGCGCCATGGCCCTGACCGTGACCGGGACGGCCGTGCCCGCGCACGCCGAGGCGGCCCGCCGCGCCTACCGGTGGCTGGAGCGCACCCGGCACACGGACGGCGGCTGGCCCGCCAAGTTCCGCCAGGGCACGGCCGTGACCGGCCTGCGCGAGGCCAACCACGCCGCCTACCCCGCGGTCGGCCTGTTCCACCACCTGCTCACCACCGGGGACAGCGGCTTCGCCGACCGGATGTGGCCCGTGGTGGACAGCGGGCTGGAGTTCGTCCTGGCCCTGCGCGGCGAGCACGGCGAGATCCTGTGGGCACGCGACGAGGACGGCTCCACGGGGGACCACGCCCTGCTCACGGTGTGCGCGAGCGTGCACCACGCACTGCGCTGCGGTGCAGCGCTCGGCGCCCGGCTCGGCCACGACCGCCCCGAGTGGACGGAGGCCGCCGACACGCTGGCCGTGCTCATCAACGAGCACGAGGACCTGTTCGCCGACCGCGCCCGCTTCTCGATGGACTGGTTCTATCCGATCCTGGGCGGGGCCGTGCGGGGTGTGGCCGCCAAGGAGCGCGTCCAAGACCGCTGGGACCGGTTCGTGGTGGCGGGCCTGGGCGTGCGCTGCGTGAGCGACCAGCCCTGGGTCACCGCCGCGGAGTCCGCGGAGCTGGTGCTGGCCCTGGCGGCCATGGGCGAGCAGGAGACGGCGGTCCGGATCCTGCGGAACGTCCAGCACCTGCGGGACGCCGACGACGGCGTCTACTGGACGGGGTACCAGTTCGCCGAGCAGGTGCGCTGGCCCGTCGAGCGGAGTACGTGGACCTCGGCCGCGGTGATCCTGGCGGTGGACGCCCTCACGCGCACCACGGAGGGCTCACGGGTGTTCCTGCACACCTGGGACGACGCCCCCCGGCCGTGACGGGGGCCTGAGGGCCCCTCGGGCGGCCCTGAGGCGACCCTGAGGGTCGCCGGGACAAGGCTCCCCCGGCAGCCCGAGGCGTCCTCTGGCACGGGGCGGCCCGGCGGGAGCCCGCGGGCCCACCGGAACCTCCGCCGCGCACGCGACGGCTCCGTCCTCGTGTGTCTCCGAGCGCCCGGTAGGCGGACCTCCGCGGCGCGCGGGGCGCGCGACGGAGCCCCCGCCCCGCCTGAGGGCGGGACGGGGGCTCCGGTGGGTGCTCCTGAGAGCGCCGTTCGGCGCTACTCCTCCTCTTCCTCACGTGGGGGCGGGAGGATCGTCCCGCCGTCACCGGGCTCGCCCGTACCGGGGTCCCCGGTTCCCCCGTCGCCGGTACCCGGCTCCGGCGGCGCCGGATCCTCGGGGACCTCCGGCTCGGGATCGATCGGGACCTCGGGTTGCGGTTCCACCGGTACGTCCGTGACGTCGTCGTCCTCCGCCGGTGCGTCCGGGGCCTCCGTGGACACGTCCGGTGCCCAGTTCTCGTTCGTACCGACGAACGCCGGGCCGGGGAAGGAGGCGGGTTCGAGGTCCGCCACCGCCGCCGACATGTAGGCGTTCCAGATCGACGACGGAAGCCCGACGCTGGAGATGTTCTGCCCCGGGATGGTGAAGGCGCTGTTGCTGTCGCTGTACACGCCGACGGACGTCGAGAGCTGCGGCGTGTAGCCCACGAACCAGGCCGCGGCGGTGCCGCCGTTCTGCTCGTCCCTGACGGTTCCCGTCTTGCCCGCGGTGGGGTGGTCCGGGTCCCACAGGTTCGCGTTCCGGCCGGTCCCGTTGTTGGCCACGCCCTCCAGGGCGTAGGTGAGGTCCGCGGCGACGTCCTCGGAGAAGGCCCGGTTGCTCTCCACCTCCGGGCGCTCGTTCTCACCCTCGGAGTTGACGATCTCCCTGACCACGTGCGCCTCGACGTGCGTGCCGCCGTTGGCGAAGGTCGCGTACCCGCTCGCCTGGTCGATGGGCCGGACGCTGTTCGCGCCCAGCGGCATGACCGGGACGAGCTGGTTGTCCTTGATGCTGTCCTGTGGCAGACCCGCGTCGTAGGCCGTCTGGCGGATCTCCTCGAAGCCCACCCTCTGGGCGAGTTCGATGTACCCGAGGTTGTTGGAGACCTGGGTCGCCTGGCTGAGCGTCATGATGCCGCCGGGCGCGTTGCCCGCGTTCTGGATGGACTGGCCGTTGATCTCCTGCGGACCCCGCCCGTCCACGGTGGTGTTGAGGCCCACGCCCTGCTTGAGCGCGGTGGCCAGCACGTAGGGCTTGAACGCCGAACCGGCCTGCGCCGAACCGAGGAACGAGCTGTCGTACTGGTTGTCGTTGTAGTCGTGCCCGCCGAAGAAGGCCAGCACCTCACCGGTCGCCGGGTCCACGGTGCTCAGACCGATGTTGATGCCCTCGGGCATGTCCTCCTGGGGCACGATCCCGGTGACCGCGTCGTAGGCGGCGTCCATCATGTCCTTGTCGAACGTGGTGACGATCCGGTAGCCCTGACGGTTGATCATGTCCTCGGTGTAGCCGAGCCGCTCCAGCTCGCTCATGGCCTCCTGGAGCATGTACCCCCGGTACCCGCTCAGGTCCATGCCGGGCGTGGCGCGCTCGGCCTCCGGGGTCGGGAACTCCATCTCGTCGGCCTCGGCCTGGCTGATGCTGCCGGTGGTGACCATGCCGTCGATGACGTACTGCCAGCGCTGCTCCATCTCGGGCGTGGTCTCCACGTCGGCCGTTCCGAAGTG
Source organism: Nocardiopsis sp. NRRL B-16309 (assembly GCF_001279585.1). Classification (GTDB taxonomy): domain Bacteria; phylum Actinomycetota; class Actinomycetes; order Streptosporangiales; family Streptosporangiaceae; genus Nocardiopsis. The sequence goes on along the minus strand of NZ_LGEC01000097.1, from coordinate 3,383 downwards.
GCTCGGCTGCTGGATCGCGGCCGCCAGGAAGGCGGCCTCTCCCCGGCTGAGGTCCTGCACGTCCTTGTGGTAGTACGCCTCCGCGGCGGCCTGCACGCCATACGCCTGGCGACCGAAGTAGATGGTGTTGAGGTACTGCTCCATCACCCACTCCTTCGTCTCGCTCTGGTCGATCTTGATGGCGATGATGATCTCTTGGATCTTCCGGCTGACCGTCTGTTCGCGGGAGACGCCCTCGTAGTAGTTGCGGACCATCTGCTGGGTCACGGTGGACCCGCCCTGCACCTGCTGGCCGGTGACGGTGGACCACACCGCACGGGTGGTGCCCCGCACGGAGACGCCCGGCTCCGTCCAGAAACCGCGGTCCTCGGCGGAGATGACCGCGTCGACGATGTAGCCCTCGCCCTCGGTCATCTGGTCGTAGGAGATGATGTCGCGGTCGTCCCCGCGCTCGGCGAAGGCGGTCTCGCCGTCGGAGTAGTAGAAGGTCGAACTCTCGGTGAGGGCGTCGGCCTGGGCCGCGTCGGGGACCTCGATCGTCGCGTAGAGGTAGGCGAAGGCCGCGCATCCGGCGATGACGCCCAGGCCCGCGATGATGAGGAACACGCGCAGGATCCGCCACCACAGCGGCTTCTTGCCCTTGCCGGCCTTCTTGCCCTTGCCGCCCTTGGGGCCGCCCGGCCCCGTCGGACCACCCGGACCGCCGGGACCCTTGGGGCCGCCCGGGCCGGTGGGCCCGCCGGGCCCGTGGGACAGCGCCGCGGAACCGGCGGCACCGGAGGCCGCCGCTCCGGTGGCCCCGGACGCACTCTGATCAGCGGAGTGCCACTGGTCGGCGGAGGAACCCCGCCCATCGGAGGCGCCGTGGCCACCGGAGGGGTGCGCGGCGTCGTATCCGGGACCTGCGTCACCGGGTGTGTGCGGACCACCGGGAGCTCCGGTGCCACCGGAGTACGAGGCGGCGCCCACGACTCCGGGCAGCCCCGCGGCTCCCCCGGTTCCCGCAGCACCGGCCGCTGAGGCGGGCCCCGTGGCGGACGTGTCGTCCCGGGCTTCCCCGGCCCCGCCGCCGGACTCCGCGGCCGTCTCGGTGCGGTTCCGGCCCTCCTGCGGCGTCGAGGCGTGCTCGGAGAGCCGTCGGGCCTCCGGCCACAGCGAGGGCTCCGTGTCCTCGGGCGCGGTCCCGAACGACGGCGTGCCCTCGGCGGGCGTGGCGGACGTGCCGGGTCCGCCCGTCGGCGCCGCCGAGTCCGCCGCGGACCAGGACTCCGTCGTGTCCGTGCCCTCGTCAGGACGGCTCATGGCCTCGGTGACCGGCTCGGTCTCGTCCTGTGCCGGGACGGGAGCGGTCGGGGGCAGGGACGCGGCGGCCGCGGCCGCCGCGTCGGACGGTGGCGACGGCTCCGGGTCGGACGATCCCGATCCGGTCTGCCCGGCGGCGGTCGTCGGCTTGGCGAACCAGTCGGTTCCGCCGGCGGCGGAGTCCGTCGTCGCGGGCGCCTCCGACTCCTCCGGAGCCCCGTCGGAGCCCGGAGCGTCCGGTGCGGCCGGAGCGGCCGGGTCCGTCGGTCCGGCCGGGTCGACCGTGTCCGCCCCGATGACGGGCATCTGCTCCGTCGCGGGTTCGGTGTCGGCGTCACGGCCGGAAGCGTCACCGGATGCGGACGACGCGTCACCGGATGCGGCGGAGGGGGCGCCACCGGGCTCGTCGGTGTCGCCGGCCTCGTCGGTGTCCCTGGTCTCCCGAGCCGGTCCCGCGTCCGAAACAGGGTCCGCGTCGGCGCCGGAACCGGTGTCGGCCTGGCCGTCACCGTCGGCGTCCGCGTCGAAGCCCTGCTCGGCCAGACTGCGGGCCACCCGCTCGCGGAAGAACGAGCCGCTGGTCTTGAAGGTGATGGGGCTGATGAACTCGGGTTCCGGCTGCTCGGGCCGGTCGTCCGCGGAGTCCTCGGAGTCCGACGGCGCGGAATTCGCGCCCTCGGTGACGGGTGCCCTACCCTCGGGAGTGCTCTGTCCGGACAGTGCCTCTGCAGAGGTGTCTCTGGTCTCCGGCGTATGTTCCTCGGGACGCTGTCCGTCCGTCCCGTCCGCGCCGTGTGTGCTCTCGCTCAGCTCCCCGCCCCCATGGCAAATCACGTCCGGCACCGTGCCGTCCTGATGTTTGACGCGCGGGTACCCCGGATCGGTTCAGTTCGAGTCTGGGCCGAAGCGGTATTTCGGGGATTTCGCCAACGTCGCTTCGCCCTCGTCGCCACGATACCCGCCCGTAACCGTCACAAGGCCGAGTCCATAACCACATCGTCGCTTCTTACCGAAGGCTTACCCTGCGTCAGAGTGTATTGCCCTGGCGCTGGTGTTGACGGGTTTCCGGCACGACGCGAGTCGTCGGCGGCCGTGATCACGCGCGCGGGTGCCGAGAACCTCGCCCCGGAGACGCTCGTCACCCGCACGCCGTCCTCGTCAGGCGACTCGCCGCAGGACCCGCATGGACCCCAGCACGCGTACCTCCTCGAACAGCCCCGACTCCAGCGCACGGCAGTAGATGTTGTAGGGCGGCCGGCCGCCGTCCGCCGGGTCGGGGAACACGTCGTGGATGACCAGAGCCCCTCCGGGGGCTACGTGCGGGCTCCAGCCCGCGTAGTCGGCCTGCGCGGCCTCCTCGCTGTGTCCGCCGTCGATGAACAGCATGCCGAGCGGGGTGCCCCAGACGCTCGCGACGTCGGACGAGCGGCCGACCACGGCGATCACCTCGTCGTCCAGGCCCGCCCCGGTGATCGTGCGGCGGAAGTGCGGCAACGTGTCGAACTTGCCGGTCGCCTCGTCGACGAGCGAGGTGTCGTGGTACTCCCAGCCCTCCTGGTGCTCCTCCGATCCCCGGTGGTGGTCGACCGTGAGCACCTTGCCGCCCGTCGCACGCGCGGCGGCCCCCAGGAAGATGGTGGACTTTCCGCAATACGTTCCGATCTCCACGATCGGTCCCAGATGGGCGTACTCGCACGCGGTCTCATAGAGAACCGTGCCTTCGTCAGTGGGCATGAAGCCCTTCGCGGCTTCCGCGGCGGCGAGAAAATGCACCGGAATCGTTGTCGTCATGCCCGAATTCTCCCACCGAACCGAATTCGGTAGTCGATCGCCCCTGCCGTGGGCGCATTGAGTTGTCCACAGGCGCGGGTGCGGGCCTGGCACACCACACCCCACCACCCCCACACTGGAAACCGGGGGGACCCCCGCCCCCGCAACACCCACCCACCACCCCGCGTTCACAAACGCACAAGCATGGGCACAAAAAAAGGGGGAGAAGACCACGAAAGCCCTCTCCCCCTCCAACGAAAAACCGTGGCAGCAACCTACTCTCCCACCCCACCACAGGGCAGTACCATCAG
>NZ_LGEC01000096.1 GCF_001279585.1 Nocardiopsis sp. NRRL B-16309 | reverse complement strand
CCCCCTCCCCCACTCACCCCTCCCCTGGACCGACTCCGACCTCCACGTCTTCACCCTCCACGGGATCCAGATTCCTGGGCCACCGCCGGTGGCGAACACGGGCGACGGGACCGACGCGGGCACCACCGCGTCTGAGCGCTCGGCGCACCGGTCCGACAACGGTCCGGGCCGCCAGCCGGGCACTCGCACACCGCCTCAGGGGGACCGGGAGCAGCCCCCCGCCCCCGAGTCACCGGCCCAGCCCTCGCCGACGCAGATCCGGGAATCGGGTGACACCACCACGAGCAGCCGAGACGTCGTCGCGAGGCCTCCGACCGCCTCGGAGCACCCCGAAGAGACGGGCTCCGGCGACGAGCGACAGGAGCGGCCACGAACCGTTTCGGAGGAGGAGTCCACCGCGCGGGAGAACCCCCCGGAACGGCGGACGCCGCCTCCGACCTCGCCGCCGCCCCCTCCGCCCCGGCCCGTCGACGAGGGCACCCCGGCCATCGACGTCACCGAAGAGCGGAGCGGGGACGGCCGCGGTGACCGTTCCACCGACGCACCGCCGCCCGAGGGGGAGCAGCCGCGAAGCGAGTACTCGGGCAGCTTCACACCGGACCGGTCCGGAACCTCCTACGACCTGGGCTACCTGACCGGCACGAACCTGTTCGGTCCGCACATGGTCGCCGCCGAGAACGTCGACACCTTCGTCACGGACGGCCTCACCCGGGTGCCCACGGCTGACGACACCGTGCGGGACCGCATCACGGACGCGCTCGCGGACGTCTTCCGCCAGTACGGCCCCCGGCCGTTCCTCGCACCCGGCGGCCACACCGTGCGGGTCCAGTCGGACGACGGCGGGATCTGGACCGCCCACCTCGACCTGAACCAGGTCGGCGACGGCTTCCACCACGTTCCGACCGATCCCCGGGGCCAGGGCACCGAGACGAAGTTCCTGCGGACCCAGAACGCCGGAACCGGAGTCAACGCCAACGAGAGCGGCTCGCGCGGTGGAAGCAGGTCCGTGGGGGCGAAGTTCACCGCCAACCCGATCTACGTGGACAGTGTCGCCGGTGACACCAACGCGGGGCCGATCTTCTCGATCGGCGGCCGGTTCGGTGTCGGTGTGCGCGCCACCGGTCGCGCCACGTCCGATAGCGCGAACTCCGACACCGAGGTCTGGCAGCTGGACACGCCCCACCTGTACGCCGCGGACCTGGACATGGATCTGACGATCACGCCGCCGGTGCCCCCAACGCCTCCGGCACCGCCACCGCGGACCCAGGACACGACCGGTGACGCGCAGGTCACCACCGCACCGCCACCGCAGACCCAGGACACGACGGACGACACTCGAACCCCCGGCGCTCCGGCGCCCCACACCAGCCGCGGCCGGTCCACCAACGGCCTGGTGCTGAACGTGCCCGGGGCCGTCGTCGACCACCCCGACCTGCCCGGGACCATCCGCGTGCACTCCGGTCCGGCCCCTGCGCCCGGACACGCCCCGCGCCCCGCCGTCAACCGTCCCGGAGTGGGCGCGGGCCACCCCATCCGCCTCGGCGACATCACCCCCGCCCCCGGCGGCACGCCTCGCGCAGAAGGGGACCGCGAAGGCGACGGCGCCGAGGGCGGGGACGGCTCGCGGAGCCCGGGGCTGGGCCCGTGGATCGCCGACCACATGCTCGGCGGACACAAGCCGGGGGTCGTCGAATGGATCAGCGACCACCTGCCGCGCGGGGACCGGCGGCGCGACGAGCGGATCAGGGACTTCCGGGACCGGATCGAGAGCGCGTTCCACAACGACCAGATCCAGAACCTGCTGCCGCAGATGTCCAACACCCCCGCGCACATCCGCATCGCCGCGCCCGACGGCAGCGAACGGATCCTGAAGCTGTGGACCGTGCCCACCCTGTACACGCGCAAGGACCACTCGCCGCCGTTGGTCGACCTGCTGCACAGCAACACGGCCACGAAGAACTCCTCCAGCACCGTGACCCGCAGCAAAGGCGCCTCCGGCATGCTCGGCGGCGGGTTCGGTGTCCACGTCGACCTGCCCAACGGGCGCGCCATCCGGCTCGACGTCCCCTTCGTGGAGTACGCGTTCTCGTTCGGCTCCAACGTCAGCAACACCCGTAGCCACTCCGCCACAGCCAGCGCCTTCACGCACAACGCTCCCGCGTACGCGGCCTACGACGTCCAGCGCGAGTTCTACCTCCAGTTCGAGGGCGACGATCGGATCCACCGCTTCGAGGGCAGCTCGATCGACCTACTGACCGCGGAGGACGCCCGCACGTTACGGGACCAGGTCGAGGCCGCCGGTACGGCGCGAACCGAGACACCGGGGACGGCCGACACCACGGCGGCGACGGGTACGACGGACGAGCCGGGGCGGAGTACGGCGACCGATCCGATCACCGCCGACGACGCGGACGCGGGCGGTTCGGACCTCCGGCGGAACGCCACGGACGACGGCGAGGACGCGGCGCCGGCTCCGGTCCCGCCGTTCCCCAACCTGCGCGAGGACCACCCGACCGACCTGAGCGGGGCCACCGTCCGCGGCTTCGACCGGGCCCCGGCCACGACGGGCGCCGAGGACACGACCGACACGGCGGCCACAACCGGCACAGCAGGCACGGAGAACACCGGCGGCACGACGACCACCGAAGCGGACGGCCCCGGCGACCGGACGGCACCCGCGCGCGACGACGCCCGCACCGTCTACGAGGACCTGGCCCACGGCATCCTCACCTCCATCGCCGAGCGGCGCCCCGGGCTGGTCATCCCCGAGCTCGCCCGCACCCCGGCCACCTATGCCCGGCGCCCCGGCAAGGCCGACGCCGGGTACTTCGAGCGCTCCTTCCGGGAGCACTGGGGTCTGCGCCGCGACTACGAGACCGCACGCAGGAACACCATCCGGATCCTCGACGCCGTCTCCGAGTCCACGCTCAAGAGCTCCCCGAACGCCCTTCTGGGGGACGGGATTCCCGTCCACCTCAGCGAGACCGCCGCCATCGACCTGCCGTCGACGATGACGCTCAAGGAGGGCCTGCGCCCCGACACCGTCACCGTCCGCGTCACCGCCGACGCGGGCCCGCTGCGCCACCTGAAGGAGTCCGAGGCCGGCTCGGGAGCGCGGATCGGCGGCTCGGCCGGCCTGAGCAGGGGGTCGGGCCGGTCGTACAAGCACACCATCACGCCCACCGTCGGCATGAACGTCCGTGAGCAGACCGGGTCCGACGCCCGCGGCGTGCCCGCCAAATTCGGCACGCCCTCGGCCTCCGCCAGCGGTTCGTTCGGCAGGGGGCACAGCGCGAGCCAGGGCCTGACCCACTCCACCGAGGAACGCGTGATGTTCGCCGGCGGCAACGACGTGTGGACGGCCGACACCACGTTCGACGCCCGCCTGTACGAGCACGACGACCTGGGCCAGACCCGCAACGACGCCCCGCCGCGCACACGCGGTGTCCCGCTGCTCGGCGACGACGGCCTGCGCACGACCATGACGCTCACCACCCCCAAGGTGGCCTCGCCCGCTCCGGTCCGCGCCACGCCTCCCCCTCCGGTCGCGAACCCGACTCGGCTCACCACCGACGAGGCGCGATCGATGATCCGCCACGGTTTCGTGCCCACCCGACCGGCGGCCGGTTCGACCACCACGGGCACAACAGGCACCGAGGGCACCACAGGCCCGGCGACCACCACGGTCACCACCGATGCCGCGAACCCTCCCGTCACGACGGCCAGCACAGGGGACAACGACACCCCGAATCCAACGGGCACGTCCACTACCTCGCGGACCCCGGACGCGGAGGGCGCAACGGCCACCACCTCCGGCACACCAGGCACCGCGAACCCGGCGGCCACCCCCGGCACCGCCCCTCCCCCGAACACCACGGCACCGCCGCATCCCACTCCGGACACGACCGCCCCCACCGGACCGCCCTCGCTCGCGCAGCGCCGTGCCCGGGAGATCCTTCGGCACGGGGGCACCATCGAGCACGTCAACACCGACCTCGGCGGCCCGAACCGGCCCGGGCTGCTCCAGCGGACCTATGACTCCTTCTCCGTCGGGCGCCGGGGGCTGCACGAAGGCTTCAGCCGCAAGCTGGAACACACCCTGGACGGCAGCCCGAGCGCTCGGAACCAGTTCGAGGACCGCCTCTCGGGGATGGGCCTGGCCACTGACCACAGCGCCACGTCGCCCACCGGGTCGCGCATGCGGGAGGAGATGAGCGGCGGGCTGTTCTCCCCGCACGACGTCCGCACCACCGTCGCGACCAGGGTCGACCTGGAGTCGGTCGACGTCTTCTTCCCGGTGGACGCCCAGATCTGGTGGGGCGCGGGAACCCAGGTGAACCTCTCCACGAAGGACACCCGGAGCACGGGCGTGTCCAGCCGGGTCGGCTCGGGCGCCACCGACAACCCCAACCGCGCCGCCGGGGACGACTCCCTGCCCAGCGAAGCGCTCCGACCCATCCCGGTGGGCGGGCCCGCGTTCGGGTTCACGCCCTTCACCAAGGACTCGTCGGTCTCACGCTCCGGCGGCTTCTCCTCCTCCGTCCTGTTCATTCCGCAGGTCGCACGGTCCTACGCCTTCCGCGGGTCGGGGCACGTCACCCAGGCCTTCGAGTTCCTGAAGAACTGGAGCATCGGCTTCACGGTGCCGTGGAACACCACCTTCAGCGGTTGGCGGATCCCGGTGCCCGACCTGTTCTCGGGGTACGTGCACTCCCACGACGCCCATGCCTCGGACCTGGTCCAGGACGCGGTCACCGGCACCGGCGCCCATCCGGTCCTGGGCCCGCAGCCCAACCCCCACAAGCCCGGCGGCCTGGTGGTCCGACCCGGCTTCGAGAACGCCGGTCGGCAGATGCGGCCCGCGGACCCGAACGCCGCCCTGCAGAACCTCGTCGACGACCTGGCGCGGGACGGGCTGGAGCTGACCGGCAACAGCCGTGAACAGCTCCTGCACGACCTCACCACGCAGTTGGGCAACAACCCCGCCAAGGCGGTGCCGGTCCCGGTGCGCGTCCGGCCGATCGACCGGACCGTGCACACCTCCACCGACGCCAAGGTGTACGTGGACCTGCGCACCACCGCCACGCGCACCGAGTACGCCGGATTCGCGGCCGACTACATCGAGTCGCGCAGCTGGACCGACACGCGGGGCCGGGACGAGAGCACCTCGACCTCGACGTCGCTGGGCGCGGACGGCACCCTGCTCCAGCCGACCGGCTACGACGGGGACCGGAGCGCCCCGGACGACCAGCCGGGCAGCCGACCGCTGTTCTACCCCCCCAGCACCGGGGTGTCCGCGAGCACGGGCCGGAGTACGGGCCACGGGCACTCGGAGGCGGCCACGCGCACGGTCGAGCTCCAGATGCACGTGCCGTACGCGAAGCTCACCCACGACGCGGACCTGGTCCTCACCCTGGAGCTAGGCGACCCCAAGCCGGAGCGGGAGCAGAGCGGCGTCCGCAATCCCCTGCGCGGAGGGACCGACCGCACCACCTTCACGGGTCGTGGCGACGCCGGGCAGACCGAGACCCTGTTCCCGTTCGCCTACCTGACGTTCACCCCGGCCCCCACCCCCACGACCACGACCGGCGACGACCAGGACACCGGCACCGGCACGGACGACCGGATCACGGAGATCACCGACACCGACGGCGCCCCGGCGCCGGCCCCGGCTCCGCGGACGACCCCGGTCGCCGCCCCCGAGTCGGATACGGCGGCACCTGCCCCCAACCCGGAGTCCGCCCCGGAGTCGGCTCCGGACTCGGACGCGTCCGCGCCTGCACCGGCGCCCGAGCACCCCCGCAGCACGCCCCGGGCGTCCCTGGGCGACATGATGCGCACGTGGACGAGGGAGCACAGCGGCGGCGATCCGGATCGGACCGCGCCCGTCAAGGACGCGGTCATCCTGCCGACCGCGGTGCTCGACCACGGACAGGCGCTGCGCGACACGGCCAACATCGTCATGGCCAAGTCGCTGGGCTGGAAGCCGCCCGCCGACGCGGTACAGGACGGCGCCTACACACCGCAGGCCGTCGCCGCCGCGCGCGCCCACGTCGCCGACCAGAACAAGCTCGACACCCGGCACAACGCGATCGACCACAGCCTGGACGACGTGGCCGTCCAGGCGCTGTTCCCCAGCGCCGCCCGCGAGGACGACGGGGTGGAGATGCTGGACATCGGCCGTACGAAGTGGAGTGTCAAGGCGCTTCCGGACATGTCCGACGCCACGATCCTGGACGTCGTCCCGGGCACCAGGATCAGCGACAACCTCGCCCACGGCGGCGGGCAGCACGGATCCGCCGGGCAGTCCTCCAGTGTCGGCGGCAGCTCCGACCCCGTCCGGGGGGCGGGGCTCAGCACCGAGGCGGCGCACGACTACGACAACCACGAGGGCATCTACACCGGAGGGCTCGGGGTCGCCTCGTCGAAGACGGACGGCGAGAACGCGGGCGCGGAGCGCCCGACCAAGCGGTATCCGCAGTCCGACCGGCTCCGCCAGGGCCCCGCCTACCTGGTGGAGTTCGACACCACGTGGGCGATCGGTACCGCCTCCGCCCTGCCCACGCGCACGGTCTGGCGCAACAAGGTCACCGGCGCCCGACCGGAGACGGGGCCCTCCCACGGCAAGCCGGCCCGCTGGCAGATCGGGGACACTCCCACCCGGATCGCGGCGTGGGTCTCGGAGTCGGACGCGGTCGCGATGGGCGTGGTCACCCGCGAGCAGGCGGACGGGCTCCGGCCGGTGTTCGACGCCCTGCAGAAGGCGAGCCAGAAGTTCGCCGACGCGGAGAAGGCCTACTCCGACGCCCGCGCACCGTTGGAGGGCCTGGCCGACGAGGTCGTCAACGGAGCGGACCGGGACGCGGCCCGCCAGCGCTACGACGAGCAGCAGGAAACGTACGACCAGGCGCTGAACGAGTACAACAGCGCCATCGACCGCTGGGTCGAGACGCTGAGCAGGTCACGGCGGACCTTCGGGAACCCGCGCGAGATGGACCTGACCGGGGCCGCCGAGGAGGGCGGAGGGTCCGGCGGAAGCCGTGGCGGAGTGGCCCTGCCCCCGATCACCGAATCGGGTGGGGAGACGGAACGGACGCCGGACACGGCGCCCCGCTCCGGGAGCCTCGCCGACCGCTTCCGCTCGACACTGAACGTCGAGGCCCCGTCCCGGCCCGCCCAGGTGGAGCCCGCCGCGGAGGAGCAGCGTCTGCGCGACCGGGCCCGGCAGCTGAGCGATCGCGCCGCCGGGCTCCGCGACTCGGAGCCGCGGGCCCGGGACCGGGTCGAGCGGGCCGCCGCCGACGTGCGCACCCTGGCACGCGCCATCGAGGACCTGCGCGAGCGCGACGTGCCCGCCGCGCGACGGGACTTCGACACCGCCGACCTCAGGCGGGCGCGGCTGGAGGTCGAGGCGGGCCGGGCCCGGCGCGACGCCGACACGGCCAGCGACAGGGCCGAGAGCACGGCCGACGCGTACAGCGAGCTGAGCGAACGGTACACGGAGCAGCAGGGCAGGGCCGACACCGCGAAGGCCGACGCCGAGCGTGCCGGTGAGCGGGCGGACAGCGCCGCCGTCGAACGCGATGGCGCCCAGCGCGAGTCCGACGCGCGCCGGGACGGGACGGCCCGGTCCGAGCAGGAGCTACGCGAGCTCGGTGAACGGATACAGGAGCTCGCCGCCACGGCGGAGCGAACGCGCACGACCTACGACGAGGCGCTCGCCGGGTCCGCGACCCGCGCCGAGAGCGAGGACGGAAAGGAGGGCGGCGACGGGCCCCGGGGGACGGCGCCGTCTGCCTCCGCCGACACCGCGCAGGACCAGCGGGCCGGTGGCGAAAGGGCCGCCCCGTCGGAGGACCCGGCCAGGGGCCGAGAGGGGGACGCCCCGTCCCCCGAAGCATCCCGGGACCAGCGGGAGACCGTCCAGGACAGGGAGCGGGCCGCCGCGACGGCGGCGGAGGAGCTCGGGAACGCCCGCGAGGAGTTCGACCGGCGCGCCCGCGACCTCGCCGACCGGCGGCACGGCGACGCCACGGCCGAGGAACGCGTCCGCACCCTGCGGGATCGGGCAGAGGAGCTGCGCCGGGCCGCCGAGCAGGCTGGACGCGACCGGGACGCCGCCCAGAAGGCGGCCGACGACCTGCGTTCCACGCGTGACACCGCACAGAGGAACGCCGAGGCCGCCGCCGACCGCGCCCGGACGCTGGAGGCCCGCGCCGACGGGCTGGAAGCCGACCTCGGGCGGGCCAGGACCGAGGCCGCCGACGCCAGGGCACACCGGGACGCGCTGACCGGGCGGCTCGCGGACGCGGAAACCGACCTCGCCGCCAGGACGGTGGAGCTCCGGAACGCGCGGGACGCACTGGCCGCGCTCACCGACGCCGTGCGCGACCTGGAGCGGCAGGCGACGGACGAGAGGCGCGCCGCCGACCTCCTACGGGACGGAGATCGGGGAACGGACTCGCCGAACGCCACCAGCGAGGACCGACCGGCCTCGTCCGACGGTCGGGGACGCAGGTCCACGGACGTCACCGGAGACCGGGGGACGGGCGGCGAAAGCTCCCGCATCACCCGTCCGCGCGTCATGATGGTCCACTCGCTGCCCGAGCCCGTGGGCGTCCTGGGCGGGGGCAGCGGGCCCGGCGACCGGGCGCAGGGACTCGACGGCGGTTCCGGCTCCGGCGCCGACACCGCCCCGAACGAGCAGGGCACCGGCCGGTCCGAGGTGGAAAGCCTGGATGGCCGGGACAACGTCGACTGGCCGCTGGGCAGCAACGAAACCGTGGACGCCGGTGCCGCTGGGGACTCTGGGGACGCCGAAGACACCGGGGACCACGGGAACACACGGGGCCAGGAAGACACCGGCAGAACCGTGGGCTCCAGAGGCCACGAGGACACCGGAAGCCTCCGGAACGCTGGGATCACGGAGGGCCACCGGATCCCGAGGGACGCCGGTTATGCCAGGGACACCAGGGACGCCGGGGGCACCCCTCTCTCGCTGGAAGAACTGCTCGGGCGACTCGATCCCAAGTCGCCGTCTCCCCTGTCCGGCCTGGGGTCCAAGCCACCGCTGTTCGATCCCAACGGTCTCCTCGACCTGCCGTTCCCGCCGCACCCGTCGACCGTGTCGTCGGACGAGCCCGCGCAGACCGGCGGGCTCCCCGCGACCGGGTCGGAAGCGCAGCGCTTGCCCCGTCCCCGGCCCACTGTGCCCAACGCCACCCCCACTCCTGTGCCCGCGCCCGCCACCACGCCTCCCGGCGGGCACGACGACACAGCCGGACCCGGCGTCGCGCCCGCTCACCCGCACGGCGCCGACGCCCCGTCCGGCGCCTGGCCCGCGCGCCCGGCCTGGGGCGAAGGGGTCGAGCCCCGGGGCATGCGGGACGGCGAGGAACTCGTCGGCTACGGCCAGGGCGCGATGTACCTGTCGCTGCGGATGCCGCCGCCCGCCCTGACGGACACGGAGGCCTCGGCCGTGCGCGACCTCACCGGCGGGAGAAGTGACGCCACCGTGAACGACGTACTGCGCGGCGGCACGGGGCCCGGCTCGCGCGCACGGGAGACGGCGGACACCCTCGACTCGGTGATCGACCGCTCCGCGCTGCCCGATCCGCTGGTCCTGCACCACCGCGCGGACCCCGGATTCGCCGAGCGCCTGGGCGTCTCCCCCACCGATCCGGATTCGATGCTCGGCCTGGTCGGACGGACCTACACCGACCCCGGGTACACCACGACGACCACCGGAGAGCGGCCTCTGGACCACCGCCACCCGATCGACGTCGTCATCAGGGTGCCCGAGGGCTACCCCGCGCTCAACACCTCCGACACGTCGTCCGGCACCTTGACCGGCGACGGAGTCGACGTGCTCCTTCGCCGTGGCACGACCTTCGTCGTCCACGACGTCCGTCCGGTCCATGACGAGCTGTACGGGAACGAGCACTGGCTCCTCGAGGCCGAGGTGGTCCCCGACGGTTGGAGCCCGCCCGCCGACTGGCGCAGCGCTCCGCGCGGCTCGGAGGGCGGCCTCCCACCAGCGACGGCGAGCACCCCCGCCGCCCCCACCACCCCTGCCACTCCCACTGAGCCCAACGTGCCCGCCGCCCCCACCGCGCCCGCCATCAACCGAGACGGCGCCGACGACCTCGTGGTGATGTCGGCCTTCACGCCCGGCACCGGGCCGTGGAACACCGGCGAGCCCTCGGCCGAGCCCACCACCGTTCACCCCGACGACACCGACATGGACGACGGTCACGGCGACGAACCGTCTGACTCCGACGAATCCGATGAATCCGACGGTTCCGAGGACTCCGACGACGCCTCCGAGGGCGACGGCGAGGTCCTGACCGGCGACGACGACGTCCGCAACGAACTCGGCCCGGCCCCCGTCTGGCACGGCCTGCCCCACGAGCCCGGGGGCGTCGGCATGGCCCACGCTCTGCGGTTCGCCGACGACGCCGGGGCCGCGCACTGGGCCGACACGTACCTGCCCCGGGTCTCCGATCCCACCGCCGCCGAAGCCGTGTCCGACCACACCAGCGCGGACTACACCCTGGCCCGCGAGGGCCTGCGCCACGGCAACGTCGGCGTGTACCGGCGCGACGACTTCACCTCGCTGGTGCGCAACGTGGACCGCGCGCTCACCGAAACACCGCTTCCCGTCCCCCTCATCGTGCACAAGGGCGCCGACAGCGGGTTCACCGACCGCCTCGGGATCGACCTGAACGACCCCGCCACCCTCACGGGCCTGGTCGGGACCGTCCACACCGAGCCGAGCTACATCTCCACGTCCCTGGGCTCGCGCACGCCCTACGACCGCCCCCTCTACTTCATGTTCCGGGTCCCGCAGGGATTCCCCGGCCTCAACGCCGCGCCGCTCTCCCACGCCTCCGGCGAGCGCGGGATCCTGATCCCCCGCAACAGCTCCTTCGTCGTCCACGGCGTCTACCAGCGCCCCGGCCGCCGTGCCGAGGACGGGCCCGTCGAACCGCTGTGGTTCGTCGAGGCCGAGTTCGTGCCGGACGGGTGGCGACCGCCCGAGGGATGGCGGCCGAGCCCGGCGATGGACGCCGACGCCGGGTACCGCGAGCACCCCGCTCCTCCCCTGCCCGGTGTTCTCGGCCCGGACGGGGTACGCCGCTTCCGCTCCGACGCGGAAGGGGAAGCCTATGGAGAGGGCCACCTCTCGCATCCCGGACGCCGACCCGGCGCGTTCGGCCACCTGCCGCCCGACCAGCAGGACGCCGTCGTGGCCTACACCGAGCGGTCGAGCCCCTACAACCAACTTCTTCGCACCCCCGAGGAGGAGCGGCCGGAACTCCTGGAGAGCTGGATGGAGCGGGGCGGCGACGGCTGGGAGCTGTACCTGTTGGCGGGCGGGCGCACGCCGACGGTGGAGGACGTCCTCGCCGCCGCCGCGCGGCCGGACACCCTGTCGCCCGCGGCGCGATCGGTGGTCGAGGAGATCGCGGCCGCGCCGGACCCGGCCGCCGAACTCGCGATGTGGCGGGGCTGGGCGGGGCTGCCCGGCCACCTCGTCGACCTCTTCGGCCACCTGCCCACCCTCGACGACCTCCACGCGCGGATCGGTGTCCTGGACGCCGCCATCGGCTCCAGCCCGCTGCCCGAGGCGATCGTCACGCACCGCGGTCTCAGCCGCGCCGACTTCCTCACCGGATTCTCCGGCGACCCCGGGTCACTGGTCGGAACCGCCCAGTACGAGCCCGGCTACCTCTCCACGTCGCTGGGCACGGGCGTCTTGGGCTACGCGGGGGGCTACGTCGACCCGGTGCAGATCCACTTCACGCTCCCGCCAGGGACGCACGCGCTGTGGGTGGGCCGCAACAGCCGCTACCCCACCCAGCGGGAGCTGATCCTGGCGCGGGGGACGACCTATTTCATCACCGCCTTCCGACAGCGGCCCGACGGGACGCTGGACCTGTTCGCCGACGTGCTCCCGCCGCCACCGGTCCCGACCGTAGCCAGCGACGGCGGGGCGGTCGAGGACGCCGACGCGGGCACCGGAACCGAGGGAGCATCGGCCCATGGCTGAGCATGGAAGGAGAGCCGAGGAAGGGCAGGAGCCCATGGCTGAGAGCGGAGCACCATCCGAGGACCGGCACGAGCCCACGGCCGCACATCGCGGGCGGCCCGGAGAGGATCGTGCCCGTACATGGGGGCCGTTGGCCCCGTTCACCACCGACCGGCGCAGCTACTCCCCGGTGACGGCCGCCCCCGTGCGGTACCTGCCGATCCGCGGCGGCGGACACGGCGCCGACGTGCTGGGGTACCTGTGGGCCGCCGAGACCGACGACGCCGCGTCCTTCGTCGCCGCCGGGCGCGCGGAGGCCGAGGGCGCGGCGGCCAAGGGCCACTGGATCCGATGGCTCGTCGAGCGCAGAGGCGAGGGGCTGAGCCCTCTGCGGGCCCTGGACCGGGCGGCGGCGGAGCCGGTGGACACCGGAGGCGGGGCACCCGCCCCGGTCGTCTCGACCGCCCCAGACCTGGCGACGCTGGAGCTGATCGCCCGGTCCTGACCCGGGCGCCCGCGGCCCCGCATCGCCCTCATTCGCACCATCCGAGCACCCACGGCCCCACCTCTCACCGCCACACCCCTCACCACGCCACCGACCACGGCCTCCCCTGTCGCAGGCCCACCCGAACCGCCCGCAGCTCTCACCGCCGCATTCCGCCCACCCGACCGATCACCGCCTCATCTCCCACGGCCCCCTCCCTCACCACCCCACTCCACCCCCGATGACGACGCACGGAGAGACACCCGGCATGGACCAGCAGCGCCCCGACCACCACCGACTCCCGCGCGCTCCACGGCCGCGCCGCGCGGCGTCTCCGGCCCTCGTGCGCCGCCGTCTGCGAGGGGTCGCCGCCTCCCTCCTCGTGTGCGGGCCGCTTCTCGCCCCGGTCGCCGCCCCCGTACCGGCGTGGGCGGACGAACCGACGGCGCTGCCCCAGATCACCCAGTTCAAGGGCGCCGACGACGCGTGCGCCGAACCCGGTACCGACGTCGTGGAACGGGTCCCGTGGACGTTCCCCGCCCTGGGGCTGGCGAGCGCCCACGAGCTGAGCCGCGGGAGCGGTGTGTCCGTCGCGGTCCTGGCCACCGCGGTGGACGGCGGAGTGCCCGCCCTGACCGGCGCGGTCGGGGACGGCGCCTCCGCCGACTGCCTCGGGTACGGCACGTTCCTGGCCGGGGTCGTGGCCGCCCGCCCCCTGCCCGGGAGCGGGTTCGTGGGTGTGGCACCCGAGGCGGATGTGATTCCCGTCCCGGTCGGAGACCCGGACACGGGGATCGTCTCTTCGGACGGCCTCGCCTCGGGCATCGGTGACGCCGTCGACGCCGGCGCGCGGGTCGTGCTGGTGGGCACGGCGGCCGTCGAGGGCTCGCAGGCCCTGGACGAGGCGGTCGCCTCGGCGACGGAGGCGGGCGCGCTCGTGGTCGCTCCGGCCACCGTGCTCACGTCCGAGGGCCCGGTGCCGGGCCACCCGGCCCAGGATCCGGCGGTCCTGAGCGTGGCCGCGCACGACGCCGAGGGGGCGCCCGTGCTGGCCGAGCCCCTGATCCGGTTCAACGGCGAGCTGGCGCGGGTGGACGTCACCGCACCCGGTGACCGCGTGCTGAGCGTGGGGCCGGGCGGAGAGGGCCACGTCACGGCCGGGGGCGACGGTGTGGCCGCCGCCTTCGTCGCGGGCACGGCCGCTCTGTTGGCCGCGCGCGAGCCGGACGCGGGCCCGGCCCAGGTCCGGGAGCGGTTGACGGCGACCGCCTACGGCTCCGCGCTGGGCCCGCGCGACCCGGTGGTGGGCAGCGGGCGGATCGACCCGCCGGGCGCGCTGTCCGGCGACCCGGTCGCCGCCGCCGAGGCGGGGACGGCGGGCGTCGTCGGCGACCCCTTCGTGCCGGACCCCTCCCCGCGCGGATCGGTGGAGGTGCCCGGAACCGTGGCGGTGGTGGGCGTCGCCGGGCTGGTCGTGGTGCTGTGCTCACTCGCGGGGGTGGTGCTGCGCCACGGCCGGACCCGGAACTGGCGCCCGGCCGCCCCGGGCGAGCGGGTGACGCCGGAGGAGGACCCGCGCCCGCTCATCTGACGCCGCCCCTCGCGTCAGGCCGCACTCCTGAACCCAGTTCCCGAAGGAGCCTCGCGCCCGCTCATCCGAAACCGCCCTCGCGTCAGGCCGCACGCCTGGGCCGCTGCCCGCCCGGCAGGAGGGCCAGCTCCCGGTGACTGTGCCGGACCGGGGCGGGCACCGAAGCCGGGGGCCCGCATCGGGGCAAACCAGGCCGAACCGGGCTGAACCGTCCGGGGCGGGGGCCGCCTCCCGGTGTCCGCCCCGGACGGCCCCGTGCCGGGCCGAAGCCGCCCTCCGCCTACTCGGAGGCTCCCTCGGCGATGGCGAGCTGGACCTCGACGGGGTCGCGCCGGGAGATCCACAGCGCCCGGCCGGGCGGCATCGTGCGCGCCCGGATGTTGCCGAACAGCATCCCCTCCGACGGCGGGCAGGACAGCATGATGCTCGGGGTGTTGAAGTCGATGAGCGAGCGGATGACGGGGTCGGACGAGGCCCGGGCGAAGCCGCCCGCCGCGTGGACGAGGATGACGTGCATCCCGATCTCCGCGCCTTGGGAGAGCAGCGGCAGCAGCGGCGCGAGGGGGCTGGGCCCGCTCCCGGCGACCATCTCGAAGTCGTCGATGATCAGGAACAGCTCCGGCCCCGTCCACCAGTCGCGCTTGCGGATGCGCTCGGGTTCGATCTCCGGTCCGGGCAGCCGGGCCTTCATCGCCTGGGCGGCGGCGACCATCATCTCCTTGACGCTCTCGGCCGAG
This sequence comes from Nocardiopsis sp. NRRL B-16309, assembly GCF_001279585.1. Classification (GTDB taxonomy): domain Bacteria; phylum Actinomycetota; class Actinomycetes; order Streptosporangiales; family Streptosporangiaceae; genus Nocardiopsis. The sequence goes on along the minus strand of NZ_LGEC01000096.1, from coordinate 12,201 downwards.
ACCGCGTAGCCGAGCTGCATCTCCTTGGGGACGGCGTCGAAGAGCTGGCGCCGCTGGTCGGCCAGGACCACCCGGGCGGTGGTGGCGCCGTAGTGCTCGCGGATGGCGTTGGTGATGTGGCGGATCAGCGTGGTCTTGCCGGTCTCGGTGTCGCCGACCACGATCAGGTGCGGGGTGGCGGAGAAGTCGTGCCAGAACGGCCGCATCCGCCGGCTCTCCAGGCCCAGGGCGACCTTCAGCCCTCCTCCGGGGGTCAGTTCGGAGGCGGGCAGGTCCGCCGCGTGCAGCACGCGCGGGAGCGTGCGCACGGGTGGTGCCTCGGGTCCGTCCCAGGCGTCGCGGATCCGCTCGATCAGCTCGGCGACCCCGGCCGAGAGCGTGACCGGGTCGGCGTCGCCGTCGGCCCGGGGCAGGCCGGTGAGGAAGTGGTACTTGTCCTCGGTGATCCCGCGTCCGGGCACGCGGGGGACGGTCTGGGCGACGCGCATGTGCACCATCGAGTCGACCGGGTCGCCCAGCCGCAGCTCGATCCTGGTGCCCATCAGGTCGCGCACGCCGGTGTTGAAGTCGGCCCAGCGCGGGGACGCCACCACCACGTGCAGCCCGTAGTTGAGGCCGCGCTGGACGAGCTGGACGATGGGGGCGACCAGGTCGGTGAGGTCCTGGCGGATGGTGCCCCAGCCGTCGATGACGAGGAAGACGTCGCCGTGCGGCTGGTCGGCGAACTCGCCGGCGGCCCTGCGGCGGCGGTAGGTGGCCATCGAGTCGATGCCGTTCTCGGCGAAGAACGTCTCGCGCTTGGTGATGAGCTCGTGCATCTCCATGATGGTGCGGTTGATGCGCCGTTCGTCGGTGCGCGCGGCGACGCTGCCCACGTGCGGCAGGGCGCCGAGGGTCTGGAGCACGCCGCCGCCGCAGTCGATGCCGTAGAACTGCACCTGGGCGGGGGTGTTGAGCACGGACAGCCCGAGGATGAGCGAAGCGAGCAGGGTGCTCTTGCCGCTCTGCGGGCCGCCCGCGATGCCCACGTGGCCGCCCGCGCCGGTCAGGTCGGCGGTGAGCGGCAGGCGGGTGTGCTCGAAGGGCCGGTCGACCGTGCCCAGCGGGACCTTCAGCCGTCCGGCGCCGGTCCAGGCCAGGCCGCCCTCGGGCAGGCGGACGCCCACCATACGCAGCAGCTCGTCGAGCAGCGGCGGCACGTCCAGCGGCGGCAGCCACACCTCCCGGGCGGCGGGGCCGTGCCCGTGCAGCCGGTCCAGGGCCACCGCCAGCAGGGTGTCGGGGGTCTCCTCGGCCTCCTCCTCGACGGGCGCCTCGGGTTCGGGGGCGGCCAGGGGGACGGGCCCGTCCAGGAACGGCACGACCTCGCTGCCCACGGCATGGCGCCGCGCCGCGCGCGGGCGCACCCGGTAGGCGCCGGAGACGTAGGCGGCCTTGAAGCGGATGAGCGTCTCGGTGTCGGTCTTGAGGTAGCCGTTTCCGGGTGAGGACGGGAGCTGGTGGGCGTCGGGGACGCCGAGCACGCCGCGGCTCTCGATGGCGGAGAACGTGCGCAGCGCGATCCGGTAGGACAGGTGGCCCTCCAGCTGGTGCGTGCGGCCCTCGTCCAGGCGCTGGGAGGCGAGCAGCAGGTGCACGCCGAGGCTGCGGCCGAGGCGGCCGATCATGACGAAGAGGTCCATGAAGTCGCGGTGGGCCGCCAGCAGCTCGCTGAACTCGTCGACGACCACGAACAGGGTCGGCAGCGGGTCCATGGAGGGGTCGGCCTCGCGGGCGCGCTCGTACTCGTGGACGGAGCTGAAGTTCCCGGCGGCGCGCAGCAGTTCCTGGCGGCGGATGAGCTCGCCGTGCAGGGCGTCCTGCATGCGGTCGACCAGGATCGCCTCGTCGGCCAGGTTGGTGATCAGGGCGGAGGTGTGCCGCAGCCCGTCGAGGCCGATGAAGGTGGCGCCGCCCTTGAAGTCGACGAGGACGAAGTTGAGCGTCTCGGAGGAGTGGGTCATCGCCAGCGCCAGGACGAGCGTGCGCAGCAGCTCGCTCTTGCCGGAGCCGGTGGCGCCGATCAGCATGCCGTGCGGTCCCATCCCGCCCAGGGCCGACTCCTTGAGGTCCAGCTCCAGCGGCGCCCCCTCCGCGGTGATGCCGATGGGCACGCGCAGCCGGTTCTTGGGGTGCAGATCGCTCCACATGCGCTCGGTGTCGTGGGCGTGCAGGTCGGGGATCCCGACCAGGGTGGTCAGCTCGAAGTCGGTGGTCAGCGGCTCGGTGACCTCGGCCTGCATGCTGACCCGGTAGGGGGCCAGGAGCCGGGCCAGGCTGGTGGCCCGGGTGGCGCCGAGGGAGTCGGGCCGGCCTAGCGCGGTCTCCACGGAGCGCCCGCTGTGGTCCTGGGAGAGCATGACGAGCCGGTCCCCCTCCACGCGCAGCGAGAGGGTGTAGGGGTCGTCGTCGGGCGGCATGGGGTCGGCCACGTCGATGACGACGGCGTTGCGGTAGCCGCCGCCGAGCAGGCGCGATCCGACGGGCACCTCGCCGCCGTCGACGACGATGACGGTGTAGGGCTCCTCGCGGTCGGGGACGGCTGAGGGGTCGTAGCGGGGGCGGTCGGCCATGTCGTCGCCGATGAGCCGTTCCAGATCCAGGGCGTTGGCGCTGATCAGGCGCGCCGGTCCGGCGCCGTCGCGCGCGGAGTGGTGCTGGGCGTGCGGCAGCCACTTGGTCCACACCCACGCGGGCCTTGCCTCGTCCGAGGCGCACACGGCCACGCGCAGCTCGTCGTGCGCGTGGAAGACGGTGAGCTGGCCGAGGAGGGCGCGGACCAGGGCGCGGCAGGCCTCGGTGTCGCCGCGCAGCGAGACCCGCGCGTAGCCGCGCAGGTACACCTGGACGGGCTGGTCCTCCACGGTGCCGTAGGCGCGGATGAACCGGCGCAGCGCGTGCGCGGTGAGGGGTTCGAGGTCCTCCACGGGCTTGGAGGCGACCGGTGAGATGGCCATGGCCATCGCCTGCTCGCCCACGCCGATACGCACCTCGGCGAAGTCGGGGTCGTCGGCCCGCCGCTCCCACAGCCGGGAGGTCCGCACGACCGACCACAGGGCGTCGGGCTGGGGCGCCCGCCAGAGCATGGCGTCGCGCTGCTCGGTGACGACCTCGCGCAGCCGGGCGCGCATCTGCCCGAGGTAGCGCAGGTAGTCGCGCCGGTCGTCGTTGAGCCTGCGCCGGCGCTCCAGCTGGGTGCGCAGGTACTGGCCGCCGAGCATCGCCACGGCGCCGACGAGCATCATGCCGCCGGCGACGTAGGGCATGACCGAGCCGCCACCGCCGCCCGGGCGGATGAAGAGCATCATCATCGCCATCGAGGTCAGCGCCATCGGCAGGTACATGAACACCGAGGACATGCTCGACTGCGGTTCGGCCAGCTCGGGCGGTTCCTGGAGGGTGATCTCGCCCTTGGGCAGGTCGGGGCCGGGGCGGCGGGGCGGTCGGCGGACGAGGATCGTGCTCACGGGGCGGGTGCCTCCCTGACCGGGTGGACGCGGTGACCGGAATGGCCCTCGGGACGGGCTCACCCGTTCCCATGATGCCAACCAAACGCTATCGTTGCCACACGAGATCACAACCGCAGGAGCCGTAACACACACACTTCCAAAAAAGTGTCACCCGGTGTTACGGTCACTCACACTCCAGAACGAGTCGCCCGAATGGGTGGGAATCCGATGAACGATCCTGCCGCCGCGGACCTGTGCCGCCTGCTCATCCGCGCCCCCAGCAGGTCCTTCGAGATCGCCGCGCCGTCCGAGGTCCCCCTGTCCGAGCTGCTGCCGACCTTCGTGCTCTACGCCGAGGGCGACAACGGCGAGGACCTCGACGAGAGCGGACTCGAACACGACGGCTGGGTGCTGCAACAGCTCGGCGACGAGCCGTTCGAGGAGGACGAGACCATCAGGTCGCTCGGCCTGTGCCACGGCGAGACGCTGTACCTGCGCCCCCGCCGGGACCAGCTGCCGCCCATCCACTTCGACGACCTCACCGACGGGGTCGCCACGGGCATGGCCGAGCGCCCCGACCGCTGGCGCCCCGCCTTCACCCGGGGCCTGCTCCAGTGCCTGGGCCTGCTGGTCCTGCTCACCGGCCTGGTGGTCCTGGCCGCCGGCGGCTCCGGCGGGCTCACCGCGCTGACCGCCGCCTCCTCGGCGGTCCTGATGCTGCTGTCGGCGTGGGCGGCCTCCCGGGCGATGGGCGACCTGCCCGCGGCCACCGGGCTCGCCGCGATGGCGACCCTGTACATGGCCCTGGCCGGGGCCGCGGTCCCCACCGGCGAGCCGGGCACGGGCCTGCTCGGCGCGGTCCTGCTCACCGGGGCGATGTGCGCCGCGGGGGCCACCGTGCTGGGCGTGGCGGCCGTGGCCGGGTCGGTGCCCTTCTTCACCGGGCTGTTCACCGCCGAGGTGCTCGTGCTGCTGGGCGCCCTGGCGCTGATGTTCCTGCCGGGCGCCTCCGTGGCGGCTGTGGCGGGCCTGATCGCCCTGGTCGGCCTGCTCACCGGCACGTTCGCCCCGCAGCTGGCGTTCCGCCTCGCCGGACTGCGGCTGCCCCCGCTGCCCGCCAACCCCGAACAGCTCCAGGAGGGCATCGAGCCCTTCCCCGCCCGCGCCGTCCTGGACCGCACCCACCTGGCCGACCGCTTCCAGACCGCCCTGTACGCGTCGACCGGCGCGGTGCTCACCGTGTGCCTGGTCGTGCTGGCCGTGTCGACCGGCTGGGTCGCGGTGACGATGTGCGTCATCGTGTCCCTGGTCATGCTGCTACAGACGCGCGGCCTCGCCGGTGCCTGGCAGCGCGTGGCCATGGTCGCCCCGGCCTGGATCGGCCTCACCGCGCTGGCGCTGGACACGGCGCTGACGGCCGCCCCCGTGCCGCGCTCGCTGGCCCTGCTCGCGCTCTTCGCCGTCACCACGCTCCTGGCGCTCGTCTCGTGGTCGGTCCCCGGACGCCGTCAGCTGCCGCACTGGGGCAGGGCCGCCGAGATCATCCAGCTCCTGCTGTGCGTGGCGGTCTTCTCCCTCGTCCTGGCCGGTTTCGGCGTCTTCGGCGCCCTGCGCTCGATCGGCGGGTGAGATGCAGTCACGCCGCGACCGTGTCATGGCGCACACCTTCACCGTGGGGCGCCTGGGCACGGCGATGCTGGAGGCCGACCCCGACGCGGTCGACGCCCCCATGCGCCGCACCCGCACCGGCACCTACGTCGGTGTCGCCATCGGCGCGCTGGTGTGCGTCGGCTTCCTGGTCTTCGGCCTGATCTTCCCCGGCGGCGCCAGCACCTGGCGCCAGGAGGGACGGCTGGTCATCGACAAGGACACCGGCGCCTCCTACCTGTACTCGGACGGCACGCTGCGCCCCGTCGCCAACTACGCCTCCGCCCGCCTGATCCAGGGCCCGGACGCGAACGTGTCCCTGGTGTCCGCCGGGTCGCTCGAAGGGGTACCCGTGGGCGGCCCGGTCGGCATCCCCGGCGCCCCCGACTCACTGCCCGCCGACCCGGCCGCCTCCGCGGTGTGGCGGCTGTGCGCGCTGCCCGCGCAGGGCGACGAGCGACCCCGGACCGCGCTGACCATCGGCGCGGCACCGGACCCCTCGCCCCCGGCCGACGGCGAGGCGGTCCTGGTCGCGGGCCCCGACGGCGAGCGCCACCTGCTCTGGCGGGGCACCCGGCTCCGGCTGGACGAGGACGGCGGGGCGCTCCAGGCGCTCGGGTACGGGACCAGCCCCGCCTACGAGGTCGCGGGCGCGTTCCTGGACGCCGTGCCCACCGCGCCCGACCTCGCCGCCCAGGAGGTACCGGAGGCCGGATCCGCCGGGCCCACGCTGGCCGGCGCCCCGCGCCGGATCGGCCAGGTGTTCGCCGTCTCCACCCCCGACCGGCCGGACCAGCACTACCTCCTGACCCCGGACGGGCTGGCCCCGCTGACGCTGACCCAGGCCCTGCTCCTGCTGGCCGATCCCGAGACCAGCGCGGCCGCCTACCCCGACACCGCTCCGGAGGCGATCGCGATCCCGGCCGGGGAGGCGCACGGCCACCTGGTGGCGGGCGGCGAGGTCGCCGGTGACGGGACCGCGCGCACCCCCGACGCCCCGCCCGAACTCCGTCCGGGCGGCGGCCAGGTCCCCTGCCTGCGGCTCGGCGACGGCGGCACGCTGTCCCTGACCATGGACGATCCCGGATCGGTGCAGGCGCGGCCGGTCCAGGAGGTTCCCGCCATCGCCCCCGGCTGCCCGACGCCCGACCTGATCGGCATCCCCTCCGGGGGCGGATCCGTGGTGCGGGCCCGGCCGGTGGGCGGTGGCACGGGCACCCCCACCCACTACGTGGTCACCGACGCGGCCGCCAAGTACCCCGTGGCGGACACCGAGGTCCTGGCCGGGCTCGGCCTGACCGCCGCAGCGGCGGCGGAGGTGCCCACACCGCTGCTGCGGCTGGTGCCCACCGGGCCGCTCCTGCACCCCGACGCCGCCGCGCGCCCCCTCACGCCCTCCGTGCCGTCCGAGACCGCGGAGTGCCCCTGACCACCACGTGAACCCAACGCCGGGCCGTCCGCCACCGAGGCGGCCGGCCGCGCCACCCCGAGGAGCGAAGGAAGCAGCCCATGCCGGATCCCAGGACACGCAACACAGACGAGGCCAACCGACTCGCGCAGGAAGCGATGACCGAGGCCCACACCACCTGCAACAACGTCTACACCCAGGTCGACAGCACCCGTGACGTCCTGCGCTCCTCCTGGCACGGCGCCGCGGCCAACAAGTACAGCGAGGCCCTGGTCGGGTGGCTGGAGGAGCTGCGGCTCATCACCAACGACATGAACCAGATGATCGGCACGTTCGGCGGCACCGTGAACGCGATGCACTCGACCGAGGACGCCAACCTCCTGGAGGGCTCCCGGTGGATGGCCGACCTCAACCCGAACCAGCCCGGCGTGAACTGAGACCCGTCGCCGGTGCGCGGCCCGCGTGCCCGAACCGGCCGCACCAGCCGCACCAGCCGACTCCCATGGAAGGGAAAGCCCCATGAACGGATTCGACGTCAGCTACGGGTACGTCGACGAGGCGACGCAGGCCCTGCGCGTCCAGACCGACACCGTCGCGCGCGCCATCGAGAACCTGGACGCCCAGATGCAGCCCGTCAAGGCCGACCTCGAAGGCGCCACGGCCGACAACTACGACGCCAAGGTCCGCAGCTGGCGGATGAACGTCGAGGACATGCGCACCCTGCTGGGCAAGGCCGAGTTCGCGCTGAACACCATCCGCAACAACTACGCCGGGACCGACAGCCGCGAGGCGATGGAGTGGGCCTCGCTGATGTAGCGGCCCGCCCACCGCACCCCCTCCGGGGCGGGCGGCCCCTGGACCGCCCGCCCCGGCCCGCTCCGACGCCATCACCGGCCCGACCGCGGACCTGACCGCCGCCCGATCCCCGTCGGACGCGGTGACCGACCCGGCCGCGGAACCGCCCCGACCATCGCCGCGGCCGCACACCCTGTGCCCCGTGGCACCGAACGAGCCCGCCGACCGCACGCGCCCGAGGAGCCCCCGTGTCCGAGCCGTCCGAACCCCTGGACTTCCGCGCCGCCCTCCTGGGCTCCGTGCCGCCTCAGGAGGAGGACGTGAACGTCGTCCGGGACGCCGTCCTGTACACGTCCGACCGGGAGGAGCCCGCGGAGACCGAGGAGGAGGCCCTTCTCCTGGCCGCTCAGGGGCGCCCCGAGGGCACGGCGCCGCGCGGTGACGGCGGACCGCTCACCATCGACCCGGCGACGGGCCTGATCAGCATCCTCAACGGTTCGCACCAGGGGTCGGTCACGGTCGATCCGCGAACGGATCAGGTGGTCATCGACCCGGCGGGGACCGAGGTCGACGTGGACGAGGGCACCGGCCGGATCACCCTCCAGGCGCGGGGTTCGGACGTGCCCACCGAGTCGTCCCCGGTCCCGGAGCGCGACGCCCCGACCGAGCTGCCCGCCGTGGCCGAGCGCGTCCGCGTGCAGACGCCCGCCGAAGGCGACGTCTCCTCCCCTCCGGACGGGACCGGGGACGCGGTCTTCGCCCGGGTCACGGAGGAGGCACACGTGCCCGCCGAGCCGGGGGTCCCGGCGGAGCACCTGGCCGCCCTGCGGCCCACCGTCCCGGCCGAGCCGGTGGAGGCGGTGGAGGCGCGGAACGTGTCGCTCGCGGCGACCCGGACCGAGTCGGAGGGCGACGGCGAGGGTGACAGCGAAGGCGAGGGGAACGATCGGACCGGCGCGGACGGCGGGGGCGACGGCGGCTCCACCACCGTCACGATCGATCCGGAGACCGGATCCATCACGGTCCTCACCCAGACCACGGACGAGGAGTCCGACGACACTCCGGCGGGCGAGGAGTCGCACGAGGAGGACACGGAGGGCGACGGGTCGGCCGAGATCACCGTGGACCCCGAGACCGGGACCATCACGATCTCCACCCGGACCTCCGGCGAGGAGTCGCCCGACGACGAGACCGGGAAGCGGGACGGGAACGGATCCGGCGAGGACGAGACCGGCGACCGGACCGGAAGCGACGAGACCGACGGGGACGACGAGGACGCCGAGGATCACGCAGACGGGTCCGCGGAGATCTCCGTGGACCCCGAGACCGGCGTCATCACCATCGAGGTCGGCGACCTGCGGATCGAGATCGACCCCGAGACCGACACGATCACCATCGACCCCGGCGACGGTGTGGTCGAGGTCGACCCCGAGACCGGTGTCATCACGATCGATGAGCCCGTCGACGACGGGACCGGCCACGAGGGCGACCCGGTTCACGCCGGTGACAGGACGCCCGGCGGGGAGGGCCCCTCCGAGGCGCCGAAGGACCGCCCGGGCGAGGACGGCCGGTCCGGCGACCACCCCGACGGGCGTCCCGATCCCTGGAGCCCCGGCTCGTCCGACCCCACCGGTCGCCAGCCCGGCCAGCCCCCGACACCGTTCCAGCCCGCCCAGCCGCTCACGCCCGTGCAGCCCTCCCAGCCCGCCACGGAGCACGAGGCGGTGAACAGCACCGAGGAGGACCCGGGCATCGGCGCTGGGAACGACGCGCTTCCGGGCTCGGACCTCTCCCTCGCCCCCGTCGAGTCGGTCCCCGTCACGGAGGGACCGGTGGGCAGCGGTCCCAGGAACGAACCGGTCCTCGACCCCGACGCCTCCCTCACCCCGGTCGGCTCGGGGGGCGGCGACCAGAGCGGGGAGCGCACGGAGGCGCCGCACTTCTCGGCCACGACCGACGGCCCCGACGACCCCGGCGGCCCCGGCGACCCACTCGTCGACGGGGCTCCGGAGGAGGAGCAGCAGTTCTACCGCCTGGATCCCGCGAAGCACGACCCGTCCGGGACCACGACCGACCCGGTACCCACGCAGGGGGCCGGAATCCCTCCCGTGCAGACCGACGGTTCCGGGGAGGAGGACGAGGGCGAGGAAACCGGCGGTGGAGACGAGGAGGACGAGCAGGAGGAGCCCGGCAGCGGGGGCGACGGGGACCCGGACGCGGAAGAGGGCAACGGCGAGGGCGAAGGCGAGGAAGAGGGCGAGGGCGGAGGCAGCGGAGAGGAAGACGAGGACGAGGGCAGCGGAGACCCGGACGGCGACGAGGAGGACGGTGACGACGGCGACGGCGACGGGGATCCGGGCGACGACGAAGACGAGGACACGGAGGACGGCGAGGGAGGCAACGGGAACGGAAACGGGGACGGTTCCGGCGGCGGAGGCGGAGGCGACGACGACGTCACCGCGATCGACTTCGACCGGATCAAGCAGTTCCACAAGGACTTCCTCCTGCCCCTCCAGGAGAGGGTGAGCCAGGAGGTCACCCGTTTCTCCGCCTACGCGGGAGAACCCGAAGGCCACTTCATCCTCATCGGCAACGGCGCCCACCTGCCCATCGCCGACACCCTGGCCACCGAGATCGACACGTCCCTGACCACGCTGCACGGGATCATGACGGACCTGGAGTCGGAACTCATCGTGGTCTCCGACCGGCTGCACGAGAACCTCACCGTGTTCATCGACCTCGAGGACGACCAGGACCTCACCGCACAGGAACTGCTGTCGATCCTCGGCGAACCCTCGGTGTCCGCCGGCTCGGGAGGCGGGGGCAGCGGAAATCCGTACGGAGGACCCGTTCCGGACGAGGACGAGGACACCGGCGAAGACGAGGACGACGGCGAGGACGAGGACGACGGCGAGGACGAGGACTAACCGGGCCCGTGTCCTGGCCGCACCCGCACGTTGACCGACACAGAGGAGGAGTGAGAAGCCGGTGCCGGAGTTCCACGAGATCATGAACATCTTCGCCGATGCCGAGGGGTCGGAGGGAGCCCACCCCCCGATGCCGTCGGTGGACACGATCCTGGAGCCGCCCTGGCTCGACCTCGGCCGGTACCACTTCTGGGAAGACGACCACTTCTTCAAGGGCTTCGACTACAAGAACGTCGACCGGTGGTGGCGCTACTACGACGACTACGGGTGGGACTACGCGGGCTACAAGATGCAGGACCAGCTCTGGACCGGCGACGACTCCCCCGAGGCCAAGTTCCAGAAGGCCCTCAAGAGCCTGACCGACGTGGCGGCGATGGCGTCGGGAGCCAACGCGTCGACGACCTACGACCAGTCCACGATCTGGGACGTCTCCGTGAACGCCGCCGCCCTGGACGACTTCCTTCAGGACTACGTCGGCGACAAGGACGCCGGTCTGCTCAAGGCCTACGCGGGGATCGACGTCCCGGACAGCGCGATGCGCGGATCGGCCGCCGGGGTCTTCGCCGCACGCATCTACGACCTGGCCAAGCGCCTGGCGGACCTGAGCGTGCAGCTCGACCGGTTCCACAACGGGGTCAACGACCTTCGGGGACCGCTCCTGTCCAAGATCAACGCGTTGGTCACCGCGGTCAACGAGGCCTGGCAGAGCCCCAACGCCACGATCAAGCAGACGATCGACAACTGGTACTTCAACCTGGCCGCCGGGTCGGAGGAGTACAACGCCGATCGCAGCCAGTTCTCCGTCCTCTACCACGCGGATCCGCCGGTGCGCGGAATCGTCGGCGACTCCATCACCGACCACAACATCAACGCCGAGCTGAAACTGCGCTGGAAGAACGCCTACGACCCGGTGTTCACCGCGGCGAACGACCTGTACACCACCATGGCGAGCCACTACCAGAACGTCGCGACCGACCTGCTGCCGATCCGCGAACCGGTGGGGGGCCTGCCTCCGGGCTTCGACCCGCCCGCAGCCTCCGGCGGCGGCTCGGGCGGCGGCGACGAGGACGGCGACGGTGTCCCGGACTGGCTGCAGGACCTCTACGACGAGGACGGACCCGGTGGTGGGGGCGGCGGGGACGACATCCCCGACTGGCTGCGGGACCTCTACGGTGACGACGGCCCCGGCGACGGCCCCGGGGGAGACGGTGGACCCGAGGGCGCGGGCGGCCCCGAGGGCGGGACCGACAGCGACGGTGACGGCACGCCCGACTGGATGGAGGAGCTGTTCGGCGGTGGCGACGGTCCCGGAGGCGGGAACGAGGAGTACGTGCCTCCCCCGCTGGACACCAACTTCGAGTCGGGCGGCGGCAACGACGACCTGTTCGGCGACGGCCCGCCGGGCACGGTGGGCTCCGGTCCGCCGCTGAACACCAACTTCGCCGCCGGCGGCGACGGGCTCGGGAACCCCTTCGGCGACGGCACGGGCGGCGGCCCCGGATCCGGCGCGCCGGACGGGCAGGGCGCCCCCGCCCCTCCCCCGCTGAACACCGATTTCGGCGCCGGCGGCGACGGGCTGGGCAACGGATTCGTGCCCCCTCCCCTGCTGAACGGGCCGGGTTCGGGGGCGGGGTCCGACGGCGGCTCCCGTCAGCGACCGCCGGGGCAGGGGACGAACTTCCCGGGCTCCACCGGTCTGGACCTCGATCCGGCCACCGGGCTGCCGATCAACCCGGACACCGGGGAACCGTTCCCCGTCGACCCCGGCACCGGGCTCCCCTACAGCCCCGACACCGGCCTACCGATCAACTACGACCCGGACACCGGCCAAGCCCTACCCATCGACCCCGTCACCGGCGAACCCGTCCCACCCGGCCAGGACGGCACCCGCCTGGAGACCGACCCCGCCACCGGGCTACCCATCAACCCCGAGACC
>NZ_LGEC01000095.1 GCF_001279585.1 Nocardiopsis sp. NRRL B-16309 | reverse complement strand
CAAGGACGGGAAGGACGGCAAGGACGGGAAGGACGGCAAGGACGGGAAGGACGGCAAGGACGGGAAGGACGGCAAGGACGGGAAGGACGGCAAGGACGGCAAGGACGGCAAGGACGGCAAGGACGGGAAGGACGGCAAGGACGGGAAGGACGGGAAGGACGGGAAGGACGGCAAGGACGGCAAGGACGGCAAGGACGGCAAGGACGGCAAGGACGGCAAGGACGGCAAGGACGGCAAGGACGGCAAGGACGGGCACGACGGGCACGACGGGCACGACGGGCACGACGGGCACGACGGGCACGACGGGCACGATGGCCACGACGGGCACGATGGCCACGATGGCCACGACGGGCACGACGGGCACGACGGGCACGACGGGCACGATGGCCACGACGGGCACGACGGGCACGACGGGCACGACGGGCACGACGGCGAGGTCCTCGCGCAGACCGGCACCTCGGCGGCCGTTCCGGCGCTCGGCGGGCTGGTGTCCGCGCTGACGGGTGTCGGCGCCATGATCATCGGCCGCCGCCGCACGGAGACCGAGGACTAGACGCGGCGCACACGCAGGAGGGCACGAACGGCGACGCGGACCGCGTCACCCGTTCGTGCCCTCCCGGTGAGAGGTCAGCTCATCTCGCTGAGCGCCTTCTCCGCCTCGACGAGCCAGGCACGGCGGGCCTCCAGGGCGGCCTCGTGCTCCTTGATCCGGCGGGCGTCGCCGCTGGCCCGGGCCTTCTCCAGCTTGGCCTCCAGCCCGCTGATCGCCTGGGAGAGCTGGTCGACCGTGTCCTTGGCGCGGGCACGGGCCTCCGGATTGCTGCGCTCCCACTCGGCGTCCTCGGCGCGGCGCACGCCGTCCTCGATCTGCCGGAAGGCTCCTTCGAGCTGGTCGCGCACGTCGCGCGGCAGATCACCGGCCTCCTCCCAGGCCTCCTGGTACTCGCGCAGCCGGGCACGGGCGCGGCGCGGGTCGCTGATCCCGGGGATCTCCGCCCTCGCCTCGGCCAGGATGCGCTCCTTGGCGTCGGCGTTCACCCTCAGCTCGGCGTCGCGCTCGGCGAACGTGGCGTTGCGCGCGTCGAAGAAGGTGTCCTGGGCGGCCTTGAACCGGGCCCACAGCTTGTCCTCGCTGGCCCGGTCCGCCCGACCGCTGTTCTTCCACCGCTGCATCAGGTCGCGGTACGCGCGGGCGGTGGGCCCCCAGTCGGTGGAGTGGGCCAGCGCCTCAGCCTCGGCGACGATGCGCTCCTTGTCGGCCCGGACCGCCTCGCGCTCCTGGTCGAGGTTGGCGAAGTAGGCCTTGCGCCGCTTGGAGAAGGAGTTGCGCGCCGCGGACATGCGCTTCCACAGCGCCTGCTCGGTGGGGCGGTCCGCCCGCGGGGCCTTCTTCCACTCCTCGATGAGCTGGAGCATCCGCTCCCCACCGGTCTTCCAGTGGGTGGTCTCCGCCGCGACCCGCTCGGCCTCGGCGACGATGCGCTCCTTGATCTCGCGCGCCTGTCCGCGAGCCTCCTCCTGGGCCTGCTTCTGCTCGACCTTGCGCTCCTCGGCGCGGCCGGACAGCGCGTCCAGCCGCCGGGAGAGGGCGTCCAGGTCGCCCACGGCGTGCGCGTCGGTGACGGCGGTGCGCAGCTTGTCGATGGCGGCCATCGCGGCGGAGGCCGACAGGTCGGTGCTGCGCAGCCGCTTCTCCAGCAGCTCCACCTCAGTGACCAGGGCGTCGTACTTGCGGCGGAAGAAGGCCAGCGCTTCGTCCGGCGCCCCCGCCTGCCACGATCCGACGACCCGCTCGCCTTCGCTCGTGCGCACGTAGACCGTGCCGTCGTCGTCTACGCGGCCCCAAGGGTCCGTGGTCACCGTGTCCTCCTGCTGTCATGAACCCGGCCGAGGGGTCGGGTTCGGGTCGTCGCGACGGATCGCGCCGGTCCGTGATGGGAACCATCGTGCTCAGCACGATATAGCCATACGATTCGGCGGTGAACGACGCGCCGTGTCTCACAGTCTGCGCAGATCATGGGTCTGCTGATGTGCCTTCGTGCGTCCGGCCGACGCGGGACTCCGCACGTGGGCGGGTCAAGGGCGCCGGCGCACACGACGACGGTGACCAATATGGCATTACCACGCGCTCTGGCAAAGAGGCCAGACGGGCGCGGTGATCGAATGGTGATGAAACGAGCCGCTCCCGGGATCCGGGCCGGTCGCCCGGTCTCGGTACCCTCGGCAACCAGGGTCCACGCGGGCACGTTCGCCAGCGCGCGGCCCGGACCGACCCGAACCCCGCAGGAACAGGACGACCCGTGCTCATCGCCGCGCTTCCCACCGGCCCCCTCGCCGCGAACTGCTATGTGGTCGCCCGGGCCGCGGGCACCGACTGCGTCATCGTCGACCCGGGTCAGGAGGCCTCCGCGCAGGTGGCCAAGGTGCTGGCCGAACACGATCTGACCCCGGCCGCGGTGTTGCTCACACACGGGCACTTCGACCACGTCTGGTCGGCGGCCGACCTGTGCGAGCGCCACGGCGTCCCCGTCCACCTGCACCCCGCCGACCGCGGGCTGCTCACCGAGCCCGCCGCCGGGGTCGACCAGGGCTTCGCCGCGCAGCTGGCCGCGCTGCTGGGCCCGGGCCCCTACACCGAGCCCGCCGTGCTGGTGGAGGTCGCCGACGGCGCGACCCTCGCGCTGGCCGGGATGGAGTTCTCCGTCGAGCACACGCCCGGGCACACCCCCGGCTCGGTCGTCTACACGGTGTCCACCGAGGACGGCGTCCCGGTCATGTTCGCCGGCGACCTCGTCTTCGCCGGCTCCATCGGCCGTACCGACTTCCCCGGGGGAGACCAGGCGGACATGGGCCGCAGCCTCGCCGGCGCGGTCCTGGGCCGTCCGGACCGGACGCAGATCCTGCCGGGCCACGGCCCGGCGACCACGGTCGAGCGCGAGCGGGCCACCAACCCCTACCTGCGCGGCCTGTCCGCCTGAGGCCCCGGCCCGAGAACGGGAGGCGGTGCGCACGGCGGTTGGCGGTAGGATTCCAGGTGATCAAGAGGCATCGTTCCGGCCGGTCCCAGTCAGGGTTCCCCGGCGTCTTCGCCCAGCCGTGTAGTTAGTGGACTTGGTAACTCATGCATCGTTACAGGACTCATTCGTGTGGTCAGCTCCGCAAGGAGCACGTCGGGCAGCAGGTGCGCCTCTCCGGCTGGGTGCACAATCGCCGGGATCTCGGTGGTCTGCTCTTCGTCGACCTGCGTGACCACTACGGCGTCACGCAGCTCATGGCCCGCCCGGGGTCTCCGGTGTTCGAGGAGCTCAGCCGTCTGCCCAAGGAGACGGTGATCCGGGTCACGGGCGAGGTCGCCGCGCGCAGCGACGAGAACGTCAACCCCAACCTGCCCACCGGCGAGATCGAGATCGACGCCGCCGAGCTGGAGGTCCTCGGCACCACCGAGGAACTGCCGCTGACGGTCTTCCCCGAGGACAACACGTCCGAGGAGCGCCGCCTGACCTACCGCTTCCTCGACCTGCGCCGCGAGCGGATGCACCGCAACGTCATGCTGCGCTCGCAGGTGGTCGCCTTCATCCGGCAGAAGATGACGGACCTGGGCTTCCACGAGTTCCAGACCCCCATCCTCACCAGCTCCAGCCCCGAGGGCGCGCGCGACTTCCTCGTCCCCTCGCGCCTGCACCCCGGTGAGTTCTTCGCCCTGCCGCAGGCCCCCCAGCAGTTCAAGCAGCTGCTGATGATCGCCGGCTTCGACCGCTACTTCCAGATAGCGCCGTGCTTCCGCGACGAGGACAGCCGCGCCGACCGCTCGCCCGGCGAGTTCTACCAGCTCGACATGGAGATGAGCTTCGTCGAGCAGGAGGACGTCTTCGAGGTCATCGAGCAGGTCATGACCGACGTCTTCCGCACGTTCTCCCGAGAGTGGGAGATCACCTCGCCCTTCCCGCGCGTGGCCTACCGCGACGCCCTGGAGTGGTACGGCACCGACAAGCCGGACCTGCGCGTGCCGATGAAGATGCTCGACGTCACCGAGCTGTTCGACAAGACCGACTTCCGCGCCTTCGCGGGCAAGAAGGTCCGCGCGCTGGCCGTTCCCGAGGTCGGGGACAGGCCGCGCAAGTTCTTCGACGGCATCGGCGACTACGCCGTCGAGCAGGGTGCCAAGGGCCTGGCCTGGCTCAGGGTCGGCGAGAACGGCGAGCTGACCGGCCCCATCGCCAAGTTCGTGACCGAGATCTCCGACGAGCTGCTGTCGGTGCTGGGGGCGGGCCCGGGCCACGGCCTGTTCTTCTGCGCCAGCGAGGACGAGGCGGAGATCAACCGCATCATGGCGCCGGTGCGCGTCGAGGCGGGCCGGCGGGCCGGCCTGGCCGAGGAGAAGGTCTACCGGTTCTGCTGGATCGTGGACTTCCCGATGTTCGAGCGCAACGACGACGGCGACATCGAGTTCAGCCACAACCCGTTCTCCATGCCGCAGGGCGGGATGAAGGCGCTGGAGACCGAGGACCCGCTGGACATCCTCGCCTGGCAGTACGACATCGTCTGCAACGGTGTGGAGCTGTCCTCCGGCGCCATCCGGAACCACTCGCCGGAGATCATGTACAAGGCCTTCGACATCGCGGGCTACGACAAGGACGCGGTCGAGGCGGAGTTCGGCGGCATGCTCAAGGCGCTCAAGTTCGGCGCCCCGCCGCACGGCGGCATCGCGCCCGGCATCGACCGGATCGTGATGCTGCTGGCCGACGAGCCCAACATCCGCGAGACGATCGCCTTCCCGCTCAACCAGAACGCGCAGGACCTGATGATGGGCGCCCCGGCGGTGGTGTCCGACCAGCAGCTGCGCGACGTGCACATCCGCACGGTGGTGCCGCCCAAGGAGAACAAGCGCTCCTGACCGGCCTGTTGAGGGCGCCGACGGTGTTCCGGAGGTCCCGGAGGGTCCACCGGGGACGAGCCGGCACACCGTAGCGGCCGCTACGCTCGCTCAAACCCGGTGCACGTCCCCCCGGCGCCCGAGCGCGAACCGGGGCCCGGCGGAGGATCCGAGAAGTACGGGGCGGGCGGGGGGGGCCCCCCTCCGGAGAGGGGCCCCCGCCGTCGTGTGCGGCCGGGGCGCGGCCCGCGGGCGGGGGAGCGGCCGGAGTCAGGGCTTGCCCGCGCCGCAGCGCTGGCAGCAGATGTCCTCGTCGTCGGGGTTGCTGTGGGTGCACAGGCGACAGGTCCAGTTCCAGGTGGTGCCGTTCAGCGGGGGTACCGCCCCGGCGTTCTCGCGTACCAGGTACATGGGATGTCCTCGGGGTTCGGCGAGTGTGCGAACTGATGGGTCGGTGCCCGGTTTATCCTGTCTTGAACATGCCACATTCGGTCACATGGACATATCCAGCGGATACGGGTCGAAATTCATGGGAGTGGACACGGCCGATCCTGGACACGAAGGCCCGCCCGGATGCGAACGCCGCCGCCATCCCTTACCGTTGGGGGCGAATCACCCCACTCGCACCACGAGTCGCACGTGCCCTGGAGTGAGCGCCGTGCACCACTGGAACCGCCTGTGCCGGCGGTCATTGTGGGGCCGGAGTGCATTGTGCGGTATTCAGTCACACGAGCGTAACGATTCACGCCCTGGGGTGCGTCGAGTACCGGCGGGAGTGTGGAATTCGGCGCTCACGCATTTCACCGGCGAAGCCGCGAATCCGGAGTTCGACGAGGTCGGGGACGTGCCGGTGGACCGAGGTCCCCACAGCCCGCCCGTTCTCCTCCCCGGATCGCGCCGGCCCCGGACACTAGAATGATCCGAATCGGTACGTGCACAGGGGTGACCGCGCCTGGACGCGGGTGTGACGTCCGAGACGACATGAGGATGAGTCATACGTGAACGGAAAACGCGCCTCAGGCGATGGCTCCGAGAACGCGCTCGCGGAGGCGTTCTCCCATGCCCCCGAGCCCATGGTGCTCACCCGGGACGACGGCGCGATCCTGCACGCCAACCAGGCCTTCACCGATCTGTTCGGGCGTGAGGCCGCCGACCTCGTCGGCCGGGCGTGGTACGACCTCCTCGAAGGCGACGACGTCCACCGCGGGACCGTCGCCCACTCCGAGGCCCTCGCCGGGCAGGGCGGCGGGCGCGTGCGCCTGCGCCTGGCCCTGGCCGACAAGAGCGTCCTGCTGGCCGAGGCCGACCTGCGCCCCCTGCCGCCGGTCAACGGCGACGCACCCGCCTCCGCGGGCGGCGTGGTGGTGCTGCTCCACGTGCTCTCCACCGAGGAGGCCGACCTGCGCGTGGTCGGCGAGCTGCGCACCGACAACTCCGACTCCGTCCTGTGGAGCCTGGACCTCAGCTCGGGGCGCCTGCACGAACTGTTCGGCCCCACCCCTCTGGGCGCGCTGCTGGCGGGCAGCGACCGCGAGCTCGAACGCATCCTGGAGCGGGTCCACCCCGACGACATCGCCCGCGTCCGCGACGCCATGTCCGCCTCCTTCGCCGGCCGCGACTACGAACAGCGCTTCCGCGTCTTCGACCGGCTCGGCGACGAGCGCTCGCTGCACGTGCGCGCCCGCTTCGTGCCCGGCCGGCCCGACCGGCTGGTCGGGATCATCGACGACGTCACCGAGCACGTCCAGCTGGTCCGCCGCCTGGCCGACCGCCGCCGCACCGAGGCCGAGCACGGCCGGCTGGTCACCGAGCTGTCCTCCAAACTCGTCTCGGCCACCACCGTCGACAAGGTGATGGACCTGCTCAGCGAGGAGTTCCTGCCGATCTTCGGCGGCATCCAGGCGATCGCCCTCTACGTCGAGGACGGCCTGCTGCGGGCCTCGCCCAGCGGACGGCTCACCGCCAACGTCGAACGCATCCACGGCCGCCGCGCGGACGACACCGACTACCCCATGGGCGCGGTCATCCAGGACCGCCAGCCCCGCTTCTTCGAGTCCCGCGCCGAGGTCATCAGCCGCTTCCCCGCCGCCGAGGAACTGATGCGCGGCTCGGTGAGCAAGGGCCAGGCCTGGGCGACCGTGCCCATCTTCGGCGACGGCAAGGTCGCCCTCGGCGTCTGGCAGATGGTCTGGGGCCGCCCCCACCACGCCAGCCGCGACGAGCGCGCCCTCATGCTCACCTTCGCCGGACTCGCCGGACAGGCCCTGCAGCGCATCAAGGCCCAGCAGGCCGAACTGGAACTCGCCGACGCCGTGCAGCGCCGCATGCTGCCCCGCCAGGTCGCCAGCTTCCCCGACCTGGACATCGCCACCAAGTACCTGCCCTCGCGCGCCGACTGGCGCATCTGCGGTGACTTCTACGACGTCATCGAGCTCCCCGGCGGCAAGGTCGGCCTGCTCGTCGGCGACGTCCAGGGCCACGGCGTGGAGGCCGCCGCGGCCATGGGGCAGATCCGCGTCGCCTTCCGCGCCTACGCCACCAACCAGTCCGACCCCGGCGTGGTCCTGGGCGAGACCAACCGCCTGCTCACCGAGACCGGTGAGATCGTCTTCGCCACCTGCGGCTACCTCGTCGTGGACCGCAGCACCGGCGTCATGCAGGCCGCCTGGGCCGGACAGCCGCCGGTCGTGCTCGCCGCCAGGGGCCGCTACGACCTGTGGGAACCCGAGACCGGCCCGCCCCTGGGCGTGCTGCCGGACACCGAGTACACCGTCACCACGCGGGTCCTGGAGCCCGGCACCACCCTGCTGCTGTGCTCCGACGGACTCGTCGAGAGCGCCGAGGTCCCCATGCAGGACGGGCTCGCGCAGGTCGGCGAGGCCCTGGCCGCCCACGCCGACGACCCCGAGGCCGCCGCGCAGGTCCTCGCCGAGATGGCGCCCGCCGGGCGGGGCGACGACATCGCCCTGCTCATCACCCGGAAGACCGAACCCGTCGGACGCGTCCCCGAGCAGGCGCCCCCCGGTGCCGATCTGCGGGGCGAGTACTCACCGAAGAGCCCTTAGTCTCGGTGGGTGTCCGAAACACTCTTTGACGATGCCGGATCCGAAGCCGCCAAGGGCCAGGAACCCCTCGCCGTCCGCATGCGCCCGCGCACCCTGGACGAGGTCGTGGGCCAACGGCACCTCCTGGGCACCGGCAGCCCGCTGCGCCGCCTGGTCGAGGACGACGCGCCCATGTCCGTGTTCCTGTGGGGGCCGCCCGGGACGGGCAAGACCACCCTGGCCACCGTCGTCAGCCGGGTCACCAAGCGCCGGTTCGTGGAGCTGTCCGCGGTCAACGCGGGCGTGAAGGACGTCCGCGCGGTCGTGGACGAGGCACGGCGGCGCATGGGGATGCACGGGACCCGCACGCTGCTGTTCGTGGACGAGGTCCACCGCTTCAACAAGACCCAGCAGGACGCCCTGCTGCCCGCCGTGGAGAACCGCTGGGTGAGCTTCATCGGCGCCACCACCGAGAACCCGTTCTTCTCCGTGGTCAGCCCGCTGCTGTCCCGGTCGTTGCTGCTCACGCTGGAGTCCCTGGACGAGGACGACGTGCGCGCCCTCATCGCCCGCGCGCTGACCGACGAACGCGGCCTGGACGGGCGCTACACCCTCACCGAGGAGGCCGCCGACCACCTCGTGCGCCTCGCCGGAGGCGACGGGCGGCGCTCCCTCACCTACCTGGAGGCCGCCGCGCTGGTCTCGGGGCCCACCCGCCTCCCGCCCCCGGACGGGGAGGCCGGGGGCGAGGAGGGGCCGGCCCCGGCGGACGCCTCGGGTACGCGCCCCGCCCGCGCCGAGCCCGCCACCATCACCGCCGAGCACGTCGAACGGGCGGTCGACCGGCACGCGGTGCGCTACGACCGCTCCGGCGACCAGCACTACGACGTCATCAGCGCGTTCATCAAGAGCATGCGCGGCAGCGATCCCGACGCGGCGCTGCACTACCTCGCCCGGATGTTCGAGGCGGGGGAGGACCCCCGCTTCATCGCCCGCCGGATCGTGGTGCACGCCAGCGAGGACGTGGGGATGGCCGACCCCACCGCGTTGCAGACCGCCGTCGCCGCCGCGCAGGCGGTCCAGCTCATCGGCATGCCCGAGGCGCGCATCAACCTGGCCCAGGCGGTCATCCACATCAGCCTGGCGCCCAAGTCCAACTCCGTGATCAGCGCCGTGGACTCCGCCATCGCCGACGTGCGCGCCGGCCGGATCGGGCAGGTGCCGGGCCACCTGCGCGACGGGCACTACAAGGGCGCCGCCGAGCTCGGCCACGGCCAGGGCTACCGGAACGCGCACGACTTCCCCGGCGGCGTCGTGGCACAGCAGTACGCGCCCGACGAACTCGTCGACCGCGAGTACTACCGCCCCACCGCGCACGGGGCCGAGCGCCGCTTCGGCGAGGTCCTCCAGCGCATCCGGGACGTGGTCAGGGGCGGCCGCTGACCACGCCCCCAGGTCGGAGGGCCGCCGGCGGGGTAGGTACACCCGTGGGCGACCGCCCGGCAGCGCACGGGGGTGAACGCGGTGGCGACCGACACGCGTCTGACGATGACCCTGCCCGGCGACGACCAGATCCTGGTGACCGCGGAGCTGGCCGTCCCGCCGCAGCGGGTCTACCGCGCCTGGACCGATCCCGACCTGGTGCGCCGCTGGTGGGCCGGGTCGGCGGGGCGGGCCACCGACGTCCGCGTCGACCTGCGCGTCGGCGGCCGGTGGCGGTACGCGATGGAGGTCGGCGGCGACGAGATCGCCTTCCACGGGACCTTCCGGGAGATCGTGCCCGGCGAGCGGATCGTGTCCACGGAGGTGTTCGAGGACCCCGCTGGGTACCCGCGGGACGAGGAGGAGCTGGTCAACACCGTCACCTTCACCGGGACCGTGGCCGGGACACTGCTGACCCTCCTGGTCCGCGCCCGCACCCGCGCGCAGCGCGACCGGATCGCGGCCCCGGACCTGGCGGACGAACTGCGCGAGCGGATGGAGCTGCTCCAGCGGGTGGCGGCCGGGCCGCGGTGAGCGCCCGGCCGCCCGGCCCTCAGGTGGTGAAGCGCTCCACGACCGACACGATCTCCCGCGGACCCTCGTCCTCCTGCTCGGCGAAGGTGACCTCCACGATCACCACCGGGCCCCAGGACAGGTACTCGATGAAGTCCTGGCCGGTCAGCTCCCAGGTGCCGCGTCCGTCCGCGTCGACGAACACGTGGTCGGGGGCGGCGCAGAACTTCGCGCACAGCACCTCGGCGTCGGGAGCGATGACCGCCTCGCCGGACTCGCCCGCCTCCTCCCACTGCCCCGCCCACTCGTCGTGGCCGGGCACGCCCTGGCCGGTGATCGGCTCGCCGCTCTCCTCCACGGGGTGGACCACCGGCGTGTAGACCCAGGGGCCGGTCTCCGGTGACTCCTGCTCGGCCGGATCGATACGGACGACCATCGTCAGGTCCTCCTCCTCGTCGGTCGCCACCACGACCGCGTCCTCCTCGTCGGCGACCTCCGAGACCAGCTCCTCGTCCGGTTCGTCGTCGAGCAGCCGGGCGACCCCCCACACCCCGACACCGATGAGGCCCAGCGCCAGGGCGGCGGTCCCGGCCAGGAACAGCACGCGCGCGGGCCGGCGCCGGGACAGGCGGCCCTCCAGCCGGATGACCTCGGGTACCCGCGCGGGCGGCTCGACCGCGTGCCACTCGCGCTCCAGGATCAGGGCCAGTTCGTCGCGGCCGGGCGTGGTGGCCTCCTCGCCGTTCTCGGCCTGCCAGACCGCGATGACGGCGCCGGTGACCTCGCGCAGGCCGGGGCGCTCGTCCGGGTCGGGGGACAGGGCGCGGGCGACCACGGGCCGCAGCCCCTTGGCCAGCCCGTCGAGGTTGAAGGCGCCCCGGGCAGCGCGTTCGGCGATCTCGTCGGGCTCGCCGGTGCCGAAGGGCAGCCGCCCGGTCCCGGCGAAGGCCACGACCGCGCCCCAGGCGAAGACGTCGGCGGCGGGCGTGGCCACGCCGCCCCGGTACCGTTCGGGGGCGAGCCAGGTGGCGCCCGACCCGCGCAGCCGCTCGGCGGAGGCGGGGACGGCGCACTCCATGATGTGCGGGCCGTGCGACTCCAGCAGGACCTCGCTCGGGCGCAGCGAACCGTGCGCCACGCCGCGCGCGTGCAGGACCGCGAGCCCTTCGGCCAGGCCGGTCGCCAGAGCGATGAGCTTGCCGGTGCCCAGGCCGCCGCGCTTGGTGACGTAGTGCGAGAGCCGTTCCCCCGCCAGGTAGGGCATGGCCTGCCACGGCGGATTGGCGTCACTGTCGAAGGCCAGCGGCGTGACCACGCGGGGGGAGTCGACGGTGGACAGCGCGCGCAGGCGTTCGGCCAGGGCCGGGTAGACGTCGGGGGACTCCAGTTCGGGCGAGCGCAGCGTCTTGACGGCCACGAGGCGGTCGGCGGAGGTGGTGGAGGAGGTGTCCACCGCCGCGTAGACCGTGCCGGTGGCCCCCTGGCCGAGTCTGCCCAGGACGAGGTACGGGCCGATCCGTGCGGGGTCGTCCGGGTACAGGGGCGCCAGGTCCGGTGGTACCAGTACGGAGATCTCTCGGGGAGAACGTGGGCTCATGGGGGTCCTGTCGGTGCTTCTGCGGCCGCGTGTCGGCGGAGTGTCCGGACATCGTAGTGAAGATCCCGCTCTGTAGTGATTGTCCTGGAGGGGCGGTCCGACGTCGATACGGGTGTCCCGCATCGGCCAACTCGTTCACTGGTCGCGACACGGATGTGATCCGCGGACACCGTGGCGTGCCCGCCCGGTCGGCCCCTGGACGCGATAGGGTCGGCCGAAACCGGACCGGGCGCTGTTCGACGCCCGTCGCCGGTCCCCCGCGGGAGGCCGGACCCGGCGCAGTCGCCGGTCCCCCCGACCCCGGACGCGCCCCCGGACCGAGACGGCGGGGGACCCGTCCCGACTCAGAAGCCCTCTATCTGTCCTCGGAGCACGCATGCTGACCGGAGTGGACGTCGCCGCGCTCGTCGCCGCGGTGGTCTGGGCGGTGCTGGCCACGTTCCTGTGCGTGGCGCTCGTCAGACTCATCAAGCTCATCAACGCGGCGACCAGGGTCGTCTCCGACCTGGGCGACCGCACGCCTCCGCTGCTGGAGGACGTCGCCTCCACGGTGGAGCGCACCAACACCTCGCTCGAACGGGTCGAGGAGATCACCGCCAACATGCAGGCCACGTCGGAGGACGTGTCCACGGTGACCGCGCTGACGCGGTCGGTGGTCACCGGGCCGCTGGTCAAGGTGGCCTCCTTCTCCTACGCCGTCCGCCGCGTCCTCGGCCAGCGCCGCACCCTGGCGCTCGTGCGCAGCCGCCGCCGCAAGGAGGCCCGCCGGTGATCGGCCGACTCCTCTACCTCGCCGCCGGCGCCGCCGCGGGCGGCTACGCGGTGCACCGGTTCCACCGCGCGCGGCGCGCCATGAGCCCGGGCGGTCTCGCCGACCGGGTCGAGGGGCGGGTCGGCGAGTACCGGGGCGCCCTGCGCGAACTCAACGAGGACCTGGCCGACGCGGTCCGCGACCAGGAGGCCGAGCTCCTGCGGCGTTACGCGCCCCGCGAGGGCCGACGCGCGCTGGGCGCCGAGGACACGGCGGGGGACCGGGGCCGGCTGCCCTCCGGGGGCTGAACCCGTACGGGTCCGCGGCCCTGGCACTCGGGTGGCGGGTCGGCTGGCGATCCTCCGTTCCACTGCGCAGGGTAGTGTTAATGTCGCTCTTGGTAACGTCCCTTGTCTCTGGAAGGTGCCATGAGCTTCACGAAGCGACTCCTCTGTCTCGCCGCCGCCACCGCGGCGTCCGTACCGATGGTGATGGGCACTGCCCAGGCCGACGACTGGTCCGGCTACGACGGGATCGAGAAGTACACGGCGCACCTCGCGCCGGTGACGGTCAACAAGTCACAGGCGTCGGGAACGACCACCGTCTGGCTGGACGGCGACACCGCGCGGGTGCGCGTCGAAGTGGACGAGATCCTCGCCGACCACCCGCACGCCCAGCACATCCACATCGGCGGCCGGGGCGAGTGCCCGACCGACTACGACGCGGGCCTGCACAACGGCAAGCGGGCCCTCAGCACCCTCGACGGCCTGGACGCCTACGGCGCCGTGGAGACCTCGCTCACCACTGAGGGGGACACCAGCGCGAGCAGCGGCCTGGCCGTCGACCGCTTCCCGACGGCTCCCGGCGGCACCATCTCCTACGACCGCACGTTCGACCTCAGCCAGGCCGCGGCCGACGCGATCCGCGCGGACAACGCCGTGATCGTCGTCCACGGCATCGACTACGACGGCGACGGAACCTACGGCGACGTCCTGGGCGCCAGCGAACTCGACCCGAACCTGCCCATGGAGGCCACCAACCCGGCCGCCTGCGGACCTCTGCACATGGCCGACTGACCCGCCGACGCCCGCGGTCCGGCGGTCGCCCGCCCGCCGGACCGCGTGTTCCCCCGCCGGTCACGGCCGTTCGCCCGGCCGCGCCGCCGCGCCCCGGCCCCGCCTCCCGTACCACCGGCCGGACCGACGGATCCGGCAGACCCGCGGCCGGTCCCCCTCCCCGCCACTCCCGACCGGCCCGGGCCCGCGGCCGCGTGCTCCGGAACCGGCGGGGACCCGCGCGGTGGCCAGCGGCGATAGCCTTGGAACAACGCAGCCGCCGCCGTTGTCGTCATCAGAGCGGGTCCCAGGCGGCCGCCGTAAACCACGCGCGCCGGTGTCGCGGCTCCCTCTACGATGGGCCACCACCGAGCACACCACACGACGGTCCCGCCCGCGGGACCCCCACGTCGCCCCGGGCGGCGCAGCCAAGCACAGGAGGGCATCAATGGAGACGGCAGAGATCGCGCGCCGCTTCCTCGGTTTCTTCGAGAAGAACGGACACACCGTGGTGCCCTCGGCAAGCCTCATCGCCGAAGACCCCACGCTGCTGCTGGTGCCCGCAGGCATGGTCCCGTTCAAGCCCTACTTCCTGGGCCAGCGCACGCCCGACTACAGCACGGCCACCAGTGTCCAGAAGTGCATCCGCACCAAGGACATCGAGGAGGTCGGCAAGACCTCCCGGCACGCGACCTTCTTCCAGATGCTCGGCAACTTCTCCTTCGGCGACTACTTCAAGGAGCGCGCGATCCCGCTGGCGTGGGAGCTGGTGACCACGCCCGTCGAGGACGGCGGCTTCGGTATCGACCCCGAGAAGCTGTGGGTCACCGTCTACCTGGACGACGACGAGGCCGCGCGGATCTGGCGCGACGAGGTCGGCGTGCGCCCCGAGCGCATCCAGCGCATGGGCATGGAGGAGAACTACTGGTCCATGGGCGTGCCCGGACCCTGTGGCCCCTGCTCCGAGATCTTCTACGACCGCGGCCCCGAGTACGGCGCCGAGGGCGGCCCCGAGGCGGACGAGAACCGCTACATCGAGATCTGGAACCTCGTCTTCATGCAGTACGAGCGGGGCGAGGGCGGCGACAAGGGCGGCTTCCCCATCCTCGGCGAGCTGCCCAAGAAGAACATCGACACCGGCCTGGGCCTGGAGCGCCTCGCGGCGGTCCTGCAGGGCGTCGACAACATCTACGAGACCGACATCATCGGCCGCGTCCTGCACCGCGCCGCGGAGCTGACCGGGACCAGCTACGGCGCCGACCACGACCACGACGTCATGCTGCGCGTGGTCGCCGACCACGTGCGCAGCGCCGTGATGCTCGTCGGCGACGGCGTCAAGCCCGGCAACGAGAAGGCCGGCTACGTCCTGCGCCGGATCCTGCGCCGCTCCATCCGCAACCTGCGCCTGCTCTCGGGGGAGAGCGACACCCTCTTCCTGCACGAGCTGACCGACGTCAGCATCGACGCGATGAAGGACATCTACCCCGACCTGCTCGACAAGGCCGACGTCATCCACGGGGTCATCGACAACGAGGAGAAGAACTTCGCCGACACCCTGCGCGCGGGCACGGCGCTCTTCGGCCGCGCGGCCGAGCGCACCCGCCAGGCGGGCGGCACACAGTTCTCCGGCTCGGACGCCTTCCAGCTGCACGACACCTACGGCTTCCCCATCGACCTCACGCTGGAGATGGCGGCCGAGCAGGGCCTGTCCGTGGACGAGGCGTCGTTCCGCGAGCTCATGCAGCGGCAGAAGGACACCGCCAAGGCCGACGCCAAGGCCAAGAAGCTCGGCAACGCGGACGTGTCGCTGTACGCGCGCCTGCTGGAGGGCGCCGGACGGACGGAGTTCCTCGGCTACACCGACTCCGCCGCCGAGTCGCGGGTCAAGGGCCTGGTCGTCGGCGGCGTCGCCGCACCGGCCGCGCGCGCGGGCGACAAGGTCGAGATCGTCCTGGACCGCACCCCGTTCTACGGCGAGAGCGGCGGCCAGCTGGCCGACACCGGCACGCTGACGGTCGACGGTCGCGGCGTGGTGGACGTCGAGGACGTCCAGAAGCCGCTGCCCGGCCTGTTCGTGCACCGGGGGACCGTGCGCGAGGGCGAGATCGTCGTCGACGACACCGTGCACGCGTCGATCGACACCGGCCGCCGCCGCGCGATCGAGCGCTCCCACTCCGCGACGCACCTCATCCACTCGGCGCTGCGCAACGCGCTGGGCCCGACGGCGGGCCAGGCCGGTTCGGAGAACCGCCCCGGCCAGCTGCGCTTCGACTTCACCGCTGACAGCGCGCTGGGCGCCGAGCGCCTCGGCGAGGTCGAGGAGGAGGTCAACCACGTGCTGGCCGGCGACATCCCGGTCCGGACGGAGGAGAAGAGCCTGGACGAGGCGCTCAAGATGGGCGCCCTGGCCATGTTCGGCGAGAAGTACGGCGACCGGGTGCGCGTGGTCGAGATGAGCGACTACTCCGTCGAGCTGTGCGGTGGCACCCACGTGGGCTCCACCTCCCGGCTGGGGATCGTCAAGCTGCTGGGGGAGTCCTCGATCGGTTCGGGCGTGCGCCGCGTGGAGGCGGCGGTGGGCGTGGACGCCTTCAAACGCCTGTCCAAGGAGTCGGCACTGGTCGGACAGCTCTCCGAGCAGCTCAAGACGCCGCGCGAGGAGCTGCCCGAGCGCATCGACACCATGGTCTCCCGGCTGCGCGCCGCGGAGAAGGAGATCGAGCGGATGCGCGCCGCCCAGGTGCTCCAGTCGGCGGGCCGGATCGCCGACGGCGCGCGTCGGCACGGCTCCGCCCTGGTGGTGGCCGAGTCCGCGCCCGAGGGCGCCGGCGCCGACGACCTGCGCACCCTGGTCCTGGACGTGCGCGGCCGCCTCGGCGAGGAGGAGCCGGTCGTCGTGGCGATGACCGCCGTGCCCAAGGACCGCCCGGTCGTGGTCATCGCGGTGAACAAGGCCGCGCAGCGGGCCGGGATCAAGGCGGGCGAGCTGGTCGGTATCGCGGCCCGCGCGCTCGGCGGCGGTGGCGGCGGCAAGCCGGACATCGCCCAGGGCGGCGGCAAGGACGCGGGCAAGGTGGACGAGGCCCTGCGCGCCGTGGAGGCGCGCGTGGCGTCGGTCTAGCCGACGGCGCACGACACGCACGACGGGGGCGGGACCGCGCGGTCCCGCCCCCGTCCGTCCGCCCGGGCCTCCATGGAACCCCGGCCGGCCGGTTCCCGTGCCCGGGCCGGTGTCCGCGGCCGGCCGGTGTCCGGGGGAGGACATCGACATTCCCGAATCCGAGCCTGGTGCGCACGCCCGTCCCGCGGTCGCGACCCACCGGGCTCGCGCGAGCGTGGCGGGCGGTGCGCCCTGCGTGACGCCACCCGGTGCGACCTGGGCGGTCTCTCCCGTCCCTCCCGCGAGCGGGCGAGCCCCGTCGGCGCGCCCGGGGAGCACCACCCCTCGAACGACCAACCCGTCGGGCACCGGCCTAGGCCCCGAACGCCGTCCCCGCGGGCGCGCGGTGGGCCCTTGCATGCCCCAACGTCCCACTCGGGTGGCTTACACTCTGACGGTACGTGCCCCGACCCGGTCCCCGTCGCCACGCGTGCGCCTGGCGATCAGCGGCCCTGCGGAGCACATGAACGACGGCGACGCCCGGCGAGGCTGCGCACCGTCATCGAATCGGGCATACTGTGGCGCGTCACAGCCGATCACACCGGCTCTCTGCGCGGCCGCGCCCGCGATCCAGCTGATGAACAGGACCACCGTGTTGAGGATTTCCCAGCCGCGGTGCCGTGCCTTCGACGGCACAGCCCGCCCGTGTACCGTCCCCGGGTCGTGGGAGACGTCCTCTTGAGGCACGGTGTGCGCCTGGCGATCGATCCAGGCAACGCCCGTATCGGGGTCGCCGCGAGCGACCCCAGCGGTACGCTGGCGAGCCCGGTCGAGACCGTGCGGCGCGGCAGGGGCGACCTCGATCGGATCGCCCGGCTGGTCGTGGAGCGGGAGGCACGCGAAGTCGTCGTCGGCCATCCCGCGTCCCTGTCCGGCGAGGAGGGACCGGCGGCACGCTCCGCCCGCGCGTTCGCACGCACCCTCGCCAGGCTCCTGGACCCCGTCCCGGTCCGACTGGTCGACGAGCGCCTCACCACCGTGACCGCCCAGGGCCAGCTGCTCTCCGGCGCCTCCTTCGGCCGGAAGGGCGCCAAGGGCGGGAAGGCCCGCAGGTCCGTCATCGACCAGGCCGCGGCCACGGTCCTCCTCCAGAGCGCCTTGGACCAGGAACGGTCAACAGGCCATCCCCCGGGCGAGATCGTCCGCTCCAGCCAAGGAGACTCCGATGAACGACAGGGATGATTACCCCGATAATCCCTACCGTGGGCGGGCTGACCGCGAGGGCGGCTACGACTACGACCCGTTGAGCGACCCGCTCGCCGCGCAGCCGCCGTCGCGCGGTCGCCGGGCGCGTCCGGGCCCGCCCGACACCGGCGGCACCGCCGGCGGTCCGCCGGACACGTCCACCGGCGAGTTCCGCACCCCCCGGTACGCACCGCGGCCGGACTCCGACCACGACCCGCTGGGCGGACCGCCGCCCACCGGGCGCCGCCACCGCGCGGCCGAGCCCCAGGACGAGCCGCCGCGCCGCACCGGCGCCGCGCCCCAAAGCGACCAGGCCCGCCGCGGCGGGGCCGCCGAGGCCCTGCGCGGCAGCCGCGCCGCGCGCTCGGCCGCCCAGCGCCAGGGCGGCCCCGCTCCCCAGCCTCCGGCCGGGGGCGCCGGACCCCTGCCCGCTCCGCCCGGCGCGCAGCCGCCCGGCGTCCCGGGCCCCGACGCGCGCCAGGGCCGGCGGCCCGCGCCGACGGACCCGAACCAGGACGGGCTGGCGGCCCTCGCCGGGCTCGGATCGCCCACACCCTCCACCCCGCAGGCACCCCCCGCCGCACAGACCCCGCAGGCCCCGCAGCAGCCGGTCGAACCCGAGGAGCAGCCGCGGCGCGGGCGCCGCGCGCGCCGCGAACCCCCCGCGCCCGCCGACGCGGGCCCGGACCCGGGTGCCTTCGTCGAACCCGACGAGCCCGTCGGCCGCCGTGCCCGCCGCAAGCGTGCCAAGCGCGCCCCCGAGCCGGACGAGGGCGGCTTCCTCTCCGACGTCCCCGAGGACGACAGCGTCTTCGACACCGGCGCGTTCCCCGGTGTGCACCAGTCGGCCGACACCGGCGCCTTCGCGGTGATCAGCGAGTCCGAGGACCGCCGCCCCCGGCGTCGGCGCGGCCGCGACCCGGAGCCGCCACCGCAGGAGGAGGAGCCCCGGGGACGTCTCGGCCGCCGCAAGCGCGCCCGCCGGTCGGAGGAGCCCGCGGCCGACGCGGGCGCCTTCCTGGCCGACGCGCCGGAGGGAGCCGGGGCGTTCGAACCGGATCCCCACGAGTCGGCTTCCCACGGCTCCGGTTCCTTCGAGCAGGCCGAAGAGCCCCGGGGGCGGACCCGCCGCGGCCGTGGCGGCCGCCGCCGTGGCCGCGGCGCGCAGGCGCCCGACGAGGGCCACGCGACCGGTGAGACGTCCGTCGAGGCCTTCCGCGACGAGGAGCCGACCGGCCGCCGGGCCAGGCGTGCCCGTCGGTCGCAGGAGCCCGCGGCCGAGGCGGGAGCCTTCCCAGCCGAGGCCGCGCAGCACTCCGGCCCGTTCGAGCCGCCTTCCTCCGAGCCGGGTTCCCACGACTCCGGTTCCTTCGACTCCGGTCTCTTCGAGCGGCCCGAGGAGCCCGCGGGCCGCCGCGGCCGGGCCGCCGACGGGCCCGACGAGGACTTCGCCCCGAGCGAGGCCGCCGCCGAGGAAGCAGGGGCCGCCGAGGACGAGGAGCCGGTCGCCCGGCGCTCGCGCCGCAGGCGCGGCAGGGCCGAGGGCGAGCCCTTCCGCCGTCGCAGGCGGGGCCGGGGCCGCCGCGCCTCGGACGGGTTCGACGTCGAGGACCCGCGCGAGGAGTACGTGCCCGAGCCGGAGGCGGAGGCCGACGAGGACGAGCACGACGAGGTCGAGTACGAGGAGCCGGCGCTCGACGACATCGCCGCCGCCTACGGCAACAGCCGGCGGCAGCGCGAGATGAAGCGGCGCGCCAAGCAGGCCCGCCAGCGCAAGGGCGGATCGGGCCGGGCCCGCCGCAAGCGCAACAGCAAGGGCATGATGATCGCGCTCGTGCTCGTGCTGGTCCTCGTCGTCGTGGGCGGCGGATACGGGATCGTGCGCACCTACGTCTTCCCCGCCGACTACGACGGCGAGGGCAGCGGCGAGGTCGTCGTCACCATCGAGCAGGGCGACAGCGGTACCGCCGTCGGTGAGACCCTGACCGACTCCGGGGTCGTGGCGAGCGTGCGCGCGTTCACCAACGCCCTGGACGACGTACCCCCGGAGGAGGCCGGCGAGGGGCTCGTGCCCGGCAGCTACTCCCTCGCCGAGGGCATGAGCGCGCAGAGCGCGGTCGCCGCGCTGCTCGACCCCGACAACCGGCTCGGCGGCCGGGTCACGGTCCGCGAGGGGCTGCGCTCGGAGGAGATCTTCGAGCAGCTCTCCGAGGACCTGGGCATCCCCGTCGCCGACTTCGAGGAGGCCTACGCCGACGTCGACGACCTCAACCTGCCGGAGTACGCGACCGCGGGTCCCGAGGGGTACCTCTTCCCCGAGACCTACCGGTTCGACGCGGGCACCGAGGCCGGGGTGGTGCTGCGGACCATGGTGTCGCACTTCAACCAGGTCGCCGAGGAGATCGAACTGGAGGAGCGCGCCGCCGCCATCGATCGCGACCCCAACGAGATCATGGCGATCGCCTCCATCATCCAGGCCGAGACCGGCAACGAGGAGGACATGCCCCTCATCTCCGCCGTCGTGCACAACCGGCTGGCGCTCAGCATGGAGCTCCAGATGGACAGCACCTGCTTCTACGTCCTGGGGGAGCACGGCACCTTCCTCAACGACGAGCAGCGCGACGCCTGCGAGGCCGATCCGCAGGGCTACAGCACCTACGGCATGCTGGGCCTGCCCGAGGGGCCCTTCGTGCCGCCCGGCCAGGAGGCCATCGAGGCGGCCCTGGAACCCGCGGACGTGGACTACCTCTACTTCGCGCTCATCGACCCGGAGAACGGCGAGACGGGCTTCTCCACGACCCTGGAGGAGCACAACCAGATGGTCGAGGAGAACCAGGCCGAGTGGTAGGAAGCACGGGACAAGCATGACTCTGGCACGCGCGGCCGTCCTGGGATCGCCGGTGGCCCATTCGCTCTCACCGGTCCTGCACACCGCGGCCTACGCCGCGATGGGGCTCGACGACTGGTCCTACGGGCTGGTCGAGTGCGACGAGAAGGGCCTGGCGCCCTTCCTGGACGGGCTCGGCCCCGAGTGGCGCGGCCTGTCGCTGACCATGCCGCTCAAGCGGCGGGCCCTGGACCTGGCCGACGAGGTCACCGAGCTGGCCCGCCAGGTCGGCGGCGCCAACACCCTGGTGCCGCGGGGGCGGGGCTGGTCGGCCCACAACACCGACGTCACCGGGATCGCCACCGCCCTGACCGAGGCGGGGGTCGGCGCGCCCCGCGACGTGGTGGTGCTGGGGGCCGGCGCGACGGCGGCCTCCGCGCTGGCCGCCCTGCGCGAGCTGGGCGTGCGTGCTCCGGTCACCGTCCTGGCCAGGGACACCGGGCGGGCCGGTGAGGTCGCCGACGCCGCGCGCCGGCTCGGCCACCCGCTGGAGGTCGCGCCGCTGTCCGGCATCGGAGCCCGCCTGGACGTGGACCTGGTGGTCTCGTCGCTGCCCTCGGGCGCGGCCGACCGCTACGCCGAGCACCTGGCGGCCTCGCGCGCCGACCTGTTCGACGTGGTGTACGCGCCCTGGCCGACCCGGGCGGCGGAGGCCGTCGCCGCGCGGGGCGGCCGCGTGGTGGGCGGTTTCCCGATGCTCCTGCACCAGGCCGTGGCCCAGGTGCGCCTGATGACCGGTGTCGAGGACGTCCCCGTGGCCGCGATGCGCGCCGCGGGCGAGGCCGAGCTGGAGCGTCGCCGGGCCGCCGCCTGAACGGTCCGGGCGCTCCCGACTCCTGGTATATTCGTATTGAAACGACTTGGTCCGGCGTGTTCGCACGCCGTACCGCAAGCGGAGATGATCCTCCCACCTGCCGGGTCCTGCCCGTGTAGGTCCCGGTCCGGTGATCGAGCGCGTCGCGCTCAGTTCACCCGGCGCCCTGTGGGGCGTCTGGTGCGCGTGATGTCCGTCATCGGGAACAATCGGCTGGATCACCCCGCTTGCACATGCTGGCGGGGTTTTCGTTTTGCGCTGACCCCGACGCGGCCCCGGAGTTCGACGGAGCACGAGCGAACGGGCCTAACAGACCGTCCACCGCCTGGCGGACGGTCGGTCCCAGGTAATCGAGAAAGCTAGGGAGGGGTCTCATCAGCGCCGAGCCCCGCATCAATGACCGCATCCGGGTGCCCGAGGTCCGTCTCGTCGGACCCAACGGTGAGCAGGTCGGAATCGTCTCCGTGCAGGACGCCCTGCGTCTGGCCCAGGAGTCCGACCTCGACCTCGTCGAGGTCGCCCCGACCGCGCGCCCGCCGGTCGCCAAGCTGATGGACTACGGCAAGTTCAAGTACGAGTCCGCGGTCAAGGCCCGCGAGTCGCGCAAGAACCAGTCGAACACGATCATCAAGGAGATCAAGCTCCGCCCGAAGATCGATCCGCACGACTACGAGACCAAGAAGGGTCACGTCGTACGGTTCCTCAAGAGCGGGGACAAGGTCAAGGTGACGATCATGTTCCGCGGTCGCGAGCAGTCCCGCCCCGAGCTGGGCCGCCGACTGCTGGCGCGACTGGCCGAGGACGTCCAGGACCTCGGCACCGTCGAGTCCCAGCCCAAGCAGGACGGCCGCAACATGGTCATGGTGATCGGCCCGCACAAGCGGCGGTCCGAGCACAAGGCCGAGGCCCGTGCCGCGGCGGGCGACAAGACCCGCCGCGAGCAGCGCGAACAGGCGTAACGGCGCCCGGGGAAGTCCCCCACCGCCCGGACCGCCGCGAAAGCGGAACCGGGTGGTGGGGTGGGCTGTGCGCGATCGGCCCGGATGCGTCGGATTCGGCGCGCGGGGCCCCGCCATAGCAGGGGAAGAACAGCGTCAGCCGCCCTGAGCGGATGACGCGCCGACGGAGTAGGAGACGACGGCGACATGCCGAAGAACAAGTCCCACAGCGGAGCCAAGGACCGTTTCAAGGTCACCGGTTCCGGCAAGATCATGCGCCGCCGTGCCAACAAGAACCACATCCTTGAGCACAAGACCTCCAAGCGCAAGCGCAAGCTGGGCAACGAGGCCGAGCTGGCTCCCGCGGACACCAAGAACATCAAGAAGCTCCTGGGCAGGTAGCACCCGGAACTTCCCTCCTCCCGGGCGTGCCCGTGCGACCGACCGCGCGTCGGTGCACAGACGGCACCCGGAGGGCACCCACCTGAAGCGAACACGGGCCGCCTGGACCAGTCCCGGCCGGACCGGTCGGCGCGCCGTGCGCGCCGGATTTGAGACTACGAGGGAGTCACTGTGGCACGCGTGAAGCGGGCTCTCAACGCCAAGAAGAAGCGCAAGGTCGTTCTCGACCGGGCCAGCGGATACCGCGGGCAGCGCTCGCGCCTGTACCGCAAGGCCAAGGAGCAGATGCTCCACTCGATGACCTACTCCTACCGGGACCGCAAGGACCGCAAGGGGCAGTTCCGTCGTCTGTGGATCCAGCGCATCAACGCGGCCTCCCGCGCCAACGGCCTGACCTACAACCGCCTCATGCAGGGCCTGAAGCTGGCCGGCATCGAGGTCGACCGCCGCATGCTGGCCGAGCTGGCCGTGAACGACGAGGCCGCCTTCGCGGCCCTGGTCGAGCAGGCCAAGAAGGCCCTCCCGGCCACCCCGGCCGCCGCCTAGGGAGTGTTCTCTGAGGCTTTCGGCCGCGAGGCCGGAACGCCGCGAAGAACACGACCCAGGCCGACCGAGGCAGAGACAACAGCGAGTAGCGATGGCGAGCCACGAGTTCACGAGTATCCGTTCACCCAGGATCAAGGGGGTTCGGCGGCTCGCCAAGCGCACCTTCCGCCAACGTGAGCGGCGCTTCCTCGCGGAGGGGCCGCAGGCGGTGCGGGAGGCTCTGGCCGCCGTCGACGGCGGCCGCGACGGGCGGTCCCCCTACGGTGGGGCCGCCCTCGGCGTCGTGGAGGTCTTCGCCACGGCGGAGGCCGCCCAGCGCCATCTGGACCTGGTGGACGTCGCCCGCGCCGCGGGCGTTCCCACCCACCGCGTCAGCCTCGACGTCATGTCCGAGCTGGCCCAGACCGTCACCCCGCAGGGGATCATCGCGGTCTGCGAGTTCGTCGACGTCCCCCTCGACCAGGTCGGCGACGTGCGCATGGCGGTCGTGCTCTCCCACGTGCGCGACCCCGGCAACGCCGGAACCGTCCTGCGGACCGCCGACGCCGCGGGCGCCGACGTGGTGATCTTCACCGACGCCTCCGTCGACCCCTACAACGGCAAGTGCGTGCGCGCCTCCGCCGGCAGCCTGTTCCACCTGCCCGTCGTGGTGGGGGTACCGGTCGGCACCGCCGTGGAGTTCCTGCGCGGCCGCGGCGCGCGGGTGTGGGCAGCGGACGGCGGCGGACCCCAGGACCTGCACCAGGTCGCCGACAGCGGCGACCTGGACGGCCCCGTGGGCTGGGTCTTCGGCAACGAGGCCTGGGGACTGCCCGAGGACGTCGTCCGCCAGACCGACGGCGCGGTCAGCGTGCCGATCTACGGCGGGGCCGAAAGCCTGAATCTGGCCACCGCCGCGGCGGTGTGCCTGTACACGACCGCTCGGCAGCAGCGCAGCGCCTGAGCGGGACCGGACCGGGCCGCCCCACCCCGCGCGGCCCGCGACACCGACCACGAGTCGCGGACGCAAATGTCCGGAACACCGGGGCTCCACCGCCCCGGACCGATAGGCTCGGCGACGTCCCGGGTCACCCATGCGGGGCACGGGTCCGTCGGCGCGCGCCGACCCGTGTCACGGGTACGGGGCTGCGTCGGTCCGCGCGGACCGGGCAGGCTGGGCAGCACGTGGGAGCGGGCGGACCCCGACAGGCGGCCTTCCCTGCCTTCGGGTTGCCGTGCGCGCGCGGAGTGCCTATACGCTCGTCCCCTGCCGGACGGTCCCGACCCGGGCCGCAAGGCGTACCAGGTGGGAGTGCAGGGTAGACCACCTGCGGTGGCGTCCACGGGCGTGTGGTGGATGTGATCGGTCAGCGGTCCGCGGCCCAGGAGCCTGTGGTCGTGGACCTTCAAGGGGAGCGGGGAGAGGCGTGGGCGGCGGCCGACAGGCGGATCACCCGGAGGGTGACTCGGGCGGGGGGACGGCGCACTCCTCGGACGAACCCGAATCCGGGCACGGTCCCGCCGTACCCGGTTCCGCCGACGGAAAGGGCCTCCTCCTCCCGTCACCGCCGACGGCGCCCGTGCGGGCGGCGGCCGACCCGCCGTCGGCCGCGCTGTGGGACGTCGAGGGCGCCTCGGGCCACCTCGGCGGCGGCCCCCTGCACGCCGACGACCTCCCGGACGGCGTCCTGGTCGCCGACGCGCGCGGCCGGGTCGTGCTGTTCAACGCGGTGGCGGCCCACCTGACCGGTGTTCCCGCCGAGGCCGCGCTCGGCCGCGACTTCCGCACCGCGCTACCCCTGGTCGGCCTCGACGGGCACGACTGGTGGGAGGCGACCGACCCCTACGGCGGCGCCCGCGACCGCGTCCGCCAGTCCGAGCGCTCGCTCTTCCTGCCCGACGAGCGCGAGATCCTGGTGGCCACCCGCTACGTGCGGGCCCGGCCCGGCGGCGAACTCGTCCGCCTGGTCGTCACCCTGCGCGACGCCGCGGCCCGGGCCGAACGCAGCCGCGCCGACCTGGTCTCGGAGGTCGCCCACGAACTGCGCTCGCCCCTGACCAGCGTCAAGGGCTTCACCTCCACCCTGCTCGCCAAGTGGGAACGGCTCACCGACAAGCAGAAGCTGTTCATGCTGGAGACGGTCAACGCCGACGCCGACCGCGTCACCCGCCTCATCCACGACCTCCTCGACGTCTCCCGGATCGAGTCGGGCCGCCTGGAGGTGCGCCGCCAGGTCGTCGACCTCGCCGAGGCCGTGCGCCGGGTCGTGGCCGGGCGGGTCGCCGCCGGCGAGCCGGAGGAGCGCTTCCGCGTCGAGACCCGCGGCGAGCTGCCTCGGCTGTGGCTGGACGCCGACAAGATCGAGCAGATCCTGCTCAACCTGGTGGAAAACGGTGTGCGGCACGGCGCTGGTACTGTCAGTATCGTGATCGAGCCGTGTGAAGGAGGAGCAGCGGTGTCGGTGCGCGACGAGGGCCAGGGCATTGCACCTGAGACCATTCCGCGCGTCTTCCGCCAGTTCTGGCGCAGCAAGCGCCGGAGCGGGACCGGCCTCGGCCTGTTCATCGTCAAGGGCCTCGTCGAGGCCCACGGCGGTACGATCACCGTCGGACGCGCCCCCAGCGGCGGCGCCGAGTTCCGATTTACCATGCCCGCCGGGACACCCGAGTTCGTCTGAGTCCCTCAGACCCCTTCGGCCCCGGTGGGCTCCCGCGTCGTGCCCCGGCCGGTGCCGGGCACGCCCGCAACCCGCCTGTGCTTGTCCTGTCGGCTTCGTCCGCCCCGCGCGGACCGTGACTGCCGTCCACCCCCGCGGGGTGCGGCGGCGAGGCAACCAACCATGTCTGCACCGAACAATTCCTTCGATCCGGTCGAGGTGACCCCCCTCCACCCCGACGAGGTCGCCCGTATGCGCGAGGAGGCCCTGGCCGCCATCGAGGCCGCGGCCGACCTCGCCGAGCTCAAGGAGGTCCGGCTCGCGCACGCCTCCGACCGGTCCCCGCTGGCCCTGGCCAACCGGGAGATCGGCGCCCTGCCGCCGGCCGCCAAGGCCGACGCGGGCAAGCGCGTGGGCGGGGCCCGCCGCGACGTCGGCCAGGCCCTCAAGGCCCGTCAGGCCGTCCTGGAGGCCGAACGCGACGAGCGCGTCCTGGTGGAGGAGCGGGTCGACGTCACCCTGCCCTGGGACCGGGCGCCGCGCGGCGCGCGCCACCCGCTGACGACCGTGGCCGAGCGGATGGCCGACATCTTCGTCGGCATGGGCTTCGAGGTCTCCGAGGGCCCGGAGATCGAGGCGGAGTGGTTCAACTTCGACGCCCTCAACTTCCTGCCCGACCACCCGGCCCGCACCATGCAGGACACGTTCTTCGTGGAGAGCCCCGACGGCGGCGAGACCGGCCTGGTCATGCGCACGCACACCTCGCCGGTCCAGGTGCGCTCGCTGCTCACCCGCGAGCTGCCCGTCTACGTGGTCGCGCCGGGCAAGACCTTCCGCACCGACGAGCTGGACGCCACGCACAGCCCCGTCTTCCACCAGCTCGAAGGGCTGGTCGTCGACAAGGGCATCACGCTCGCGCACCTGCGGGGGGCCATCGACGCCTTCGTCGGGGGCATGTTCGGCGAGGGCCTGCGCACCCGCTTCCGCGCCTCCTACTTCCCCTTCACCGAGCCGTCCGCCGAGGTGGACATGGAGTGCTTCGTGTGCCGTGGCGCGTCCGTGGGCGACCCCGACGCGCCCTGCCGCACCTGCTCCAGTGAGGGCTGGATCGAGATCGGCGGCTGCGGCGTGGTCAACCCGCGCGTGCTCACCGCCGCGGGGGTCGACCCCGAGGTGTACAGCGGGTGGGCCTTCGGCCTGGGAATCGAACGGACACTCATGTTCGCGCACGGCGTGCGCGACATGCACGACATGGTCGAGGGCGACATCCGCTTCACCTCGGCGTTCGGGAGTGAGAACTGATGCGCGTCCCCCTGAGCTGGCTGCGGGAGTACGTCGACCTTCCGGCCGACGTCACCGCCCGCGACCTGGCCGCCAAGCTGACCCTGGCCGGCCTGGAGGTCGAGACCGTCGACGAGCTCGGCACCGACCTGACCGGCCCCCTCGTCGTCGGCCGCGTGCTGGAGATCGAGGAGCTCGAAGGCTTCAAGAAGCCCATCCGCCACTGCAAGGTGGACGTCGGACGGGCCAACGGCACCGGTGAGCCCCAGGAGATCGTCTGCGGCGCCCGCAACTTCTCCGAGGGCGACCTGGTCGTCGTCGTCCTGCCCGGCGGCGTGCTCCCGGGCGGTTTCAGCATCGGCGCCCGCAAGACCTACGGCCGCATGTCGGCGGGCATGATCTGCTCCGCCACCGAGCTGGGCCTGTGGGAGGACCACACGGGCATCGTGGTCCTGCCCGAGGGCTTCGGAGCGGTCGGCGACGACGCCATCGGCCCGCTGGGCCTGCGCGAGGACGTGCTGGACATCGCCGTCACGCCCGACCGCGGGTACGCGCTGTCGATGCGGGGCGTGGCCCGGGACACCGCAGCCCTGTACGGGGCGGCGTTCCGCGACCC
The DNA here is from genome assembly GCF_001279585.1 of Nocardiopsis sp. NRRL B-16309. Classification (GTDB taxonomy): domain Bacteria; phylum Actinomycetota; class Actinomycetes; order Streptosporangiales; family Streptosporangiaceae; genus Nocardiopsis. The sequence goes on along the minus strand of NZ_LGEC01000095.1, from coordinate 31,721 downwards.
CGCCGAGGTCGCCGTCGCCGCGCCCACCGGCGAGGGCCACCCCGGGCGGATCGCCGACCCCGCGCTGTGCGACCGGCTCGTGCTGCGGGGGGCCACCGGGTTCGACCCGGACCTGCCCTCCCCGCTGTGGATGAAGCGCCGCCTGCACCAGAGCGGCGTGCGCCCGGTCTCCCTGGCCGTCGACGTCACCAACTACGTGATGCTCGAACTCGGCCAGCCGCTGCACGCCTGGGACCGGGACCGCCTCGACGGCGCCGTCCAGGTGCGCAGGGCCGCCTCCGGCGAGAAGCTGGAGACCCTCGACCACGTCCAGCGCGTCCTGGACGCCGACGACATCGTCATCGCCGACGACTCCGGCGCCCAGGCGATCGCCGGGGTCATGGGCGGCCTGAACACCGAGATCGGCCTGACCTCCACCCGGGTCCTGATCGAGGCCGCGCACTTCGAGCCCATGCACATCGCCCGCGCCTCGCGCCGCCACCAGCTGTCCTCGGAGGCCTCCCGCCGCTTCGAGCGCGGCATCGACTCCGCCGTGCAGCTGGCCGCCGCCACCCGGGCCGTCGAACTGCTCGCCGAGCTGGGCGGGGCGCGCGTGGAGGACGCCTACACCCACGTCGACGAGTCCGCCGCCCGCGGGCCCATCGTCCTGCGCGCCTCCCACCCGGGCGACGTGGCGGGCGTGGACTACCCCGAGGGCACGACGCGCACCTGGCTGGAGCGGATCGGCTGCGCCGTGGAGGACCGGGGCGAGGACCTGGCGGTCACCCCGCCCACCTGGCGGCCCGACCTCACCGACCCCAACGACCTCGCCGAGGAGGTCATCCGGTTCGAGGGCTACGAGAACATCCCCTCCGTCCCGCCGCGGGCCCCCGCCGGGCGCGGCCTGACCCCGGGCCAGCGGTTGCGCCGCACGCTCGGCCGGGTCCTGGCCGACACCGGGTACAACGAGGTGCTCAGCTACCCGTTCGTGGGCGAGTCCGACCTCGACGGCCTCCAGCTGGAGGACGACGACGCGCGCCGCGTGAGCCTGCGCCTGGCCAACCCGCTCAACGAGCAGGAGCCTCTGCTGCGCACCACGCTGCTGCCGGGCCTGTTCAAGGCCCTGGCCCGCAACGTGGGCCGCGGGTTCACCGACGTCGCCCTGTTCGAGATGGGGCTGGTCTACCGGCCCAGGCCGGGCGCCACCCGCGCCCCGCTGCTGCCCGTCGACCGCGGGCCCAGCGCCGAGGAGCTCCGCCAGATCGACGCCGCCGTGCCCGACCAGCCGCGGCGCGTGGGCGCCGTGCTGGCCGGCAACGCCGAGCGCGCGGGCTGGTGGGGTCCGGGCCGCCCGGCCACCTGGGCCGACGCGATCCAGGCCGCCCGTGACATCGCCCGGACCGCCGGGGTCGAGCTGGAGGTCGAGGCCGACCGGCACGCGCCCTGGCACCCGGGCCGGTGCGCCGCGCTGTACGTGCGCGTGGACGGCGAGCGCCTGCTCGTCGGGCACGCGGGCGAGCTGCACCCGCGCACGGTCAAGGCGTTCGGACTGCCGGAGCGGACCTGCGCCATGGAGGTCGAGCTCGACCGGATCGAGCGCGCCCGGGGCGCCGACACCGCGCCCACGGTGTCGACGTACCCGGTGGCCACCCAGGACGTGGCCCTGGTCGTGGACGAGTCGGTGCCGGTCGGCGCCGTCGGCGACGCGCTGGCCGAGGGGGCGGGCGAGCTGTTGGAGAGCGTGCGGCTGTTCGACGTCTACACCGGCGAGCAGGTCGGGGAGGGCCGCAAGTCGGCCGCCTTCACCCTGCGGTTCCGGGCCGGGGACCGGACGCTGACCGCCGAGGAGGCGGGCGCGGCGCGCGACGCGGCCGTCGCGCGGGCGGCCGAGCGCACGGGCGCGGCCCTGCGCGGCTGAGGCCGGAACGAGTCCGGGCCGAAGCGGGGTACGAGCGGAGGCCCGAGGCAGGCACAGGGATGGCGCGGCGGGGCCGTTCTCCCAGGCGGGGGACCGGCCCCGCCGCCATGTGTGAAGAACGTGCTACGGGCGGCCCCGCGACCCCCGCACAGAGGTCAAAGGTCCGATCTCTGACCGCTGTTCCTCACCTAATTTTGACGGCGTTTTCGCTGCGTAGGCGGGGTTTTGCGGCGCTTCACCGAGGGTAGTCGGCATGAAGTTTGGGTTTCGGGGCATGAAGGATCGTTTTGACTCTTGCTGAGGGGGCGGTCGTGAGCTTAGCCTGCAATCACCTGCTGAGGACTGGGCGCCCGGTGCATAGGCAGTCAACCTGAGTTTTCCGCTGCGCTCATGCGCAAGACACGGCTCGGAGGTCGCCATATGACCGAAACGGTTGTCTCGTCCGCGCTCGCTCCCAGGAGCCCCCGGGAGCCCAACCGCCTCTGGCACACATTCTGCGATATGAACGCCGTGGCCCGCGGCCCGGAGTTCGTCGTCGCCAGGGGCGAGGGCGTATGGCTGTGGGACGAGTCCGGTGACCGCTATCTCGACGGCACGGCCAGCCTCTGGTACTGCAACGTCGGACACGGGCGCCGGGAGATCGCGGACGCGGTCCACCGCCAGATGACCACCCTGGACGCCTACACCGTCTACGGGGACTTCTCCAACGCCCCGGCCCGGGACCTGAGCGAGCGGTTGGCCTCGCACGCCCCGGTCGTCGACCCCCGGGTGATCCTCACCTGCGGGGGAGGGGAGTCCATCGACACCGCGGCCAAGCTGGCGCGGCGGTACTGGGCGGTGCTGGGCCGTCCCGAGCGCACACACCTGATCAGCCGTACGGGCGGCTACCACGGACTGAACGGCTTCGGTACGAGCATCATCGGCATGGAGCGGTTCCGGACCGGTTTCGGGCGCCTCATCGAGGACACCTCCGTGGTCGCGCACGACTCCGCGGCGGCCCTGGAGGCCGAGATCCTGCGGGTCGGGCCCGACAAGGTCGCGGCGTTCTTCGCCGAGCCGGTGATCGGGGCCGGAGGAGTGTTCCTTCCCGAGGACGGCTACTTCACCGAGGTCGCCCGGATCTGTGACAAGTACGGAGTGCTCTTCGTCGTCGACAGCGTGATCTGCGGCTTCGCGCGGATGGGCAACTGGTTCGGCATCGAGCGCTTCGGTGTCAGCCCGGACATGATCGTCTTCGCCAAGGGCGTCTCCAGCGGGTACCTGCCGCTGGGCGGGGTCGTGGTCAGCGGTCGGGTGGCCGACCCGTTCTGGAACGAGGCGGGCAACCCGTTCATGCACGGGACGACCTACGCCGGGCACCCGGCGGGCTGCGCCGCGGCGATGGCCAACCTGGACATCCTGGAACGCGAGGACCTGTTCACGGTGTCGCTGGAGGTCGAGCGCCACCTGGACGCGGCCCTGCGGACACTGTCGGACCACCCGCTGGTGGCCGAGGTCCGCTCCGGCATGGGCGTCATGGGAGCCGTGGAGCTCACCGGCGAGGCGCTGGACGACCTGGGGATCACCACGGCGGAGGTGTTCGCCGAGGCGCGCGCCCGCGGCGTCATCCTGCGTCCCGTGCCCCGGGCGCTGCTGGTCTCGCCGCCGCTGATCATCACCTGGGAACAGATCGACCACCTGGTCTCCACGCTCGCGGGGGCGCTGGACGCCGTCGCCGCCCGCCACGGAGCGACCGCCGTCAGGTACTGAGATCGGGTCGGGACCGGCCATGCCGGGGGCGCGGCCGGACCCGACCCGAGGAAGAGACACCGTTCCACTCCGCCGAGGACCCGGCCCGCTTCCGCGCGCCGGGTGTGACGTTCGTCTGTGGTCCCGCTTCCCAGCCATCGAGTAATATTTGCTGGGAAGATTCTTCGGATGGGTGAGGTGCCGGGAGGTATCCCACGGGCGACGGGGGCGGCCATGACGACGCAGCAGAACGAGCCGAGGGCGGACGCGGGGCAGATCAGCGACGACGACCTCATCACCGCCTGGGGGCTGGTCCACGAGGCGATGAGCGCGCTCCAGCCCAAGCTGCTCGGCGGGATCACGCCCGACGGCAGGGACATGGCGGGCCCGTGGTTCGAGGTCCTCATCCGACTCCAGCGCACACCCGGGCACCGGCTGCCCATGAGCCGGCTGGCCCGCGAGGTCAGCCTGAGCACCGGCGGGTTCACCAAGCTCGCCGACCGCCTCGAACGCGAGGGTTACCTGGAGCGGGCCAACTGCTCCGAGGACCGCCGCGTGGTCTACGCGGTCCTGACCGAGCCGGGCCTGGCCTTCATCCGCGAGGTGCGCGCCAACCACGTCGACCGGCTGCGCGAGCACGTCCAGGGGCCGCTCGGCGTCGACGGTGTCCGGCGGCTCGCCGCCATCGCCCGTACGCTGCGTGACAGCGCCTGCGACTGAGCCCGGCCGCGAACGACGACACTCCGTAGCCGAATTGCCTCTTTCCTCCGGGCGGACCCCGTCCGAAAGCGTGGACAGGGCCACACGGGCCGCCGTTCCCGTGTAGGTTGGCGGGAGTTCGCGCGTCCCACGCGGGGCGGACCGCGGGGGCACGACGTTCCGGGGGGAATGATGAGACTGTTCACCACTGCCGCGCAGCTGAGGCCGATTCCCCGATCGACGCGCTTCGCCAACGGCGGTGTCTCCTTCTGGTTCCGCGACATCGGTCTGCCCGAGCGCCGCAACCCCCTTCCGGGCGATGCCGAGTACGACGTGTGCGTCGTCGGAGCTGGGTATTCGGGCCTGTGGACCGCCTACTACCTCAAGAAGGCCCAGCCCGACCTGCGGATCGCCGTCATCGAACGTGAGTTCGCCGGTTTCGGCGCCTCCGGCCGTAACGGAGGGTGGCTCTCGGCCGAGTTCGCGGGCTCGCGCGAGCGCTACGCCCAGTCACACGGCAAGTCGTCGATGATCGCCCTGCAGCGCGCGATGATGCACACCGTGGACGAGGTCGCCACCGTCGCCAGGGACGAGGGCATCGACGCCGACATCGTGCGGGGCGGCATGCGCCTGGTGGCCACCAACGCGGCCCAGCGCGCCCGCCTGGCCGAGGAGATCGAGTACCTGCAGGAGTGGGGCTACTGGCCCGACGACGTCCACCTGCTGGAGCCCGACCACGAACCCCGTCTGTCGGTCGCCGGTGCGGTGGCCGCCGCCTACTCCCCGCACGCCGCGCGGGTGCACCCCGCCAAGCTCGTCACGGGCCTGGCCCGGGTCGTGGAGGGGCTCGGAGTGGACCTGTTCGAGGGCACCGCGGTCGAGGAGATCCGGCCCCGCGAGGGCACCTCCCCTCCCGCGGTCGTCACCGACCACGGCACCGTGCGCGCCGAGCACGTGATCCGCGCGACCGAGGGCTTCACCTCGACCCTGCGCGGCCACAAGCGCGAGTGGCTGCCGATGAACTCCTCCATGATCGCCACCGAGCCGCTGCCCGACGAGCTCTGGGAGAAGATCGGCTGGGAGGGCCGCGAGCTCCTGGGCGACTCCGCGCACTCCTACGTCTACGCCCAGCGCACGGCCGACGGGCGTATCGCCATCGGCGGGCGCGGTGTGCCCTACCGCTTCGGGTCGGCCCAGGACGACGGCGCCACCCAGCCCCAGGCGATCGTGGAGCTGTGGCAGGCCCTTGTCCGGCTGTTCCCCGACGTCTCGGAGGTCCCGGTCGAGCACGCCTGGTCCGGCGTGCTCGGGGTGCCCCGCGACTGGTGCCCCAGCGTGCACCTGGACCCCGCGTCCGGTGTGGGCTGGGCCGGCGGCTACGTCGGCAGCGGTGTGGCCACCAGCAACCTGGCCGGACGCACCCTGCGCGACCTGGTGCTGGGCCGTGAGACCGACCTGACCCGCCTGCCCTGGGTGGGCCACCAGGTCCGCGGCTGGGAGCCCGAACCCCTGCGCTGGGTGGGCACCCAGATGATCTACGGCCTCTACCGCACCGCCGACCGCCGCGAGTCCAGGACGCCCGAGGACAAGGTCCGCACCTCCCGCTTCGCCGGTCTGGCCACGCGCATCGCGGGCCGCTGACCGTACCGCCCCCGCCACCCCGCTCCGGCGGGGTGCGCACGATCCTGGTTGCATAAACTTGCAGAGGCATGCATGATAGTCCAGTCAGGATTCAGGAGGGGGAGCGGCACCATGGGTTACAGCGCGGCGATCGCCGGAGCCAGCGGCTACGCGGGAGGCGAGCTGCTCCGCCTGCTGCTCGGCCACCCCGAGATCGAGATCGGCGCCCTCACCGCCGGAAGCAACGCGGGCACACCGCTGATCCAGCACCAGCCGCACCTGCTGCCGCTGGCCGACCGCGTCCTGGCCCCCACCACCGTCGAGGAACTGCGCGGCCACGACGTCGTCTACCTCGCCCTCCCGCACGGGCAGTCCGCCGACATCGCCCAGCAGCTCGGCGACGACGTCCTCGTCGTGGACTGCGGAGCCGACTTCCGGCTCAACGACGCCTCCGCCTGGGAACGGTTCTACGGCACACCCCACGCCGGGACCTGGCCCTACGGCCTGCCCGAACTCCCCGGGCAGCGCGACCGGCTCGCCAGGGCCCGGCGCGTCGCCGTCCCCGGCTGCCACGTCACCGTCGCCACCCTGGCGCTCTTCCCCGGCCTGGCCGAGCAGCTCGTCGAACCCGACCTGACCGTCGTCGCCGTCACCGGAACCTCCGGCGCGGGCAAGGCGCCCAAGCCCAACCTCATCGGCAGCGAGATCATGGGCGCGCTCAGCCCCTACGGCGTCGGCGGCACCCACCGGCACAACCCCGAGATCGTGCAGAACCTCACCTCCGTCACGGGCGAGCCGGTCAAGCTGTCCTTCACCCCCGTCCTGGCGCCCCTGCCGCGCGGCATCCTCGCCACCTGCACCGCCCCCCTCCGGCCCGGCGTCACCGCCGCCCAGGTGCGCGCCGCCTACGAGACCGCCTACGCCGACGAGCCCTTCACCCACCTGCTGCCCGAGGGCACCTGGCCCAGCACCGCCATGACGCTGGCCGCCAACACCACCCTCCTCCAGGTCACCGTGGACGCCGACGCCGGACGCATGGTCGTCGTCGCCGCCCTGGACAACCTCACCAAGGGCACCGCCGGCGGCGCCGTGCAGAGCACCAACCTCGCCCTCGGCCTACCCGAGGAGACCGGTCTGCCCCTCGCCGCGGTCGCCCCCTGAACCCCGAACCGAAGCGCTCCCGCTCCAGGGCCACTCGTGGTCGAAGCCGAGCGGCTCCGCTCACCGGAACCACTGGGGGAGGAACCCGAGCCGAAGCAGGCAGAGGCCCTGGGCGAGTAGGCCGATCCGAGCGATCCCCAGGGGGTCGAAGGCGAGCGGTTCCGTCCGCCGAGACCCCCCGGGGGGTGGAGCTGAGCGGTCCCGCTCGACGGAACCACTCGTGGTCGAAGCCGAGCCGTTCCGCCCACCGTGCCCCCGTGGGGGTTGAGGGTGAGCGGTTCCACCGACCGTGACCCCCGGGGGTTGAAGGTGAGCGGTTCCGCTCACCGGCACCACAGGGGGGTGAGGGGCGCGCCGGTGCCTGCAGGAGGAGTCTCTGCCGCCAGCGAGCTTGCGAGCCAGGCAGTAGCGACGACGAAGGACCCGGCGTGAAGCGCCCCGAACACAGAAAGGCATCACCGTGAGTGTCACCGCACCCCGTGGCTTCAGAGCCGCGGGCGTCTCCGCGGGAACCAGGGACGACGGGGCCAGGGACGTCGCCGTCGTCATCAACGACGGCCCCTCCCGGGCCGCCGGCGCGGTGTTCACCCGCGACGACTCCGCGGCCCCGGTCCTGTGGTCGCGCCAGGTCGCCTCGGGCCACCGCGTGCGCGCCGCCGTCCTGGCCTCCGGCGGCGCCAACGCCGCCGCCGGGCCCCTCGGCTTCCAGGACGTCCACGCCCAGGCCGAACACGCCGCCGGCGAACTCGACGACTCGGCCGCCGAGATCATCGTCTGCGCCTGCGGCGACCCCGGCACGCGCCCGCCCCTGGACGCCCTGCGCCGGGGCACGGCCGACGCCCTCGCCGAGGCCTCCCGCAGCGGGGGACTGGCCGCCGCCGACGCCCTGCGCACCACCGACACCGTCGCCAAGTTCGTCTTCCGGCGCGGCGACGGCTACACGATCGGCGCCATGGCCAAGGGCCCCGACCCCTCCGTGTCCAGCGTCCTGGCCGTCCTGACCACCGACGCCGACCTCACCGGCCCGCAGTGCGAGCGCCTGCTCGCCCCGGCCGTCGCCAAGGCCTTCGCGCCGCTGGGCGCCACCAACGACACGGTGCTGCTCATGGCCAGCGGAGCCGCGGGCACCGTCCCCGACGAGGAGGGGTTCGCCGCACTGCTCACCGACGTGTGCGCCGACCTGGCGGCCCAGGTCGCCGCCGACCCCTCGACACCAGCACACTCCCATGACCGGGCGGAAGGCTCATGATCGCGCGCTCCGACACACCCTCAGCAGACCAGGCCCAGGCCATCGACAAGGCCGCCCACCTCATCGAGGCGCTGCCCTGGCTGTCCCGCTTCCACGGCCGCACCGTCGTGGTCAAGTACGGCGGCAACGCCATGATCAGCGAGGAGCTGCGGGTCCGCTTCGCCGAGTCCATCGTCTTCCTGCACTACGCGGGCCTGCGCCCCGTCGTCGTCCACGGCGGCGGCCCCCAGATCAGCGCCCAGCTCGACCGGGCCGGGGTGGAGTCCACCTTCACCGCCGGGCTGCGGGTGACCACCGACGAGGCCATGGACATCGTCCGCATGGTCCTGACCGGCCAGGTCAACCGGGAGATCGTCGGCCTGGTCAACCAGCACGGGCCCTTCGCGGTCGGCATGTCCGGCGAGGACGCCAACCTCCTGTACGCCGAGCGCAAGTCCGTGACCGTCGACGGCGAGGACCTGGACATCGGCCGCGTCGGCGAGGTCACCGAGGTCAGCCCCGGCGCCGTCGCCGCGCTCATCGCCGACGGGCGCATCCCCGTCATCTCCAGCGTCGCGCGCGCCGACGACGGCGGCGTGTACAACGTCAACGCCGACACCGCGGCCGCCGCGCTGGCCGTCGCCCTGGGCGCCAGCAAGCTCATCATGCTCACCGACGTCGAGGGCCTGTTCGCCGACTACCCGGCCAACACCGACCTCATCAGCCGCCTCAACGTCGAGGAGCTGCGCGGCCTGCTGCCCTCGCTCTCGGCGGGCATGGTGCCCAAGATGGAGGCCTGCCTGGCCGCCGTCGAGGGCGGCGTCCCCCAGGCCCACATCATCGACGGCCGCGTGCCGCACTCCCTGCTCCTGGAGGTCTTCACCGACCGCGGCGTCGGCACCATGGTCGCCGACGAGGAGCTGGAGGCGGCACTGCTCGCCGGCAACGGCCACTACCCGCGCCCCTGGCGCGCCACCGACCACCGCACCGACGCACCCACCGGAGGCTCCCAGTGACCACCAGCGACCTGCGCGAGCGCTTCGCCGCCGCGCTCATGCCCAACTACGGCGTCCCGCCCGTGGCCCTGACCCTGGGCCGCGGCTGCGAGGTCTACGACGCCGACGGCCGCCAGTACCTCGACCTCATCGCCGGGATCGCCGTGTCCAGCCTCGGCCACGGACACCCCGCGCTGGTCAAGGCGATCGCCCACCAGGCCGCCACACTCGCCCACACCAGCAACCTCTTCGTGCACGAGCGCGAGATCCAGCTCGCCGAACGCCTCATCGGGCTCCTGGGCGGCGACGCCAAGGTCTTCTTCGCCAACTCCGGCACCGAGGCCAACGAGGCCGCGCTCAAGCTGGTCAAGCGCGCCGCCGGACCCGGTCGGCACTACTTCGTCGCCGCCACGCACGGCTTCCACGGCCGCACCTCCGGCTCCCTCGCCCTGACCGGCAAGGACGCCATCCGCGAGCCGTTCGGCCCCTTCGGGATGGACGTGCGCTTCGTCCCCCACGGCGACCTGGACGCCCTGGCCGAGGCCGTCGACGGCCACTGCGTCGCCGTCTTCACCGAGCCCGCCCAGGGCGAGGCCGGGGTCGTCACCGCCGACGACGGCTACCTCGCCGGCGTGCGCCGCGTCTGCGACGACGCGGGCGCCGCCTTCGTCCTGGACGAGATCCAGAGCGGCATCGGACGCACCGGCCAGTGGTTCGCCCACCAGGCCGAGGGGGTGCGCCCCGACGTCCTCACCCTCGCCAAGGGCCTCGGCGGCGGCCTGCCCATCGGCGCCACCGTCGGCTTCGGCCGCTACGCCGACGCCTTCCAGAAGGGCGACCACGGCTCCACCTTCGGCGGCAACCCGGTCGCCTGCGCCGCCGCGCTGGCCGTCCTGGACACCATCGAGGAGGAGGGCCTGCTCGCCCACACCGCCGTCATGGGCGACCTGCTCGCCGAACAGATCGAGGGCATCGACCACGCCCTCCTGGCGGGCCAGCGCGGGGTCGGCCTGTGGCGCGCCCTGGTGCTGACCGGGCCGCACGCCGCCCACGTCCAGGAGCAGGCGGCCGTCCGCGGCTTCCTCGTCAACGCGGTGGCCCCCGACGCCGTCCGACTCGCCCCGCCCCTGGTCATCACCCCCGAGCAGATCGGGGTGTTCATCGAGGCCCTGCCGACCGTCCTGGACGCGGCCGAGGCCGCCGCGAAGAAGGAGAGCACGTCATGACCCGGCACTTCCTGCGCGACGACGACCTGAGCCCCGCCGAACAGGCCCGGGTGCTCGACCTCGCCGACGCCATGAAGAAGGACCCCTTCGGCCGGCGGCCCCTGGAAGGGCCCCGCACCGTCGCCCTCATCTTCGACAAGCCCTCCACCCGCACCCGGCTGTCCTTCAGCGTGGGCGTGGCCGACCTCGGCGGCGCCCCCCTGGTCCTGGACTCCTCCAGCACCCAGATGGGCCGCGGCGAGCCCCTGGCCGACACCGCCCGCGTCCTGGAGCGCCAGGTCGCCGCCGTCGTCTGGCGCACCTTCGCCCAGAGCGACATCCGGACGCTGGCCGACCACATCTCCGTGCCCGTGGTCAACTCGCTCACCGACGAGTTCCACCCCTGCCAGATCCTCGCCGACCTGCAGACCGTCCGCGAGCACAAGGGCGCCCTGGCCGGACTCACACTCGCCTACCTCGGCGACGGCGCCAACAACATGGCCCACTCCTACCTGCTCGGCGGCGCCACCGCCGGACTGCACGTGCGCGTCGGCGCGCCCGAGGGCTACCACCCCGACCCCGCCGTGCTCGCCCGCGCGGCCGAGATCGCGGAGCGCACCGGCGGGTCGGTCGGCGTCACCACCGATCCCCGCGAGGCCGCCGACGGCGCGGACGTCCTGGCCACCGACACCTGGGTCTCGATGGGCCAGGAGGACGAGGCCGCCGACCGCGAGGCGCCCTTCCGCCCCTACATCGTCGACGAGGCGCTCCTGGGCGCCGCCCACGCCGAGGCGGTCGTCCTGCACTGCCTGCCCGCCTACCGCGGCAAGGAGATCAGCGCCGGCGTCATCGACGGCCCCCAGAGCGTGGTCTGGGACGAGGCGGAGAACCGCCGCCACGCACAGAAGGCCCTGCTCGCCTTCCTGCTCGAGACCAGTGACGACCCCGGGACAGAGCGACGATGATGAGTGAGAGCGGTGGAACGGCGCCGATGACCAAGGCGGCCAGGCACGCCCGGATCAGCGACGTCCTCACCCGCGAGGACGTGCGGTCCCAGGGCGAGCTGGCCAAGCGCCTGGCCGAGGCCGGCGTCCAGGTCACCCAGGCCACCCTGTCCCGGGACCTGGACGAACTGGGCGCGGTCAAGCTCCGCACCGCCGAGGGGCACCTGGCCTATGTCCTGCCGGGAGAGGGCGGCGAACGTCTGCAGCGCACCCGCCCCGACAGCCTGGACCTCGAACAGGTCTCCGGAGCACGACTCACCCGGCTGGCCGAGGATCTGCTGGTCTCGGCCGAGGCCTCCGCCAATATGGTCATCGTCCGCACCCCGCCGGGTGCGGCACAGTACCTGGCCTCGGCCATCGACCACACCGACTTCCACGCCATCCTGGGCACCATCGCGGGCGACGACACCATCATGGTGATCGCCCGCGACCCCCAGGGCGGCGACGAACTGGCCGCCGCGCTCCTGCGGCTGGCCGACCGCAGGCCGTAGGGGACCGCGCACCGCGGGGCGGCCGAGCACACGTACAGCCCAGGGGGAACACCATGTCCGAGCGCGTCGTACTCGCCTACTCCGGAGGACTCGACACCTCCGTCGCCATCGGCTGGATCGCCGAGGAGACCGGCGCCGAGGTCGTCGCCGTGGCCATCGACTGCGGGCAGGGCGGGGAGGACCTCGACGCCGTGCGCCGCCGCGCCCTGGACTGCGGCGCGGTGGAGGCCGTCGTCGCCGACGCCCGCGACGAGTTCGCCACCGAGTACTGCGTCCCCGCCATCCGGGCCAACGCCCTCTACATGGACCGCTACCCCCTGGTCTCGGCGCTCTCGCGCCCGCTCATCGTCAAGCACCTGGCCGAGGCCGCCCGCTACCACGGCGCCACGCACGTCGCCCACGGCTGCACGGGCAAGGGCAACGACCAGGTCCGCTTCGAGGCCGGCCTGGCCGCCCTCTTCCCCGAGCTCAAGGTCCTGGCGCCGGTCCGCGACTCCGGCATGACCAGGGACCGGGCCATCGCCTTCGCCGAGGAGAGGGGCCTGCCGATCGACGTCAGCAGGAAGTCGCCCTACTCCATCGACCAGAACCTCTTCGGGCGCGCCGTCGAGACGGGCTTCCTGGAGGACATCTGGAACGGCCCCATCGAGGACCTCTACGACTACACCCGGGACCCGGCCGAGGCACGCGAGCCCGACGAACTCGTCATCACCTTCGCCGACGGAGTCCCCACCGCGATCGACGGCCGCCCGCTCACCCCGCTCCAGGTCATCGAGGAGATGAACCGCCGCGCCGGCGCCCAGGGCGTGGGCCGTATCGACATGGTCGAGGACCGGCTCGTCGGCATCAAGAGCCGCGAGGTCTACGAGGCGCCCGGCGCCATCGCCCTCATCACCGCCCACCAGGAACTGGAGAACGTCACCGTCGAGCGCGAACTGGCCCGCTACAAGCGCGGCGTCGACCAGCGCTGGGGCGAACTCGTCTACGACGGCCTGTGGTTCTCCCCGCTCAAGGACGCGCTCCAGGGCTTCGTCGCCGAGGCCAACCGGCACGTCACCGGCGACATCCGCATGGTCCTGCACGGAGGCCGCGCCGTCGTCACCGGCCGCCGCAGCGAGACCGCGCTCTACGACTTCGACCTGGCCACCTACGACACCGGCGACACCTACGACCAGAGCGCCGCCCGCGGGTTCATCGACGTGTTCGCCCTGCCGGGCAGGATCGCCGGCCGGCGCGACCGGCGCACCGCCGGATAGCCGCGCCACAGCGCCCCGGGCGGTGCGGCCCGCCCGCACCGCCCGCCACCCCCCGTCCACCGTTCCGCTGTACCGAAGGAGAACCACCATGGCCGACCGGCCCGGCAACGACCAGCCAGGCGAAGGCCGGCCCCAGGCCCTGCGCCTGTGGGGCGGCCGCTTCGAGGGCGGCCCCGACCAGGCGCTGGCCCGGCTGTCGCTGAGCACCCACTTCGACTGGCGGCTCGCCCGGCACGACATCGCCGGCTCGCGCGCCCACGCCCGCGCCCTGCACCGGGCGGGGCTGCTCACCGACGACGAGCTCGACGGCATGATCGAGGGCCTGGACCGCCTGGAGGCCGACGTCGCCTCCGGGGCCTTCACCCCCGTCCTGGAGGACGAGGACGTGCACACCGCGCTGGAGCGCGGATTCATCGAGCGCGTCGGCGCCGACCTGGGCGGGCGCCTGCGCGCCGGGCGCTCGCGCAACGACCAGATCGCCACCCTGGTGCGGATGTACCTGCGGGAGGAGGCGCGCGCCATCGCCGACCAGCTCCTGGACCTGGTCGGCGCGCTCGCCGACCAGGCCGCCGCGCACCCCGGGGCGGCCATGCCCGGCCGCACCCACCTCCAGCACGCCCAGCCGGTGCTGCTGGCCCACCACCTCATGGCGCACGCCTGGCCGCTCATGCGCGACGTCGAGCGGCTGCTCGACTGGGACCGGCGCGCCGCGGTGTCCGCCTACGGATCGGGCGCGCTGGCGGGGTCCTCGCTGGGCCTGGACCCGCGCGCGGTGGCCGCGGAGCTCGGCTTCCCCGAGTCGGTCGACAACTCCATCGACGGCACCGCCGCCCGCGACGTCGTCGCCGAGTTCTCCTTCATCACCGCGATGATCGGCGTCGACCTCTCCCGGCTGTCGGAGGAGGTCATCCTCTGGGCGACCAAGGAGTTCTCCTTCGTGACCCTGGACGACGCCTTCTCCACGGGCTCCTCGATCATGCCCCAGAAGAAGAACCCCGACGTCGCCGAACTCGCGCGCGGCAAGGCGGGCCGCCTGATCGGCGACCTCACCGGCCTGCTGAGCACCCTCAAGGGGCTCCCCCTCGCCTACAACCGCGACCTGCAGGAGGACAAGGAGCCGGTCTTCGACGCCGTCGACAGCCTCCACCTGCTGCTGCCCGCGATGACCGGAATGGTCGCCACCCTGACCTTCCACACCGACCGCATGGCCGAACTGGCGCCGCAGGGCTTCTCCCTGGCCACCGACATCGCCGAGTGGCTCGTCCGCGAGCGCGTGCCCTTCCGGGACGCGCACGAGATCGCCGGCACCTGCGTGCGGGTGTGCGAGGAGCGCGGCATCGACCTGCCGGACTTGACTGACGAGGACTTCGCGGCCATCTCCCCGCACCTGACCCCGGCCGTGCGCGAGGTGCTCACCGTCGAGGGCTCCCTGGCCTCCCGCTCCGGGCGCGGCGGCACCGCGCCGGTGCGCGTGGCCGAGCAGCTCGAACGGCTGCGCGCGGGCGCCGCCGAGTACCGCAAGGCGTTCGGCTAGGGCGTGTGTGGTGGATGCTGCCCGTCGCGAGCGGTGCAGCCAGTGGTGCTCTCGCGAGGCCGAAGAGGGAGTCAGGGTGGTTCCCCTGTCGACTGATGAGAACGCGGCGGGAGTGCCGCTGGGGCGACGCGCAGCAGGGCGAGTATCTCCCATGCACGTCCTAGGAGCGTCCCCCGGCTCACGGCACGGCCACCGCACAGGCGCGCACCCCGCGGAGGGGTGCGCGCCTGTCGCGTCGCGGAGGCGTGCCTGAAGGCCCGGGACCCGCTCCCTGCTCCGGCTCCCCTTGGGTTCCGGTCACGTGGACGCCCCTCGCACGCGTGCGCCGCGCCCGCCCCGACGGCCATGTCGGGCATGTCCGCGCCGGGCACGCCCTCATTTCGCCAATCCCCCCGCACCCGCGCCGGGAGTGCGATAGCGTCCAGAACCTGCGGGCACCACGTGGCCTCTCCTGCGCGTACCGTGACAGTCCGCGCCACGGCCACGGCGACCGGCGCTCGCGACCAGTCCGTGGGAGGAACGCAATGGCGCAGCCGGGGGGCAACAGGCGCGGCATCAGAGCCCAGCTCAACCGGATCGTGCTGATCCCCAGCATCACCTTCCTGGTGCTGTTCGTCGTCATCAGCGCGGCCACACTGGCCCAGGCCGTCTCGCTGCGCGCCGCGCTGAGCGAGGGCCGGGCCGGGATCGAGCTCGCCGCACTGCTGACGCTGCTCCAGGAGGAACGCCGGGTCGGCGCGGAGTACCTGGCCGCCCCCTCCGGCGACCACCGCGACGCGCTGGCCGAGGCGGGCACGAACACCGACCTCGCCGTCGACGACCTGCGGTCCCTGGCCGACGACCTCGGCGACCAGGACGACCCCGCCACCGGTCCGCTGGCCGACGACTTCCTCGACTCCCTGCGGGCCGCCGGGGAACTGCGCGCGGACAACCTCGCCGCCCCCGGGGACACCGACGCCACCCTGCTGGCCTACACGACCGCCATCCACCAGGGCATCCGCCTCTACGCCGGCACCGCACGCGCCCTCGACGACGGGACCGCCTCCGCCGAGGCCTCCGCCACCACCGACCTGATGTGGGCGCAGGAGAGCTTCAGCCACGCCGACGCCGTCGTCGCCTCCGTCCTGGCCCGGGACGAACTCACCCGCGCCGACCAGACCGAGATCGCCGCGCTGACCGCCGACGCCCGCCACCGGGTCGAGACCGTCCACACCGGTGACACAGCGCCGGCCGCCGAGGTCGACCCGGCCGATCCGACCGGCCAGGCCGACACCGACGGGGCGGAGGAGGCCGGCGAGGGCCCCACGCCCGTCACCCTCGCCGCGGGCGCGCCCTGGCAGGACGCCCTGGCCATGGCGGCCACCCTGGCCCGCCACGAGGCCGAGGTGTCCGTGGACCCGGTCACCGGCGACCTGGAGCGCGGCTCCGCGCCGCCCGACGGCCTCGACGACTGGCGCGCGGCGGCCGACGCGGTCAACGCCGACCTGAGCGCCATCACCGCCGACCGGGCCGCCTCCGTCGTGGACGCCACCGACTCCGCCAGCACCTGGATGTTCTCGCTGGCGCTCGGCGGCGGCATCACCTCGCTCTTCGCGGGCACCGTCGCCTACGGCGTGGCCGCGCACTCGGTCGGCCGGCTCACCTACCGGCTGGCACGGCTGCGCGCCGACACCCTGGGCACCGCCCGCACCGACCTGCCGCGCATCGTGCGCAGGCTGGAGGCGGGCGAGAGCGTCGACCTGGACACCGAGATGAAGCAGCTCGACCACGGCGACGACGAGGTCGGACAGGTCGCCGACGCCTTCAACATCGCCCAGCGCACCGCCGTCGGCGCCGCAGTCAAGCAGGCCGACATCCGGGCGGGCGTCAGCCGCGTCTTCCTCGGCATCGCCCACCGCAACCAGTCGCTCGTCCAACGGCAGATCCAGCTCCTGGACCGCGTGGAGCGCGAGGAGGAGGACCCCGACCTCCTGGAGAGCCTCTTCCAGCTCGACCACCTGGCCACCCGCGGACGCCGCCACGCCGAGAACCTCATCATCCTCGGCGGTGCCCAGCCCGGCCGCCGCTGGCGCCACCCCATCCCGATCGTCGACATCCTGCGCGGCGCCATCTCCGAGACGGAGGAGTACGCCCGCGTCCGGCTGGTCTCGGTCCCCGACCTGTCGCTGTCCGGAGCCGTGGTCGCCGACGTCATCCACATGATCGCCGAGCTGGTCGAGAACGCCACCGCCTACTCGCCGCCGCACACCGAGGTCACCATCGTCACCGAGACCGTGCCCAAGGGCGTGGCCGTCGAGATCGAGGACCGCGGCCTGGGCATGGCCGAGGACGCCCTGGCCAGGGCGAACACCACGCTCAGCGAGGCTCCCGAGTTCGACGTCATGGTGCCGGGCACCGACGCCCAGCTCGGCCTGTTCGTCGTCGCCCGCCTCGCCGCCAAGCACGACATCCAGGTGCAGCTGCGCCCCTCGCCCTACGGGGGGACGCGCGCGGCCGTGCTCATTCCCTCCGCGCTCGTGGCCGCCCAGCCCGGACCCGGCACCGAGCGCCCCCGCATCGCGGCCCTGGCACGCCAGGACCTGCTCGACCAGCGGGTCTCCCGTGAGGAGCGCTCCACGCGCCGGGCCCGGGACGTCCTGGCCCCGGACGACACCCCGCGCGGCTCGCGCGCGCTGCTGCGCCCGGTGCCCGCCCCCGGCGAGGACGGCCCCGTCGTGCGGCGCCGCCCCGCCCCCCTCCTGCGCCAGGTCCCCGACCTCACCGTCGACACCGGCGCCCACTCCCTCCCCGACTTCGCGGATCCCCCCGGCGACGCCGACGCCTCCTCCGCCGCCGCGGACCCTCCTGGCGCCGCCGCCCCCTCCGCCACCGCCGACACCCCCACGGCACCGCGGGAGACCCCCGAGACCACACTCCCCGGCAGGGTCGGCGCCCGACCGGACCGGCCCGGGCTGCCGCGCCGCAGACGCCAGGCGAGCCTGGCACCCCAGCTCAAGCACGACGCCGAGACGCGGGTACCGGCCGGCCCGGACCCGCGGGAGCGGACGGCCGCCACCGAGCGCAGTCCGGAGGACGCGCGCCGGATGATGGACGCGTTCAGCGCCGGTACCAGGAGGGGGCGCGCGGCCGACGCCGAGGAGACCGGACGGGAGTACAGCAGTGACCAGGTCGGTGCCAGCACCGACGACCGCAGGGGAGAGAGCGACTGAGATGGTGGGAATGAGCGGGGCCGCGGACAACCTTGACTGGCTCCTGGACGACCTGGTGGACCGGGTCGTGGGAGCCGCACACGCGATCGTCCTGTCGTCGGACGGCCTGCTCCTGGGCGGTTCGCGAGGGCTTTCCGCACAGGACGCCGAACACCTGTCGGCGGTGGCGTCGGCCTTCCAGAGCCTGGCACGGGGGACCGGGCGCCACTTCGGCGGAGGCGAGGTCCGCCAGACCGTGGTCGAGATGGAGCACTCCTATCTCTTCGTCACCGCCGCGGGCACGGGGGCCTGCCTGGCGGTGCTGGCCACCGAGGACGCCGACGTGGGGCTGGTCGCCTACGAGATGAACCTGCGCGTCAAACGCGTGGGCCAGTTCCTCACGGCCGCGCCTCGGCGCGCGGGCCATCTCACCGCCATGGGCGGGGCGGGGTCGTGAACCCCTGGGATCGGCCGGGAACCGCCTGGGCCGGAGCGGCGGAGGCGGCGGGGGGCGCGGCGCGCGAGCACCCCGCGCCCTTCCGGCGCCGCGGCGGGGGCCACCCCAGCTCCGAGGGGCCCGCCGCGGGCCTGGCGCGGGGGGACGGGCCCTCCGAGCCGCTCGTGCGCCCCTACACCCTGACCAGGGGACGGACGCGGCCCCGGTCCGCGGGCCCGGCCCTGGACATGATCACGATCGTGGTGGCCGCCGGGGACCGGGAGGAACACCACCTGGAACCGGAGTACAAGGAGATCCTGCGGCTGTGCCACCGGCCGATCTCCGTCGCGGAGGTCTCCGCCCGGCTGGACATGCCCCTGACGGTCGTCAAGGTGCTCCTGGGCGACCTCGTCGCCGAGGGCGACGTACGCACGCGGGCGGCCGTGCCCGTGACCCGACTCCCCGAGAAGAAAGTACTTCAGGCGGTACTCGATGGCATCCGCAGACTCTGAGACCGGCCGGGGAACGCCGGAGGCGATCCCGCAGGCCGTCAAGATCATCGTCGCCGGGGGATTCGGCGCCGGCAAGACCACCCTGGTGGCCTCGGTCAGCGAGATCACCCCGTTGAGCACGGAGGAGGTGATGACCGAGGCCAGCTACGGGGTGGACGACCTGGGCGGGGTGGAGAGCAAGAGCACCACCACCGTCGCGCTCGACTTCGGCCGGATCACGATCAACGACGACATCGTCCTCTACCTCTTCGGCACACCGGGGCAGGACCGGTTCTGGTTCATGTGGGACGAACTCGCCGCCGGAGCCCTGGGCGCCGTCGTCCTGGCCGACACCCGCCGGCTGGACACGTGCTTCCACGCGGTCGACTTCTTCGAGCGCCAGGGGCTGCCGTTCGTCGTCGCGGTCAACCGGTTCGACGGCTCGGAGCCCTACGAGGCCGCCGAGGTGCGCGAGGCGCTCGACATCCCCGCCGCGGTGCCGGTCGTGATGGCCGACGCCCGTGACCGCGACTCCTGCCGCGACGTGCTGGTGGAACTGGTCACCCACGTCATCCGCAGCCGGAGCCCCGCCATGACGGGATGACCCGCGCCGGGTGGTGCCCCGCCGCCGCTCCGGGGCGGTACCCGGGTATACGTTCGGGGGATGCGCCCGGAAATGTGGTGTTGAACGCTACAATGTCGCGGCAGTGACCAAAGCTGTGAACTGGGCACCCCATCCGCCTCTCATCTGAATCCTGGTATGCGAAACTCTGATCGACTTCCTCCACGTGAACTGCCCAAGCGGCGTTCGGGCCGACACCGCAACCCCCTGTCGTTCGACAACTGGTTCGGGACGCCCGCACTGATCATGGCGGTCCCGGGCACGGCCGAACAGGCCAGGGACGCCGACGGTGGGTCGATCGGTGGGCGCATGGCCGACCTGGTGCGGGCCTACCGCCCCGAGGTCACCATCCGCCACGGCCACATCGAGGGTGACGAGCAGACCCTGGACGAGGCCCTGGCCGGGCTGGAGCGGTCCGACGGCCGCCCTCTGGCCGGAGTGGTCGTCCCCCTGGTCACCGCGCCGCACGCCGCGATGTCCGCCGCGATCGACGCGGCGGTCTCCCGGGCCGGCGCCGACGTACGCGTCACCGAGGGCCTGGGCCCGCACCCGATGCTCGCCGAGGTCCTGCACCTGCGCCTGGCCGAGGCCGGGTTCGTCCGGGCCGACCGGATGCGCCTGATCAGCGTGGTGGCGCGCAACAACACCATGGCGGACGGCGTCGTCGTGGGCGCGGTCGGCGGTGAGGCCGCCGCCGGTGCCGCCGGTGTGTCCGCGGTGCTGCTGGCCGCCCGCCTCGGCCTGACCGTGCTGCCCGCCGACCTGGAGAACCCGGCCGCCGTCGAGCAGGTCCTGGGCCAGCTGCGGCAGGGCGGCTGCCAGCGGCCGGTCATCGCGCCCAGCGCGCTGGGCCCGGAGCTGCGCGCCGCGGAGCTGGAGGACCTGGCCGCGCGGTTCGGCGCCCGTCTGGGCGCCCCGCTGGGCGCCGACAGCCTGCTGGGCAAAATCGCCGCCCTGCGCTACGCCGAGGTGCTGAACTCGCTCGGCGTGGAGCAGCCGCCGACCGCGGAGGAGCTTCCGGCGCCCGTGGGCTCCCGCCACCGGCCGGAGTCCTGAGAAGGCGACACGCCGACTCCCCACGCCATCGAGGGCCGCCCGTTCCACGGGCGGCCCTTCGTGTCGTGGCCGGACGACCTGCGCGTTCGACACCGCGTCGATGTCGCGTAACACACGGTGCGCCGGTTTCGTCTCCCCTGACGGATAACTACTTGTGATTGTTTGACAGCGTAAGGCAATGTTTTTTCGATAGCCTCGTCACGACCACGAGCCTCCGGGCCTCCTTCCGAGGACGTCCGGCACCCGCTCAGGCTGGAGGGGCCATGCGCAGAAACCGCGACCACGCGTCCACGATCCGCGGTCAGCTCACCCGCATCGTGCTGATTCCGAGCCTGTGCTTCCTCGCACTCTGGCTCGTCGTGGCGGCCGTCGGCACCGTGCGGGCGGTCCAACTCATGGGCGATGTCGAACGTGCCGCCGAGGGCACGGCGATCTTCTCCAGGGCCGCGACCGAACTGCGGAACGAACGCCGCGACACCCTGGTCCACATGGGCCGGAGCGAGAACGAGGGCGCCGGCGACGAGGCCGACGCCGGCCTGCGGGAACAGCGCGAGAGCACCGACGCGGCCCTGGCCGAGGCGGTCGACCTCGCCGAACGGCTGCGCGGAGCCCAGGACGACGAGGTCGATCGCAGCGCGGCCGCCGTCGCCGCCGCGCCCGAGGCCCTGGCCGAGGTACGGGACCTCGTCGACGACCTCGCCCTCGACCGGGGGGAGGCGCTCCTGCGCTACGGGGACCTGATCGGCGGCACCCGGTCCGCCATCACCGCCCTGGTCCACACCACCGACGGCGGAGAGAACCTCACCGACGCGGTCCTGACGCGCGAACTCATGGGCGCCCACGCCGACTACTCCACGGCCGACGCGCTGCTGGCCGGGGTGATCGCCAGCGGCGAGATGAGCTACGAGGAGACCGCGCACTTCACCTACCTCACCGCCTCCTACCGCTCCACGCTCTCCACGGTCGCCCCGACCCTGCACCCGTCGCTCCAGCGGCGCTACGAGGCGATGACCGGCCGCGAGGAGTGGTCGCGGGCGGAACAGCTCAGCCGCCAGGTCGTCACCCGGACCCCGATCGTCGACCGCGACCCCGACGACGGCCCGCCGCCCCTCGGGGAGCCCGACGCCGAGTGGAACACGGAGGTGGGCGTCGGCGCCGCCGCGTGGGACGAGTCCTCGGCCGACGCGGCGCGGAGCCTGGACTCGCTCGCCCGGTCCCAGGCCGAGCGCACCGTCGACCTGGCCCGGAGCGCCGCGCTGCTGCGCGTGGCCCTCGGAGTGGCCGCCGCGGTCGCCACGCTCGCCGGCGGTGTGGCCGCCATCGCCGTGGTCGGCCGCTCCTCGCGCCGCCTGACCGACCGCCTCCTGCGGCTGCGCTCCCAGATCCTGGACCGCGACGACGACCTGCCCGACATCGTCGACCGGGCCCAGCGGGGACAGAAGGTCGACGTCCAGGAGGAGCTGCCCCCGCTCGACGACATCGGCAGGGACGAGATCGGGCAGGTCGCGGAGGCGTTCGACTCCGCCCAGCTGACCGCCGTCGAGGCGGCCGTGCGCCAGGCCGAGATCCGCCGCGGCGCCAACCGCGCCTACCTGGGCATCGCCTTCCGCAACCAGAACCTCGTCCAGCGCCAGCTGCGCCTGCTCGACGAGATCGAGTACAACGAGCAGGACCCCGAGGCGCTGCGCCGGCTCTTCCGGCTCGACCACCTGGCCACCCGGGCGCGGCGCTACGCCGACAACCTCATCATCCTGGGCGGCGGCCAGTCCGTGCGCCGGTGGCGCCAGCCGCGCCCGCTCGTGGACGTCCTGCGCGCGGCCATCGCCGAGACCGAGGACTTCGACCGGGTCCGCCTGACCTCCGCGCCCCGCGTCCTCATGCACGGCCAGGCGGTCGCCGACGTCGTCCACCTGCTCGCCGAACTGGTGGAGAACGCCACCCAGTTCTCCCCGGCGGGCGCGCCGGTGGACGTCAGCTGCGCCCCGGTGGTCGGCGGGCTGACCGTGGAGGTGGAGGACCGCGGCCTGGGGATGTCCGAGCACGGCTACGCGGCCGCCGAGCGCACGCTCACCCAGCCGCCGGAGTTCGACGTGATGGAACTGCCGGAGGACCCCCGCCTGGGCCTGTTCGTGGTGGCCCGGCTGGCCGAGCGGCACGGTATCCGCGTGTGGCTGAGGCCCTCGTCCTACGGCGGCACCCGGGCCACGGCGCTGCTGCCGGAGTCCCTGCTCGAACCGGTGGAGAGCCCGCTCGCGGTCCCCGTCACGGGCCCGGGCGGCGGCCCGGAACCGTCGGACGGACGGCCGCACCCGCAGGCGCCCGTGTCGACCGAGCCCCCCAGCGGCCCGCGGATCTCCGTCCACGGCCCTCCCGCCGACCGTCCGGGCGACCGCGGAGCGGTCACGGGACCGCAGCCGCACGTGGGTCCCGGCCCTGAGGGGGCGGGCGCGTTCGGGCCGACGGACGACCGCGCGGCGCCGGGGACCGGTCCGCAGCGTCCGCTGTCGGTGACGGGTCCGCAGCAGGGCGTGGGTCCTGGTGTCTCCGGGGACCGGGGCGGGTTCGGGTCGTCGGGTGATCGTTCGGAGTCGGTCACAGGCCCTCAGCAGCAGTTGGGCTTCGTCGGTGATGGTGGTCCCGGGAGTGCCGAGTACGCGGGTCGTCCGGGCGGAGCGCCGTCCGGCGGGTCGGTGACGGGTCCTCAACAGCAGATGGGCTTTGCCGGTGATGGTGGTCCTGGGAGTGCTGAGAACTGGGACCGCCCGGGCGGAACGCCGTCCGGAGGGTCGGTCACGGGTCCCCAACAGGGGATCGGGCCCGGCATGGACGGTGCCGGTTCGGAGTACACCGGTCGTTCGGGTGCGTCGTCGGGGGTGTCGGTCACGGGTCCGCAGCCGCACGTGGGTCCTGGTGTCTCCGGGGACTGGGGCGGGTCCGGGGCGTCGGCCGACCGCGCGGTGCCGGGGACCGATCCGCAGCGGCCGGTGTCGGTGACGGGTCCTCCGTGGCCGGGGGCTCCCGGACACGGCTCCCTCCCTGGACCGGAGCACCGCGACCGGGTGGCCGGTGCCCCCGAGGCGCCCGTGACCGGACCGCAGTGGCCGGTCGTGCCCGACCCGGACGGTCCCGTCGGCCAGGGGGACCCCGGCCGGCCTCCCTGGCAGGGTGACCGGCCCGCTCCCGTACGGCCGTGGGGCGGGGAGGGCGCCCCGGCACCGGGCCCCGCGCACACCGCTCACCAGCGCGACCTCGATGCGCTGGTCGCGCTCTCGCAGCCCCAGCCCGCCAGGGCCCGCGGTCGGCACCAGCCCCCGCAGGGCCCGGCGCACGCCGCGTGGCCGGGCGACGGGCCGCCTCCGGCGTCCGTCAGCGGCCCCCAGGCACCTGTGCCGCACCACGGTCCTCCCGGTCCCGAGGGGACGGCACCTCCTCCGGTGCCGCATCGGGGGCCCGACCCGTCCGCCGACACCCGGGCGCCACTGCCCAAACGGGTGTCTCCGGCCTCCGGGCCGCCCACCGGCGCGCGACCGGTCGACGCGCGGCCCGGCTCCGGGCCTTCGAGCCGACCGAACGAGCCACAGGATTCGTCGGATCCCGCACGCCCGCGGCAGGAGCACCCGAACCCGGCCGACGCACCGGGGGCGTCCTGGCCCACCCCGCCCGACGGCTTCGGCCGCGTCCTCGCTCCCGACACGCCTCCGGAGGCGCACGATGAGAGGTGACGGCGCGCACGCCCGGCCGATGGTCGGCCACGTCCCCGATCCGCCGTCCACGGTGGGGCCCCGGTTCCCGGAACCGCCCACGGCCGCCGACGAGGAGACGGAGCGGTTCCTGCGCCCCTACGCCGTGGACGCCGGAACCGCCGATCGTCCCACGGACGACCCGGTCGAGCACGAGGACGACCTGGACATGCTCACCCTGCTCGTCGCCGCCCGGCTGCCCGGCGAGCGCGAAGTACTCCGCCCCGAACGGGAGACCATCCTGCTGCGCGCGGTGCGCGCCCGCACGCTCGCCGAACTCGCGGCGGAGCTGCGGCTGCCGTTCAGTCAGGTCAGGAGCATCGTCGCCCACATGATCGCCGATGGATCCCTCCAACGCTGCGGGCCCTCCCGGCCGCTGGAGCGCCAGGACATCCTGCACGCGGTGCTGGTGGGCCTGCGCTCGCTGTGATCCCGCGCCGCCCGAACCCGGGGCCCGGGCCCGGCCCGGCATCGGCCTGCCGAGCCCGGTCCAGGCAGGCCGACCGCCCCGGTCGACCGTGCCCCGACCGCCGTGGACGGCCCCCGGGTTGCTAGCGTGCGCCCCATGCGCAGCAGCGAACACATCGGCGTCGTCGGCGCGGGCATCGTCGGCCTCGCCCTGGCCCGCCGACTCCTCCTCCAACGCCCCGGCATCCGCGTCACCGTTCTGGAGAAGGAGGACCGGGTCGCCGCCCACCAGACCGGACACAACAGCGGAGTCGTCCACGCCGGCCTCTACTACAAGCCCGGATCCCTCAAGGCCACCCTGTGCCGCCGCGGCGTCGGTCTGCTGCGCGAGTACTGCGCCGAGTACGGACTGCCCTACGAGGAGGCGGGCAAGGTCGTCGTCGCCCTCGACGCGGAGGAGGAGGCCCGGCTGGACGGCCTCGGACGCCGGGCAGAGGAGAACGGCGTCCCCGGCCTCACCCGGCTCGGACCCGAGGGCCTGCGCGACATCGAGCCCCACGCCGCGGGTGTCGCCGCCCTCCACTCGCCCACGACCGCCATCACCGACTTCGTGGCCGTGGCCGAACAGCTCGCCGACGACGTGCGCCGCTCGGGCGGACGCGTCCTGCTCAACACCCCGGTCCTGGACCTGCGCCAACAGGACGACGGCGTGCGCGTCCTGACCGGCGACCCGCGCGGCGAACGGCACATCCACCGCTTCGACCGGCTCGTGGCCTGCGCCGGCCTGCACAGCGACCTGCTCGCCGGCATGGCGGGCGCCGGACCGGACCCGCGCGTCGTCCCCTTCCGCGGGCACTACCACGAACTCGTCCCCGAACGCCGCCACCTCGTGCGGGGCCTGATCTACCCGGTGCCCGACCCCCAGTACCCCTTCCTGGGCGTGCACCTGACGCGGCACGTCCACGGGGAGGTCATGGCCGGACCCAACGCCGTGCTCGCCACGGCGCGCGAGGGCTACCGCTTCCGCGACCTGGAGCGGGGCGAGTTCGCCCAGACCCTCGCCTGGCCGGGCTTCTGGCGGCTGGCGCGTCGGCACTGGAGCACCGGGATCCGCGAGTCCCTGGTCTCCGCGTCGCGGACGGCGTTCGCCCGGCAGGCGCGGCGGCTGCTGCCGGAGATCACCGGTGCGGACCTGCGTCCGGCGCAGGCGGGCGTACGGGCCCAGGCCCTGGGGCGCGACGGCTCCCTGATCGACGACTTCCGGGTGGACGCCCACGGCCGCGTGGTGTGCGTGCGCAACGCGCCCTCGCCCGCGGCGACCTCCGCGCTCGCCATCGCCGAGTACCTCGCCGACACCCACGTACCGCCCCGCTGAGGTGTGTCGGAGCAGGGTTGTCCACAGGCTGGAGCCCACTCTGGTACTGGCCTGCGACTCCGCGGACCATGGAAGGCAGGTGGTCCGGGAGGGGCCCGCGACCACCGTCGGGGGTGACCATGTTCGTTGTCCGGTGGGCCATGGTGGCGTTGGCCACCGCGCTCGTGTTCGTACTCACGGCGGCCGCGGTCGCCACCGACCCGCGAGGGGGAGAGTTGGACGGCTTCGCCATCGGGCACCTGCCCGACCAGATCGACGATCGGACCGAGGTCGCGGACTTCGCCTACGAATGGGAGGACGTGTCCTTCTCCACGCGCGTGTGGGAGCGGAGCCTGGAGGGCGGGGGAGCGCAGGTCGTCCTCCAGGTCCTCGTCCTGCGGGGCTCGCGGCTCACCGACCTGTCCGCCGTGCGGGCCTTCCTCACGGAGTACCACGAGCGCTCGCCGGACACCTGGGACCTCAGCGAGTTCGACAACAACGGGGTCGAGGGCCTGCACGGCGAGACGGAGGCCTTCTGGTGTCCCGAGGCGGGCGTGGCGGTGGAGGTGCGTGATGCCTTCGGTCTCCTCGGCACGGACGAACTCCTGGCCACCGCCCGTGGGATTCGGCCGGAGTGACCGGGAGACGTGTCGGCTCCGGTCCTCAGCGGCCGGGGCCGGTTCGGGGTGCTCCGCCGTGGACTCTCCGGGCCGGGCCGGCGCGTCCCGTTCCGGCGCCGCGCGGTGACGTCCCGTGCCCTCTGGCGCCGTCGGGGTGCGGTCACCGCCGGCCGGTCACGGGGTTCGCGACCGGCTCGGCGGTGACCGGGGGACTCAGCAGCCGGACAGGACCTCGCGCAGTGTCGCCTCCTCGTCGGGGTCCACGGTCAGGTCCCACTCGTGCTTGACCTCGATCCACGCCGCGACGTAGTCACAGTGGAAGTCCTCGCTCGGCGGCATCCAGTCGGAGGGGTCGGAATCGCTCTTGGACCGGTTGCTGGACGCGCTCACCGCCCACAGTTGGGGCGAGCGCTCCAGGTCGTTGGCGAACTGCTCCCGCTGGTCGGTGCTCCAGGAGTGCGCGCCCGAGCGCCAGCCCTCCTTGAGCGGCACCATGTGGTCGATGTCCAGGTCACCGGAGTCGGTGAAGCTCTCACCGTCGTAGACGCTGTTCCAGGTGCCCGAGACCGCCCGGCACTCGTCGTCGGCCTCCACGTCCTGGCCGTCGCGGGCCAGGACCGTCTCCCGGGCGTTGCACGCGCCCTCGACCGTGCTCCAGTGCGGGAACAACGCCCGGTCGTACCCGGGCGGGTCGTTCTCGTCCTCGATCCGGATCTCGTCCAACCACGCCGCTACCTGGTCGGTGTCGGAGGACGAGGCCGCGGCGTCGTTGGACCGGGCGTCGCCGCCGGAGGTGTCCAGGCCCTCCAGATCGATGACGCCCAACTGATAGAGGACGAACGCGGCGACGGCGAGGACACCGACCACGGTGGCGGCGAGGCTCGTGCCTCTGGCTGAGGGTTTCTTGGGCATGGAGGACTCCAACACTGCTGTTCGATCCGCGCGGGCGGGGGCCGTTCCGGCACCCCAAGCTTGGACCATGACCGCCGGTCACCGAAATCGCGCCCGGGGGCAGGGCCTCGTCACCGCGCCGAATCCCTGGGCAGGTGGTGTCCGAGACCAGTGATCCCGCCAGTGGCGGGCGGTTCCCCTCCCGCTCCTCACCGCTCGGCCGCCAGGGGAAGGAGCGCGTGCGCGGAGCGGGGCGGTCGGCTGGGTGGGACGGCGGGCGGTGGCCGCCGGGCCGTCGGGCGGGGACGGCGCTACGGCCGCGGCCCTCCTCCTGCCGCCCTCGTCCGGCCGCCCTCGTCCTGTCGGTCGCGGCCGTCTTCCGGCCGCTTCCCGGCCCCGTCCTCGCGTCCCGTCGGCGGCGGCCGTTCTCCGACCGTCCTGGAGGGCGGGGCGCCGGTCGGCCTCAGCCGTCTCCGGTCCGCGCCGCGACATCGGCCCAGCCCTCGAAGGCGCGGACGAACCCCTCCACGAGCAGTCCGTAGCTCTCGTCCAGGTCCTCGGGCAGCCTGAACCCGCCGTTGGCCTCCAGATGGACGAACCCGTGCAGTCCACTGCGCAGCGCCCGGATCGCGTGCACCGCCTGATCGTCCCCGATCCCGAAGCCGCGCAGCACGGCCGCCAGCACCGAGACCGGACCGGCCGCGACCCGCTGGGCCTCCTCGTCGTCGGGACGCGGGGCCTGCTGGAGGGCGGCGTAGCGCCCGGGGTGGGCGCGGGCGTAACCGCGGTAGGCGTCGGCCGCCGCCCTCAGGGCGGGAGCCCCCGACCGTCCGACCGTCGCCCCGCGCAGCGCCTCGGCCAGTTCGGCCATGCCCAGGAGGGCCACGTCCCGGCGCAGGGCCGTTAACCCGTCGACGTGCTTGTACAGGCTGGGCGCGGCCACGCCCACCCGCTTGGCGAGCGAGGCCAGGGTCAGGGCGTCGAACCCCTCCTCGTCGCACAACCGCGCGGCCTCCTCCGCCACCACACGCGGGGTGAGTCCTGCCCTAGGCATCGGCGTCGACCTCCGCGATCAGCCGCAGTACGCCGGCGGCGACGACGCCGGGCCTCTGGGACTGCGGGTAGTGCCCGCACTCGGGGACCATCTCGACCGTGCCGTCGATCACCGAGGCCACCCACTCCGCCTCCGCGCGCGGGTCCGGCCAGTCGGGGTCCTGTTCGCCCACCATGACCAGGGCCTCGGCCCGGAGGCCGGGCGCGGTCAGGACCTGCTCGTTGGGTCCGAAGATGGTCGCCCGCACCGCCCGTAGGCGGTCGGCCGGTCGCAGCATCGCCAGGACGCGGGCCTTCTGCTCCCGGTGCCCCTCCGGGACGCGCCCCTTGTGGAGGCTGTCGTAGAGGGCGGCCAGGGTCCAGGGCGCCCAGGGCCGGGCCACCATGAGCCGCTGGAGGAGCGTCATGGCGGGGCTCGTCGGGCGGGTGCGCAGGAAGGGGCCGAGCAGGGTGATACCCGCGACGAGGTCGGGGCGCTCCAACGCGGCGATGGTGACGGCGGCTCCACCGAAGGAGTTGCCCACCATGACCACGTCGCGGCCGTCGAGTTCCTCGGCGAGGGCGATCGCGTCGGTGGCGGCGGCGCGGTTGGTGTAGGCCTCGAACGCGGCGTCGCTGTCACCGTGCCCCCGCAGGTCCATCACGGCCACCCGGTGCCCGGCGTCGGCCAGCCGCTCGGCCACGAAGCGGAAGGAGGCGCGGTGGTCGAACATGCCCGGAACGCAGACCACCAGCCTTCCGCTGTTCTCGGGTCCGGAGAGGTCGTAGGCGATCCGGCCGTGGGGTCGGTCGAGGTAGTGCATCAGGGCCTCCTCGGCTCTAGCTAATGCTGATAGCCAAAAAGCTATGCCCATTAGCCAAAGGCGTCAAGGCCTCGTCGCCGACACGTGCGGACGGCGCTCGGCTTCCGCCTTCGCCCGAGGTGCACGTGTGACCAGCGTTCGGGGCAGCCGATAGCGTGGAGGGAAACCGGGTGATCCGCCGTGGCCGCCCGCCTAGACTGCCAGGCAGACCGGGCCACGGGCCCGCCTACACGACAGAGAGCAACACAGTGACCGACATCATCGACGAACTCCAGTGGCGCGGCCTGGTCGCGCAGACGACCGACATTGACGCACTCCGCAAGTCGCTCGCCGATGGTCCGATCACCCTGTATTGCGGATTCGACCCCACGGCGGGCAGCCTCCACGTCGGTCACCTCACCCAGATCCTCACCCTGGCCCGATTCCAGCAGGCGGGGCACCGCCCGATCGCCCTGGTCGGCGGTGGGACCGGACTCATCGGCGACCCCAAGCCGTCGGCCGAACGGCAGATGAACTCGGTGGACACGGTCGAGGGATGGGTCGCCACCCTGGCCGGACAGCTGTCACGCTTCCTGCGCTTCACCCCGGAGGGCGAGCAGGCGGCGCCGACCGACGCGATCCTCGCCAACAACCGCGAGTGGCTCGGCGAGATCAACGCCATCGAACTCCTGCGTGACGTGGGCAAGCACTTCAGCATCAATCAGATGCTCGCCCGCGAGACCGTGCGCAGCCGTCTCGACGGCGAGGGCATGAGCTACACGGAGTTCAGCTACGTGCTGCTGCAGTCCTACGACTACGTCCAGCTCTACCGGCGCTTCGGATGCACGCTGCAGACCGGCGGCTCGGACCAGTGGGGCAACATCACCGCCGGTCTGGACCTGGTCCGCCGGATGGACGGCAACCGGCCGCACGGACAGGCGCACGCGCTGACCACGAACCTGCTCACGAAGGCCGACGGCACCAAGTTCGGCAAGACCGAGACGGGAACCGTCTGGCTCGACCCCGACCTGACCTCGCCGTACGCCTTCTACCAGTTCTGGTTCAACGCCGACGACCGCGACGTCGTGCGCTACCTGAAGGTGTTCAGCTTCCTCGGCCAGTCCGAGATCGAGGACCTGGAGCGCCAGACACAGGAGCGCCCGCAGGCCCGTGCCGCCCAGCGCGCCCTGGCGGAGGGGCTCACCACACTGGTGCACGGCGAGGAGGAGTGCCGCAAGGCCATCGAGGCCAGCCTGGCCCTGTTCGGCCGTGCGGACCTGTCCGAGCTGGACGGGCGCACGCTGGACGCGGCCCTGGCGGAGGTGCCCAGGACCGAGCACGAGGGGTCGGTGGCGGACCTGCCGTCGGTCGCCGACCTGTTCGCCCAGTGCGGACTGACCCCGAGCAAGTCCGCCGCCCGCAGGGCCATCCAGGAGGGCGGTGCCTACGTGAACAACGTCAAGGTCACCGACGTGGAGGCGCGGGTGGGCAGCGAGGACGTGCTCCAGGAGCGCTTCGTCGTGCTGCGCAAGGGCAAGCGCAACATCGGTGGCGTCGTCCTCACGGGCTGACGCGAAACGAACGCCCGTCTGACGGGCCGGCGGGGGCGGGGTGCGCCCCGGGGGGCCGGCCCCCCCGGCCCGCCACGGCGGGGGTGGTTTTGGGTTGGTACCCGGGGGAGGAGACGCGACCGCCCTGCGAGGGGGCGGGGGGGGCGTGCTGGCGGGCCAGCGCCCCGGCCCCGCCGGCGTCAGGAGCCCGACGGCGTGCACGGACGCGACCGGGGTGTGCTTTGCCGTGGCTTGTGTGTTTCGAGGGGAGTCCCGGGGGAATGACGCTCGTTGGTAGACAACGAGAGCCGACGTGACCACGCGACCCTGGATCGCGCCCGTCGGGAGACCGAGAAGCCGCCCCACGGGGGCGCCGAGGTCCCGGACCGCGGGGACGGCCCCGCTCCGGGCTCTGATTTGACGTCTGCTCCCAGTCCGCCTAGAGTAGGTCGAGTCGCCACGGGACGGCGAGCGGCTCTTCGGGTCGACTCAGCACCGGACCGCGGTCGGGTGGAACGTCGTTCCGTCCGATTGTCCTGCGACACCTCGACTCTTTTCCGGCCTTACCGGTCCGAGCACTCATGCGGTTCGGGTAGGCTCGGGGAGTTGCTTCGAAAGCCGGGCGAATTCGCCGGGTCGGAGAAGCGGAACGGGCTTTACCCCGATCAATTGCTCCGAAACCGCCGATTTGGCGGGGCACGGAACACCTGAT
>NZ_LGEC01000094.1 GCF_001279585.1 Nocardiopsis sp. NRRL B-16309 | reverse complement strand
CGACGCGGCCACCCTGCGCGTGTCCCTGAGCGACTGCGGCGGAGGCGGCGGCACGCCACGCATCCCCACCGAACGCACCGCCGACGAATGGGACTGGGCGGAGGGCCAACGCGGCCTCGTGCTCGTCGAGAGCCTGTCCACAGCCTGGGGACACTTCCGACTCGCCCCCTGGGCCGACCTCGGCACCCACGTCTGGGCCACGTTCACCGTGCCTCCGGGCACGGCCCCGAAGAGAATGCGCCCCTACGTCTTCACCCGCTGACCGAGCCGGGCCCCGCCGGAAGTCCTGGCGGGGCCCGATTGCGTTTCTGGACTACTGAACCTCGGTCGCTCGGACAAGGGCGGCCCACTCGACGGGGTCGAACTCCAGGTGCCCGAGGTCCCGGTGCTTGGTGTCACGGACGAGCGTGGTGGCGCCCTCCGCGACCTCCACACAGTCACCGCCGCTGGGGGAATAGCTGGACTTGTGCCACATGCTGCTACCTCACTTCTTCCAGGAACCGGCGCGACGCGGCCGCGGGGAGGGATCGGCCCAGGGCTGCCTTGATCTGGTGGTGCAGACGTCCGATGTCGCTCGCCTCGTCGTGCACGATAACGCCCCTGTTGTGCTCACTCGCACTTATTGCCCCACCTTCACGGAGGTGGAACATCATCAGCGGCCCCATGAGGCCGATCGGGGTGTCCTCGTCCATGATGAGGTGCACGTCGACGTGCCCGGCGTCGGTCAGCTCCAGCAGCCGTGCCGCCTGTTCCCGGCGAACGTCCGTGGGCAGGCGGTCGACGGCGAAGGCGGGGAACACCGCCGTCACCGAGGCCAGACCGTTCGCGATGAGCGCTTCGAGCCGCCGGGAGCGAGCGTCCACCAGCCGCGCGATGTCGGCGGCCGGAATCAGGTTGCGTCCCATCATCAGTCGCATGTACTCCGTGCATTGCAGCAGACCAGGCACCAGATGGGGCGAGATCAGTTCGATGAGGCGCGCGCGTTCCTCCAGAAGGGCGATGTCGTGCGCCCAGGGCGGCAGCGGCGAACCCGTCTTCTCGATCTGCCACGCCCGCATGAGCTGGCTGCCGTAGCCGAGTTCGCGGTCCAGCGACACCGCGACCTCCCGGGGCGGCAGGTACTCGCCGCGCTCCCAGCGGCCGACCGTGGTCCCCACGGCGCCGACGAGCCTGCCCAGCCGGTCCAGCGTCCAGCCCCGCGAGGTGCGGCCGGAACGCAGCAGAGTGCGAAAAGATGCATCGTCCATGCGTCGACCGTACGGGGATGCACATGCGCTAGGCAGTGGACTTGTCACCCATCGTGAGCATGTTGTGATCTGGATCGCATGGACCGCAAAGACACCGCACACGGCCACCTGCTCGCGTTCCCGCCGCGTCGCGATGACGTGCTCTGGCGAGGACGGGCAAGTTTCCCGGGAGTCCCGACCTCGGTCGGCGAGGCCCGCACGTGGCTGCACGACCGTCTCACCGGCCGAGGCGTCGAGCCCCCGGAGAACGTCGGCCTGATCCTGTCCGAACTCGCGACGAACGCCGTGCACCACACGCGGAGCGGACTCCCCGAGGGCCGGTTCGCGGTCCGGCTGCTGGTCCACCCCGATCGCCTCCGCCTGGAGGTCCGCGACGGCGGTCCACTTGGCAACGTCCACCCGCTGCGCCGCTCCACGCCCGGCCCGCTCGCCGAACACGGGCGCGGCCTCGTCCTCGTGGACTCCTTCGCCGCCTGCTGGGGCCGCCTCCCCAACGGCCACGGCATGTACGCCGAACTCGACCGCTGACCGGGACTCGTCACCGGGTGACGCAGGGTGGGCCGCGGTGCCTGTGGACGATAGTGGAGGACACCTACCGCTGGTGGGTCGCCCACGGGGAGCCCGAGTGGAGCGCGTTCGGCGCCACCGGAACGCCCGAGGAGCAGTTCGTCTGGCATGGTTCTCCGGTGGACGGCCGCCGGTGGCCCTTGGCCTGACCAGTCCGATCCGAAAGCCACGGCGGCCGCGAGCCAGCCGGCTCCACCTCTCGGCTGTGTCCCTGCGGTTCGACTGATCTCCCGGCGGGCCGGAAACCCCACCCCGCTGCGGACCCCAAGCGCACCGCTGGTTGATCGCGTCCCGACGGTAGTGATCGCCGCACTCGAAGGCGCCGTCCCCGGGCACGAGTGGCCGAGAACTTTGCTACTGGTGAGTAATATCACTTCCGAACCTGATCTAATGTGCTCTTCCTGTGTTCTTTCGGTGGGATGGTTGGTTTTTGTTTGCAATGCCGTCTTTCTTGAAATAGTACAATGAAAAAGATCATACCAATCGTCCTGTCCCTCCTTCTTCTGTCGCAGCTCGGAGCCCAGGCGCCCGTGCATGCTTCTGGTCTGTATTCGGGTTCGAAGTCCAATGAGGAGCTCCTTGAACAGTGCTCTGGATCCGGAATCGTGGCGCGTTCCCTCTGCAAGATGGGTACGGGAAGGACAGTGGTCGACACCGTTCTCACATATGGCTTCGTCCTGCATGTCTTCCACCAGGCCAGCAACGATCAGTTTGACGTTATCGAGTCCGCTGAGAAGTTTCTTGAAATGACGCCCTCCGATTTCGTGGAGCACATTCAGGACGAGGATCACAGGCAGGACTTTGCTGAAACCCGCCGCAGGGTGGAGAGCATGGTCGAGGTCACCGCCCAGCTCGTCGAGTTGACTCACCAACTCATCCAGATCCTGGGTCGTCTGGCGGATTTCGTTGGTGAACTCGACGGCTTCCTGGGCGGTCTCAATGAGAGCCTGGAAGCGGCAAACGCCGGAATCGATCAGGCCAATGAGGGCCTGGATCAGATGAACGCAGCGATGGTGAAGGTTAATGACGGCCTGGACCAGATGAACGCCGGGATCGACCAGGCGAACGAGGGGATGGACAAGGCCAACGCCGGTATCCGGCAGGCGAACCGGGGTATGGAGAGGCTCGACTCGGGAGCCTCTGGCATGATCGATGCGCTCGGTGATATGGGCGACCTCATTCAGGGTGAACGGTCGATTCCCGTTGATCTGAGCGATATGGACCTGTCGGGGTTGGGCAATGTCTACGGTGACCGCGGTGTGGAGGACATCTTCGAGGCCGCCGAGATTGATCGAAACATGTCGATGCTGTTGGATCTTACTCCAGTAGCGGGCGACGCCAAGGGAGTGTACGAGGGGATCACTGGGCAGAATCCGGTCACAGGAGAAGAGGTCTCGGGTTTCGACCGGCTCCTGGGAAGTGTCGTCTTCCTGAGTACTCTCCGGTCGAGCTACAGGGGCGCCGACACCCTGGTCAACATGGCACGCTACCGCGAAGTGATGGGTGCGGCTGAAAACTCTAATGAATTGATCGCGAGTCTGCGGAATACTGGTGAACTTCCGTCGAACTATGTCACGAAAAGTGAGGCGCAGGCGCAAGGTTGGGATCATGGAAGGGCGCTCGTAAACCATATCCCGAATGGGCAGATCGGCGGAGATGTTTATAGAAATACGAATGACCTGCTTCCCCATTCTTCGGGAAGGGTGTGGTATGAGGCGGACGTGGGGATGACCAATGAGATGAAGCGGTCAAAGCAGCCAGGTACCCGGCTCCTGTACTCGGACGACGGGCTGCTTTACGTCACCGCCGACCATTACAGTACGGCGCATTACATCGGCAGGTACAAATAGAATTGTGCTTGTTGTGGCCGCCCAGTCCTGCTTGTGGGGGAAGCATGATGATCGACCTGGAAGATGAGTCCACCGAGGCCGGGATCCGTTCGGCCCTCGTCCGTGACCTGGGGCTTTCCCCTGCGGCGGCCACGGACTGGCGGTCGCTGGAGGAGGCCGTCGCCGACTTCTGCGCGCGGGGCGGTGAAGTCCACGTGATCGGTTGGAACGAGGTGAGCAGGGCCTGTCCGACGGGTGCGGCCGAGGTGATGCGGCTGTCCGAGGCTCTGACCCGGTCGGCGGACCCGGCCGTGTTCACCGTCAGCGACAGCCCCGTCTCGATCGACGTGACGGTGGACGTGGGCGGGGTGGCCGACTCCCGCGAGTTGCACGTCGTCCTGAAGAGGGCGCTGGGCTTCCCGGACATGTACGGGAAGAACCTGGACGCCTTCTGGGACGCGATCACCGGGCTGGTGGAGCTGCCCAGGACGCTCCGGTTCACGGGGTGGCGTCACCTGGAGGAGGTCTGCCCCCGGGACGCCAGGGTGATCCGGGCGATGCTGGAGGAGTACCTCGCGGAGGACCCGCGCGGACGCGCTCTCGCCTTCGAGGACTGACCTCGGTGATCCGTCGGGGGCGGCGGGGACAGGGCGTCGGGGAGGATCAGACCGGGCCGGTCATCTTGGTGAGGCCGCCCGCCCCCGCGGGCAGGAACAGCGCGAAGGTGGTCGGCCGGGTCTGCACCAGTTCGATCCTGGCGCCCTCGGACTCGGCGATGTGCCGGGCCAGCGCCAGCCCGAGGCCGGTTCCGCCGCCCCCGCTGACCTCGCGCTCGAAGATCCGGCCGGACAGGTGTTCCGGCACGCCCGCGCCCTCGTCGCTGACCTCGATGCGCACCGACTGGCCGGTGTCCAGGCGCCGGATGGTGACCGTGCCCGCGCCGTGCTTGTAGGCGTTCTCCACGAGAGTGGCCAGGATCTGCGACAGGTCCGTGGGCACCGTCATCGCGGTCAGCCCCGGGTCCCCGGTGACCAGCAGCCTGCGCTGCTCCTGCTGGAGGACGGGCGACCACTCCGCCTGGATGTGGTTGAGCACCGGATCCAGCTCGACCGGCTCCACCTCGGGGTTCTGGCTCTTGCGGGCCCGCCCCAGGAGGCTCTCCACCGTCTCCACCAGCCGTTCCGTCTGGGCGAGGGCGGCTTCGCCCTCCTCCCGGACGACCTCCGGGTTCCCGGACTCGGCGATGATCTCCTCCAGCCGCATCGTCAGCGCGGTGAGCGGAGTGCGCAGCTGGTGGGAGGCGTCGGTGGCGAAGTGGCGCTCGGTGGCGATGAGCCCGGCGATGCGCTCGGCGCTGCGGTCCAGCACCTCCGCGACCCGGTCCGCCTCGGGAATCCCGTACCGGTGGCCCCACGGTGAGGCCACGCCGGAGCCCAGCCGCTCGGCGGTGGCCGCCAGGTCCACGAGCGGCAGGGTGAGCCTGCGCGCCTGGAACATGGACAGCCCCACGGCCACTCCGATCGCGAGCAGGGACAGCGACGCGATGCCCATCCAGGCCTGGACCACGCTCTGCTGGACCGCCTCGGCCTCCGCCCAGACCTCCACGCGCGTCCCGTCGCTGGTGAGCGCGGTCTGGCGCAGCAGGCTGGGCGCGTCGGGCTCCTCCGGGTTGAGCGCCGGATCACCCGCGGTCACCGTGGCGGTCTGAACACCGGGAGTGATCCGGACGAACCGGTCGGGGTAGGTCCGGTCGAACTCGGCCAGGTCGACCTCGCCGTGGAGTTCGAGCATGCTGTCGCTCTCGGCACCGATCAGCTCGGCCTCGCCCTGGAGCTGCCGACTGAACTCGTCGTACACGAGCTTGTACGTGAGTGCGCCCAGAGGCAGCCCGAGCAGCATGACGGTGATGACGGTCACCACGAGCGTGGAGAAGACCATCCTCCTGCGCATGTCACCTCACGTCCGTACGGCCCCTGGGTCGGCCGGCCGGTACCGAGCGCTGTGAACCCAAGGTCGAGTCAGTCCCGCTCGAAGCGGAATCCCACGCCGCGAACGGTCGTGATGTACGAGGGCTGGTTGGCGTCGTCGCCGAGTTTGCGGCGCAGCCAGGAGATGTGCATGTCGAGGGTCTTCGTCGAACCCCACCAGTTGGTGTCCCACACCTCACGCATGATCTGTTCACGAGTGACCACCTTGCCCGCGTCGCGGACGAGCACGCGCAGGAGGTCGAACTCCTTCGTCGTCAGTTGGAGTTCACGCTCGCCCAGCCACGCGCGTCGCGAGTCGTTGTCGATGCGCACGCCGTGCACGACCGGTACCTCCGCGCCGCCCCGGCGCAGCAGGGCCCGGACGCGGGCGAGGAGTTCGGCCAGGCGGAAGGGCTTGGTGACGTAGTCGTCGGCGCCCGCGTCGAGGCCGACGACGGTGTCGACCTCGTCGGCACGGGCGGTCAGGATCAGGATCGGCGTTCCGTGACCCTCGGCTCGCAGCCGACGTGCCACCTCAAGCCCGTCCATTTCGGGCAGCCCGAGATCAAGGACCATGAGGTCGATGTCTCCCGCACGGGCACGGTCGAGTGTCTCAATGCCGTTGACGGTCACATCCACCGTATAACCCTCGCGGCGGAGTGCGCGCGCGAGAGGCTCGGAGATCGAGACATCGTCTTCGGCCAGCAAAACGCAGGTCATGCTGTTGATCGTAGATCCCGGGTCGCGCATTTCCCTATTATGCGCGCCGGATGTCCCAAGGTTGGCCGAAAATACGTGAATCACATACCGGGCATACAGGGCAATTGGCCACCATAGAACTTTTCTTTGCACGTACTTGGTGAAACTGGGAGGCTTGACTCAGTCGGGCATCCCCGAGGCGAGGAGTCGTACGTGCGTCCGAACCCAGCACCGCAGTCGAGCCACCACGGCACGGGCCTGCTCGTGGTCCTCACCGTCATCGCGGTCCTGGGCGGCGCCGCCTTCCTGGGAGGGGCCCTGGCCCTGGTGGATCGGGCGGTCGGCGTCGTCGCGCAGGGAAGGCAGGGCGGTGCCGCCGGGGCCGCGGGTCTGATGTCCGCCGACGAGCTGGTCGGCGCGCTGCGCGAGGACCACGGCATCGGCTCGCGTCTCGACACGACCGCGGAGTTGTGCGCCGAGCCCGAGGGGGCCGACGAGCCCGACCCCTTCCTCTGCACGTCCGCCATGGACACCGACGTCGTGCGGATCGTCGCCTTCGGCGACACCGGGATCGCCGCGGAGGCGGCCCGGGCGATGCGCGAGGCCCGCTCGGACGGCGGCCACGACGCCCGGGACACCCGGGACGCCTGTCACTTCGTACTCGTGTGGTTCGACCACCACGGCCTCGACCGGGACGAACGCGACGCCATGGCCGACGACGCCAGATCCGCGGCCGGCTGCTGACCGCACACCCGCGCTGTGTCGTAAAGTCACAATAAGATCGCTCTGTGTCACAATGGCGCCGTCGGTACGGTTTGGCGGCATCGGCCGTCGGCGGCGGGAGGAGCGGCGATGGCCCACACAGGCACTCTGCGTACGGTGACGACGGCGCTTCTGTGCGCCCTGGCCCTGGGAGGGGCGCCCCACGCGGCGGCCCCCGCGGCGGCCGCGCACACGGCCGACGCCCGCGGGGACGATACCCGCGAGGCCGACGCCCGCGGGGACAAGGCGGGCGGGGACGATACCCGCGAGGCCGACGCCCGCGAGGGCTTCTCGCCGCGCCGGTACTACACCACCTGGCGCGACAGCCGCTCCTACTGGTCCCAGGACACCCGGTACCCCACGGGAGGCTGGCTCTGGGCGGGCCGCAACGCCTTCTTCTGCCAGGTCGAGGGCGAGCCCCACTCCGACGGCCAGGGCCGCATGACCACCTGGTGGGTCCTCACCGACGACAGCGTCGGGAACCTGGACGTCTTCGTCAGCGCCACCGCCCTGCGCGTGGCCGAGCCCTGGAAGCCCGTCGAGGGGCTGCCCCGCTGCTGAAGCCGGGCGGCGGCGCCGCCGGACGCGTCCGCACGCGGCGGCGTCCCGGGGCCCGCACGCCGAGGGCCGGCCACCCCTCGGGGTGACCGGCCCTTCGGGCGCCGTCCTACCGGCGCGGGACGATCTCGAACGCCGCCGGTCCGGCCAGCACCCCGCCCTCGCCGTCCAGCAGGTAGGCGGTGAACTCACCCGTGCCCAGTCCGCGGGTGCGCACCGCGGTCCGGCCCTCGGACTTGTGCGCCTTGGCCGTGGCGAGCGGCTCGCCGTCACCGGGCGAGGTGCCCTCGGCGAACAGGGCCACCACGTTGTCGGAGCCCGGGGCGTCGGTGGTGTACCGGAAGTGCGCCGAGACGCCCTCGCGCACCGGCTCCCGCACCTGCTCCAGCGTCCCCGTCACGGGAGTGCCCGGGTCGGTCGCCTCCTCGCCCACCACGATGCGGCCGGAACCGCCCTCGGGGTAGTCGGCGGCCGTCACGCGGCCCTGGAGCGTCGTCGCGAGGTAGCTCTCCAGCGCACCCTGGTAGGTGGTGCCCACCACGGTGAACGGCGCGCCCCGGAACGGGTACATGTCGCCGCCGCGCGCGGAGAAGTCGATCGTGGCGACCGAGACGGGCGGGCCGTCCACGACCTCGCCGCCGGCCACCAGCACCGTCCCGTCGTGCAGCACGACGTTGCGCACCCGCTCACCGGGCGTGAGCACCGTGCCCTCGGCGTCGACCTCCTGCGCGGTGCGCTCGGGGTCGTAGGCGAAGTTGACGCCGCCCACCTGCATGAAGCGGCCGTCGGCGGCCGGAGCGGCGGACACACCGTGCTCCAGCAGCTCCTTGATCTGCGTCCGCGGCAGGTCGGGGACCACCACGGTCTGGTTCGCGAAGGGCGCGATCGAGTAGGTGTCGAGCACGGTGAGGGGACCGGCGGGGATCACCGATCCGTTGCGGATGCCGCCGCCGTTCTGGATACCGATCTGCGGTGCGTCGACGCCGTACTCCTCGGCCCGTCGCCGCCCCGTGTCCAGCAGCGCGTCCGCCATCAGGCTGCCCAGGTTGGTCTCCTGGGTCCGCACGCCCGGGTCGCGGGTGCCGTCCAGGCCCACCTCGCTCTGGGCGACCTCGGTCTCGTCCAGGGAGTCCACGTGGGCGGAGACCGGCTCGGTCACCTCCGCGCGCACGGTCGCGTCCTCCTCGACGGCGTCGTCGCCGGTGCCCGAGACGCGGACCGCGCCGGACCGGTCGGCGACCGAGACCAGCTCGCCCGCGGCGTCGAAGTTGACGACCAGCCGGCCCACGTACTCGTAGTCGGCCCCGGCGGTGACGATCGGCAGGTCGCCGCCGTCGGCGTCGCTCACCACCAGCGGGTAGTGCAGCGGCTCACCCGTGACGGGGTTGGCGGTGACCTCGTCCCCGGGGATGAGCGCGTCGTCGGGCGCGGCCATGACCTCGTGCCCGCCGCCGGCGACGATGACGTCCACGTCGGTCAGCTCCTGGCCGACGCGCTGCTCGAACGCGATGCCCTGCAGGTGGGAGATCAGCACGATCTTGTCCACCCCGTCGGCCGTGAGCCGGTCGACCTCGGCCTGGACGGGGCCGACGACCTCGTCCAGCACCACGTTGCGCGGACTGGAGATGCTGGCCAGGTCCGGGTAGAGCGCGCCGACGACGCCGACCCGCTCCCCGCCCGCGTCGACGACCGTGCTGGGCGCGATCCGCCCGGCGTCGGCCAGCGCGGCCAGCTCGGGCTCACCGGACACGTCCACGTTGGCCGCGACCACCCGCGTGTCGCCGGTCAGGTCCCCGACGAAGCGCGCGTAGAAGTCCGGGCCGAAGTCGAACTCGTGGTTGCCCATGGCGACGGCGTCGTAGCCGACCTCGTTGGCGACGATCGCGTCGTAGAGGGGCGCGCCCTCCTCCAGCGAGGCCGCCAGCTCCGGACCCGGCAGGTACATGTCACCCGAGTTGACCGACACCACACCGCGCTCGGCCGCCTCGTCGGCACCGCCGCCCGCGGCCTCCTCCTCGCGCAGCTGCCGGAACAGCGTGGTGTAGCGGGCGGCGCCGCCGAAGCCGGGGTCGGCCGAGGAGTGCAGCAGCTGCGACTCGGGGTCGTTGCCGTGCAGGATCGTCAGGGTGAAGGCGGGATCCTCCGCCGTGTCCGCTCCGGCGGCCACCGCCGACGAGGCCACCAGGGCACCCGACAGCAGCAGCGCGCCCGAAGCGCGTACGAGTCTGGACATGCGGTGAGACTCCTTTGTCCGGGGGAATGGGGGAGCGGGGGGTGGGGTGCGTGGTACGAAAGGACTCACCATAGACGGGGGCCGGTAAGGCGGCACCGGCGCCCAGGTGACGATTTGAACAACCCGCGGTGTGCCATGGGCGCGCCCGCCACGGGGGACGGGGCCGCCTACGATGGGAACGAACCCCCGAACGACGCCTCGGAAGGACTCTCGTGTCTCCCTTCGGACCGCAGGACCCCCACGGGGCCGGGCACGGGCTCTTCGGCTTCGGACCCCACTTCGACGCCCTGAGCCCCCACGCGCCGCTCCCGCGCAAGGTCGCGACCGTGCGCATGCTGATGTTCGTCGGCGGCTTCTGCGGTCTCGCCCTGTCCCTGCTGTTCGTCATGGGGCTGAGCGTGTCGACCGAGGACATGGCCGAGGTGCTCCGGCAGCAGTCCGAGCTGGCCGCCGAGGAGAACGTCGACCTGGCCATCAGCCCCGAGATGATGCGCTCCATGATGGGCATGCTCGCGTTGGTCACGGGCGTCTACGGCCTGCTCTCCACGTTCCTGGCGAGCCGGATCCGCCGCCGCACGCTCGGCGCCTACTGGGGCGTGGTGGCCTTCCAGGGGGCGGCGGGCGCCCTGCTCGCGTGGAACATGTTCACCGGCGACCTCCTGGCCGCCGTCCCGCTCGGCTTCGCGGTGTACATGCTCGTCGCGATGCTCTCCCGCGAGGGTCGCGCGTACTACGGGCTCTACTGAGCCACGCCCGCCGCCCCGGCCGTCGTCACCAGCGCCGCCGCCCCGGCTGCCGCCAACGCTGCCGCCCGGCCGCCGTCACCGCGCCGGCCATCGTCACCGGCTCCGCCGCTCCCGCCGCCCTCAGCGGGGCGGTCGCGGGGGCCGGACCGCCACCGACGTCCACCGGCGCTCCAGCAGGCCGCGCACGGTGACCCGCTCCGGAGGCGGGACGGGGGCCTTCACGCCGCCCTCGGGGCCCTCCAGGGCGAGCGCCGCGCGCAGCAGCTCCGGCGCGTCCGGGCGGTCGTCGGGGTCCTTGGCCATCGCCGCCTCCACCAGCTCGTGCAGGCCCTTCGGCAGGTGCTGCAGGTCCGGCTCCTCGAACATGACCCGCCGGGCCATCTCCTTGTCGTCGGCGCGGCCGAAGGGGTCGTGCGCGACCGCGGCGAAGGCCACCGCCGCGCCCCACAGGAAGACGTCGGCCTTCTGCGTCGTGGGCTGGCGGTGGTACTGCTCGGGGCTCATCCACCCGGGGGTGCCCAGCCGGTCGCGCCGCATGCTCAACCGCTCGTCGGAGAGGGTGTCCGGCGAGGGGAGCCGCAGGTCGCGGTAGGCCCGGCGCATCTTCCGCAGCCGGATCCACTTGGTGGGGTCGGGGTCCTCCACGGGATGCGCGATCCCGAAGTCCAGCAGTTTGGGCCCCGTGGCCGAGAGCACGATGTTGCTCGGCTTGAGGTCGCGGTGCACCACCCCCGCGTCGTGGATCGCGCGCAGCGCCTCCGCCGTGCCGACGGCCAGCCCGAGGAGCATGCCCCCGCGCAGACGGCCGAAGCGCTCCACGTGGTAGCGCAGGGTGGGGCCGGGCACGTACTCGGTGATCATCCAGGGGCGCTCGGCCTCCACGTCGGCGCGCACGAAGCGGGCCACCGAGGGGCTGTTGACCTTGGCGAGCAGGCGCGCCTCGTGCGCGAACCGCTCACGGAAGCGCGGATCGCCCGCCTGGGCGGCGTGCACCACCTTCACCGCGAGGTAGCCGTGCACCCCGGGGGAGTCGGCCGCGTACACGGTGCCCATCCCCCCGGAGCCGACGCGGCCCACGATCGTGTGCCCGCCGACCTCGGCGGGATCGCCCGGCTCCAGTGGCTTGAGCCTGCGGACACCGCGTGCCTTCATGGGGGGCTCCCGGTCGGTGGGGGACGTCTGGGGCTGGTGACGGGTGGCAGGAGTCTACCCAGCGACCGCCGCCCCAGTCCTGCCCGCGACCCGCGCCGCACACCGCCCGCCGTGCCCGGGCCCCGCTCCGCGGGAACGGGAGACATCGCCATGGAGTTCGCCCTGACCGGCGACCCCTGACCCCGCTCCGTGGGAACGGGAACCCCGCCACAGGCGTCGAACCGGCGTCCGGATGGTAGACATGCAACGAGGGCGGAAGGGCTCCGCGGGCGGGAGGGACACCATGGAACTGCCCCTCGCCGACGGCACCACCGTCCGTGTGACCGCCGGCATGGCCAGGGCGGTCCGCGAAGCGGTGCCAGTGCCCGGCTACCAGGGCCTGGTGCGCCTGCGCCAGCACACGCCCCACCAGGTCTACCGGGACCTCGCCGAACAGGGCCTGGCCGCCATGGACCCGCGGATCCGGGTCGCGGTCCTGACCACGCGC
This sequence comes from Nocardiopsis sp. NRRL B-16309, assembly GCF_001279585.1. GTDB lineage: Bacteria > Actinomycetota > Actinomycetes > Streptosporangiales > Streptosporangiaceae > Nocardiopsis. The sequence goes on along the minus strand of NZ_LGEC01000094.1, from coordinate 19,352 downwards.
GGAAACGGGGTCCGGGAACTCCTGGCCAGCGCGCCCGCCGCCGCCCTCGGCGACGGGGACGAGGGGGACCACGGCGCCGCCGCGCCCGCGCGCATCACCGTCCACCCGGAGGTCGACGCCGGGCACGCCCGGCGTCTCGACGCCGCCGTGCGCCGCGGGTACCACCGCCACGCGCCACCCCCGCCCCCGTGGCGGCCGCCCCCGCGACCGCGCCACCCGGACCGGGCCAGGACGGCCGGCGGCTGGATCGTCGGCGGCGGCGCGGTCGGGGCCCTGGGGGTCCTGACCCTGTCGCTCCTCCTGGGCAGCGCCGTCATGATCGTGGCCGGATTCGTCATGATGCTGGTGCTGGGCGTCAGCGGCGGCCTGGTCATGATGGGCTCGCTCGTGTCGCCGGAGCCCGCCCGCGCCCTGCCGTCCGCGCACGACGACCACCGGGCCGGGCACGCGCTCGCCGCGGACCTGCGGGACTGGTTCGTCGCCCCCGACATGCTCGACGCCCCCGCGCGGGCGCTGCTCGGGCGCGCACAGCGTGCCGTGGACTCGGTCCTGGCCTCGTCCCTGCACGACCAGGGCCTCCTGCTGGACACCGTGCGCAACCGTGTCGTGCTGTGCGACGTCGAGTGGTCGATCGCGGACCGGCTGCGCGAGCACACCAGGACGCGGCGCACCATCGAGGGCATCGCGACGCCGGGCGAGCACAGCCGCCGGGCCGCCGAGCGCGCCCGCGAGGTCCTCGACGAGGACGTCGCGAGGGTGACCGAGCGGGTGCACGTGCTGGAGGACTACGCGGGCAAGGTGAGCACCGCGGAGCTGTCCGCCTACGACCGCCGGGCCGCCGCCCGCCTGGACGCCCTCGCCGTGACCGCCGGAGCCGACCACCGCCAGCAGGACGAGGCCCTGTCCTCGCTCGTGGAGGCGCAGCGGCTCGCACTGCGCGTCGCCGAGCTGAGCGCCGAACCGGACGTCCTGGAGGGCGGGACCTGAACGGGCGCCGTCCACAGGCGTCGCCGGACCGATACCGATCGTCGTCGGCCTCTGGCAGTCTCGGAGGTGGAAGGAGGCCCCATGACACCGGAACAGTTCATCGACGCGGCCCTGTGGTTCCCCGAGGCCGCCGAGAGCGAGCCCTTCGGCCCCGGCGCGCTGGTCTACAAGGTCACGGGGCAGAAGCTGTTCGCCCTGCTCATGGGCGGTAGCGGCGACGGCCCCGCCACGGTCAACCTCAAGTGCGACCCCGAGCTGGCGCTGGAACTGCGCGCCCAGTTCCCGGCCGTCACCCCCGGCTACCACATGAACAAACGGCACTGGAACTCCGTGCTCCTGGACGGCACGGTGCCCGACGACGAGGTGCTGGAGATGCTCAGACACTCCTACGTCCTGGTGGCCCGGAGCCTGCGCCGGACCGACCGCGACCGTGTGCTGGCCGTCCTGGGGGACGACTCGCCCGAAATCGGAACGGCGCCCGCGCGGGCCTGAGCGAACCGGCGGAAGAGGGCGCGCCCCGGCCACGGCGGGCCCTCGGCGGACAGGGCGGACACGCCCCCGCGGCAGGGAGGAGGAGCCGTGACCGGAAGCGTCACCAAGGCGGCCGTCGTCCAGGGCGTCCTGGAACGGATCACCTACGCCAACGAGGACACCGGCTACACCGTGGCCAAGGTCGACACCGGGCGGGGCGCCAACGACCTGCTCACCGTGGTCGGCGCCCTGGCGGGGGTCCAGCCGGGCGAGGCCCTGCGCATGCGCGGCCGGTGGGGCTCCCACCCGCAGTACGGCCGCCAGTTCCAGGTGGACGACTACACCACCGTCCTGCCCGCCACCGTCCAGGGCATCCGCCGCTACCTCGGCTCCGGCCTCATCAAGGGCATCGGGCCCAAGATGGCCGAACGCATCGTCGACCACTTCGGCACCGACGCCCTGGACGTCATCGAGGACGCCCCCGACCGGCTCATCGAGGTGCCGGGGCTGGGGCCCAAGCGCACCCGGCTGATCGCCGACGCCTGGGAGGAACAGAAGGCGATCAAGGAGGTCATGGTCTTCCTCCAGGGGGTGGAGGTGACCACGTCCCTGGCCGTGCGCATCTACAAGAAGTACGGCGACGCGTCCATCAACGTCGTGCAGAAGGAGCCCTACCGCCTGGCCACGGACGTGTGGGGGATCGGCTTCAAGACCGCCGACACCATCGCCCAGGCGGTGGGCATCCCGCACGACAGCCCGCAGCGGGTCATGGCGGGGATCCAGTTCACCCTCTCGGAGTCCACCGGCGACGGCCACTGCTACCTGCCGGAGGAGCGCCTCATCTCCGCCGCGGTGAAGATCCTCGGCGTGGAGGCGGGGCTGGTCATCGAGTGCGTGGCCGAGCTGGTGGCCACCGAGGGCGTGGTCCGCGAGACCGTGCCCGGGCCCGAGGGCGAGCCGGTGCGCGCGGTCTACCTGCTGCCCTTCCACCGCGCCGAGATCGGACTCACCGGCGGCCTGCGCGCCCTGCTCGACGCGCCCGTGGACCGGCTCCCCGCCTTCGCCGGGGTCGACTGGGACGTGGCCCTGGAGTGGCTGCGCGGCCGGACCCGCGCCGATCTCGCCGCGGCCCAGCGCGAGGCCGTGCGCACGGCGCTCACCCGACGGGTGTGCGTGCTCACCGGAGGGCCGGGCTGCGGCAAGTCGTTCACCGTCGCCTCCATCGTCACCCTGGCCCGCGCCAAGCACGCCAAGGTCGTCCTGGCCGCGCCCACCGGCCGGGCGGCCAAGCGGCTCACCGAGCTGACCGGTGTGGACGCCCTCACCGTGCACCGCCTGCTGGAGCTGCGCCCGGGAGGCGAGGCCGCCTACGACCGCGACCACCCGCTCGACTGCGACCTCCTGGTGGTGGACGAGGCGTCGATGCTCGACCTCATCCTGGCCAACAAGCTGGTCAAGGCCGTGCCGCCGGGCGCGCACCTGTTGTTCGTCGGCGACGTCGACCAGCTGCCCTCTGTGGGCGCCGGCCAGGTCCTGCGGGACCTGCTCGACGACGGGTCGCCCGTTCCGAGCGTGCGGCTGACCCACGTCTTCCGGCAGGCCCAGCAGTCCGGGGTGGTCAGCAACGCCCACCGGGTCAACACCGGGGAGCCGCCGCTGGTCCAGGGCCTGGACGACTTCTTCCTCTTCCCCTGCGAGGACGCCGAGAGCGCGGCCGAGGTCACCGTCGACGTGGTCGCGCGCCGCATCCCGCGCCGCTTCGGCCTCGACCCGCGCCGCGACGTCCAGGTGCTCACCCCGATGAAGGGCGGCCCCGCCGGAGCCGCCGGGCTCAACACGGCCCTGCAGGCCGCGGTCACGCCCCCGGCGGAGGACGTCCCGGAGAAGCGCTTCGGCGGCCGCGTGTTCCGGGTGGGCGACAAGGTCACGCAGATCCGCAACAACTACGACAAGGGGCGCAACGGGGTGTTCAACGGAACCATGGGCGTGGTGACCGGCATCGACACCGTCGCGCAGGAGGTCGGCGTGCGCACCGACGAGGACGAGGACGTCACCTACGACTTCGCCGAACTCGACGAGCTCGCCCACGCCTACGCCATCACCGTGCACCGCTCCCAGGGCAGCGAATACCCGGCGGTCGTCATCCCCGTCACCACCAGCGCGTGGATGATGCTCCAGCGCAACCTGCTCTACACCGCCATCACCCGGGCGAAGAGACTCGTGGTCCTGGTCGGGTCGCGCCGCGCCATCGCCCAGGCGGTCCGCAACGCCTCCTCCGGGCGCCGGCACACCGCCCTGGCGCACCGGCTGCGCACGGCCCGGGAGGGAGGACGGGCCGACGCCCCGGCCCCCGCACCGTGAAATCCCGCCGAACCTTCGGTGACACCGCCCCACGGCCGCTCCGGAGCCGCCTAGGCTCGGCGGCGTCCGCCGGGACCTCCGGCGTACGGCCAGAGCCCTTCCCGGACGTCGCGCTCTCTCCACTCCCCTCGGAGAGCGGCGGCAGCCCCGGCCCGGACGCCCGGTCCTCCGCGCGGCCGGGCCGGGCCCTCCGGGTCCCCGCGGTAAGGCCGGGTCCTTCGGATCCCCTGCTCCAAGGCCGGGTCCTCGCCGGGTCCCCCGGGCCCCGGGTCCTCGGGTCCCTGCTGCGGCGGGTCCTTCGGACCCTCGGGTCGCCCACGGCCAGGGTGACTTCGGCTCCTCCAGGCCCCCGCACCCTGCCGCGGGGTGAGCCATCGCGCGAAACCCCCTAGTGTGGGCGCGTGCACCAGACACTCATCGTGGCGGCGGCGGCCATCATCCGGGACGGCCGCGTCCTGGCCGCCCAGCGCGCCGAACCGCGCGCCCTGCGCGGCCGCTGGGAGTTCCCCGGCGGCAAGGCCGACCCCGGGGAGTCGGCCGCCGACGCGGTCGCCCGCGAGTGCTTCGAGGAACTGGGCGTACGCGTGCGCCCCCTGCACCAGGTCGGCGCCGACGCGCCCTTCCCGGCGCCCGACGCCGGGCGGACGCGCCCCGCCGTGCTCCAGTTGTGGCGGGCCGACCTGGTCGAGGGAGAACCGCGACCGCTGGAACACCTGTCCCTGCGCTGGCTCTCGGCCGACGAGCTGCCCGGCCTGGACTGGCTGCCCGCCGACGTGCCGTTCCTCGACCCGCTGGCGGCGATCCTCACCGCCGGAGAACCGTCGCCGAGGGCCGCTCGGTGATCCGGGCGACCTGCACGTTTCCCCATCAGACCGCTTTGACCGCATAAACTGGCGACGGGCCGTGGCATTCTGCGGTCTCTACCCAGTACCAGGAGATCGAGACTTTCCCATGTCCAGCGCTACGCCCGTCGAGGGCTCCGCACGCCGCAGCGACCTCCGTAACGTCGCCATCGTGGCCCATGTGGACCACGGCAAGACGACCCTCGTTGACGCCATGCTCTGGCAGTCCGGTGTGTTCCGGGAGAACCAGGACGTCGACGACCGTGTGATGGACTCCAACGACCTGGAGCGCGAGAAGGGCATCACCATTCTCGCGAAGAACACGGCCGTCCACTACACGACGCCCGAGGGCGACGACGTCGTCATCAACATCATCGACACCCCCGGCCACGCCGACTTCGGCGGCGAGGTCGAGCGCGGCCTGTCGATGGTCGACGGCGTCGTCCTGCTCGTCGACGCGAGTGAGGGCCCGCTCCCGCAGACCCGCTTCGTGCTCCGCAAGGCCCTGGCCGCCAAGCTGCCCGTCATCCTCGTCATCAACAAGGTCGACCGGCCCGACAGCCGGATCGCCGAGGTCGTGGACGACACCTACGAGCTGTTCATGGACCTGGACGCGGACGAGTCGCAGATCGAGTTCCCGATCGTCTACACCTGCGCCCGCGACGGCAAGGCCTCCCTGGAGCGCCCCGCCAACGGCACGGTGCCCGACAACGACAACCTCGTTCCGCTGTTCTCCACCATCCTGGACACCATCCCGTCCCCGGAGTACGTCCCCGGCGCGCCCCTGCAGGCCCACGTCACCAACCTGGACGCCTCGCCGTTCCTGGGCCGCCTGGCGCTCGTGCGCGTCCAGCAGGGCGAGCTGCGCAAGGGCCAGAACGTCGCGTGGATCCGCGGTGACGGCACCCAGCAGGCGGTCAAGATCACCGAGCTGCTCATGACCGACGGCCTGGAGCGCAAGCCCGCGGAGAAGGCGGGGCCCGGCGACATCGCGGCCATCGCCGGCATCCCCGACATCATGATCGGCGAGACCCTGGCCGACCCGGAGAACCCGGTGGCCCTGCCGCTGATCAAGGTCGACGAGCCCGCGATCTCCATGACCATCGGTACCAACACCTCGCCGCTGGTCGGCAAGGTCAAGGGCGCCAAGGTCACCGCGCGCCTGGTCAAGGACCGCCTGGAGAAGGAGCTCGTCGGCAACGTCTCGCTGCGCGTGCTGCCCACCGAGCGCCCCGACACCTGGGAGGTGCAGGGCCGCGGCGAGCTGGCGCTGGCCATCCTGGTCGAGCAGATGCGCCGGGAGGGCTACGAGCTGACCGTCGGCAAGCCGCAGGTGGTCACCCGCCAGGTCGACGGCAAGGTGCACGAGCCCGTCGAGCGCCTCACCGTGGACGCCCCCGAGGAGTACATGGGTGCCATCACCCAGCTGCTCAGCGTCCGCAAGGGCCGCATGGAGAACATGGTCAACCACGGCACCGGCTGGGTGCGCATGGACTGGCTGGTCCCCTCCCGCGGCCTCATCGGCTTCCGCACCGAGTTCCTCACCGAGACCCGCGGAACCGGTATCGCCCACCACGTCTTCGAGAAGTTCGAGCCGTGGTTCGGTGAGCTGCGCACCCGTCCCAACGGCTCCCTGGTGGCCGACCGCGCCGGTGTCGCGGTTCCCTTCGCGATGTTCAACCTCCAGGAGCGCGGCACGCTGTTCGTCGAGCCCACCACCGAGGTGTACGAGGGCATGATCGTCGGCGAGAACTCGCGCGCCGACGACATGGACGTCAACATCACCAAGGAGAAGAAGCTCACCAACATGCGCTCGGCCACCGGCGACGAGCTGGTGCGCCTGGTGCCGCCGCGCAAGCTCTCCCTGGAGCAGGCCCTGGAGTTCTGCCGCGAGGACGAGTGCGTCGAGGTGACCCCGGAGCACGTGCGCATCCGCAAGGTCGTCCTGGACCAGAAGGAGCGCGGCCGGATGGCGGCCAACAAGAAGCGCCAGCAGCAGTAGTCGGGCTCGGCGGCCCGAGGGCCGCCGACCGCCGTGCACCGCTCGTGGGCGGGTCGCCTTCGCGACCCGCCCACGAGGCGTTTCCGTCCAGGTCAGCCGGGTAGACCGCTACCAGCATGAAGACCGAACCATCGTGTCCACGGTGCGGGCGCGCGGTCCAGCCTCCAGGGCTGTGGACCAGCGCCTGGCAGTGTGCCGTTCACGGGCGGGTGGCGCCTCTGCAGGAGGTCCGCGCGCCGGGGACGGCCGCGCTCGAAGCACTCCTGCCGCAGGCCCGGGTCCCGGTGTGGATCCCGTGGCCGCTGCCCACCGGTTGGGTCGTGACCGGCTTCGCCGAGGCCGGTGACGAGCGCTCCGGCGCCGTCGCCACCGTCGTCGCACTGTCCGGACCGGGACCGCTGGGCGGCATCGGCGAGGCGGCGATCGTCGCCGAGGACCCCGGGGTGGGGCTCGGCGCACGCCTGGCCGGGCTGGAGGGCCCCGACCCCGGTGACGGTTTCGACCAGGCCGCGCCCAGCGCCAAGGTCCGCTTCGACGGCCACGAGATCGCCCTGTGGAACCTGGACGTGGGCCGCGACCGCGCGGTCTACGCCGGCGAGGCGCTCGCCCACTGGCTGTGGCTGGTGTTCGCCTCCGCCGACACCGGCCTGCTCATGTGCGAGATCAACGCCCTGCGGGACCTGCGCGACATCAAGGACGGGGGAGTGGGGCTGGAACCGCCGTTCGGCGCGATCAGCCCCTTTCTGACCCGGCACCTCAAGCCGCGTCCCGCCGAGGAGTGACCGGCCGTACGGCTCCGGGGCCGCCGGCGCGCCGCGACTTACGTACAATCGCCCGGTGAAACGTATCGACCTGCACTCCCACAGTTCCGTCTCGGACGGGACCGACGTCCCCGCCGACGTCGTCGGCCACGCGGTCGCCGCGGGCCTGGACGTCCTCGCCCTGACCGACCACGACACCGTCGGGGGGCTGAAGGAGGCCGCGGCCCACCTGCCCGCCGGTTTCACCCTCGTGCCCGGGATGGAGCTGTCCTGCGCCCACGCGGGCTCCAGCGTCCACCTGGTCTCCTACCTCTTCGACCCGGACCACCCCGGGCTGTCCGGTGAGCTGGTCCGGATCCGCTCCGACCGGGCCTCGCGGGCCCGCGAGATGGTGGACAAGCTCCGCGCGCTCGGGGTGGAGGTCACCTGGGAGCGGGTGCTCCAGATCGCCGGGGCGGGCCACGACGAGTACGCCGACGCCAACACGATCGGCCGTCCCCACCTGGCCCGCGCCGTGGTCGAGGCGGGCGCGGCCAGGGACGTGCAGGACGCGTTCGACAAGTGGATCGGCTCGGGAGGGCCCGCCTACGCCGCGCGCTACGCGCTCGACCCGGTCCGGGCGGTGGAGCTGGTGCGCGCGGCGGGCGGAGTGTGCTCCCTGGCGCACCCGGCGCGCGCGGAGGGCTCCCTCAACGGCGCCGTACCGGTCGACCTGGTCGAACGCATGGTCGCGGCGGGGCTCGGCGCCATCGAGGCCGACCACCCCTCGCACAACCGCGCCCAGACCAAGCAGTGGCGGGGCGTGGCCGCGGACCTGGGCGTGGTGGTCACCGGATCCAGTGACGACCACGGCAGCCTGACCGGTCGCCGGCTCGGCTGCCGGACCACGGACCCGGAGGCCTTCGAGGCGCTGACCGCACCCGCCACGGGGGCCACTCTCCTGCGCGGCTGACGCGGTGCGCCCCGCCGGCGGCGGGACCGTGCCCGGACCGGACTGACCGCGCCTCGGACGGCCGTGACCGTGCCTCCTCCCGGTCGTGCTTCGACCGGCATTGGCCGAGCACCCGGGGAACGGTACGGTACGACCACAGTCGGCGTGCCGCCACAATGGTCGAAGCGCACCCATACCAGCTTGAACGAAAGGTCTGACACCGTGTTCTGGAAGCGGAAGTCGAAGAAGCAGGACGGCCAGGAGGCCACCGGTTCCGCTGCGGAGGGCGCGGTGGACACCCAGGAGGAGGTCGAGGAGGAGACCGACTCCGAGGAGACCGCCGCCGCGGCCGAGAAGAGCGCCGAGGCCGAGAAGGCTGAGAAGGCCGACTCCGACACGGAGGACGACGCCGACGAGTCCGGCGACGCCGTGGCCGCCGACAAGACCGAGGCCACTGACAAGACCGAGGACGACGCCGAGGCCGCCGACTCCGGGAAGGCCGAGAAGTCCGACGAGGACACCGGCTCCGAGGACGACGAGGCCGAGGCCGACGACGAGCCCGCCAAGGCGGCGGCGAGCGACGACGTGTTCGACGACGAGGGCGCGCCCGAGCCCGGTGTGACCGGCCCCGACTCCTCGGGCATCACCCGGGTGCGCTCCGAGGGCGTCTTCGAGTTCGACGGCACCAAGCACGAGATCGTCAGCAACACCTGGATCGTGGACGCCGACGACGACGGCGTCATCGTCATCGACCCCGCCCACGACGCCGACGCCATCCTCAAGGCCGTCGGGGACCGCGAGATCTACCTCGTGGCCTGCACCAACGGCTACAGCCCCCACATCGAGTCGGCCATCAAGGTCGCCGAGGAGGGCGACGCCGACATCGCCCTGCACCCGCGCGAGATGCGCATCTGGCGGCGCTTCCACGGCGCCGAGCACCGCCCCGAGATCGAGGTCGAGGGCGAGGGCTCCTTCCAGATCGGCGACCTGCGGGTGGACGTCATCGCCCTGCCCGGCACCTCGCCCGGCAGCGTCGGCTACTACATCAACTCGCTCGGCGTGGTCTTCAGCGGTGACACCCTGCGCAAGGGCGAGCCCGGCAAGGTCGGCGACAGCGCCATCGACTACAGCAAGCAGCTCGCCTCCATCGGCGAGGCCCTGCTGTCGCTGCCCGGCGAGACCCGCGTGCTGCCGGACCAGGGCCCGGCCACCACCATCGCGGCCGAGAACGCCAACTTCGACTCCTGGGTCTGACCCTCCGCGCTCCGGCGGGGCGCCACGGAACCGGTCCCGCCCGCACACGACGGCGCCGCCACCCGCATCGGGTGGCGGCGCCGTCGTGTGCGGTCCGGGAGGGACGGGCTCAGCGGCGGCCCACGGACTCGGTCTCGTTCCAGAACGCGGTGAGCGCGCTGGAGGTCGTCTCGGGGGCCTCCACGTTGGGGGAGTGCCCCGCGCCCGGGACCACCAGGCGCTTGGCGCCCAGGCGCTTGGCCATGGAGTCCTGCGTGTCCGGCGGCCAGGCGTCGTCGTTCTCGCCGTAGAGCACCAGGGTGGGCAGGCGCAGCGCGGCCAGCTCGGCGACGCGGTCGTCGGCCCCCAGCAGGTCCTCGGCGGTGTGGATGAGCCCCTGCGCGCTGCTCGACAGCAGCCGGGCGCGCAGGAACTCGCGGATCTCGGGGTCGGGGGTGCGATCGCCGGCCACGGCCTCGAACCGCTCCACCCACAGCTCTTCGAGCCGGGTGGAGGTGGGGTCCATCGACAGTGCGGCGATGAGGTTGCGCGCGTTGACCGCGCCCGGCCCCTCCAGCGCGGCGGGGCCGCTGCACATGAGGGTGAGCGAGGCCAGCCCGGCGTTCTCGGCCAGGGCCGTCTCCCGGACCACCAGCCCGCCGAAGGAGTGGCCCACCAGGTGGACCGGGCCGCCGTCGCCGACCTGGTCGACGACCTCGCCGACCACGGCGCCCAGGGAGGACAGGCGGTAGTCGGGACGCGGAGTGCCGGGGGCCGGGTCCAGGGTCTCGGGCCCGGGCGACTCGTAGGTGCCGGGCAGGTCGATGGCGACCACTTCCCGGCCGGCCTGGGCGAGGCTCTGGAGGAGGGCGATGAAGTCCTCCTTGCTGCCGGTGAAGCCGTGCACCAGGACAGCGGGGGCCAACTCGGTGCCACCGGAGGTGGGCATGGCGCGCAGCGCGGCCACCGGCCCATGGGCCAGCGGCAGGTCCGTGCGCCGCACTCCCGGCGGCAGGGAAAGGAACTGAGGTGTACTCACGTCGGGCAACCCTAGGGCATCGTCGGCGGGCGATCCCCCACCGCCGCCCGCCGCGCCAGTCGTCCCCGGCGTCCGGTCGTGCTGGTCGCCGGGGCGGTCACGGGCGGCGGGACCGCGGAGACACGCGGTGCCCGCTCGTGTTCGGTCGGCCGGGGCGCCCGCCGGCGGCAGGCGCCTCGGGGGTCAGGTGTTCTCGGGGTCCCGACGCGCGGCACCGCCACGGGTACGGCGACGGCGGCGGACCCGGCGCGTGCCCTCCTCGGAGGAGGCGCTGTCACGGGAGTCGCGGGCCGGTGCCGAGGACGCCTTCGGGGAGGTGTCGGGAGCGGTCCGGTCGGCCGACGACTCGGAGCCTGCGCGCTCGCCACCGCGGGTGCGGCGCCGGGAGCGGTTCCGGCCGCGGGAGCGCTCGCGCTCCTGGTCGCCGTCGCGCCTGCCGCCGTCACGGTCGCGCTTGGCGCCGCGCGGAGCACCGGTGTCGCCGATGTCCTCGACCTCCTCGGCCTCCAGACCGGCGTGCGTGCGCTTGTCCGCGGCGAGTCTGCCCTTGGTCCCCTTGGGGATCCGCAGCGCCTCGAAGAAGTGCGGCGAGGTGGAGTAGGTCTCCTCCGGCTCGGCGAACGGCAGGTCGAGCGCGGTGTTGATCAGCTTCCACCGCGGCATCTCGCGCCAGTCGACGAAGGTGACGGCGGTTCCGGTGCGGCCCGCGCGGCCGGTCCGGCCGATGCGGTGGGTGTAGGTCTTCTCGTCCTCGGGCGTCTCGTAGTTGACGACGTGCGTGACGTCGTCCACGTCCAGCCCGCGGGCGGCCACGTCCGTGGCGACCAGGATGTTGATCTTGCCGTTGCGGAAGGCCCGCAGGGCGCGCTCGCGCTGGCTCTGCCCGAGGTCGCCGTGGACGGCCGCGGCGGCGAAGCCGCGCTCCTTGAGGTCGCCGGCCACCCGGTCGCAGGCCCGCTTGGTCTGGCAGAACACCATGCTCTGGCCGTGGTCCTCCGCCTGCAGCAGGCGGGCGAGCATCTCGATCTTGTCCATCTGGTGGGTACGGAACGCGTGCTGCGTGATCGTCCCGGTGATGGCGGAGCCGTCGATCTCGTCGTCGTCCCCGGCGCGCACGTTGGTCGGCTGCCGCAGGTACTTGCGCGAGAGCGAGACGATCTCGCTCGGCATCGTGGCCGAGAAGAGCATGACCTGGCGCTCGGTCGGGATCTTGGTGAGGATGCGCTCGATGTCGGGCAGGAAGCCGAGGTCGAGCATCTTGTCGGCCTCGTCCAGGACCACCGCGGACACCTCGTCCAGGCGCAGGTGCTTCTGGTTCTCCAGGTCCAGCAGGCGGCCCGGGGTGCCGACGACCACGTCGACGCCCTCCTTGAGGCCGTTGATCTGCGGCTCGTAGGAACGGCCGCCGTAGACGGTGAGGATGCGGGTGCCGCTGCGCTTGCTCGCGGTGGTCAGGTCCGCGGCGACCTGGATGGCCAGCTCACGGGTGGGGACCACGACGAGGGCGCGGGGCCGCTTGGGCGTCCCGGGGGCCGCCTGTGACCGCTGCAGTAGCGGAAGGCCGAAGGCCAGGGTCTTGCCGGTGCCGGTACGCGCCTGCCCGATGATGTCGCTGCCGTGGAGGGCGATCGGGAGCGCGAGCTCCTGGATGGGGAACGGTTCGACGATCCCCTCGGCCTCCAGGGCGTCGGCGAGTTCGGTACTGACACCGAGGTCGCGGAACGTGGTGGTGGTTGTCGTAGGAACTTCTGTGCTGGTCAGGGCTCAAGCCTCCATCTTGCGCGGGCCGGGCGTTGGCGTGGCCGCGGCGGGGTGCGGTCGCGAGCGGCTCCTGGCCGCCGCGGAGGGCGCGGCTCACCGAACTGCCCGCTCCCTGCGGGTCGTCTCGGCGGCGCTGCCGTCTGGACCGGCGCGGCGCGAGGGGTACCCGGCCGCGGATCGCGTCCATCCGCTGCTCTGTCGTGTGTGAGGGGACCGGTCACGGCGAGAGGGATCGCGGTGTCCCCGCGGTCGCGGGGCTCCGGGCTCTCGCGGTCTCGGCCGCCATGCCCGATGGTGCTCCGCACACGCCGGTCATCACAGTGAGTCTAGCTGGTGATGCCTGGTGTGGACATAGCAGTTCATCGGGTTGTGGACGGCGTGGACCTACCCGTTCCCAGACTGTGCAACCACGGCGGGGCGGCGAATAGTCCTTCGGGGCGCTTCACGCCGGGTCCTTCGTCGTCGCTACTGCCTGGCTCGCAGGCTCGCTGGCGGCAGAGACTCCTCCTGCAGGCACCGGCGCGCCCCTCACCCCTGTGCTTTCTTTGGGCCTCCGCTCGTTCCTCGCTTCGGCCCTGGCTCGGGCGCCCGGAAGACGCGTCCTTCGCGCCTTCCGGTGTGCCCGCTCGTTCCTCACGGACCCACCTCCAGGCCCTCCAGGACGCGTCGGCGCCCTCGCTGTGCTTGCCTTGGGCCTCCGCTCGTTCCTCGCTTCGGCCCGACCAACCCCCCTGGGGTCACGGCAGGCGGGACCGCGCACCTCCAACCCCCTGGGGTCGGGGCAGGCTGATCGGCTCGGCTCCAACCCCCCTGGGGTCACGGCAGGCTGATCGCGGGAGGCGTCGGCGTCCTCGCTGTGATCTCGGGCGCCCTCGCGAGCCCGGCCGGTGCGGGGGCGTTACCCTGTCGGGCATGACCACAGGCCACACCGCGCCTCCCGGCGTGATCGATCTGCTCGGGCTGCTCGCGTACGCGGAGCTCGGCTCCTTCTTCCGTCTCGCCGACGACGCGGGCCTGGCCCCGTCCCTGCGGAGCAAGGGCCAGCTGGCCGCGCTGGCGGCCACGGAGCAGGCCCACTACCAGGCGCTGCACGACCGCCTGGCGGAGCTCGGGGTCGACCCGGAGGAGGCCATGGAACCGTTCGTGGCGCCGCTGGACCTCTGGCACGAGCGGACCGAGCCGCAGAGCTGGTTGGAGAGCCTCGTCAAGACCTACGTCGGCGACGGCATCGCGGGTGACTTCTATCGCAAGGTCGCCGAGCTGGCCGACGAGGAGACGCGCATCCTGGTCGAGGGCGTGATGGCCGAGACCGGGCGGGCCGAGTTCGTCGCCGAGACGGTGCGCGCCGCCCTGGAGGAGGACCCCAAGCTCGCCGGGCGCCTGTCCCTGTGGGCCCGCCGCCTGGTCGGCGAGGCGCTCAGCCAGGCGCAGGCCGTGGCCGTGAGCCGTCCGGAACTGGCGACCCTGCTGGCCGGGAAGACGGCGGAGGAGGGGCGGGTCGGCGCCGACGCCGCGGGGCTCGGCGATCTGGCCGCGGTCAGCAGGATGTTCGCCTCACTCACGGACCGCCACGCCGGGCGGTTGAAGGCGATGGGGCTTGCGGAATAGCCCCGCACCAGGGCCGAGAGAACCGCGGATCGGAACCGGGCCCCGGCGGCGACCTGCGTCAAGGCGGGGTCAAGTTCAACACTTATGTGACGATTCATTGGTCAAGGCATCGTATAGTCGGTGACGATTCCCGTCTCCTGACCGCGCGAGTAGGTACTTCCATGCCCCGTGGGACCTCCGTACGCCACCCGCTGGCCGGACTCACCCGTGACTTCCACCGGATCGGCCCGCTGAGCGGTTCGCTCGACCCCTGGATCGGCGCTGAGCTGGACCAGCACGCCGCCGACGTGTGCCACGGCATCGTCTCCTCCGGGAGTGAACTCAACGCCGACACGCTCGGGACGTACCTGCACGGATTCATCGACGGCTGCCTGGAGCGCGGTTGGGACTCCGCCGCCGTGGACTACGACTGGGAGACACTTCGGATTCTCGCGATCTGCCGCCTGGCCAAGGACCGGGGCTTCGTCCGCTAGGTTGGTCACGTCCGCGGGTCGGCCGTGACCCACGACGCGGGGTTCCTCGTGGTCGCCCGCCCTGTCGGTTCTCCGGCGCGACGTCGGCTCTGGGCGTACGCTGAACTTATCGGTGACCCCATTGATACCTCGACGGTTTGGTTCGTGCCCCGCGGAACGCGACCTGGGATTGACGGTGTCACGCCGGTTCTGAAACGGACCCGTGCGCCGGAACTTGCGGAGCGGCCTGCGGAGCCGCGAGAAAGGAATGCGAATGAGGAGCGGTCGGCATGGGGCGGCTCGCCCACCGGTCGGCGTCCTGATCCAACAGGACCGAGTCGACTTCGCGCTTTTCGTACTGATCATCGTTGTCGCACTGGTGTCGATGGTCTTCACCGGGCCGGGAAGCGTCGTCTTCTGGCTCGCCTTCCTTCCGATCATCGCCACCGTGGTCCTGGCGTTCCGCCGGATCGAGCACCTGGCCCGCCTGGAACTGAACGACTCGGAGTTCATGTAGCCGGCCGCACACGTGACGAGGGCGGAGCCGCTCGGCCCCGCCCTCCGTCGATCCGCGGCCGCACCGCGGCCCGGCACCCCGCCTACGCAGGGGGCCGACCGGGAGACTGCGGGCGCGACGCTGCTCTGGCGGCGTCCTCCTCGCGCCCCTGGCGCTCCGTGGCGGCGCGGCTCATGGCCGCGTCACGGCCGGCCTGGTAGCTGCCCTCCTCCGTGATCTTCGAGGTCTCCTGCTCCGCCATCTCCAGCCAGCGGGACCAGCGGGACTGCATCGGCCTGATGAGGCCGCCGCCGACCCCGACCACCAGGATGCCGCCGACCGTGGCCAGCACGGCGATGAGGACCGGCGTGGTCACGGTGGTGGCGACGCCCATCTGGTTCAGCGCGGCGATGATACCGAGGGCCAGGATGGCCACCGCGGCCACGTTGGCCAGGACCCGGCCGTAGGACAGGGCGCCCAGGGCACCGCTGACGATGTCGCGGACGGCCTTGGCGAGCATCGCGGTCACCACGACGATCACCAGCGCGACGATGCCGCGCGGAATCCAGGCGATGACCTCGCTCAGCAGCTCGCTGACCGGGTTCGGTCCGAAGACGTTGAACGCGAGCGTCAGCACGAACAACAGTCCGACGTAGTAGATGATCTTTCCGCACAGCTCGCTGGCGCTCCACCGGCTGCGCTCGAAGTACTCGCCCACACCTCCGCGGTGCAGGGCACGGTCCAGTCCGACGCTGTGCAGGCCCTTGCCGACCCCCTTGCCCACGAACCAGGCGATGATCCAGCCGATCACCAGGATCACCAGGAATCCGAGCAGCAGCGGCGCGAAGCTCGCGACCGCCTCCCAGGCCGTCGTCAGGCCCTGACCGATGTCCATAACGTCTTCACCCCCGAATCGCTTGTTCCGACAGGGCGCCGATTGCCCCCTATGCGGATACGCGACCCCTATGCGGATACGCGAGGAGAAGTGCCGTACTTCTCAATCCGGCGATACCCGTCGAACGAGGATCGAACCGTTTGTTGTGCTTGTGTTGTGCCAGTTGCGAGGAATTTAATGAACCATGGGGAAAGCATGGGGGAAATTCAATTCACATTCGGGGACAATACGCCCGTGGCGACCGGTTCCTCCGCGCACAGGGAAACCCCCGGGCGTCGAAGCGCCCGGGGGTCCCCGTCGGTCGTGTGGGCGGGAGTCCTCTAGGACCCCTGGTCCTCGTTGGTGCGCTGGAGGTCCCACCCGCTGATGCCGCGCCAGGCCAGGCGGGCGACCAGCGTCTCGGCGGCCTCCTTGGGGATGGCGCCGTAGTTGTTGAGCCAGTAGCGGGCGCTGGTCTCGGCCATGCCCACCAGGCCGATGCTCAGCAGGTGCGCCTCCTCGTCGGAGATGCTGGTGTCCTGCCTGATCACGTCGCCGATCAGCTCCGCGCAGCGCTGGAAGGTCTGCTCGCTCTTCTCCCGCACCGCGGGCAGGTTGCGCAGGTCCGACTCGAACACGAGCCGGAAGGCCTCGCCGTCACCGGCCACGAAGTCGAAGTAGGCGCGGAAGCTCGCGGTCACCCGCTGGCGGTTGTCGTCGGTGCTCTCCAGCGCCTCCCGCTGCTTCTGGACCAGCTCCTCGGAGTGCTCCTCCAACAGGGCGAGGTAGAGCTCCAGCTTGCCTGGAAAGTGCTGGTACAGGACGGGCTTGCTGACCCCGGCGCGGTCGGCGATCTCGTCCATCGCGGCCGCGTGGTACCCGCGGGCGACGAAGACCTCCTGAGCCGCGGCCAGGAGTTGGCGGCGGCGCCTGACCCGGGGCAAGCGGGTGCCCCGGGCGCGGGCGTCTGAAGGAGCTGTCACACCCACACCCTCCGAACTCGGCATGGCAGATGCGCGCCATCTCCGAACATCTGCGTGGCTAGCGCTGTGCCGACGCGGCTCGGTTCGGCCCGCCGTCCCACAGCCTTTCTGCCATCTTACTCCTGCGTAGGTTCGGAGTGGGCAGGGCGGATGCGCCCCGGGGCCGCTCGGACGGGCGGGGGTCAGCGGTGCTCGTCCTCGTCATCGGTGCCCGCCTCGCGCAACTGCTCCACGTAGTCGCCCTCGGCGGCCTCCCCGGCGGTGCCCTCCGAGGCCGCCGCCAGCCAGTCGTCGTCGCCCTCGCCCGCGGCGGTGCGCTGTTCGGCCGCGTCGGCCTCCGGGACCTCGGGGTCCTCTCCGCCGCCGGTCCGGCCGCGCCGTTCGTCCTCTGCCACGGTGGCCTCCTCACGTCGTCGCTGAGCGTACGAACGACACTACCCGCCCGTGCGGCGGTGCCAGGGGAGAGCGCGCGGGACGAACCCGCAGGCCCGGACATGCGGGACCGGAACCGCGCCGCGGGGCGGGCGCGGTGTGCCGCTGGTCTCCCCGGGGTGGGAATGCAATACCCCACCCGTTAGGTTGGGTATCAGTGAAAGCACGCTTCGCGCCCCGGCCCCTCGCCCGGAGACACCTCCGGGACGGACGGGACGAAGCACCGTGAGACAGAGATGAGGAGTCACCGTGTCGCTGCCGCCGCTGGTGGAACCAGCCGACGAGCTGACCGTGGACGAGGTGCGCCGCTACTCGCGCCACCTGATCATCCCCGACGTGGGCATGGACGGGCAGAAGCGCCTGAAGAACGCCAAGGTGCTGGTCGTCGGCGCGGGCGGTCTGGGCTCCCCGGCGCTGCTCTACCTCGCCGCCGCGGGTGTGGGCACGCTCGGCATCATCGACTTCGACGTCGTGGACGAGTCCAACCTCCAGCGCCAGATCATCCACGGCCAGAGTGACGTGGGACGGCCCAAGGCCGAGTCCGCCCGGGACAGCATCAAGGAGGTGAACCCCAACACGAAGGTGATCCTGCACCAGGACCGCCTGGAGTCGGACAACGCGTTGGAGGTCTTCGCCGACTACGACCTGATCCTGGACGGCACCGACAACTTCGCCACCCGCTACCTGGTCAACGACGCCGCCGTGCTGCTGAACAAGCCGTACGTGTGGGGCTCGATCTACCGCTTCGACGGCCAGGTCAGCGTCTTCTGGAACGAGTACGGGCCGCAGTACCGCGACCTGTACCCCGAGCCCCCGCCGCCCGGGATGGTGCCCTCCTGCGCCGAGGGCGGCGTGCTGGGCGTGCTGTGCGCCTCCATCGGGTCGGTCATGGTGAACGAGGCCATCAAGCTGATCACCGGCATCGGTGACCCGTTGGTCGGCCGCCTGCTCATCTTCGACGCCCTGGAGATGACCTGGCGCGAGGTCAAGGTCCGCAAGGACCCCGACACCGAGCCGGTCACCGAGCTCATCGACTACGAGGCCTTCTGCGGGGCCGTGTCGGAGGAGGCCACCGAGGCCGCCGCCGGTTCCACGATCACCGCGGGCGAGCTGAAGGACCTGCTCGACAACAAGCCCGACGACGTCTTCCTCGTGGACGTGCGCGAGAAGAACGAGTGGGAGATCGTCAACATCCCGGGCGCGGTGCTCATCCCCAAGGGCGAGTTCCTCAACGGCAAGGCGCTGGAGCAGCTGCCGCAGGACAAGCGCATCGTCCTGCACTGCAAGTCGGGCGTGCGCTCGGCCGAGGCGCTGGCGGCGGTGCACGCCGCCGGGTTCG
Organism: Nocardiopsis sp. NRRL B-16309; assembly: GCF_001279585.1. GTDB lineage: Bacteria > Actinomycetota > Actinomycetes > Streptosporangiales > Streptosporangiaceae > Nocardiopsis. The sequence continues at coordinate 780 of NZ_LGEC01000094.1, read as the reverse complement.
CCGACGCCGTGCACGTGGGCGGCGGCGTCCTGGCCTGGATCAACCAGGTGGACCCGAGCCTGCCCGTCTACTAGACGCTTCCGGGAACCCGGTTCCCGCGACGGCGCCGGAGTCGTGCGACTCCGGCGCCGTTTCGCGTCGGAATGGGTACAACCCCTGGTAGAGGCCGCGGAGCCGAGATCCGGTCGCGGCCCGCTGCTGGGAGGTGGCGCTATGCGTGAGGAAGCGCGCTGGACGGATCTGGCACTGGTCGCCGTGGGGCTCGCCCTGGCCCTCAGCTACCTCTGGCACGGGATGCTGGGCTTCGGCGGGGGCTCGATGCTGGTGCTCGGAGTGGCCGCCATCGTGGCCGCCATCCTGTCGCTGACCCGGCCCGGAGCGGTGTCGAGCGAGATCGCCGCCATCGCGATCGGAACCCTGGCCTTCGTGCTGCCCTGGGCGGTGGGGTTCACCCAGGAGCCCGTCGCCGCGTGGACGGCATGGATCCTCGGCGCCATCATCGCCGGTGTGGGCGTGTACGGGCTGGTCATGGCCGTCAAGGCCCGCCGCCGCGACCCCGAGCTGGCGTGGACCCAGCACGTGGTCGGGCGCCTTTGAGACGGGGCCTTCGGTCCTTCCGGTGCACGCCCTCGTTCCTCGGGAGTGCACCTCCAGCCGCTCCAGGACCCGTCGGCGCCCTCTCTGTGCTTGCTTTGGGCCTCCGCTCGTTCCTCGCTTTGGCCCGGGCGCCTTTGAGGTGGGGCCTTCGGTCCTTGCGGTGCACGCCCTCGTTCCTCGGGA
>NZ_LGEC01000093.1 GCF_001279585.1 Nocardiopsis sp. NRRL B-16309 | reverse complement strand
CGGGAGTGCACCTCCAGCCGCTCCAGGACCCGTCGGCGCCCTCGCTGTGCTTGCTTTGGGCCTCCGCTCGTTCCTCGCTTTGGCCCGGGCGCCTTTGAGATGGGGCCTTCGGTCCTTCCGGTGCACGCCCTCGTTCCTCGGGAGCGCACCTCCAGCCACTCCAGGACCCGTCGGCGCCCTCTCTGTGCTTGCTTTGGGCCTCCGCTCGTTCCTCGCTTTGGCCCGGATCGGCCCCCTGGGGTCGCGGTGAGCGGTCGTGCTCACCTTGAACCTCTCGGGAGTCCGCTAAGGGGGCAGCCAACCATGGGCCCCTGTGATGCCGGTGAGCGGGACCACAGGGGCAGGGGTCGATAGGGTGCGGGCTGTGACGAACGCAGCCGAGCGCACGGACCCGGAGGCCGGGCCGGACGAGTACTCCGACGAGGTCCTCGCCGTGGTCGAGGACATCCCGTCCGGGCGCGTGATGAGCTATGGCGACATCGCCGAGTACGTGGGGCGCGGGGGACCGCGCCAGGTCGGCACCGTGATGTCCACCTGGGGCGGGGGAGTTCCCTGGTGGCGGGTGGTGCGCTCCGACGGTCGGCCGGCGGCCGGGCACGAGGTCCGGGCGCTGTCCCACTACGCCGCCGAGGGCACGCCGATGCGCCCCGGCAGTGACCGCGTGGACATGCGCCGGGCCCGGTGGGACGGGCACTCCCGGGGCTGAGGAGCACCCGGCGCGCTCCCGGTGCGTCCGGGATGGTCGCCGCCCTCTGGTGAACTGGGGGCGTGGAACATCCCAGGTACCGACTCGTCCGGCGCGCCCACCAGGTGCAGCCGCCACCGGTGCTGGACGTCAACCAGCAGCGCGTGGTCGACCACGAGGGCGGTCCGCTCCTGGTGCTGGCCGGTCCCGGGACCGGCAAGACCACCACGATCGTCGAGGCGGTCGTGGACCGCGTGGACCGGCGCGGCGTCGACCCCTCGCGGATCCTCGTGCTGACCTTCAGCCGCAAGGCCGCCCAGGAACTGCGCGAGCGCATCACCGCCCGCCTGCGCCGCACCACGCGCGAACCGCTCGCCCTGACCTTCCACAGCTACGCCTACGCCCTCATCCGCCGTGAGTTCCAGCGGATGGGCGACCTGCCGCCCCGGCTGCTGTCCGGCCCCGAGCAGCTGATGGAGGTGCGCGAACTCCTCACCGGGGAGTTCGGCGACGGCGCCGGGGAGTGGCCCGAGCGCCTGCGCCCGGCCCTGGAGACCCGCGGCTTCGCCGAGGAGCTGCGGGACTTCCTCATGCGCGCCCAGGAGCGCGGCCTCGGCCCCGCCGAGCTCGACCGGCTCGGCCGCGAGCGCGACCGCGACGACTGGACGGCGGCCGCCGGGTTCCTGGACCGCTACACCGGGCGGTTCGACATCGCGCCCGTGCCCACGCTCAACTACGCCGAGCTCGTCCGGGTCGCCGCGAACATGCTCGCCGACCCCCACGTGCGGGCCCGCGAGCGCGCCGCCCACGAGACCGTGTTCGTCGACGAGTACCAGGACACCGACCCCGCCCAGGAGGAACTCCTGCGCGCGCTGGCCGGGGACGGCCGTGACCTCATCGCCGTCGGCGACCCCGACCAGTCCATCTACGCCTTCCGCGGCGCCGAGGTCGGCAACATCCTCGACTTCCCGCACCGCTTCCCCACCCGGCGGCGCACCCCCGCGCCGGTGGTGGCCCTGCGCACCTGCCGCCGCAGCGGCGCCGGGCTGCTGGCCGCCTCCCGTGCCCTGACCCGGCGCCTGCCGGCCGTCCCCTCACCGGGAGGCCACGTCAACGAGCACCGCGACCTGGCACCGGCCGACGGCGTTCCCGAGGGCGAGGTGCGCGTCATGCTGGCGGAGAGCGCCACCCAGGAGGCGGCGGTCATCGCCGACACCCTGCGCCGCGCCCACCTGGTGGACGGCGTGCCGTGGTCGGACATGGCCGTCCTGGTGCGCTCCTCCGCCCGCCAGCTGCCGGTCCTGCGGCGCGCCCTCACCGCCGCCTCGGTCCCGGTGGTCGTGGGCTCCGATGACCTCCCGGTGGCCGCCGAGCCCATCGTGCGGCCCCTGCTCGCCCTCATCCGCTACGGGCTCGCCCCCGACCGGCTCGACGACGAGGCCGCCCGCGAGCTGCTCACCAGCCCCTTCGGTGAGGCCGACTCCGTGCGGCTGCGCCGCCTGCTGCGCGCCCTGCGCCGTCTGGACCTGGACCGGGCCAGCGAGGGCGACGGCGGCTACCGCCCCTCCGCCCAGCTGCTCGTGGACGCCCTCAACGACCCACGCGAGCTGGCCCTGGTCGATCCCGAGGTCGCCGCGCCCGCCACCCGGGTCGCCACCGCGCTGCGCACCGTGCGCACCCTCGCCGCCCGGGGGGCCGACGCCGAACAGGTCCTGTGGGAGCTGTGGCGCGACAGCGGGCTGTCCGACCGCCTGCTGCGCGCCAGCCTGGCCGGGGGCCGCCGCGGCGCCGCCGCCGACCGCGACCTCGACGCCGTGGTCGCGCTCTTCGAGAGCGCGGCGCGCTACTGCGACCGCCTGCCCCCCGGCGCCCCCGCCGGATTCCTGGAGGACCTGGCCGCCCAGGAGATCCCCGGCGACAGCCTCGCCGAGCGCGCGCCCGAGGGCGAGGCCGTGCGCATCCTCACCGCGCACCGCTCCAAGGGGCTGGAGTGGGGCCTGGTCGTCGTCGCCGGGGTCCAGGAGGGGGAGTGGCCCGACCTGCGGCTGCGGGGCTCCCTGCTCGGCGTCGAGGAACTCGTGGACGCCGACGTGCACGCCGCCGACTCCTCCGGCGCGGCCCTCGCCTCCAAGCTCCTGGACGAGGAGCGCCGACTGTTCTACGTGGCCCTCACCCGGGCCCGCCGCACCCTCGTGGTCACCGCCGTGGGCGGCGAGGACACCGACGAGCGCCCCTCCCGCTTCCTGGCGGAGATGGGCACGGGCGGCCCCGAACCGGTCAACACCGGCCGCCGCTGGCTCTCCCTGCCCGCGCTCGTGGCCGACCTGCGCTCGGTGGTCACCGACCCCTCCGCGCCCGAACCCCTGCGCGAGGCCGCCGCCGCCCACCTGGCGCGCCTGGCCGAGGAGGGCGTACGCGGCGCCGACCCCTCCGAGTGGTACGCGCTGACCCCCTTCAGCGACGAGGGGCCCCTGGCGGGCGAAGACGACACGATCCGGGTCTCCCCCTCCCAGGTGGACAGCTTCACCAACTGCCAGCTGCGCTGGCTGCTGGAGCGCGCCGCGGGCGCCTCCTCCGGCGACTCCGCCTCCGCCCTGGGCACGGTCGTGCACGCCGTGGCCGTGCTCGTCGCGCAGGGCAGCGGCGCCGACGAGATCGGGGCGCGCATGGACGAGATCTGGTCCGACCTGGACTTCGGCGGCCCCTGGCAGGCCGACAAGCAGCGCGAGCGGGCCGACGAGATGGTCCGCAAGCTCGTCGCGTGGGACGCCGCCAACGAACGCGAACTCGTCGTGACCGAAGAGGGCTTCAAGGTCGACGTCGGCGGGATCGAGATCACCGGCCGCGTCGACCGCCTCGAACGCGACGACCAGGGCCGCGCCGTGGTCGTCGACATCAAGACCGGCGCCGGCAAGGCCGACGACCTGGCCCGCCACCCCCAGCTCGGGGTCTACCAGATGGCCGTGCTCAAGGGCGCCTTCGCCAAGCTCGGCCTCACCGAGCCCGGCGGCGCCTCGCTCGTCCAGGTCGGCGGGGCGGCCTTCACCAACAGGGTGCGGGAACAGCCGCAGCCGCCCCTGGGTGAGGACCCCGACCCCGGGTGGGCCGAGGACCTGGTGCGCGAGGTCGCCACCGGTATGGGAGGCTCGCGCTTCACCGCCACCCGCAACAAGGGCTGCAGGTCGTGCGCCGTGCGCGCCTGCTGCCCGGTCCAGGACGAGGGCCGACATGTCTGAAACCGAGGAGGCCGCCGAACGGCCGCCCGTGCCACGCTTCTCCCCGCCCGAGCTGGCCCGCCTGCTCGGACAGCCCGAACCGACCGCGGAGCAGGCCGAGGTGATCTCCGCGCCCCTGGAACCCGGCGTGGTCATCGCCGGCGCCGGCTCCGGCAAGAGCGAGACGATGGCCTCGCGCGTGGTCTGGCTGGTCGCCAACGGGCTGGTGCGCCCCGAACACGTGCTCGGCCTGACCTTCACCCGCAAGGCGACCGCCGAGCTCGCCGAACGCGTCCGCAGGCGCCTGGAGCAGCTGCGCGCCACCGAGCAGTTCCCCGAGGAGCTGCTGGACGGCGAGCCCACGGTGTCCACGTACAACGCCTACGCCGGGCGCATCGTCGCCGACCACGCCCTGCGCGAGGCCGTCGAGCCCACCGCCCGCCTGCTCAGCGAGGGCCAGTCGTGGCAGCTCGCCGCCAGGGTGGTGGGCGAGTACGACGGGCCCATGGACCTCATCACCGTGGGGGCCGACACCGTCATCCAGCGGGTGCTCCACCTGTCGGGCGAGATCGCCGACCACCTCACCACCACCGACCAGGTGCGGGGCGTGGGCAGGTGGATCCAGGCGGGCGTGGACGCGCTGCCGAAGAGGCCCACGGCGGCCACCCGCGACCTCGTCGACGCCCAGCGGCGCCGCGAGCAGCTCCTGCCGCTGGTGGAGCGCTACAACCACGCCAAGCACGTGCGCGAGGCGATGGACTTCGGCGACCAGATGGCGCTGGCCGCGCGCATCGCCGAACACCACCCCGAGGTCGGGCTCATCGAGCGCGGCCGGTACCGCGTCGTGCTCCTGGACGAGTACCAGGACACCAGCCACGCCCAGCTGGTCCTGCTCCGGTCGCTGTTCGGCGACGGCCACGCGGTCACGGCGGTCGGCGACCCCTGCCAGTCGATCTACGGATGGCGCGGCGCCATCGCGGCGAACCTCACCCGCTTCCCCACCGACTTCCCGGTCGGCCCCGGCCGCCCCGCGCCGGTCCGCCGCCTGTCCACGAGCTTCCGCAACGGCGAGCGGATCCTCGGGGTCGCCGCCCGCATCGCCGAGCCGCTGCGGGCCGAGGCCCGCGACGTGCCCGTCCTGCACCCCGGTCCCGCCCGGCGCGGCCGGGGCACCACGGTCACCGCGCTCTTCCACACCGAGACCGAGGAGGCCGCCTGGATCGCCCAGCAGGTGTACAGCCTCGTGCGCGCCGAACCCGGCGAGCCCGGCAGCGCCCACACCGCGCCGGACTTCCTCGCCTGGCCCGAGGGCGAGTCCGGCGGCGCGGAGGACGGCGGCACCAGCCCCGGCGACATCGCGATCCTGTGCCGCAAACGGGCGCAGTTCCCGCCGCTGCGCGAGGCCCTGGAGGCCCTCGACATCCCGGTGGAGGTCGTGGGGCTGGGCGGCCTCATGCTCGTCCCCGAGGTCCGCGACATCATCGCCACCCTGCGCGTGGTCCACGACGCCTCCGCGGGCAACGAGCTGGCCCGCCTGCTGACCGGGCCCCGGTGGCGGCTGGGGCCGCGCGACCTGGCCGCCCTGGGCTCCCGAGCCGCGGAACTGGCCCGGCACACCCGCCGCGACCTCACCGGGACGAGCGCGCCGGAGGCGTCCGCCGAGGGGGGCGGCCCGTTCTCGCGCGAAGCGACTCGCACGGGCGACGGCGGGCGACCGGGGGGAGCCGGGGAGGACGGCGCCGGCGACGACGCCGGTGCGGACCTGCTGCGCCGGACCGTCCTGGACCTGACCGCCGAGAGCGGCAGCCTCGTCGACGCCGTGGACGACCCCGGACCCGCCGAGAACTACTCCCCGACCGCCTACGAGCGCCTGGGACTGCTGTCCGAGGAGCTGCGCGCCCTGCGCAAGCTCGTCGGCCAGCCGCTGCCCGACCTGGTCACCGAGATCGAGCGGATGCTGGGCCTGGACATCGAGGTGGGGGCGCGCTCGGGGCGCGACCCGCTCTCGGCGCGGGCCGACCTGGACGCGTTCGTCGACCACGCCGTCCGGTTCGTCGGCAACAGCGAGGACCCCACGCTCGGCAGCTTCCTCAGCTACCTCAACGCGGCCGAGGAGAACGAGAGCGGACTGGCACCGGGCGAGCGCGTGGGCGGCTCCGACAGCGTCAAGCTCATGACGATGCACGGGGCCAAGGGGCTCCAGTGGCCGGTCGTCGTGGTGCCGGGGGTGAGCGCGGGCCGGTCGGCGCCGCTGTTCCCCGCCAAGGCCCGCGACTCGTTCGCCTGGGTCAAGGCCGACCGCCTGCTGCCCTATCCGCTGCGGGGCGACCGCGCGAGCCTGCCGGTCCTGCGGGGGGTCGGCAAGGACGACATCGCGGCGTTCAAGGCGGAGGAGGAGGCGCGCCACCTCATGGAGGAGCGGCGGCTGGCCTACGTCGCCGTCACCCGCGCCTCGTTCGCCCTGGTGTGCACCGGGCACTGGTGGGGCCGCACCGGCACCGCCCCGCGCGGCCCCTCCGAGTTCCTGGAGGAGGTCAGGCAGGCGTGTGAGAGCGGTTCCGGCACCGTGGCGCGCTGGGACCCGCCGCCGGACCCCGAGGCGACCAACCCGCACGAGGAGGAGGACGACACCGCGGTGTGGCCGCCGGTGGAGCACACCGCGGCGGACGCGCCCGCCGCCGACCCCGACGGGACGGGCGGCCCGGCACCCGATCCGCGCGCGGCCCGCCGCGCGCAGATCGCCGCGGGCGCCGCCCTGGTGGAGCGCGCCCGGGCCGCCATGCTGGCCGGGGAGTCGCGGGAGAGGGCGCCGGCCCCGCCCGGGCTGCGCCGCCGCCTCCAGGGCTGGGAACGCGACACCGAGCTGTTGCTGGCGCACCGCCACCAGGAGGCGTCGGGGCCCGGGGAGGGGCCGGTCCAGGTCGAGCTGCCCGCGCACCTGTCGGTGTCGTCGATGGTGTGGCTGGCGCGCGACCCGGAGGCCCTCGCCCGACAGATCCGGCGCCCGCTGCCGCGCCCCCCGGCCCCGCACACCCGCCGGGGCACCGCCTTCCACACGTGGCTGGAGCGGCGCTTCGGCCACGAGGCCACGCTCCTCGACGAGCTCCCCGGAGCCGCCGACGAGACCGCCGGAGAGGACGAGGACCTCGCCGAGCTGCAACGGCGCTTCGAGGAGAGCGAGTGGGGCGCGCGGACCCCCGTCGAGGTGGAGGTGCCCTTCGAGACGGTCATCGGCGACCGCCTCATCCGCGGCCGGATGGACGCGGTCTTCCACGACGCCGGGACCGGCACCTACGACGTCGTCGACTGGAAGACCGGGCGCCCGCCCGGCAACGACGCCGAGCGCAGGGCGGTGGGCGTCCAGCTGGCCGCCTACCGGCTGGCCTGGTCGGACCTGGCCGAGGTCGGCCTGGAGGACGTGCGCGCGGCCTTCCACTACGTCGGCGCCGGGGAGACCGTGCGCCCGGCGGACCTGCTCGACGCCGACGGCCTGGCCGCGCTCATCGCCTCCGTGCCCGAGCCCGGCTGAGCCCGCGGGGGCCGGTTCGGGGGGCTCAGATCAGGCCGAAGACGAACCCGCCGGCCGAGTCGGTGTCGTCGCCGAAGAGGAACTCCCGGGCCGAGAGGACGAACTCCTCGCGGCTGATGAACCCGTCGCCGTCGGTGTCCAGGACCTTGAACCGGTCCCACGCGGTGTCGACGGCCACGCCCAGCACCTCCGCGTACTCGACGTACTCGGCCTCGCTGATCGTGCCGTCGTCGTCGGCGTCCAGGAGGTCGAAGGCGGCCTCGGCCACGCCCTCGGTCATGTTGAACCGGCTCCGGTCCTCCGAGGCGGCGTGCAGCGCGCTGACGAACGTCTCCCGGTCCAGGCCCGCCTCGAACGCCGACGAGTGCCGCAGCAGCTCCAGCCACAGCATGTGGTACGAGGTCTGGATCGCCTGCATGCGGCGGTCGTTCTCGTCCAGCGAGTACCCGGAGACGTAGCGGTCGACCAGGCGCTTGTAGTCGTCCCAGGTGATCGTCTTGTCGTTGTCGGAGTCGAGCGTGTCGAAGAGCCGGCCGAACCGCTCGGCGATGGCGGCTGAGGGAGCAGAGCCCACGGGGGTTCCTCTCGATCGTCGGGCGGGTCGTTCCCGCCCCGTGCACATTCGAGTCTCCCGCAGCCGGAATGGTTCCCCGTCGGTCCACACCGACGTGGACGCGGACCGGGGCGGGGTTCGTGGTGGTTCGTCCAGGTTCTAGTCTCGAATCCGACACGGATGTCTAGACGAGGACGGCAGATGGACGCGCGCGCCTACATCGAGGACCACCGGGACGAGTTCCTCTCCTCCCTCAAGGCCTGGCTGGAGATCCCCTCGATCTCCGCCGACCCCCGGCACCACGACGACGTGCGCCGGTCGGCCCGGTGGCTGGCCGACCACCTCGTCGCCACCGGCTTCCCCACGGTCGAGGTCTGGGAGACCCCGGGCCTGCCCGCCGTGTTCGCCGAGTGGCCCGCCGCCGACCCCGGCGCGCCCACCGTGCTCGTCTACGGGCACCACGACGTCCAGCCGGTCGACCCCGTCGAGGCCTGGCACACCGAGCCCTTCGTCCCCACCGAGATCGGGACCTCCCTGTACGCGCGCGGGGCCTCCGACGACAAGGGGCAGGTCCTCTTCCACGCGCTGGGCGTGCGCGCCGCCCTGGCCGCCTCCGGCGCCGACGCCCCGCCCGTCACCGTCAAGCTCCTGGTCGAGGGCGAGGAGGAGTCCGGCTCGGTGCACTTCGCCGAGCTGCTGCGCGACCGGCGGGACCGGCTGGACTGCGACGTCGCCGTCATCTCCGACACCACCATGTGGGCCGCCGACACCCCCTCCATGTGCGTGGGCATGCGCGGCGTCACCGACGTCGAGATCAGCCTCTTCGGCCCCACGATGGACCTGCACAGCGGCTCCTTCGGCGGTGCCGTCCCCAACCCGCTCAAGGCCATGAGCGACCTGCTGTCCGGGCTGCACGACGCGGACAACCGCGTCGCGGTCCCCGGCTTCTACGACGGGGTCGTCGAGGCGGGCGCGGAGGAGCGCGCGCTCATCGCCGAGCTGCCCTTCGACGAGCGGGAGTGGCTCCGCACGGCCGCCTCCACCGCCCCCTGGGGCGAGGCCGGATACAGCACCCTGGAGCGCGTCTGGCTGCGCCCGACCGCCGAGATCAACGGCATGTGGGGCGGCCACACCGGCGCCGGAGGCAAGACCATCGTGCCCCGCTCCGCCCACGCCAAGGTCAGCTTCCGGCTGGTCCCCGGCCAGGAGCCCCTGCACGTCCAGGACCGCGTGCGCGCCTACGTCGAGGCCAACACCCCCGCGGGCCTGCGGGCCGAGCTGGAGTTCGGCGGCCCCGGTGTGCGCGCCTGCGCCTCCGACCTGTCCTCGGGCGCGGTCAAGGCGGCGCGTTCGGCCATGGAGCGCGCCTTCGGCACCCGCGTGCTCTACACCCGCGAGGGCGGCAGCGGCCCCGAGGCCGACATCGCCGAGGCCCTCGACGCCCCGCTGGTGTTCGTCGCCGTCGGCCTCGACGAGGACCGCATCCACGCCCCGAACGAGAAGGTCGAGGTCCCCCTGCTGCTCAAGGGCGCCGAGAGCGCCGCCTACCTGTGGCAGGAGCTCGCCGCCCAGCCCCGCCCCTGACCCAGGGCACGACGTGGTCCGTCCAGCCACACGGGCCGTCGAGGCTTCACCGCCGAGGAGCGCCCCGCGTGCGCGGCCGAGCTCGCGAGGGCGCCGGGAAGGAAGGCCGGACACGGGCCGAAGCGGGGAACGGGCAAAGGTCCCGAGCGACACCGCGACGTCGTAGAAAGGTAGGAGTAAGGCCTGGCCGTTCCGGCCGCCCGAGTTCTGGAAGGTTCCATGGACGCCGACGCGATCCCCGCACTGTCCCGCTCCACCATCGACCCCGCAGGCCACCGCCGACTCGACGAGAACTGGCTGGACAAGGCCTGGGCCGATCCGGCCTCGCGCGTCCTGGTCCTGGAGAGCGGCGATCCCGGCCACCACGGGTGGCAGGCGCTCATGGCCAAGCAGTCCCGGGCCCTGGTCTCGACCGGTGAGCGGCCCGAACTGGTCCTCTCCACGCCCCGCGAGGCGCCGGAGGGCGAGCGCTACCTGCTCGGCGTGGAGGACGGGCGGGCCTACTTCGCGGTGCGCGCCCCCACCGAACTCGTCTCGGGCCCGGACGCGAAACCCGCCTCCCTGCGCGAGGTCGGCGCGGTCCTGGACGACCGCGACACCGGACTGCTCACCCGGGCGATCGCCCTGGCCAACTGGAACGCCACGCACGGGTTCTGTCCGCGCTGCGGCGCCCGCACCGCCATGGCGGCGGCCGGACACGTGCGCGTGTGCGAGGAGGAGGGCACCGAGCAGTACCCCCGGATGGACCCGGCCGTGATCATGCTGGTGCACCGCGACCGCGACGGCCGCGAGGAGATGCTGCTGGGCAACAACCCCAAGTGGGACGCGCGCCGCTTCTCCGTCCTAGCGGGCTTCGTCGACGCGGGCGAGTCGCTGGAGCAGGCCGTGGTCCGCGAGGTCGCCGAGGAGGCGGGCGTGGTGGTGGAGGAGCCGAGGTACCTGTCCTCCCAGCCCTGGCCGTTCCCGCGCAGCCTGATGATGGGCTACACCGCGCGCGCCGTGGGCGAGACCGAGCGCACCGACGACGAGATCGGCGTCACGCGCTGGTTCACCCGCCCCGAGCTGTGGGACGCGCTCCGGGCCGAGGAGGTCCTGCTCCCGGGGCGCGTCTCCATCGCCCGGACCCTCATCGAGCACTGGTACGGCGGGGAGCTCCCCGGCGGGTGGTGACCGGGGGAGTCCCGCGGGCGGCCGGGGGCAGGGGGCACGGTGGTCGAGGGGCGCGGACTAGGGCGTGTGTCCGCCATACACGTCCTAGTTCGGCGTGGTGCCGTTGAGTTCGTCGGGCAGCGCCGTCAGGGGGCTCGTGCTGCTCTCCACCACGTCGCGGGCCAGGTCGGCGACCTTGCGCCCGCGGGACCGGGCGGACGAGCGCAGCCGCTCGAAGGCCTCCCTCGGGGCCATCGTGTGCCGCTCGGCCAGCACCCCGATCGCCTGTTCCACCACCACGCGCGAGTGCAGCGCGTGCTCCAGCTGCGCGATGGTGTGCCGCAGCCGTTCCACCTCGGACGCGTCCTCGGGCGCGCGTCCGGGGGCCTGTGCGCGCGGCTGCGGTACGCCCGCCTCGCTGGTGAGCAGGTCCGCGAGGACCATCGCGCTCACCAGGTCGGGGACCTCCTGTCCGCCGCCGACACGCCAGCCGGTCGGCGTGCGCCGGACCACGCCGACGTCCGCCCCGCCGGCGACCGCCATGTCATGAGACCTCATGTCGTCCCCCAACTCAACACTCCCCGTCGTGATCGTCCTGTGCGCCGACCGGGCGGGCGTGGGGGTCCGCTCGGCCGCGGTCCCTCCGCGGCCGGGGCCTCCCTCGCACCTGGGGTGCCCGGGAGGCCCGAGTTCCGTCCTACGCCAACTCGGCCAGCTTCTTCTTCACCTGAGCGAGCGACGGGTTGGTCATCGCCGCTCCGTCAGAGAAGACCACCGTGGGAACCGTTTGGTTCCCTCCGTTGACCTTCATCACGAACTCGGCGGACTCCGGGTGCTCCTCGATGTTCACCTCACGTCCGGTGATCCCCTCGCGGGCCAGCTGGCTCTTGAGCCGCTTGCAGTAGCCGCACCAGGGAGTGGTGTACATCGTGAACTGTTCGGTGGCCGTCGTCGTCATCTCGCTCACGTCATCCTGTCTACGGTCATGGGAATCACTTGGTCCCACATGTCAACACCACGTGGCCCGAAGCGCTTCCCATGACCGCGAGACACTCCGTGTGACGCGTCACAAGCCCGACTGGTTCTGTTTTACCGATGGTGCAAGGTTCATCCACGGGTTCGGGCGGTGGTCGGGTTCGTTCCCCGTGACACCCGATACTTGAGAGACTGTCCCTACCCGTCGCCCGCCACCGCCCGGACGGCAGGCGGGGCCACGGCCCCCGACGCAGGCCCGCGGCCGGTGCGGGCCGCCGCCCATCAGCACGCCCCGACCACACAGGAGCACCATGGACCCCGACCGCGTCCTGGAGGGACTGGACCCGGAGCAGACCCAGGCGGCGCGCGCACTGCGCGGCCCCGTGTGCATCCTCGCCGGAGCGGGCACGGGCAAGACGCGCGCTATCACCCACCGCATCGCCCACGCGGTCGCGAGCGGGGTCGTCTCCGAGCAGCAGATCCTGGCGGTGACCTTCACCGCACGGGCCGCGGGGGAGATGCGCGGCCGGCTGCGCGGACTGGGCGCCCCGCGGGTCCAGGCCCGCACGTTCCACTCCGCCGCGCTGCGCCAGCTCTCCTTCTTCTGGCCGCAGGTGGTCGGCGGCCCGCAGCCCACCCTCATCGAGAGCAAGATCCAGGCGGTCGCGCGCGCGGCCAACTCGGTCGGAGTGCAGCCCGACCGCACGGGGCTGCGCGACCTCGCGAGCGAGATCGAGTGGGCCAAGGTCACCCAGGTGCGGCCCACCGACTACGAGCGCACGACCGCCAAGCAGGGACGCCAGACGCCGCTGCCCGCGGCCGAGGTCGCCCGGGTCTTCGAGGCCTACGAGGAACTGCGCCGCGAGCACAACCTGCTCGACTTCGAGTCCATGCTGGAACTCACCGCGGGCATGATCACCGAGTACCCCGCGATCGCCCAGCGCGTGCGCGACCAGTACCGCTACTTCGTCGTCGACGAGTTCCAGGACGTCAACCCGCTCCAGAAGCTGCTCCTGGACGCCTGGCTGGGCGACCGCGACGACCTGTGCGTGGTGGGCGACCCCAGCCAGACCATCTACTCCTTCGCGGGCGCCACCCCCGGATACCTCACCGGGTTCGGGGCCCGCTACCCCCACGCCACCGTGGTGGAGCTCGTGCGCGACTACCGCTCCACCCCCCAGGTCGTGCGGGTGGCCAACCACGTCATCGCCCAGGCCCGCGGCACCACCTCCGCCAAGCACCTGACCCTGCGGGCCCAGCGCCCCGACGGGCCCGACCCCATGTACAAGGAGTACGACGACGAGCCCGCCGAGGCCACCGGGGTCGCCCGGCAGATCGCCGTGATGCTGGAGGGCGGCACGCCCGCGGGCGAGATCGCGGTGCTGGTGCGCACCAACTCCCAGTCGGCCGCCTACGAGCAGGCGCTCTCCGACGAGGGCGTGCCGTTCACCGTGCGCGGCACCGCGCGCTTCTTCGAGCGCCCCGAGATCAAGAAGGCCGTCCACACCCTGCGCGGCGCCCGGCACGAGGTGGCGGGGGAGGAGGCCGAGCCCCTGGTCTCCACCGTCCGCCAGCTCCTGGGGCCGCTCGGGCTGACCGAGGCCGCCCCCGAGGGCCGCCAGGCCCGCGAGCGGTGGGAGTCGCTCTCGGCGCTGGCCCAGCTCGCCGAGGACATGGCCGCCACCGCGGGGGCCCGCGGCCGTCCGGCCACCATGGCCGACTTCGTCGACGAGCTCGACACCCGCATGGCCACCGAGCACGCGCCCGGCTTCGAGGGCGTGACCATCGCCTCGCTGCACTCGGCCAAGGGCCTGGAGTGGGACGCCGTCTTCCTGGTCGGCCTCACCGAGGGCATGATGCCGATCATCTACGCCGAGACCGACGAGCAGGTGGAGGAGGAGCGCCGGCTGTTCTACGTCGGGGTGACCCGCGCGCGAGAGAGCCTGTCCATGTCCTGGTCGCTGGCGCGGTCGCCGGGCGGGCGCCGCACCCGCAAGCCCTCCCGCTTCCTGGACGGCCTGCGCCCGGCCTCGCCCGCCACCTCCTCCCGCCGCGCCGAGCGGCGCAAGGGCGGCGTCAGCCGCTGCCGGGTCTGCGGCACCTCCCTGTCCGACGCGGCCGAGCGCAAGCTGGGCCGCTGCCTGGACTGCCCCTCCAGCTACGATGAGGCGCTGTTGGAGCGGCTGCGCGACTGGCGGCGCACCAGCGCCCAGGAACAGAAGGTGCCCGCGTACGTGATCTTCACGGACGCCACCCTCCAGGCCATCGCCGAGCAGGAGCCGAGCAGCGTCGCCCAGCTGTCGGCGGTGTCCGGGGTCGGGGCCGTGAAGCTGGACCGCTACGGTGAGGCGGTGCTCGCGCTGGTGGCGGGCGCGGAGGCGGCCGACGTCGTCGCGGACGGCGCGGCGCCCGGAGCGGACGTGGAGGTGTCGACGGATGAGTGAGATCGCCGAGGGGCAGGGCCGGGGGCAGTCCCTGGACGACCTGCTCGAAGTGCTGGACCTGGAGCGCATCGAGGTCAACATCTTCCGGGGTTCGAGCCCGGAGGAGGGGCCCCAGCGGGTGTTCGGCGGACTGGTCGCGGGCCAGGCCCTGGTCGCCGCGGGGCGCACCGCGCCGCAGGACCGCTACGTCCACTCCCTGCACGCCTACTTCATCCGGCCGGGCGACCCGTCGGTGCCGATCGTCTACGAGGTCGACCGGGTCCGCGACGGCCGGTCGTTCACCACCAGACGGGTGGTGGCGGTCCAGCACGGCAAGCCGATATTCACGTTGTCGGCGTCCTTCCACAAGGAGGAGCCGGGCCTGGACCACCAGATCCCCATGCCGGACGTGCCGCCGCCCGAGGACCTGCCGAGCACGCGCGAGCGGCTCCAGGAGGCGTTCGGGAAGCTGCCCGGGTTCGTCACCTGGCATCCGATCGAGCTGCGCCCCACGGGTCCGCTCTCCTTCGAGGCCGAACGGGACCCGCGGCTGCGCACCGCCACCAACCCGGTGTGGCTGAAGGTCGACGGCAAGCTGCCCGACGACCGCCTCACCCAGGTGTGCCTGATGACCTACGCCTCGGACATGACGCTGCTCGACACCGTCCTGCTCCGGCACGGCCGCTCGTTCGCCGGCATCTCCATGGCCAGCCTCGACCACGCGATGTGGTTCCACCGCCCGTTCCGCGCCGACGAGTGGCTGCTCTACGCCCAGGAGACGCCCACCGCCCAGGGCGCGCGCGGCCTGGCGCGCGGCCTGGTCTACACCCGCGACGGCGAGCTCGTGTGCTCGGTCGTGCAGGAGGGGATGATCCGCGTGATCGACGCCGAGGGCTGGAGCTGAGCGGGCGCGCGAAGGCGCGGCAACACTCGCCGACGCCGGAAGATTCCCGCGAACTCGTGGCCGGATGCGGACGTTCTCGCAGGTCAAAAATAGGTTGCTGATTTTCGCGGCGAACCCATAGTGTGTACATCGTCGCCATGAACGCCACTGGCACAGGTGCAAGACCCTGTCGCCCGACCCGAAGGAGGTGCCTGATCTGATGACGAACTTCTCGTTGACCAACGGCTTCACCATGCCGTCGCGTCCGTGGTCCCTGACCGCTGAGACGGGCACCGCCATGCGCGGTCGCGCGGACGCCACCGCTGGGGTCGGCACCATCGCCAGCGCCGCCGGAGTCATCGGCGGGCACGGACACCTGGGCTCTCCACGAGAGTGCCAGAACCTCCTGTCCGCGCTCATCGGCACCGGCAAGGGCAGTGGTGTGCGCGCTGGCAGCGGCTTCGCCCCCACCGGCGAATCCCTGGCGGATCACGCTGAAGCTGAAGCTACCCCGCGCCGTTACGGCGCACCGGGGGAGTGTCCACGGAGGATTCCGGCCTAGAGCAGGACAGGCCGAGAGTTTCGACCGTGGCCGCGGACCCCGATTCAGGGGCCGCGGCCTTCTTTGTATCTCCGTCCGTTCTCCGTCCCCCAGGGACGCGGGAGAGGACGGCGGCATCGCAGGTCCAGGTCCCTCACCGGACCGGTTCCGGTGACTGACATCACCGACCGCGTTGTACGAAACGATCAAAGATCTTGGAGGGCACCGATGCTTGCGTCGGTCCTGGAGACGCCCTGGCTGGGCGACACCAACGTTCCCTGCCGTACCGAGCCCGACCTGTTCTTCGCCGAGGCCCCCGCCGACGTCGAGGCGGCCAAGGCCGTCTGCGGAGCCTGCCCCGTGCGTGAGCAGTGCCTGGCGGACGCGCTGGACCGCAAGGAGCCGTGGGGCGTCTGGGGCGGGCAGCTGCTCGTCGCCGGCCAGGTCGTGGCGCGCAAGCGCCCGCGCGGTCGTCCCCGGAAGAACCCCGCGCCGGTCGCGGCCTGACCTGACCCCCAGCCCACCCTCCCGACACCACCACCGAAGGAACCACGATGATGCTGCAGGAACTGATCCGCATGTCCGACACCGACCGGTCCGTCGAACCGAGCGAGCGCGAGCGCGAGGAGCGCAGGCTCGGAGCGCGGCGGCTGCGCGCGAGCCAGCGCGCGGAGCGTCGCCTGGAAGAGGGGCTCATGGAAATAGCGTGGTCGCGCCTCTGTTGAGGTGTGATCGTGCCCGCCGGAGCTGAGGCGTCGGACGACCGGGCGGGGCCCTTCGGGGGTCACCGTCCGGTCTCACTTTCATAACCAAACGGTGTAATAGGATCTGCCGAACACCGTCGTGTGGCCTGTCTCACGGACCCGAGACGGCGCTGGTCAGGGACGAATGGTCGACAGGGCAGGGATTCTCGGCCGCGCGGCGCCGGACGGGCAACCGGTGGAAGCCGTGACATACCCGGCGCCGGACATCTGTGCGAAAGCTCTCCGCTCGGCTACCGTAAAGTTCGTGCCCTCGAACACCAAAATCGAGGTACGACGCAGTCCTCGCCGCCGACGCACGGTGTCGGCTTACAGGGACGGGGACACCACGGTCGTCCTCGTGCCCGCCACGTTCTCCCGCGCTGAGGAAAAGCGATGGGTGGGACGGATGCTGCAACGGCTCGAAGCCCGGGAGGGCGGCCGCCACTCCGGAGACACCGAGCTCCAGGAGCGCGCCGTCGAGCTCGCCCGGCGCTACCTCGGCGGCACGGAGCTGCCGGACAGCGTCCGCTGGGTGGACAACCAGAACACGCGCTGGGGCTCGTGCACACCCGACACCCGTACCATCCGCATCTCCCGCCGGCTCATGGGGATGCCCGCGTGGGTGGTCGACTACGTCCTCATCCACGAACTCGCCCACCTGTTCCACGCCGACCACGGGCGCGCGTTCTGGGCCCTGGTGCACCGGTACCCCAAGGCGGACCGCGCCCGCGGCTACCTGGAGGGCTACAGCGCCGCCACCCGCACGGAGCCGTGCGGCCACGGCGGCGAGGGCGCCGACGAGCGGCTCGACGACGGTGAGATCGCGCTCGAAGGCGGCGACACCGACGTCCGGGGGAGCTGACCGCCGCCACGCGCGGGGACGGCTCGGCCGTGTTCGGCCGATCCACGATCGGCACCGCGGACTGCCCGGACACCGCCGCTGACCGTCGACGGCTGGTCGCCGATCGGTCGGCGCCGCGGGTCCCTACCCGCCGCGGCCCGCGCGGGCCCGGTGGTCGGCCACGGCCGCAGCGGCCTCCCTGACCAGGTCACGGCAGGCGTCGTCGGACGGGTCGGGTACCGCGTCCACCGGGAACCAGCCGAGATCGGTGGACTCGTCGGGGTCGCGCACCAGGACGGCGTCGGCCGGGGCCAGCACCGCGTACCGCACGTCGAAGTGGACGCTCCCGCCACCGCACGGCACGGCGTGGCTGTCCAGCGACACCGGTTCGGGGAGCAGCTCCAGGCCGCGGATCCCGGTCTCCTCCTCCGCCTCGCGCAGGGCCGCCGCCGCCAGGCTCGCGTCGTCGGCCTCGCAGTGCCCCCCGGTCTGCAGCCACATCCCGAGCGAGCGGTGCAGGGTGAGCGCCACCCGCGAGCCGTCGGCGGAGATGACCGCGGAACTGGCCGTCACGTGGCCGGGGCGGCAGGTGCGCCACATCGCGTCGGCGTGCTCGTCCAGATGGGCCAGGTACGCCAGGCGCAGCCGCTCCTGCCGGGCGTCGGGCGCGGTCCAGGCGTCCAGGACGGCCCGGGCGTCGGCGTGCAGCGACACTCAGGCGTCCTCTCCGCGGCCGGTGCCCGTCTCCCCGTCGTCGTCGGGCCCGTCCTTCGGGGTCTCGCCCGGCTTGTCGTCGGTCAGCGTCGAGATGTCGAAGTCGGCCCCGCCGAACTCCCCACCGCGCACGAAGGCCTCCGGGTCGTCCAGGTCGGCCCCGGTCGGCATCAGGTCGGGGTGCTGCCACACGGCGTCGCGTCCCTCGACCCCGCGCTCGCGCTCCAGCGCGCTCCACAGCGCGGAGGCCTCGCGCAGGCGGCGCGGCCGCAGTTCCAGCCCCACCAGAGCCGCGAAGGTGTGCTCGGCCGGACCGCCGGTGGCCCGGCGGCGCCGGGTGGTCTCCGCCAGCGCGTCGGCCTGGGGCAGCCGGTCGGCGACCGCGGCGGTCACCACGGTGGCCACCCAGCCCTCGATCAGGGCCAGGGCGGTCTCCAGGCGGCCCAGGGCGGCCTTCTGCTGCGGGGTGTCCTCCGGCTGGAACAGGCTCTCGCCGCCCACACCGCCCGACAGCGCCTCCTGGAGCGCCTCGGGATTGGTGAGATCGATCCCGCCGAGCTTGTCCTCCAGGCCGCTGACGTCGAACGACATCCCGGCGGCGTACTCCTCCACGAGCCGGGACACGTGCGAGCGCAGCCACGGCACGTGCGAGTACAGCCGGTGGACGGCCGCCTCGCGGGCCGCGAGGTAGAGGCGCACCTCGTCGTCGGGGATCTCCAGGCCCTCGCTGAACCGGGCCACGCCCGGCGGCAGCAGGGCCGCGTTGCCCTCACCGGCCAGCGGCAGGCCGATGTCGGTGGTACCGGTCACCTCGCGGGCCAGTTCGCCGATGGCCTGGCCGGCCTGCTGTCCGACCATCATGCCGCCCATCTGCTGGACCATGCCCAGCAGCGGACCGGCCACGGACTGCATCTCCTCGGGCAGGTTCTGCCCCATGGCCTGGACCGTCTTGGACGTCAGCGGGTCGCACAGCTGCGCCCAGGAGTCCATCGTCTTCTCGATCCACTCCGACCGGCTCCAGGCCTGAGCGGTGTGGACGCCCGACGGCAGGTCGGTAGCCTGGTCGAGCCACAGGTCGGCGAGGCGCAGCGCCTCCTCGACCTTGGCGTAGTCGTGGGGCGGGATACTCGGGTCGCCGTGCTGGGACACCGTGTGCCGCGCGATGTTCTTGGCCATGTCCCAGTTGATCCCGGACGTGGAGGACGGCGCTTCGCCGCCACCGCCGCCGGGGCTGGGCTGCGCCGACATCATGTCGGCGAACTGGCGCAGCATGTTGGCCATCTGCTGCGGGTCGCCGAACGGGAAACCGTCCGGCATTCCGGAGTCTCCCCCGCCCGGGCGGCCGCTGCCGGCACCCGAGCCGGAGCCGCCAGAGTGGCGTCCGGACTCGTCATCGGGATCGTTCGGCATGCTGAAACCGAAAGGCAGGTCGCTCACAATCAGACCTCAGGCAGGGTTAGGTTTGGTCTCCACTGTCACGTTAGCTGGGAGTCGCCCGGAGTGAATACCGAAAGCAGCCAGGTTCGCCCAGAGCACAGCCCCACCGATGGAGGCGGCGTGGTCGTGGCGGTCACCGGTGCCGCCTCCGGCATGGGTCGGCTCCTCGTGCAACGCCTGGCCACTCCGGATGGTTCCACGGCCCCGAGGGAGATCGTGGCCATCGACGACGAGTTCGCCGACCTGCGCGGGGTCACGTGGCGGATCGCCGACGTGTGCGACCCGGGGCTGGTCTCCCGGCTCGGCGGGGTGGACGTCCTCGTGCACACCGCCGACGACCGCTCGCCCGACACGCGGCCGGCCGACCGGCGCGCGCACAACATCCGGGCGGCGCAGACCGTCCTGACCGCGGCGGCGGCCTCGGGGATCCCGCGCGTCATCCTGGTCACCAGCACGATGGTCTACGGCGCCGCGCCGGACTCGCCCGTCCCCCTCCGGGAGGACGCCCCGCGCGTGTCGGACAACAGCGAGGGCCTGATGGGGGACTTCGCCGAGGTCGAGGCGCTGGCCGAACGCGCCCGGCGCGCCCACCCCAGCCTCGCGGTGACCGTCGTGCGCCCCGCGCCGCTGGTCGGACCGGACCTCGACACCCTGTTCAGCCGCCACTTCTCCGCGCCGCGCCTGCTCACCGTCAAGGGCCACCGCCAGCACTGGCAGTTCTGCCACGAGGACGACCTCGCCAGCGCGCTGGCCTTCTGCGCCCTGCACGGGGTCGACGGCCCCGACGGCGCCCTCGCGGTCGCCAGCGAGGGCTCGCTGACCCAGGAGGAGGTCGAGGCCGTCACGGGGATGAAGCACTTCGAGGTCCCCGCCAACCTGGCCTTCGGTGCGATCCGCCGCCTCCACCAGGCCCGGATCACCCCGGCCGCCGAGGGCGAGCTGAAGTTCCTCGTCTACCCCTGCGTGGTGGACTGCGGCTCGCTGCGCGAGGCCGGGTGGAAGCCGGGCTACGACAACGGCGAGGCCCTGGAGGTGCTGATGGCCTCCAAGAGCGGCAAGCACGCGCTCGTGGGCCGCAGCCTCGGCCGCAAGGAGGTCACCATCACCGCCGCGGGCGCGGCCGGCGCCGCCGCGGCCGCCATCGGCACCGCCGCGGCCATCCGCCACCTGCGCCGCCGCAAGGGCGGCTGAACCGGACCGCCACCGGGCTGGTCTCGCCCTGGGGAACCCCAGGTTGATACGGTCATGGTGTGGAAGAGATCACCATTGCAGCCGTACGCGAGACCCCGCTGTCCGTGGACGAGGTCCTCGACGCCGTGACCGACGAGCGCGCGGGCGGCACCGCCGTGTTCATCGGGACCGTGCGCGACCACGACCACGGCCGTGACGTGGCCGCGCTCGCCTACTCGGCGCACCCCACCGTGGAGGCGCAGTTGCGCGTCATCATGGAGAAGGTGCTCAGCGACACCTCCGCCCCCGGCCGCCCGGTCCTGCGCATGGCCGCGGTGCACCGCGTCGGCTCGTTGGAGATCGGTGACCGGGCGGTGGTCGTGGCGGCCGCGGCCGCGCACCGCCAGGAGGCGTTCGAGGCCTGCCGCCGCCTCATCGACGACCTCAAGGCCCAGGTGCCCATCTGGAAGCACCAGTCCTTCGAGGACGGCGCCGACGAGTGGGTGGGCGCTCCTTAACTGTGCTTTCTTTGGGCCTCCGTGCTGTGTTTTCTGGGGGCCTCCGCTCTGTGTTTTCTGGGGGCCTCCGCTCTGTGTTTTCTGGGGCCTCCGCTCTGTGTTTTCTGGGGCCTCCGCTCGTTCCTCGCTTTGGCCCGTGCTCGGGGCGCCGAGTAGGGCGCCGAGTAGCCAGCGTTCTTCGTCGTCGACTTGCCTTGCTCGTTCCTCGCGGCGGCCCCGTCTCCTCCTGCAGAACACTGGCGCGCCCCTCGCGAACCCCCCTGCACACCCGCCACCTGAACGGCCACCTCTCACCCCCTGGGGTTCCGCGGGTTGAACGGCCACCTTCAACCCCCTGGGGTTGAGGGCGGGCTGAACGGCCACGTCTCACCCCTTGGGGTCGAGGTGGGCCGGGTCGTGCGGCTTCCACCCGCTGGCCTTGAGGCACAGGGGGTTGGGCGGGTACAGGCGGGGCCACCGGCACCGCTGGGGGGTTGGACGTGAGCGATGCGCTCTTGGGGACCACTGGGGGGTTGGTCGGGCCGAAGCGAGGAACGAGCGGCGGCCCAAAGAAAGCACAGGGGTGAGGGGCGCGCCGGTGCCTGCAGTGAGGGGCGCGCCGGTGCCTGCAGGAGGAGTCTCTGCCGCCAGCGAGCTTGCGAGCCAGGCAGTAGCGACGACGAAGGACCCGGCGTGAAGCGCCCCGATCCCTTCCGGCGTGAAGCGCCCCGAACCCGCCGACGGCCATAAGGTGTGCATCATGGTTCGTCGTGTCATGACCCTCGTTGTCGCGCTCATCCTCCTGGTGGGGACCGGGGCCGCTGGTCTGCTGCTTCCCCTGCCCTACCTCGTGGCCGCGCCCGGCGTCACGGTCAACACGGTCGGGGAGCTGCGCGGCGAACCCGTCATCACCGTCGAGGGCGCCGAGAGCTACGAGCACGATGACGGCGCGCTCTCCATGGTGACCGTCCAGTACGCGGGCGGACCCGACCACCGGCTCAACTTCTTCACGCTGGTCACCGCCTGGCTCTCGCCCACGCAGGCGGTCCTGCCCGAGGAGCTGCTGTTCCCGGCGGGCCGGTCGCCGGAGGAGGTCAGCGAGCGCCAGACGGTACAGATGAACGACTCCCAGACCGACGCGACGGCCGCCGCGCTCAGTCAGCTCGGCATCGCCTACGACGCCGTCCCGCAGGTGGCCGACACCGTGGAGGACATGCCGGCGCACGGTGTCGTCGAGACGGGCGACGTCATCGTCGCGGTCGACGGCCGCACCGTTCCCACCACCGCCTCGGGCGACGAGGAGCTGGTGGGCAGCGCCGCCGTCGTGGAGTGGGTGAGCTCGCGGGAGCCGGGGGAACCGGTGGAGCTGACGCTGGACCGGGACGGCGAGACCGTCGACGTGGAGATGGAGACCCACCAGGGCGACAACGGCGCCGCCGTCGGCGTGCTCATCGCCGACGACATGGACTTCCCGGTCGAGGTGGAGATCTCCGTCGGCGACATCGGCGGCCCCAGCGCCGGCATGATGTTCTCGCTCGGCATCATGGACCGCCTCACCGAGGAGAGCCTCACCGGCGGCGCGAACGTCGCCGGCTCGGGCACCATCACCTCCGCCGGCCAGATCGGCGGCATCAGCGGGATCCCCCAGAAGATGGTGAGCGCACGGCGGGACGGGGCCGACTACTTCCTCGTCGCCGCCGAGAGCTGCTCACAGGTCTTCCAGTCGGCCGCCTACGACGAACTCGACGTGGTGCGGGTGGAGACCCTCACCGACGCGGTCGACGCCCTGGAGACCATCCGCACCGGAGAGGGCGAGCTGCCCCGCTGCCAGGAGTGAGTTCAGGACCCGGGCGACTCGTCCAGGTCCAGGGTGAGGGCGAGCGCGGAGGTCAGGGCCGGGATCAGGTCGGCGCCGTTGAGCACCTCCGACTCGGAGTCGTGGCTGCGCATGCGCATCGCGCAGTGCCGCGACCCGTCCCGCATCACGCCCGCCACCATGCGGATCTCCTCGGTCTCGCGACCGGAGGCGGCGGGGTCCTCGCCCGCGGCGAGGGTCTCGTCGGAGCCCTTCACCGCCAGGCGCTCCATGACCAGGGCGCACCCGGCCACGCCCTCCGGCCAGAGGATGCGTCCGAGCGCCTCCTCCAGGGGGACGTCCTGGGGCAGCGGGTCCTGCTCCACCGGGGTCAGCTCGCCCGGGTCGGTGGGGGAGTCGATCCCCAGCAGGTTCGCCAGCGCCGGCTCCGCCTTCAACAGGTCGGCGGTGGGCACCAGGGCGTACAGCCCCAGCGGCCGGTCCCAGCCCTGTTCGGCTGCGTGGCGTTCGAGGTCCATGACGGCTTCGCGAATGTTCGACACGTTCCCATAGTGGCCCATGAGCGAACCTCGCCGCCCCCCCTTCCCGGCCAGTAGGGTCGCTCACATGGTCAGCCGACGGATGGATACGTCTCCGATACACCACCGATGCCGCCTTGTCACCCGGTGCGGGGTGATTTCGGGAACCCGGCGGACACCGCATAAGTTCTCACTGATGAAGGCGCCCCACGCGCACCGAACGCACCTACCAAGCCAGAACGAGGGGGAGGCGTGAGCTTCCGATCGCCCGGCGCACCACCTGCGCGTATGCCTCGCCGATCAAGGTTGCTCGCGCCAGTCGCGGCGACCGTGGTCGTCATCATCGCGGCGCTGATGTTCGCCGCGAACTTCTGGACCGACTACAAGTGGTTCAACGCCGTCGGATTCTCCACGGTCTTCCTGACCCAGCTGTGGACCCGAGTCCTGCTCTTCGCCGTCGCGGCGCTGGTCATGGGCATCATCGTCGGCGCCAGCATCTTCTTCGCCTACCGCTCCCGGCCCGGGGTGCGCCCCATGAGCCTGGAGCAGCAGGGGCTGGACCGCTACCGGCAGTCCATCGACCCCCACCGCAAGCTCTTCTTCTGGATCACGGTCGGCGCCCTCGCCCTGCTGGCGGGAGCCGCGGCCGGCGGTGACTGGCGCTCCTACCTGCAGTTCGTCAACTCCGTCGACTTCGGCGTGGCCGACCCCGAGTTCGGTATGGACGTCGCGTTCTTCGCCTTCGTCTACCCGTTCCTGCGGATCCTGCTCGGCTACCTCTACGCCGCCGTGATCCTGGCGTTCATCGCCGCGGTCGTCGTGCACTACCTGTACGGCGGTGTCCGCCTGCAGAACGACTCCGGCCAGCGCGCCACCCCCGCCGCCCGGGTGCACCTGTCGGTGCTGCTGGGCGTCTTCGTGCTGCTGCGCGCCGGATCGTACTGGCTGGACCGCTACGGACTGGTCTTCTCCGAGCGCGGCTACACGTTCGGTGCCTCGTACACCGACGTGAACGCGGTCTCGACCGCCCTGGTGATCCTCACGGTCATCTCCGTGATCTGCGCGGTGCTGTTCTTCGCCAACATCTACTTCAAGAACACCATGGTCCCCATGGCCAGCCTCGGACTGCTGGTGCTGTCCGCGGTGCTGGTGGGCGTGGCCTACCCGGAGATCGTCCAGCGCTTCCAGGTCGGCCCGAACGAGCAGCGCCTGGAGAGCCCGTACATCGAGCGCAACATCGAGTCCACGCGCGACGCGTACGACATCGCCGACGCCGAGGTCGAGACCTACGACGCGACCACGGAGCTGACGCCGCAGGAGCTGTCGGCCGCCGCCGACGACATCCCCAGCGTCCGCCTGGCCGACCCCTCGGTCGTGTCGCAGACCTTCCAGCAGATGCAGCAGGTCCGCGGGTTCTACCAGTTCCCCGACGTGCTGGAGGTCGACCGCTACCCGGACGCCGAGGGCAACCTCATCGACACGATCGTCGCCGTCCGCGAGCTCGACGGGCCCCCGGACGACCAGGACAACTGGCTGAACCGGCACCTGATCTACACGCACGGCTACGGCATGGTGGCCGCCGCGGGCAACCTCATCGACGCCGAGGGCCGTCCGGTCTTCACGGAGTACAACATCCCGCCGCGCGGTGAGCTGAGCGACGTCGTGGGCGAGTACGAGCCGCGGATCTACTACGGCCGCGAGGGCGCCGACTACGTCATCGTCGAGGCCGAGCAGGAGTACGACTACCCGCTCGACGCCGAGGAGGACACCGAGGACGTGCCCACCCTGGACGACGCGGTGGACGCCTCGCCCAGCCCCTCCGCCGACGAGGCGCGGGCGCCCGGCGAGGCCGAGGACGAGGAGGCCCCGGCCGCCGAGGAGTCGCCGGCCGCGGAGGAGTCCCCGGCCGAGGACGGCGAAGAGGGCGGCGAGGGGAGCACCTCGCAGGCCTACAACAACTACGCCGGCGACGGCGGCGTCCAGCTGAGCAGCTTCTTCGACCGGATCCTGTACGCCATCAAGTACCAGGAACCGAACATCCTGCTCAACAGCGCGATCTCCAGCGACTCGCGGATCATCTACGAGCGCGACCCGGTGGAGCGCGTCGAGAAGGTCGCGCCGTTCCTCACCACCGACAGCAGCCCGTACCCGGCCGTGGTCGACGGCAAGGTCGTGTGGATCGTGGACGCCTACACCACGTCCGACGGCTACCCGTACGCGAACCGGATCGACTTCACCCAGGCGGTGACCGACAGCTTCACCGACGGTTCGGCGCAGCAGGTCGGGGCACTGCCCGGCAACGAGGTCAACTACATCCGCAACTCGGTGAAGGCGACCGTCGACGCCCACGACGGCACGGTGACCCTGTACGCGTGGGACGAGGAGGACCCCGTCCTCCAGACGTGGATGGGCGCGTTCCCGGGCATCATGACGGACCGGGACGAGATGAGCGAGGACCTCCTCGACCACGTCCGCTACCCGGACGACCTGTTCAAGGTGCAGCGCGAGATCATGCGCGAGTACCACGTCACGGACGCGTCGTCCTACTACGGCGGCCAGGACTTCTGGTCCGTGCCGACCGACCCCACCAACGAGACCGAGGCCCCGGAGCCGCCCTACCGGCAGACGATCCGGTACCCGGGCGAGGAGGAGCCGAACTTCTCGCTGACGAGCACCTTCGTCCCGCGCGGCCGTGAGAACATCGCGGCGTTCATGGCGGTGAACAGCAACCCGCAGTCGGAGAGCTACGGCCAGCTGCGGCTGCTGGAGCTGCCGCGCAGCACGGTGATCTTCGGTCCCGGGCAGGTGCAGAACGCCTTCGACGCCGACGCGGCCGTCCGCGAGGTCCTGCTCCCGCTGGAGCAGTCCAACGCCGAGGTGACCCGGGGCAACCTGCTCACCCTGCCGTTCGCGGAGGGCCTGCTCTACGTTGAGCCGCTGTACGTGCAGGCGGGTGGCGGCGGAGCCGCCTCCTTCCCGCTGCTGCAGCAGGTGATGGTCGGCTTCGGTGAGGAGGTGGCCATCGGCAGCAACCTCCAGGAGGCCCTGAACAACCTCTTCGAGGAGGGTGAGGCGCCCCTGGAGGAGGGCGACGCGGAGCCCTCGGAGGAGGAGCCGGCCGAGGGCGGCTCCGGTGAGGAGTCCCCGAACCAGGACCTCACCGACGCCCTCGACGAGGCCGTGGAGGCCTGGGAGGACAGCCAGGAGTCGCAGGAGGAGGCGGACGAGCGCCTGCGCGAGGCCCTCGAAGCCATCGAGGAGTCGATGAACGAGTAGCGCCCGAGCGTGCGTTCACGCGGCGGGGCGGGGCCTTCGGGTCCCGCCCCGTTCGCGTGCGCCAGGTCTCCCCGCGTCGATTTGGGTTCCGCGCCCAGGCACGCTACTCTGAGAACACAACGACGCGGGGTGGAGCAGTTCGGTAGCTCGCTGGGCTCATAACCCAGAGGTCGCAGGTTCAAATCCTGTCCCCGCTACGAAGAACGGACCCGGGAGAAATCCCGGGTCCGGTGCTTTTACCGGCGCTGCGGCGCCGGAACGGTCAGAACGGGGTTCACGCCCTGTTAGACTGGGTGAAGATCAGGCCGAAAGGTCGGATCGCCGGTGGATCCCGGAATCGTGTTCTTCGGAAAAGCGATTTGCCACCGAGGGTGAAAGGCCCTAGAATAGGGATCACGACGCGGGGTGGAGCAGTTCGGTAGCTCGCTGGGCTCATAACCCAGAGGTCGCAGGTTCAAATCCTGTCCCCGCTACCAAGGAAACACCGGGTGGAGAAATCCACCCGGTGTTTTTCGTTGTGCCGACCATTTCCGGCCGGTGAATGGCGAAAGGGGCGGGCCCGGTGTTTCCGGGCCCGCCCCTTCCTGTCAGAGGGTGCGGCCCTCGACCAGTTCCACGACGTGGTCGGCCCGTTCGGCGACCTTGGGGTCGTGGGTCACCACGACCACCGCCGCGTCGCGCAGGCGGGCCTGCTCCAGGAGCTGGTCCATGATCATCGTGCTGCTGGCGGCGTCCAGGGCGCCCGTGGGCTCGTCGGCGAGGATGAGCGCGGGTTCCCGGCTCAGGGCGCGCGCCAGCGCCACACGCTGCTGCTCACCGCCGGAGAGCTGGTGCGGCTGCGAGTGCAGCCGGTGCCCCAGCCCCACGTCCTCCAGGAGCGCGCGGGCGCGGGACCGCCGGGTCAGCAGCGGCACACCGGCCAGCACCAGGGGCACGCACACGT
The DNA here is from genome assembly GCF_001279585.1 of Nocardiopsis sp. NRRL B-16309. Taxonomy (GTDB): domain Bacteria; phylum Actinomycetota; class Actinomycetes; order Streptosporangiales; family Streptosporangiaceae; genus Nocardiopsis. The sequence continues at coordinate 26,960 of NZ_LGEC01000093.1, read as the reverse complement.
TCGCCAGCGCCGTGCGCCGCTCCAGCAGGTGGAACTGCTGGAACACGAAGCCGACGCCCTCGCCCCTGAGGCGGGAGCGGCGCCCCTCGCCCAGCCGGGTGGTGTCCACGCCGTCGAACACGTAGGTCCCGCCGCTGGGCCGGTCGAGCAGCCCGAGCAGGTTGAGCAGCGTGGACTTGCCGGAACCGGACTGGCCGACGATGGCCACGACCTCGCCGCGCGTCACCTGGAACGTGCAGTCGTGCAGGACGTCGATCCGCGTCCCGGACACCGTGAAGTGCCGGGTGAGGTGCTCCACCCGCAGCAGCGGCTCGCGCCCGGGCGGCGCGGGCACGGGCGCGGGGAACCCGGCGGGGGAGGCGGCCACTACTCCACCACCTCGCCTTCGAACTCCATGTACTCCTCGTCCATGAACTCGTCCTCGGGCGCGACCGCGCCGGGTACGTCGAAGCGGGGGTCGAGCGGGATCGGGTCGAGCACCTGGTCGCCGACGCTCAGCCCGGAGACGACCTCGACCGACGTGCCGTCGGAGACGCCCAGTTCGACCTCGCGCACCTCCTCGGTGCCGTCGGAGGCGACCACGATCACCTCGCCGCTCTCGCTGGTGCCGCGCACCGCGGTCACCGGGATGACCATGACGTTCTGCGCCCCGCCGGTGGCGATGGACATCTTGCCGGTGACGCCCTCGAAGACCCGGAGGTCGGAGGGGACGCGGCAGGCCAGCTCGGTGGAGCCGCCGCCGGTGCCGCCGCCCTCGCCGGCGATCTCCTCGCCCTCACCGCCGCCCGTGCCCTCCTCGGCCGGGCCCAGGGACAGGAACTCGCACTCGGCGGCGGGCGGTCCCTCGGTGATCTCCAGCATGATGTCGTGCGGGTCCTCGTAGAACCGGTAGAGGTCGTTGGCCGGGACGGAGGCCACGGCCCGGAACTCGTCCGGGGCCACGTTGGCCGCGACCGTCCCGGGCTCCAGGACGTCGCCGACCTGGATGTCGTCCAGCCCGGACACCCGGCCCTCCGCCGGCGCGTAGAGGCTGACCTCGCGGGTCCCGCCGCCCCCGCCGCCGTCGTCGTCCCCACCGTCTGCGTCGGCCGTGTCCGGCACCGCCACGTTGAGGATCGGGGCGCCGCTGTCCACGAGGGAGCCGTCGGTCACCCACACGCGCGTGACCGTGCCCCCGTTGCGGGCCTCGACGTCCTCGCCGGCCTCGGCGCGCACGGTGGCGTCCAGGACCAGCAGGGAGCTGATCTCGCCCAGTTCCACCTCGACGGGGGCGCCGCCGATGTCGAGGGCGCCCTGTCCGAAGTCCATGTCCTCGCCCGAGCCGCCGCCGACCAGGCGCGGCAACAGGAGGAATCCGGCGGCGACGAGTCCGGCGACGGCGACCAGCGCCACCCCGGTGATGATCCACTTCTTCACGATTTCTCCTATTCCCGCAGCCCGGCGACCACGGAGGCGCGCAGCGCCCGTATCGCGGGGATGATTCCGGCGAGCAGTCCGACGAACGCCGCGCTGCCCAGTCCGACGAGGACGCCCGACGCGGGCATGGACAGGGTGACGCCGGCCGGCAGCGAGACCAGGCCGTCCATGACCGCGGCGGCCGCCAGGACGATCGCCCAGCAGCCCAGGACGGCCACGAGACCCGCCACCAGCGACACCACGACGGACTCCATGACCACGGCCACGAACAGCGTGGAGCGGCTCGCGCCCAGGGCCCGGTAGGTGGCGAGTTCCCGTCGGCGCTCGCGGACGGTGACCAGCCCGACGTTGAGGACGCCGAGCAGGCCGGTGGTGAGGGTGATGACCGCGATGCCGCCCAGGCCCCAGGACAGGTAGCTCACGGCGCTGCCGAGCATCTCGCTCTCGTCGAAGCGCCAGGCGTCGACCGTCGGCTCCGGGCCGCCACCGCTCCAGCGCCAGGCCGCCGACGAGAGCCGCTGGGTGAACTCCTGTCCGGTGGGGTCGATGGCGGCCGGATCGTCGGGGTCGACGCGGACCTGGTACTCGTTCTGGACGTCCTCGCCCTCGAAGAGCATCTCCTCCGTCGCGGGCGAGTGCAGCAGATAGGCGCTCTGCCAGGAGAAGTCCAGCGTGGTGCTCTCCACGATGCCGACCACGCGGACGTCGGTCCACTCCCCCGATCCGATCTGCACCTCGGTGACGTCGCCGAGGGCGTCGGCGAGTTCCTGGTTGACGACCAGGACCGGCACCAGGGACTCGGCGTCGGCGTCGGTGAACCAGCGGCCCTGGGCCATGTTCATCCGCCTGATGTCGCCCATCGCCACGTCCACGCCGCGGAACTCCACGTCCGGCAGGACGGCGTCGCCCGACCGGATGAGGGGCGTTTCGGACGGCCACTGGTAGACGGAGACGTCCTGGCCGCCGGCGCGGCGCAGGTCGTCCTCGAACGCCTCCCGGTCGGCGATCTCGCCGTGCACCGTGACCTGGAAGGTCGCGGGAAGACCCGCGTTGGCCTCCCCGTAGGCGACCGCGAACCGCTGGCCGAAGTCCCCGGCGGTGACCACGAGGACCAGTGCGCCGACACCGACGACGATGCCGGCGCAGGACAGGATGGTGCGGGCGACGTTGGCCCGTGTTCCGGCGAAGGCCAGCACGATCCCGGCTGTGAGGGAGCGCAGCATTCGGCCCCTTCCGTGATGTCTGAGAACCGGCGCCGGAGGCGGCGCCGGACGGCCCGCCAGAGGCGGGGTTTCCATCAGTTCCATCGCTGGGGAAGGCGGTTCCGGTTCATGTGTGGGAGGGGTTTTCTCGCGCCGCTATCCGCGTGGTCACCCGACCGTGAAGCCGTCGCAGGCCAGCGGTGTGCTCGCTTCGGCGTCGGTCCACACGACCGTGTGGACGCCCGGGGCGGACTCGGCACCGAAGTCGCCGGGGTAGGTGAGGCGGGCCCATCCGTCGGCGGCCAGGTCGGTCTCGGCGGTGGCGGCGGCGCCGTCCGGCCCGATGACGGTGGCGGCCACGGTGGCGGTCCCGGCGTCGGTTCCGGGGCCGGCCCCGGCGTCCTCGGCGGACAGCAGGCCGAGTTCGACCGCCTCGTCCGGGCCGGTCTCCTCGCGCGGGGCCTCGGTGCGCCAGGTTCCGGCACCGGAGTCGTCCACGGCCGGATCGCACAGGAACTTCGCCGGGTCGAAGGCGGTGTCGGGCACCCCCAGCGCGGGGACGCCGCCGGTGGTGCGCACGGTCTCGGCGATCATCTCGCCGAGCTCCTCGGTCGTGTGCCCGTGGCCGGTGGCGCATCCGGCGGCCATCAGCACGAGGGCACCGCAGAGCGCGGCTCGGAGTGGAGCGGGAATCAGCACGGAAGTCACGTTACTACTGTAAGTGATGAAGCGTACGCGCAAAGTGCCGACGGGGCGGGGGTCGGTTGTCCACAGGCGCCGCTCCTCCGCCTGTGCCGCGGTGCCGGATTCCGGTACGTTGGCGCCGGATGTCCGTCAACGAAGGGGCTTTCGTGAACGCACGCCCGGCCTGGTGGGTCGCTCCGGCCAACACGCTGCTGACGCCCGCCACGAGGTCCCGCTTCCGCGACCCCGCGCGGGCGTTCGAGGCCGCCGAGCGGGCGGCGGCCGACCGCAGCGGACTGCCCTGGCCGCGGGACCGGGAGTTCCGGTCCCGGATGCGCTTCCTGAGCGACGCCTGGCTGAGCGCCCCCGGGGTCACCCCGCTGGGCCGCCTGTCGGTCCAGAACGAGGTGGAGCGCCGGCTGGAGACGCGGCTGCGCCTGCTGCACCTGTTCGAGGCCCGCCCCGAGGTCGCCGACCAGGTCGTGGACCGCCCGGTCTTCATCACCGGCCTGCCCAGGACCGGCACGACCTTCGCGCACGGACTGCTCGCACAGCACGCCCGCACCCGCGCGCCCGCGCTGTGGGAACTGCTCGACCCCGTCCCGCCCAGCGGCCGGGAGGGCGAGCGCGTGCGCGACAGGCGCGAACGCCTCGCCTCGGCGCGGTCGGTGATCCGCTTCCTGAACGCCATGGCGCCGCGCTGGCAGTCGATCCACCCCATGCACCCGCTCGAACCCGAGGAGTGCGTGTTCCTGCTGCCGCACAGCATGGCCCACCACGTGCGGATCCCCGTCCCGGAGTACCGCGCCTGGATGGAGGAGCGGGACACCACCCCGGACTACGAGTTCCTCAAGGCCGCGCTCCAGGCGATGCAGCTGGACCACGCGACCGCCGCGGGCCGCCGCCCTCCGGCGTCGGCCGCGGGCCGCGGCGCGCCCCGCCGGTGGGTGCTCAAGTCGCCGCTGCACCTGGGCAGCCTGGACGCGCTGCTCAGGGTCTTCCCCGACGCCACCGTCGTGCTCACCGACCGCGACCCGGTCCGGGCGACGGCGTCGTGGGGCAGCCTGGTGGAGGCGGGGATGGCCCTGCACCTGGACCGGGTCGACCCGCACTGGATCGGTGAGGAGTGGCTGGGGATCTGGACGCGGAGCATGGCGCGGGCCGAGCGGGTCCGTGCCGCGAGTGCGCCCGGCACGTTCGTCGACCTGCCCTACGACGAGCTGACCGCGGATCCGGTGGGGGTCGCCGAGCGCGTGTGGACGGGGCTGGGCGAGGAGTTCGACGACCTCAGCCGCCGCCGGACCACCGACTACACCCGGCGGGACCGGCGCCCCTCGCCGCACAGATACACCATCGACCGCTACGGCCTCACACCCGAACGGGTGCTCGCGGCCTTCGGCGGGTGAGCGCTCAGGCCCGGCGCAGGGGCGTCGGACCGCCGTTGAGCCAGGTCAGGGCCTGGTCGTGCAGGGAGCCGTTGCTGCACACCAGCGGGCCGCCGTCCTCGAAGCCCTCACCGCGCAGGTTGGTGGCCCGCCCGCCGGCCTCCTCCAGGATGATCGGCAGCGGCGCGGCGTCCCACAGGGACAGCTCCGGCTCGGCGGAGATGTCCACGACGCCTTCCGCGACCATCACGTGCGACCAGAAGTCGCCGTAGGCGCGGGTGCGCCACACCGAACGGGTGAGGCCGAGGAACGAGTCCAGCCGGCCCTGGTCCTCCCAGCCGGTCAGCGACGAGTAGCTCAGCGAGGCGTCCGACAGGGTGGACACCTTCGACACCTGGCAGCGCGACGCCTTGGACAGGCTGCGGCCCTGCCAGGCGCCGCCGCCCTGGGACGCCCACCACCGGCGGTGCAGCGCGGGGGCCGACACCACGCCCACGACCGGGCGGTCGCCCTCCAGCAGGGCGATCAGCGTGGCCCACACCGGGACCCCGCGCACGTAGTTCTTGGTGCCGTCGATGGGGTCGATGACCCACACCCGGTTGCTGTTGCCGGTGCGGCCGTACTCCTCGCCGACGACCGCGTCCCGCGGGCGGGCGCGGGAGAGCACGCCCCGCAGCGTCTCCTCGACCAGCCGGTCGGCCTCGGTCACCGGGGTCAGGTCGGGCTTGGTGTCGACCACCAGATCCAGCGCCCGGAAGCGCTTGATCGCGATGTCGTCGGCAGCGTCGGCGAGCACGTGTGCCAGCCGCAGATCATCGTCAAAGGAGGCCATGGCCGGTAACGGTACCTGCCCCGGCACGAACATGCTCAAAGCGGCGCCCCCCGTAACCAGAATGTGAGTTCGCGGGGACCCTGCGCACACGAAATCGGACATCGTCCAGGATGCGAGGATGGAGACATGGAGACGGTGAGCGCGAACCGCGGGACGGCCCGGGAACGGCTGATGGACGCCGCCTGCGCCGAGGTCGTCGCCGGTGCCTGGGCCGAGCGGCGGATGGCCGACATCGCCGCGGCCGCCCAGGTGTCCAGGCAGACCCTCTACAACGTGTTCGGCAGCAAGGAGGGCCTCCTCCAGGCGATCGTCGTGCGCGAGGTCAACGCGCTCCTGGACGACGTCGTCGGACTGCTCGCCGCCGAGGAGGCCGACCCGGCGCACGCCGTGAGCCGGTCGACCCGCCTCATCCTCCTGGCCGCCCGCGACAACCCGCTCCTGCACGCGGTCGTCACCGGTGACCGCGACCTGCTGCCCGTGCTGACCACCAGGTCCGCGCCGCTCATCGACGTGGTCGGCGAGCGCATCGCCGCGATGCTGGAGGACCGCTGCCCCGGCGTGGGCGCCCGGGTGGCCGACTCGGTCGCCGACGTCTCGGTGCGCCTCACCGTCTCCTACGCGCTGCAGCCCATCGACCCGGACCAGGCGGCGCACCGGGTCGAGACCGTCGTGCACGGGATGCTGCGCACCGGCTGAGGAGAGGAGGACGCGGTGGACGAACACGAACGCGTGGTGCGCGCGTACCTGCCGCGGGGCAGGATCACGCAGATCCCGGTCCGGCGCGGCGACCGCCTCATCGTCCTCGACCACGTCGCCCGCGCACTCGACCCCGGCGTCCGCTACACCGAGCCGGAGCTGAACCGGGTGCTGTCGCGGTTCAGCTCCGACCTGGCGGTCCTGCGCCGCGGACTGCTCGACGAGGGCTTCCTGGAACACGACCGCACCCGCTACTGGCGCTGCGGCGGCACCGTCGACCTGTGAGCCTCAGCGCTCCGCGAGGAACACGACCTAGGGCTGGTCGTCCAGGTCGCCCTCACGGCTGGCGAGCAGGCGGCGCAGCGAGGCCACGCGGTCGGGATCCAGCCGGCCCTGCTCCAGCGCCGCCCCGATGGCGCAGTCGGGCTCGTCCTCCTGGTGCGTACAGCCCGGCGGGCAGTCCGCGGCGACGTCGGCGATGTCGGGGAAGCCCGCGACGAAGTCCTCCGGGTCGATGTGCGCCAGGCCGAAGCTGCGCACGCCCGGGGTGTCGATGAGCCAGCCGCCCTCGAAGGGCAGCGCCACGGCCGAGGTGGAGGTGTGGCGGCCGCGGCCGGTGACCGCGTTGACGTGGCCGACGGCGCGGTCGGTGCCCGGGATCAGCCGGTTCACCAGCGTGGACTTGCCCACGCCCGAGGACCCCACGAACACCGACGTGCGCCCCGCCAGACGCGCCCGCAGCCCGTCGGGCTCGCCGTCCGGGCTGAGCACCTCGAAGGGCACCCCCAGCGGCTCGTAGACGCGCACGAGCTCGTCCGGGGCGGCCAGGTCGGCCTTGGTGAGGCACAGCAGCGGGTCCAGGCCCGCGTCGTAGGCGGCGACCAGGCAGCGGTCGACGAACCGGGGCTGCGGCTCGGGGTCGGCCAGGGCGCACACGATCGCCATCTGGTCGGCGTTGGCGACGATGACGCGCTCGACGGGGTCGGTGTCGTCGGCGGTGCGGCGCAGCACGGAGCGCCGTTCCTGGACCCGCACCACGCGGGCCAGGGTGTCGGGGCGCCCGGACAGGTCGCCGACCAGGTCCACGCGGTCGCCCACCACGATGGAGCCGCGGCCCAGCTCACGCGCCTTCATCGCGACCACGGCCACACCGTCGACCAGGCACCGGTACCGGCCGCGGTCCACGTTGGTCACCAGGCCGGCCACCGCGTTCTCGTGCTTGGGCCGGTTCCGGGTCCGGGGCCGGGAGCCGCCCCGGGCGCGCACCCGGATGTCGTCCTCGTCCAGATGGCGCCCCCCGCCCCGCGTGCGGCTCATGCCAGGGCCTCCGCCCACAGGCCCGGGAAGTCGGGCAGGGTCTTGCGCGTGGTGGCGATGTTCTCCACCTCCACTCCGGGCACCGCGAGCCCGATCACCGCGCCCGAGGTGGCCATCCGGTGGTCGTCGTAGGAGTGGAACACCCCGCCGCGCAGCGGACGCGGGCGGATCACCAGGCCGTCCGGCAGCTCCTCCGCGTCGCCGCCCAGGCGGTTGATCTCCGCGGCCAGGGCCGCGATGCGATCGGTCTCGTGCCGGCGCAGGTGGGCGATGCCCGTCAGCCGCGAGGGCGTGGTGGCCAGTGCGGCCACCGCCGCGATGGTGGGCGTCAGCTCGCCGACCGCGCGCAGGTCGGCGGTCAGGCCGAGGACGGTCCCGGTGCCGCGCAGGGTCAGGTCGTCGCCCGAACGCGAGACCTCGCCGCCCATGCGCGTGAACAGGGAGCGCAGCTCGTCACCCGGCTGGGTGGTGTGCTCCGGCCAGCCCTGAATGGTCACCTCGCCGCCGGTGACCAGTGCGGCGGCCAGGAACGGGGCCGCGTTGGACAGGTCCGGCTCCACCGTGATGGCCGAGGCGCGCACCGGGCCCGGCTCGACCCGCCACCAGTCGTCCCCGGCGGTGACCGCCACGCCCGCGGCGCGCAGCATCTCCACGGTCATGTCCAGGTGCGGACGCGACGGCACCGGCGGCCCCTCGTGCCGCACGTGCACGCCCTTGGTGAACCGGGCGCCGCTGAGCAGCAGCGCGGACACGAACTGGGAGGAGCCCGAGGCGTCCAGGACCACGTCGCCGCCGGGGACCGCGCCGGTGCCGTGGATGGTCAGCGGCAGCGCGCCGCGGCCGTCGTCGTCGATGTCGGCGCCCAGCGCGCGCAGGGCGTTGAGCAGTTCGTCCACCGGCCGCTCTCGGGCCCGCGGGTCGCCGTCGAAGTGCACGTCCCCGGAGGCCAGAGCCGCCAGCGGGGGCACGAACCGCATGACCGTCCCCGCGTTGCCGACGTCCACCGACGCCGGTCCGCGCAGGGGCGCGGGCGTGACGGACAGGTCCTCGCCGGCCGGCCCGGCCGCCGTGATGCCCACGCCCAGGGCGCGCAGGGCGCCCACCATCAGCTCGCTGTCCCGGCTGGCCAGGGGGCGGCGGACCAGGCACGGGGTCTCGGAGAGGGCGGCCAGGATCAGGGCGCGGTTGGTCACCGACTTGGAGCCGGGCAGGGTCAGTCGGGCGCGCACCGGGCCGTCCGCGGTGGGCGCGGGCCAGTGCCCCGCGGCGGGAGCGGTGGAAGCGGCGGGCTGCGAGGACGAGGACTCAGGCATGCCCTCAGGTTATCGGTGGCGGGCGCCCGCGCGGTGGGAGCGGCCGCGGTCCGTGGGCGGCGCGCGGCGGACGTATCCTTGGCAACGCCATGGTGTATCTGGATCACGCAGCCACGACCGAGGTCCGCCCCGAGGTCGTCGCCGACGTCGCGGCCGAACTCGGCGCTCTCGGCAACCCGTCCTCCCTGCACGCCCACGGGCGCGGGGCCCGGCGCACGGTCGAGGAGGCGCGTGAACGCGTCGCCGACGCGCTCGGCTCGACCCCGCACGAGGTCGTCTTCACCGGTGGGGGCACCGAGTCCGACAACATCGCGATCAAGGGGCTGTACTGGGCGCGCAACGCCGAGGACCCCCGGCGGCGGCGCATCCTGGTGAGCGCCGTGGAGCACCACGCCGCCCTGGACCCGGCCCGCTGGATGGCCGACCACCAGGGCGCGGTGTACGAGGCACTGCCGGTGGACGAGCTCGGCCGGGTGAGCCCGGGGACGCTGCGCGAGGCCCTGGCCGCCGCGCCCGAGACCGTCGCGCTCGTGTCCGTCATGTGGGCCAACAACGAGGTGGGGACGGTCCAGCCGGTCGCCGAGCTCGCCGCGGTGGCGGCCGAGTACGGGGTGCCCTTCCACACCGACGCCGTCCAGGCGGTCGGCGTCGAGCCCGTCGACTTCGCCGCGAGCGGGGTGAGCGCTCTCACGGTCAGCGGGCACAAGCTCGGCGGCCCCGTGGGCGCCGGCGCCCTGCTGGTCGCGCGCGGGCTCGGGCCCGTGCCCGTCCTGCACGGCGGCGGCCAGGAACGCGACATCCGCTCCGGCACGCTGTCCCCGCCGCTGCTGCGCGGGCTGGCCACCGCGGTCGGCCTGGCCGTCGACGAGCGCGAGGAGCACGCCAAGCACCTGGCCGACCTGCGCGACGCACTGGAGGCGGGGGTCCGCGACGCGGTCGCGGACGCCGTGGTCAACGGTGACCGCGACCGGCGCCTGCCGGGGATCTCGCACCTGTCCTTCCCCGGCTGCGAGGGCGACGCCCTCCTGATGCTGCTGGACGCGCGCGGTATCTCCTGCTCGACCGGCTCGGCCTGCTCGGCGGGGGTGGCCCAGCCCAGCCACGTCCTGCTGGCGATGGGGGCCGACCCGGACACCGCGCTGAGCAGTCTGCGGCTGTCGCTGGGGCGCACGTCCACACCGGAGGACGTCGACGCGCTGGTCGCGGCGATCGGACCCGCCGTCGAGCGGGCCCGCGCCGCACGGGCCAAACGCCGCACCCCCCGCTAGGTCGTGTTTTTTGCGGCATTCCGGGCTCACCCGAAAGCCTCCAGAAGAACACTCCCCAGGCCCCCGGAGGACTGAACGGAGGCCGTTCGGCCTGCCCTCGCCCCGGGAGGGCCGGTTCGGGCCCGCCGGTGTTCTGCGGGCCGGGGGCGTGGCCGAAGCCGGAGGGACCGCGCCGGGCGGGGCTCTCCGCCCCGCCGCCGCGGAGCGCAGCTACTCCGCGCGCTGCACCGACACCGACTCGATGACGATGTCGTCGAGCGGCCGGGCGGTGGACGGGTCGGTCTCCACCTGGGCGATCGAGTCCACGACCTCCTGCGACTCGTCGTTCGCGACGTGTCCGAAGATGGTGTGGTCGCCGTCGAGGTGCTCGGTGGGCGCCACCGTGATGAAGAACTGCGAGCCGTTGGTGTCGGGGCCGGAGTTGGCCATCGCCAGCATGCCCGGCTCGGCGAAGGTCTGCCCGTTGTCGGTCTCGTCCTCGAACTGGTAGCCGGGACCGCCCTGGCCGGTGCCGAGGGGATCCCCGGTCTGGACCATGAAGTCGTCGATCACGCGGTGGAAGATGACGCCGTCGTAGAACTCCTCGTTGCCGGTCTCCGGGTTGGGGACGCCCTCGCCCTCGGCGAGGCCGACGAAGTTGGCCACCGTCAGCGGGGCCTCCTCCGGCAGCAGGACGAGTTCGATGTCGCCCTCGCTGGTGTGCAGCGTGGCGCCCTCCACGTCGGACACGTCGATGTCGGCGGGGCCGCCCTCGCCGTCCGTGGCGTCGGCGGTCTGCTCCGGGGCGTCCTCCGCGTTCTCGGTGGCGTCCTGGTTCGGACCCCCCTCGGTCTGGCCGCCGCACGCGGTGGTGGCGAACAGGGCCGTGCAGGCGACAAGGGCCGACGCCGTCAGGGTCAAGCGGTTCATCGGTTCACTTCCGGGGTGAGGTTCGCGGCTGGGCGGCACACAGCGTACTGGGCTCAGTCGACGGGGGCCGACGGCGCCTGGGGGTCCTCGTCGGTCCCGCGGCCTCCGGGCCCGTCCCCATGGCCCTCCGGCTCGTTCCACCGGTTCTCCGCTCCCTCGTGTCGGCCCGGCGGTTCGCTCCGGCGCGCCTCGCGCTCGCGCTCCTCCTGGGCCCGGCGGGCCCGGCGGCGCTGGTCCTCGGCGCGCTCTCGGCACCGGCGCAGGAACTCCTCGTCGTCCCGCGGGGTCGCTCCCCGCGCACGGTTGGGATGCTCGTACTCGGGGAAGGCCGGGGGAGGGCCCGGCGGTACGGCCGCCGCCACCGCGCCCCGGCGCGGACGCCCGAACACGAACCACAGCAGCGCCCCGACCTTGGGCAGCAGCAGGACGACCACCGCCCACGCGGGCTTGGGCAGCAGGCGGACGGCACCGGAGTCGGAGCCGATCACGTCGAACAGGACGTAGACCCAGAAGGTCAGCGACGCCACGGTCAGGAGCAGGGCGAGGTAGGCCAACGGGACCTTTCGGGTTCGCGCCCGCACGGCGGAGGGCATGGTCGGACTTTGTACTGACTTATCACGGATCGCCGCACCCGCCGGGTCGCTTGACCCGTCCACCCGGCCCGGGAGAGGGTCCTACCAAGGGGTTGGGGTGTCGCACCGAGGGTACGACACGGCTCCCCGACACAGGCGACCGGAGAGGATACGGGAGTGAACACTGCGTTGCCGTCTGCGATGTGGCTCCCCTTCGGCGCGCGGATTCTGCGCGCCCGGTCCGACAAGGGGCTCTCACGCGCCGAACTCGCCGCCAACGTCGGCGTGACCGACGACAAGCTCCGCGACGTGGAGGACGCCTACTGCCGTCCCGCGCGCTCGCTGGTCGAGCGGGTGGACACGGTCCTGGGCACCGAGCACCGGCTCGTCGACGCCTGGGCGATCACCCTCCAGGCCGAGGCCTTTCCCAACGAGTTCGGCGACATGCGCGAGCTGGGTGTGCACGCCGCCCAGCTCTGGGAGCACCAGCCCATGGCCGTCCCGGTCTTCCTGCGCACCCGCGAGTACTCCAGCGCGGTCCTGCGGCCGCGCCACGCCGACCTCTCCCACGAGGAGATCGAGGCGATGGTGGAGGAGGAGATGGCCCACCGCGCCGCGATGACCGGGCCGGAAGGCCCCACGCTCCGGGTCGTGCTCAACGAGTCCGCGCTCCAGCGCCCGCAGGGCGGGGCCGAGGTGCTCAACGCCCAGCGCGACTTCCTCGCCGACCTCATCGAGGCGGGCATCGTCACGCTGGCCGTCATCCCCGAGCAGACCGCGCACCACCCCGGCCTGGGCGGCGCGTTCCGGATGATGGAGTTCGCCGACCGGCCCAGCATGGTCTACGCCTTCGCCGCCCAGGGCGGGGAGCTCACCGGCGACCCCGAGCAGGTCGGACGCTGCGCCATGGTGCGCGAGGCCATCGAGGACGTCAGCGTGGAGCTGACCCCGCGCTCGGAGCTGCTGACCGCGCGCTGGCCCGCGGGCTGAACCGTAGGGGCTGAAGCGCACGCGGACCGAGCCGTGCATGGGCTGAACCGCACGGGCCGAAGCGCACGGGCGTCGAGCCACGCGGCCGAACCGCACGGGCCAAATCACACGGGCCGAGCCACGCAGGCCACACTGCACGGGCTGAACCGCACGGGCCGAAGCGTTCGCGGGCCGAACGTCCACGAGCGGCCCGGGTGCGCCGTCCGCCCGCCCTTGGGCGGTCGCCCCATGATGGGCTAGGTTGCCCGCCATGGATATCGCGATCAGATCCGGATACGTCGTCCCCGTCGACGGCGACCCCATCGACGGCGGGACCGTGCTCATCTCCGACGGACGGATTCGGGCCGTCGGCCGGGACGGCGACGTCACCGTCCCCGAGGGAGCCGAGGTCGTCGACGCCGCGGGCCAATGGGTCCTGCCCGGCTTCGTCGAGGCGCACGGGCACATCGGCATCGACGAGGAGGGCGTCGGCTGGGCGGGCGACGACACCAACGAGATGACCGACCCCAACGGTGCCCGCATGCGCGCGCTGGACGCCATCAACCCCGCCGACCGCGGGTTCGTCGATGCCCTGTCCGGCGGCGTCACCAGCTCCGTGGTCAAGCCCGGGTCGGGAAACCCGATCGGCGGGCAGACCGTGGCGATCAAGTGCTGGGGCCGGAGCATGGAGGACCGGCTCATCCGGCACCCGGCGAGCGTCAAGAGCGCGCTCGGGGAGAACCCCAAGCGCGTGTACGGCAAGAAGGACCAGATCCCCTCGACCCGGCAGGGCGTCGCGGCGGTCATCCGGGACGCGTTCACCAAGGCCCAGGACTACAAGGCCAAGCGGGACCACGCCCTCGCCGAGGGCAACCCCTTCGACCGCGACAACACCCTGGAGGTGCTGGTCCGGGTCCTGGACGGCGAGCTGCCGTGGTGCCAGCACACCCACCGCGCCGACGACATCCACACGGCCATGCGCCTGGCGGACGAGTTCGGCTACCGGCTGATCATCAACCACTGCACCGAGGGACACCTGCTGGCGGACGAGATCGCCGCACGCGGCATCCCGGTCATCACCGGGCCGCTGATGGTCGGCCGCTCCAAGGTCGAGGTCAAGAACAAGACCCTCGCCAACCCCGGGATCCTCGACCGCGCGGGCGTCAAGGTCGCGCTGACCACCGACCACCCCGTCGTCCCCATCGAGTTCCTGGTCCACCAGGCCACCCTGTGCGTGAAGGAGGGCATGGCCCCGGAGTCGGCGATCCGGGCCCTCACGGTCCACCCGGCGGAGATCATGGGCATCGCCGACCGGGTGGGCGCCCTCAGGCCCGGGCTGGACGGCGACGTCGTCATCTGGTCCGGCGACCCGCTGGACGTGATGAGCCGCGCGCTGCGGGTGTTCGTCGAGGGCCGCGAGGTCTACACCTACGACGAGGAGGCGCGTGAGGGGCGGGCGCTGGACGCCTACTACCGCGAGTCCTGAGCCCCCCGGGCGCCCCCGGACGCCTCAGTGCGCCCCGGACGCCCCAGGGGTCCGTCCGAGGCCCTTCCACGGCAGCCGCACCGGTGCCCGAGGTGCGGCCGCGCCGTGTGCGCGGGGGCGGGCCGGCGGCGGCGCCCCCGGCCCTCAGAGGCCGGAGCCGGCGAAGAGGACGCTCACGACCCCTCCCACGATGGTGAAGACCGCGCCGATGAACACCAGCGCCAGGCCCGGGAACAGGCCCCCCATGGCCAGGTCGGCCACGCTGAACTCCGCCGGGTGCTCGGGATCGTGCCGGACCAGCACCCTCTGTTGGAGACCCGGCCGGAAGGACCGGGTGGACGTCTCGTAGCGGCGGTGGACCTCACGCCCGTCGGCGGCCCGGAAGTGCACCGTGAAGGGGTGGGTGATGCTGGTCCTGGTCCCGTTCTGGCCGCGGCGGCGCTGGACCTGGCGCCAGGTGTCGGTGATGGTGCCGTACACCTCGGCGGTGTGCCGCCGGGTCCTGCTCCGGCCGCGCACCATGGCCACGACGCCGCCCACGACCAGGCAGGGGCCCAGGACGACGAACAGCAGGGGGACGAGGCCGACCAGGTCCCGCGCCCCGCCGCCGGCGAGGGCCAGCAGGATGACGCCGCCGATGACGATCACGCCCAGCAGGGGCAGCAGGGGCCGCCACAGCGGGGGCCCGCCCGGACGCCGGTCCGGGCGCACCGCGTAGCCGCCGCGGGCGGGGTCGGGGTGGGCGGCACGCTCCACCCGGACCAGGCCGGGATCGGAGGGGGAGTGGACCAGCTCGACCGGCGTGCCCTCACGGACGACGTAGCCGCCCAGACCACTGGAGTCGACGGCGTCCCAGCGGGAACCGTCCGCGCCCCGCACCGTCACGGTGACGGTGTGGCCGTGGGGGCTGCGTTCGAGCGGGTGCACCGCGCTCACGTGCCCGTGCGCGCGCACGCCCGAACCGTCCAGCTCCTGCTGCTCCCTGCGGCGCCTCAGTGTCGCCAGCACGCCCCGGACGCCCTGGTAGAGGCTGAACCCGAGGAAGAGCGCCACGATGGCGGGGCCGATGAGACCGTTCACGTCCATCGGGTCGTTGTATCAGAGCCGGCGAAGGCCCGCGAAGTCCGGTTCGTCCCCCTCGGGGGCGGTCACGGCGGTGGCCTTCTCCATCCGCAGCCGCCCGGCCTGGTCGTCCGCCCCGGGCGGGGTGAGGATGAGCGGCGCGCCGGAGGCGAGGGCGGCCAGGAACAGGTCCAGGGACGGGCCGAGCGCGGACAGCGGGGCGTCGGGGGCCAGCAGTACGGCGATCCGGTCCTCGCCGTTCAGGCCCCACCGCGCGGCGCGGTCGCGGCCCACGGCGGCCAGTTCCGCGCCGGTGTACGCGCGGTCGGCCTCCAGCGCGGGCGCCCCGGGGTCGATGGGGTAGGCCGCGAAGTGGTCGCCGTGCCCGCGCACCTCCACGGAGTAGTCGTGCACCATCGGCGGGACCGACGCCAGGGGCAGGCCCAGGGGGTGCAGGGAGGTGCCGACGACCTCGTCGGCGCCGGTGTCCGCGGCCTCCTCCAGCCGGTCGGCGTCGGCCACCACGACGTGGGCGCCCCGTCCGACGGTGTCCCGGGGCGAGGGGGTCACCACGGTGCCCACCGACCAGCAGGAGACCGCCCACACCAGGGACTGCCAGTGCACGGGGAGCGCGAGGACGGTGCTGTCGCCGGGTTGCGCGCCGAACCCGTCCACGAGCATGTTGGCGGTCTTGGAGACCCAGTTGTCGAAGGTCGCGCGGGAGAGCTCGACCCGGGCACCGGAGGCGTCGTAGGACGTGACGAACGGCCGCGCCGGTTCGGCGGAGACGAGGGCGCGCCACAGCTGCGCTGGAGTTTCGGACATACCGTCACCCTAGATCGTGATCCGCGAACGCTCACCTCCGCCCGCGCGACGCCCGCGGTCCGGCTTCCGTCCCGGCTCCCGACGCGGCTCCCGGTCCGGCTCAGGGCACCGTCGGGCCGGGGTGTGCACTCCGATGGCGGAGCTGCCAGAGTTGCCCCATGCGCATGCCCCCCGGCCGACTCCTCCTCGCCCGCGTCACGGCGCTGCCGGCGATCGCCGTCTCCGCCTGGCTCCTGGTCACGTTCCCGCTGCTGGCCCTGGGCGCGTTCACGCCGGTCGCCGCGGGGATCGTCGGCGTGCCCGCCGTGGTCGCCGCCTGCGCGCTGGTCCCGCGGCTGATCCCCGAGCCCGGCCCCCGGCACCCCGGGGCGAGGGGCGCGGACGACGACGTGTGGTCCGTGGTCGCGCTCGTGCTCCTGCTCACGATCGCCGTGGCCTTCGCCGTCGTGCAGATCGCCTACCACGCCGAGACGCTGGTGATCCGCCGCGACCCCGCCTCCTACGCCATGTACACGGCGTGGATCGCGGAGAACGGCCACCTGCCGATCCCGCAGCAGCGCGACCTCATCGCCGGGGACGATCCGGCGCTGGGCTACCAGAGCCTGGCCCAGTACCAGCGCGACGACGTCATCTGGCCCCAGTTCATGGCCGGCGCCCCGCTGCTGACCTCGGTCGGCTACTGGCTCGGCGGGCTCACCGGAATGCTCGTCACCACCCCGGTGCTGGGCGCGCTGGGCGTGCTCACCTTCGGCGGGCTCGCGGCCCGCCTCGTCGGCCCCCTCTGGGCTCCGCCCGCGGCGCTGGTCCTGGCGGTGTGCCTGCCCCAGCAGTGGGTCAGCCGCTTCACCTACAGCGAGCCCGTCACCCAGATCCTCCTGCTCGGCGGCCTGGTCCTGGCCTACGACGCGCTGGCCCGGCGCACCGCGCTGACCGACCGGTGGTCGGCCGCGCACGCCCTGGCCGCGGCGGCCGGGCTCTCCTTCGGACTCGGGCTGGTGGTGCGCATCGACGTGCTGCGCGACCTGCTGCCGGTCGTGGGCTTCGTCGGCCTGCTGCTGCTCGCCCGGCGCGGCCAGGCGCTGCCCCTGCTGGGCGGGCTCGCCGTCGGTGTCGGCCTGGGCCTGTACGCGGGCTTCGGGCTCTCCCGCCCCTACCTGGAGTACCTGGAGGACTCCCTCGACCCGCTGCTGCTCATCTCCGGTGCCGTCGTCGCCGTCACGGTCGTCGCCACGGCCGCCCTGTGGCGGTTCGGGGTGCCGCGGGTGGAGCGCGTGCGGTGGTTGCCGACGGCCGTCGCGGTCCTGTCCCTGCTGGTCATGGTCGGTTTCGCGATCCGCCCCCTGCTGTGGCCCGACTACGGGCACGGCAGCGACTTCACCGACCACTGGGTCGCCTACGTGCAGGAGCGCGAGGGGCTGGCGGTCGAGGGCAGCCGGACCTACTACGACATGAGCCTGTACTGGGTGGGCTGGTACGTGGGCCTGGGCACCGTCCTGTTCGCCTCCCTGGGCGTGGCCCTGCTGCTGCGCCGCGTGGTCCAGCGCCGCGACCCGCAGTGGGTGCTGCCCCTGATGGTGCTGCTGTGGACGGTCGCCACGACCCTGCTGCGGCCCGCCATCACCCCGGACCACCCCTGGGCGAGCCGGCGGCTGATCGTCCTGGTCATCCCGGCGTTCGTGCTGCTCGCCGTCTGGTTCGCCGCCTGGCTGACGCGCTACTGCGCCGCCGTCGAGGACGTCCGCGACCGGCCCGCCACGGTCCAGGCGCTCCCCGCCGTCGTGGCCGCGCTGGCCGTGGGCGTGATGGTCGTTCCGACCGCGGCCACCGCGCACGGCGTCATGGGCTACCGCCAGGACGTGGGAACGGTCGAGGCCACCCACCGTTTGTGCGACGCGATCCCGCCGGACTCCTCGGTCGTCGTGGTCGACTCCGGCCTGGCGGGCGGGTACATGCCGCTGCTGCGCAACGTGTGCGGCGTCCCCACCGCGGAACTGACCGATCCCACGCCAGAGGCGGCGCAGCGGGTCGTGGAGCAGATCCACTCCCGCGGCCGTGACGCCGTGCTCGCCGCCTCGCAGTACGAACCGCTGCAGGCGCTCGCCGGGCGGGACGCCCCGCTCCAGCGACCCTTCGACGTGACCGCCGCCATGGATCCGAGTACCCTCATGGAGCCCCCGACCGGCCACTGGACCTTCCGTGGCAGTGTGTGGGTCGTCGTGATCCCCGTCGAGTGAGGTAAGAAGAGCGCATGAGCGAGGCCGGCGGCGACGCCTCAGCCCAGGAACCGGACGCCCCCGTGCGCGTCACCATCGTCCTGCCGTGCTTCAACGAGGAGGAGCACGTCGTCGACGAGGTCAAGCGCATCTGCGCGGCCATGGACGCCTCGGAGCACACCTACGAGCTGCTCGCGGTGGACGACGCCTCCACCGACGACACCCTCGCCCGCCTGCGGGACGCCGAGGCGCTCTACCCGCACATGCGCGTCATCGCCTTCGGCCACAACGGCGGCTCGGGCACGGTCCGGCGGATCGGCAGCCAGCGGGCGCGCGGCGAGTACGTCGTGTGGACTGACGCCGACATGAGCTACCCGAACGAGCGCATCCCCGAACTCGTCTCCATCCTGGACGACGAACCCGGCGTCGACCAGGTCGTGGGCGCGCGCACCCAGGAGATGGGCACGCACAAGGCACTGCGGGTCCCGGCCAAGTGGGCCATCCGCAAGATCGCCGAGAGCCTCACCAACACCCGCATCCCCGACCTCAACTCCGGCCTGCGCGTGTTCCGGCGCGACGTGGCCCGCCCCTACCTGCGCCTGCTGCCGCCCGGGTTCTCCTGCGTCACCACGATCACCCTGGCGTTCCTGTCCAACCAGCACCCGGTCAAGTACGTGCCCATCGAGTACGCCAAGCGGGCGGGGACCTCCAAGTTCCACTTCGTCAGGGACGCCTACCGGTACATCCTCCAGGTGCTGCGCATGGTCATGTACTTCAACCCGCTCAAGGTGCTCATGCCGCCGTCACTGGTGCTACTGGGCCTGGGCGCGGGCAAGTTCGTCTTCGACCAGGTGCGCCACCCGCTCTACATCCCCAACAACACCGTCATGATCCTCATGACGGGGCTGATCATCGCCGCCATCGCGCTGCTGGCCGACCTCATCGTGCGGTCCCGGGAGAGCGCGTGACGCGGCCCGACCGCCGCCGGACCGAGTCCGACGCGGGCGCTGAGCACCGGGACGCGCCGAGAGCCCCGGCGGACGGCCCCAGATCTCCGGCCCGGCCGGCGCGCGTCACGCTCGTGGGCCCCGCCCACCCGTACAAGGGCGGCGGTGCCCGGCACACGACCGAGCTCGCCCACCGGCTCAGCGCCCTCGGCCACGAGGTCGCGATCGAGTCCTGGCGCGCCCAGTACCCGGCGGCGCTCTACCCGGGGCGGCAGACCGTGGACGAGGCGGAGGGCACGCCCCACCCCGGGACGCGGCACGAGCTGGCCTGGTACCGCCCGGACGGCTGGTGGCGGACCGGCCGCCGCCTGGCCCGCGAGGCCGACACGGTCGTGCTCACCGTGTTCTCGCCGGTGCAGGTGCCCGCCTACCTCGCCATCCTCGCCGGTGTGCGCTCGCTCGACACCGGCACGCAGGTCATCGCCCTGTGCCACAACGTGCTGCCGCACGAGCGCCGCGCCGTGGACGTGTCCCTGAGCCGCGCGCTGCTGCGCCGCGTGGACGGCGTCCTCACCCATTCACCGGAGCAGGCGCACCTGGCCGAGGGGCTGATGGGCCCCGACCGGCCGCGCCCGGTCACGGCCCCGCTGCCCCCGCACCTGCCCGACACCGGCGGACCCGTCCAGGGGCCCGCGGGCGAGCGCCGACACCTGCTCTTCCTCGGCATCGTCCGGCCGTACAAGGGCGTCGACCTCCTGCTGCGGGCCCTCGCCGACGGCGCGCCCGACGACGTCGCGCTCACGGTGGCGGGCGAGTTCTGGGGCGGTACCGACGACCTGGCGGCCCTGGCGCGCGACCTCGGCGTCGCCGACCGCGTGCGGCTGCGCGACGGCTACGTGCCGGCCTCGGAGCTGCCCGCGCTGTTCGCCTCCGCCGACGCCGTCGTCCTGCCCTACCGGACGGCCACCGCGACCCAGAACGTCTGGCTGGCCCACGAACACGGCGTCCCCGTCGTGGCCACGCGCGCCGGGACGCTCGCCGACCACGTGCGCGAGGGCGTCGACGGGCTGCTGTGCGCCCCCGGCGACGCAGCCGACCTGGCCCGCGCCCTCACCGCCCTGTACGCCCCGGGGGAGGCCGAACGGCTGCGCGCGGGCGTGCGGCCGGTGGACCCGGCCCCGTACTGGCGGGCCTACGCCGACCGGCTCCTCAAGGCCTGAACGCGGGATCCGGCGGACCACGGCCGGGGCCGGCCCTCGGAGCCGCCGACGCGCCTACCGGCCGTGTGCACCGACCCGTCACGCGCGGGCGGAGGATCCGGCACGGAGGCGGGGGCGGCAGCGGAGCCGCGTCAGGGGACGGGGTCCTGGTCCTGGCCCTGGTTCCCCGGAGCCACGGCGGCGGTCGGTGACAGCAGCACCGACAGTCCGGCCCAGGCGATGTCCGCCACGGTCATCACCAGGCGCGAGAGCACCGCGACGACGAGCGCCGCCCCCGCGTCCACGACCGGGGCCAGGGCTACCACCAGCACCGCCTCGCGCACGCCCAGCCCGGCGGGGGCGAACACCACCAGCAGCCCGAGCGTCCAGGCCAGCGCGTACCCGCCCACGGCCGGGCCGACCGACGCGACCGGATTCCCGCCCACCGCCCAGGTCAGCAGCCACGCGTGCGCCCCCAGCGGAGCCCACGCCAGCACGGTCCAGCCCACCGCGGCGGCCACCGAGCGCCCGCGCACCTCGGGCGGGCCCGCCTCGGCCACCTCACGGAAGCGCCGGAAGGGCCGGGCCGCCGTGCGGACGCCGAACCCCAGCACGCGCGGGTGCAGGCACGCCAGCAGGAGCGGGGCCGCGGCCAGCACCCACCACCAGCGGCGCGCGGCCCCGTCGGAGGCCAGGGGCAGGGCCACCGCGGCCACGGCCAGCCCCACCGCGACGGTGACGGCCACCGCCAGCAGGGTGGCGGCGGCACCGCGCGCCCGCGGGACCTCGCGGTCGCGCGCGAGTTCGACCTGGGCGACGAACGCCCACACCGACCCCGGGAGGTACTTGCCGAGCTGGCCGACGAACATGATCCGGGCCGCGACCGGCACCGGCAGCGGCGAGCCGAGCCCGCCCAACAGCGAACGCCAGGCGAGCATCTGGGCGGTCAGCCCCGCCATCCCCGCCAGGACCGCCGCGGGCAGTGCCCACAGGGGCAGGGCGGCCACCGCCTCGCGCGCCTGCGTCCAGTGCGCGCGCAGCGCCCACCCGGCGCACGCGAACACCACCGCGAGCAGGGCCAGGCGCACCCACCGGTTACCGCGGAGCCGACTCAGCACGCGGCCACACTAGGGCATCCTCCGCGGATCCTCACCCGCCGCGCGGCGTCCACGGGCACACCCCGGCCCACCACGCGCCCCGGCTCCGGCCGCCGCCCGGGCCCCGCATGGGGCGATCACGCCCTCGGGCTCGGGGTGTGCCCTTCGCCCGAGCCCGGCCCCGCGCGGGGGGCGATCTTGCCGTCGGGCTCGGGGTGTGCCCTTCGACCGAAACCCGGCCCCCCGGTGTGGCGATCATGCCGTCGAGTCCGGGGTGCGTCCTTCGACCGACCGGCCCCGCGCGGGGGGGCGATCATGGGGCCATCGGACGCACCACCGCATGCCGTCGTCGGCCCGAGAACCGGGGCGCGTAGGGTGGGCCGTTATGAGTGGTGCGAACGACCCGGCCCCCGGCTCCTCCCCGACAGCGTCCGCGATGCGCAGGGCCCTCGCCCGCGCCCGGGACGGCAAGACACTGGACGTCACCGAGGCCGAAGTGCTCCTGCACGCCCGGGGCGAGGACCTGGAGACGCTCCTGGACCACGCCGGCCGCGTGCGCGACGCCGGACTGGAGGCCGCCGGCCGCCCCGGCGTCATCACCTACAGCCGCAAGGTGTTCGTCCCGTTGACCCGGCTCTGCCGCGACCGCTGCCACTACTGCACGTTCGCGACGGTGCCCGGCCGCCTGGACGCCCCCTACATGTCCCCGGACGAGGTCCTGGAGATCGCGCGGCGGGGCGCGGAGATGGGCTGCAAGGAGGTCCTCATCACGCTCGGGGACCGCCCCGAGGACCGGTGGAGCCAGGCCGCCGAGTGGCTGGACGCGCACGGCTACGACGACACCCTGTCCTACGTCCGGGCCATGGCGATCATGGTCCTGGAGGAGACCGGCCTCCTGCCGCACCTCAACCCGGGTGTGCTGACCTGGTCCGACTTCCAGCGGCTCAAGCCGGTCTCGCCGTCGATGGGCATGATGCTGGAGACCACCTCCGAGCGGCTGTTCACGGAGAGGGGCCAGGCCCACTACGGCAGCCCCGACAAGGACCCGGCCGTGCGGCTGCGCGCCCTGGAGGACGCGGGCCGCTCCAACGTCCCCTTCACGACCGGCATCCTCCTCGGTATCGGCGAGACCGTCGCCGACCGCGCCGAGTCGATCTTCGCGATCCGGGGCGTGGCCCGCCGCTACGGCGGCATCCAGGAGGTCATCGTGCAGAACTTCCGGGCCAAGCCCGGGACCGCGATGATGCACCGCCCCGACGCCGAGCGGGAGGGGATGGCCGCGGCCATCGCCGTCACCCGCCTGGTGATGGGGCCCAAGGCCCACATCCAGGCCCCGCCCAACCTCATCGGAGCCGAGGCCGGCGGCGTGGACGAGTACGCGCTGATGCTCCGCGCGGGCATCGACGACTGGGGCGGCGTCTCCCCGCTGACCGCCGACCACGTCAACCCCGAGCGCCCCTGGCCGCAGATCGACGACCTGGCCGAGCGCACCGCCGCCCAGGGGTTCACCCTGCGCGAGCGCCTCACCGCCTACCCCGAGTACGTGCGGGCGGGCGAGCCGTGGCTGGACCCGCGCGTGGCGGCGCACGTGGCGGCCCTGGCCGACCCCGAGACCGGACTCGCGGTGGAGGACGCGCCCCTGGTGGGGCGGCCCTGGCAGGAGCCCGAGGCGGTACTGGTCGACTCCGGCCGCACCGACCTGCACACCGGCATCGACACCGAGGGGCGCACCGGCGACCGGCGCGGCGACTTCGACGCCGTCTACGGCGACTGGGACGAACTGCGGGCGGGTGTGGACCGCGAGGGCGCGGTGCCCCGCCGCTTCGACCCGGACATCGCGGCGGCCCTGCGCCGCGCGGAGGCCGACCCCGCGGGTCTGAGCGACGACGAGGCGCTCGCGCTGCTGCACGCCGACGGCCCCGAACTGGAGGCCCTCACCGGCCTGGCCGACCGCGTGCGCTCGGACGTGGTCGGCGACGACGTCACGTTCGTGGTCACCAGGAACATCAACTTCACCAACGTCTGCTACACCGGCTGCCGGTTCTGCGCCTTCGCCCAGCGCCGCACGGACGCCGACGCCTACACCCTCTCCCTGGACCAGGTCGCCGACCGCGCCGAGGAGGCGTGGAAGGCCGGGGCCACCGAGGTGTGCATGCAGGGCGGCATCCACCCGGACCTGCCCGGGACGGCCTACTTCGACATCGCCGGGGCGGTCCGCGAGCGCGTCCCGGACATGCACGTCCACGCGTTCAGCCCGATGGAGGTCGTCAACGGCGCCTCCCGGACCAACCTGCCGATCCGCGAGTGGCTGACCCGCGCCCGCGAGGCCGGTCTCGGCTCCATCCCGGGCACGGCCGCGGAGATCCTCGACGACGAGGTCCGCTGGGTGCTCACCAAGGGCAAGCTGCCCGCCCGCGAGTGGATCGAGGTCATCACGGCCGCCCACGACCTGGGGATCCCGACGACGTCGACGATGATGTACGGGCACGTCGACTCGCCGCGGCACTGGGTGTCGCACATCAAGCTGCTGCGCTCGCTCCAGGAGCGCTCGGTGGAACGCAACGGGCGGCGGGGCTTCACCGAGTTCGTGCCGCTGCCGTTCGTGCACACCAACGCGCCGATCTACCTCGCCGGGCTGGCGCGCACGGGCCCGACGGTGCGGGAGAACCGGGCGGTGCACGCCCTGGCCCGGCTGCTGCTGCACGGGCACATCGACAACATCCAGTGCTCCTGGGTCAAGCTGGCCGAGGACACCTGCCGTCAGCTGCTGCGCGGCGGGGTCAACGACGTGGGCGGCACCCTGATGGAGGAGACCATCAGCCGGATGGCGGGTTCGGGGCAGGGGTCGTTCAAGACGATCACCGACATCCGGGCCCTGGTCGAGCCGACGGGGCGCCCCCTGCGCCAGCGCACGACCCTCTACGGAGAGGTGGCCGAGGAGCGTCGCCGCGTGGCCGAGGCCAGCGACGGCGTCGCCGCCAGCGTGCTGCGGCCCTCCCTGCCCCTGGTCTGAGCGCGTCCGGCCGTCCGTGTCGCGCGGACGGCGACGGGGGCGGTGCGCCGGGCTCCGGCACACCGCCCCCGCGGTACCCAGGGGATCAGCAGGTCCCCAGGTGCTCCCAGGCGCCCCACTCACCGGTGGTGCCGGGCTCGTCCTGCGTCCACCACTGGGCCCGGTAGGCCGCGCCGCCGTGCGTCACGGTGTCGCCCTGGGTGTAGGTGGTGCCCGCGACCCACGCGGGTGCGTCGCAGTCCACGGGGTCGCCGCCTCCGCCGCCGTCCCCTCCGCCGTCTCCGGTGTCGGGGGCGTCGACCAGCGTGCCCTCGCGCGGGGCGTCGTAGGTGATGGCGTACTCCGTGCCGCCGACCCCGATCCGGAAGTTCGAGGGCTGGGCGATCGGGAGGCGGTAGCTGAGCGTGAAGTCCAGCGAACCCCCGGCCGGGATGCTCTGCCAGCTCGGGACGGTCAGCTCCACCCGGTGGAAGTCGCCGTCCAGGCCGCCGACGTTGTCGCCCCGGTCGTGCCCCACCTGTACGTGGCTCAGCCCCATGCCGGACTGGTCGCTCATGTCGCCGGGGGCCGAGGTGCCGTAGTCGAACGTGATCGTCGAGCCGCCGGGGATGTCTCCGGACGAGTTGTTGGTGATCGTCACGTCCGGGGTGATCGGGTAGTTGTTGTCGCCCAGGGCGAAACCGCCGAAGTCCACGTCCACGTCCAGGACCTGCTCCGGCGCGGGGGTCTCGGCCTTGGCCGCCCCGTAGGGGCCCGCGTCGCTCAGCCGCTCGTGGAGGCTCGTGATGAGGGTGTCGCCCATGACGTACTGGCCCGCGTCGGCGTCGTAGGCGTAGTCGCCGACCATCTCCCAGATCATGACGCCGCCGAGCCCGGTGTCGGCCACGTAGTCCGCCTTGGCGGCGGTGGTCCGGTCCGCGTCGCCCGACAGGAACGTGTTCGTCGTCGAGTTCCACCACCACTCGTTGCGGGTCGTCTCGTCCCAGTGGCGCTCGTAGGTGCCCACGAGTTCGTCGTCCACGCCGTAGTCGGCCGCGTAGTCGCCGACGACACCGTCCTCCAGGTTGAGCACGTGCCAGATCGGGTTCGCGCCGGCCGCGATGGCGCCGCCGGTCACGGGGTCGCTGTCGTGCCAGAGGTTGTCGATGCCGTCCGCCCCGTCGCCGCAGGGCACGGTGAGGCCGGTGCCGGGCTGGCACTGGTCCTGGTCGGGCAGCGCCGCCGTGCCCCAGAGCCCGTTCTCGCCGCCCTCGACGTCCTTCCAGCCCCGCGTGTAGAACGGCAGCCCGAGGTTGATCCGGCCGGCCTGCATCGCGCCGCGGAAGTAGTGGTGGGCCCAGTCGGCGTTCAGGTAGCCGATGCCGTCGTAGGCGCCGTAGACGTCCGCGAGCTCGGGGTCGAGTCCGCTGTCGTAGAGCGCGCCGTTGTGCCCCACGAAGTGGTTCCACGTGCCGTGCAGGTCGTAGGTCATCATGTTGACGAAGTCCAGGTACCGCACGACCTGGTGGACCTCCTGGCCGCGCAGCAGCCAGCCGGAGGAGGGGACCGCGGCGGTCAGCTGGTAGTAGGTGCCGTCCTCGGCGGAGGCCGTGTCGAGCTTCTCGCGCAGCACGCGCATCAGCTCCTCGTAGCCCGCCCAGAGGTGTCCGCGGCGCTCGTCGGAGATCCAGTAGTCGTCGGGGCTGCCGGCGCCGTTGTTGGACGTGGCGTACTCGTAGTCGATGTCGAGGCCGTCGAACCCGTACTCGCGCACGAACTCCACGGCCGAGTCGGCGAAGGTCTCGATCCCCTCGTGGTTCACCCCCGTGGACGTGGTGGTCATCGAGTAGAAACCGCCGGAGTCCACCCGCTCGCCGTCAGGGTCGAAGTAGCCGCCCGTCTCGGCCCAGCCGCCCACGGCCACCAGGGTGCGGACCCCGGGGTGGTCCTTCTTGAACTTGTTGAGCTGGTTGAAGTGGCCGTCGTAGGGGAACTCGGGATCGGGCTCCAGGCCGGGGCGGTCCCAGGTCATGCCGGTCGCCGGGTTGTCCGGTCCGTCCGGGCCGACCGAGAGCCGGTTGTCGCCGTCGACGTGCCCGAAGGCGTAGTTGATGTGCGAGATCCGGTCCCAGGGGATGTCGTCGACGAGGTAGGTCGGCTGGTCGTTGGCGCCGTTGCGCCAGCTCGTGAAGTAGCCGATCACACGCCGGTCGAGGCCGTTGGGCAGCTGCTCGCGCCCGTCGGCGTCGTAGACGTCGCAGTAGGGGACGTCCACGCCCGGGGTCTGGTGGAGGCCGTCGGGGCGGCAGTCGGTGTCGGCCGCCGGTTCGGCGGGCTGGGCCTGGGGCGCCTGTGGGGCGGCGTGCGCGGTCGGCGCGGCGAAGAGCACGCTCGCGGCCACGCACAGTCCGGCGGCGGCGGAACCGAGGCCGCGGACCCAGCGGGCCGGGCCGGTCCGGGGTCCAGGGGGGTGGTGGGAGGAGGGCATGGGGGAACCTTTCAAGGGTGCGGCGAGCCGTCGCGGGCACGCCGGGGGGAGCCGTCCGGGGCGGGGAGGGGCGGGGCGGGCCCGGGTC
>NZ_LGEC01000092.1 GCF_001279585.1 Nocardiopsis sp. NRRL B-16309 | reverse complement strand
GGGTTGGAACGCACTGTGGCTCCTCGCGTTCGGCCTCCGGGCGCGGGTCACCCGGAGGAGGTGGGGGGCGCGCCGCGACGGGACCCGTCGCGGGCGGGTCGGGCGGGGACGGGACCGGAGTCGTCGGGGTGCTCAGCCGGAGTGGTGCCGGCCGTCGTCCCCGGTGGTGCCGCGCGGAGCGGCGGACTCGCCCTCCCGGGCGCGGCGCGGTCTCCCGCCGCCGCTGGGCACCCTCCGGCCTGGTTTCTCCTCGCTCGGGCCGTGACGTGCGGATGTCATGCCTACTCCTTCCGGCCCTGGGGCGGCGGGGCCCCAGGGGTGGACGACGGACTGTGAGAGCGCTCACAAAGCCCGTGGAATCAGGGAAACTAGCATGGAAAGCGTATTCCCGATACGGGGGCAAAACCCGGCCGTCAGTCCTGCGCCCGCGACTCCTCACACCCCTGGGACGCCGACGGCCGGGTGTGCGCCAGCGCCGAGGGCGTGCGCCGCCCGACGATCGCCGGAGCCTCGTGGACCAGTGCGTCGTCGGTGATCGCCTCCACCATGAACAGCGCGAAGTCGGTCCGCCGGGTGATGTTGCTCGCCAGCGCGGGGTCGCCGACGTGGCGGCGCCACACCGGCAGCCCCTGGCTCTCGCCCTCCTCCAGGTCGCTGCCGCGCACGACCGTCCACCGGGTGTCGCTGGCGTAGATCCGACGGCAGGCCCGCACCTGGTCGTCGACGTCGATGACGCGGGCCAGCCGGGCCAGCACGGTCACGACCCGCATGACCACGCGCGACCAGAACGAGTACACGTCGTGTTCGTCGCGCGGCACGTGCCAGCCGCAGGAGAACACCAGCCGCGCCCCTTCGGGCGCCAGGTGCAGCACCGCCCGGGCGGTTCCGGTCGAGTACCCGTGGACACCCCAGGGCACCAGGACCGTGAGCACGGCGTCGCACCCCTCGACCGCCCGCGCGATGACGCCCCGGTCGTCGGTGGGCCCCGCGACCACGGTGATGCGGTCCCCGAAGTCGGCCAGCTTGCCGACGCTCTGCTCCCGGCACACGCCCACGACCTCGTAGTCGCGGTCCAGGGCGTGCTGGACCATGTACCGCCCGAGCTTGCCCGAGGCCCCCACGACGCACACCTTCGTCCGGCGCCCGCCGCCGGCCCCGTCCTGCTCCTGTCGCCCGTCCATGTCCGCTCCTCCCATTCACCTTACACTTGTAAGGCTGTACGTGGAGGCTATCCTTACGCCTGTAAGGCCGTCAAGAACAGGCGGCTCAGCACCGGAACGGAACACGGAGGCCCCACCAGTGGCACCAACCCCCAGGCGGCGACAGGAGTCCCGCCCCGCACTGACTCGCGAGCGTGTCCTCGAAGGCGCGGTCCGCGTCGCCGACCAGCGCGGGGCGGCCTCGGTGAGCATGCGCAAGGTGGCCGAAGAACTCGGGGTGGAGGCGATGTCGCTCTACCACCACGTGGCCAACAAGGACGAGATCCTGGACGGGATCGTCGACCTGGTCTTCGCCGAGATCGAGCTTCCCCGGGACGAGACCGACTGGCGGGCCGCGATGCGCCGGCGCGCCTCGTCCTCCCGGGCGGCCCTGCTGCGCCACACCTGGGCGCTGGGCCTGATGGACTCCCGGCGCACACCCGGCCCGGCGACGCTCACGCACCACGACTGGATGATCGGCCGCCTGCGGGAGGCCGGTTTCTCGATCGCGGAGACCGCCCAGGCCGTCTCGACGCTGGACGGCTACGTGTACGGGTTCGTCCTCCAGGAGTCGAGCCTGCCGTTCCGCACGCCCGAGGAGTTGGAGGGCGTGGCGGCCGCCATGGTCGAGGCGTTCCCGGCCGGGGGCTACCCCCACCTGACCGAGATGATCCAGGCGCACGCCCTGGCCCCGGGCTACGCCTACGCCGACGAGTTCCTGCCCGGCCTGGACCTGATCCTGGACGGCCTCGAAGCGGTGCTCCGCACCCCGCGGGAGCCGTCCCGCCCCTGACCGACCCCGACGAAAGCCCAGGAATCCGAAAGCGGATTCCACGTCACCCCTGTCGTCGCGCTCGTACCACTACTGATCCACTTTCCCCTCAGTGCCCGATCAGGTCCTCTCCCTGTCGAGCGAGGAGGCGTGGTGAACTGGAAACCATGGACTACGGCATCGAACCCGCCAGAAGCGAGGAGGCCGACCCGGGTCGGGAACTCCGCGACGCGCTGGCCGCGGCCGATCTCAAACGGCTCGTGCGCGCTTCACGTGAGGACAACGGGGACGAAGTGGAACGGATACGGCGAAGGTACGTGGACGGGTAGGCCGGACACGGCCAAAAGCCTTATGGCGCAAGGCTTCCGTGTTAGTTTCGGAGTCCGAGGATCGCCCCCCGCCAGACCCGCATCGGAGTGGCATGGAACTCGAACTGCTCGCCAAGGACGACAAGTCGGGGGGCAAGGGCTGCCCCTCCGTCTATGTCAGCGACACCGGTGAGTTCGTCGTTCAGGGCGCCGCCCTGAACGACACGGAACTGACCGCGTTGCAGAATCCCCTGCCCGGGGAGACCGCGGTCCGCATCGCCCCCGACATCGTTCTCGCCGCCGTCGAGCACTACCGGCGGAGGCAGGAGTGACCGTTCAGGCCGTCCCGGACCAAAACGTGAGCGACGAAGAGTTCGACCGGTACTTCACCGAGTGCCGATACACGGCATTTCGCCTGGAGACGCTCCAGGTCTACGACGTCGGGTACGAGGCAGAGGCCTTTCGTCGCTTTCTGGACGACGGCGAGATCGTCTCGACCGACGCGCGCGACGAGTGGGCGGCCCTGGTCGGCGGCGAACGGCGCTTCAGCAGGGTGCACGTGGTCTCCGAACCGCTGACCGACTACCTCCGGTTCGAGTCGGTGTGGGCCTATCGCTCCAGCGTGGCGGCCGGGGAGGAGGTCAACATCCTGCCCGTCGCCGAGGACGCGTGGCCGGAGGGCATCCCGCGGTTCGACTTCTGGCTGTTCGACTCGACCCGCCTCCTGCGCATGAACTACACCCGGGACGGCACCATGCTCGCCCCAGAACTGGTGACCGATCCCGCGCAGGTGCTCTGGGCCAACGAGGTCCGCGACCGGGCCCTGCACATGTCCATGCCCTTCGCCGAGTACCAGAGGCGCTTCGACGCGGACATGCGGCCCCTGTGACCACCGGCGACGAGAGGACGGTCACCGACAACTCCGTCGGCGGATCCGCGGGAGCCGTCGTGCAGGCGGGCACCGTACACGGCGGCGTCCACATCACCTCCGCGCACACCCGGCCGGCGGCCGTCCCCCGCCAACTGCCGCTCACGGTCAGCGGGTTCGTCGACCGGGAGGCGCACCTGCGCCGCTTGGACGCCCTGGCCGCGGGGCTCGGGAAGAGCACCCCGGTCGCCGTGCTCGCCGGACCGCCGGGTGTCGGCAAGACCGCGCTCGCCGTGCACTGGGCACACCGCGAGCGCGCACGGTTCCCGGACGGGAGCCTGTACGTCAGCATGCACGGCCACGCGCCCGGCCCCCGCGCCGAGGCCTCCCAGGCCTTGGGCTCGCTCCTGCGCGCGCTCGGTGTCGCCCCCGACCGCATCCCGTTGGACCTGGAGGGTCGTTCCGCCCTGTTCCGCTCCGAACTCGACGGACGACGCCTCCTGGTCGTCGTCGACGACGTACTCGGCCCCGCCCAGGTCCGTCCCCTCCTACCCGCCTCGCCCGGTTGCATGGTGGTCGTCACGAGCCGCGACACGCTTCCCGGACTCGTCGTCCGGGAGGGAGCGACACGTCTGCCCCTCGGGGTGTTGGCGATGGCCGACGCCGTGACCCTGTTGCGTACGACGGTCGGCTCCCGCGTGGACGCCGAACCCGTCGCGGCACATCGACTCGCCGAGCACTGCGCGGGGCTCCCCCTGGCCCTGCGGGTGGCGGCCGAACGCCTCACCGGTCGGCCGGACGACGCGCTGAACGACCTGGTGACCGAGCTGGCGGTCGAGGAGTCCCGGCTGGACACGCTCTCGGAGGAGGACGAGTTGAGTGACCTGCGTGCCGTGATGAGCACGTCCTACGAGGCTCTGGACAGCGACAGTGCCCGCTTCTTCCGAAGGCTGGGGGCGCATCCGGGAGACGACTTCTCGAGCGCCGCTGCCGCCGCGCTCACCGCCACCCCGCCGGTGGCGGCGCGCCGGTTCCTGGACCGGTTGACCCGCGCGCACCTGGTGGAACGGCTGCGTTCGGACCGCTTCCGCCTGCACGACCTGGTACGGCTGTACGCCGTGGAACGGCTCCGGGCGGAGGAGGGCCCCGTCGCGGCGAGCGCGGCCGTCGAGCGGGTGGCCCGCTGGTACACACACGCCGCGGCCCGCGCGCAACGGTCGGCGCATCCGCACTTCCCCGTCGTCCCCGGAGCCCGGGCGGCGGGCGAGCTGCCCGGATTCCCGTCCGCGCGGGAGGCACTGGCCTGGTTCGAGAACGAACGCCGCAACCTGATCGCCGTCCTGCACGCGGCCGTCGACCACGGCCACGACGATGTCGCCTGGCGGCTGCCCGCGTCGGTCTACCCGCTCTTCGAGCTGCACAGGCACTGGGACGAGTGGCTGGACCTGCACGTGGTCGGGCTCCAGGCGGCCGAGCGTGCGGGCGACCCCTTCGGGACGGCCCGCAACCACTTGGGGCTCGGTGACGCGCTGTGGTTGTCGGGCGACCTCACCGACGCGGTCGTGCACTACCGGGCGGCGATCGGACAGAACGAGGCCGCGGGTGATCCGTGGATCGAGGGGTTCGCCGAGCGCCAGCTCGGCGAAGTGGCCTGGCAGCGAGGAGAGCGCGTGTCCGCCGTCGGGCACGTCGAGCGCGCACTCGCGGTGTTCCGGGAGGCGGGCGAGCGGCGCGGCGAGGCGATGGGGCTGCTCAGCAAAGCCGGTTTCGGAGCGGATCTGGGTCGGTTCGACACGGCGCTCGCCGACGCGCGGGCTGCGGTGGCGGCGTTCGAGGAGATCGGCGATGCGTGGAGCATCGCGTGGTGCCACTGCACACTCGGCCGGGCCCTCGTCGGGGTCGGGCAGGCTACCGAGGCCGTCGAACGGTACCGGTCGGCCATCGGGGTGTTCGACGACCGCGAGGACGACGACAGCCGAGCCGTGGCGTTGATGGGGCTGGCCGAGGCACACGACGTGCTCGGTGACGTCGAACGCGCCCGGGAGGCCCTGGGCGCGGCGCTGGAGTACCTGCGCGACGTCGGCGACCCCCGTGTCCAGGGCGTCGAGCGGCGGCTCTCGACCCTGCTCGCACGGGGTTAGCCCGCGACGGTGAGGCCGAGCGAGGCGACGGCCAGGACGAGGTAGGCACCCGGGGACGCGATGTCGCCGGGGACGCGGGCACGCACGTGGGCGGCGACGGCGCCCACCTGGAACGCCACCACAGCGCCCCCGGTGCCCGCGGGGTCAGCCGTGCGTCGAGTCCGGTTCCGCGGGCACCACCATCTCCGGTCGGCCGCTGACCAGCAGCCACACCGGCAGCACCGCCAGGCACAGGACGGGAAGCAGGCCCAGGTCCGGGACGACGGTCACCGCGATGAACAGGCTCAACCACCCCAGACGGGTGACCGCCGCGAGGATGCCCACCACCGCGGACGCCACCGCCAACGACACCGGTACGGCCGGGACGAGCTTCGCGGCCAGGAGTCCCAGCGCCACCCCGGTGAACAGCACGGGGAAGATCCGGCCGCCGCGGAACCCGCAGGAGGCCGCGGTCAGCAGGGCCGCCATCCGGACCACGATGATCACCACCAGCGCTCCCACTCCGAAGTCGGAGCTGTGGGCGGCCAGCTCGCCCATCTCGTCCAGTCCCTTGAACATGGTCAGCCGTCCGCCGAGCACTCCCAGCAACCCCAGCACCAGGCCGCCGGTGCCGATCATCAGTACCGGGTGCCGCAGGCGCCGGAACCAGCCGGTCACCACGGGGAAGGCGTAGACCAGGGCCAGCCCGACCACACCCCCGACCAGGGCGATCACCGACCCCGACAACACGTCCCCCGCGCTCGGGCCCGGGTAGGGGGGAAGGGAGAGGGACAGCGCGTGCCCGGCCAGCACGTGCGTCGTCACCGCCGCGGCCCCCGCGGCGACGAGAGGAAGCACCAGCCGGTCCCACAGCGGCTCGTCCCGGTCGCCGGCGGCCATCTCGGACAGCAGCAGGGCGGCGGCCACGGGGGTGGAGAACAGTGCGCCGATGGTGGCGGCGGTGGACAGTCCGACCCAGGCCTGCCCCGGCATGGCCGGTATCAGGCGGCGGCCCGCCCAGTAGATCAGGGCGACGTTGACCGCGATGACGGGGTTCTCCGGCCCCAGGCTGACCCCGCAGGCCAGCGCGAGCACGACGGTGATCAGCATGCCGGGCACGGCACGCGGTTCCAGGGGCTCCGTGACCAGTTCCACGGTGGCCGGCTCGGGCCCGGCGTGGCCGGGGGCCTTCCACACCACCAGTCCCACGGCGACCCCGGTCAGGGTGAGTACGCCGACCGTCCACAGGGCGCCCTCCCCGTCGATACCGGCAGCGTCAGGGACTACCGTCCACACCCACTCCTGGAGGAGCGCGGCGACCGCTTCGACGGCCAGCAGGACCAGGGCCGCGCCGACCCCGACCAACAGCGCGGGCACCACGAGGGGCAGCAGTCTGCGCGCCAACGGGACCGAGCCGCCCGCCTCGTCCTGTTCCTCCTCCACCCGAGCACTCCCCCAACGCGACGCACCGTGGTGCCATCGTGCAGGCGTCCGGACCGGCCATCGCCGCTGACACGGCAATAGGCGTGCAAAGACGAGCCGACCGGCGGGCGGTCACGCCTCCACGTGGGCGGCGAGGTTGGCCAGGGAGGAGGCGAACGCCGTCTCGTGGTCGGCTTGGGAGATCCCCCGGGGCACACCCGTCGCCTCGATCGTCACCAGGGTGCCCTCCGGGTGCTCGGCGAGCCGCCAGGTCATCGTCATCGTGCCCGCGAAGGCCGGGTCCGGGGAATCGAACACGATCCGCTGCACGACACGCTCGCCGGGGACCAGTTCGACGAACTCCACCTCGGCGGCGTCGGTCGAGTCCGTGGTCTTGCCCTGCCCGGCGGCCGGGTCGCCGTAGGTGAGCACCAGGTCGTACCCGCCTCCCGACCAGGGCTCGAAACGGGTGATCCGGCCGGTCATGCCCTCCGGCGGCAGCCACGCCTCCAGCGCGCCCCGCTCGGTCATCGCCCGGTAGACCTCCGCCACCGGTGCGCGCACGGTCCGGTTCCCCCGGTCGACGCGTTCCTCGGCCATGTCCCCGCCCTTCGCCGTCCTCGTCCGCCACGACGCTAGCGGAGGGCGGTGACAGGGCGGCGGAGGCCACGGCGGCGCGCCCGGTGTCTGGAGGCCGCGTGTTCCGCGTTCACCCAGCGGGACGGTGCGCGCGGCGGCTGGGATCCGCGAGTTCCGCGTTCACCCCTGCCGGGGGCCCGGTGGTCAGACCTTGCGGTACTGCGGGACCCAGGCGCCGTCCTCGACGACGTAGTCGCCGAACAGGGCCGGGGCCTCCTCCTTGAGGGTCTCGCCGATGCGGTGGAAGAGCAGGCGGATCTCCTCCTCGGCACCCGGCGCGGTGCGGGCCTCCAGGGTGTGGCGCAGGGTGCGCACGTTGGCGGTCCACACCAGGCCGGTGGCCACGCCCTCGGGGGCGAAGCGGCGCATGAACGACGTCTTGTGCTTCTTCTCCGCGAACTTCACGCCGTCGTCGTCCAGACCGAAGTGGTCGGCCATCCAGAGCTGGAACTCCTCCATCTGCTGGAGCATCGCGGTGGCGCGCTCCATCAGCTCCGGGTCCTCCTCGGCCCAGTCCGGGAACCAGAACGGCAGGTCGCTCAGGCGCACGAAGCGCAGCGACTCCTGCGAGACGGCCACGCCGGGCCGGTGCCGGATGAGCTCGTGGGTCAGCACGCGTGAGACGTTGTGCAGCACGAAGCTGAAGCTGATGTGCTCCAGGACCGACCCGTGCAGGCTGGCCAGGATGTTGCCGAGGTAGGCGTCCTGGTCCTTGCGCACCCGCGTGACGTTCGGGTTCAGGCCCGGCTCCCACGAGCGGTAGCACAGCCGACCGGCGAACTCGGCGAGGTTCTGCGCGTCGTTGAGGTGCAGGTCCAGGTCACCGCGGTCGAACCGCTCCAGCCACGCCTGCCCGCCGACCTCCTTGAGGTAGTCGGCGATCACGTCGTAGTCCACCTGCGGACGCGCTACCAGACGTACCTGCGGCTCGACCTTCTTCACAGCACCCTCTCCTCGTGGCTCCCCGCCCCATGGCACGCGTCAGTACCGTGACCTGGGAGGTCCCGGTCACGGACGCGCGCGTGGGGCTGGGCCGATTGGCCTTCCACGAGGGTACACGGCACCGGAGGGCACCCGGAGGCGCCCGTCAGAAGCCGATGAACCCGCCCGGCACCAGGATGAGCCCGACGACGATCGCGACGATGCCCCAGAGCATCTGCCCCCGCAGGAGGCCCAGAACGCCGCCGACGATCAGGATGATGCCGAGGATCAGTAGCAAAGTACCCATACTCGACCACTGACCGGTCACAGGTTGATCAAACATCAACCGCCGACGTTTCGACCTCGAATCCTGAGGAAACCGGCCCGTGCGCGGGCTCACCGCGCACGGACCGGCGGCCGGTCAGGCGCGCGCGGGCACGGCCCAGCGCCGGGCCAGCTCCAGGACGCGCGCGACGATGCCCTCGCCCACGGGCGCCGTGAGGATGGACTCGGGGTGGAACTGCACGCCGAACCAGCACGCGGACGGGTCCTCGACCGCCATCACGACCGGCTCCTCCTCGTCCAGAACGGCGGTCACCTCGTAGTTCTTGACCAGGTCGGGAAGCGTGTACGTCGAGTGGTACCGCGCCGCCGGGAACCGGCCGTCCTCGCCCAGCCCGGCCAGGAGGTGCCCACCCGAGACCCGGACCCGCCCCGGCTTGCCGTGCACCGGCTCCGCCAGCGTGCGCAGCTCGCCGCCGGAGTGCTCCACCATGGCCTGCATGCCCAGGCACACGCCGAACACCGGCAGGCGGCGCGCCGCGAGCTGGTCCAGCAGCTCGGACATGCCGAAGTCCACCGGCAGCCCGGGGCCGGGCGAGAGCACCACCAGGTCCGGGGCGAGGCGGTCCAGCAGGGACGCGTCGAAGCCGTAGCGGACGGTGGTGACCTCCGCGCCGTGTCGGCGGACGTAGTCGGCGAGGGTGTTGACGAAGGAGTCCTCGTGGTCCACGAGCAGCACCTTCATGCCCGTGCCGGGCAGCGCCGCCGCGGGCGCCGGGGCCTCGTCCGGCTCCTCCCCCGCCTCGGCGGCCCGGTCGTCCTCCTCGCCCTGGGCGAGCGTCTCCAGCAGGGCGCGGGCCTTGAGGAAGGTCTCCTTCTCCTCGGCCTCGGGGTCGGAGTCGTAGAGCAGGGTCGCGCCGACCCGCACCGCGGCCACACCGTCCTGGATGTGCGCGGTGCGCAGTGTCAGGCCGGTGTTCATGGAGCCGTCGAAGTTGACCACGCCCACGGCGCCGCCGTACCAGCGGCGGGGGCTGGTCTCGTGCTGCTCGATGAAGCGCATCGCCCACGTCTTGGGGGCTCCGGTGACGGTGACCGCCCACATGTGGCTGAGGAAGGCGTCCAGGGCGTCGAAGTCCCGGCGCAGGGTGCCCTCGATGTGGTCGACGGTGTGGATCAGCCGCGAGTACATCTCGATCTGTCGGCGCCCGATCACCCGGACGGTGCCCGGCTCGCACACGCGCGACTTGTCGTTGCGGTCCACGTCGGTGCACATGGTGAGCTCGGACTTCTCCTTGACCGAGGAGAGCAGCTCCTGGATGTTCTCGGCGTCGCCGAGCGCGTCCTCGCCGCGGCGGATGGTGCCGGAGATCGGGCAGGTCTCCACCCGCTGGCCGGTGCCGGGCTCGCCGCTGACCCGCACGAACATCTCCGGGGAGGCGCCGACGAGGTACTCGCCCTCGCCGAGGTTGAAGAAGAACTCGTAGGGGGCCGGGTTGCGCTCGCGCAGGCGCTCGTAGAAACGGGCGGGCGAGGAGCAGCGGGCGTAGGTGCGGTGGCCGGGGACGACCTCGAACAGGTCGCCGCGCCGGAACTTCTCCTTGGCGTCGGCGACGATGCGCGCGTAGGAGCCCGGCTCGGGCCCCGCGGGCACGTGCGCGGCGGCGACGACCGGCGGGGTGGGCTCGGTCTCACGGGCCAGGCCCTCGGTGGCGGCCTCGGCGCGTTCGCCCTCGCCCGGCACGGTGAACTCGTAGGTGTAGCGCACGCAGGTCTCGCGCTTGCGGTCGCGGACCACGAGGGCGTCGGGCAGGTGCAGGACGAGGTCGCGGTCGTCGGGGTCGCGGTCGATGTGCCGCTCGATCGGCTCGAACTGGAAGGCCAGGTCATAGCCGAACGCCCCGTACAGGCCGAGGTTGGTGTCCTCGGGGCTGCGCAGGGCCGCCACGACGGCGCGGATCCCGGTGAACACGCTGGGGCGGCGGCTGCGCTCCTCCTCGGTGAAGAACGCGTCGGGGTCCGGCTCGGGCACGGTGACGGCGACGTGGCCGGGGCCGCGGTCGGCGTCGGTTCCCACGCCCTCCAGGGCCCGGACCAGGACGGGGAGCAGGACGCGGCCGCGCGCGTTGAGGGCGGTGGCGGTGATCCGGCGCCCCCGGGTGCTGATCTCCAGGCACGGGTCGACGTACCCCAGGTGCCAGCGGTCGTAGCGGCCCGGATACTCCATACCGGAGGAGAGCACGCCGCCGCGGCGGTGCTCGACGGACGCGACGAGGTCAGTGAGGACCTCGGGGTCGCAGGGGGTGGAACTGCGGCGGACGGTCACGCCGCCCGCGGTGCGGTACGTGATGGTCTGGACGTCGCTGGGGTTCACGGCCGGTCCTTTGGCGCTGTGGTCGGTCGGGTCGGGTCACGCCGGCCGGGGCCGTGGAAACACGAAACGACCGCCGGTCCGGGGCGGTCGCTGCTCTCGGGTACTACGAACCTGCGCCGCCTAGGAGCGGCGCCACCACTGGGCCTGGATGGTCGGGTCGGTTCGCATGGGCCCGAGTGTAGCGGCTGCGGCGGGCCGGGGCCACCGCCGCACCGGATCGCACGCCGCCCCGTCGGCGGGCTCCCGGCCAAAGGACTCGCTCGACCCGCCCAGCACGGTCGGCCGCGGCCCGTCCCACCCGGCCCAGACCGCCGCACGACCCGCCCCGCATGGTCAGCCCCCATCCCGCCCGGCACATGCCCTCGCTCGGCGGCGCCCGCTCGCGTCACCCCGCATGGTCAGCCCCCATCCCGCCCGGCACGTGCCCTCGCTCGGCGGCGCCCGCTCGCGTCACCCCGCATGGGCGACCGCGACCCCGCCCGGCACGGTCGGCCGTGGCCCCTCCCCTCCCCCGCTCCGGCGCGCTCAGCCGGCCGATCCCGACCAGCGGTAGCGGCGCTCGGGGCGCCCGGCCGTGCCGTAGCGCAGCCGGACCTCGACGCGGCCGGAGTCGGCGAAGTACTCCAGGTAGCGCCGGGCGCTGACCCGGGAGATGCCGGTGGCCGCGGCGCACTCGGTCGCCGACAGGTCCTCGCCGCCCTCGCTCCCGCCCCGGGCGGCGTGCTCGCGCAGCGCCCGCTCCACGAGGGCGGCCGTCGGGCTGGTGAGCCCCTTGGGCATCGCCTTGGCGGGCCTGGCCGCGGGCCGGGCCGCCCCGAAGGCCCGGTCCACGGCGTCCTGGTCGGCGGCGCCCCCGGTCTCCAGGTCGCGGCGCAGCCGGGCGTAGTCGCGCAGCCGTTCGGTGAGCACGGCGGGTTCGAAGGGCTTGATCAGGTACTGCACCGCGCCGCCGCGCAGGGCCTGGCGCACGGTCCCGCTGTCCCGCGCCGCCGTGATGACCAGGGCGTCGACCTCCGGCAGGTCCTCGCCGCCTGGCGCACGCAGTGCGCGCAGCACCTCGATGCCGTTCATGTCGGGCAGGTAGATGTCGAGCAGGACCAGGTCCGGGCGCAGCCGGGCGACCATCTCCAGGGCCTCGGCCCCGGTCCCGGCCTCGCCGATGACGGTGAAGCCGGGGACGCGCTCCACCAGGCCGCGGTGGACCCGGGCGACCATGAAGTCGTCGTCGACGATGAGCGTCCTGACCTGCGCCGCCGGGGCCTGCTCCGCGGTCTCCTGTGGCGCGTTCAACGTGTACCTCCGGTGGGGTGCGGTTCCGGTCGGCCCGGGGTGGTCGGCATCAGGTCTCCTCCTCGGGCGCGGGCGGGGTCTCGTGCAGGACGGCGGTGAACTGCGAGCCCGTGACGGTGGCGGTCCCGCCGCGGCGCGCGCAGACCAGCCCGACGATGGCCAGGCCCAGGCCGCGCTTGCGCCCGGCGCCGTCCTTGGTCGTGTAGCCGTGCTGGAACACCTCGCCGGCGAGCTCGCTGGGCACGCCGGGCCCGGAGTCGCTGACGGCCACCCGGACCGGATCGCCTCCGCCGCCGACGACCTCGACCTCCACCCAGGGGCGCTCGGTGCCACCGGCGGTCGGGGCGACGGCGTCCAGGGCGTTGTCGATCAAGTTGGCCACGACGGTGACCAGGTCGTCGGACAGCTCCGCCGACACCGGCTCCAGCCGGGTCCCCGGGGAGACGAGCAGCCGCGTGCGCTGTTCGTCGGCCAGGCTGGTCTTGGCGATGAGCAGCGCGGCCAGCGACGGGTCGTTGACCCGGCCGGTGACGTCCGCGCTGAGCTGGGCGCGGGCACCGCCGACCTGGCTGACGTACTTGGCCGCCTCACCGTACTCCCGCAGTTCCAGCAGCCCCGAGATGACGTGCAGCCGGTTGCTGAACTCGTGGGCCTGTGCGCGCAGGGTCTCGGTGGTGGTCTGGCTGGTGTCCAGTTCGTGCTGGAGTTCGACCAGGTCGGTGCGGTCGCGCATGGTGGTCACGGACCCGGCGGGGCGCCCCTCGGCGGCCAGCGGCATGCGGTTCAGGGCCACCAGCCGGTCCCCCAGCGCGACGACGGTGTCACGTCCCTGGACCCTGCCCAGCAGCACGTCCTCCAGCTCACCGCCCACTCCCAGTTCCGTCAGGGTGGAGCCGACGGAGTCCGGGGGCAGGCCGAGCAGGCGGACGGCGGCGTCGTTGGCCAGGGTGACGCGGTGGTCGGCGTCCAGCCCCAGGACGCCCTCCTTGATGCCGTGCAGCATGGCCTCGCGGTGCTCCACGAGGCGGGCGATCTGGTCGGGCTCCAGCCCGAGGGTCTGGCGCTTGACGCGGCGCGACAGCAGCAGTGACCCGGCCACGCCGAGCACGCTGGCGATGCCCAGGTACACCAGCAGGTTGGGGGTGGCCAGGACGAGGAGTTCACCGGCTCCGGGGTAGTCCACGCCCGTCAGGACGACGCCGAGGATGGTGCCGCCGTCGCCGATGACCGGCACGGCCGCGGCCACGACGCGGTTGCCCTCGATCTGGGTCACGCCGGTCCAGGCCCGGCCCTCCAGCGCCGAGGCGATACCGGGCGCGCCCTGGGGCCCGCCGTCCCTGGGACCGGGATCCAGGGTCAGCGCCTGGCCGCCCCGGTCGTGGATGACCAGGTGGTCGGCGTTGGAGAGCACCCGCACGCTCTCGGCGGTCGGCGCCAGCACCTCCAGGCGCCCGTCGGCCTCCAGTCCGGCGCGGACGATGTCGCGCGCGGCGGTGCTCTCGGCGACCGAGAGCATGCGGCGGCTCTCGGCCTGGCGCAGGCGCGCGTCGGACTGGGCCAGGGACACCGCGGCGACCATGACCAGCACGATCACGACGATGCCCAGCTGCAGCGCGAGGAACTGCCCGGCCAGCGTCGTCCGCGGCGCCCCGAACCTCATCTGTGGACCGCCTCCGGCGTCCGTGTGACCACAACGACCACAACGTTCCTTACGACCATTGCCCGCACAAAAGACACAACACTTTTCACCCGTGTTTCCCTCTGCTTGCCTGTGCGTTGCCTCACACGACAACCGGAACATACCCGGCCGCATCCCCTACGGAGAAATCATGCTCCGCTTGACGAAGACGCACGTCAGTCCCAGTGCCCCCGGTTCGGGCGCCTCCCGCCGGACCCTCGGGTTCCGCGCGGCCGCCGTCGCCGCGGCCCTGCCGCTCGTGCTCGCCGCCTGCGGCGGCACCGACGAGGGCGCCGTCGCCGAGGACGGTACCTGGTCGCCGTCCCAGCCCATCGAGATCACCGCTCCGGCCGCCACCGGCGGCGGCTGGGACACGCTCGCCCGCACCAGCGCCCGCCTGCTGGAGGAGGAAGAGCTGGTGGACGACTCCGTCCAGGTGGTCAACAAGCCCGGCGCCGGCGGCGCGATCGGCTGGGGCTACATCGCCAACAACGCCGGCGACCCGCACAAGCTGTTCGTGACGAGCCCGCCCATTCTGCTGGTGCCGATGGCCGGTGACTCCGACTACGACCACGAGGACTTCACGCCGGTCGCCCGGCTGGCGACCGACTACATGGTCTACCTGGTGGCCGCCGACTCCCCCGTGGAGACCTTCGACGACCTGGCCGCCCAGGTGGAGTCGGGCGACATGAGCGTCGGCGGCGGCTCCGGCCCCGGCAGCATGGACCACGTCGCCCTGGCCGGTGCGCTGGAGGCCGCCGGAGCCGACGCGACCCAGGCCAACTACATCCCCTTCGACGGCGGCGGCGAGGCCCTGACCTCGCTGCTGGGCGGCCACGTGGACGGGGCCGTGGTCGGTGTCGGCGAGGCGCTGGGCATGCTGGAGTCCGGCGACGTGCGCGCGGTGGGGGTCTCCTCCGCCGAGCGCGTGGACGCGGTGGCGGACGTGCCGACCCTGCAGGAGCAGGACATCGACTTCACGTTCGACATCTGGCGCGGCGTCATGGCCCCGTCGGACCTGAGCGAGGCCCAGGTCGCCTACTACGAGACGCTCTTCGCCGACCTGATGGACACCGAGGCCTGGCAGACGGAGTCGGCCCGCCTGGGCTGGACGGACGCCTACCAGGACAGCGAGGAGTTCGGCGCGTTCCTGGACGAGACCCGCGAAGAGTTCGCGCAGATCCTCACCGAGGTCGGTCTCCAGTGAGCGAGCACACCACAGCGCGCCGCGACGGCGCGCCCGCGGAGGGGGCGGCCCCCGGCCGCCCCCGCGGGGCCCGGACACCGCGCACGCCGATCCTGCCCGAGCAGGCGTTCCGGTTCTCGCCGCGCACGCTCGGGATCGCGGTCGCCGTGTTCGCGATCGGCTACCTGGCGCTGGCCTTCCAGATGCCCGACTACACGGCGGTGAGCGTCCCGGTCCAGCCCTCGACGCTCCCGCGCTGGCTGGGCGTGGCGCTGCTGGTCCTGGCGGTGCTGCTGTTCTTCCAGCGCAGGCCGCCGGAGGAGACGGCGCCCGAGCCCGCGAGCGGGTCGGCCGGTTCCGGGTCCGGTGACGGGCCCGGCATCGAAGGGGCCGAGGCCGCCGAGACCGCCGAGGAGCCCGCCGTCCAGGCACAGGAGGGCGGTGAGCCCCGGCTGGGCCGCCTCGACGACCCCCGGCTGGAGATCGGCCTGTTCGTCGGCGCCCTGGTCGCCTACATCGCCGTGTTCGAGCTCCTGGGCTTCATCCTGTCCACCGCCCTCTACCTGGGATCGATGACCTGGTACCTCGGCTACCGCCGCCACCTGGTCAACGCCGTGGTCGCCCTCACCCTGCCGTTCGCGTTCTACGCGGGAATGACGTGGGGCCTGGACGTGACGCTGCCGAGCGGCCCGCTTCCCTTCTGACCTGAGACCAAGGAAACCCCTCTCATGGGCATGCTCGACCAACTCATGTACGGCTTCGGCATCGCGCTGACGCCGGAGAACCTGCTCTACGTCTTCATCGGTGTGCTGGCCGGAACGATCATCGGCATGCTGCCCGGGCTGGGCCCGATGAGCGCGATCGCGCTCATGATCCCCATCGCCTACGGCATGGACCCCACGTCGGCGATCATCATGCTGGCGGGGGTGTACTACGGGGCGATCTTCGGCGGATCGACCTCGTCCATCCTGCTCAACGCCCCGGGTGTGGCCGGAACGGTCGCCACCTCCTTCGACGGCTATCCGATGGCCCTCAAGGGCCAGGCGGGCAAGGCGCTGGCGATCGCGGCGATCTGCTCGTTCGTCGGCGGCACGATCAGCGTCGTGGGGCTGATGGCGATCGCGCCGAGCCTGGCGTCGTTCGCCGTCAGCTTCGGCCCGGTGGAGTACTTCGCGCTGATGGTGCTGGGGCTGACCGCGGTGGTCTCCCTGGGCGGGCGCAACCTCGTCAAGGGCCTGATCGCCGCCGTGGTCGGGGTGATGATCGCCCTGGTGGGGATCGACTCCCAGACCGCGATCGTCCGCTTCACCTTCGACCTGCCGGAACTGTACGAGGGCGTGGAGTTCCTCATCGTGGCGCTGGGCGTGTTCGCGCTGGCCGAGGTGCTGGTGATGCTCAACCAGCGGGGCCAGGGCGGCGTGCGCAAGGGCGTGACCTCGCTGCGGCTGTCCCGTCGGGAGATCGCCCAGATCACCCCGCCCGCGCTGCGCTCGTCGGTGCTGGGGTTCTTCACCGGTGTGCTGCCGGGCGCGGGGGCCACGGTCGCCTCCTTCCTGTCGTACTCGATGGAGAAGAAGATCGCCCGGGACGGGGACACGTTCGGGCAGGGCAACCCGAAGGGCGTGGCCGCGCCGGAGGCGGCCAACAACGCGGCGGCCGTGGGCTCGTTCGTGCCGCTGATGACCCTGGGCGTCCCGGGCTCGGGCACGACGGCGATCCTGCTGGGCGCCCTGATGGTGCTCGGCGTGCAGCCGGGCCCGATGATGCTGTCGGAGAACCCCGACATGTTCTGGGGCGTGGTCGCCTCGATGTACATCGGCAGTGTGGTGCTGCTGATCCTCAACCTGCCCCTCATCCCGCTGTTCGCCAAGGTGCTCAACACACCCAGGACGATGCTGGTCCCGCTGGTGGTCGTATTCTGCGTGGTAGGCGTCTACGGGCTCAGCTTCAGCGTCTTCGACCTGGGGATGCTGGCCGCGTTCGGCGTGATCGGGTTCCTGATGCGACGCAACGGGTTCCCGGCCGCGCCACTGATCCTGGGACTCATCCTGGGCGGGCTGATGGAGACGAACATGCGGCGGGCGCTGCAGATCTCCGACGGCGCGTGGTCGGTGTTCCTCACCGAGCCGATCTCGGCGGGTCTGCTGGCGGTGGCTCTGCTCTCGATGCTCCCGGCTCTCGTGCGCGTCCTGCGCCGGCGCCGCACGGGGATCGAACCGGCAGAACCGTCCGCGCCGACGGCCGGGACCGGAGACGCGTCGGAGGAGGCCGCGCCGACCGGGGAGGACGATGCCCGGGAGGAGTCGCGCGACCGGGCCGAGGCCGGTTCGGCGACCGCGCCCGGGACGGGGGCCGCGTCGGGAACCGGTTCCGGGCCCGACGGCCAGGCCGCACCGCGGGACTGACCAGCGACAGGAAGTGACGGGCGGCGTGGACGAGCGCGAGCGGACGGCGGGGCGGCGGGGGCCGAGCCGCCGCGCCGTCCTGGCCGCCGGTCTGACACTGCCCCTGGCGGGCTGCCAGGAGCCGGGGCGCCAGGACGCCATGCGGATCATGGTGCCGACCCCGCCCGGCGGCGGGTTCGACCACACCGCCCGGACCCTGGCCTCGGTGATCGAGGAGATCGGCGCGGTCTCCGACGTCACCGTCTTCAACCTGGCCGGGAGCACGGGGACCGCCGCGCTGGCCCGGCTGGTCTACGAGCGCGGGGCGGCGGACCTGCTGCTGCAGATGGGGCTGGGCCTGGTGGCCAACACCCACGTCGACACCGCCGCCGACTCGGTGACCGAGGCCACGCCGGTGGCCCGCCTGATCGAGGAGCCCGAGGTACTGCTGGTGCC
Organism: Nocardiopsis sp. NRRL B-16309; assembly: GCF_001279585.1. GTDB lineage: Bacteria > Actinomycetota > Actinomycetes > Streptosporangiales > Streptosporangiaceae > Nocardiopsis. Next base: position 240,037 of record NZ_LGEC01000092.1, on the reverse strand, counting down.
GGACGACTCCGACTACGCCTCCATCGGCGACCTGGTCGCCGCCTGGCGGGCGGACCCCGGAGGGATACGGATCGGCGGCGGCTCGACACCCGCGGGCCCGGACCACCTGGTGACCATGCTGCTGGCGGAGGAACTGGGCATCGACCCGGCCGCCGTGGTCTACCACTCCTACGACGGCGGCGGCCCGATGCAGGCCGCCCTCATGGGCCACGCGCTCGACTTCGCCGCCGCGGGTCGCAGTGAACAGCGCGCGGCGATCGACTCCGGCCAGTTGCGCGTCCTGGCGGTGACGGGGGCCGAGGCGGATCCGGAACTGGACGCACCGACGCTGCTGGAGGCCGGGATCGACCTGGAGTTCATGAACTGGCGCGGGCTGCTGGCCCCGCCCGGTCTGGACGAGGACGATCTCGCGTGGCTGTTGGCGCTGGTGGAGCGGGTACACGCGTCGCCGGAGTGGGAGGCGCGCCTGGCGCGGCACCGGTGGACGGACGCCTATCTGGCCGGGGAGGAGTTCGCCGTGTTCCTGGCGCAGGAGGACGAGCGCACCGGACGGACGCTGGAGCGGATCGGTCTGGCCGACGGATGATCGGCCGCCGTCGCGGTGACCGTGCGGCGGGCGGGCGGTGAGGGCCGCGCGGGGCCCGGCGGGACCGCGTCCTGGCGGGTGGTAAGCTCTGACACTCAGCACCATCTTTAGTGCAACCACAGCTTACTGCGGCAAGGATATCACCTTGATGGAGAGTCGTCAACCGGAGTCACCCTCGCCGGAACAGGAGGCCCTCGCCCACGAGCAGACGAGGGTCAGCGCGATGTACGCGCGCCTGGACGAACTGCGGGAGTACACCGCCGACCAGCTCGCCGCCGCGCACCTGCAGGACCGGGGCGGGTTCGCCGCCCTGGTGGAACGCGAGGCGCGCTCCTACGAACAGGCCCGGCGGCGGGCCCGGCTCGGTGCGGTCGAGGAGGGCCTGTGCTTCGGCCGGGTCGACCTCGCCACCGACCCGGAGACGCTCTACATCGGGCGGATCGGCCTCCGCGACGCCGAGCACGAGACCATCCTCGTCGACTGGCGGGCCCCGGCCGCCCGCCCGTTCTACGCCGCCACGCCGAGTGACGCCGCGGGCCTCGCCCGCCGACGCCACCTGCGCGTACGCCGCAGGCGGGTCATCGGTCTGGACGACGAGGTGTTCGATCCCGACGGGCTGTCCGAGAGCGACCGGCACCAGCTGGTCGGCGAGGCTGCGCTCCTCGCCTCGCTGCGCCGCGGACGGACCGGGCGGATGGCCGACATCGTGGCCACCATCCAGGCCGAGCAGGACCGCGTCATCCGCGCCCGCCTGGCCGGAGTGCTCGTCGTCCAGGGCGGCCCGGGCACCGGCAAGACCGTGGCCGCGCTGCACCGCGCCGCGTACCTGCTCTACACCCACCGCCACATCCTGGAGCGCCGCGGCGTCCTGGTGGTCGGCCCCAACCCGGCCTTCCTGCGCTACGTCGGCGACGTGCTCCCCTCGCTCGGCGAGACCGACGTGGTGATGCGCACCGTGGGCGAACTGTTCCCCGGCGTCGAGGCCCGCGACCACGACCCGCACGCCGTCGCGCGCGTCAAGGGCTCCCCGCGCATGGCCGACCTCGTGCGCGCCGCCGTCCTCGACCGCCAGCGCACGCCGCTGGAGGCGTTCGGCGACGCGGAACTGCGGGTGCGGACCGACGCGGGCGTCCTCACCGTCCCCGCCGACACCGCCGCGCACGTGATCACGACCGCCCGCGGACTGCGCCTGCCGCACAACGCGGCGCGCAAGTACGCCGTGACCACACTGCTCAGGGAGCTGGCACGGGCGGAGTCCGTGCTGCTCGGGCGGCCCGCGGAAGAGGAGGACCTGCCCTTCATCGGCGAGCGGCTCTGGTTCGTGGACGCCGTCCGCGCGGCCGTCGACGCCCTGTGGCCACCGCTGACGCCCGAGCAGCTGCTGGCGGAGCTGTTCTGCGACCCCGAGGCGCTCGACCGCGTCGGCGCCCGGTCCGGCCTGTCCGAGGACGAGCGCCGGGCGCTGGCGCGCGCGGCCGACGCCCCGTGGACCGTGGAGGACGTGCCGCTGCTGGACGAGGCCGCCGACCTCCTGGGCTACGACGACAGCGCCGAGCGGGCCCGGGAGCGCCGCCGCGCGGCGCGCGAGGCGGACGAGGAGCGCTACGCCCAGGGCGTGCTGGAGTTCACCGGAGCCGACGACCCGCTGCTGGACGCCCGGGTCCTGGCCGAGCGCCACCGCGACACCGGGCCCGAGCGCACCACCGCCGAGCGCGCGGGCCAGGACCGGGAGTGGACCTACGGCCACGTCATAGTGGACGAGGCCCAGGAGCTGTCCCCGATGGCCTGGCGCGCGGTGATGCGCCGGGTGCCGACCCGGTCCCTGACGGTCGTGGGCGACGTCGCCCAGACCGGCAGCGCCGCGGGTGCCCGGTCGTGGCTCGACGCGCTGGAGCCGTTCGTCGGCGCCAACCTGCACGTGGAGCGGCTGCGGGTCAACTACCGCACGCCCGCGCCGATCATGGCCGCCGCCGCGGACGTCCTGCGGGCGGCGGCCCCGGAGGAGGAGCTGCCCGAGTCGGTGCGCGAGGAGGGCGACCCGCCGCGAGCGGTGCGCCTGACCGGCACCCTGGCCGCGTCGCTGCCCGCGGTGGTGGCCGAGGAGGTCCGGGCGATCGGCGAGGGGCGGGTCGCGGTGATCACGGCCGACCGCGACGTGGCGGCCGTGGCCGCCGCGCTGCCGGACGCGGGGCGCCCCTACGGCGGGGGCCCGGGGCGCGACGCCCTGGAGAACCCGGTCGTGGTCGTAACCGCGACCGAGTCCAAGGGGTTGGAGTTCGACTCCGTGGTGGTCGTGGAACCGGACCACGTGTGGGAGCAGCCGCGCGGCGCCAACGACCTCTACGTCGCCGTCACCCGCGCCACCCGCCGCCTGACCGTGGCCCACACCAGGGACCTGCCCGGAGTGCTGCACCGGTTGGCGTAGCACCGGGCCAGGGCCGCACAAGTGGCCTGCACGGTGTGTCGGCACGACTGGTGTGACAGGCCGCGCACCGGCGACCCGCCCCGGGCGCGGACCGGTTGGCGTGACACCCGGCCGGGGGCCGCCCGCGTGGCAAGGGGTCCGCCTGCTCGTCGTTCGACGGTAGCGGCGGACCGGGGCCGCCCGCGCGGGACGTGGGTCAGTACTGGGCGGGGCGCTCGACCGCCAGGGTGTCGACGAGCAGGGCCGCGACCCGCCCGTCGGCGGCCCTGCCCAGCCACACCGGGCAGCTGCTCACACGGTCGCCGACGAAGGCGGTCACCAGGTTCCCGCCGGTGACCGGCTCGCTCAGTGTCCTGGTCCACGGGCCGGTGTCCCGGGCCCGCTCCCCCGGCTCCGCGAACCTCGCGGGGCCGGGGTCCTGGGTGTGCACGACGCCGTGTGCCAGGCGCACCAGCGTGTACATGCTCTGCCGGAACTCCAGATCCCCCTCCAGGGAGGGGCTGATCGCCTCCGCGAACTCCTGCCCGGTGAGCGTGCCCGGAGCGTCCAGGAAGGCCTGGGCGGCCTCCCGCAGCTCCCGCTCCCGGTCGGCCAGCGTCTCCCGTTCGCGCGGCGTGTAGCCGATGACGAGGTCGGGGTGCGTGTCCGGATCGGTCAGCACCTCGACGAGGTGGGGAAGGCAGGCGGCGTCGCACACGCTGACGAGGCCGCTGTCGCGGTCCACGTCCACCCCGTGGAACCGCCCCTCGCGCAGCTCCTCCAGGCTCTCGCCCGGGCGCAGCGCCATCTCCCACGCGTCGACCGGGACCCCCACCAGGTCGGCGACGTCGACGCGCAGCCCCGCCACCACGGCGGACTCCCCGCCGGGACCGGCCTGGCGCAGTACGGACACCCGGACGGGGTGCTCCCCCACCGGGAGCGGGACCGACAGGGCCTGCTCCTGCCCGGCGAACCCCAGGCCCTGCGGGTTGCGGAGCAGGACCCGCCCGGTGGGCAGGACGAGGGTCCCGGCGTCGTGCACCTCGACGGTGCCCGGCCGCTGGTCACGCGCGTCGCGGTAGCACCGCCCCGGCTGGAAGAGTCCGTCGACACCCAGCGGGACCAGCGGGCCCGGCGGGGCCCAGGGCGCCGGGGCCGGATCGCGGTCGGGTGCGACGTCGGCGTCGCGCAGTTCCACGTCCGCGCCGGACAGGAGGGGGTGGAGTGCCGCGAGCTCCTCCCACCGACCGAACGCGGGGGCGCGGACGTGCGTGATGGACGCCAGGTCGTCCTCCAGCCACTGGTGGGAGGAGGTGTGCCCGCCGCCGGCGAACTCCCCGCGGTAGACCGACCAGTTCCCGCCGAGCACCTCCACGCTCCGCAGGAGCGGGACCCGGCCCGAGGCCGCCTCCTCCGAGACGGGGTCCGCCCATTGCCGGCTGTGGGTGAGCGCGAGCCCGCCGTCCTCCTCGCGGGCGTAGCGGTGGTGGGTCCGCCGCAGGCCTTCGCCGTCGAACACCCAGACCCCGCAGTGGCCGTGGGCCCACGCGATCTCCAGCAGCACCAGCGGTGCGCCCGCCGCGTCCCGCACGAGCACGGCGTACTGGTCGCCCGTCTCGTCCCGGGCGGACGCCGCGACGGCCTCCAGCACGCCCACCGCGCGGCCCCGTTCGGTGTCCCAGCCCTCGCAGTACAGGACGTGACAGGGGGGAGTCGGCATGCGGTGTCCTCGGGTCGGGGGTAAGCGTCGCGAGGAACCTACCGCCCCGGTCCGACACCGCCCGACACCGCGTCCGCGCGGTCCTCGCGGGCGGGGAACCACACGCACGCCGACCGCCCTCCCCAGCCTCCGCCCCGCCGTATCGAGCGCACAGCGCGGGCCGCAGGGCCCGGTGAGGGCCGGCCCCCGTAGCCAGTACAGCTAGGCCTTGGTGGCGACGGCGACGAGGTACTCCCAGTCGCACACCACCGTGCCGTCGTCCGTTCGGCTCGCCGACGCGGCGAGGGCCGCCAGGTCCTGCCGGAACGCCCGCGCGTCCGCGTCGTCCAGCCGCTGGGCCACCTTGTGCGTGGGCCCGTAGTGGGCGATGAAGAAGTCGGCGAACTGTTCCGGTGAGAGGAAGCGCTCGGTGACCGCGCGCGTCTCGCTCTCCAGCGCGGAGATCCGGTCGCCGAACAGGTCCCGAAGCGTGTCCGCGACGCCCCAGCGGGGCGGCGGCTGGGCTCCAGGGGGTGGAGCCGCGTAGCGGCCGACCGTTCCGAGGAGGTCCCCGACGAAACCGGTCGGGGTCCAGCTCACCAGTCCGATCCGTCCCCCGGGGGCGCAGACCCGCACCAGTTCGTCGGCGGCGCGCTGGTGGTCGGCGGTGAACATCACGCCGATGGCCGAGAGCACGTAGTCGAACGAGTCGTCGGCGAACGGCATGTCCTCGGCATCGGCCTCCTGGAAGTCCACGGAGAGGCCCTCCGCCTGCGCTCGGCGGCGGGCGGCCGACACGAGCGAGGGCACGTAGTCGACGCCGGTGGCCTCGCAGAACCGGCGGGCGGCGGCGAGCGCCACGTGCCCGGTACCGGTCGCCACGTCCAGGACCCGGGCTCCCGGCCTCAGGTCGACGGCGTCACAGAGCACGTCGGCCAGGGGAACGGTGAGCCACGCGATCTTGGCGTAGTCGCCGCTGCTCCAGATCTGCTGCTGCTTCTCCTTGAGCTTCTCCAGCAGAGTCGTCCCTGTCATCGTGGTCCTCCACTCTCCCGGTTGGCCAGCGACCCGGAGCGGGTCGAAGGGAGCCGCTCCGGCGGGCGCGACCGTAGGAGCGCACGGTTCGAGGTTAACGCCTTCATGCCTGGTCACAGAGGAGGCCCACCGGCCTGGACTGCGCTCCAGGCGGCCACCGAGGGTGTCGGAGGCCAGGGCCGTGGCCGCGGAGGCGGCGATGGGCGGGTTCGACGGCTCCGTGGGCGCGCACCGCCGACCGCCGACCGTCCAGTGGCCGTGGGCGCGGGTCGGCCGGGAGAGAGTGAGACTTCTCATGGGAGTGGTCGGCGGCGAGAGTCCGGCGGGAATGCTCTTATCCCATACCGGTTGTCGAGCGCGAACCGGGGTGAGCGGACCCGCGCGGCGTTCGGAGTTTCCGAATACGTGACAGCTCGACGGCAGAAAGCGTCCGAATCGTCACCCAGAGGGTGCACAGTAGGAGAATGAAGCGCTGTGATTTCTGCGAACTCCCCATCGGCGAGGGCTGTGCGTGCTCGCTGCCCCGGGACTACATCGGCCCCAGCGGGACAGGGACCCCCTTCTCGACCGTGAGCCGACACCCCGGACGGGACGCGATCCTCATCTCCCTGCGGGGTGTGGCTCATCGGAGCGGTTGCTCACACCAGTCCGACGCGGCGGTCAGTGCCCCGCTGTGGGGCTGGATCGACGCACCGGACCCCCAACTGTGGCGACGCATCAGCGACGCCTCCCCGCTCAAGGCCACCGGAGGCAACACCGAGCGCACCGCCACCCGGCGCTGCCGTACCTGCGACCGCTGACGGCCCCGGCCGCTCCCGGAGGCCGTGGTGCGCACGGCGTTCGACTCGGGTGCGGCCGCCCCCGGCGGTTTCGTACGCTCGCGGCCGAGGGGCCGCGAAGGCGAGCTCCACCGTGCCCGCGAACCGTCGGTGGAGGCTGGAATACTCCAGGTATGCGCCTGCCACTCCCCTCGAACCCCCGTGCCTCGGCCCTCCACCTGGACTGGACCCGTGCCTACGATCCCGTGCGCGAACCACAGGTCCGCGACCTCCTGGACGCGGTCGAGAAGCGACTGGCCCGACGCCTGCGCGATCCGGGACAGCTGCTGTCCGACCTGTCCCGCTGTTTCACCTCCGCCGCCCTGCCGGAGACGCATCTCCCCTGGTACTGGGACACGGTCGGCCACCGCCTGGCCGTCCACGAGGCCAAGCGCGCGTCCGCCGCGTACCGCCGCGCCCGCGAGGCGGAGGACGTCCACGCCTTGCCGGTCGACCCCGGTCACGCGGTGGACAACGCCCGGCTCTTCGCCCGCCACGGCGCCCTGTCCGCCAAGGAACTGGTCGCCCACCAGCACCGGCTCACCGCGCTCCTGCCGACGCAGGAGGCGCACCGGGAGTTCGTGGGCTTCCTGGAGGCCTGGGCCGGCGGCCCCGCGCCGATCCCGGCGGGGCTGCCCGCCCGGCTGCGCGCCTCCCTGAGGTCGGTGGGACTGGGCGCGGCCGAGGAGTCGCGCGCCCTGAGCCGGATCCTGACGACGACGCGCGGCAACGACATCCCGCCACGGGTGGTCGAGGCCGCGACCCGGGCCTTCACCGCGGTGGCCCCGCCCGTCGGCGACCGTGCCCGCCTGGCCGACCTCTTCCCCAACACCGAGACCGACGGCGCGGAGTGGCTCCGGCTGCTGGAGGCGATCGGGATCACCGGCGACCTGGCGCAGGCCCGGATCCGCCCCGCGGACGGCTTCGGCGGCTGGCTGTCGCGCTACTTCCGCACGTACGGCTGGGTGCGTTCCGGGCGGTACTCCGTGAAGAACCCGATGCCGGAGGAGCTGTACGCGCTGCTGCCGCGTATCGCCCCGCACGTCATCGCCGAGGGTGCGCCGGTCCCCCTCTACCAGAGCAAGTTCGCCCGGGGCTACGGGCACGTGAACGAGCGGCTGGTGCTCGCGTGCGAGTCGCTCGGCATCACCGTGGACCTGCCCGCGAACGCCGAGCGCCCCACGCCGTCCCGACCCGCGCACGTGGGGCCCCGACCCGCACCGGAGATCGTGGAGCGGACCACCGCGACGGCCGCGTCGGTCCGCGGCGCCCCGCTGGGGCAGGCGCAGCAGGCCCTCACCGACCTCGACGAGTGCCTGACCCACGACGTCATGCGCGGCCTGGAGGAGGTCCAGGACCTGCTGGACGGGCTCGACCTGGCCGAGCCGCTCGCCCGCACGCTCCGGTTCGGCGTCCCCGGTGAGCTCGGGTGGCCGGCCTTCGAGGAGGCCGCGGCCGAGATCGGCGCGCGCGAGGGCGGCATCGCGGGGATGACCTCCACCTGGCCGGTGCTCACCGTCTACGGACACGACGCGGCCGTGGCCGTCGACCACCGGGGCCGACGCGGTGCGTGCGTGTTCACCCTGCCCGAGGACGCCGACCGGCACACCGTGCACTTCGTCGGCGGCGACTTCCAGGTCGGCTGGACCGTCAGGGCGAGGGACTCCCGCGACGGACAGCCGACGCGGGCGCTGTGGACCTCTCGGCCCGACGACGTGTTCACGACGGAGTCGCCCGTCGAACTGTTCAGGGGCGGCACCTGGCATTCCGCGCCGGTCCGGCTGGTGATGTCCGCTCCGGACGGGGGCCGCTACGACGAGGACGGGATCCTGCGACCGGGGACGCGGCGCGGCGTCACCCGGGTCGACGACACCCTGGGCGACGGATCACGCCTCTGGTCGAGCACGGGGCACGGGCACCACGACCTCGTCGAGATCCATCCGGAGACCGGTGCCCGGGGCGAGGTCTCCTGGCCGGACTTCCTGCGGCCCGACCCCGACCTGGAACTCCTGGACGACCAGGACACCAGCGTGCACCTCGTCCGACTGCCGGACGGCGTCGCCTCACCGCTGGGCGCGCGGGACGGCCTGGCCGGGTTCCGCCTGGAGCGGGTCGGCCCTCCGGCGGAGGGCGCCCGCAGACCCGCCCGTGCTCTGCGCGGCACGGACGGGCGACGCGCGGAGTTCGTCGACCACTACGGCCTGACGTACTGGGGCCTGGTGCGCCTGCCCGCGAGCACCGCCGACGGGTTGGTCGGCGGGACGGGCTACGACGTCATCCAGTGTCGCGACGCCCGCGACGACGCGCTGATCTGGGAGGCCCGGACCTACCCCAGGGCGGATTCCGGGCCCCATCGAAGCGGGGACGCCGTCGAGCGCAGGGCCTTCCTCCCCCTGGTGCCGCCGCCCGCGTACTGGCACTTCCTCGCCCCACGGGACGAGGACGCGTCACGGGCCCTGCGCGGGGTGGACTCCGCCACCGCCCGCGCCCTCATCGACGCGGCCCTGGCCGCCCGGACGGACCAGGACGGCGATCCCCTGCACGCGTCCGTGCCCGCGCCCTCGGTCCGGGAGTCGGCCGCCTGCGGTGACGCGGTGCGCGAGGCCGTCACGCGGCTCCTGCCGCAGGTCACCGACCCCGCTCTCGTCAACGGCCCCGGCGGGCTGGTCTGGGCGGTGCTGTGGGCCGCCGACCTGCGGCTGCGCCGCGAGGAGCTGTCCCGGCGCACGGCTCTCGTGCGCGCCGGAGCGCTGATCCGACCCGCGTCCGCCGCTCCCGACAAGGACGTGGCGGCCGCGATCTCCGGGCTCTTCGAGGCCAGGGAACTCCAGGTCCACCCCCGCGCCGACGACGTCGCTTCCACGATCACCGCGGTCGCGGCCGACGGCGCGCGGTTGGACGGCCGCACCGACGAGCGCACGCGCCGGCTGAGCCCGCCCGAACCGCCCGCCCGTTGGGACCTGCTCCTCGGTGAGACCGACGCCCTCCTGTCCTTCCTCGTCACCGGGGCGGTGGAGGGGCCCGCCCGCGAAGCCCTGGCGGCCCTCCTGCGCACCTGGGCCGCACAGCCCTTCGCGCGCGGGGGAACGGCCTGGGTGCGCGGTCGGGCCACCGGTGCCGCGCTCGCGCCGCTGCTGGAGACCGGTGCTGCCGTCATCACCGGGGCGCCCGCCGACCGGCTCCACGGTGACAAGCGCAGGACCAACCACTGGTCCGGGACCTACCACCCGCACACCGGGTACCACTACGTCCGCGCCGAGGCCGCCCCGGTCCCGCTCGGCGCCGAGGAAGCGGAACCGGTACGCGTCGAACGCGACGAGGCGGACCGGATCCGGCGCTTCCTGGACCTGCTGGACCAGCACGGGCCCGTATCGCTCGCATCCGGGTCCGCGGCGGTCAAGGCCTTCCGGGCCGCCACCCGTGTCACGAAGGGGACCGCCGAGTTCGTCCTGTCCGGCGGGCTCGGAAGGACCGGTGGCGAACCTGACCAGGGCCCGGCCCGGACGGAGTACCGCGCGACCGGCGCCACGCTGAGCGCCGCCCGACGGCGCCGGATCCTCGCGGCGGCGCTGCCCGACGACCCCGACGACCTGTGGCGGCCCGGTGGCGGCGCCGACGCGGCCGAGCGGATGGCCTGTGGGTGGGCCGACCTGCTCGGCGTCCGGCCGACCAAGGCCGAGGTGGCCGCCGCCAAGGCCGCGACCGAGGTCACGGACCTGTTCGCGGCCGAACTGAAGCTCGCCGCCGCGTGGACCGACGTCCTCACCGATCCCGCCGGCCACCCCGACGCCGACCGGCCCCGCCGTCTGGTGCAGGGCGGCCAGGGCGAGCTGGAGGTACGCGACCACGGCACGGACCGGAAGATCTACGACTTCCACGACCACGCCCGACCGTTCCGGACACTGGCCACTGTCCTGGTCTGGTCCGCCCTCCAGGCACCCGTGGGACACGCCGCCCACGCGGCGGTCCCGGAACTGCACGAACGCTTCCTCGCGTGCGCCGGAGCGCCCGGCATGTACGTGCCGCTGTCCTCCTTCCTCTCCCGCACGGCGGCGCGGACCTGGATCGAGAAGAGCGGTGCCGATCCCGTGCGCGTCGGAGCGGACGGACTCCTCGTGCCGGGTCCGGGCACCTGGCCCACCCACAGCGACGGCGTCCTCGTCCTCCCCGACCCGAGCGAGCACAGGCCCTCCGCCAAGGGGGTGATCCGCGTCTCAGGGCTGTTCGATCCGCACGCCGTGGCGCGCACCCTGAGCGTGCTCGACGATCTGGGCATGGACGGCCTCGCCCGCGAGGTCCGCCACGCGGCGCTGCCGTTCGACGGCAGGCTCGCCCGCATCGCCGATCGTGCCGCCCACACCCCGGTCCCGGAGGGCGGTTTCGAGGCCGACCCGCGCCAGAGCGTCCCGGACCTCGTGGCCGAGGCGTCGGACTCGCTCGGCGTGGACACGGACGCCGCCGCCCTCTGCCTCCAGCTGCTCACCCTCGCCCGCCCCACCGACCGCAACGTGCGCCGGTGGAACCGCTGGTCGGCGACCCACCACAAGGCCGTGGCCGCCGAACTCCTGGCGACGGGCACCGTCCTGGAAGGCAGGCGCGCCCGCGCCGGACGGACTCTGTTCGTCCCCGGCGGCTGGACGGAGCTCAAGGCCCCGCACCTGCCGCTGGAGACCGCCAAGCTCGCGACCCACGTCGTCGAGGCCCGGAACGACAAGGAGATCGAGGGTCCCTTCACCGCCGTCCTCCCACCGGCACCCCTGCACGAGATGTTCGAGCAGGCCTGGCGGGAGTCCCGGCGTGGGTGACCCGGCAAGCACGCCGTGACGCCCGGCCCCGACCCCCTGCCGCCGCTCCCCCGCCCGGTCAGGGGCGTCCACGTCCGCGCCGTCCTGCCGACGGCCTGCCCCGGGTACTTCGCCCTGGTCTCGCTCGACGCCGAGCCCGGGCACGGCGGCACGGACGTGGAGTTCGCCGACGACCTCCCCCGACACCTGCCCCCGGAACCCCTCCCCGCCGAGTTCCGGAGCGCCTTCGCCGAGGGGGGCCGGGAAGGACTGGCGCGGCTCGGCGGCGGCAGGTCCCCTACGCCGTGCGAATCGTGCCGCGCGACGCCGTGTGGAGCGAGGTCGACTCCAACGCCCGGAGATTCGAGGCCGTGGGAGGCTACGCCGCCGCCGAGATCCTCACCTGCGTCCGCGAGGGCCGTGCTCCCCGCCCCGCCGGACGCGGCGCGAGGCCCGACCGTCCCATCCCCGCGATGCCGAGGGACAGGAGCCAGAGAGAGCAGTGAGTGACCGGAAGACCTGGTCGACGGCAAGGTTCTGGAGAGACGACGGCACACCAGCCGGGCCGAGAACTTCGTTCTCATGCGTGTGCCTCATCCACCGGTCGGGATGGAACGCCCCCCGACCGTGTCGGGCGGTATCCGGACCCGCCCGCTACGGTGCCGGGTCCGGGGCCTTCGCAGACCAGTCGGGGACCAGTGCGTCCAGCACCAGTGCGGCGACGCGGCCGTCGTCCGCCCTACCGATCCACACCGGGTAGTCGCCATCGCCGTACCCGCTCCGGGAGACGATCAGGTCACCACCGCCGAACGGCTCATGCAACGTACTCGACCACGGGCTGGTGTCCCGTGCCTGCTCCCGGATGTTCGAAGGGTCGGCGCTCCGCCCGTCGGCGCCGTGACCGTGGACGAGGCGGAGGTACTGGTCGAAGTCGGTGAACAGCTCCGCCAGATGGGGGCGGCAGGCCGCATCGCAGAACCCGAACACACCGCCGTCCACACCCACGCCGTAGAACTCGCCCTCGCCGAGCTCCCGGTAGTCCTGACCGGAGCGCAGGGCCATCTCCCACGAGGCGACGGGGGTCTCCACGAGGTCGGCGACATCGATGCGCAACGCCATCACCAGGGTGTGGTCGTCGTCGGCGTCGTCGCCGTCGGGGCGCAGCAGGGACAACCGCACCGGGTGCTCCCCCGGTGGGAGGGGAACCGTGAGGACGTCGTCCTCCTTGGCGGACCCCAGACTCCCTGGGTCGTAGGCCAGGACCCGCCCCGTGGGCAGGTCGATGGTCCCGATCGGACGCACCTCGACGGTACCGGTGTGCCCGGACCAGCCGCCCACGAGACGCCTGCCGGGCTCGAAGAGCCTGTCGACACCGGTCGGGGCCAGAGGGCCCGGCGGCCGCCAGGGGGCGGACACGGGACCGGGGCCGGGGGCGACGTCGGCGTCGCGCAGTTCCACGAACGTGCCGCGCAGCCCCGGGTGCATGGCCGCGAGCTCCTCCCAGCGGCCGAAGGCGGGGGTCCGCCGAGTGGCGAACGGGGCCAGGTCGTCATGGAGGGGCTGAGGTCCGGTATCGACGCGCCCGCCGTTGGCGAGCTCGTACTCGTAGCGGTACAGGCCACGGTCCTTGTCGGCCAGGGCGATGCCGGCCGCCACCGCTCCCCGGTTCAGATCGTCCTCGGGGAAGAGACCGCCGCGGAGGAGGCTGCGGGTGAGGGTGAGACGGCCGTCGTCACCGCGCGCGTAGCGGTGCCGGGCGTTGCGCCCACCGTCGTCGGCGAACGTCCAGACACCGCAGTGGTTCTGCTTCCAGGCGATCTCCAGCAGGACCAGCGGGACGCCTTCGGTGTCCCGGATGAGCACGGCGTACTGTTCTCCGGCGCCATCGCGTTCCTGTGCGGTGGCGGGGGCCAGGATCCCGACAGGACGGGCCTGTGTAGGGTCCCAGCCCTCGCAGTACAGGACGTGGCAGGGTGTGGTGGACGGCATGCTGGGTCTTTCACGTGTCGGGGGAACGTCGTGAGGACCCTACCGGGACGCGGCGACGCTTCATGCCGTCTCCACTGCTCAGGGGCGATGCGGCACTCGTCCAACCGGCGCGCACGCGCCTCCTCCCACACCGGTACGGTCCGTGGTCGGTCTGAGGACCCCTGGGCCGGTTCCCGTGGCGGGTCAGGAGGCGGGGTCGGGGACTCCCTCGGACAGACCGCGGGGAAGGCCACCCGGAACGAGCCGGTGTCCGAAGGAGAACACCAGATGCGCGTCCCGGGTCCCGTCAGCGCAGGGACGGGGAGCCGCAGCACTTCTTGTACTTGCGGCCCGAACCGCACCAGCACGGTCTGTTGCGCTCGGGCGGCCAGGGCAGCAGTCGTGGGGAGTCACTGGGGAGTACGGCTTCGGCCCACGCACCGGGGGTCAACTCGTCGGCGGGGTCGAGTGCCTGTTCCGCGGCGAAGGACGCGATCTCGTCGGCGTCGGCCGTGACCACGGCGAAGAGGGTGCTGGAGTGCTGGCGGGCCGCCTCGCGCAGCTCGCGTTCGGCCTCCCGGTAGTGGTCGTCCGCCGTCACCTCGGGACCGATCAGTCCGAGCTCGCGAGCGTGGGCAAGGGATCCGCGGGAGTAGACGACCCGGAGGCCGCGCACTTCGGCCGGCGGGGCGGCGATCTCGTCGTCCCAGCCCGGAAACGCACCGTCGAGGTGAATGAACTCGTCCCAGTCCTCCTCCGACTCGAATTCGTCATCGGTCGCGGGCAGGTCATTCGCCGCGGAGAGAGCGGCGCGGTCGTGCTCGTCCTCCGCCATCCCGAGCCGTTGCCGGACCCGGGCGCGGCCCAGCAACGGCATCAACACGAAGTGGCCGGCGCCGACGAGATCGGCGGCGGGACGGGCGAGGTCGTCACGGGAGGCGATGTTGTAGCAGTGCAGCGCCTCGTCCAGCCTGCCGGACTCCTCGAAGTCCTCGGCGACCAACAGGGCCGGGCCGGGGTCGAGGTGTCCCGGGCGCAGGAACCCGTCGAGGATGCGTGCGGCCTCTTTCACCTCGCCGTCCGAGCGGAGCCGGAGGATCAGTGAGTACGAGGCGTACTGACCGGTCTCCGTGGTCGGGGGATGGGCGCGCAGCGACTCCAGCAGACGCCGGGCGAGGTCGGGGCGCTCGACGTGTTCCAGGTGCTCGACGGTGTCGAGCAGGGTGTCCCCGGCTCGCCCCGCGTCCTGGCACAGGTCGTCCAGGACCTCCTCGGGCAGGTTCAGGTCCTGGACGGCCTCCCACAGTCGGGGATGGAGACCGGACGGGTTCTGAGGGGACGGGGACGCACCTGAGGGGTTCACTCTCGTCATGCTCCGACGCTACGTCCGTCACCGCGCGGCCGTGGCGGATTCGGGCGGGATCAGCCCCAGGGGAGGGCGCCCCACAGGGCGGCGAGGAGGTCGGTGGTGCCGTGGCCGAAGCGGGCGCCCGCTTCCAGGCCGGTGGCCAGGAGGGCGAGCATGACCAGGGCGGCCAGTGCCCGGGAGGGCCATCGGCGGAGGCGCGGTGCGTCGGGCTCGGAGGGCTCGCCGCCCGGGTCGAGCCAGGAGCGGTCCAGGCGGGCGATGTCGCGGCGCAGGTCCTGGACCTCGGTGTGGTACAGGTCGCGCTCCTCGCGGACCCGCTGGAGTTCGGCCCGTTCGGCGCGGACGGCGGCGCGGGCGTCGACGATGTCGATCCGGGCCCCCTCCGGCCCGCGCTTGGCGTGCCAGCGCTCCAGGCGGGACAGGGGCAGGTCGACGTACTGGGTCGGCCAGTTGTCGTCGTCGCCGGACTCGTCGGCCTCGTCCTGGTCCGGCTCGGTCTCGGAGGCGTAGTCGATCGGGGGTTCGGAGGTCAGCGGGAGGGGCGGCGCCTCTCCGGGGGTGCGGGCGGGCGGATCGGGGATCGGAGGTGCGTCCGGGGCGTCGTCCACGGGCGGTGCGGCCGGAGGGGTCGGCGCCTCCCGGTCCGCGGCGGACGCGTCGTCGGTGGAGCGCGCACCGGGCTCGGCCAGTCCGAGGGAGGGCGCGGAGCGGGTGTCCCGCGGCTCGGGGGCGTCCGCGTTCCGGGGACGGGCGTCGTCTCCTCCGAAGGCGGGTTCCTCCGGGCCGGTGCCGTCGTCGGTCCGGTCGGCGGCGCGGCCGGTCGGCCACAGTGGTTCCGAGGCGGCCCGGGTGCGCGTGCGGGGGGCATTGTGCGGGCGAGCCGCGGCGATGCGCGGGCGCACCGGGCGGGACGGCACCCGGCGGATGAGGTCGTCGGAGGCCCGGCGCGGGCGGTGCGGGCCCGTCGAGTCCGGTTCCTCGGGGTCCTCCTCACCCGGTTCCTCGACCTCCAGCAGCTCCGGCAGGCCGTCGACCTCCTCGGGCTCGGCCGTGGCCGTACTCTCCTCGGCACCGGGCCCGGTCCCGGCTGTGCTGTCCTCGGGCCCAGCCTCCTCCCCAGGGCCGGTGATCTTCTCGGGTGCCGCCGACTCGCCGGACTCGTCCGCTGACTCCGGCTCGGGCTCCCGGAGGCCGACGCCCGGCAGGGGTTCGGGCTCCGGGAGGTCGTCGGGGTCGGCGGTCAGGGGCCGGGCGCGGGGGTCGAACCAGTCGCACAGCAGGTCGCGCCGGTCGGCGAAGGTCGCCGCGTCGGGCACCCCGCGCTCGCGCAGTTGTGCGGCGAGCGCGTTGCCGCCCTCGTCGCGCAGGACCGCCACCAGGCCCTCGGCCACCCGACGGAAGTCCGGTGGCACGGGGTTGACGAAGGGCGAGCCGCCGTGGTCGCCCACCGGCGGCCCGAAGGCGATGTGCTGGCCGTTGTCCTCGCCCAGGACGGGGTCGTAGGTGGAGAACGACCACGCCCAGCCGGCCGCCGGGATGGCCCGGGGCGGGGTGAGGACGTCGTGCAGGATGCGGTGCGCGCCCCACAGGAAGCGCATCTGGACCGCCTGCCACAGGTCGGCCCGTTCGGGTTCCAGCGCGATGTGCACCGGCAGGTCCGGGCGGGCGAGGGCGGCGGCCACCGCTCCGACGAGCAGCGGTTCGTCGCCGACGGCGGTCTCGGCGGCCTTGCGGTCACGGGTGCGCACGGCCCCCGGGGCGGCGGTCCGCTCCCAGGGCTCCGGCGCCGCCAGGGACCGCATCGTCTCCCAGCCGGGCGCGGGCGGGCGACGGGCGGCCGGGCGGGTGTTGGGGTTCTCGTGTAGGGACAGCACGCGCGGCAGCGTCAGCCCGTAGGAGGGGCCCACGATGGCCCAGGCGTGCGCGTCGCGGACGTCGCCGGGCCACCGGTAGACGAGGGCGGACTGGCCGTCGGGGTAGTCGTGCGCCCACAGGGTCTCGGGGAAGTCGGCGGGGTCGGTGTCGGGCAGGGCCGAGCGGTAGTCGGCCGTGAGCGCGGGGACCAGGCGGTCGCGCCAGGAGCGCAGGACGGGGTGGTCGCGTTCGGGGAGGGAGGCCGCGGCCGGGCCCGGTCCGGTGCGCCCCAGCAGGGTGGGCTCGGCCCAGGCGAAGTGGATCTGGTGGTACGTGCTGTCGGGCAAGTCGCCCCTCCCCGGGTACGCGGGCCGAGGCGGCGCTGCCGTCCGCCGCCTTGAGGGCGTGCCCGGCGGGCACACCCCCTCGCGTGCGTCGGGGCTGCCTCCGCTGCGCACGCCCTAGGGAAGGTATCCGGTCGAAGCGTGGCGAAAACAGCGGGTTCGAACATACGTGCCCGTTTGGGGTGTTTGCGAAGAACCATGGCCTGCCCCGGCCACGCGCCCGTCCGGTGTACACCAGCCCGGCGCGTGGCCGTCAGGCGCGCACCCGTCCTGCACGCGCCCGTCCTGCACGCGCCCGTCCTGCACGCGCCCGTCCCGCGCGTGGCCGATCAGCGGGTGGCCACGGCCACGATCGGCGGTGGCCGCATCGGCCGACGCGGCCACCGGCCCCGCCCGGTACCGTCCAGCCGCCCCCGTCCCGCCGCCACGCCCCGACCGGGTGCCGCCCCGACCGGTCCCTGTCCCGGCCGTGTGCCGTCCACCGGACCTATCCGGCGTCGGCCAGGCGCTGCCACTGGTCGTGGGTGAGGGTGAGGTCGGTGGCCTCGATCGCCTCGTCCAGCTGCTCGATCCGGCTCACCCCGACCAGGGGCACGATGCGCGGGTCGCTGTCCATCAGCCAGGCCAGGACCACCTGGTTGCGGGTGGCGCCGGTCTCCTTGACGACCTCGTCCAGGACGGCCAGCCGGGCCGGGGTGCCGGGGTGGTCGTAGGCCGGGTCCAGCTCCTTGTCGTCGCGGGTGTAGGCACCCCACAGCAGCGACGTGTAGGCCACCACGGTGTGCTCGCGGCCCTCGACCGCCTCGGCACGCACGAAGTCGAGCAGCTCCGGGGTGATGTGCATGTGGCCCATCGACTGGAGCGGGACGTCCAGGCGCGGCTGCAGGTAGCTGTATCGGTACTGGAGGAGCCGCGGGCGCGGCCAGGCGTGGTCGGCGGCGATGGCGCGGGCCCGCTCCAGGCGCCAGGTGCGGTGGTTGCTCAGCCCCACCTCGCCCAGCGTGCCCTCGGCGACGAGTTTGGCGAAGGCGCCCATGGTCTCCTCCAGCAGGACCGTGCGGTCCTCCTGGTGGGCGTAGAGGGCGTCGAGCCGGTCCATGCCCAGGCGGTCGCGGCTGCGCTCGGCGGCCAGGGCCACGGTCGCCGCCGAGAGCCCCTCCTTGGTCTCCAGGCCGGTCCCGGGCACGGTCGGCTGGGCACCGAGCTTGGTCGCGACGAACACCTCGTCGGTGACGCCGCGCTCGCGGCGCCAGCGGCCGAGGAAGGTCTCGCTCTCGTGCCCCTCGAAGCCCTCCACCCAGAACTGGTAGCAGTCGGCGGTGTCCACGAAGGTGCCCCCGGCCTCGACGAAGCGGTCGAGGAGGGCGGCGGAGGTGGCGTCGTCGGTCTCGCTGCCGAACTTCATCGCGCCCAGGCACAGGGCGCTGACACGGCGGTCGCCGATGGTGGTGTAACGCATCAGAGGGCTTCCTCTACGGATCGGGAGGTGTGGTCGGTGGGGTGGGTGTGGCCGATGGGGGAGTCGTCCTCGGGCGCGCGGTGGCCGTTCTCGGCGAGCACGCCGAGGTAGTACTCGATCTTGTGCTGGATCGCCGCCTGGCGGACGCGCAGCTCGGCGATGTGCTCGTCGAGCCGCCGCTGGTGGCTCTGGAGCACCTCGACGCGCTCGGGGATGGTGTGGTCGCCGGCGCGGACGAGTTCGGCGAACTCGCGGAGCCGGGCGATGGGCATGTCCGTGTCACGCAGGCAGCGGATGAGGTGGAGCAGTTCGGCGTCGTCGGCCCTGTAGCGCCGGTGGCCGCTGGGAGCGCGCTCCACCTGGCGCAGCAGCCCCGCCTTCTCGTAGTAGCGCAGGGTGTCCAGGGTGAGGTCGAACCGCTCGGCCATCTGACCGGGCGTGTAGTAGTCCATGTCCGTAAGCATGGGACCTGGAGTGCGCTCCAGGTCAAGT
Source organism: Nocardiopsis sp. NRRL B-16309 (assembly GCF_001279585.1). GTDB lineage: Bacteria > Actinomycetota > Actinomycetes > Streptosporangiales > Streptosporangiaceae > Nocardiopsis. Next base: position 221,225 of record NZ_LGEC01000092.1, on the reverse strand, counting down.
CGTTTCGGTGGGGAATCCGCCGATTCAGCCCGTGCCGCGGATGGCGCCCACGACAGCGAGGGTGAGGTCGTCGATGATCTCCGCCTCGTCGACCTCGGGGTGCTCCAGCCACCACTCCCCCGCGGCCTGGACCATGCCCACCACCGCGTGGGCGACGATCTGGGCGCGCACGCGCGCGGTGATCCGCTGTTCGGTGACGAGTTGGTCGGCCAGTTCCTCGCCCAGGCGCCGCACCATCATGCCCAGGTCGCTGCGGGTGCGGGAGTCCTCGGACGTGGCGCGGTCCATGAGGAAGCGGTACAGGTTGAGGTTCTGCGAGATCATCGACAGGTAGGCGCCGACGGTGGCCCGGGCACGCACCTCGAACTCGGTGTGCTCGTGCAGCTCCGCGCGGATGCGCTCGATGAGGGGGTCGACGTGCCGCCCGGCCAGGGCGCGGTAGAGCCCGCCCTTGTCGCCGAAGTGGCGGTAGAGGATGGGCTTGCTGATGCCCGCCTCGGCGGCGATCGCCAGCATCGAGGCGTCGGGGCCGTCGCGCTGGATCACCCGGTCGGCGGCGTCGAGGATGGCACGGCGCCGTTCGGGGTCGCGCCCGCGACCGCCCCGACCCCTGCGGGTCAGGGCGGAGTCCGGTCGCGGGGGTCCGCTGTCGGTCGGGGCGACTGGGTGCGAGTTCTCCATGGCCACAAGGGTCCACGGTAGCGGTTCGGGCCAGGAGCGCGGTGGTCAGCGCTGGATCGTGATCCAGGTGGCCCAGGCCCGCGCCAGCAGGTTCCCGTCCTCGTCGTGCAGGGTGGTGCCGGTGCGGACCTTGCGGCCCTCGATCCCGTGCAGGTGCCCCATCACCACGTGGGCGCGGCCCACGCGCGGCGCGGCGAGGACCTGGGCGGTGAACCGGCCCAGGACGGAGGGGCGGCCGATGACGTCGGAGGACCAGCCGCCGGGGCAGTCCAGCGCGGCCCAGATCTCGGGGAAGGCGGCGTTGCCGGACCCGTCGTCCACCGAGGGGGTCGGTGTCCAGGTGCAGGCCACGGTGCGGCCCACCGCGTCGGGCCCGTGCCCGGGGCGCACCTGCCCCGCGAACAGGCGCAGCCCGTCGCCCTCGGCGCGTTCGGGGCCGCAGCTGTAGCAGCGCGGGAAGGGGTGCTCGACCAGTCCGGGGTAGCGGGTCTCGGCCTCGCGGGCCTCGGCCGCCCCGACCGGGCCGCCGGGCACGGCCGGTTCCTCGGGGAGGTCGGCCGTCTCCGCCTCGGCGACCAGGTGGCCCTTGTCGGTGAGGGCGGGGTCGGTCAGGCGCAGCCCGGAACCGGGGCCTTGCTCGACGGTCAACGGGTGGTCCAGGGGCGGCGGGGTCCGCAGGGTGACCCGCACGGCGGGCCCGCCCACCGTGCTCAGGCGGGCCGCGAGCAGTCCGGCGCTGTAGCCGCCGTTGCCCGACCCGTCGGGTCCGTTGTAGCCGGTGGGGATGGTGATCGTGGGGGCGCCGTTGCCCGGTTCGAGGTCCATGCGTCCAGCCTAGGGGGCGCCTCGGAACGGCTCCCGTCCGGCCGGGCGGACGGCGGATGGCGGGCGGGGCCGACCGGCGGACGGCGGATCTCCGGGCGGGCGGCGGACGCCCGCCCCGACGACTGAGCTTGGTCGGTGGTCCCCGGACAGGGCCGACGATCCGCGGTCAGGGACCGGCGGCAGCGAACCGCGGGCGGCGGGCGGGTCAACCGGCCGAGGGCGATCGCGGCGCCGGGGAGGTCCGGGCCGCAGCGGAGGTCCGCGGGACGCGCCTCAGTACGACTCGGAGCAGGCGGACCCAGGCGTTCCAGCGCGCGGGCGTGCGCACTCGCGCCCCGACCGCGTGCTCGGCCCGGTCCAGCAGGTCCTCCAGCAGGGCGTCGTGCAGCGGGCGGAAGACCAGGGGCCAGCTCACCACGGCCGGTCCGTGCGTGCGCATGGCCAGCAGGTGCGCCAGAACGGTACCGCCGGAGGGATCGGGGCGGACGGTGAACTCGTGGAAGCCGTCGAAGCCCCTCGGGGCTCCGAAGCGCAGGCGCAGCCTGCGGCCGGGGACGTACTCCTCCACCGTGTAGCGGACGGGCCCGTGCCCGCCGGCGGCGCCGACCGCGATCGGGCCGTCCAGGAACACGGCGGGCCAGGAGCCGTGCGGCCAGAGCCGGTCGTCGTCCGTGGCCAGGGTGTCGAGCAGGGCCCCCACCTCGTCGGGAGAGGCGTCCAGGCGGCGTTCGTGCGTGTTGTACACGGGCATGGCTGCTCCATTTTTAGAGGCTTCTCTCTAAAACAAAGTAGAGCATAGTCTCCAGAACATGGGAAGACCCGCACGGTTTCGGACCGAGGACCTGGTGACGGCCGCGATCGGCCTGGCCGCGGAGGGCGGCCCGCCCGCGGTGACGATGGCCGCGCTGGCCCGTGCGACCGGGGCACCCAGCGGATCGCTCTACCACCGCTTCAGCGGGCGCCCCGCCCTGCTGGCGGCCGTGTGGACGCACGCCGTCACCGACTTCCAGGCCGGGTGCCGCCGAACGCTGACCGCCGGTCCCCCGGCGGCCGCGGCCGAGGCGACCGCGCGCCACGTCCTGGCCTGGAGCCGTGCCCGCCCGGACGCCGCACGGGTCCTGCTGCACCGCCCGGCGGACTTCGACGAGGCCCACTGGCCCGAGGCCGACCGTGAGCTGCTGCGCACGGCCAACGCCGAGGTCGGGACACTGCTGGCACGGCTCGCACGAGAGCTGCGCGAACCGCAGGAGACGGCGGAGGCCGCGCTGGAACGCGTCCGGACGGCCGTGGTCGACCTGCCCCTCGCCCTGGTCCGGCGCCACCTGCTCCAGGGCGGCGGCGTCCCCGCCGAGGCCGAGGACCTGGCCGCCGACGCGGCCCTGCGCCTGCTCTCCCCCCGAACGGCCTAGCGCCCGCCCCGGGCGCAGAAGCAGGGCACCGGGACGGGCGGGCGGGCGGGCCGTGGCCGCGCCCGCCCCGGCGTTCGGGCAGGCACGGCCGCGGCGGCCGGTGCCGTCAGACGGCCTCGGGCAGGGCGGCGGCCACGAGGTCGCGCTCCTTGCGGCCCAGGAGCGGGAAGACGAGCCGCAGGCCCTGCTCCTCACCCGGCGCGGAGACGACGAAGGACGAGTTGATCACGCGTTCCCTGATCGACGAGCGGACCAGGCCCGCCCGGGCCAGCGTCACGACGTGCCCGCGCGGCTTGGAGAACATGGGGTCGGCCTCGAAGATCGACAGGCGGCGGTCGGTCATCGCCAGGTACATCGGGGTCGGGACCGGGATCACGGCCATCCCGCCGCTCATGATCGTCGAAGCCGCGGCGAAGGCGGCCGTGCGTCCCACGGACACCGTGCTGAGGTTGATGATGGTCGTCACCTCGACCCGCTCCCCGGGTTCGAGCATGGGTTCGAGGGCGGCCAGGAACTGGCGGCGGCGTCTTCCGTTCACGGATGGTGCTCCTGAGGCATCGGTCGGACGGGACCGTTCCCGTCCGGCGTGCGACGGCCCTGTTCCCGGGCGGGAGCGGCGTCCGGCCGGGCCGGACGTCGTCACGCGGCCCGATCACCAGAAGTCGTCGCCCCAGGATCCCACACACGGCGCCCCCGCCGACCCGCGTCCTTCCTGTTCACAACGGCGGCACGGGACCCGACCGGGTCGGCTCCGCTCCGTCACCGCAGGGTCTGCGCCCGGTACGCGGCACGGACTCGCTCCATGCCCGCGCACCGGACGGATGGGGCGCCGCGACGGCCCCCTTCCTCACCGCACGGGCAGGCCGGTGATCTGGCGGGTCCCCGCCAGCGCCGATGACCAGGTGGGTGACCTCCGGTGGGGTCAGCTCGTAGGTGTAGGTGTCCAGGTTGCCGAGCTCTACGGAGAACCCCATCTCCTGGGTGAGGCCACGGGGCTCGTGCATCCCGAACTCCAACACGGTGCCGTTCTGCAACACCCGCCACCCCAGGTTCGCGTCGGCGCCGAGGGAGAACGTGTGCTCGTGCAGGTCGGTGAACCGCTCCGCTGAGGTGATGGTGGGGCCGGAGAACACGGTGCGGCCGTTGATGTCGAAGACGATGCCGTTGCCTTCTTGGAGGAGGGCGGCGGCGCTGTCGGTGTCGGCGTCCACAAAGATCTTCCAGGCCCCGTGGGCGAGGTGGCGCGGATCTCCAGCTCTTGCTCGTCATCGATCTCGCCGATCATGCGCCGGTTCGAGTCCCGCACTCTGATCGTCCACGCATTCACGGTATCCTCACTTTCAGGCATCCATGAGCGGAGAAGCTACTTTGAATGAACCCCACACTCCCGACACATCAAATAACATCAATGGAACAATCGAAGGCGCAAGCGTCCAGGCGCACACGATTCAGAGCATACACTTCCACAACACCACCAAGAGGGAAGAGGGAAATCCATTCTTAATAGAAGTCCAAAGAAAATACGGTTTTGTTAATAACTCCGTAGATATCTCTCTAAAAAGCAGGCTTGGCACTCCTGTTTACATTCAGTCGCTCAAACCTCGGATCATTTCCAGGCACACGGAGCACCCAGCCGAAGGCTGCGCACCACACTTCTACAGCTACACACATCTGCTGTTCGAGGTACAACTAGATCCAGGAAAGGAGAAATTCATCCCCACCGAGAATGTACTCATTCCAATCGAAGTAGAGAACGAGACAGCAACTCGCCTTCAGTTGGACACCCTCCGCCCTCCTATAGGCCACGCCGTGGAATGGGAAATACACGTGGATTGGTTCTTCCATGGCATGCCAGGAACCACACGAATCACTAATGAAGGGCGGACATTCGTGAGCACACCCCTCGATCATGACTGCTCCATGTGCCCACCTTTTTGAACGCCAGAGCTCACACAGTCGCAGCGAGCGGCGTGTACCGCAGGATCAGCCGGGACTCCTCCCCCATCCCGAACGGCGTCACATCCCCCGTGTTCTCCCCCGTCGGAAGCGGCCACAGCGTCGACCCCGGATCCGCAAGGTGCTGATAGGCGCGGACCCCGTTCAACCGGACCGACTTGCGGCGGGAACGGGTGTCGATGACCAGCTCATCCGCCAACTCCAGGCCCGTGGTGACCTCCGGGGCGGGCTCGGGTTCCGGGGCGGGAGTGGCCGCGGGCTCCGGGACGGTGGGCTTCTCGGCCAGGGGCCTCAGCGACGATCGCGCGGACCCGCTCCTCCGACAGACTTGCCGGGGTGGTCTTCACCGGCTCCAGAGACGTCGCCTGGTTCGCGCCGACCAGGCACGGACCCGCCTCGAACAGCTTCAGCTCCCGCAGCTCGTAGTAGCCCGTGCGGGAACCGTCGTCGTTCTTCAGGTCGACGTAGGCGCCCTCACCGACCTCGTAGCCGAACGAGAACTGCTTGACCCTGCGGCCCTTCAACAGCCTGTACACCTTCGCGGCGAACGGCTCCTCCAGGTCCACGCGGGCCTTGATCCACAGCCCCTCCGGGGTCTCCTTGGCCTCCTCGATCACACCGATGTGCGCGTCGGGGTTCGACCAGTCATGCGACCAGATGAACGGGATCGGGTCCTTGGACTCCGCCCACTCCCCCAGAGTCTTCTCGAACGCGCCGGGGGCGATCTTGTCGCCGACGCTGTCCTTGTCGTAGCTCGCGACGATGGCTTCAACGACACCGTCGTCGGTGCCTTCGTGCTCCCCCGCGGCCTTGATCTGGACGGGCACACTCTTCGTGCGCATCGTCATGGGTCACTCCTCATCCGGCGTCGCGCCGGGGTCGTCTACTGATTCGGGGACGCCGGTGATCGACAACATGCATTTGCACTTCGCGGACTCGCGCGCGGGCAGGATCGAGTCGCCCGGCCACCGGCCACCGTTGGAGAACTTGCCGTCGATCGGCACGGTCTGACCGTTCATGCGCGCGTGCGTTGACCTGGGGTTACGGGACGTGGTCCGCCAGGTTTTGCGGGCGGAGTCACCGAACACCTTCCGGGCTTCCACGACCGACGTGTAACCGGCCACGTGGTGGGCCTGACGGGACGCCAGCTCGGCGGCGCGGGAGGCAGCCCACGTCGCGAACAGGGCCTTCAACGCCTCCGGTGGGTCGTCGGCGTCCAACGCTTCCTCGACCTGGACCCGGGAGGTGTCCGTGGCCGCGCGCGCCTGGCCGGCCGCGTTGTCCATCAGCCACTCGGCGGTGTCGGCCGGGTCGTAGTCGGCGGGGTCTTCGCCCATCTCCTCCAGGGCGGCGCGCGCCGAGGATGCGGCGGTGGACAGGTTGACCTGGGTCAGGACCATGGCTAGTTCGCCTTCCCACCGGTCCCAGTTCACCGAGGCCGCGGACTCCTTGGTGAGGGCACCGCGGGCCTTCGCCGCGCCGAGGAGAGAGGAGAGGGCGCGGCCCTGCCGGTCGAAGAACCGGGCGAGTTCCTTACCGGCCTGGTCCACGGCCCGCTCCGGTGGTGCGGCCTTGAGGTGCACCGTTCGGGTCTTCGTGAGGGCCTTGGCCGGGTACGGGGGCGGAGCCGAAGCGCGGGGGGAAGCCTGTCCGCCCTGGGTGACGTTGAGCGGGGTGATCAGCTCGTCGCCGCCCTCGATCGCGGGCAGGTTGTCCAGGGCGCGCTGTTCGTTGCGGGTCATCCACGGGCCGCCCACAGCGGTCGACCCGGCGGCGGCGCGCTCCTCGAAGCTGCCCTGGATCTTCTCCCGGATGTCGAACTCGAGGTACACCAGGTCGGGGTCCGCGAGTTCGGGCACGAGCTGGATCTCGAAGGACTCGTCAATGTCGACCAGCCACGGGCCCAACGTGTCCTGGTACAGCTGTTTGTGCTGCTCGCGGATGTTGGAGAACGTGGCGTGGTCGAGGATGCCGACCAGCGGCGGCGGGATGTGGTAGGCCGCCGCGACCTCTTCCCTGGTCAACTTCCGGGCCTCGATGTACTGCGCCGACTTGGGGTCCAACCCGGCCGGGACGTACTTCATGCCGTCCTCGAGGATCGGCACCCCGCCGGCGTCGGCCCCGTCGCCGCCGTACAGGTCGCGGAACTCCCGCTTGAACCGCTCGCGGGCGGTGTCTGACCAGCCGTCGCGGGGGTTCTTCGGGGCGGGGCGTTCGATGACACCCGAGATGCGGGCGCCGTTGCGCCACATCTGCTGCCGGTGCTTGTTGGCTTCGTACTCCTCTTGGAGGATGCCCTTCAACGCGGCCATGGGTGAGGTGCCGTGCCACAGGGACTCGACGGCGTACCCGTGCAGGTGGATCATGTCCTCAGCGGGCACCCACACGGACCCGGCCACCCAGTACCCGCCGGGTTCGATCCATGACCCCTGGTCGGCGGTGACCCATGGGCGGGGTACCGGCAGCAGACCGATGACCTTCCCGTTGGTGTCGCGGATCTTGGCGATGAAAGCGTCGTCGTAGATGGCTCGGTCCGCGACGATCCGGAAGAGGAGCTGGTAGCGGGTGAGCTTCCGGCCGGGCAGCGGGGTGCGTAGCAGGCGCGGGAGTGGGTGATCGGTGAGACGCCCCCGGTCGGTGTCGGACCGGCGCTCGTAGGCATGCAACGTCAGGGACGCGATATTGCGGGCCAGGAACGTGATGACGGTCTGCACCTGCGGTTGGGCGTCGAAGATGTGCCCGTACTCCACCCAGGTGTTGCCGAGCTGCATCGCCGGGGGGAGCGTGTACCCGCCGTGGTCGCGGATGTGTTCGAGCTGGCCGCCGGACACGATGAGGCTCACGGGCGGATCACCTGCCAGAACTGGATCTCGCGGCGTTCGATGATGACCGCGCCGTCGCAGCCGACCGGGTTACGGCCGGGTTCGAGGCGTTCGGCGTTGCGGAGTTCCACGAGGTGCCCGGCCTTGCGGTAGAGGACCCCTCGGAAGCCGGTGCCGTCGTGCAGGTTGATGACGACCTCACGGCGGAGGAGCAGGCGAAGCCATGCGAACACGCGGGCCACCTCCTTTCTCGGTTGAAGGGGGTGCGCCCACGGCAGCGATGCGCCAGAATCGGGACATGGGTGAGTGGATCGTTCAGAACTGGCTTGCGTGCGTTAGTGCAGCGGCGGCAACCGTGGCCATCCCGGTATCCGTTTTTGCAGCACGCCACTGGGGCACCAGGAGAAACAAACTAGCCTTCCAATATTCTTTGACCCCCCTTATTTCCGTAGAGGAAATCCGAACACCAAGCGGAGGAAACATCGAAGTAAGAGTAAACGGGAGGACCATCCACGAACCCCACATTGTCACTTTACAGCTATCCAACGTTGGCCCACGCGATATCACCAGCTCCCACTTCGACAGTGGAAAGCCCCTCAGGTTTGTTTTTGACAAAGTGGACTACGCACGTGATGTTGTAATGGACGGACAGAGAGACAACACGGAGGAAATTAAAGCCAGCATGACTATCGCTGGCGAGGCAGGCACCGGAAAGATCAAACCGGGAACCGCCGAAATGACCGTTGGACCGATACTTCTTCAAGTTGGAGCATCATTGACGTTCAATATTCTTACCTCAGGCCGACCAAAGATATCTATTGTGAACTCATTGGTGGACACAGACCTTGAAGAATCAGTTCTCGTCACTCTCCCGAGCAGCCGAGTCAAGGTAGAAGGAAAGAGATTTGGACGAACATGGAACATCATGCGATGGTGAGGCCGCGGTTTTCGTAGGCGGACACCACGCCGGTGTCGGTGTCGGCGTTGAGAACCATCGCGTTCGCGGCCATCGCTGCCGTGGGGACACCGTCGATGCGGTACCCGGCACGGCCCCGGTCGGGTTTATTCGGGCGGATCAGGTCGACGTTATAGGAGGCGTGGCGGACCTCGACGGCGTCGAAGCACCACGCCGCGACCGGGTTGCCGTGGGTGGCGAACCGTGCCGTTTTCACGAGCGCCATGACCTCGTTCAACCCTGGGGTCATGCGGTCGTAGGTGTTCTTGTACGCGGTGATCTCGCCCTCCTCCGGGTCGAGCCCGGTGAGGTCGCCGACCTTGTTGAGCACCGGCCACATGCTGAACTCGTCGGCATGCACCGCACGGATGGCGAAGTCGTTGCCGTCTTCCCCGATGTCGTCGTAGATGCGTTCGTAGTCGAGCAGGCCGCCGTCGTGCACGGACAGCCACCCGCCAGCCGCCCACTGGGAAGGCAGGTTGTCATTGGCCTTGTCCAACCGCACCAACGATTCCTCAGTGGCCCAGAACCGCCACATGACGTCCACCGGCCCGCCGGCCTCTTCGGGCTCGAACAGCAGACACCAGGCGGTCAGGTCGAACTTCGCGCTGAGGTCGAGGCCGCCATAGGCAGTGCGGCCGAGCAGCACAGCCCGCCCGTCCTCGGGGCTGGACCAAAGCTCCCCCGCCGACGCCACATACAGGGGCATGGGCATCCACCGCGTGGCGGCCCGCACCCACATGTTGAGGCGGAACTGCTTGAACGCCTGCTCGGCGGTCGGGTCGTTGCGGGCTTCCAGCGCTTCCTCGCGCATGGACTTCAAGCTGAGGAAGTCGCCCAGGGCAGGGTTGGCGTGGAACCAGTGCTTCTCGTCCCACGGGTCCGCGTCGGCCGGGGCGTTGCGGATGAACGTGAAGATGTGCGGGGCACGGGCCGGGTCGTCCTGGACGCGCACCATCTCGTTGTGCATGTTCGCCGCGAACGAGTTGGGGTTGTCGCCTGCGGTGGTGGCCGCGGCCATGAGCGGCTGCTTGCGCGCGCCCGAGCCCATGCCGGTGCGGAGCGCGTCCCACATGGACCGGTTGCGCCACGCCAGGATCTCGTCGGCTGCCACACCGTGAGGGTTGGAGCCGAGGGCACCCTGAGCGTCAGCGGCGATCACCTGGTAGTAGCTGTTGGTCTTCTTGTAGACGAGCCGCTTGTTGGCGTCCTTGACCTGCACACGCCGCGACAGCTTCGGGCTGAGCCTGACCATCTGCGCGGCGACGTCGAACACCAGAGCCGCCTGATCGCGGTCACGGGCCGCACCGTACAGCTCCGCGGACTCCTCCCCGTCAGCAACGAGCAGGTACAGCATGATCCCCGCCAGGATCTCCGACTTGCCGTTCTTCCGGCCCAGCTCGATCCACGCGATCCGGTACCGGCGCACGTACTCATCGATCTCGTCGGACCACACCACCTCGCCGAACAGCGACCGAACGATGTCGTCGCGCTGCCACGGGGTGAGGACGAACGGCTTGCGCGCGTACCGGCCCTTCGTGTGCACGAGGATGTTCGCGAAGAACCCTTCGGCGTGGTCGGCGCGCGGCACACAGAAGTGGTCGCCGACCTCCTCGCACGAGTGGCCGCGGTGAGTCCACCCGCACACCCCGGGTTCGGTGCGCTCCTGGTCCTGCTCGACGCCGGGGTCAGAAGTAGTCGTCACCGCTCTCGGACCCCCGCTCGACCTTCAGGCCGGCGCGGTCGCTGGGACTGAGACCGAACCGGGCGCCGATCTTGACCATGAGGTCGGCGTAGTCGCGTGCCATCTGGGCTGCCGGGTTCTTGACCAGGTTGCCCTTCGCGCCGTACACGAGTAGGCCGTGCCGCTGGACTTCTTCCGAGGCCCGGCGGTGGTTGATGACCGCGTCGCAGAACACGGCGAACTCGTCCACGTCCCAGGGGGTGAGGACGCCGGTCTTCTCCAGGTCGGGGGCGAGTTGCCGCCAGACGTCGAGGGCGGTTTCGGTGCCGGGCTCGGGGTCGACGTCGAGGGCGACGAGCCAGGCGGGGGCTTCGACGGGTTGGGCGGAGGGCGCCGGCTCGTCTTCGTTGAGGCCGCGCGTGTCGCCTTCGAGGGCCTTCTGGGCTGAGGGTTTGGGGCGGGGGCCACGGTCTCCCATGTGTTCACCTCCGCTCCGTCCAGGGCCGTCTCAGGGCAAGCCGATAGCGCAGGGGCGGGAACGCGCTGACCTGCGGCGATGGGAACAGTTCGGAAAACTCTGCGGCGTCAACGGCGAGTCACCCGCGCGCCCGCGCATAACCGCAGGTCAGGGGATTGCGACGCCCCTACCCCCTGGTGGGGGCCATAGGGGTGTGCGGGCTCTGACCTGTGCGTATGCGGGAGGCGGTCGGGGTGGTGGAAGGGGTTCACCCGGTGGTGATGTGCTGGTCGACGTGGCCGGGCCGGTAGAGGCGGTGCCAATCCCGGATGTGGTCGGCCCATGCGGCGGGTCGGTGTGCCTGTGCCCTGCGGGTGAGCGTGTCCTGGTCGGCGTTGATCATCACTATTCGCGCTCCGCGTTGCTTCCACTCGCCTCGCGTCGCTGGGTTGGGTGCGGAGTGGATGATCCAGGCGGCGCGCAGGTTGTGGTCACCGTGCAGGAGTCGGTGGAGGATGGCGTCCCGTGCGTCGAGGGCGAACGGGGTCAGGGCTGGGGGTTGGTCGTGGTCGTCCCGGGTGGGGTGGGCGTTGATCGCGTGGTAGAGGGCGTCGAGGTCCACGACCAGGTCGCCGGGTTGGGCGTGCTCTGCCACCCAGGTGTTCTTGCCTGCGCATGGTGGGCCGCACACCAGCGTGATGCGGTGCGCCTTGCTGTTGCGGCGGGTGCACTGGTCGCATCGGGTGGTGCGGGAGGTGGTGTGTCGGGGGCAGCCGGGTGTGGGGCAGGGGTAGCGCACGGTGCCTCCCTCCGGTGAATGCTCCCCCGGTGGGGGTTGGGGTGGTGTTCCCCAGGGGTGGGGCCGGGGGGGCAAGTGCCCCTGGGGGCGGTGGGGGTGCCCCTACCAGGGGGCGTCCCTGTACCAACCCCCCGGCTGGAACCGGGCGGTCTCCGACGAGTGGCAGGTGTGGCAGAGACCGCGGCCGTATGAGGGGTCGTTGGGGTCCAACCCCATCGCGATCAGCGTCTTACGGTCCAGCGGCCAGTGGTCGGCTTCCTCCGCCTCAGCCTTCTTACAGATGCGGCACTGGCGGTCACGCTTGAGCACCCCGGGCCGGAACCGTGTCCGGTGGGCGTGCCCGTACCCCTGCACGGTGGAGTGGCCGCGGCGCTGTCTCAGATCGCGGTTCGCTCGGGTGCGGCAGTTCGGGCAGGTGGGTTTGCCGGGGCGGGCCTTCCCCGAGCACCCGGGGGTCTTGCATGGTTGAGAGGGGCGGGCAGGCACATTCACCTCCACACAACCGCTGGTGCGCCTACAGCGTCTTACCAAGTAGGGGCACGCTTAGGGGGCTGTCATGGCACGAATGACCATCGGCAAAGCCGTGATATCCGACGACGAGAAGTGGTACTACACCGGGTTCCGGTGGAAGCCTCTCCTGGAGACGCCGGCAAGCCCAAAGCCGAAACTGGAAGAGTCAATTGCTGCGGGCGAGCTACAGGACCCGTTGGAGTCCGGGGCTGCTGGCAAGAAGCTGGTGGGCCTTATCGCTGAGCACGGGTCGGTGACGGCTGCTGAGGAAGCGGTGGGGTTCGATCCTGCTGGGCTGGTTCCGCCACGGGAGACTCTGCGGGTTTCGGTGTACAAGGACCGGCGTGCGTTCGAGAAGGACGCAAAGAGGATGATCGCGCAGGGGTGGCGTATCCAGCAGCAGGAGAAGGATGCGGATCGCACGTCGGCGACCCCGGTGGTCAACGGTGCTCTTCTCGGAACCCTCTTCTGGGGCCCCATCGGTACTGTGGTCGGTGGTGCGTATGGCGCTTCTGTCTCAAAGAAGCGCGGACAGGTGCAGGTGATTTGGGAGCGGGACTAACGCTCTCGAATGCGCACTGCGGAGTGGGCCGGTTGGTCACGACGCGAGGTAGTCCAGGACGAACCCGATGAAGAACAACGGGGCCGCGATGACCCGCAGCCACCACTCGAACCGAGGCCGGGCGAGTAGGCGGCCAACCCCCACAACGGCCGGCCCTGCGAAGCGTTCGATCCCCAGCGCAAGAGCGACCGCCACGATGAAGAAGAGGACCCGAGCAACAACAAGGTCACCCGGCCACGGCCATGCTCGCGCTACCACATCGTTGAGTCCGCTCACCTCAAAGACGGCGAAGGAGCCACCACTAGCAAGTCCAACTGCGTAGAGCCTGACCTCCGCTGTCTTGCCTTGGAGACTCACCCCCCACGCAGTGATGCGCTCGGACCCGATGATGTCCAAGACGATGGTGCACCCGGCCAGGAACGCCAGGAGTCTTCCGGCGCGGCCGAGCCACCACACAGGCGCCCCGTACAGGGTGTGGCGGTGAGCTGCTGGCCGGACCACCACAGGGCCCAGGCGTCGGTGAGGGTGAGGTCCACCTGGAGGAAGGTAGCGGGACCGATGTGGTTGGTGGAGCAGGTTGGCCAGTAGCGGCCACCCGGTCACCTTGTTCTGTCTGTTGTGTCCGCGTCGTGGTGCATACTTCTGACATGCCACTTGAACGAGTTGAATCGAGCTTCGAGAGAATCGAGCTAGATCCACTTTCACTGCATCGCGAAGACCTTGTAAGGGCGAGCGAAATCCTGTCCCAGCATGGCCCTGTCGAAGTGAAGGTCAACGACAAGTTCAAGTTCACTGATGCAAGCGGCTGGGAAGAGGTAGCCCGAACCGTTCGAGAGCCAATCACATCGGTGGACATCAACGCGAGCAATGAACGCCCCTTTCCAAGTATCGGGCTCTCACTTTCTACGAAATATATCAGCTACATACGCATCCACGGCGCTAACAACGAACTCCGAGGGTTAGCCGCAACCCTAAAAAGCGAGCTGGGCGAGCATAGAAGGCGCAACATCCCTTTCTGGATGCGGATGGTCATCTCTCAGCTCTTTAACCTCGTGGTAGCAGCCACGGTCGCCACATGGATGATTATCGCAGGCACAGACGGCCGCGTGGCACTACTGAGCACCTTGCTCGCAGCCCTCGCGTCCTTGGGGCTCACCTCCTGGATTCCCTTGGTCTACCAGGAAACAAAAACCAAGATAGTAAATGCCACCTATGCCGAGGACCCGCCGTTCCGTGAGCGCCTGTTTGAGGACCACGGAGTAGCCCTGTTCTGGACGATCTTCGGCTGCATACTAGGAGGTCTTATCGGCTACTTCGTGAACCAACTTCCGCCCCTGCCGTAGCTTCCCGGCAGGGACCGCATGCGAGGAGCCCGGGGGCGTTGATCGGTCTACCCGAAACACCCAGCTGAAGAGAGCTTGTACACCACGAAGCCGACGCCGAACATCAGCGGGGCCGCGACCAGAGCCCGGAGGAGCCCGAGCACAAGGTACATCCAGTCGCCGCTGAGGAGAGAGATCGCAGTGAAGGCCCCGAGGTAGCAAGTTGCCATGGTGAGGCCGAATTGGGCGTCTTCGCGGCGGCTCACGCACCCCCCACTCGTAGGTGACCGACCCGTCGCCGTTGTCCGTCACCTGACGGGCACGTCCGGGTAGTCGTCCTCATCGGTCGTGTACGCCTGCGGGCCCTTCAACGCCATGGACCATGCGAGGGTAAGCGCCAGATGCTTCCAATCCGGCTCCCCCGTCAGCTCCGACGCGGCACCACGCAACCCGTCCGCGATCGGACCGGCCAGAGGGCCGAGCGTACCCAGCCCTTCCGGGTCGAGCTTCACGGGCAGGTCGATGGTGGCGGTGCCGAGCTTGTGGCGGCGGCCCCGGCCAACCTTGACGTACACGGTCATGGGGGCGGTGAGCTTGCCCATCAGGAGTCGCCTCCCGTCAAGCGGAGGGTCGCCACGTCACCAACGATGGTCATCGTGTGGGCGGGGAGCGCCCGGCCCACCTGCACCAGGTACCCGATGGGGCGTGCCGGACCTCGAGGAGACGCAGGGCAAGGGTCTTCCACGCCAGGGCCCGTCCGGACAGCACTTCTCCGCGGGTGGGGTTGTCCGTGGGCGGGTTCGCGGGCGGCGGGTCGTCGTCGGGCAGGGTCACAGGGAACGGGAACGCGATGATTGCCGGGGTTGTCACAGCCTTCCGGACCGTGGTCACCAGGTCGAGGCGTCCAGCCAGTTCTTCCTCGGTTAGGTGGTCGAGGACCAGGATGTCTTCCCGGCCGCTCTTTGTGTCCACGTTGAGGGTTCGGAGTCGGGCCATCAGGGGTTGGTCTCCTCAGGGTGATGAGGTGCAGGGGGATGTCGAACATGTCGGCGATCCGTTGAGGGGTGAACGCCGGCGCCTGCTGGACGCTCGGCGCGTCGGGGGGCTCGGTTGCCGGGTCGCCCCACAGCTTCGCCAGCTCGTCGCGCATGCACTCCGGGGCCAGCTCCACCTCCACTTCGCACCGGCCGGTGGCCGAGTCGAAGGTGTGAGCGGCGAGGGTGCCGTACAGGGGTGGCCGCCCGGGGCGTTCGTAGCGGACCCGGTACTTCTGTCGGGGTTCGGGCTCCGGAAAGACCAAGGCCACCGGGTCGCCCTTGAACTCGGCGGTGAGCGTGCCAAAGTCGGCGAGCGGGGTCGTGTCCGCGGGCTCGGCCACCTCCGAGACAGCGCCGTTGGTGGTGCCGAGCCATGACCACCCAGGCTCCTCGGGGTCGGCGCCCAGCGGGGCGATGAACACCTCGGCCATCAGCCGTCTCTCTCGGTGAGGACGAACGGGCCGATGCTCGGGGTGTTCGGGAGGATCACGGTGACCTTCGGGCCGACCTCGGCCGGGGCCTGGTCGGGGCCCACGCCGGGGCGCCTCCCTCTCCCACACCGTCTGGTTGCGGGGCGGCGTCGTAGGCGGTGATACGGAGCCCGTTCTCGGGGGTGCACTCGACGCTGGTGGGATCGACGTGCCAATACCTGGTGATGCCGTCCGCCTGTTGGACTCTGATCATGGGAAACCGAGGGCCGAGCGGCACCTGTTCAGCGGGGAGTCCGGGGGTGCGCCACGCGGCGGGCACCGTGGGGTGGTCGGTCACGGGGTGTCCTTCCGGGGGTGGAGGCCGTGAACGCCTGGGTGAACCAACACAAGGATCCCTAGTCCCAACCGTCTCCTGAGAGGATGAACGGATATCTAGACAGTCTCCGCTTAATTAGAACATTGGGTAGGGTTGGGTCATGTTCCGCAGCCATAGCGCAACACAGAACCATGTTGTCGCCAAGCACATGCGAAGTTACTTCCAGACACTCCCGCAAGGCGCGAAAGACAACCCCGCCGTGGCCGCGCGCCACTATGCACTCCATCTGTTCAACAAGCGACAGAGAGCACTTGTGGACCAAAAACGTTTCACGCGGTCGAAGTTCCATGTGGGCCTTGGCACTTCTGACGCTTCCCTGGCGACCTTAACCATGCGGAGCACACTCGTAACTGACACACTCCTACTCTCACATCAAACAAGAAATCCTCAGCCCGTAGGAATAATCAAGTCAAGAAGCAAATTTCTACCGCACTCAGTAAACACAGATGTTATGGGCTACGGCGGAAGAATAGATGAAAGAACCCAGCTTCTTATTCAATGCCCAGACATGGACCTGCTCGGAGGCTGGATATTAGAAAGCGAGCCCCTACTCAAAGCAGGCATCGCCTGGTACCTCCCTACATATCTGACTCGTGAAGAAGATATTTATGACGACTACGAACACTTCGGCGTCGAAAATAGAACATCTTCCTCCGTGAGCCCCCTGCAACGCATCCCATCCCTTGTCGATCTACTCGTCAAAAATGGCAGAGCAGTCGGCGAGTCGGACACAGAGCCCCTCAAGTCACACTTAGTTCGGGAAATACTCCGCATTGAACTACCTTTCCTTCAGACGACCCGGCTGCGGGACTTCAGCAAGATCACAGTCGAGGAATTCGAGTCCTACACAGGTTTCCGCGGGTTCCTGCGACAGAGCCTGATCGACGTGGACAGCGCAATCAACGCCGTCCAATCCGAACGCGAGATCGCAAAGATCGGCGAGCAAATTGCGGACGGTGTACGGTCAATCGAGGCACAAATCGTGACGGCACGACGCAAGCAAGCTCTCGCCGTCACCGGAGCCACGCTCGGAACAGTGGGGGCTTCCCTGGCGGCGGTCTACGGACCGGCGTTGGAGGAGGTGCTGAAGCTTGTCGGTGTCGCTGCCGGAGCGGGTGGAATCTGGGGCATCATCCAGGCCGCTGCTGAGAACCATCCCAAGTCACTGCGCCATGACAAGTGGTACTACGTCTGGGTCTTGGAGCGGAATTCGCGCAAGTCCCGGTAGCCCGAGCGGGCCACGACGAACCACTGTCAGGCCGAGATGTCACCCGTCGTTGGCCTCGTCTAGGCCGCAGGTCTTGGTGCGGATGCGGGGGCTGCACAGGTCCGGCCGTCCTCCTCGGGCGATCCCGGAGTTCGCGCGGAACAGGACATCGTCCAGGGCGTTGAAGGCGAGGTTTTTGTCCGCTCCGTCCGGGACGTGGGTGTTGATGAGGTGCGCGAACCCGAGGGCGCCGCCGCGCACGGTCTCGTGGGCGGTGATGGCGTCGGGGGTGTTGGAGGGGTGGTACTTGTACCGGTGGTCGATGTCGGCGGGGCGCATGGGGGTCTCTCCCTCAGGGATTGGGGCTACTCCCACTCGCGGCCGACGTTGCCATTCCGCGCCAGTGGGGGTTGTGCCGCTTCAGATTGTCGATGTGGTCGATGAGGACCTGCGAAGGGCGGAACAGCTCCGTGCCGGGCTTTCGGAGTGCCCTGAACTGGCGGTGCCGTTTCGCTTCGAGCTGGTGGTCGCCTTCCTCCACCGCGAGCAGCCGGGGGCGGTGCCCGTTCTGCTTCAGCTGGTGGAGGCGGTTGCAGAGGTTCTGGGAAGTGCCGATCTTGATGTGGTCGGCGCCGCGCCAGGTGATGTAGTAGACGACGTGTGCGGCGGTGGGCTCTTGGGGTGCGGGTTCAGGGGCGGGAAGGCCCTCGAACGCGGCTCGTAGCGTCTGCTTGTGGGAGTTGCAGAGCATGACGTCCGCGATGATGACGGTTGCTCGTTCCCAGCAGCGCACTCCGGCACATCGGGCGTAGCCGCTGATGACTGGGCTCTCGACGGTCACAGGGTTGCCTTGGGGCTTACAGGGCTGAACGCGCGGGACTCATGGGTATGACTCCAGGGGATTCGTTGCTGTGGGTGACCAGATTCGGGGCGCTGGGGGGTTGGGGCTCCGGATTTGCGGGGTTAGACCCGACATCGGAGGCCCGAACGGGGAGTCCGGCTACGTTCGGTTACACCTTGGCGTTGGCGCGGTGGATGGTGTCCTCCAACACGGCGCACTCCTCAGGCGGCAACAGCCCGGCCGAGCGTCTGGGCGGGGCTCACTCCTCGCCGTCCTCCGGGGCGCCCACGAACACCGACAGGGCGACCTGCCGGACGAACGTCGCCGCGACCATCGCGTGAGCCTGCGGGTCGGTGAACCCGACCCGCCGGGCCTGCTCGACCATCCCGCCGAGCGTGTTCAGGGTGTGCGCCCAGTCCTCCTGGGCCTCGAACATCACCGCGGCGGTCGGGTCCTCGGGGAACCCATCGGGTGGGGTGTCCGGGTTGGCCACTATGGGCCTCCTGTCTGCGTCAGGGGCGGGGGGTGGATCATGGGGGCCTGGTGTCCCCCGATTCGCCGGAAGGGCCGAAGCATGCGCGAAGATCTCGAACGGGCCTCCAAGGTGGGCGGGTTCGTCGGGCCGTTGAAGAAGGCCCTAGTGCTGTGGCCCGAAAAGTTCACCCGGGTGAGTGATCGGTGCCAGGGTTGACCGCAACACCAGCAGTCAACCCTGGGAGCCGCGGTGTCCGCACCCCTCAAAGCCCGCAGACTCACCGACCCCGAGGGCCAGAAACTGCAACGCATCGTCCGCCGGGGCAGTACCAACACGGTCCGCTACCGGCGGGCGATGATCATCCTGGCCTCCTCCAGCGGCAACACCGTCCCGGTCATCGCCCGCCTGGTCGCCGCTGACGAAAAGACCGTGCGCGAGGTCATCCACGCTTTCAACACCCAAGGACTGGGCTGCCTGGACCCTAAGTGGGCGGGAAGCCGCCCCCGCCTGCTCACCCCCGATGAGGAAGAACTCGTCACCCAGACGGCCACGACCCGACCGGCCAAGCTGGGCCGGCCCTTCACCCGCTGGTCGCTGCGCAAGCTTGCCGCCTACCTGGCCCACCGGCCCGGGCCGGGCCTGCGCATCGGCCGCGAGACCCTGCGGACTCTGCTCCACCGCCACGGCATCACCTTCCAGCGCACCACGACCTGGAAGGACTCGCCTGACCCCGAGGCCGATGCCAAGCTCGACCACATCGAGCACGTCATGGAACACTTCGCCGACCGGGTCTTCGCCTTCGACGAGTTCGGCCCCCTGGGCATCCGCCCCACCGCGGGCTCGGGCTGGTCCCGGGCCCGCCGCCCGCACCGGATACCGGCCACCTACCGGCGCACACACGGCATCACCTACTTCCACGGCTGCTACTCGGTGGGCTCCGACACCCTGTGGGGCATCAACCACCAGCGCAAGGGCGGAGCGAACACGCTCACCGCGCTCAAGTCGATCCGCACCGCCCGCCCGGACGGCGCCCCCGTCTACGTGATCATGGACAACCTGTCCGCGCACAAAGGCCCCAAGATCCGAGCTTGGGCCCGCCGCAACAAGGTCGAGTTGTGCTTCACCCCGACCTACGCCTCCTGGGCCAACCCGATGGAGGCGCACTTCGGGCCGCTGCGCCAGTTCACCATCGCCAACTCCCACCATCCCAACCACACGGTCCAGTCGCGGGTCCTGCACGCCTATCTGCGGTGGCGCAACGCCAACGCCCGCGCCCCGGACGTGCTCGCGGCCCAACGCCGAGAACGCGCCCGGGTGCGCAGCGAGAAGGGTGTTCGTTGGGGAGGCCGACCGCTACCCATCGCGGTGTGAGGGCACCCAGGTGAACGTTGCCGGCCACAGCACTGGATGAGTAATTCCAAGGGGTGCGTGGTCTGCGCCCGATCCCACTTGACCGGTGTCAGTTGGGTGACCGTGGCACGATGTGCTGCCGCACCCCAGGACGGTTCAGTTTGGAAGCTCCACAGAGAGTCCTTCCGCCGGATAGCTGAGCGGAGCGTCACTGCGGCAACTCGGCCCCGACCAGGAAACTAGCTGCGTGTCGGCGAGCACAGTGTAGCCCCCTAGGAGGCAGGGGGCTACGTCGTTGTCGGCCTGGTACGTGCTGAGCGTGCTGGTTTCGGTATCGAAGATCCCGATCGCTCCAGCCCGGACCGACACGAGGTCGCCCTGGTCCCAGATGAGGAGCACCGTATCGGCGGGATTGCCCAGGCCTTCGGAGGCTTGGAGATATTGGGATTCGTCCTCGTATTCCAGGGTCCAGGCTTCGTCTCCTTCCCTGAGTGAGTGGAGATAGGTGCGATCACTCTCGCTGCGGGCCGAGACCAACCAGAGTTCGTTCTGTTCAGAGGCGACGAGAGCGGCCCGATCCCATGGCCCTTCCTGGATCCCTTGCGACGGTAGGCGCTGATACTCCCCCGACACTGGGTCGGCTGCCCCAAAGCTCAGACTTCGCCCTTCGTCGATACCGACAAAGGCGACCTGTCCTGACGCCATCAGTGCGCCGTCTACCACCGGAAATCCGGTCTCTGTCCAGGACCAGTCGTCGGCGTCGGCGTCGTATTGGTGAACCGCATCCTCTGACAGCACCACGGCACCCCCATCGAACGCGAAGTGGTCGACGGTATCGGTGATGTCGGGGGCAGCGGCAGCGGCCCGCCAGGTGTCGGAGTCGGGAGAGTAGAGCATGCCGTCAGACTCAGCGCCCGCCGCGTTCCGTCCCTGAGTAACGAGCATTTCCTCGCCGGTCCAAACAGCGGTGTGCCCGTAGCGGCTGGTAAATCCAGAGGGCGTGGCGATGGTCCGCCACGTGTCCGCGTGAGGATCGTAGGCAGCACCGTCGGCGAGTTCGTCGCCCGCGCGGCCACCCCAGACGATGACTTCGTCTCCGGTCCAGACGACGGAATGGCCCTCTCGCCCCTGGATCGGAGCTTCCTGGATGATCTCCCATGATGCTTGCTGCGGAGACGGTTCGTCAGAGCAGGCGGTGATCAGGAGGAGCGAAGACAGGAGCGCCGAATACTGTGTTCTCGTTTTCATGTCCGCCGGTTTCGGAACGAACCAAGAGAGGGCTCCCGAATCCGGAAGCCCTCCATGGTTGGATTCTATGGAACTACGTGTCTACCACGGAACCCAACCGAGATCCGTCCACAGTGTGAAGTCCTCGCCTGTCGTTCCCTGCGGGCCGCGGTAGTTCACCTCGGCCCAAGCGTAGTCGGACAGAGTCGGGACCACCGAGGTGTTATCGGCTTCGAAGAGCATGCCGTAGTCCAAGGTCTTCTGCCTCCTCACCTCACCTTCGAAGATCTGACCCATTTTTCCCTGGCTCGGAATGGCGTCGACCCACGTATCCTGGCAGTTAGATGTTGGGAAAGTGAGACCTGTTCCGCCAGCACCGATGGTCACCGATGCGCCAGCGGTGCACGAGCTCTCGGGGGCGACCGGTGCCCAGTCCACCATCCGCTGCACGTGTCCCTCGGTGCCCTCCCAAGGTTGAGTACGAGCGGAGAAATCGACCAGTCGAGGCTTGTACAGCACCTCGCTGCCGATGGCATTCGTCCACGTGGCTCTCCTGTAGTAGCCCCACAGGTCGGTGCCCGCTTCAGCGTACTTCTCGTAGCACGTAGTCAGGTGGTGTTCTTGATTCGTCGAGGGTTCGTCCTCGTCTGCGGGGTAGTCCGGTTCGTAAAAGAAATCGAGACAGAACATGTGGTCCAGGTACATGTTATCCGGAACCGCGATGGGGTTGTCGCTGCTGCGGGTAACCCCACTTGGGGCGTTCTCGGGATCTTCCTCGATCAGGACACCGACACCGCGCTGGCCGCCGTACTCTCCGAAGTCCGCATGAGCGATATCCACAGAAGCTGGGATGATTCCATCGTCCCAGACGACCTCAATCTCCCCTTCAGGTCTCGTGGGGTCGTCGATAACCGCATAATTCAGCTCATCCGCTTCAACGCCGCGAGCGGCGCGGTCATCATTGTCCAGGGCGAGGGACACGGCTTCGATGTTCTCGGACGGGGAGCTATTGATGTCCAGTTCGGAGATGGGGATTCTCTCAGCTGTGATCTCTGGCTCTTCTGGTGATCTCTCCTGGGCCATCGCAGGCGCCGAGGAGGCCAGGATCGCCGTGGCTGAGATCAATGAGACGGCAGACACTATCCGACTTTGCCAAATAGGGGGGATATTGCTCACGAAGGTCGCTCTCTGCAGGGGAATATTCTTTCGAACCCTGAGCACCATAACATTTGGTGTTGGCATGTCAATGGCATGTTCGATTTCCTGTATTTAGGACATGCTGGGCCTGGCCAGCAAAGTCGTGCGTAATTGCAGGTAAGAGTCGAGTGTCATCTATTTGCATGAGGCTGGATTCTGCAGCTCAGGGGCATGTCGGTTTCGGGTAGCCCGAATATCGACTTTTTGGATATTTTGCCTGACGAGGCGAACAGAAGGTCTTCCAGGTTCAGGGAGCTTGAACAAGGATGAGATGTCCTGTGAACGATGGGTTTCCTCATCTCTCCGAGCGCGACGCCTGGTTCGTGCCCTTCGGCTGCCCGCCCGGCGGAAACGTGTGAGACCACGTCTCCCCCGACACACTGCTCCACCCCCGCCAGGTCCAGCCCGAGCACCGGCTCCCCACTCATCTGGAAAGCGCGTTCATCAACGACCTGTGAGAGAGGCCGGGCGCTTCCCCACCCGGCCCCCACATCCCTTCGTCTGGTGTTGAGCGGCACAGCCCTCCACCGCCGTGGTGCCTGCGTCAGCGTGTTCGGCGCGTCCTGTTCTTCGTACCTTCTGTGAACTGGCCTGTTGCCAGTGTTGCCGGTAACAGGATCGGCAACACCCGTGCGGGAACGGGCGGTAAAATGCCGGTAATGAGCGGTAACTATTCCTCGTTCACCAAACGCACACGACCCGTTCGAGATCTAGAACACACTTACGAAACCGATGCTCTCACCTGCACGAACATCACCGCACGGGCAGGCCGGTGATCTGGCGGCCGATGATGAGCTTCTGGATCTCGCTCGCGCCCTCGAAGATCGTGAAGATCGTCGCGTCGCGGTGCCAGCGCTCCACCGGGTACTCGCGCGTGTAGCCGTTGCCGCCCAGGATGCGCACGGCGTTCTGGGTGACGAACGTGGCGGTCTCGCTGGCGTAGAGCTTGCTCATGGAGCCCTGCGCCCGGTCGAAGTCCTTGTTGTTGCGGGCCATCCACGCGGCGCGCCAGACCAGCAGGCGGGCGGCGTCGATGCGGGTGGCCATCTCGGCGAGCAGGAACGCCACGCCCTGGTTGTCGCCGATGGGTCTGCCGAACTGCTCGCGCTGGGTCGAGTACTCCAGCGCGTACTCGTAGGCGGCGCGGGCGCAGCCGACCGCCATGGCGCCGACGCTCGGGCGGGAGGCCTCGAAGGTCTTCATCGCGGCCTGGCCGTTGGAGCGCTTGCCCTCGCGGACACGGGCGAGGCGCTCGTCCAGCTTCTCCTTGCCGCCGAGCAGGCACGAACCCGGCACCCGGACGTCCTTGAGCACGACCTCGGCCGTGTGCGAGGCGCGGATGCCGTGCTTGGCGAACTTCTGCCCCTGGCTCAGCCCCGGGGTGTGCGGCGGCACGATGAACGTCGCCTGGCCCCGTGAGCCGAACTCGGGCTCGACGGAGGCCACGACCACGTGCACGTCGGCGATACCGCCGTTGGTGGCCCACGTCTTGGTCCCGTTGATCACCCACTCGTCCTTGGCCTGGTCGTACACGGCGCGGGTGCGGATCGCCGAGACGTCGCTGCCCGCGTCGGGTTCCGAGGAACAGAAGGCCGCGAGCTTGACGTCGTCGGCGGTGCCGAACATCTGCGGCGTCCACTCCAGCAGCTGTTCCTGGGTGCCGTTGGCCGCCACCGACACGGCCGCCAGACCGGTGCCGGTCAGCGAGAGGGCGATGCCCGGGTCGCCCCAGTACAGCTCCTCGAAGGCGACGGGGATGCCGAGCCCGCTGGGCTCCAGCCACTGGTTGGCGAAGAAGTCGAGGGAGTACAGGCCGATCTTGGCGGCCTCCTGGATGATCGGCCAGGGGGTCTGCTCCCGCTCGTCCCATTCGGCGGCGGCGGGGCGGATGACGTCGGCGGCGAACCCGTGGGCCCAGTCCCGGACGTCGCGAACATCCTCGCTGAGTTCCAGGCTGAAGGCGGGCGCGGTGGCCTCACTCATGCGCTACATCCTTTGTCGGCCCCTCCGGGGGGAAGGGCGGCCAATGCGTGTTACCAACGGTAACACGGACGGCTCCTCCGGAGTCGACCACCGGATGAACGAGGGGCGCACACCGCCCACGCGCCCCGGACCGCGCTCGGACCGGTCAGAACCCGGAACCGTCATCGCCCGAAGGCGTCGACGGCGCGGGGTCCGCGCTGGGCGATCCGGACCGATCGGGCGCGGGCTCCGCGCTCTGGGACGGCCCCGTGCCCGGAGAGGTCTCCTCAGGCGGCGCGGGGTCCTCGGGCGCGGGGTCCTCGGGCGGAGCGGGCTCGTCCGGTGGCTCCGAGCCGGGCGGCGAGGGCTGCCCGGACGACGGCGGCGCCGAGGGTTCCGAGGGCTGGGATGGCTCCGAGGGCTCCGGCTCCGGGGTCGGCGGGGCGCCCTGCGACCCCTCACCGGAGCCGGGATCCGTCCCGGTGCCGTCCCCGGTCGGCGGGGTCTCGGGGTCCGAGGGTGGCGCGTCCGTCCCCGGCGCGGCTCCCCCGGCCTCCGCGGACGGCGGGTCGCCGTTCCCGGTCGGCTCGGCGGACACGTCCGGAACGGGGGAACCGGACACCGTCCCCGTCACCGCGCTCAGCCGGGGAACGCCCGGAACGGCGTCGTCCGGATCGGTCGTGGGCGCGGGCACCAGTGGGTCGGGGTCGGCCAGGGGCACGGTCCCGGCCGCCGGGGAAGCGGATTCGTCGGAACCCGGCGCCGCCTCCGAGCCCGCGTAGAGCAGACCGAACGCCACCGCCGCGGCCGCACCGAGCGCTCCCACGACGGCGACCGTGTGGTCGGACGGCGCGCGCCGCGAACCCCCCGACCGGGCGGCCCGGCTGGCACTCGCGATACGCGACGAACCCCTCGACCTGGCAACCCGGTGATCACTCACCACCCGCCGCGAACGCTCCGGTCCAACACCCCTGTGGGCGCTCGCCACCCACCGCGGCCGTCGCGACCGGGCGACCCGGCGGCAACTCGCCACCCACCGCGAACCGTCCGGCCGGACGGCCGCGGGCAGCGCCGCCGCCGACCGGACCCGCAGGGCGGTCCGGCGGCCCCGCCCGCGCACCGCCGCCGCGAAGGCCGCTGCACCGTCCCGGGCGCGCCTCCCGCGTGCGGCGTACCGTTCCCGGGTCCTCCGCCGGGCGGCGTCCGCCGCGCGCGTGGCGTGGGTCCGCTCGACACTGCGGCGCACGTCGTCGAGCTTGCGGTTCACGGCGGCCGCCGGCCGCTGCGCGTGGCGCATCAGCCACACGATGACCGCGACCGTGGCCGCGACGGCGACCACGGCCGTGGCGGCGGTCACCGTGATGACGTACATCGGATCGAAGCCCATCAGCCTCACCCCACACGGGTGATGGTCCCGGACCGGGCCCTGGCCCCGAAAGCCCGTTGATCAGAGATTTACGAGGTCAGGACCGGGATATCGCCTACCGCGCGCAACCCGGGGCGCACACAGCGACGGGCCGGAGCCCTCGGCTCCGGCCCGTCCCTCTCCTCCCGCGTCCCGCCGCCGCCCTGGCGCCGGTCCAGCGCCGCTCAGGGCTCGCGGCTGTGGTTCTCCAGGAAGGTGTACACATCGTGCTCGTCCACGCCGGGGAACGTGCCCGAGGGCAGGGCCGACAGCACGTGGGAGTGGGCTCGCGCGGACGGCCACACGTTGCCCTCCCAGCGGGCGGCCAGATCGGCGGGCGGCCGCACGCAGCACTCGCCGTTGGGGCAGTTGGACTTGGTCCGGTTGGTCGTCTCCCGGCCGCGGAACCAGCGGGACTCCTTGTAGGGCACGCCCAGGGTGATGGCGAAGTTGCGCTCGCGGCTGGGGTCCACGTGCGCCACGCACCAGTGCGTGCCGTTGGGCTTGTCCGTGTACTGGTAGTAGATCGAGTAGCGGTCCGGGGAGGCGAACACCTGGCGGCCCGACCACTGGCGGCACATGCGCTGGCCCTCGATGGCGCCGGTGTCGTCGGTCGGGAAGACCAGCCCGTCGTTCTCGTAGGCCTTGTAGATGATGCCGGTCTCGTCGTTGCGGATGAAGTGGCAGACCAGGTCCAGGTGGCGGTGGGCCAGGTTCGTGAACCGGTGGGCGGCCATCTCGTAGGAGACGGAGTAGACGTCGCGCAGGTCCTCCACGGACAGGTCGCGGGCCTGCTTGGCCTCCTGGAGGTAGGTGACGGCGGTGGACTCGGGGATGAGGACGGCCGCCGCGAAGTAGTTGGCCTCCACCCGCTGGCGCAGGAAGTCGCCGAAGTCGCGGGGCTGGCCGTGCCCGAGGATGACGTGGCCCAGGGTCTGCAGCAGGATCGTGCGGGGGCTGTGCATGCCCAGGGTCGTCTCGCGCTTGAGGTAGATGCGCCGGTTGATGTGGTCGGTCAGCGAGCGCACGGAGCGGGGCAGGTCCTGCACGTACTTCAGCGCGAAACCGTGGTGGGTGGCGATCGCGAGGATCTGCCCCTGCGACAGCGCCCCCGCGGTGTAGTTGACGGCGGCGAGGGTCTCGGCCGCGGCCTTCTCGATGTTCTCGAAGTAGTTGCCGCGCTCGCGCATCTGGCGGCGCAGGTCGGCGTTGGCCCGCCGGGCCTCCTCCGGGGTGGCCGTCGGCTTGGCGTGGCGCCGCTTGAGTTCGTCGTACAGGCCCACGATGTGTTCGAGCACGTCGTTGGGGACCCGCTTGCCGACCTTCAGGTGCGGCAGGTTCAGCGCCTGGTAGAGGGGGTCGCGCTGGGCCTCCTCGACGGTGATCTCCAGCTGGGCGCGCCGGCTCGGGGGCTGCTTCGAGAGAAGTTCCTCGACCGAGACGCCGAGGGCGGAGGCAAGGGACGTGAGCAGGGAGAGCTTCGGTTCACGTTTGCCGTTCTCCAGCAGGGACAGCTGCGAGGGTGCCCGCCCCACGCGTTCCCCCAGGTCAGAGAGGGTCAGACCGCGCGCACGGCGCAGATGACGGAGCCGCTGCCCGAAGGTAACGAGATCTAGGTCACCCGTCAAAGACGGTATTTCTTCAGCACCAAAGTACGCCATGCGTTCATAGTACGGAAAGAATCCAAGATCTTCACACGATTTCGGGTGGAAAAGTCTTGGATCTTGCCCAAGAATCATAGTTACCGGCGGGGAACATACCGCCCAGGGCTCACCCCCTGGCTCTGGTTCGGCCTCCCTCGACCGGTGAGAACACCTTGGGGACTACACGTAAGGCGGGAACGAACATGGGCACCAGCGCTCGACGTCAGGAAGCCAGCGCCGAACTCCAGCGGGACTGGGAGACCAACTCCCGGTGGGCCGGGATCGAGCGCACCTACTCCGCCGACGACGTGGTCAAGCTCCGCGGTTCGGTCACCGAGGAGCACACCCTGGCCCGCCGCGGCGCCGAGCGTCTCTGGGACCTGCTGCACACTGAGGACTACGTCAACAGCCTCGGCGCCCTCACCGGCAACCAGGCCGTCCAGCAGGTCCGCGCCGGTCTCAAGGCGATCTACCTCTCCGGATGGCAGGTCGCGGCCGACGCCAACCTGTCCGGCAGCACCTACCCGGACCAGAGCCTCTACCCGGCCAACTCCGTCCCGGCCGTGGTCCGCCGCATCAACAACGCCCTGATGCGCGCCGACCAGATCACCTGGGCCGAGGGCGACGACAGCGCTCCCGAGTGGCTCGCCCCGATCGTCGCCGACGCCGAGGCCGGCTTCGGCGGTGTCCTCAACGCCTACGAGCTGATGAAGGGCATGATCGCCTCCGGCGCGGCCGGCGTGCACTGGGAGGACCAGCTGGCCTCCGAGAAGAAGTGCGGCCACCTGGGCGGCAAGGTCCTCATCCCGACGGGCCAGCACGTCAAGACGCTCAACGCGGCCCGCCTGGCGGCCGACGTGGCCGGCGTCCCGTCCCTGGTCATCGCGCGGACCGACGCCCAGGCCGCGACCCTGATCACCAGCGACATCGACGAGCGCGACCAGCCCTACATCACCGGCGAGCGCACCGCGGAGGGCTTCTACCGCTTCCGCAACGGCGTGGACGCCTGCGTCGCCCGCGGTCTGGCCTACGCCCCGCACTCCGACCTGCTCTGGATGGAGACCGCGACGCCCGACCTGGAGGTCGCCCGCGACTTCGCCGAGCGCATCAAGGCCCAGTACCCGGACCAGATGCTGGCCTACAACTGCTCGCCGTCCTTCAACTGGAAGCGGCACCTGGACGACGCGACCATCGCGAAGTTCCAGCGCGAGCTGGGCCACATGGGCTACAAGTTCCAGTTCATCACGCTGGCCGGCTTCCACTCGCTCAACTACTCGATGTTCAACCTCGCCAAGGGCTACGCCCACAACGGGATGACCTCGTACGTCGAGCTGCAGGAGGCCGAGTTCGCGGCGGAGGAGCGCGGTTACACCGCCACCCGCCACCAGCGCGAGGTCGGCACCGGCTACTTCGACGCCATCAGCACGACCATCTCCCCTGAGGCCAGCACCACGGCACTCACCGGCTCCACCGAGGAAGACCAGTTCTCAGCGGCTCACTGACACTGGTCTTCGTTCCCCGACGGTCGTCCCACCCCGCTTTCGTGGCTGGGGCGGGGCGGGACGACCGTCACCCCCTAGCCGTCGGCCATGCGCGGTCCGTGTCACACGCGCATGGCCGGCGGCTTGTCCCATGTCCGGGGAGCCACGCGTCGGCGGGCCGGGGCCAGGACCCGCGCCCGCGCCCGCGGATCCGTGGCTCCGCGGCGCGTCCCCGGCCGCGCCGGAGGAACCCTTCCTAGGGTGGCGGGTACGTAGTTCGACCGTACGAACCCGCGTCCGACCGGATGGAGCCCCGATGCAGCTCGACGACCTCACCAGGGAGTCCCTCGTCACCGCCCGCCGCCTCCTCGTCGGCGGCGCGATCGCCGCCCTCGCCGTCTTCGGCACCGCGGCCTGTGAGGACACCGGCGACGACGACCCCGCCGTGGAGCAGGAGGACGAGGGCGAGGGCGAGGAGGACGCCGAGGGCGAGGAAGAGGACGACGAGGACGACGCGCCGGGCGGCTACTAGCGCGCGGCGGACGCTCGCGGCGGCCTCGGCGCGTTCACCGCCTCATTCCTGGTCGGGGGCCGTCGCACTCCCGCCCGGGCAGCACGTAGATTCGACGCGTGAGCGACAAGACCCACCACGAGGCGCACGCGACCGGCGCCGCCGACTCCGACCTGGCCCCGCACCTCACCCCGAGTGTGCTGCGCTGGGAGATCCTGTGCGTCCTGGCCCTGTCCCTGGGCGCCGCGGCGGTGTCGTCGACCATCTCCTTCGTCGGCGCCCTGACCGCCACCGAGAGCCTCGCCGAACAGACCGCGAGCCTGGTGAACCCGCGCGCCGTCGAACGGCCGTGGCTGGACCTGTCCTACCAGCTCTACGCGGTCGTCTTCGCGCTGGCACCGGTGGCGCTCGTGCTGTACCTGCTGCACCGGACCGGCGACTCGGCGCGCACGATCGGCTTCGACGTGCGCCGTCCCGGCCTGGACCTGGGCGGCGGCGCCGCGCTGGCGGCCCTGATCGGCCTGGGCGGCCTGGTCGTCTACGTCGTGTCCTGGCAGCTCGGGCTGACCCGCACGATCGCGCCCAGCACCCTGGACGGCAACTGGTGGGACTCCCTCGTGCTGGTGCTCCAGGCCGCCAAGAACGGCCTCCTGGAGGAGGTCATCGTGGTGGGCTACCTGCTGCACCGGTTCGGACAGCTGGGCTGGTCGCCGTGGAAGTCGGTGCTGGTGAGCTCCGTGCTGCGGGCCTTCTACCACCTCTACCAGGGCGTGGGGATGTTCTTCGGCAACCTGGTGATGGGGCTGGTGTTCGGCTGGTTCTACCTGCGTTACGGCCGGGTGATGCCGCTGGTGGTGGCGCACACCCTCATCGACGTCGTGGCCTTCGTGGGGTCGGTGTACCTCATCGGCCGGCTCGACTGGCTTCCCGTGTGACCCGCGTGGCCTCCCGGGCGGCGATCGCGTCCTCCAGGTAGCGGGGGCGCGACAGCAGGAGCCCGAAGACGAGGTTGACCGCCGTCAGGGCCACCAGCAGGGCCAGGGGCGCGTGCCAGCCGCCGCTGAGCTCGTGCAGCAGCCCGAAGAGGAAGGGGCCCGCGCCGCCCATGAGGTAGCCCAGGCTCTGGCTGGTGGCCGACATGGCGGCGGTCCCCGGGCCCGTGCGGGTGCGCAGGGCGAAGACGGTCAGGGCGAAGACGAAGCTGCCCATGCCCACGCCGACAAGCGTCGTCCACACCCACACACCCGACAGGGGCGCGAACCACATCCCGGCGAAGCCGGTCAGGTAGGCCGCCGCGAACATGACCACGATCGGGCTCGTGTTGCGCATCCGGGTCGCCAGGGTGGGCAGGACCAGCGACACCGACACGCCCAGCAGTGTGAGGTAGGACAGGGCCAGTCCCGCGGACTGCGCGTCCATCCCCTGGTCCCGCAGCATCTGCGCGTACCAGCCGAACATGATGTAGGCGATGGAGGACTGGGTGCCGAAGTAGAACACGGCCTGCCGGCCGATGCCGGTGCCCAGCACCTGGCGCAGGAGCAGGTGGCGCCCGCTGCCGCCGCGGCGCGGTTCGGCGCGCAGTGCCAGGAGCCAGGGC
The DNA here is from genome assembly GCF_001279585.1 of Nocardiopsis sp. NRRL B-16309. Taxonomy (GTDB): domain Bacteria; phylum Actinomycetota; class Actinomycetes; order Streptosporangiales; family Streptosporangiaceae; genus Nocardiopsis. Next base: position 190,503 of record NZ_LGEC01000092.1, on the reverse strand, counting down.
AGGGCCGCCACGAGCGCGAAGAGGGCGTAGGAGCCCAGCGCGACGCGCCACTCGCCCGTCGCCTGTTCCACGGGCACCGTCGCCGCGGCCGCGATGGCGGTCCCCGCCGCCAGGGCCGTGGTGTAGACGGTCGTCATCAGGCCCACGCGGTCGGGGAAGTGCTCCTTGACCAACGCGGGGAGGATGACATTACCGATCGCTCCACCGGAGAGTGCCACGACGCTCAGGACAAGGAAGAGCCAGGGGTAGGGGGCGAACGCGCGGGCGACGAGCCCGACGAAGAGCGCGCCGAGGGCGTACACCAGGAGGTGGTGCTCGCCCAGGCGCCGGCCCAGGGCGGGGGTGAGCCCGCCGAAGAGGGCGAAGCACAGCACGGGCAGCGTCGTGAGCACTCCGGCACCGACGGCGGTCATGCCCAGACCGTCCGTGACCTCCCCGAGGACCGGGCCTACACTGGTGATGGCGGTCCGCAGGTTGAGGGCGGCCAGGGCGATGCCCACCGCCACCAGCAGGAGCACACCGCGCCGGGGACGGGACGAAGCGGTCCCCCCGTACGGGGAACCGCTCTGTTCGCCGGTGTTCGCTGCGGAGGTGACGCTCATGGGAGGCGGCTCACATATTCATAGGATGACCCGATGTACTTCATGAGGATAACGCATTGCCGTTCGCCGTCATTTCGAGCCCGCAACTGGTCTAAGCTCCGGCCTAACCGATCCGTACCCGTGCGCTGGCCCTGTCATCCGGCGACCCGCCCCTAGGAGGTTACGCGTGCCCCTCGCCTCGACACGCCGGACCGGTCTCGTCGACCAGGTCATCAGTCAGTTACGAGCCCAGATCGACTCGGGTGAATGGGGCGTCGGCGACCGCATCCCCACCGAGTCGGAGCTGTCCGACCAGCTCGAGGTGGGCCGTAACACCGTCCGCGAGGCCGTCCGCGCCCTCGCCCACGCCGGGCTGCTGGAGATCCGGCAGGGCGCGGGGACCTTCGTGCGCGCCTCCAGCGAGCTCGGCGGCGCCCTGCGCCGCCGTCTGGAGCGCTCGCGCCTGCGGGAGAACCTGGAGGTGCGGCGCGCGCTGGAGGTGGAGGCCGCGCGACTGGCGGCTCTGCGCCACAGCGACGAGGACATGGCGGGGATCGACCGTGCGATGGGCCTGCGCGAGGAGGCCTGGCGCGAGCGCGACATGGGCGCGTTCGTGGAGGCCGACTTCACCTTCCACCGGGCGGTCGTCAACGCCACGCACAACACCCTGCTCATCGACCTGTACGACGACATCGCCCAGGTGGTCTACGCGAGCATCGCGCACACCGCCTACGGGCAGAGCGCGGAGGCCGCCGACCGGCCGTCCTCGGCGACCGAGGGCATCGACCACTCGGGCCTGACGGAGGCGATCCGCGCCGCCGACGCCGCCGCGGCGGCCCGTGAGGCCACCTGCTACATCGACGAGCTGCTCTCCCTCACCGAGGACTGAGCGACTCGCCACGGCCCGAGCCGCACCCGCTCCCCTCCGGGCCGCGCCCGCCGGTCGGGGCCCACGTCCCCTCAGGAACCGGGCCCCGACCGCCCGCGGCCCTCAGTCGGTCCCGTAGGCGTCGCCGAGGGCGGGCAGGTGCCCGCCGCGCGCGCGGAGCGCCGTCAGGCCCTCGACCACGCGTGCGGCGGGGTCACGGCGCCCCAGGCGGTGCATCCGGCCGAGTCCCGGCCGCGGGCGCTCCTCGGTCGACCCCTCCCAGCCCGCGACCCGCGAGGGGTCCAGGCCCAGCAGGTCCAGCGTGCTCTCCCCCGCCGCCACTGCGTCGACGAGTGCGCGCTCGCGGGTGAGGCTGCTCATCGCCTCGGTGATGATGGTGCTGACCTGGCCCCGCGGCAGGCAGACCACACCGTCGTCGTCGGCGACGATCCAGTCGCCCCGACGCACCGGCAGCGGCGCGGGCCCGTTGGCCGTCATGCTGATCTGCTGGCCGACCGCTCCACCCGCGTCGTGTCCGGCCTCGCGCACGGCCACACCGGCGCTGAAGACGGGCAGCTGGCAGCGGGCGATGGCGGCGATGTCGCGCACGCACCCGTCCAGGACGATCCCCGCCACGCCCCGGGTCCGCGCGGCGACGGCGAGGACCTCGTCGACGTAGCCGTACTCGGAGTCACCGGCCACGTCCACGACCAGGGCCGACCCGGGGGGCGCCTGGGCCACCGCCACGTGCAGGGCGAGGTTGTCGCCCGGTGTACAGCGGACCGGGAACGCGGTCGCGGCCAGCGCCGCCCCCGGCCAGACCGAGAACAGGTGCGTGCCGAAGGGGCGGCCGCCGCACCGGGCGAGCCCCGCCGTTCCCACCGCCGTCAACGTCTTAGCAAGCGCCACGTCTGCCTCCCACTACACCCGCGCCTGGTGCGGCCGACTCGCACCGACCTCCTCTATACTCACGGGTAACTTAAGCGTGACGCAAGGCATACGTCGCGGAAACACGTAAAAATGCTACCGGTGGTTACAGACAAGGCCCGGGCATCCGCGATTCCTCACCGGAGGCCACCGGGCGCGCACGGACGGTCGCCCCGCCCGTCACCCCGGCGGCCACCCCATCGGCCGCTCGCCGCCCCTGCGCTCCTTGCGCACCGACAGGTGGTCCCAGGTCTCCACGTAGGAGACACCGGGGGTCGAGCGGACCGATTCCAGAGCCTCCACCAGCCGGTGGCGATCCGGCGCGGTCAGCGTGCCGACGACGTCATAGCGCCCGAAACCGCTGGCCAGGAAGGAGACCCTGGTCAGATTGGCCAGAGCGGCGCCCAGCGCACCGGCGTCGCCCCGACACCTCAGCCCGAACCCCAGCTGCTCGTTGGCACCCACCGCCGAGGGCTCCACCAGCGCCGTGACGTGCACGACGCCCGCGTTCAGCAGGCGCACCACGCGCGAGCGCGCCGCGGCCTGCGACAGGCCGACCTGGCGCGCCAGGTCCGCGTACGAGGACCGGCCGTCCTTGAGTAGTCGGCGCACCAGACGCCAGTCCAACGCGTCCAGCTCGATGTCGCGCAGCTCCCGCACACTGCTGTGGGCGTCCTTGAACACCGACGTGGCGCGGAAGACCTCCGCGCCCTCCACGCCCGGCAGCGATCTGAGGTCGGCGAGCTCCTTGGTGAGGGCGGCGTCGTCGGCCACCCGCACCTGCGCGACGGCCGGGAACCGCCCCGCCGACTGCGCGGCGAAGGTCACGGCCTCGCGCTCCCCCAGCTCCTCCATCAGCGGACCCACCGGGCCCGCGACGCGGAACGACACGTGACCGAGGACCTCCATGCCGACCACGCCGGCGTGCAGCACACCGACGATCCGGATCGCCCCCGACTGCACGAGCTGGCGCACTCTGGCACGCACCGCCGTCCGTGACAGCCCGACCCCGTCCGCCAGGGCCTGGAACGTCGCTCTGCCATCCCCCTGCAACGCGCGCATCAGCGCCGCGTCAACCGCATCCAGCACTATGGTGCCTTTCGTTCCCATGACGCCGCCCTTCCCCCGGACAGCGCCCCCTCCTGCGGCCAGATCATCGCAGCTGTCGCGCCGGTTCACTACTGATCGCGAAAGAAATCGGTTGATTCACCCCTTTGAGCGGGGCGAACAGGTCGCCCAATCCCCCATCCGGTACCTACAGAGCACATAACAGACTTGTATAGAACGTCCCTATGACGGGGACGTCCGTACGTAGAACCGCGACAAACCGCCACACTGATGATCTGGGGCCGCACGCTCACCGGACCGGGAACCGGAACGCACGCTCGGTGCGTGATCAGGACAGGGGTAGCGTTCGATCGTGCCCGGCCGCCGCGCGGTGGCGAAGCAGTGAGATGTCGGCGGGGATCGCACACGCGCCCCGTGAGTGGAGAGGACACGTCGGTGACAGCGGAGGACGAGCAACGGGACGGGGCGCCCCCGCGTCCGAGCACGGGGCGGGCCCTGTTGTGGACCGCCGCCTCGGTCCCGCTCCCGGGGGTCGCCCACCTGCGCATGCGGCGGCGCCTGGCCGGATGGGTGATCCTGGGGACCTACCTCCTCGGCCTCGTCGCGCTGGCGGTGTGGGCGGTCAGCCTCTGGGGCCGTGACGGCGACACGCTGACCGTGGTGGCCGGCATGGCCGTCCAGAGCCGCTGGCTGCTGGGCGCGATGGCCGCGGTGTTCGCGGTGACGGTGCTGTGGATGGCCGTCATCGTGCACTCGTGGGCGATCACCCGGCCCGAGGGGTCGACGCTCGGCCGGCGCGTGGTCGGCGGCGCCGTCGTCCTGGTGCTGTGCCTGACGGTGGCGGTGCCCTCGGCGCTGGCGCTGCACGGCGGCTACACGGCCTACACGACGATCTCCGACGTCTTCGGCGGACCCGAGCGCGCGGACCTGCCACCGCACGACGACGCCGACCCCTGGAACGGGAACGAGCGGGTCAACGTCCTGCTGATCGGCTCGGACTCGGCGGACAACCGCTACGGCGTGCGCACCGACTCGATGATGGTGGCGAGCGTCGACCCGGACACGGGTGACACGGTGCTCATCGGCCTGCCGCGCAACCTGGAGAACGCCCAGTTCCCCGAGGGGAGCGCCCTCGCCGAGCGCTACCCGGCCCCCTACGGCTTCGACGGCCTGCTCAACGACGTCTACCAGGCCGTCTCCGAGGAACCCGGGGAGCTCGCGTTCAACCCCACCGCGCCCGACCCGGCCGCCGACACCCTCAAGCAGGTGATCGGCCACAACATCGGCCTGGAGGTCGAGTACTACGCCATGGTCGACATGATGGGGTTCCGCGACCTCATCGACGCGGTCGGGGGGATCGAGGTGGAGATCGAGGAGCCGATCCCCTACGGCGTGCACGGCGGCGTGCTGGAGGAGGGCCTGCAGCGCCTGGACGGCCATGAGGCGCTGTGGTACGGACGCTCCCGGGTCGCCTCGGACGACTACGGGCGGATGGGCCGCCAGGGCTGCCTGATCAAGTACGTCGCCGACCAGGTGGAGCCCACCACCGTTCTCACGAGCTACCGTGAACTGGCCGGCGCCACCGCCCGCACGCTGACCACCGACATCCCGCAGACCAAGGTCCCGGCGTTCATCGAGCTGGCCGACAGGGTCACCGACGAGGGCGACATGGAGGCGCTCCAGCTCTCGCCGCCGCAGGTCAACACCGCCGCCCCGGACTGGGAGCACGTCCGGTCCCTGGTCGCCACGGCGATCGCGGGCGGGGAGCCCGGCGGCGACGAGCTGCCGGAGAGCCCGTCCGAGGAGGCCTCCGACGGAACCGAGCCGGAGGCGGAGCCGACCGCGCCGGAGGAGCCGGGCACCGGGGACGACCAGACGGAGTGGCAGGAGTACACCGGTCTGGACGAGCCCGAGCCGGCCGACCCGGGCCGCCAGGTCGGCAGCGACCCCATGGATCTGAACACGCTGTGCCCCTGAGGGTGTGAGGCGAAACCGCCGCGTCCCCGTCTGACCACCTCCGGTCAGGCGGGGACGCGGCGTTGTGGAGCGGACACCGTCGGTGTGACCCTGTCCCGGTGACCACCGCGCAGCTCTGGACACTCGTGGCCCTCGGCGCCTTCCACGGACTGCACCCCGGCATGGGCTGGTTGCTGGCCGTGTCCCGCGGCCTCCAGGAGGGCGGACGCCGCGAGGTGCTGCGCTCCCTTCCGGCGATCGCCCTGGGCCACGCCGCCAGCGTGGGGGTGGCCGCGGTGGCCATCACGCTCACCGGTTCGGCGACGGCCTCGGTGCTCTTCCCGGTGGCCGGGGGCGCCGTGATCGTCGGGGTGGGCCTGTTCATGCTGCTGTCGCGACGGCACTTCCACTGGCGCGAGGTCCGGCTGTCGCTGTGGCAGCTGACGGCGTGGGCGTTCCTGATGTCATCGGCGCACGGGGCGGGGCTGATGCTGATGCCGGTCCTGGCCGGTCGGCTCGGGCAGGCGCACGGCGGCGGACACGGCCATCACGGCGGGACCGTTCCGGCCCCGGAGGAGGCCGGAACCGGTGGGGACGTCGGGAGCACCGCGAGCGCCGGAAGCGATGGGGCAGCCGGTGCGGCCGGGACCGATGAGGCAGTCGGCGCCGCCGAGGCGCAGGGAGCCGCCGGGTCGAGTGAGGAAGGCGGCTCGTCCGGTGCCGCTGGTGCCACTGAGACCGGTGGGGCGGACGAGGAAGGCGAGGTCGACGGGGCGCCCGGTACTGGCGAAACGAGCGGGGAAGCCGAGCAGACCGGGACCGGTGGAGGGTTCGGTGCCGCCGAGGGGCCTGAAGCGACCGGGGTACCCGGGGGCTCAGGTGCGACCGGGGACGCGTGGAGCCTGTGGGACGCGACCCTGCTGGGTGTGGGGGCGACCACCGTCCACTCGTTGGCGATGCTGGCGGCGGCGGGCGTCGCGGCGCTGATCGCCTACGACTTCCTGGGTGTGCACGCCCTGCGCTGGCGCGGGGTCACGATGGACCGCGTCTGGGCCGTGACCCTGGTCCTGGGCGGCCTCTTCGTCCTGTGGTCGGTCTGGTGAGCACCGCGCCGGGTCACCTCCGCCACACGATGTGACGGTAGCCACACGCTCTTCCGGGGCAGAAGCAGGCCATGTCCGAAATCTGGTGAGTCCTCCAGTCGTTATGTGTCCGGGAGCAATGCCGCGCGGTCACGACCCGTCGGCCAGCACACACAGGGGGCATGCGCATGGCACACAGACCGGCGAACTACGGGCGTCGATGGAACGGACTCCTGTTGTCCGTGGCCATCCTCGTGGTGATCGGTGTGATCGCGGCCCTGGGGACCCGCTGGGTGGTGCGCAACACCGCGCCTTCGATATCGATGCCCTGGGGGCCCGACTGCGCCGTCACGACCGACGACGGCCAGGTCCGCCTGGACCGCGACCAGGCGCAGCGGGCGACCACCGCGGCCGCCGTCACCGTCCAGGGGGACTCGGCACCCGTGGAGGCGCCCGACACCGACGACATCCCCGACGAGGTGATGACGCGCCTGGTGGAGGGGCCCGAGGACGACGCCGGCCCGTCGCTGACCTGCCGTTCCACCAACAACCCCGACCTGGGGGTGGAGGACGAGCTGGAGCCCTCCGGGCTGACGCCGCGCGCCCAGAACCTCCACGGCGGCCTGGTGAGGCACTTCTCCGACCTGAGCCTGGGCGGCTATGAGCCCGGCGGCTACGACACGGGCCACGGCGAGAACTCGGCGCACTACGAGGGCCGGGCGATCGACATCTTCTACCGGCCGGTCAACGAGGACAACCGGCGGGCGGGGTGGATCATGGCGCACTGGCTGATCGCGCACGCCCCCGACTACGAGGTCGCCGTGATCATCTTCGACGACCGCATCTGGAGCACGACCTTCCCGTCGCTGGGCTGGCGCGACTACGAGGCCGACCCCGACAACGAGATCCTGCGCCACCTGGACCACGTGCACGTGGACGTCCAGAGGGGCGAGGAGAGCGCCGACGCCGGCTGACGGTCGGGGCCGGACCGACCACGGTGGACGGCCCGGCCCCGACCGCCACGGCTCAGTCGTCGAGCCGGAAACCGACCTTGAGACCCACCTGGTAGTGCGCGATGGCGCCGTCCTCGATGTGGCCGCGGACCTGCGTGACCTCGAACCAGTCGAGTTCGCGCAGCGTCGCGGCGGCACGGTCGATGCCGTTGCGGATGGCCTGATCGATTCCCTGCGGCGAGGTTCCGACGATCTCCGTGACGCGGTACGTGTGGTGGGACATCAGTGACCCCCTGCGTAGTCGGTTGCACGGTCGCGGCGAGGCGACCCTCCGTCACCTGCCTCCCCGGAAAGCGCCTCGGCCACACGGGAGACGCGCATCCCGGTCGGTCCGGTCGCACGCGCGCGCGTGCACCCCTTGACCTTTTCCGGAAGACGTGATTGCCGAGGCTTGGGGCGCCTTTGACCCGAGGAATCCGCCTTCCCCCAGAGGAAATCGCACGGAGGGGATGGGCGAACTGTCAGATTAGTCCTGACCTGGGACTAAGGGCCCTTCAACGGTGGGACTCTCCCGAGACAACGTCGTAACTGACTCTTGACGTACCCCGGGGGGCGTCGGTGTACATTGGGTTCTAGCGCTTCGGTCCCCCGTCGGAGCGCGGAGCGATGTTTCGAGCCCCCGTTGAAACATCGCGCACGACGCCGGGTGGTTTGCCCCCGTAACCACCCGGCGTCGCCTATTCTCCCGGCCGATCGGTGAATACCCGACTGTTGCCACTCCTTGACCCACGGCCCCGATTTCCCCATGGGGTTTTGACCCGCCCCGATTCGCCCGACCGCAGGTCCCCGCTCCCCGGCCCCTCCTGAGCCGAGCCGACCGGAACCGACACCGACCGGGCCCCACGGGAGCGGGACGCGTCCGGGGCCGCGCCGAGGCGCACGTAGGGTGGTGGCGCGGGTGCACGACCCGCCCCAGCCCCGAACGAGGAACGGTCTGCTTTGGCTGACTCCGGACCCGCCGAGACACGGTGCTCACGGCGCGACTGCCGCGCGTCGGCGACCTGGGCCCTGGTGTGGAACAACCCCAAGGTCCACACGCCCGACCGCCGCAAGGTGTGGGTCGCCTGTGACGAACACCGCGAGTACCTGACCTCGTTCCTGGACGCGCGCGGCTTCCTGCGCGAGGTCACGCCCATGGCGGAGTTCGAGGGCTGACCGGGGCGCGCGCCCGCTACAGGACGCGCCCCGGCCGAGGGTCGCGGCCCTCACATCACCGCCAGGCGCCACGCGGCCAGCCAGACGGCCTCGTGCCCGGTCTCCCCGGCCCTGGTGAGCAGGTCCGGCCAGGGACCGGCCCAGTCGGCGGTCCGGCCGCAGCGCTCGATGATCTCCAGCGCGACCAGGCCCCTCATCACTCCCTCGCCGCCGCTGCCCGCCCTCGACCTCTGCAGCAGGCGGGACACGGTCCTCTCCAGGACGTCCATGGGCACGCGTTCGTCACCGCCGTAGCGCCCGTGCACGGGATCGACCAGGAGGTTCACGGAGGCCTCCGTCCGGTGCGGACAGCGGGCGAGCAGGCGCGCACCGAGCAGGAACCGCACCGACAGCCACTGCCACGTGGGGGCGGCCTCCTCCTCGCCGCCCCCCGCGCGCACTCGGTGGTGGATCCCGTTGGCGACGACCCGCAACGCCTCGGGCGCGAGTTCGGGACGGGCCGCGAGGTGGTCCAGGACCCGCCCGGCCTGCAGGGGGACCCCTTCGTCACCGTCCGAGTCCTGGCGGGCCGTCACGGCCTCGATCAGGTCGAGGACGCGCGCCAACCGCGCGGCGGCCTCGCCGCGCTCTCCGACGGGCAGTCGGCGGGGGACGCCCCCGTCGGGTCCGGGAACGGCGTCGATCAGCCGGACGGCCACCTCCGCGATCCGGTCGCGGGCGAACCCCGAGTGCACGAGGGCCTCGAACGCGCTGACCGCCTGGAGGCCGGGGACGTCCAGGTCGCAGACGGCGTCGACGATCTCGTCCACGTTCCGGTCGGACCAGGGAGCCCAGCGGGCGGTCCAGCCGGCCAGCCGCCAGTGGTGGCGGTCGGGGGCGGGCAGGGCGCTCACCACCGAGGCCGCCTGCCGGCGGCGGTCCGGCGGGCACAGGCGCGGCGGGACCTGGAGGACGGCGGTCTGCGTCTCCAGGTCCGTGAACCCGTCCGCGTGGGCCGCCAGTGCCCGCAGTGCCTCCGGATGGTCGGCCGCGCGCATGAGGGATCCCGCCACGGCGGCGCGCACGTCCCGGTGCAGCCCCGGCACGGCCAGCACGCGGGCCAGGTGCCCGACGCCGCCGGGCGGACGGTGGTGCTCCAGTAGCCGGGCCGCGCTCTTGCGGAGCGTGATCTTGGCGGGGCCGTCGAGGACCCGTCCCAGTACGGGGCCCAGCCGGGACGGGGGCACCCCTTGGGCGCACCTGCCCAGGGCGGGTCCGGCGGCCCGGGACTGGGGGCCGTCGGCGTGCTCCAGGATGCGGTCCAGCGCGCGCTCGGGTGCGTCGCAGCGGCCGAGGGCGCGCAGGGCGGCCTCGCGGAGGACGACGTCCGGGCTCGCCGCGAAGGGGGCCAGCCGGTCCAGGGTGCCGGGGAGGGCCGCCAGTTCGGCGATGGCCGACTCGCGCTCGTCCGGTGCGCGGTCGCGGTCGGCGGCGATCGTCTCCAGGTGGGCCGCGACACGGTCGCGCACCCGGTCCGGCCAGGCGCGTGCCGCGCGCGGCGGGACCGGAGGCACCCACACACGGCCCTCGGCGCGCTGGTACTCCTCGGCCGTGTCCAGGACGCGTTCCAGGACGCTGGGCGCGGCGTCGCGGGCCAGGACCTCCCAGACCGCCGGGATCCGCGCGGTGGCGGGGTCGGCGTCGAACAGCTCGTGCGCGCGCCGGGCCCGGTCCGGGTGGGCGAGGTACCAGCGCGCGGCCCAGTGCGCCGTGCCGGACTCGGGGTCGTGCAGGACCGCCGGGATCACATGGTCGTCGGCCAGGCCGCGCACGTGTTCGGCGCGGTCGCCCAACTCCCAGGCCAGCCGGACCGCGAGCGCGTGGGCGCCCCGGGCCTTGTCCGCGTCGAGCGCCGGGCGCAGGCGCCGGTACAGGTCGTGTTCGCGTCCGGGCGGCACGACCTGGTCCAGGTAGCGTTCGGCGATGTCCTGGCGCCGCCGCCCGCGCAGGCTCCACCACGGGGGTGCGTGCTCGGGGCGCCCCCACTTCCCCAGCCCCTGGACGCCGAACCGCTCCATGAGGCGGACGTACACGTCCAGCCCCCAGTCCGAGGCGGCCGCGTCGGCCGCCGTGCGCGGATGGCGCAGGAGCCGGGCGGCCAGGTCGCGCAGGGCGCGGCGGGTGTCCGCCGAGCAGTCGCGCGCCTCGACGGCGGCGGTGAGCAGGCGCACGAGGGGCCCGCCGCCGTCAGGCGTGGAACCGGAGCCGTCCGGGGTGGCCAGGCCCGCTCTGGCCAGCAGGACCGGGTGCACTCCGCACAGGGCCCGGATCAGGGCCCGGCGGACCGGGTCGCGTTCGGCCCGGGTGCGTTCGACACGTTCGGTGAGCACGCGTGCGAGCCGGTCGGCGTCGCCGGTCCGGGCGGTGGCCTCCACCAGTCGGCTCAGCCCTCGGGCCCGGCGGTCGGTGTCCCCGGAGGAGGCCGCCTCCTCCAGTCGGGGCGCCGCCTCGGCGTAGGGCAGGAAGGCGACCGCGTCGAGGTCCGTGTTCGGGTCCGCGCGGGTGGAGCGCACCTGGAAGCCGCCCATCCAGTCCAGCGCGCGCCGCGCCTCGCGGGCGGCCTCCTCGGGCGGCAGGAGTTCCAGGAAGGGCAGGAGCGCGGTCGCCGACCGCGCTCCCGCCGTCCTGCGGAACCGGTCGATGTGCTCCTGTCGCGTTTCGGGCGGCATGGCGCGCAGGACCCTCAGCGCCGACGCCATGTCGAAGCGCATCGATCGGCGCAGGAACCGCAGCGACCGGTCGCCGCCGCGCAACGCGGGGTAGCGCACGGGGTAGTGGTGGGGTCCGCCCTCACCGTGCCGGACGCGGTGCGCGTGCGGGAACGTGACCCGGTTGAAGTCGCGCTCGCTCAGCGCCCCGGCCACCTCCTGGGGGCGCACCGGGTCAAGGGCCTGGAGCGCCCGGCACAGCGGGAACCGCCTCCTCTCGTCCGCGTCCTGACGGCGGACGTGGTCGAGGACCGCGTCCGGGTGGCGCCGGGCGAGCCGGCGCCAGGAGCGCACGGCGTGCGCGAGGCCGGGCAGGTGGTCGGCGACCCGCTCGGTCGAGCAGGCGGGCAGCAGTGCGGCGGCCTCGGCGTCGCCGTACTCGTCGCGGACACGGGCCAGGAGGCCGTCGGCGAGCGCTGTACGCCCGCAGTGGTAGAGCGTCCGGTACAGGGCGCGCCGCAGACCGGTCGGGGCGTCCGCGAGCAGGGGTGTGACGGCGTCGTCGGGGACCAGGCGGACCCCGCGCAGGGCGCACCGGCGCAGGGCCGTATCGGGTCCGGCCAGGTAGCGGGTGAGGGCGGCGGTGTCGCGCGCGGCCGTGGCCATGTGCACGGCGAGGTACCCGTGGCCGCCGGTTTCGAGCTGCCGGAGGATCCCGGCGAGGTGGGGTGTTCCCGCGTGGTCGCGGGCGTAGAGCGCCAGACGTGTCATCCGCTGGGCGGAGGAGAGGTCGGCGAGGGAGGACAGGAGCTGGGTGGCCGACGCGTGCGTCGGCGCGGTGGGGCTCAACGGCCCGGGCGGATTCCGCCCTTCCTGATCGTCATGGCGGACATCATGGCCCACGGCCCGGTATTCCGCAAGCCGGACGTCAGGGGCCGTCCGGTCGTTCGGCGCACACCGAACCCCGGACCATCGGCCCGGGGTTCGTGTCAGCCTAGAGGGATTGTGAGGCGCTCACGGGGTGTCACACCTGGTTGCGGACCCCGGCGAGCAGGGCCACCCACTCACCACCGGGTACGGACAGGTGCCCGGCGTCACGGTTCACGGTGTCGCGCACGTCAGCGCCGTGGACGTGTTCCCGCACCTCGACGCAATTCGACCCGTTCGGGCTGTAGCTGGACTTGTGCCAATCGGACATCATCGAGCGAGACCCTTCCAGGATCGCGAGGGACTGCAGTGAGGCGGTCAGCTCCGATCGCGGGGGGCGACCGTGGCCAGGAGGGACGTCCACTCTGAGGCCGAGAGCGCCAAAATCGCGTGGTGGGGGTGCTTGGAGTCGCGCAGCTGCGCACCACCGGTGACACTTCGAGCTTCCACGCAGTTGCCGCCATTCGGGGAGTACGAGCTCTTGGACCAATCCGACTTCATTGGAGACCTTCCAGGATCGCCAGCGACTGCGAGGCGGGTGTCAGCCGTGGTCGCGCACCCCGGCGAGCAGGGCCACCCACTCACCACCGGGCACGGACAGGTGCCCGGCGTCACGGTTCACGGTGTCGCGCACGTCAGCGCCGTGGACGTGTTCCCGCACCTCGACGCAGTTGGCACCGTTCGCGCTGTAACTGCTCTTGTGCCAATCGGAAATCATCGGGCGAGACCTTCCAGAACATCACGCGTGGCCATGTGCGGCAAGGATAGCGCGAGCGCGTTGCGCACCAGCTCTGAGATGCGGGGAAGCACCGAGTCGGAGTAGATGGCGTTCCCGTCGACATGGTCCGAAGTCGCCACCTGACGGCCGTCCACCAACCGGAACATCATCAGCGGCGACGTCACGCCCAAAAGGATGGACCCCTCTGGCACCAAGTGCAGGCTGACGCGTTCCGGAAGGTCCAGAAGGTGTTGCGCCTGCGCCCTGCCCACGTCGTCGGGCACACCCGTCAGCGCCGTCATGGGGAACACTGCCGAGACGTGGGCGGTCAACTGTTCCAGCCGTGCGCTCCTCAGGCGCGCGAGGCGCTCCACATGATCTTCACTCAGCAGGGGCTGACCACTCCGGAAGACCAGGCGCGCGTATTCCAAGCACCACAGCAGCCCGGGAACGGCGACAGGCCCGATCAGGTCCACACGCGCGGCCATCTCCTCCAGACGTCCGATGTCCCTGAGGAAATGTGGCAACTCGCCGCCGTTGATGTGGTTCTCCCACGCCGTCACAACGTCCTCACCCACCCCCAACGCCTCACCCAGCGCCACCACCACATCGCGGCTGGGCATCACATGCCCGTTCAGGTATCGGGAAAGCGACGCCTGAGATATGCCCGTGCGGCGGGACAGAGCGGACTGGGTGAGCCCGGACAGGTCGAGGGACTTCCGGAGGTGCCGGGGGAAACTCATGGAAGCATCATCCAGCAGCGTTCCCCTCCTTGTCCCACGAATCCGGAAAACCAACGACGAGTAGAGGAAACCCCCAGGCAGAGCGCACCGTGGTGACCATGGAAGCTCTCAGGAACCTCGGCGCGGCGTTCGCGCACCGGCAGCTACTCAACTACCGGCGGGGCGACACGCTCGTCGTCAACGATCCCTACCTTCGCCAACCCGTCGAGATCACCGCGTACGGCCACTGGTACCGGTGGACCGGCCCGGACGGCACACCCCGGCACAGCGACATCCACGCTCCCGGGCCGACCGTCGACCAGGTCATCGACCAGTACGCCGGGCTGCACCTCGGGAGGGGTGCGACGTGACCGGCCGTGACGACGACCGCCAGGCCCCACGCGGCGGAGTACCTCGCGTGCTGACCCTCGAAGAGTTCGCCCGGCTCGTACGTCCTCGCTCGCCGGAACCCCCGCGACCGGCCCCGCCCGTCCCGCCACGGCTGCCGCGCCGCAACTCCGACCGGCGCCGACGCGGGACCTAGCGCTCCGAGTCCCTTCGAGGGGCGGGTGTCAGGTGTCTTCCGCTAATCCCCTTCGACATCGCGGCGGGCGCGGGCGAGGTCGTCGGGGGTGTCGACGTCGAACGCGGCGTGGTCTTCGGCCAGCGGGACGCGTCGAGGTGAGAGCGGGCCGAGCAGGCCGTACAGCGACCTCCCCTGGTAGTCCGCCAGGGCCTCCCGCACGGCCGCGGTGCGCCAGATCCCGGTCAGCCACTGCTCACGCCCGTCGGCGTCCACGAACACCGCGCCCGCGTCCCCGTCCCGGAGGGCGTCGGCCAGGGCGTCGAAATGCCCCACGGTCAGGTGCGGCAGGTCGGCGGCCAGCAGCGCGAAACAGGCGCGCTCCACGTGCGGGAGACCCGCGCGCAGAGCCGGGACGGGGCCCGAGCCGGGCGGATCCTCACGGACGTAGCGCGCGCGGGGGCTCTCGCGCGGCGGCCCGACGACCGTCACACCGGCGTCCGGACTGTGGGCCCTGACCACGTCGGCGACCCGCTCCACCAGCGTGCTCCCGCCCACCGCCAGGCCGGGCTTGTCGACGCCGCCCATCCGGCGCCCCTCACCGCCGGCCAGGATCACCGCGTCCAGGCCGGGGCGCGTGCTGTTCTCTCGCTCGTTCACGTCCCCAGCATGGACCACGGTGGCGCCCGCCGCCCGGGGGGCGGCGGGCGAACGGCTCCGCTCAGCCCTTGACGCAGATCACCTGGCGCAGGTGGGCGGCCACCTCGACCAGGTCCGTCTGGGCCTCGATCACCGACTCCAGATCCTTGTAGGCGCCGGGGATCTCGTCCACGACGCCCAGGTCCTTGCGGCACTCCACGCCCTTGGTCTGCTCCTCCAGGTCCGCCTTGGTGAAGGTCCTGCGGGCCTTGTTCCGGCTCATCCGCCGACCAGCCCCGTGCGAGGCGGAGTTGAACGACTCCGGGTTGCCCAGCCCCTTGACGATGTAGGTCCCCGTCGCCATGGAGCCGGGGATGATCCCCCACTCGCCGCGGCCCGCGCGGATGGCGCCCTTGCGGGTGACGAGCACGTCGACGCCGTCGTAGGTCTCCTCCGCCACGTAGTTGTGGTGGCAGGAGATCCACTGCACGAAACCCGTGCCGGGGATCCGCTCGGCCACGGCCGCGCACGCCAGCCCCATCATGACGTCGCGGTTGCGCCGCGCGTAGTCCTGGGCCCAGAACAGGTCGCGGCGGTAGGCGTCCATCTCCGGAGTACCGCTGAGGAAGACGGCGAGGTCCCGGTCGGGCAGGTCCTGGTTGTGCGGCAGGTCCCTGGCCCGGCCGATGTGGTGGTCGGCGAGTTCCTTGCCGATGTTGCGCGAGCCCGAGTGCAGGACGAGCCACACGGTCCCCTCGTCGTCCAGGCACACCTCCAGGAAGTGGTTGCCTCCCCCGAGGGTGCCCATCTGGCGCAGGGCCCGCTCCCGGCGCGGGTGGACGGCGTCGGCGAGGTCGTCGAACCCCCGCCAGAACGCGTCCCACCTCCGGCTGCGCAGACCGGGGACGCGCGCGGGGTCGACCGGCTCGTCGTGGGCGTGGAAGCCGACGGGGATCGCCGCCTCCAGCGCGTGGCGCAGGCCGCGCAGGTCATCGGGCAGACGGGACGCCGTCAGGTCGGTGCGCACCGCGGTCATGCCGCAGCCGATGTCCACTCCCACCGCCGCCGGGCTGACGGCGTCGCGCATGGCGATCACCGACCCGACCGTGGCGCCCTTGCCGAAGTGGACGTCGGGCATCACGGCCAGGCCGTGCACCCACGGGACGCGGGTGACGTTGCGCAGCTGCTCCATCGCGGCGCCCTCGACCCGCTCCGGGTCGGCCCACATCCGGATCGGTACGCGGTCCCCCGCCACTTCGGTGTACGGCATGTCGAGCCACCTCCCTGCTCCGTGATCCCGGCTCGTCGCGCTACATGAACCCAGATCCCGATCGGCGGTGGCAACGGGTTTTCGGTCCCCGGGTCGCTCTGCCGTTCGGCCGCCCGGCCCCTCAGCCGCCGATCGCCGACATCGGGCGGGCGGGCTGCAGGAACGAGGGGTCGTTGATCCCGTGGCCCGGCAGCTTGCTCGCCACCGCCGCCTCCCACTGCGCCACGAGCGCGTCGTCGTCGGCGCCCTCCCGCAGCAGGGTGCGCAGGTCGGACTCCTCCCGGGCGAACAGGCAGTTGCGCACCTGGCCGTCGGCGGTGAGCCGCACGCGGTCGCACGCCCCGCAGAAGGGCCTGGTGACCGAGCCGATGACGCCCACGGTGGCCTGCTCCCCGTTCGGGAAACGCGTACCGCGGAGGTGGAACAGTTCGGCGGGCGCGCTGCCACGCGTGTCGGCGTCGGCGGGGTCCAGTTCGAACTCCGTCTCCAGCAGCGCGAGGATCTCGTCGGCGGTGATCATGGTGTCGCGCCGCCACCCGTGCTGGGCGTCCAGCGGCATCTGCTCGATGAACCGCAGCTCGTAGCCGCGCTCGACGCAGTAGCGCAGGAGGTCGGCGGCCTCGTGCTCGTTGGTGTCGCGCATCAGGACGGCGTTCACCTTGACCGGGGTGAGCCCGGCCCGGGCGGCTCCTTCGAGCCCTTCGAGGACGTCGTCGAGCCTGCGGCGGCGGGCGAGCTTCTCGAACACGTCGTGGCGCAGGGTGTCGAGGGAGACGTTCACGCGGTCCAGCCCGGCCTCGGCGAGCGCGGGCGCCATGCGGGCGAGCCCGATCCCGTTCGTGGTCAGGGCGGTGTGGGGCCGGGGTTCGAGCGCGGTGGTACCGGCGATGAGGCCCGGCAGGCCCCGGCGCAGGAGCGGTTCGCCGCCGGTGAAGCGGACCTCGGTGATGCCGAGGCGGGTCACGCCCACACCGATGAGGCGGAGGAGTTCCTCGTCGGTGAGGAGTTCCGGCTTGGGCAGCCACTCCAACCCTTCGGGGGGCATGCAGTAGGTGCATCTGAGGTTGCAGCGGTCCGTGAGCGACACACGCAGGTCGGTCGCACGTCGCCCATAGGAGTCGGCCAGCACGGGCGTCACCCTCTCCAGTCCGAGTTGCCGGGTGGGTTGTACGCGAGGTTCCCACCCGAGGGATACCCACTGGTAAGCGTAAAAGATCCCCTTTCACAATGAGTAGCCTTAATCACACCTTATGCCGTATTTCGTGGCTAAACACGAGAGTTGGCCGTGGTGTCTGGACGACCTGCACGAACCTCCCACGTGATCGTTATGCCACCGATGCACGGGTTCGACGATCGCACCTCGATGACCAGGAGTCCCGGCTGACGCACCCATCACACATGCGCGAGGCGGCCGCCGCCCCGTAGGGTGACCGTCCTGGAACAAGCGGACCCTCGACGCCGTCGCGGCGGCGGCACGGAAGCGGAGGCGGGACACGGTGATCACGACTCGTGAGTGGGCCCTGGCGGGCGGACCGGACGGATCGGAACGGCTCGCGGCGCGCGCCTGGGTCTCCCCCGACGTCGAACCGACCTGGCTGGCCGTCCTCGTCCACGGGTACGGCGAGCACCTGGGCCGCTACGAGCAGGTGGCGGCGGACCTGGTCGCCGCGGGAGCGGTCGTCTACGGCGCCGACCACCGCGGGCACGGGCGCTCCTCCGGTGAGCGGGTGCTCATCGACGACTTCGCGGGCGTGGTCGAGGACGTGCACCGGGTCATCACCCAGGCGCGCACGGCCTACCGGACGCTGCCCCTGGTCCTGGTCGGCCACTCCATGGGCGGCCTCATCGCCTCCCGCTACGCACAGACCCATCCGGGGGACCTGGCCGGGCTGGCGCTGTCGGGCCCCGTGCTGGGGCACTGGCAGGCCCTGGAGGACCTGGCCGCCGCCGAGGAGATCCCCGACGTCCCCATCGACCCCGACACCCTGTCGCGCGATCCGGCCGTGGGCGCGGCCTACGTGGCCGACCCCCTCGTGTGGCACGGCCCGTTCCGGCGGCCCACCGTGCTGGCCATGCTCCGGGAGCTGGACCGCGTCCGCGAGGCGGGGAGCCTGGAGTCGCTGCCGCTGCTGTGGCTGCACGGCTCGGACGACGCGCTCGTGCCGATCAGCGGGACCAGGACGGGTATCGAGCACCTCGCGGGCCGTGACTTCGCCGCACGGGTCTTCCCCGGAGCCCGGCACGAGATCTTCAACGAGACCAACCGCGACGAGGTCCTGGCGGAGGTCGTCCGCTTCGCCTACCGCGTCACCTCGTAGGGCCGCAGTCCGGTCGGAACGGAGAGCGGGCACGCGGACGTCCCGAGGACGGCGTGGGCCGGACGGCCGGGTCCGGCGGGACCAGCGGGACCGGGCGGTGCGGCACGTCCGACGGTTCTGGCGGCTCCAGAACCCGGTCGGACGGAGGACCGGTCGCCCGGCGGGCCCGGCGGGCCGAGCGACTGCTCAGACGTGGAGCGGACCGCGCGGCTGGGCCCAGGGGGCCGTGCGCCCGCTCAAACGTGGAGCGGACCGCGCGGCTGACCCGGGTGTGCCGAGCGACGGCTCAGACGTAGAGCTGGCCGCGCGGCTGGGCCGGGTGGGCCAGGGTCTCGGCGTAGGCGCGGGCCAGCCGGTCCACGGCGTCGGTCAGCACGTCGGGCGGCTGGGTGTAGGCCAGGCGCAGATAGCGCTCCAGAGTGCCGTCGGTGCCGAACACCGGCCCCGCCGCGGGGTGCACGCCGTACCGGACCGCCGCGGCCGACAGCGCCGTCGCCACGGGCTGGGGCAGGGTCGCCCACACCACGAGGCCGCCCCCGGGCACGCTGGGCCGCCAGTCCGGCAGGCGCTCCCGCATGGCGTGCAGCAGCGCGTCCCGGTTGCGCCGCAGCTGACGGCTGCGCTCGGCCCGGATCCGGAGCACGTCGGACATCAGGTGGGTGACGACCAGCTGCTCCAGCACGGCCCCGGCGATGTCCACCCGCTGGCGGACGGCCATGAGGCGGGCCACCATCGGCGGCGTGGTGCGCACCCAGCCCACCCGTAGGCCGCCCCACAGCAGTTTGGCCACCGAGCCGACGGTGAACACGCGTCCGTCGGTGTCGTAGGCGGCCACCGGCGCGGGCAGGTCGCCGGAGTCGATGGCGAGTTCGGCGACCGACTCGTCGATGATCAGGTGGCTGCCGGCCCGGCGCGCCTCCCGGACCAGGACGCGGCGCTCGTCATCGTCCATCAGGGCGCCGGTCGGGTTCTGGAAGTCGGGGATGAGGTAGGCCAGGCCCGGGCGCCACTGACGGAAGGCGTCGGCCAGGTACTCCATGTCCCAGCCCTGCGGGGTGACGCCGACCGTGCGGATCCGGGCGCCCCGGTGGCGGGCGGCGTCGACCGGGTGCGGGTAGGTGGGCGACTCCACCAGCACGTCGTCGCCGTCCTGCACGAGCAGGTCCATGAGCAGTGACACGGCGTGCTGGGCGCCGCTGGTGACGAAGATCTGCTCCGGGGTGGTGGGCAGGCCGCGCTCGACGTAGCGGCGGGCGATGGCGTGCCGCAGCTCGGGCAGCCCGTAGGGGTAGTAGCCCAGACCGCCCACGTGGGCGGCGAGCTGTTCGGAGGCCTGGAAGGCCGCGGCGCGCAGCCCCTCCACGGCCGGGGGCGCGGCCACGCCCAGGTCGATCTGCTCGGCCGCGGACGGGAAGGGCGCCGACTCCCCCGAGCCCGAGTCCGGCAGGACCGTCCAGCTGCCCGCCCCCTGGCGGCTGTCCAGGAAGCGGTTGTCGCGCAGCCAGGCGTAGGCGGCGGTGACGGTGTTGCGGCTCACCCCGAGCGCGGTGGCCAGGTCGCGTTCGGCCGGCAGGCGGGTGTTGGTGGGCACGCGCCCGTCCAGGACCAGGCCGCTGACGGACCGGGCGATGGCCAGGTAGTAGGGGCGCTCCACGGGTGCCTCGCCGATCAGGCGGGCCAGCAGGCGGCCGTTGATGCGCCGGGTGCCGCCGCCCGTGCCCGTGCGCTCCATCGTTCGCTTCCCCCTGGCCATGGATCTCCCACCCGCGCATCTTGTTCAGTCCACTTGAGCGTATTGGCCCTTCACGTACGGCGCCACTTCCGCCACTCTGGCGATGCGGCTCCAGGAATGGTCTCTGATCCGATGACCGGATCTCTTGTGCGGTGTCCCGCCCACCGCTCCCCGAAGCCCGCCCCGTCCCACCCGCGCCGACCCCCGACCCGCGAAAGGCACCGGACCCCGCCGTGATGATCACCCCGATCCTGCCCCGCCCCCGTCTCCAGCGCCTCGTCCGCCTCTACGCCGGACTGGTCCTGTACGGGCTCAGCGGTGCCCTGCTGATCGAGGCGCGCCTGGGCTCGATGCCCTGGGACGTGCTCCACCAGGGGCTGGCCCTGCGGGTGGGACTTTCCATCGGCACGTGGAGCGTCATCGTGGGCGCCGCGCTGATGCTGCTGTGGATCCCGCTGCGGCAGAAGCCGGGGCTGGGCACGCTGAGCAACGTGGTGGTGATCGGCGTGGGCGTCGACCTGTTCCTGTGGCTGCTGCCCACGACCGACTCACTCGTGCTGCGTGCGGGGCTGCTGGCCCTGGGTGTGCTGGCGTGCGCCGTGGCGACCGGCTGCTACATCGGTGCCGGGCTGGGCGCCGGACCGCGGGACGGCCTCATGACGGGGCTGGCCGCCCGCGGCTGGTCCGTGCGCCTGGCGCGCACGGTCATCGAGATCACGGTGGTGGTCACCGGTGTGCTCCTGGGCGGGACGGCCGGGGTGGGTACCGTGGTGTTCGCCGTCACGATCGGTCCACTCGCGCAGGTGTTCCTGCCGATGTTCCGAATGACTGAAATGCCGTCGGAAGAACCGTCATCACCTCACCGTTAGCCGACCCGTCATGGGCTCTTGATCACCGCGTCATAACTTCTGCCCGGACAAACTCCCGCAATAGGCCCCAAACCACGCCGCCCCTGCAAATGCACGTGCACCTGCGGGTAGCGCGACCCCGGCGAAGAAGGGAAGATGGGACCGCGGTGAACGGAAGGACCGTGTTCGGGCGGGTTCCGGAGATCCGGCCTTTTCGGCTGTCCTCACCTGGGAATATACCGGGTACCAGGCGAGCCGGGCAGGGCTGGGGAGGGGACGGTGCCCGAACGGCGCCCCTTTCCGGCGGTGGACGCGGGTCGGCCGGACGGAAGGGTGAGAGGCCCCGACGGGGAGCGCACACGGGCGTGCGCGACATGCTCCGCGACGACGCGGCAGACCCCGTCCCGACGACGGCACTCGCGCCAACCGCAGGATCAAGGACGACGTGATGGGGGTGAGCCGCGTGCCCGGCTGGATTGAAGACTACGCAATGATCGGCGACATGCAGACCGCCGCGCTGGTCGGGCGCGACGGTTCCATCGACTGGGCCTGTCTGCCGGATTTCGACTCCTCGGCCTGCTTCTCGGCGCTGCTCGGCGACGAACAGAACGGGAGCTGGTCGCTGCGCCCGGCCGACGGCGAGCCGAACGCCACCCGGCGCCACTACCGGGGCGAGACGCTCATCCTGGAATCGGAGTGGGACACCGAGACCGGTTCGGTCCGGGTCATCGACTTCATGCCCCCGCGCGGCGGCGCCCCGCACATCGTCCGCATCGTCGAGGGCCTGAGCGGCTCGGTCGAGATGCACACCACCATGCGGATCCGCTACGACTACGGTCACGTGGTGCCGTGGATGCACCGGGCCGGTACCGAGCTCGTCGCCATCGCGGGCCCCGACGCGATCTGGCTGAGCGCCCCCGTCGCCCTGCGGGGACACAACTTCACCCACGACGCGAACTTCACGGTCTCCGCCGGACAGCGCGTGCCGTTCGTGATGACCTGGCATCCCTCCCAAGTGGAGGAGTCCGATCATTTGGACGCCGAGAAAGCGCTCTCCCGAACCGAGCGCTTCTGGGAGAAGTGGGTCAGCCAGTGCACCTACGACGGCCCCTACCGCGAGGCCGTCATCCGGTCCCTGATCGTCCTCAAGGCCCTCACCTACCGCCCCACCGGCGGCATCGTCGCGGCCCCCACCACCTCGCTGCCCGAGGAGATCGGGGGAGTGCGCAACTGGGACTACCGGTACTGCTGGCTGCGTGACGCCACCATCACCCTGGAGGCGCTGATCCGCTCGGGCTACAAGGACGAGGCCCTCGCCTGGCGCGAGTGGCTGGTGCGCGCCGTGGCCGGGGAACCCCAGCTCATGCAGATCATGTACGGCATCCGCGGCGAGCGGCGGCTCACGGAGTGGGAGGCCGACTGGCTGCCCGGCTATGAGGCCTCGCGCCCGGTCCGCATCGGCAACGCCGCCGTCGGCCAGTACCAACTGGACGTGTACGGCGAGGTCATGGACGTGCTGCACCTGGCCAGGCGCTCCGGGATCCGCGGCGGCGACCACCTGTGGGGCCTGCAGCGCTCCCTGGTCAACTACCTGGAGTGGTGCTGGGACGAGCCCGACGAGGGGCTGTGGGAGGTACGCGGCCCCCGCCAGCACTTCGTGCACTCCAAGGTCATGGCCTGGGTGGCGGCCGACCGCGCGGTGCGCAGCATCGAGGAGTTCGGCAAGGAGGGCCCCATCGAGCGATGGCGGGCCCTGCGGGACACCATCCATGCCGAGGTCTGCGAGTACGGCTACGACCCCCAGCGCAACACCTTCACCCAGTACTACGGCAGCAAGGAGCTGGACGCCGCCCTGCTGCTGATCCCCGAGGTCGGCTTCCTCCCCTACGACGACCCCCGCGTGATCGGCACCATCGAGGCGATCCGCAAGGACCTGATGGTCGACGGCTTCGTGCTGCGCTACCGCACGGACCTGGAGAACTCCGCCGACCAGCTGCCCGGCGACGAGGGCGCCTTCCTGGCGTGCAGCTTCTGGATGGCCAACGCGCTGCTGTCCATCGGCCGCCAGGAGGAGGCCAAGGAGCTGTTCGAGCGCCTGCTGTCGCTGCGCAACGACCTGGGCCTGCTGGCCGAGGAGTGGGACCCCCGCCTGGGCCGCCAGGTCGGCAACTTCCCCCAGGCGTTCAGCCACGTGCCCCTGGTGACCACCGCCCTCAACCTCGCCGACCGCCAGGGCGGCTGGCGCGCCGAGTGACCCCGTCGACCCCCTGACGCCCCGAAGGCGTCCCCCGGCCGCCACCCCTCGGGCGACCGCCTCGCACACCCCCTCCCCCGTGGCCGCAACGGTCACGGGGGCGCCGATCACTGATCGGTGTTGCGCCACCAGTATCCCTGTTTCGCCTTCCCACGGGCTCGATGGTCCATAGCCTTGGAGCCATGCGTCCCACACCCCCGAACCCTCGCAAGCCCAGCAGTACTTCTTCCTCTTGGGCCGCGAGGTCGGCTTGGACGATGACATCCTCACCGTCAGACGACCCTCGCTCCGCACGTTGACCGTCGACCGCCTCCCCTTCGGTGTCGATCCCGGTGCGGTGTTCGGGCTGGTCGGGCCTTCTGATGCCGGTCATCCCCTCCGTGTCGAACTGGAAGTCCTCCGACCGTCGGGAAGCGCTGCCCTCAGCGTGAGCGGGAGCGCGCAAGGCCGTGTCTGGGCCCGGACACTCCATGTCGTCATCGACGAAGTCGGTATCTCCGACTCGTCGACGCGACCGTGGTGCGGAGCGCTGACTACGGCTCATTCGTCGTCGACCTCTCCGCTGACGGCAGAGCCGTCGGAGTGGAGGCCCTGACCCTGGAACGCCCTCTGGACACCTCGGCGGTCCTGGAAGCTCTGGAGGAGACCGGTCACCTTCCGGACCCGGACACACATGAATGGGTCCGCTCCTTCGCCACGCAGATCAGTGACCTACAAGACCGGGTCGAAGCCCCGCCTCCAGTGCGACCCGCACAGAGGAGTCAGCGTCCTCTGGAACTGGAAGAGGTGCGCTTTCTGACCGTGGCGGAGGTCGCGAGCATCATGAGGGTCTCCAAGATGACGGTCTACCGCATGGTCCATTCAGGTGTCCTGCCGGCGACACGCGTAGGACGCTCGTACCGGGTGCCGAATCGCGCCGTCCAGGACTACCTCCGCGCGTCGGCCGCGAGTCTCCGGGCGCTCGGCTGACGACAAGAGGGAGCCGATCGCCCGAAAGGGCCGTGGATGTCGGGACCTGGCGCTAGTCTTCTGGCCATGTCTTCCAGGGACCTGAACGAAATCATGGACAACGGCTGGGCGAAGGCCCTTGAGCCGGTCGCCCCGCAGATCGCCGCCATGGGCGACTTCCTCCGCCAGGAGATCGCCGAGGGGCGGACCTACCTGCCTGCCGGCGAGCACGTGCTGCGCGCCTTCCAGCAGCCCTTCGACGACGTGCGCGTGCTCATCGTGGGCCAGGACCCCTACCCCACCCCTGGCAACGCGGTCGGCCTGAGCTTCTCCGTCGCCCCGGACGTGCGCCTGCCCGCGAGCCTGCGCAACATCTACAAGGAGATGCAGGACGACCTCGGCGCCCCCATGCCCTCCAACGGCGACCTCACGCCGTGGACCGAGCAGGGCGTCCTCCTGCTCAACAGGGTGCTGACGGTCGCTCCGGGCCAGTCCGGATCGCACCGGGGCAAGGGCTGGGAGGCCGTCACCGAGCAGGCCATCCGCGCGCTGTCCGAGCGCGGCAAGCCGCTCGTGGCGATCCTGTGGGGGCGCGACGCGCGCAACCTGCGCCCGATGATGCCGGGTGTGCCGTGCGTGGAGTCCGCGCACCCGAGCCCGCTCTCCGCACGCAGCGGGTTCTTCGGTTCCAAGCCGTTCAGCAGGACGAACGCGATGCTGGAGGAGATGGGCGCACAGCCCGTGAACTGGCAGCTGCCCTGAGGCGTCACACCCCCGCACCCCCACCAGACCCACGGACTCGGTACCGCCCCCCGGTGCCGGGTCCGCCCGCGTTCCACCCCTGATGCGGAAAGGCCCCCGCGCCGATGGCCAAGCAGCTCACGTACGCCGACGCCCTGAGAATCCTCGGCAACAACGACTCGGAGGTCCTGGACCTGGCGGAGAAGCTCACCGACGGCGGGCTGGGGCTGGTCGGGGTTCCGGACCTGTTCGGGGCCCGAGGCGCGCTGGTGAGCAAGGGACGCCAGGCCCTGGAGGGGATCCGGGGCAAGCTCAAGGGTGAGAGCCGCCTGTCGCGGACGGAGAAGATCGCGGCTGCCTTCCGGATCCTGGTGATCGTGGCGTTCTTCGAGGCAGTGGACGAGTGCCTGACGGAGATCGGGGCCCCGTTCACCCTCGCGGACCTGGAGATGACCGCGGAGGAACGAACGGCGTTGCTCCGACTGCCCGCTCCCGCCGCCGGTCCGCTGCCGGACGTGTCCTTGGAGGCCCGAACCGCCGAGGAGCCCCGGGTGATGACCCGCGTCCTGGTCCGGTTCCTCCCCGGACTGGTCGCCGTGGAGAAGCACGGCATCACGGCGAGCGACCACCCACTCCTGCGGAGCCTGTCCGAACGGCTGCCGGTGTTGGCCACCGAGCGCCAGAACGAGCTCTACCGGCGGTTGGCGGCCGAGGTCCCCGAGTTTGGCATGTGGGCGCACCAGGACGAGCACCGGCGCACACGGCAGGAGCTCACCACCGGACTGCGGGACCTGCGCCGCCACCTGGAGCAGGTGCGCTCGCACCGACCGGTGGACGACCGGCGGCGCGAGATCGCCGCCGTCTACCGGGCGGTGCTGCGGCAGCCGTTGCTGCGCTCCGACGACGCTCCTCGCGGGATCGTACTCCCGACCCTGGAGGACGCCTACATCCCGCCCCGGGGCCGCGTCGCCCTCGCCCTCACGACGAGCTCCCCGTCTGTGGAGGAGTGGTGGACGGGGCGCCCGGTGACGGACGACCTCCAGACGGCCATCGCGGCCCGGCTCGTCCACCCACGGAGCACCGAACACCCCCTGGTCCTGCTCGGCCATCCAGGCGCGGGCAAGTCCAAGTTCACCGAGATGCTCGCCGCCCAGCTGCCCCCGGACGACTTCCTCCCGATCCGGGTGGAGCTGCGCGCCGTCCCGCCCAACGCCCCCGTCCACGTCCAGATCGAGGAGGGTTTGGCGGCCGCACTGCACACCCGGGTCTCCTGGCGGGAGCTGGCGGAGTCGGCCGACGGCGCACTTCCCGTGATCATCCTGGACGGCTTCGACGAACTCCTTCAGGCCACCGGGGTGGACCGCAGTGACTACCTGGAGAGGATCCAGGAGTTCCAGCAGCAGCAGGAGGCCCTCGGGCAGCCCGTGGCCGTCATGGTGACCAGCCGCACCGCCGTCGCCGGTCGGGCGCGCATTCCCGACGGCACCACGGTGATCCGGCTCGAACCCTTCGACGACGCCCAGATCGAGCACATGCTCGTCGTGTGGAACCGGGCCAACGCCGGCGCGCTCGCCGCCGCCGAGCTGGAGCCGCTCTCCGCCGACGTCCTGCTGCCCTACCGGGAGCTGGCCGAGCAACCCCTTCTGCTGCTGATGCTGCTGGTATACGACGCCGACGGCAACGCGCTGAGCAGGGCGGCGGAGAAGCTCTCGCACGGAGAGCTGTACGAACGGCTGCTCACGAAGTTCGCCCGGCGGGAGGTCCACAAGCACCGGCCCGGACTCGGCGGACCGGCTCTGGTCCGGGCGGTCGAGGACGAGCTGCGCCGCCTGGAGATCGCGGCGACCGCCATGTTCAACCGGGGCAGGCAGAGCGTGCACGCCGACGAACTCGACCGCGACCTGGCCGTCCTCATGCCGGAGGCCGCACAGCGCCCCGACGACGCCGACCTGCACGGACGGATCGCCCCTGCGCACCAGGTGTTCGGACGGTTCTTCTTCGTCCACGAGTCCCGCGCCCAGGGGACCGACTCCCCGGCGAGCGTCTTCGAGTTCCTACACGCCACCTTCGGCGAGTACCTGGTGGCCCGGGCGGTCACCTCGGCTCTGGATGAATTGGTCGAGGACCGGGCCCGGTCGCTGCGGCGGCGGGGCGGCCCCCAGCACCTGGACGACGGCGAACTCCACGCGCTGTCCTCCTTCGCGGCCTTCGCCGGGCGGGAGAAGGTGGTGGACTTCCTGGACGAGCGACTCGGGCACCGGTTGGCGGATGATCCCGACCTCGTCGGGGGATACACCGCGCTGCTCCTCGAACTGTTCCAGGAGGCGCCCTTCCCCGCGCCCAACCGCTCGTACACCTCCTACGAGCCGCAGCGGCTCGCGATGTCCGCCAGGGAGGGCCGCTACACCGCCAACCTGGTCACGCTGCTCGTCCTGGTCGCCCGGCGGCCCCTGCGCCTGAGCGAGCTCTTCCCCGAGGCGCGCGACCACTGGCACGCCTGGCGTACGACCGTGGCGCAGTGGCGGGCCCTGCCGTCGAGCCAGTGGTTCGGAGTCATGGACACCCTGCGCATCCGCCACCACGGCTACTTCGACGGCAACGATCCGTTCACCACGGTCGAGCGGGAGGCCCGCTTCCCCGTCAACGTCGGTGAGTGCCTGGGCTTCGACCTGCGAGGGGACGTGGACAGCCAACCGTCCGTGCTCGACCCGTACAAGATCACCGTGCCGTACTCCTCGGTGACCTCCAAGCTGCTGCGGTCCATCGCGCTGCAGGCCAGCGGCACCACGGCGAGGATGAGCCTCATCCTCCTGCCGTACCTGAGGCATGTGTCCCTGGACCTGGGGACGTGGTACGCGGACCAGGAGACCGACACCGCATGGGTCCAGGCCCACGAGGTGCTGCGGCTGCGCCTGGAGCCGCCGACGTGGCGACCCCAGGAACGGATGGAGACCTACCGAAGGCTGCTGGCGGGGCGAGTCCTGGGACCAGTCCAGTCTCTGGTCCTTCGGCAGGCGGCCGAGGACCTCGCGTATCTCCTGTCGGCATCCGACGAACACGTGCGCTTGGTCCACGTGGTGTCCGACTACCTGACCGGGGTGCAGGGATTCAACCTTGAGGAAGACACGCTCGACCTCGATCTGCTCGACCACGTGCTGAAAGACCTGCGCCGTCTGGTTCCCGGGCTGAAGCTGCCCTGGTAACCGGCTCCGGCCTCGTGGGACGACCACGACTGACGACTCCCTCCCCTCCCCCGATGACGGAAAGGCACCACACCCTCCATGGCGAAGCAGCTGACCTACGCCGACGCCCTCAAGACGCTCGGCGGCAACGACTCCGAGGTCCTGGACCTGGCCGAGAAGCTCGCCGACGGCGGGCTGGGACTCGTCGGAGTCCCGGACCTGTTCGGGGCCCGGGGCGCGCTGGTGAGCAAGGGACGCCAGGCCCTGGAGGGCATGGCGGCCAAGCTCAGGGGCCAGAGCCGCCTGTCGCGCACGGCGAAGATCCAGGCCGCGCACCACGTCCTGGTCCTGGTGGCGTTCTTCGAGGCGGTGGAGGAGTCCCTGGAGGAGGCGGACGCCCCCTTCGCGCTGGCGGACCTGGAGTTCACCCGCGAGGAGCAGGTCCGGCTCCTGGACCACGTCCTCACGCACTCCGGCTCCCTGCCGGTCCCCTCCCTGGGCTCCGCCTGGGCCCCGCGCTTCTTCTCCGACCACCTCTTCCGGTCCTTCACCGACATCCTGCTCGGACTCGCCGTCGCCGAGGAGCACGGCGTCACCTCCGACAGCCACCCCCTGCTGCGGCGGCTGCGCGAGGTCGTGCCCGACCTGGCCGCGCGGCGGTACCACGAGTCGTACCGCCGGCTCGCCGCGGAGATCCCGGAGTTCGGGATGTGGGTGCACCTGGACGAGCACGAGCGCACCCGACGGGCCGTGGGGACCGGGCTCACGGAACTGAGGCGCACGCTGGAGGGGATCGGCTCCCGGCGCGAGGTGGCCGGTCGGCGGCGCGAGCTGGCCGCGGGGTACCGGGCCGTGCTGCGGCAGCCCGTCCTGCGGTCGGACGACGCCCCTGCCGGGCTCGTCCTGCCCCCGCTGGAGGACGCCTACGTCCCCCCGCGCGGACGCGCCGGGTACGCCGTGCGCGGCGGCACCCCCTCCGCGGAGGA
The DNA here is from genome assembly GCF_001279585.1 of Nocardiopsis sp. NRRL B-16309. Taxonomy (GTDB): domain Bacteria; phylum Actinomycetota; class Actinomycetes; order Streptosporangiales; family Streptosporangiaceae; genus Nocardiopsis. The sequence continues at coordinate 161,358 of NZ_LGEC01000092.1, read as the reverse complement.
CTGGTGGGAGGCCCTGCCGGTGGAGGACGACCTACAGGGCGCGGTCGCCGCCCACCTCGTCCACCCCGTGGCCACCGAGGTGCCCACCGTGATCCTGGGGCACCCCGGCGCGGGCAAGTCCAAGTTCACCGAGATGCTCGCCGCCCAGCTGCCCTCGGACGACTTCCTCCCGATCCGGGTGGAGCTGCGCGCCGTCCCGCCCAACGCCCCCATCCACGTCCAGATCGAGGAGGGGCTGACCGCCGCACTGCACACCCGGGTCTCCTGGCGCGAACTCGTGGAGTCGGCCGACGGCGCCCTGCCGGTCGTCATCCTGGACGGCTTCGACGAACTCCTCCAGGCCACCGGCGTCGACCGCTCCGACTATCTGGAGCGGGTCCAGGAGTTCCAGCACCAGCAGGAGGCCATGGAGCAGCCGGTCGCGGTCATCGTCACCAGCCGCACGGTGGTCGCCGACCGCGCGCGGTTCCCGGACGGGTCCATGGTGATGCGGCTGGAGCCCTTCGACGACGTGCACATCGAGCGCATGCTCCAGGTGTGGAACCGGGCCAACGCCCACGCCTTCACCGCGGCCGGGCTGGAGCCGCTGACCGTGCCGGACCTGGCCCCCTACCGCGAACTCGCCGAGCAGCCCCTGCTCCTGCTGATGCTGCTGATCTACGACGCCGAGGACAACGCCCTGCGGCGGGCCTCGGAGGAACTCTCGCACGCGGACCTGTACGAACGCCTGCTCACGATGTTCGCCCGGCGGGAGGTCGACAAGCACCGGGCGGGGCTGGGCCGGGACGACTTCGACGCGGCCGTCGAGGACGAGCTGCGCCGCCTGGAGATCGCGGCGCTGGCGATGTTCACCCGCCGCAAGCAGACTGTGAGCGCCGACGAGCTGAACGAGGACCTGGCGGTCCTCATGCCGGACGCGGCCGTGCGCGCCGAGGACGCCGACCTGCACGGACGGATCGCACCCGCGCACCAGGTGCTCGGCCGGTTCTTCTTCGTCCACGAGTCCCGGGCCCAGGCGACCGACGGGGCGGCGAACGTCTTCGAGTTCCTGCACGCCACCTTCGGCGAGTACCTGGTGGCCCGGGCCGTCCTCGCCGCCCTGGACGTGGTGGAGGAGTCGCGGCCCCGTCCCTCACGGCGCCGGGGGCGCGGCCGCACGGCCCGGCCGGACGACGGCGAGCTGTACGCGCTGTCCTCGTTCGCGAGCTACGCCGGGCGGGAGAAGGTCGTGGAGTTCCTCGACGAACTGCTCCGGCGGCGGCTGGAGGAGGACCCGGGGGTCGGCGCGGACTACGCCTCGCTGCTCAACGAGCTGTTCCGGGAGGCGCCGTTCCCGGCCGCCAACCGCTCCCTGACCGACTACGAGCCCGTGCGGCTGCCCCACACCCGGCGCGAGGCCAACTACACGAGCAACCTGCTGTTGCTGCTGTGCCTGGTGCGGTCGGAGCCCGTGGACGCGCGCGAGCTGTTCCCCGGCGCGTCCGAGCCCCACCAGGAACTCCAGCAAGTCACGTCGATGTGGCGCACGCTGCCCGGTGCGGAGTGGTTCAGCATCGTGTCCGCCCTGCGCGTGCGCCACCTGAGCGGCTGGGACGACGACGGCCCCCTCACCGTCGTCGAGCGCGAGGACGGGTCCCCGGTCAACGTCGGTGAATGCCTGGGCTTCGAGATCCGGGCGAACCAGCGGGAGGCTCCGTCGCTGATCGACCCCTACGGCATCACGGTGCCCTACGAGTCGACCACCTCGCGGCTGCTGCGGTCGATGGCGATGCGGGTCAACGGAACGGCGGCGCGCTTCACCCTGGGTCTGCTTCCCTACCTGCGGCACGTCTCCACGGACATGGCCACCTGGTACCTGGACCAGCGGCGGGGCCGGGACACGTCGTGGACGGAACTGCACGAGATCCTGCGGCTCCGCCTGGAGCCGGTCGCCCTCGACCCGGCGAAGCGGCTGAACAGCTATCGAAGGCTGCTGGCCGAACCGGCGCTCGGCCGTATCGAACTCCTCGTCCTGCGCCAGGCGGCGGAGGACCTGTCGCTCCTGCCCGAGGACGCCGACCAGCACGCCCGCCTCACCGCGCTCGTGCGCGGCCACCTCCAGAAGGTGGGACTGATCGTCGCGGGGCCCGCGCTGCGCCCGGCGGAGGTCCGCCCCGTCCTGGAGGCCCTGGGACGCCACGTGCCCCGCCTGCCCGTGCGCCAGATCCTGGGGATGGCCGAGGAGGACGCGGCCCCGGCCGGTACGGAGCCGACGGACCGCTCCCCCGTCGCACCGCCTCCGACCGAGCCCTCCCCCGAGCCCGCTCCTGCCCACGCGCCCGCTCAGCCGATCGGGCCCACGCCCCCCACCGCGCGTCGGCACGCGCGACCGCGCGAGGTGCCCTACAACAGTGCCGGGTACTACGGGGATGACGACCGGCTCGATGTCAGGCCCCGGCCGCGGCCCTGACCCGTTCGACCAGGGCCGGGACGACGTCGCCGATGGGGTCGTGCAGCACCGCGGTGGCGAAGTCGTCGTACGGCGTCGGCTCGGCGTTGACCACGAGCAGGCTCGCCCGCGCCATCATCGCCACGTCGCACAGCCCCGCGACCGGGTGCACCGACAGGGACGTCCCCACGGCCACGAACACGTCGCACTCGCGCGCGGCCTGGGCGGCCCGCTCGATGACCTCGGGGTCGAGGCGCTGGCCGAAGGAGATGGTGTCCGACTTCTGGATGCCGCCGCAGCGCAGGCATTTGGGGTCGGACTCCTCGTCCAGGCGGGCGAGGACCTCCTCGGCCGGGGTGCGCAGGGCGCAGCGCATGCACCGCACCCACAGCAGCGTGCCGTGGACCTCGATGACCTCGCGGGCGGGCGCCCCGCCGCGCTGGTGCAGCCCGTCGATGTTCTGGGTGATCAGCGCCCGCAGCCGGCCCGTGCCGGCCAGGTCGGCCAGGGCGCGGTGCGCGGCGTTGGGCTCGGCGCTCCACGCCTGGTGGGAGCGGCGTGCCATCCACACCTGGCGGCGGATGGTCACGTCCGCCATGTACGTGTCGAAGTCGGCCATCGCCTCGGCGCCGGGATCCTTGGTCCAGACGCCCTGGGGGCCGCGGAAGTCCGGGATGCCCGAGTCCGTGGACACGCCCGCTCCGGTGAGCACGGTGATGCGGCCGGCGGAGGCCATCAGTTCGGCGGCCCGCTCGAAGCCCTCGGGGTCGGCGAACAGCATGGGGTCGGTGGTGATCGAGGCCATACCTCATTGTTGCAGCGACTTTCCCACCGGTTTCGCCCGGCACGGCGGTCCGGAGCGGGTGGTCGTCCTCCGGACGCCGTACCCTCGGTGCATCCGGGGGGCTTCGGGCGAAATGCCCGGCCGATGCGCACGAGAAGGGCAAAGGGTGCGAAAATCGACACAATCATGAAGCAGCCCTCCTACATCCTCGTGGTCAACGGGACCAAGGTCCAGCGCCCGGTGTTCGTCCTGGGCGCGCCCCACTCCGGGGTCCCGGTGATCGCCCGGGCCCTGTCCCGCGCTCCCGGCTTCCATCTGGGCGCGGGCGCCTCCGGTGTGCTCAACACCGTGTACGCGGTGGCCAGACGCCCCTCCCTCGCCACCGAGAAGGTGTCGGCGACGGCGACCCTGCTGCGCGAGGCCTACGCCGAGGCCTGGCAGCTCACCCCGCTGACCTGCCCGCGGTGCCCCGGGCCGTGGGCCCGCGTGCCCGCCAACACCTCCGCCGAGCCCTGCGAGCACAGTGCGGAGGTGCGCCGGTACGGGGACGCCAGCCCCGACCTGCTCTACTGCGCCCCGGCCCTGCACGCGGCCTTCCCCGACGCGCTCTTCGTGCAGATCATCCGGGACGGCCGCGACGTCGTCACGGCGATGATGGAGGACGAGCGCTCGCTCGCCTGGCTCAAGCCGAGCTTCATGAAGGTCGACCACGAGTTCCCCAACCACTTCTTCGGTCTGGAGGACGAGTCGGACCTCTCGGCGTTCTCCGAGGGCTCCACGCCCGCCAAGTGCGCGATGCGCTGGCGGGGCGCGGTACGGATGTCGGCGCGCCTGCGCCGGGAGATCGGTCCCGAGCGCCTGCTGACGCTGCGCTACGAGGACGTGCACGGCGGCGAGGTCGACACCGCCGAACGCCTGCGCGCGTTCACCGGGGCGCGGGTGTCGGCCACCGAACTGCTGACGGACCGGTCCTGGGGCATCGGTGCCTGGCGCGAGCACCTGACCCGCGACGACCACGGCGACGTCCACGAGGTGGCCTCGGTGGAGCTGTCGAGGCTCGGCTACGCCTGATCCGTCGGCGCCATGCGGGCCGTCACGAGCGCGTCGGCCGCGGAGCGGGCGATACGGGCGGCGTCCGCCACACCGGTGACGTTGCGCGCCACGACCGCGCCCTCGTGCAGCATCGCCAGGGCGTCGGCCAGTTCCCGCGGATCCTCGGCCCCCGTCCGGGCGGCCAGGCCGGTGTAGAGGTCGCGCAGCCACCGCTTCTGCTCCTCGGCCACGGCGCGGCCGGGGTGGTCGGGGTCGGACAGTTCGGCGTAGGCGTTGACCATGGCGCAGCCGCGCTGGTTCTCCTGGCCCATCCACGTGTCCAGGGCGTCGTAGGTGGCGGCGACGCGGGCGCGCGGGGAGTCGTCGGCGCGCTCGACGTGGCCGGTCAGGTGGGCCCGCCAGCGGGCGTCGCGCTCGCGCAGGTACTCCACGACGAGCCGCTGTTTGGAGCCGAACCGGTCGTAGATGGTCTTCTTGGTGACCTCCGCGCGTTCGGCGACCAGTTCCATGCCGACGGTGTTGATGCCGCGGGTGTAGAAGAGGTCGCCGGCCACGTCGAGGATGCGGCGCGCGGCCGGGGTCAGGGTCAGCGGCCGCTCCTGCGGCCGGGATCGGCGCGTGGACTGGGGCTTGGCGACGGCCATGGTGGCCCTTCCGTCGGGTGGACTGCTCCGGTACCGGGCGCGGTCCGGCGGGACCGGCCCACTACATCGCGAGTATACCGACCGGTGTGGTTACCTGCCGGAGAGGGCGCCGGACGGCGGCGCCCCAGTGTCGGGGGGAGGATCCCGTGCCGCGTTCCCTGGTGCCCGTCCTGCTCGCCGCGGGACTGGTCGTGATGTGGAGTTCCGGCTTCGTCGGAGCCGAACTCGGCACGCGGCAGGCCCCGGCCACGACCCTGCTCGCCTGGCGCTTCCTCGTGGTCGCCGGGATGCTGGCGGCCTGGTGCGTGTACCGGGGCACCCGGATGTCCCGGCGGGACCTGGTCCTGCACGCCGCGCTCGGTGTCCTGGCGCAGGGCGGCTACCTGTACGGGGTGGTCGCCGCGGCCCAGGTCGGGGTCGCGGCGGGCACCAGCGCCCTGGTCGCGTCCCTGCAGCCGCTGGTGGCCACCGCGCTGGCGGTGCCGCTGCTGGGCGAACGGGTGCGGGCCCGCCAGACCGCGGGCCTGGTGGTGGGCCTGGGCGGTGTGGGGCTCGTGGTCGGGTCGGATCTGCTGCGCCCCGGCGCGGCGCCCTGGTGGGGCTACGCGCTGCCGTTCGGCGCGATGCTCTCCCTGGTGGCGGCGACGCTCGTGGAGCGCCGCACCCGACCCGGCGGGTCCGTGGTGACCGCGCTGGCCGTGCAGTGCGCGGTGAGCGCGGTCCTGTTCACGGGCCTGGCCGCCGCCACCGGGACGCTGGCGCCCCCGGCCGCTCCGGGGTTCTGGGCGGCCGTGGCGTGGGTGGTGGTGCTGTCGACGCTCGGCGGATACGGGCTCTACTGGGCGAACCTCGCCCGCTTCGGCGTGGCGCGTGTGTCGGCGCTGCTGTACCTGACGCCGCCGACCACGCTGGTGTGGACCTGGGTCATGTTCCGTGAGGCGATGGGCGTCGGCGCCCTGGCCGGGACCGCGGTCTGCGCGGCGGCCGTGGCGCTGGTGCTGCTGCCGTCGCGACCGGCGGCGAGCACGCGGATGCCCGCCGGTGCGGCGAGCCGAGCGAGAGTCAGGTCGGGCACGGATCCTGACCGCGGCGCACATGGAACCGGGGGCCGGGCCGAGCGGGTGAAGCGAGCCGGGTCGGGCACGGAACCGGGGGCCGTGGTCGAGCACGGCTCATGACCGGGGTGCGGCGCCGGGCCGATGGCCAGGTCAAGCGGGTGAAGCGAGCCGGGTCGGGCACGGCTCATGACCGGGGCCGGGACCCGGCCGAGGGCCGAATCAGATGCGGCCCCGAAGTCCGAGCCCGACATGCGGCGCGAACGGGCGCGGGCCCGGGCGGGCCCCTCCGTCTGGACCGCTAGGAACCGGACCTCTGGTGTTCCGCCGCGGGTTCGCGGTCGCCGAAGCGGCCGGCGACCAGGGACTCGTCGATCTCCTCGACCAGTTCCCACGCCTCCTCGTCGTCGAGGGTGTCGGCGTCGCGCATGTCCGGGACCACGGCCGTGCAGACCACCTCGACGAGCGCGGCGGGGTCGAGCAGGTCGGTGACGCCCACGACCGACATCGGCGGGTAGTAGCGGCCCATGTGGCGGCGGTAGACCGACCCCAGGGTCCGGAGGTTGACCCGGTAGGCCCTGATGGCGGTGGTGTACACCTGCATGCTCACCACGTGCCCGGGTTCAGCGCCCGCGGCGCGCAGCGCCTCCACCGCGTTGGCCAGCGCCTGGTCGAACTGCTGGACGACGCTCTCGCCGACGACCGCCCCGTCGGGGCGGCGCGCGGTCTGCCCGCCGATCTGGACGGTGCGCCCGGGCGTGACCATGAGCGCGTGCGCGTACCCCACCGGCTCGGCCAGGGACAGCGGGTTGATGATCTTGTGCGGTGTCCGGTCCACCGACGGCCCCTCTGTTTCGTCACGGAACGTCCTCGGTCGCGCGTCCCGACACGGGCGGCCCACACCGGGAGGACTGCCGTGGGACGTGCGGATACGATGGACGCATGTCGATCACTGTGCTGCTGTCCGCTCTCGCGCTCATCGCCGTCCTGGGGCTGGTCGTCGCCATCTTCATCGGCGGCGGCGTCTACGTCGGCCGCCTCCGCCGCAAGGGCACCGAGACCGTCCTGTCCGACGCCCGCAAGGTGCGCGAGCTGCGCGACTGACCCGCGCGGCCGGTCAGTCGCCGTCGAACTCGTCGGGGTCGGGGCCGTAGCGGCTGTCGGTGTTGAGCCCGCTGACGCGGTCCATGTCCGCCTCGGCGAGCTCGAAGTCGAAGATCTCGAAGTTGGACCTGATCCGCTCCGGTGTCACCGACTTGGGGATGACCACGTTGCCGAGCTGGATGTGCCAGCGCAGCAGGATCTGGGCGGGCGTGCGCTCGTACTCGCGGGCGATGGCGGTGATGGTCGGGTGGTCCAGGAGGTTGCCCTGGCCCAGCGGACTCCAGGCCTCGGTGACGATGCCGTGCTTGGCGTCGAAGGCGCGCAGGTCCGACTGGGTGAGCAGCGGGTGCAGCTCGACCTGGTTGACCATCGGGGCGATGCCGCCCTCCTCCATGACCCGTTCCAGGTGCGCGGGCTGGAAGTTGCACACGCCGATGGCGCGGACGCGGCCCTCGGCGTAGAGGCGCTCCAGGGCCTTCCAGGTGGGCACGTACAGGTCGCGCCCCGGCAGGGGCCAGTGGATGAGGTACAGGTCCAGCCGGTCCATCCTCAGGCGTTGCAGACTGGCGTCCAGCGCGCGCAGCGTGGCGTCGTAGCCCTGGTCGGGGTTGGCCAGCTTCGAGGTGACGAACACGTCGTCGCGGTCGAGCCCCGACCGGCGCACCGCCTCACCGACGCCCGCCTCGTTGCCGTAGGCGGCCGCGGTGTCGATACTGCGGTAGCCCGTCTCCAACGCGGTCGACACGGCGTGGACCACGTCGTCGTCGCGCACCTGCCAGACACCGAACCCCAGTTGCGGGATTCGTAGTCCATTGTTCAACGTGATGCCGGGAACCGTCATCGCTCTTCATCCCCCGTTGACCCTGAGCGCGAGTTTCATCCTGGTTCGTGTGTCGCGGCAGCCCCCTGCCACAGTCGCATACTGCCATGTCGGAGCCTGACCGGCCCGTAGATAGGCCGTGCCTGTGCGCGCTTTTTACTCCCGTGACCAGCGATGGGCCGCCGCCGGCGGTCGCCCCGAACGGCACGCGGTACGCTCGGCCCCGTTCCGCTGCGGAAGGGGTGGGCCGATGGGCCGCGAGGAGCGCGCCCTCGTGGGTGCCGAGCTGGCGCGCGACCGTGCCGCCCTGGTGGACCGGATCGTCGCCGAGGTGTACGAGCGCGTGCCCGCCTACCAGGCGCTGCACGAGTCGCAGCTGACGGAGGTCCGCGCGATCGCCGGGTGGCTGGTCACCCGTTCGCTGGAACTGTGGGTGGGCGGCGCCACCGGGCTGGCTCCGGAGGACGTGGAGCGGTTGCGCGGTGTGGGACGTGCGCGGGCGGCGGACGGCCGCTCCATCGACGCGGTGGTGCGGGCCCACCGGGTGGGGTCCGCGGCGGCGGTCCGGCTGGTGGCGCGGGCCTCGGCCGACCGGCTCGACGCCGCGGACGTGTTCGCTCTGAGCGAACTGTGGCTGACCGCCATCGACCAGATCTCCGAGAGCCTGTCGGTGGGCCACACCGAGGCCGCACGGATGCTGGACACCGACGTCGAGCGGGCCCGGCGGACGTTCCTCGACGACCTGCTCATCGGCCGCCAGTCCTCGCGCGGGGCGGTCCGCGACCGCGCGCGCATCCTGGGCATCACCCCGCCCGATCCGGCCGTCCTGGTCGTGGCCGAGCCCGCGGCCGAGCCCTCAGGTGCCGAGCACCGCCCGGTTCCCGGGTCCGGCGCGGGATCAGGGCCGGGCCCTCGTGCGGGATCAGGGCCGGGCCCTCGTGCGGGATCAGGGCCGGGCCCTGGTGCGGGATCAGGGCCGGGAGCAGCTGCGGGACCAGGTTCGGGGCCAGGGCCAGGCGCTGTGGCGGGCTACGGTTCGGGATCGGCCACGGGCCTCGGTACACCAACGGTCTCCGGTTCGGGCCACGGCACACCGACAGGCCCCGGCGCGGGGCCGGCCGTGTCGGTCCCGGGCGCGATGGCCCTGCTCGACCTGATCGATCCCACCGGGGCCGACCCCCTGCTGACCACGCGTGCCGGACGCGCGGTCCTCCTGGTCGACCCGGCGGACGCCGCACAGGTGACGGCCGTGCTCGGCGGACGCCCCTGGCGGGGCTGCGCGCTGGCGCCACGGGCGCTCACCGGCATGTCGGCCGCCTACCGGCTGGCCGACGGCGCCCTGGAGACCGCGCCCGCGCACGCCTTCGGCGAGTGGGGCGTCCTCGGGGAGGCGGACGCGTGCGTCCTGGCCCTGCTGAACGGCGGCCCGGTCACACCGGACGCCGTCCGGCGGGCGGCCCTGGGCCCGCTGCTGTCCGACGGCAACGCCCACCTGCTGGAGACACTGCGCACCTACTTCCGGGCCGGTGCCGCGACCACGGCCGCCGACGCCCTGCACGTGCACCCGCAGACCCTGCGCTACCGGCTGCGCCAGGTGCGCGAGCTGACCGGCCACGACCCGCACCGCCCCTGGCCGCGCTTCGTCCTGGAGACCGCCTGCGCCATCGCGCCGTGACTCCCGCCTCGCACAAGGGGCCCCACCCGAGTCCGGCCGCCCGTTGGCGCCCCGGCCGGAAATCCCACCGACGTTTGGTCCGCACATGGTGTCGGTTTGCAGTTCCCGAGACGGTCGGTGTCCCAGACTGGGCGGCGGAGCTCATGCTGTGCTCCAGGTACCGAACGCCAGAAGGGGAGGCACCGTGACGAGCACGGACCGTTCGACGGAGACGCCCAGGCCACGCAGCAGCCAGCCGTGGCTGCACCAGAGGGGGAAGGAGATCCAGGAGTTCGGGTCGGTCCGCCAGCTGCCGGTCGGGTTGTCCTACAACGCGCGGATGTACTCGTGCCAGCGCCTCAACCAGGTCCTGGCCGACACGCAGATCCTGCACAGCCTGTACAAGAAGCACCACTGGCTGATGCGGGGCCAGACCTTCTACCAGCTGCACCTGCTGATGGACAAGCACGCGGACGAGCAGACCGCGCTGGTCGACAGCATCGCCGAGCGCGTCCAGACGCTGGGCGGCGTGGCCGTGGGGGATCCCCGGCACGTAGCGGAGATCACCAACATCCCCCGGCCCCCGAACGGTGTCGAGGAGGTGCCCGCGATGCTCTCGCGCCTGCTCGAAGCACACGAGACCATCCTGCAGGACGCCCACGACGCCGCGGCCCGCACGCAGGAGCAGGGCGACGACGGCACGAACGACCTGCTGGTGTCGGACGTGATCCGGACCGGGGAGCTCCAGGCCTGGTTCCTGGCCGAGCACCTGGTGGACACGCCGATCGTCCACTCGTGAACCACCGCGTGAGGGGTCGGACCGGCTCGGTCCGACCCCTCCCCCGTGTCCGGGGCCGGTCCCGTGAGGCGTTCACCGGGTGGCTCCACCACGACACCACCACCGGTTCCGTACCGCGATCAGCGGCCCTCCCGCCTCACGCGCTCCCCACCTCTCAGGGTGGTACTCCTAGGTCAGGGTGAGCACGATCTTGCCGGTGGTGCGCCCGGTCTCGCCGCGCTCGTGGGCCCGGGCGGCCTCCTCCAGCGGGAAGGTGTCGCTGACCACCGGTCGCAGCCGCCCGTCCTCGACCAGGGCGGTGATCGACTCCAGGGCCGTGTGGTCGGGCTCGACCACCACCGTGGTGCCGCGCACCCCGCGGCCCTCCTCCGTGGCCGCCGCGGCCACGCCCTCGACGTCGAAGGGGTTGGACAGTCCGATGTAGAGGCCGCCCGGGGCGAGGACGCGCATCGAGCGCTCCAGGTAGTCGCCGCCGATCGTGTCGAGGACCACGTCGACGCCGCTGACGGCCTCGGCGAAGTCGACCGCCGTGTGGTCCACGACGTCGTGCGCGCCCAGGTCGCGCACGAGCTCGTGCTTGCCCGCGCTGGCGGTGCCGATGACGTGGGCGCCGAGCGCCCGGGCGATCTGCACGGCGAAGTGCCCCACGCCGCCGCCCGCGGCGTGCACCAGGACGCGCCGCCCCTCCTTGATACCGGCCGTGTCGACGAGGGACTGCCAGGCGGTGAGCGCGGCCAGGGGGACCGCCGCCGCCCCGACGTGGTCCAGCGTCGTCGGCTTGCGGGCGAAGTGCCGCGCGGGAGCCGTGACGTAATCGGCGTAGGCGCCGGGCCGGTGGGGGAAGTTCGGCATCCCGTAGACCTCGTCGCCCACCGCGAACCGGGTCACGCCGGGGGCGGCCGCCGTGACGACACCGGACACGTCCCAGCCCTGGGCGATCGGCAGCGAGTACCAGTAGCCGCTGGCGCGCTGCTTCCAGTCCGTCGGGTTCACGCCCGCGGCGTGGACGCGCACCTGGATCTGTGTGAGCTCCGGCTCGGGGCGGGGTGCCTCGATGAGGCGCAGGACCTCGGGGCCGCCGAGCTCTTCCTGCTGAACGATGCGCATGTGCTCTGTCATGGGAACCAGGCTGCCGGTTAAGGTACCCGTTGTATAGAAGGCACTTTCGAGACCTATAGGTACCACGTGTATACCACTCCTGACCTGCAAGAATTCGGCGGAGCCGACGCCTACCTCCGTAGCTGCGCCTCGCGGAGCGTGGTGGACCTCATCTCCAACAAGTGGGTGTGCCTGGTGATCGGCGCACTGGCGTCCGGCCCGATGCGCTTCGGCGCCCTGCGCCGGCGATTGGACGGCATCACCCAGAAGATGCTCACGCGGACCCTGCGCGACCTGGAGCGCAGCGGACTCGTCGGCCGGGAGGTCTTCCCGACCACGCCGCCGCAGGTGGAGTACAGCCTGACCCCGCTCGGGGAGAACCTGGGTGTGCTGATGGGAGCGATCCGGGTCTGGGCCGAGGAGCACATGAACGAGATCACCGAGGCCCGCGCGGACTACGACGCCCGCACCCTGGAGCCCGTCCGCCCGCTCTGACCGCGCGCACCCGGCGTGCGCGGGCGGGCCGGACCGACCGTCCCCCGCGCTCGACCCGAGGGGGCGCCGAGCGTCAGGCGACGACTGGGCCCGTGGTCTGTGCAAACGATTGTGGCCAGGCTCTCGCGACCCCCGCGCGCTTCACGGTCGCCAGTTCCCTGGTTCCGCTGGCGACCCGTCCGAATTCTGAGCAAATCGACGCGCGGGCCTTGACGTTTCGTCGTGGTTTCGGGGAGGGTCATGCAATCGGTTGCAGAGCCAACGCTCTGGAAAGCGCTTCCCCTGGAGAGGCCCCATGATCCGTCGCAGCTTCCTCGCCGCATCCGCGGCCGTCCTCGGCGCCCCGCTGATCGCCACCCCCGCCTGGGCCGCCCCCGGCCGGGCACCGCGCGTGTTCGTCACGGGCGACTCCACCGCCTCCACCTACGCCGCCGGTGAAGCGCCCCGGACGGGCTGGGGCCAGGCCCTGGAACTCTTCCTCGGCCACGGCGCCACCGTCGACAACCGCGCCCTGTCCGGCGCCAGTTCCAAGAGCTTCGCCGACCTGGGCCTGCTGGACGGGGCCCTGGCCGACATCCGCCCCGGCGACTACATGCTGGTCTCCTTCGGCCACAACGACTCCAAGTCCGCGGACCCCGACCGCTACACCGAACCCTGGAGCACCTACCAGGAGCAGCTCACCGTCTACCTCGACGGCGCGCGCGAGCGCGGCGCCCACCCGGTCCTGGTCACCTCCGTCGAACGGCGCCGCTTCACCGGTGACGGCGTGCCCCGGGAGTCCCATGGCGACTACCCGGCGGCCATGCGCGCCCTGGCCGACCGGGAGGGCGTGCCCCTGGTCGACCTCACCGCGCTCAGCCTGGGGCTGTGGGGCGAACTCGGTCCCGACGGCACCAAGGACCACTTCCTGTGGCTGGACCCGGGCGCCCACGCCAACTACCCGGACGGCGTCGAGGACAACACCCACTTCCAGGCGCACGGCGCGATCGAGGTCGCGCGCCTGGTCGCCGCCGCGCTGAAGCGGCAGCGCATCCTGCCCCCGTACCTCGTCCGCCGCCTGGGCGACGACCTCCCCGACTCCGCGGTGACCTGGCCCGCCGAGCGCCCGGTCCAGGCCGCGTGAGCGCGGACCACGCCCCGGCCCCCACTCCCCCGGAAGGAGCACCCGTGCGCACCACCCCGACCACGGCGCTGCGGCTCGCGGCGCTGCCGTTCGCGCTCGCCGGCGTCCTGGGCGCCTCCGCGATCGCGACGGCGTCCACACACGAGCCCCCCGCCCCCAGTACGACGGCCGCCACGGCCACCGGCACGAGCACCGCAAGCGAGGCGATCCCCGTGAGCGACGACGACACCGCGGACGTGATCACGGTCGAGACCGACGGATCCGGCGACTTCTCCAGCGTCCAGGAGGCGGTCGACGCCGCGCCCGCCGGTGCCACCGTGCGCATCGGCCCCGGCGTGTACCGCGGACCCGTGGTCGTCGCCGCCTCCGACCTGACCCTCGTCGGCGCGACCGGCGACCCGCGGGACGTGGTCATCACCGACGACCGCGCGTCCGGCCTGCCCAAGCCGGGCGGCGGGACATGGGGGACCTCCGGCAGCGCCAGTGTCGTCATCTCCGGCGACGACGTGCACAGCCGCGACCTGACCTTCGAGAACTCCTTCCTACGCGAGGAGCACCCCGAGGTCACCTCCACGCAGGCTGTGGCGGTCCGCACCACCGGTGACCGCCTGGTGTTCGACAACGTGCGCTTCCTCGGGCACCAGGACACCCTCTACGCCAACTCGCCCAACACGGAGACCACCTCCCGGCAGTACTACCGGAATTGCTACGTGGAGGGGGACGTGGACTTCGTCTTCGGCCGCGGCACGGCCGTCTTCCACGGGTGCGAGATCCGCTCCCTGGACCGCGGCAGCGACAGCGACAACGGGTACGTGACCGCGCCCAGCACCCCGCCCGAGCAGGAGTTCGGATTCCTGTTCACGGAGTCCTGCTTCACCAGCGACGCCCCGCCGGAGTCGGTCTACCTGGGCCGCCCGTGGGTGCCCAGCTCCGACCTCGACGCCCGTCCCCAGGCGCTGATCCGCGACTCCTGGATGGGGCGGCACTTCAAGGAGCAGGGCTGGATCGAGATGTCCTCCGGACACGACTGGCGCCAGTTCCAGCTGCGCGAGTTCGCCAACAAGGGTCCGGGCGCGCTGAACACCCCGGACCGCCCGCAGATGAGCGCCGAGGAGGCCGCCGGCCACACCGCCGAGGCCTACCTGGCGGGCTCCGACGGCTGGAACCCGGTCCGTGAGCCCGCCCGGCCGGTGTGCACGGCCCGGGGCCGGTAGGAGCCGCGTCCCGTACGGGGCCCTCGGCGCGCACGACGGCGCGCCGAGGGCCCGTCATGTTCAGGCCCGCGAGTCCCCGGCCCGGGGGCGAAGCGCCTGGGCTCGGGGGCCCGTCTCCGCACACGGCGGGTCGTGCACGGAACCGGGAGGGCCCGTCGGCTCAGGTCCACGTCCGCTCACGGCGGGTCGTGCGCAGTCCCGGAAGGGCCCGTCGGCTCGGGCCCGTCTCCGCTCAGAGCAGGTCGTGCGCAGGCCCGGGAGGGCCCGTCGGCTCGGGTCCACCTCCGCTCACGACGGGTCGTGCTCAGAACCGTTCGTCCTTGGTGTCCGGTCGGGGTCCGGCCCGGACCGGCCGCGGGCGAGCAGGGCCAGGTACTCGTCGAGCGGCCCGCCCGCCGCGAGCATGGCGCGGCCGCGCCGGGCGATGCGCGCGCGCCACTGCCGGAGCACGTCGTCGAGGGCGTCCGCGCCGCCGGCGGACCGGAGCCGCGCCACGAAGTCCGCGATCCGGGCCAGCCCGTAGCCGCCGCGCCGCAGCTGACCGGCCGCGTGGGCGTCGCGGACCGCGTCGGGCGGGTAGAGCCGGTATCCCGTGGCCGGGTCGCGCTCGGGTCGCAGGATCCCGGCCCGCTCCCACTTGCGCAGCGACGCCGGGTGCATCCGGAGCCGGTGCGCGAGCACGCCGATGGTCACCCCGCCGGTGTGCGGCTCCGGGTCCGCGGTGAGGGCACCGAGGGCCGCGGTGACCTCGTCGAGGGTTCGGCGCTCCTGGAGGAGGTCGGCGTGCGCCTCGTCCAGCAGTCGGAACAGCGCCGCCTCGTCGTCGCGTCCCGCGGCACGCATGACCTCCGCCGCCGTCCCGTGCCCGAATCCGGCGCGGAGGGCGAGGAAGGCGCGCAGCGCCCGCGCGTGGACGGCCGTGTAGCGGCGGTAACCGGTGGCACTGCGTTCGGCCGACGGCAGGATCCCCTCGTCCTCGTAGTTGCGGACCGCCTGCGCGGAGAGCCCGTGCTCACGGGCGAGATCGATCGGTCGCATGCACCCGTCCTTTGAGGGTTGACCGCCATGAGAACGGTGAATCGGCGGAAAAGTCTCAACCGGTAGTTCAAGGATACGGTCGAAGGCAGTCGATCGTTCCGAGGTGAGGATCTGTGATGTCCCTTTCCGACTACGGCCTGCGCGCCGACCCGGGCCCCGCGGTGGGGCGCCTCCTGGACGCGTGGGGGCGCACACCCCGGCTGCTGGGCATGGGCGAGCCGACGCACGGTGTGGAGAAGTTCCTGCTGCTGCGCAACGAGGTGTTCGCCCACCTGGTGGAGCACCGGGGGTTCCGGTCCTTCGCGCTGGAGACCGACTGCCTGGCCGCGGCGGCCGTCGACGACCACGTCACCGGCCGCACGGACGGCCTGGACTTCGACACGGCCCTCAGCCACGGGTGGGGCGCCCTTCCGGGCAACCGCGCCCTGGTGGCGTGGATGCGGGAGTACAACGAGGGCCGCGGGCCCGGGGAGCGGGTCAGGTTCCACGGGATCGACTCACCGCTGGAGATCTCGGGCGCGGCCAGTCCGCGACCGGCCCTGGAGGCCGCGAGCCGGTACCTGCGCGACCACCTCGGCCGGGTGCCGTCCGGCGCGTTCGCCGACATCGACGACGCCGCCTGGGAGAACCCGGCGGCCATGATGGACCCCTCGGCGTCCGTCGGCGGCTCCGACGAGGCGCGGGCCCTGCGGGTGGCGGCCGACGACATGATGGGCGTCTTCGAGGCCGAGGCCCCCGGCCTGCGGCGGGCCGACTCCGACGAGGGGTACGAGCGCGCGCTCCTGTTCGCCCGGACCGGGCGGGGGCTCCTGCGCTACCACGCGGCCATGGCGTCGGAGGCGCCCGACCGGCTGGCGCGCATGCTCGGGCTGCGGGACGCGATGATGGCGGACCACCTCCTGGCGGTCGCCCGGACCGGCGCTCCGTGCCTGGTCTCCGCGCACAACACCCACCTTCAACGCGACCGCTCCACCGTGCGCTTCGGCGGGACGGACCAGCACTGGTGGAGCGCCGGTGCCGTCGTGGCGTCGCTGATCGGGGACGGTTACGCCGTCATCGGCACCGACTCCGACGCGGTGGTGTCCGACGGGTCGAGCCTCCAGGCCGCGTTGGCGGACGCGACGCCGGACCGGGCGCTGTTCCCGGTGGAGCGGCTGGCCGACCTGTGCGGACTGCCTCCGGCCGAGTCCGCGGACCACCGGTACGTCCCGCTCTCGGGCCTGGACGGGGTCGACGCGGTCGCCTTCGTCACGGGGGTCCGGCTGGACGAACTGCCGAAATACTCCTGACAAAGGACCACGAATCCGGAGAATGCCGGTCTTTCCGACCGGTTGTGCAGGGCTTACCTTCGTGTGGTGACCATCACTCGACCGAAGGGGCATGCTTGGCAGCCATCACTCTGGATCAGGCGCGGGCGCTGATCGACGGCGCTCTGAAGTACGCGGAATCCAACGACCTCCAACCGCTCACCGTCGCCGTCCTCGACCCCGGCGGGGTCCAGGTCGCCCTGGCCCGGCAGGACGGGTCGGGCCTGCTCCGACCCGACCTGGCGGTGGCCAAGGCCTGGGGCGTGCTCGGGCTCGGCATGTCCACCCGGGCGATCGCCGCCCGGGCGGAGCAGTCGCCGGAGTTCCTCACCTCGGTCGCGGCACTGGCCCAGGGGCGCGTCGTCACCGTGCCCGGCGGTGTCTTCGTCCGGGACGCCGAGGGCGCCCTGCTGGGAGCGGCGGGCGCGACCGGCGACACCTCCCTCAACGACGAACTGAGCCTCGTCGCGGGGATCCGCTCCGCCGGGCTGTACCCCGAGACCGGGGCCGAATAGCCCCTCGCGGCCCCCGGGGCATCCCCGGGGGCCTGCGCGTCCAAGTCCTGCGGGACGCCTGGGGGCGGGTAGGCCGTCCAACCCACCCTGGCCACTGGGGGTCAGTTCGGGGCCAAAGCGAGGAACGAGCGGCGGCCCCGGGAAGACACTGTCAGGTGACACCCCAGCGGGCGCGGATGGAGCGGTCGGCCCAGGAGAAGAACACGTCGATGACGATGCCGATGAACAGCACGATGACGACGTAGCTCAGCAGCTGCTCGGCGTCGTTGAGCTGGCGGGCCTGGCTCAGCGCCCAGCCGATGGAGTTCTGCTGGTCGATGATGACCAGCAGCTCCCCCGCCATGAGGGAGCGCCAGGCGAAGGCCCAGCCCTGTTTGAGCCCGGTGACGAACATCGGCAGCGCGGCCGGGACGATGAGCAGGGTGTAGCGCTGGACGCCGCGCAGGCCCATGGCGTGCCCCGCGCGCATCAGCTGGCGGGGAACGTAGTCGATCCCGGAGATGAGCCCGCCTGCGATGGAGGGCGCCGCGCCCAGGATGATGACGAACATGATCGCCGACTCGCTGATGCCGTAGAGCAGCATCGCGAACGGGAACCACACGATCGACGGCATGGTCTGCAGACCGGTGATGAGCGAGCCGATCGCCACCCGCAGGATCTTGACCTGCGAGACCGCCAGCCCCAGGAGAACACCGACCACCAGCGCCAGCGCGAAGCCCGCGAAGGCCCGGCGCATCGTGACGCCGACCGCCTCCCAGAACCCCGCCGAGGTGATCTCCTGGGCGATCCGGGGCAGCACCTGGTCGGGGCCGGGGAAGACGTAGACCGGCCGCCACCCGCTCCACGCCACGGCCTGCCAGGCCGCCAGGACGATGGCCACGGCCACCAGCTTGGGCCACGTGGCCGCCCACAGGGTGCGCGCCCTCGCGGAGAGGCCGACCCGCTGCCCCTCGCCCGGCTTCTGTTCCAGGGCGTCCAGGCCCTGGAGCTGGCGGTCCCGCACGGAGGACTCACCCGGCATGGCGCGACACCTCCACGCGCAGTCGGTCGGTGATCTCGGCGGCCTGGGAGGCGATCTCGGCGGAGTCGATCCGGCGGGGCCGGCGCCCGTTGACCTCGAACTCCTCGATGACGCGGCCGGGGCGGCTGGAGAGCAGGATGACCCGGTCGCCGAGCCGCACGGCCTCGCGCACGTTGTGCGTGACGAACAGGATGGTCAGGGACTTCTCGCGCCAGATCCGCTCGACCTCGTCGTGCAGGATGTCGCGGGTCATCGCGTCGAGCGCGCCGAAGGGCTCGTCCATGAGCAGGACGTCGGCGTCCTGGGCCAGGGCTCGGGCCAGGGCGACGCGCTGGCGCATGCCTCCGGAGAGCTGGTGGGGGCGCTTGTGGGCGAAGCCGGTCAGCCGGACCAGGTCCAGGAGTTCGGCCACCCGCCGCCTGCGCTCGGCCTTGGGCACCCCGTTGACCTTCATGGGCACCTCGATGTTGCCGCCGATGGTCAGCCAGGGGAAGAGCGAGGCCTCCTGGAACATCATGGCCACCCGGTGGCCGCCCACGTCCACGGTCCCGACGGTGGGCTCCTCCAGGCCCGCGACGAGGGAGAGCAGCGTGCTCTTGCCACAGCCGGAGGCTCCGACGATGGCGACGAACTCGCGCGGCCGCACGGAGACGGACATGCCGTCGATGGCGGTCAGCGCGCCGGGGCCGTGCCCGAACACCTTCGTGATCCGGTCGATCTCGATGGCGGCGGCGCGCGTCCTGGCCGGGCTCTCGGTCGTGACGCTCACTTGTCCTCCTGGGGTCCGGTGATCTGGTCCCGTCCGTCCTGCGCGAGCAGGTCGTTGAGCGGTTCGAGTGCGTACAGTCCGTCCAGGTCGACGGGGTCGAGCAGGCCGGCGGACTCGGCGTGCCCGGCTCCGGCGGCCAGGGACGGGGCGATGGGGTCGACGGTGAACTCCAGGCGGCCGAAGGCGGACTCGACGGTCCCGGCGGGCAGGCGGCTGCCGGTGACCTCGGCCAGCTGGTCGGCGGCGGTCCGCTGGGCCTGTTCCGGGTCGGCGTTCATCCGGTCGACGGTGTCCAGGTGCGCGCGCAGGAGGCGCTCGACCCGGTCGGGGTGGGTGTCGAGGTAGTCGGCGCCGACGACGAGGTTGGCGGTGACGAACGCGCCGCCGGTCTCGGGCCACAGGTCGGCCTCGTCGACCAGGAGGTGGCCGCCGTGCTCCCGCAGGAGCCGGCTGAGGTGGGGTTCGGGCAGGAAGGCGCCGTCGATCTCCCCGAGGGCGAAGGCGTCCACGATCTCGGCGTTCTGCTGGGGGATGATGGACAGGTCGCCGCCGCCGGCGGTGTCGACCTCCCATCCCTGCTCGGCGGCGAAGTGCCGCAGGGCCACGTCCTGGGTGTTGCCGAGCTGGGGCGTGGACAGGGTGGTGCCGACCAGGTCGTCGACGTCGTCGATGCCGGTCCGCACGACCAGGCCCGCCCCGCCGGAGGTGGAACCGGCCACGACCCGCAGCGCGGCGCCCTCGGACTGCGCCCACCCGTTGATGGTCGGGTTGGGACCGATGAAGGCGGCGTCGACCTCTCCGGAGAAGAGCGCGTTGACCAGGTCGGGCCCGGCGTTGAAGGTCTGGACGGCGACCCGGGCGTCCGCGCCGAGCGCGTCGGCGTAGGCGTCGTCGTGGTCGGCGACCAGGGCCGGGGCGTGCGTGATGTTGGTCAGGTACCCCACGGTGAGGTCGTCGCCGTCGTCCGGGCCGCCGAGGGCCGCGCAGCCGACGGCGGCCAGGCTCACTGCCAGGGCCGCCGCGGCGAGGACGGGCGTTCGCACGCTCATGTGGGCACTCACCTCGCTGGTCGACGATTCCAGGGAAACTCTACTTAAGAAGTAGGTTTTGTGGAACCCGGACGCTCCCACCCCGTGGGACCGGCTCCGTGATCTGAATCACTCCTGGTGGGGAGCGCGGGCCCGGGTGTGCCCATCGGGGTGAACGTCCAGTGCCTTCCACCGGCCCCGGGGTTGTCCGAGCGCGCCGCGGCCATCACTCTGGAACGGCTGCTGCACCCGGTGGCGCCCGAGAGCGCCCACCGTCCACTGTTCACCCTCACCCACCGGAGCGGAAATGGCCCTGGTCGCCGGAATCGACAGTTCGACCCAGTCCTGCAAGGTCGTGGTCTGCGACGCCGACAGCGGCGCGGTGGTGCGCGAGGCCCGCGCGCCGCACCCCGACGGAACCGAGATCCACCCCCGCGCGTGGTGGTCGGCGCTGACCGACGCCTCCGACGGACTGCTCGACGGCGTGGCCGCCGTGGCCGTCGCCGGACAGCAGCACGGCATGGTCACCGTGGACGGCGACGGCGAGGTCGTCCGTCCCGCCCTGCTGTGGAACGACGCGCGCTCGGCCGCGGCCGCCGACGACCTGGTCGCCGAACTCGGCGGACCCAAGGCCTGGGCCGATGCCGTTGGGAGCGTTCCCGTGGCCAGCTTCACGGTGACCAAGCTGCGGTGGCTGGCCGAGCACGAGCCCGAGGCCGCCGCCCGCGTGGCCGGGGTGATGCTCCCCCACGACTGGCTGACCTGGCGCCTGGGCGGCGGGGGCGAGCCGACCACCGACCGGGGCGACGCCTCGGGCACCGGCTACTGGTCGCCGGCGGAGGGGGCCTACCGCACCGACCTGCTGGTGCGGGCCTTCGGGCGCGAGATCGACGTACCCCGCGTGGCCGGACCCGCCGAGGCGGTCGGGCGCACGCCCTCCGGAGCGCTCATCGCGCCGGGCACGGGCGACAACATGGGCGCGGCCCTGGGCCTGGGGCTGCGGGCCGGTGACGCGGCGCTGTCCCTGGGCACCAGCGGCACGGTGTTCGCGGTCAACGACCGGGCCACCCGGGACCACAGCGGCGCCGTGGCCGGTTTCGCCGACGCCACCGGCCGGTTCCTCCCGCTGGCCTGCACGCTCAACGCCGCGCGGGTGCTGACCGCCACCGCCGCGATGCTCGGCGTCGACCTGGCCGGACTCGACGCGCTGGCCATGGCCGCCGAGCCGGGCGCCGAGGGCGTCGTGCTGCTGCCCTACCTGGACGGCGAGCGCACGCCGGTGCTCCCGGACGCGGCCGGTTCCCTGCACGGGCTGCGCCGCTCGAACATGCGGCCGGAGAACATCGCCCGCGCGGCCGTGGAGGGCATGCTGTGCGGCCTGGCCGACGGGATGACCGCGCTGACCGACACCGGGGTGCCGGTGCGGCGCGTCCTCCTGCTGGGCGGGGGCGCGCGTTCGGCGGCCGTGCGCGCCATCGCGCCGACGATCCTGGACGCGCCGGTCGTGGCACCCCCGGCAGCCGAGTACGTCGCGATCGGCGCGGCCCGTCAGGCGGCCTGGGCCCTGGCGGGCTCCGCGGAGCCGCCGGTCTGGGACACCGCCGAGGCCGGTCCGGCCGCGGAGCCCGCCGTGGTGGCCGAGGTCCACGAGCGCTACGCGAGCGTCCGGCGCGCCGCCCACGGGGTCTAGGGCGCACTCCGCGGACACTCGCCCTGCTGCGCGGCGCTCCAGCGGCACTCTCACTGCGTTCTCATCAGCCGAGAGCCGGACCAGGCTGACCTCTTCATTCGGCCTGGTGAGAGCACCACTGGATGCGCCGCTCGCGACGGACAGCATCCATCACATATGCCCTAGGGGCCTGCCGCACGCCGCCCACGGGGTGCCGGGCCCACTTCGCGGGATCGGGGCCCGGCTCCCGCACGGGCGGCGGGTGTGCCGGGGCGCGCTGCTGGTCAGTCCCGGGCGCGGAACGCGTCCGCGCCCGGGCCGTGCAGGCCGTCGAGGGCCGTGCGGCGGCCCGACAGGGCGAGGAGCAGGTCCAGGGTGCCGCCGGAGACGACCGGGCCCTCGCCGATGTCCACGTCGCTGTCGGAGGCGTCGAGTCGCAGCCCGGCCGCTCGTTCCCTCCCGCCGCCGAAGGCGACCGGTGTGCGGACCTGGACGCCGAGCGCGCGGACGACCGCCTCGGTCGGGTAGTCGCGGGTGATGCCGAGGGGGCGGCGGACGTCCTCCCCGTGGACGACCTCCTCCACGAGCCGGGTGGCGAGCGGTCCCGGCGGGGTCGTCGTCCGGGACGCCACCTCCCGCAGCCGCGCCAGCGTGTCCGCCGGGCCGCCTCCCCGCTCGCGGGCGATGCCGCGCTCGTTGAGCCGGTCGAAGTCCATCCGTGCCCGCAGCAGGTCGACGACGAACCCGAGGCGCGTCGTGCGCGCCGAGTCGACCAGGTGCGCCGCCACGTCGTGGACGGTCCAGCCCTCGCACAGCGACGGCACCGACCATCGGTCCGGCGCGAGACCGGACAGGTCCGCGATGAGGGCCCGGCGTTCGGCGTGCACGAGTTTCCACACGTCATTCATTGCGCCACCCGCGTTCTCCGGGGCCCGGCCCGCGGCCCGGACCGATGAGCCCTCCTTCCCGGATCCTAGAGGGGACGCCTGACACTTCCGGCTCCGGAACCGAACGCCCCTCCGGCGGGCACGGCGTTCGGTACGCTGCTCCGTCGCGGACCGCACGCACCACGCCGGGAGGACTCATGTCGGTCGAGGAGCGGCTGTGCGTCCCCATCGCCGCGGAAACCGCCTCGCGTCCCGCGATCCCCTGTCCTAGCGTGTGGTCAGGACCCGACCCCCGACCCCGAGAACGGTGAGCATGACCGAGAACAACCCGCGCCGGCTGGGCCGCTCCGACCTCGTCGTGTCACCCCTGTGCCTGGGCGGCAACGTGTTCGGCTGGACCGCCGACGAGGCGACCTCCTTCCGCCTCCTGGACGCCTACCGCGACGCGGGCGGCACCTTCGTCGACACCGCCGACTCCTACTCCGCGTGGGTCGAGGGGCACACCGGCGGCGAGTCCGAGACGGTCATCGGCGCCTGGCTGGCCTCCCGGGGCCGCCCCGACGACCTGGTGATCGCCACCAAGGTCAGCAGCCACCCCGAGTTCCCCGGCCTGTCCGCCGGCAACGTCCGGGCCGCCGCGCACACCTCGCTCAAGCGCCTGGGCGTGGACGCCGTCGACCTCTACTACGCGCACTTCGACGACCCCCGCACGCCGGTCGCGGAGAGCGCCGAGGCCTTCTCCGCCCTGGTCGACGAGGGCAAGGTCCGCGCCATCGGGCTGTCCAACCACAGCCCGGAACGCATCACCGAGTGGCTGGACGCGTGCCGGGACCGCGGCCTGCACGCCCCGGTGTGCGTCCAGCCGCAGTACAACCTGATGGAGCGGGCGGTCGAGGAGGACCTGGTCCCGCTGGCCCAGGAGCGGGGCTTGGCCCTGCTGCCCTACTTCGGGCTGGCCCGCGGCTTCCTCACCGGCAAGTACCGGCCCGACGGCGGCGAGGTGGACAGTCCGCGCGCCGGCAAGGCCCGCGCCTACCTCGAACGGCCCCAGGGTCCGCGCGTGCTGGCCGAACTCGACGCGATCGCCGCGCGGCGGGGCGCCGCTCCGGCGACGATCGCGCTGGCCTGGCTCGTGGACCGGCCCGCCGTCGCCTCGGTGCTGGCCAGCGCCCGCGACCTGGACCAGTTGTCCGCGCTGCTTCCGGTCGGCGGGCTGCGGCTCACCGACCAGGAGAAGGCCCGGCTGGACGAGGCGTCCCACGCCGGGGCGTGATGGCGACCCCCTCCAAGCCATCACGTAGGGTACATACAGAACTACCGTACGCACGGGGGACGAGAACCGATGACACACGACTTTCCCGACGGCCACGGCAACGAACCGGGCTCCTTCGACGAGTTCCTCGCCCGGTTCCTGGGCGCGCGCGGTCCGGTCCGCCGTGTGGACCTGTCCAAGCTCATGAGCGCCGACGCCCGGCAGGTGGCCGACAGCGGCGTGCGCCGTGCCCTGGAGACCGGCGGCGCCGACGTCGACACCATCCACCTGATGTGGGCGCTGCTGCGCTACGAGCCCACGCGCGACCTGGTCCACCGCACCGGCGCCGACCTCTCCACCCTGGGCGACGTCATCGACCACGCGGTCGCCCAGGCCCCGCGCTCGGTGATGCCCGGAACCGCCAGGCTCACCCCCTCGGCCAAGCGCGCCCTGCTGGACGCCCTGCAGATCGCGCGCGCCACCGGCAGCTCCAGCATCACGCCCGAGCACCTGCTCTTCGCGCTGGCGGTCAACCCCTCCGGTGCGGTGGGCCAGCTCCTGCGCGACTCCGGTGTCACGCCGGAGTCGCTCCAGCACTCGGCCGGGGCCGTGCCCGCCCCGGAGCAGACCGAGGGCGAGCCCTCGGACACGCCCACCCTGGACGAGTTCGCCACCGACATGACCGCCCTGGCCCGTGAGGGCCGGCTGGACCCCGTGGTCGGCCGCGACGACGAGGTCGAGCAGTGCGTCGAGGTGCTGGCCCGGCGCCGCAAGAACAACCCGGTGCTCATCGGCGACCCGGGCGTGGGCAAGACCGCGATCGTGGAGGGCATCGCCCAGCGCATCTTCGACGACGACGTGCCCGAGATCCTGCGCGGTCGCCGCCTGGTCCAGCTGGACCTGGCCGGGGTGGTCGCCGGCACCCGCTACCGGGGCGACTTCGAGGAGCGCCTGACCAAGATCGTCGACGAGATCCGCGAGCGGGCCGACCACCTGCTCGTGTTCATCGACGAGATCCACACGATCGTGGGCGCCGGTGCCGCCGAGGGGGCGGTGAACGCCGGGAACATGCTCAAGCCCGCGCTCGCCCGCGGCGAACTGCACATCATCGGTGCGACCACCGTGGACGAGTACCGCAAGAACCTGGAGAAGGACGCGGCGCTGGAGCGCCGCTTCCAGCCCATCCTGGTGCCGGAGCCCTCGGTCGCGGACACCATCGAGATCCTGCGCGGGCTGAGCGACCGCTACGAGGCGCACCACCAGGTGCGGTTCAGCGACGAGAGCCTGGTCGCGGCGGCCGAGCTGTCCGACCGCTACGTCACCGACCGCTTCCTGCCGGACAAGGCCATCGACCTGATCGACCAGGCCGGCGCCCGCGTCCGGCTGCGCCTGCGCACCTCCAGCGCGGCCCTGCGCGAGCTGGAGGGCCGGTTGAAGACCCTGGAGGAGCAGAAGGAGAAGGCCGTCCAGGAGGAGGACTACGAGCGCGCCTCGTCCCTGCGCGACGAGATCGCGCGGGCCAAGGGCTCGGTGCACCAGGCGCGCGGGACCGGGTCCTCGGTGCCCGAGGTGGGCGGCGACGACGTGGCCGACGTGGTGGCGCGCAGCACCGGCATCCCCGTCTCGCAGCTCACCCAGGAGGAGCGCGAACGCCTGGTCAACCTGGAGGCCAACCTGCACGAGCGCGTCATCGGCCAGAACGAGGCGGTCACGGCCGTCTCCGAGGCCATCCGCCGCTCACGCGCCGGGCTCGGCGACCCCGGCCGCCCGGTGGGCAGCTTCCTCTTCCTGGGACCGACCGGCGTGGGCAAGACCGAGCTGGCGCGGGCGCTGGCCGAGACCCTCTTCGGGTCCGAGGAGGCCATGGTCCGCATCGACATGAGCGAGTTCCAGGAGCGGCACACCGCCAGCCGCCTGACCGGGGCCCCGCCCGGGTTCGTCGGCTACGAGGAGGCCGGCCAGCTCACCGAGGCGGTGCGGCGCCACCCCTACTCCGTCCTGCTGCTCGACGAGGTCGAGAAGGCCCACCCGGACGTGTTCAACCTGCTGCTGCAGCTGCTGGACGACGGCCGGCTGACCGACGGGCAGGGCCGCACGGTCGACTTCCGCAACACGGTGGTCATCATGACCAGCAACCTGGGGTCGGAGGCGATCACCGGCGGCGGGCCGATGGGCTTCACGGCCGAGGGCCAGATGGACCCCGACACCGAGCAGCGCGTGATGCGGCGCCTGCGCGAGGAGTTCCGCCCGGAGTTCCTCAACCGCATCGACGAGGTCATCGTCTTCCAGCAGCTGGGCGCCGAGGAGCTGGCCCAGATCACCCGGCTCATGCTGGAGCAGACCGAGCAGCGGCTCAAGGCCCAGGACATCACCGTGCGCTTCACCGACGAGGCGGTGGGCTGGCTGGCCGAACGCGGCTACCAGCCCGCCTACGGCGCGCGGCCGCTGGGGCGCACGATCCAGCGCTCGGTCGGCAACCGGCTCTCGCGCATGGTGCTGGACGGCCAGGTCGTGGCGGGTGACCACGTCCTGGTGGACGTGGACACCGACGAACAGCTGCGCATCTCCACCGTGGCCGCCTACTAGGGCCCGATCCGCCCTCGGCTCAGACGGGCTCGGGTTCCGGTTCGGGGGGCGGGACCGGTTCCGGAGCCGGCGGCTCGGGGGGCGGCACCGGGTCGGGCGCGGGCGGGACCGGCGGGAACGGGTCCGGCGGCAGCGGGTCGGGGTACCGCAGGACCGGTGCTCTGGCGTGCATGGGACGTCCTCCTTCGACAACGGGTGCGGGGTGCAAGCGGTGCGGCCCGCCTGCGGGGCCGCCGGTCAGGCGCGCTCCAGCCGCCGCAGGCGGGGCAGGACCTCGTTGGAGTAGAACTCGAAGAAGCCCTCCTGGTCGTCGCCGATCTGGTTGATGTAGACCTCGTCCACGCCGGCCTCCACGAAGGGCCGGATCGCGGCGACGTGGGCCTCGGGGTCGGGGCCGCACGGGACCCGCCGCGCCACCATCTCCGGCGTCACCAGGGTCTCGGTGAGCTCCTCGAAGTGCTTGGGCTGCGGCAGGACCTGGAGGGACTCGCCCGCGAGCGCCTCGGTGGGCCACCGCTCGTAGGCGATCCGCCGGGCGGTGTCGGCGTCGGTGCTCCAGCACACCTTCAGGCCCGCCTGCACCGGACGGCCCGGGCGGCCGTGGGAGCGGAACGCCTCGATGGGCTCGGAGTCGGGCGACATGACGATGAGTCCGTCGGCCGCGCGCGCGGCCAGGTCCACCGCCTTGGGGCCGAACGCGGACATGTGGATGCCCGGCGCGTGCTCGGGCAGGGTGTACAGGCGGGCGGTGTCCACGGTGTAGTGCTCGCCCCGGTGGGTGACGACCTTGCCGCTCCACAGCTCGCGGATCAGCCCGATGGCCTCCTCCAGCATCGACAGCCGCACCGACGCCGGCGGCCACGGCTGCCCGACGACGTGCTCGTTGAGCGCCTCGCCCGTGCCCACGCCGAGGGTGAAGCCGCCGCGGACCAGCAGCGCCGAGGTCGCCGCCGCCTGCGCGATCACCGCCGGGTGCACCCGGGTGGTCGGGCAGGTCACCGCCGTGGTGAGGGGCAGGTCGGTGGCCTCGCCGATCGCGCCGACCACCGACCACACGAACGGGCTCTCCCCCTGGGCGTCCAGCCACGGGTGGTAGTGGTCGGAGATCCACAGGCCGTCGAACCCGGCGTACTCGGCGCCCCTGGCCTGGTCGACCAGGTCCCTGGGCCCGTGCTCCTCCGCGGCGAGGAAGTATCCGAAGCGTGTCATGGCGACCTTCCCAGGTCTAGGGTTCGCGTGCGCCGTCGCCGGGTGGTGCGGTCCCGGCGCGGGACGGCTGGTTGAGGCGCCGGGCGGCGTCCTCGTTGAGCGCGGTGAGCGCGTGCACGACCTGTCCCGGCACGCCCTGGACCGCCGCCTCGGTGCCCGGCCGCTCCTCCGGTTCGGGCGGCACCGCGGGCAGCAGCCACCCGGCCAGGGACGCCGCCCGCTGCGTCAGCCCCGGGGCGAGCCCGTGCACGGCCATCCCCAGACGGGCCGCCGGTGTCAGGACCACGTAGCCGTGGCCGCGGACCGTGGCGCGCACGATCCGGCGGGCGGCCCGCTCGGCGCTCATGGACAGCAGGGGCAGCCCGGCGCACAGGGCGAACCAGTCGTACTCGCGCTCGGGGGCCCCGGAGAAGACGACGCCCCGGTGCGAGCCGGTGCGCATCAGGCCCGGCACCACCGTGGTCACGCGTACTCCCGAGCCGAGGCTCTCGGCCGCGAGCGCTTCCGAGAGCTTGGCCTGCGCGGCCTTGGCGCAGGCGTAGGGAAGCAGGTGCGGCGCCGCCAGCTGGCCGCCGATGGAGGTGATGGTGACCAGGGAGCCCCGCGACTCGCTCAACCGCCCCCAGGCGGCGCGCGCGACGTGGTAGGGGCCCCAGAACATGACGGCCATGGCCTCCTCGACGTCCGCGGTCGTCATGGTCTCGCGCGGCCCCACCCGCAGGACGCCCGCGTTGTTGACGACCACGTCCAGGCCGCCGAGCCGCTCGGCGGCCTCCTCCACCAGCGACCGGGCCTGCTCGGGGTCGGCGACGTCGCACTGGATGCCGTGCGCGCGGATCCCGCGTCCGGCGAGCCCCGCGACGGCCCGGTCGAGCCGCTCCCGGTCCCGGCCGCACACGGCGACGGACGCGCCGTAGGCGCCGAACTCGCGGGCGATCCGCAGCCCGAGTCCCCGGGTGCCGCCCGTGACGAGGACGGCCCTGCCCCGCAGGAGGGTGGCGCGGCGGCGCTCGGTCAGGGTCGACGCGCAGACGCCCAGGGCCGCTCCGGCGACCGCCCACGGGACCAGGTCCACCGGGCGCGCGCGTGGGCGTCGCCGCCGGTGCCGGGACAGGGCCCAGCGCCCGGCGGCCAGGGCCGCGGGTACCGTCCACCGGATCATGGCGACCGCCCCCACGGGACGCTCGGTGTGGTGCCTGCCGTGGCCATGACCACTCCCCCGTTCGTCGTCGGTCCGCCGCGTGTGCGGGTGTACGACCGCGTGTGGGTCTACGGCTACCCGTGCTCCCCGCGCGAAAACGCGGCGCGGACCCGGCCGTGCCCCGACCGGGCGCCCGCGCCGCGGTCGGGTGCTAGCGCCGCGCCTCGGGGTAGCCCTCCGGCGGCAGGCCCTGCCTGGGCGCGGTGGTGTCCTCCCCGACCGGGGAGCCCCCCTGCGGCGGCCCCGGGGTCTCCGGCTGGAAGTCCTGGTCGCCGTCCGAGGGCTCGGCGCCCTCCTCCAGGCCGTGCAGGCGCTGGTGGAGGATCTCCAGAACGCCGGTGCGGTTGCCGTGGTGCTCCTCGTAGGCGATGAGTTCGCGGAGCTGTTCCTCGTCGAGCGAGCGGATCCGGTGCTGCAGCGTGGCGATCGGCAGACCCTCGTAGTCCGCGATCGGCGGCGTCTTCCGGTTCATGGGTTTCACTCCCGCCTTGGTGTGCGCGGCCTGTGGCGGTCCTGTGTACGGCCGGCTGTAGGGATACGGCTACCCCTGGGCCCGGACCCGTAACCACCTGCCCGAACGCTCCGGTTCGCTTCACCGAACTCGGGTAGTCGCACCCACGACGGACGCCGACACGGATCAGGAGGGTGGTGCGGACAGGTGGACAACGTCTTCGTGGTCGGCATGGACGAGCACAACCACGACGTTCTGCTCCGGACGCCGAGCGCCGAACACTGCCGCTTCCACACGCTGCTGACACTGGAGGAACTGCGCGACGACAAGGTCGACCTCGACCAGAAGATCGACAGGGCCCAGCGGATCCTCGACGGCTTCACCGGCTCGGTCGACGCCGTGGTCGGGTACTGGGACTTCCCGGTCACTCTGCTGGTCCCGATCCTGTGCGAGAACAACGGCCTGCGCGGACCGAGCCTGCGGTCCGTGGTCATGTGCGAGCACAAGTACTGGAGCCGGCTCGAACAGAGCAGGGTCATCGACGAGCACCCGCCCTTCGCCCTGGTCGACCTGGACGCCACCGAGCCGCCGAGCGGGCTGGAGTACCCGATGTGGATCAAGCCGGTGAAGTCGGCTTCCTCCGACCTGGCGTTCCGCGTCCACGACCAGCGCAGCTTCGAGGAGGCGCTGGAACGGCTGCGCGGGGGGATCGACCGGATCGGTGTGCCCTTCGAGCAGATCCTCGCCCGCGTGGACCTGCCGGAGGAGGTCGCGGCCGCGGGCGGGCGGACGTGCCTGGCCGAGGGCGCCCTGCACGGTGTGCAGGCGGCGGTCGAGGGCTACGTCCGGCACGGCGAGCCAGTCGTCTACGCCGCCCTGGACTCCGTCGACTACCCGGGCAGCCCGGCGTTCCTGTGCCACCGCTACCCCTCGGAACTGCCCGAGAGGGTGAGCCGCCGCATGGCGGAGGTGGCCACGAGGTTCATCCGCCGAGTCGGCCTGGACGACTCGATGTTCAGCGTCGAGTTCTTCTACGACCCGGTCGGGGACCGGCTCGACGTCGTGGAGATCAATCCCCGGCACTCCCAGACCCACGCCGAGCTGTTCGAGCTGGTGGACGGCATCCCCAACCACGAGCGCATGCTCCGGCTGGCGCTCGGGCGCAGCCCGGACCTGCCCGTGGGCGGCGGGGAGTACGCCGTGGCCGGGCAGTGGTTCCACCGCAGGTTCGGGGAGGACGGCGTCCCCGTGCGAGTGCCCACCCCCGAGGAGGTCCGGGAACTGGAGGCCTCGCTGCCGGGCGTGTCGATCGAGATCGTGCCCGAGGTGGGCCGCCCGCTGACCGAACTCCACGCACAGGACAGCTACAGCTTCGAGCTGGCGAAGATCACCATGGGCGCACAGAACGGCGTGGAGATGCGCGCCAAGTACGAGCGCTGCGTGGAGGAGATGAGGTTCGAGTTCGACACCGGCGAACGGTGACCGCGCGCTGAGGGAGGCGCACCCATGCAGGTGGTACGGAATCTGCCCTACTCCGTCCGGGAGGACGAGCACTTCTGGATACCGATGTCGGACGGGGTCCGCCTGGCCGGCCGCTCGTGGCGCCCGGACGGCGCAGGGGCCGGCCCGGTCCCGGCGGTCCTGGAGTACATCCCCTACCGCAGGCGGGACCTGACGTCGGTCCGCGACTCGATGCACCACCCCTACATCGCCGGGCACGGGTACGCCTGCGTACGGGTGGACCTGCGCGGCACGGGCGACTCGGAGGGCGTGCTCACCGACGAGTACCTCGAACGCGAGCAGCAGGACGCCGAGGAGGTGCTGGCCTGGCTGGCGGAACAGCCCTGGTGCGACGGCCGGACCGCCATGCTCGGCCTGTCCTGGGGCGGCTTCGCCGCGCTCCAGGTGGCGGCCCGGCGCCCGCCCAGCCTCGGCGCGATCGCGGTCAACTGCTTCACCGACGACCGGTACGCCGACGACATGCACTACATGGGCGGCTGCCTGCTCTCGGACAACCTCGCCGAGGCGGGCACCATGTTCGCCTACTCCACCTGCCCGCCCGATCCGGCGACCGTCGGCGACCGCTGGCGGGACATGTGGCTGGAACGCCTGGACGCCGTCGAACCCTGGATCCTGAACTGGCTCCACCACCAGCGGCGCGACGACTACTGGCGGCACGCCTCGGTGTGCGAGGACTACACGACCGTGCGCTGTCCCGTGCTGGCGGCCAGCGGCTGGGCCGACGGGTACTCCAACGCGGTCCTGCGCCTGCTGGAACACCTGGAAGCGCCCTGCCGGGGCCTGGTGGGCCCCTGGTCGCACCGCTACCCGCACCTGGGGCGCCCCGGACCGGCCATCGGCTACCTGCAGGAGGTCGTGCGCTGGTTCGACCACTGGCTCAAGGGCGCGGACAACGGCGTCGGCGAGGGGCCCGACCTGTGGGCCTGGATGCAGGAGAGCGTCCCGCCCGCGACCTCCTACGAGGACCGCCCCGGCCGCTGGGTGCGCGAGGAGGCCTGGCCCTCGGCGCGCGTGGCGCGCACCGTCCACCCGCTGTCGCGGTACCGGATCAACGCTCCGAGGGACGAGGGCGGGACCGACGCCCTCACCGTGAGCTCACCGCTGACCGTGGGCCAGTTCGCGGGCAAGTGGGCCTCCTACAACGCGCCGCCGGACCTGCCCTACGACCAGCGGGAGGAGGACGGCGGCTCGCTGGTCTTCAACTCCGACGTCCTGTCCGAGGACGTCGAGATCCTGGGGTCGGCCACGGCCGAGCTGGACCTGAGCGTCACCGAGCCGGTGGCCATGGTCGCCGCCAGGCTGTGCGACGTGGCACCCGACGGCAGCGCCACGCGCGTGACCTTCGGGCTGCTCAACCTCACCCACCGCGACCGCCACGACGACCCCCGGCCGCTCACACCGGGTGAGCGGTACCGGGTCACCGTCACCCTCAACGGTGTCGCGCAGGTCTTCCCCGCCGGCCACCGGATCCGGCTCTCGCTGTCCACGTCGTACTGGCCGCTGGCCTGGCCGCCGCCGCGCAAGGTGCTGATGACCGTCCACCCGGAGGGCAGCGCGCTGACCCTGCCGGTGCGTCCCGTGCCCGCGGACGAGGACCCCGCACCGCGCCCCTTCGGCGAGCCCGAGGCGACGCCGGAGATCGCCCACGAGCGCAGGGAGCCCCCCGAGCACCGCTGGACCGTCCACCGCGACCTCGTCGACACGCGTTCGTCCCTGGAGATCGTCAAGGACGGCGGGATCATGCACTTCGAGGACGTGGACCTGGACGTCGGGCGGCGCGCCTACGAGGACTACGACTCCGTCGCCGACGACTTCACCTCGCCGCGCGGGCGGTCCTCGTGGACGATGCGCTTCGCCCGCGGCGAGTGGCGGACGCGCACCGAGACGCACGCGTCGCTGCGGTGCACCGAGGACGAGTTCCGCGTCTACGCGACGCTGGACGCCTACGAGGGGGACGAGCGGATCTTCTCCCGTGAGTGGACCGAGTCCGTCCCCCGTGACCTGATGTGATCCCGCCGTGCCCGTGGCGGCGCGGCGGCCCGGAGCCGCCGACGGCTCCGCCCGGCCGAGGAAGGAGTGACCATGAGCATCACCGAGCAGATGCTGGAGACCTACCCGGGGTCGACGACCGGAGTCGACCGGGCGCGCCTGCGGGCCTGCATCGACGCCTGCGCGGCGTGCGCCGAGGCGTGCGACGCCTGCGCGGACGCGTGCCTGAGCGAGCGGTCCGCGGCCGACCTGACCACGTGCGTGCGCCTCAACCTCGACTGCGCGGAGGTGTGCGAGGCCACCAGGCGCGTGCTGACCCGCCAGACCGGGTCGGACGCGCGCGTGCTGCGCGCGGTCCTGGAGGCGTGCGCGAAGGTGAGCGCGGTCTGCCGGGCCGAGTGCGAGGAGCACGCCGCCCAGCACGCGCACTGCCGGATCTGCGCTCGGGAGTGCCAGATCTGTGAGCAGGCCTGCCGCGACCTGATGTCGACCCTTTAGGGGGCGACCGCCGGAGGGGGGAGTCGACGATGGAGTGGCCGATCGCGGTGCTGGTGTCGGTGGCCGTCCCGATCGCGCTGATCCTGCTCGTGCTGGCGATCATCCGCTGGGACCGGCTCCGGGCGCAGCGGGCCGTGCGCTCGGAGGAGTACTGGCAGGAGGGCCCGGACGGGCGGCGGTACCCCACGGGGTGGGAGGACCGCCTGCCCCGGGGTCCCGTCGAGGCCGATCCGCACGAGGGCGAGGAGGGGCGGGAGGATCCCGAGCCGCCCGGGCGCTGACGCGCCGCGGGTGGCGGGGGCGGCCCCGGCCGTCCGGGTGCGCACGGTACGGGAGGTACGAAAAGTGCGGGAGGTGCGAGCGCTGACGCGCGGCGGGAGGTGCGAACGATGCGGGCGGTAGGGACGGTGCGGGTGCGAGGATGGACGCGATCGTGTCCCGTGGACGCCCCGAAGGGAAGCCTCGTTTGAGCTACGTCGCCGCACCGACCCGCTACGACACCATGCCCTACCGCCGCTGCGGCCGGAGCGGGCTGCGCCTGCCCGCGCTGTCCCTCGGCCTGTGGCACAACTTCGGCGACGACCGGGGGATCGAGGTCCAGCGCTCGGTCCTGCTGCGGGCGTTCGACCTCGGGGTCACCCACTTCGACCTCGCCAACAACTACGGCCCGCCGGCCGGCGCGGCCGAGGTGAACTTCGGCCGGGTGTTCGCCGGCGACCTGCGCCGCTACCGCGACGAGATCGTCGTCTCGACCAAGGCCGGGTACCACATGTGGCCCGGCCCGTACGGGGAGTGGGGTTCGCGCAAGGGCATGCTGGCCAGCCTGGACCAGAGCCTGGGCCGGACCGGCCTGGACCACGTGGACGTGTTCTACAGCCACCGGCCGGACCCCGACACGCCCCTGGAGGAGACGATGGGCGCGCTCGACACCGCGGTGCGCCAGGGCAAGGCCCTGTACGCGGGCGTGTCGAACTACTCCCCCGAGCAGACACTGGAGGCGGCGCGGATCCTGCGCGGGCTGGGCACGCCGCTGCTCATCCACCAGCCCTCGTACTCGATGTTCAACCGCTGGGTGGAGGACGGCCTGCTCGACGTCCTCGACGAGGTGGGCGCGGGCTCCATCGCCTACTCGCCGCTGTCCCAGGGCCTGCTCACCGACCGCTACCTCGACGGTGTGCCCGAGGGCTCGCGCGCCGCCGGTTCGAGCCCGTTCCTGACCGCCGACCGGCTCACCCCGGCCGTGATGGGACGCGTCCGCGCGCTGAACGCCATCGCCGGGCGCCGCGGCCAGACGCTGGCACAGATGGCGCTGGCCTGGGTCCTGCGCGGCGGCCGGGTGACCTCGGCGGTGATCGGCGCGAGCAGCGTCGCGCAGCTGGAGGACAGTGTGGCGGCCGTCGGACACCTGGACTTCACCGACGAGGAGCTGGCCGAGATCGACCGCCACGCCCGCGCGGACTGACCCGGCCGGAGAGTGCGGGGACCGGGGCCTGTTCGGGCTGGCGGGGCGCGTTCGGCCCGGGCCCTAGAATCCGCCGTCTTTCTGCGGGCTTTCGGGAGCCCGGAATGCTGCAAAGAACACGACCTAGATGCGGTCGGCGGGGAAGCCGCCGGTGGCGACCGGTCCCCAGCGCCGGGGCGTGACGCGCACCAGGGCCTTGCCCTGGCGGCGCATGGCGGCGCGGTACTCGTCCCAGTCGGGGTGCTCGCCGGAGATCACCCGGAAGTACTCCACCAGCGGTTCCACCGCGGATTCTCCGTCGAGGACCTCGGCGTCGCCGTCGACCTGCACCCAGGGGCCGTCGAAGTCGTCGGACAGGACGACCACGCTCGCCCGGGCGTCGCGGGCGGCGTTGCGGGTCTTGGCGCGCTCGGGGTAGGTGGACACGACGATGCGCCCCTGGGCGTCGACCCCGCACACCACCGGTGAGGCCTGCGGACCGCCGTCGGCCCGACGGGTGATGAGCAGGGCGTGGTGGCGGCTGCGCACGAAGTCCAGCAGGCCGTCGAGGTCGACCCGGGTGTTGGTGGCGATCGAAGGGCTCATGCTCTCGCTTTCGCGGCTCGCGGACTCCCGCGCCCGCGCGGGCGGGGACGCCGCACAGCCTATCCCGCTATCCCGCCGCCCCCGCGGTCGGCCGCGCGCGGTCCAGGGCGGCGGGCAGGCCGAAGCGCGGGAAGAGGGAGACGTCGAAGAACGCGGCCACGTGCGCGACGCCGTTCGGGGTCAGGTCCAGGACCTGCAGTTGGAAGGCGCGGTGGATACCGTCCGCGCCGCGTATGTAGAGCCCGAAGGCGGGTTGGCCGTTGGCGCGGGCCGGGAGCAGCCGCATGTCCCCGGGCCCCTGGGCGGGGCAGTTCGACCGGATGAGGCGGCCGATGTGCTCGGCGCCGCGCACCCACATGGTGTAGGGCGGCATCTCCCAGACGGCGTCGGCGGTGAACATCGACGTGATCCCGCCGATGTCGTAGTTCTCGAACGCCGTGACGTAGCGGTCCAGGACCCGCTTCTGTTCGGCCCGGGGCACCTGGACATCGTCCTCGGTCGGGGTGGACCTGGCCATCTGCGCGCGGGCGCGCTGGAGCAGGCTGTTGACCGCCGGGACGGTGGTGCCCAGGATCTCCGCGACCTCGGCGGCGCTGAACCGCAGCACGTCCCGCAGGACGAGCACCGCCCGCTGGCGCGGTTGCAGGTACTGCAGCGCCGCCACCAGCGCCAGGCGGACGCTCTCGCGGGCGGCGACCACCGTCCCGGGGTCCCCGTCCGAGCCCGCGCCGACCAGGTCGTCGGGCACCGGTTCGAGCCAGGGCAGTTCGGGGCGCTCGCCGAGCCGCCCCTCGGGCTCGGCGGGGCCGCCGAGCCCGGTGGGCAGCGGGCGCCGCCCGCGCTGTTCCAGGGCGGTGAGACAGGCCGTGGTGGCGATGCGGTGCAGCCAGGTGCGCAGGCTGGACCGGCCCTCGAAGCGGTCGTAGGCCCGCCAGGCGCGCAGATAGGTCTCCTGCACCAGGTCCTCGGCGTCGTGCACCGAGCCGAGCATCCGGTAGCAGTGCGCGTACAGCTCCCGACGATAGGGGTCGGCGAGCCGGGCGAAGTCCTGGTCCGAACCGTGGTCCACCATGACCGTCACGCTACGTCTCCTGTAGGACAGAACACACGTTGCCGAACGGGTCGGCGAACCACGCGACGGCGGGGCCGCCGTCGCCGCGGGCGATGCCCCTGGCGTCCTGCTCGAAGCCCTCGTAGCGCATCGTCTCCACGCCCGCGTCGGCGAGCTCGTCGACGGCGGCCTCGACGTCGTCCACGACGAGGTTGAGGACGGTGAACACGGCCGGAACGTGGTCCGGCTTGGGGTAGACGAGGATGGTGCGGCCCTCGCCGAGGTCGATCTCGATCAGGCCCTGCTCCTCCATGCCGGCGACCGGCCCGACCCTGAGGCCGAGCGTCCCGGCGTAGAACTCGCGGGCGGCCGCGGTGTCCGGGACGGCGAACGACCCGAACACGTGCGTGGCGGTGACCATGTCTTCTCCCTGATGTCAGGCGCCGCCGTCCATGGCGGCGCGGTGCTGTTCGCTGAGCTGGATGATCTGGACGTAGTTGCCGTCGGGGTCCAGGGCGGTGGCGAAGAGGCTGCCGTCCCGGTCCTCCAGGGGCGCGAGCCACTCCGTGCCCGCGGCGTCCATGCGCGCGGCCACGGCGCGGGCGTCGCCGACGTCGAAGTTGAGGATGGTCCGGGCGGGCTCGGCGGGCTCGGCGGCCACGTCGGAGCGGTGGTCGATGAGCAGGTGGAAGTGCCCGAAGCGCAGGACCCGGTACCCGTCCATGCCGTCGTCCTCCTGCGGGTCCAGGACGGCGGCGTACCAGGCGTGCAGGCGGTCGGGGTCGCGGGTGGCGAGCAGCATGCTGTCGAGGCTGGGCCGGCGGTTCACGGTGTCCTCCCGGACGGGTCGGCGACGAGTCTCGTCCTGTAGGACCATCCGGAGGCGCGGAACTCACCGGGGTCAAACGGAAAAGAACCGACTGCGGACTCCGCGTTGACGAACGGCTCCCGCCCGCGTTGGTAGCGTCGAGCGATCGACTGACGACAGAGGGGGACAGCCCATGCGCGCTGTGGTCTTCGACAACTACGGGACCTTCCCGTCGCTCACCGAGGTGCCCAGGCCGCGTCCCGGCCCGGGCGAGGTGCTGCTCCGCGTCGCGGGGGCCGGCGCCTGCCACTCCGACGTCAGTGTCTACCGGCACTTCCGGGAGGGACAGCCGGGCGCCCAGAAGCCGCCCTTCGTCCTGGGGCACGAGAACGCCGGGTGGGTCGAGGAGATCGGTCCGGGGGTCACGCACATCGACGTCGGCGGCGCCTACCTCGTCTACGGGCCGGTCGGCTGCGGGCACTGCCGTAAGTGCGCACGCGGGCAGGACACCTACTGCGAGAACGTCGCCACGATGCCCTACCTGGCCGTGGGGCTGGGCCGCAACGGCGGGATGGCCGACCACATGGTCGCCCCCGCCCACCACCTCGTGCCGCTGGGAGACGCCGACCCGGTGCTGGCGGCCCCGCTGGCCGACGCGGGGCTCACCCCGTACCACGCGGTCAAGCAGGCGCTGCCCCACCTGGCGGGCGGCGGGCGCCACGCCCTGGTGGTCGGTCTGGGCGGGCTCGGCCTGATCGCCGTGCAGATCCTCAGGGCCCTGACCGGCGCGACCGTGATCGCCACGGACACCAAGCCGGACGCGCGGGAGCGCGCGGAGCGCCACGGCGCCCGCACGGTGGCTCCCGGGGAGAACCAGGCCGAGGAGATCCGCGCGCTCACCGGCGGGCGGGGCGTCGACGCCGCCTTCGACTTCGTGGGGATCACGCCCACGATCTCGACGGCCGCCGCCACGATGGCACAGGGCTCCCGGCTGACGGTCGTGGGCATCGCGGGCGGCACGCACGAGTGGTCGTTCTTCACCAGCCCCTACGAGTCCTACGTCACCAGCACGTACTGGGGAACGGTCGAGGACCTGTGGGAGGTCGTCGACATGTTCCGCGCCGGGCAGATCACGCCGGAGGTCGAGCGCTACGACATGGACGACGCCCTGGAGGCCTACCGCAGGCTGGAGGCGGGCGAGCTGTCCGGGCGCGCGGTGGTGGTTCCCAACGACGCCTGACCTGGGCCGTGTCGGCGCCCGGTCCGTGCGCGGGCCGGGCGCCGCCCTGCCCGGCCCCGCGGACGTGAATTCTTCTCACCATTGGCCGGTGTCGGCCATGATGCCGTTCGCACCGAGTTCACCGGCATCCCAGCAGTGTCCCCACCTGCCTGTTCACGGGGAAGAAGCACTCGAAATAACACGTCCCAGGAAAGTAAGACGACGAAAGGATGAAATCCATAATCCTGGTGATAACGTACCCAAGCGAGTCAGCGCTGCACAAAGAGCAACCTCGACATCCATCAGTGAGAAGGAAATGCACCCTCCTTCGCGTGCGCGCGGATCCCCTTTCGGCACTCCTCCAAGAACCGAGAAAGCACATTCGGTAACACCATGCTCACCATTCGGATTGTCCTCGCCGATGACCACACCCTCCTCCGCGAAGCCCTTCGGGAGATCCTCCTGGCCGAGCCCGACTTCACCATCGTCGGGGAGGTGGGCGACGGGGAGGCGGCGGTCGAGTGCGTCGGCCGCCTGCGGCCGGACGTCGTCCTGCTGGACGTCGACATGCCGCACAACCCGCCCGTCGAGACGGTCCGCCGCCTCCTGGAGACCTCGCCCCGCACCTCGGTGATCGTGCTGACCATGTACGACGAGCCGCAGCTGGTGAAGGAGATGCTCCAGGTCGGCGTGAGCGGCTACCTCCACAAGGGCATCGGCCGCCGCGACCTCGTGGCGGCGATCCACCGGGCCACCCGCGAGCCCCGGCAGGTGACGATGTCGGTCTCCCGGGAGACCATCGTCTCGGTCGGCTCCAACCACTCCGGTCCGCTCTCCCCGCGCGAGCAGGAGGTGCTCTCGCTGGTGGCCGGGGCGCTGAGCAACCGGCAGATCGCCACGCGCCTGTCCATCACCGAGGGCACGGTGAAACGGCACCTGCGCAACATCTTCGACAAGCTCGGCGCCGAGTCGCGCATGGACGCGGTCAACAAGGTCCGGGCCGCCGGGGCGCGCCTGCCCCACCACAAGCACTAGGGCCTGCGACCGAACCAGGCCCCGGACCAGGCGGCGTGACCCGCGCCCTTCCCGGTCGGCCCCGCTCCGCGCACCACCCCGACGCGGATCCCTCCCACTTCCCGGGCGGTCATGGGCCCCTATCATGGATAGTGACGATGGCTACTACCACTGCGGTGCCGCCCGGGCGGATCCCCGGGCGGCACCGACCACCCCCAGGAGGGCGGCCCATGCGGATCGCGGAGCTGAGTCGGGTCACCGGGGTTCCCGCGCCGACGATCAAGTACTACGTGCGTGAGGGCCTGCTTCCGCCGGGAGAGCGTACCAACCGCAACCAGGCACAGTACGACGAGCGCCACGTCCGCCGGATCAAGCTCGTGCGGGCCCTGGTCGAGGCCGGCGGCCTGTCGATCGCCACCGCGCGGGACGTCCTGGCCAAGATCGACGCCCCCGAGCACGACATGCTGACCGCCGTGGGCAAGGCGCAGTTCGCGATGAGCACTCCCCCGCAGCGCCAGGAGGGCGACGAGGAGGCGTGGGAGGCGGCCACGCGCCGGGTGGACGACCTCATCGCCCGGCGCGGCTGGCACTCGGTGCCCACCAACCCCGCGCGCCGCACCCTGGCCTCGGCCCTGGTCGCCCTGGAGCGGCTCGGCCAGTACGACAAGCTCGACCTCCTGGACACCTACGCCGAGGCCGCCGAGCGCATCGTCGCCGCGGAGATCGAGGTGCTGCTGCGCCGGCCCGACGTCGACAGCATGGCCGAGGGGTTGGTGGTGTGGACGGCGCTGGGC
Source organism: Nocardiopsis sp. NRRL B-16309 (assembly GCF_001279585.1). Lineage (GTDB taxonomy): Bacteria > Actinomycetota > Actinomycetes > Streptosporangiales > Streptosporangiaceae > Nocardiopsis. The sequence goes on along the minus strand of NZ_LGEC01000092.1, from coordinate 121,213 downwards.
GACGTCATGCTCAGCTCGCTGCGCAGGATCGCGCAGGAGGACGCCGCCACACCGCGGTTGGGCGGCGTGTCCGCCCGGCCGGGCGGCGAGGGACCGGAGAACGGGACGGCGTCCTAGCCGGGGCCTGAGCGAAGGGTGGGGCCTGAGCGGGTGCGCGCGGACAGAGCGAAGGGCGGGGCCGAGCGGGTGCGCGCGGCCAGAGCGAAAGGCGCGAGGCCGAGCGGACGCACGCGGCCTGAGCGAAGGGTGGGGCCTAGCGGACGCACGGTGCCTGAGCGGAAGGCGCGGGCCCTGAGCGGAAGGCGCGGCCTGAGCGAAGGGTGGGGCCTGTGCGGGCGCGCGGTCCCGGCCGCGCACGCGGCCGGGACGACGGGGACGTGCCGCCCGACGGAGGTGCGCCGGACGGTCAGCCCAGCAGGCGCTCCAACTCGGCGACGGCCCCGGGGGTGTCGGTGAAGTGCAGCGCGTGCCACCCGGCCGCGCGCGCCCCCTCGCAGTTGGCGATCAGGTCGTCCACGAGCAGGCACCGCGCCGGCTCCACTCCCGCGCGCGCGGCCGCCAGGTCGAAGATCTCCCGGCCCGGCTTGCGCAGGCCCACCTCGAACGACATCACCACGTCGTCGAAGAACTCGTAGGGCACCATGCGCCGCCAGTGCCCGTCCCAGGCGGGCGGCATGTTGGAGAGCATCCCGACGAACCGCCCCCGCTCGCGCGCGCCCACGAGCGAGTCCAGCCACGGCCGGTTGGTCTCGCGGTCGTCGAACCAGGTGTCGGCGAGGCTGGTCATGTGCGCCCGCACGCCGTGCTCCTCGCGCAGCACGTCGGAGATCTGGCGCAGCCACTCCTCCTCCGTGACCAGCGGCGTGTCCAGGGGCAGCATCATGTCGTCGGTGCCGTAGCGGGCGGTCACGGTCAGCACCGCCTTGATCAGCGGGTCGGCGTCCAGGCCGGTGCGCTCGCACAGCGCGGCGAAGGTGTGCGCCGGCGGCGGGGTCAGGACGCCTCCGAAGTCGGTCCACACCGCCCTCACGCCGGTCCGCGTGGTGGTCGAGGTCGTCATCGTGCTCCGTCCAGTTCCTTCCGACATGGCCGAAGAGCATTCTGGCATTTCCCTTTCACGGCCCTGTGCATTCCCTGTCAAAACCGCGTGGAGGGAGCGTGGAGAACTCTTTACCGGAACGGCTTCGTCCTTGCTCCCGCCCGCACGGGCGCTGGACGATAACCGGGGTCAGACCTCACACGGTACCGCTGCACGACGCGGACCGGAAAGGTTTTCCGACGTTCCGTGTCAGCAATCTCTGGGGTGGATAATGACGACGTTCCCTCTCGCGCCCAACCTCGCCGAGGCGCTGGCCTCTCAAGCCCGGGAGCGGGGAGCGAAGACGGCCTACCGCTCGCTGCCCGACGGCGAGACCGAGGCGCGCACCCTGACCTTCGCCCAACTGGAACTCCAGGTGCGCGCCGTGGCCGCCCACCTCCAGCGGGCCACCCGGCCGGGCGACCGGGCCATGGTGCTCGTATCGGACCCGATCGACTTCGTGCTGGCCTTCCTGGCCTGCCAGTACGCCGGCACCATCGCGGTCCCCGTCTACCCGCCGTTCCCGCTCAACTCCCAGCGCAAGATCGACACGCTGCGCGCGATCGGCGCCGACTCCGGCACGGTCGCGGTGCTGTCCACGGGCACGGTGGACTACCGGGCCGCCTTCACGGCCTCGGCTCCCGAGCTGGCGGCGCTGCGCTGGATCGCGGTCGACGCGGTCGAGACCTACGACGCGACCGGCTACCGGCCCGTCGGCGAGCGGGCCCCGGACGTCTCCTTCCTCCAGTACACCTCCGGCTCGACCTCGGCCCCCAAGGGCGTGGTGGTCACGCACGAGGCGTTGGCGGCCAACGAGGAGTACATCCGCCGCGCCGGGCGCTACGACCCCGCGACGGTCATCGTGAGCTGGCTCCCGCTCTTCCACGACATGGGACTGATCGGCACCCTCCTCCCGGCGGTGTTCGTGGGCCTGGAGGCCGTGCTCATGCCGCCCCTGGCGTTCGTGCAGAAGCCGGTCCGCTGGCTGCGCGCGGTCGAGCGGTACGGGGCGCGGGTCTCGGGCGCCCCCGACTCCGGATACGACCTGTGCCTGCGCCGGATACCCGAACAGGACCGCGAGGGGCTGGACCTCAGCGGCTGGGAGATCGCCTTCAACGGCGCCGAGCCGGTGCGCGCGGCCACCATGGAGGCCTTCACCCGGGCCTTCGCGCCCCACGGGTTCAGCGGGCGTGCCTTCTACCCCTGCTACGGGCTGGCGGAGAACACCCTGATGGTCACGGGTTCGCGCATCGGCGCGGTGCCGCCGAGCGTGGGCGTGGACCTGGCGGCCCTGCAGGAGGATCGCCGCCTGGTCACGGGCGGTTCCCACGTCCTGGTCTCCTCCGGGCGGCCGATGGAGGGGCGCCGGCTGGAGATCGTCGACCCCGCGACCCGCCTGCCCGTCGCGCCCGGCGAGGTGGGCGAGATCTGGTCGGCCGGACCCGACGTCGCGGCCGGGTACTGGAACGACCCGGAGGCGTCGGAGGAGACCTTCCGGGCGCACCTGGCCGACAGCGGCGACGGGCCCTTCCTGCGGACCGGCGACCTGGGCGTGCTCCTGGACGGCGAGCTGTACGTGTGCGGGCGGATGAAGGACGTCGTCATCGTCGACGGCCGCAACCACTACCCGCAGGACATCGAGGCCACCGTCGAGGCGGCGCACCCGGCGGTGCGCCGCAACTGCCTGGCCGCCTTCGCCGTCGAGGGCCGGGACCGCGAGGAACTCGTCGTGGTCGCCGAACTCGACCCCGCCCACCGCCGCGCCGACCACGGCGAGGTGGTGCGGGCCGTGCGGGCCGCCGTGGGCGGCGCCCACGGCGTCCAGCCCGACACCGTGCTGCTGGTGACGCCGGGCTCGGTGCCCAAGACCACCAGCGGCAAGATCCAGCGCCGGGCCTGCCGTACGGCCTACGAGTCCGGCGCCCTGACGCCCGCCCGCCCCGCTCCGGAACTGGAGGACGCCAAGTGACCGGCGACCGCGAGACCGTCATCGACTGGATGATCCGGCACATCGCCGCGACCCTGTCGGTTCCCCCCGCCTCCATCGGCCCCGACACGCCCTTCACCGAGGTCGGCCTGTCCTCGGTCCAGGCCGTGGAGCTGACCGAGGAGCTGCGCCGCTGGTCCGGCGTCACGGTCGCGCCCACCCTGGCCTACGACCACCCCACCGTCGAACTCGCCGCCGAGCACGTGTGCGCCGGGGGCGTGGACGCCGTCGACGAGGCCGGTCCGGCCCCGGACGCCACCGCCGACGACGGCGACCCCGTCGCCATCGTGGGCATGGGCTGCCGGATGCCGGGCGGCGGCGGGCTGGAGGAGTACTGGACCCTGCTGTCGGAGGGAGGCGACGCCGTCGGCGAGGTGCCCGCCGAGCGGTGGGACGCCCGCGCCCTGTACGACCCCGACCCCGCCGTCCCCGGCCGGATGAACACCCGGTGGGGCGGCTTCCTGGACGACGTCACCGGGTTCGACGCGGCCTTCTTCGGCCTGACCGCGCGCGAGGCCGAGCGGATGGACCCCCAGCAGCGCCTGGTCCTGGAGGTGGCGTGGGAGGCCCTGGAGGACGCCGGGACCGGTCCGGCGAGCCTGGCCGGGACCGCCACCGGGGTGTTCATGGGCGCCTCCACCTACGACCACGGCGCCGCCCTGTTCGCCTCCGGCGACGACGTCCAGCCCTACGACGGCACCGGCGGGGCGCTGAGCGTGGTGGCCAACCGGCTCTCCTACTGCCTCAACCTGCGCGGGCCCTCGATGATCGTGGACACCGCCTGCTCCTCCTCCCTCGTCGCGGTGCACCTGGCCTGCCAGGCCCTGCGGTCGGGCGAGGCGACGGCGGCCGTGGCGGGCGGCGTCAACGTCATCACCAGCCCCCGGATCGCCATGGGCTTCAGCCGCGGCGGCCTGATGGCCCCCGACGGCCGCTGCAAGGCGTTCGACCACCGCGCCGACGGCTACGTGCGCAGCGAGGGCGTGGGCGTGGTCGTCCTCAAGCGGCTCTCACGCGCCCTCGCCGACGGCGACCGCGTGTACGCCGTGGTGCGCGGCGGCGCCGTCAACCAGGACGGCCGCACCAACGGCCTGGCCGCGCCCAACCGCCTGGCCCAGGAGCGGGTGCTGCGCTCGGCCTACGCCGCGGCGGGCGTGGACCCGGCCGAGGTCGACTACGTGGAGGCGCACGGCACCGGCACCGCGGTCGGCGACCCGATCGAGGTCGGCGCCCTGGGCGCGGTGCTCGGTGCGGGGCGCCCCGACGACCGCCCGTTGCGGGTGGGCTCGGCCAAGTCCAACGTCGGCCACCTGGAGGCGGCCGCCGGAGTGGCGGGGCTGGTCAAGACCGCGCTCGCGCTGCACCGCCGGACCCTGCCGCCGACCGTGCACTTCGAGCGGCCCAACCCGATGCTGGGCCTGGACCGGATCCCGGTCCGGGTGCAGACGGAACTGGAGCCCTGGCCCGAGCGCGGGGACGCCGCGCCGCTGGCCGGGGTGAGCTCGTTCGGGTTCGGCGGGACCAACGCCCACCTGGTGCTCTCCGCCGCCCCCGCACCCGGTGGAGCGGTCGTGCCCATCGAGGTGGATACGCCCAGTAGGGCAGTCGTACTCGGTGGCGACCACGTGCCCGATCGGGCAGGCGTGCCCGGTGGGGCAGGCGTACCCGGTAGGGCAGGCGTACCCGGTAGGGCAGGCGTACCCAGTGGGGAAAACGTGCTCGGTGGGGTGGGCGTGTCCGGGCGCTCGGCTGGACGGGCGCTGCTGGTGCCCGTCTCGGCGCGGTCGCCCGAGGCGCTGGCGCGGCGCGCGGGGCGCTGGGCCGAGGAGGCCGACCGCCGCGCCGACGACCCGGGATGGCTGCCCCGGGCCGCGGCCGCGGCGGCACTGCGCTGCGACCACGACCGGCACCGCGCCGCGGTGGTCGCCTCCGACGCCGCCTCCCTCGCCGAGGGCATGCGGGCGCTGGCCGCCGGTCGGCCGCACCCCGCGGTGAGCGGTCCGGGCGAGGCCGCGCGCCGCACCCGCCGACCCGTCCTGGTCTTCCCCGGCCAGGGGTCGCAGTGGAACGGCATGGGCCGGAGCCTGGCCGCGTCCGTGCCCGCCTTCCGCGAGGCCGTACGCGCGTGCGACGTCGAGATCTCCCGCTGGCTCGGGCGCTCCCTGTGGAGCGACGAGCGAGGGCTGGTCGCCGAGGGCACCGCCGAGATCCAGCCCGCGCTGTTCGCCATGGAGGTGGCCCTGGCCCGGACCTGGCGGGCCTTCGGGGTGGACCCCGTGGCGGTGGTCGGCCACAGCATGGGCGAGATCGCCGCCGCCCACGTGTCGGGCGCGCTGTCGCTGACCGACGCCGCGCGGATCGTGGTGGAGCGCAGCGGCCTGCTCACCGAGCTGACGGGCACGGGCGGGCTCGCGCTGGTCGAGCTGGACGTGGACGAGGCCACCGCCCTGTTGCGGGGCCGCGAGGACGTGCTGTCGGTGGCCGCGCTCAACGGCCCCCGCGCGCTGGTGCTCTCCGGGACACCGGACGCCCTGGACGAGGTCGTGGCCGAGCTGGAGGCCCAGGGCGTCTTCGCCCGGCGCGTCACCGTGGAGTTCGCGGCGCACAGCCCTCAGGTGGAGCCGATCCAGGCGCGGCTGCGCGCCGCGCTCCAGGGTATCGCGCCCGGCCCGGCCGGGACGGCGCTGTACTCCACGGTCACCGGCGAGCCGATCGACGGCCGCGAGCTGGGCCCGGAGTACTGGGAGCGCAACGTGCGGGCCACGGTCCGCTTCGCTCCCGCCCTGGAGCGGCTGCTCGACGACGGCTACGACACCTTCGTGGAGGTCGCCCCGCACCCCGTGCTCATCCGCTCGGTGGACGAGGTCACGGCCGGGGTCGAGGGGGCCCTGTCGGTCTCCTCCGCCCGCCGGGACGAGGACGAGACCCTGGGCATGCTGCGGGCGCTGGGCGAGCTGTACGCCGCGGGCGCGGCGGTGGACTGGAGCGCCCACCACGGCACCCGGGCCGCCCACGTCGACCTGCCCCCGCACGGCTGGGACCACCAGCACTTCCCGCTGCTGCGCGGCGCCCGCGCGGGCGCCGCCGCGCGCACCCACCGGACGGGCTCCCTGCTCGGCGAGCGCGTGCACGTGGGCGCCGACCCCGACCTGCGCGTGTGGACGCTGCCCCTGGACCTGGCCGGCGCCCCGGAGCTGGCCGACCACGTCGTGGACGACGTGGCGCTGGTGCCGGGCGCGTACTGGCTGGCCGCCGCCGCGCGGGCGGCGGGCGCGGGAGGCGGCGCGGCCAGCGCCGACGAGGTGGCCTTCGTCCAGCCGTACGCGGTGGCCGAGGACGGCGACCGCGGGCTCCAGCTCTCGCTGCGGCCCGACGACGACGGCCGGTCGCGCCTGCTGGTCACCTCGCGCCAGGGCGGCCGTACGGTCGTGCACGCCCGGGGCGTGGTCCACGAGAAGGCGGAGTCCGCCCCCGTGTGCGCCCCGCTGGAGGAGGTCCGGGGTGCCTGCCCCGACCCGACGGACGCCGGGGTGCTGTACGAGCGCCTGGACGAGTCCGGGCTCCGCTACGGCCCGCGCTTTCGCGGCCTGGCCGAGCTCTGGTCCGGGCCCGGGCAGGCCCTGGGCCGCATGGTGCTGCCCGAGGGTCTGGCCTCGGACTCCGCGCCGCTGCACCCCGCCCTGCTCGACGCCTGCCTGCACGTGGTGGCGGCCTCGGTCGGCGACCGCGCCGGGGAGCTGCCCCTGCCCGCGGGCGTGCAGGGCCTGTGGTCGCGCCAGGACGCCGCGCCCGCCCGCGAGGCCTGGTGCCACGCCCGGCTGCTGCCCTCGCGCGGGCGCGACCTGGCCGCCGAGGTCACGGTGTACGACACCGAGGGCACCGTCGTGTGGCGGGCCGCGCGGTTGCGGGTCACCCTGGCGGCGAGGCAGCGCGGCGCCGACGAGGGGCGCCTGTACGGGCTGCGCTGGAGCGAGGCGGCCCTCGGGCGCACGGCGGGCGACGGCCGCTGGCTGCTGCTCGCCGACGCCTCCGGCACCGCCGACGACCTGGCCGCGCGCCTGGTCTCGGCGGGCGGAGCGGCCACCGTGGTCCGCGCACCGGCGCCGGGGTCCGGTCCGGCGGCCTACGACGACCTGCTGGACGGCGTCGCCGGGGACGGACTGAGCGGTGTGGTGGACCTGCGGGCCCTGGCTCCTCGCACGGCCCTGGACACCGGCGTGCTGGCCGGTCCCGCGCTCGGCGCCCTCGATCTGCTCCAGGCCGTGGGCCGCCGCGCGTGGCCGGCCGATCCGCCCCGGATCTGGCTGGTCACCGGCGGGGTGCACGCCGCCGACCACGCCGCGGGCACGGATCCCGCGGGGTCGGATCCGGCGGGCGCCGATCCGGCGGGCGCGGGCCTGTGGGGCCTGGGCCGGGTGGCCGCCAACGAACACCCCGAACTGGAGGTGTCCGTGGTCGACCTGCCCTGGCCGGTGCGGAGCGGGGGCGTGGCGGCCCTGGCCGCCGGGCTGCGCTCGGCCGGAGCCCCCGGCCAGCTCCGCGTGGACGGCGACACCCTGCTGGCCCCCCGGCTGGCGCCGCTGCCCCTCACCGCCGTCGACGGCGCGCTGCTGCGCCCGGACCGGACCTACCTGGTGACGGGCGGCCTGGGCGCGCTCGGCCTGCACACCGCGCGCCGGCTCGTGGAGGGCGGTGCCCGGCACCTGCTGCTCCTTGGCCGACGCGGACCCACCGCGCAGGTGCGCGGTGAGCTGGCGGCGCTGCGCTCCGCCGGGGCCCGGGTGCGCACGGTGCGCGCCGACGTGGCCGACCCGGCGCGGGTGTGCGCCGCGCTGGCCGGCCTGGGCGAGAGGTACCCGGCGCTGGCCGGGGTGTTCCACCTGGCGGGTGTGCTGGAGGACGGGCTCGTGGCCGACCTGGACCGGTCGGCCGTGGAGCGGGCGGTGTCCGGCAAGGCTGCGGGCGCCTGGCACCTGCACGAGGCCACGTTGGACCAGCCCGTCGAGCACTTCGTGCTCTTCTCCTCCCTGGCCGCCGTGCTCGGCTCGCCCGGGCAGGCCGCCTACGCGGCGGCCAACAGCCTCATCGACGTCCTGGCCGTGCACCGCCAGGCCCGCGGCCTGCCCGCGGTCAGCGTCGGCTGGGGCCCCTGGTCGGACACCGGCCTGGCCGTCACCGGCGGCGGGGCCGACCGCCTGGCCGCGCGCGGCGTCCCGCCGCTGAAGCCGGAGACCGCCATGGCCCTGCTGGAGGAGGCGATGCGCTCGGGACGGCCGCACGTGGTCGCCGCGGCGTTCCGCTGGGAGGACGTCGCGCGGTCCTCGGTCCCGCCGGTGGCGCGGCAGCTGCTCGACGGGCTGATGCGCGCCGACGAGGCCGCTGCGGCGCCGCGCGGCGGCGCGCGGACCCGGGTCCTGGCCGCCGGTACGCACGAGCGGCGGACCGCGGAGATGCGCGCCTTCCTGCTGGAGAACGTCGGGGCGATCGTGGGGGCCCCGGCCGCCTCGCTCGACAACGGCGTGCCGTTCCAGGACCTGGGCTTCGACTCGATGATGGCCGTCGAGCTGCGCAACCGACTGGAGTCGGCGCTGGACGTGCGCCTGTCGGCGGCCATGGTCTTCGCCCACCCCACCGTGGACGACCTGGCCGAGGGCCTGCTGGCCCGGATCGACCCCGAACCCGGCCCGGCCCGCGCGCCCGAGGCACCGTCCGGCTCCGGCGGCAGGGGCGGGGCGCCCGCTCCCGAGGCGGCCGAGGACCTGTCCGGCCTGGACGACGACGAGTTGACCGCGCTCCTGGAAGAGGAGCTGGACGAGCTGGACGAGAGGGAGAACCGATGACGGAGCGAAGCGACCAGCGCGCCCTGCTCGAACGGGCGCTGCTCCAACTGCGGGAGGCGCGGGGCCGCCTGCGCCAGGCGGAGGCGGCCCGGCACGAGCCGATCGCCGTCCTGGGGACGGGTCTGCGCGTGCCCGGCGGGGTGAGCGACCCGGACGGGTTCTGGGACCTGCTGCGCGAGGGCACCGACGCCGTCGCGCCGATGACCGACGCCCCCGACGGCCGTCGCCCCGGGACCGCTCCGCGGCGGAGCGGGACGTCCTCGGCCGGCACCGACGGCGCGGTCGCCCCGTCCGCCGCCGACCGCGCGCCGAACGACCGGTGGGCGGGACAGCTGGACGAGGTCGACACCTTCGACGCCGCGTTCTTCGGGATCACGGCCGCCGAGGCCGCGCGCATGGACCCGCAGCAGCGTTTGGTGCTGGAGACCGCCTGGGAGGCCGTGGAGGACGCGGGACTCCCCGTCGAGCGGCTGCGCGAACGCTCCACCGGCGTGTTCCTGGGCGTGTACGGCAGCGACTACCTCACCATGCAGATCGCCGGGGCCGCGCCGATCAACGCCTACACCGCGCCCGGCGGCGCGCACAGCATCGTCGCCAACCGGCTGTCGTACCTGCTGGACCTGCACGGGCCGAGCATGGCCGTGGACACCGCCTGCTCCTCCTCGCTCATGGCGGTGCACCTGGCGGTGCGGGCCCTGCGCCAGGGCGACTGCGACCTGGCGCTGGTCGGCGGCGTGAACGTGCTGCTGTCCCCGCTGTCCACCGAGGTCACCGGGCGCGTCCTGCCCCTGGCCCCGGGCGGCCGGTGCCGTCCCTTCGACGCCGGAGCCGACGGCATCGTGCGGGGCGAGGGCTGCGGAGTCCTGCTGCTCGGGCGGATGTCCGACGCCGTCGGCGGGCGCCCGCGCGGCCTCATCCGGGGCACCGCCGCCAACCACGACGGGCGCACCAACGGCCTCACCGCCCCCAACCCGCGGGCGCAGGCCGCGCTGCTGCGCCGCGCCCTGGCCGACGCCGACGCCTCGCCCGAGGAGGTCGTGTACATCGAGGCGCACGGCACGGGCACCCCGCTCGGCGACCCCATCGAGGTCGAGGGCCTGCGCGAGGTCTACGGCCGGGGCGAGCACGCCTGCGCGCTGGGATCGGTCAAGGCCAACGTGGGCCACCAGGAGGCCGCGGCCGGGATCACCGGCCTGGTCAAGGCGCTGCTGGTGCTGGAGAAGGGCGAGGCCCCGCCGCTGCCGCACCTGCGCCGCACCAACCCCGAGATCGACCTGGAGGGCACCCGGTTCACGCTGCCCACCGAACCCACTCCCCTGGCCCCGGCACCGCGCCCGCTGGCCGCCGTCAGTTCCTTCGGGTTCGGCGGCGCCAACGCGCACGCGGTCGTGGCCGCCGCGCCGCGCGAGGCGCCCGCCGGGGACCCGGCGGCGGCCCGGCCCGGCCGCCTCGTGCTGCCGCTGTCGGCACGGAGCGAGGCGGCGCTAGCCGCCCTGGCCGGGCGCTACGCCGACCGGCTGGAGGGCACCGACCGGGCGGAGGCCGAGCGGGTGTGCGCGGCGGCGGCACTGCGCCGGGGGCACCACGCGCACCGCCTGTGCCTGACCGCCGAGGACGCGGACGACCTGGTCCGGCGGTTGCGCGCGGTCGTTCCGCGCCCGGTGCCCCCGCGCCCGTCCGCCGACCGCCGGGTGGCGTTCGTCTTCAGCGGCCAGGGATCGCAGTGGGCCGCCATGGGAGCGGACCTGCTGGACCGCGAGCCCGTGGTGCTGGAGGAGGTCCTGGCCTGGGACGCGCTGGTCCGGGAGGCGGCCGGCTGGTCGGTGCTGGAGCAGCTGCGGGCCCCGGAGGAGGACGCCCGCCTGCACGAGACCGAGATCGCCCAGGTCGCGATCGCCGCGCTCCAGCTCGGCCTGGCGGCCCTGTGGCGCTCCTGGGGCGTGGTGCCGCACGCGGTGGTCGGGCACAGCATGGGCGAGATCGTGGCCGCCGCCGACGCCGCCGTGCTCACCCGGGAGCAGGCCGTCGACCTGCTGCTGCGGCGGGCCCGGCTGACCGAGACCGGGGCCCGGGGCGGCGCGATGGCCAGTGTGGCGCTCCCCCTCGCCGACGTCGAGCCGCTGGTCGACGCGGTGGAGGGCGTCGGGATCGGCGCCGTCAACGGCCCGCGCTCGACGGTCGTGTCCGGCGCGCCCGAGGGCGTGGCTGCCGTGGTCGAGGCGGCCACGGCGCTGGGCGCCGCCTGCCGGCGCCTGCCCGTGGAGTACGGGTTCCACAGCCCGCTGCTGGAGGAGCAGGCCGCCCGGCTCGCCGAGGAGGCGGCGCACGTCACCGCCGTCCCCGGACGGGCCGAGTTCTACTCGACCGTGACGGGGACGCGCCTGGACACCCAGGCCCTGGACGGCGCGCACTGGGCGCGCAACCTGCGCGACGCGGTGTTCTTCGCGCCCGCCCTCACCGCACTCGCCGCGACGGGCGTGTCCGCCTTCGTGGAGATCGGTCCGCACCCGGTCCTGCTGCGCGACGTCGGCACCCTGCTGGAGGAGGCGGGCGCGGACGCGACCGCGGTGGGCAGCCTGCGGCGCGGACGCGCGCTCGCGGACTCCCTCGACCGGTCGCTGGCCCGCCTGTACACCGCCGGGGCCGACATCGACTGGGCGGGCGTGCACCCCGCGCCCGCGGGCCGCGTCGGCCTGCCGCTCTACCCCTGGCAGCGCGAGCGGCACTGGCTGCCGCCGGGCACGGGCACGCCGGCGCCCCGCACCGCACCGGCGGCGGGGTCCGCCGAGCCGGTGTCCGGGCCGGGCACGCAGGCACCCTCCGGGCTCCCCGTGGACGGCCTCGTCGACAGGCTGGAGCTGTTCGTACGCGAGCGCGTGGCCGACGCCCTCGGTCTGGCGGGCCCCGGCGCGGTGCCCGCGGAGTCGCTGCTGACCGACCTGGCCCTGGACTCGCTCGTCCTCGTCGAGCTGAAGAACCAGGTGGAGAACGAACTCGGGATGAAGGTGCGCCTCCAGCTGCTGCTGGAGGTCATGGAGGGCGGCACCGTCCACGGCCTGGCCCGGGCCATCGCCACCGACAACGCGGGCGCCCAGCCCGCCACCGTGGGGAGTGACCGATGATGGCCCCGACCAGTCCGCCCGGAGCGCTGGCCACCCGCCAGGCGCCCGCCGCGCCCAGGACCGCCGCGATCCGCGCCACGGTCCCCCAGCCCGGCGCGACCCTGCGCCTGGTGTGCTTCCCGCACTCCGGCGGGGGTCCGGCGATGTTCCACCGGTGGGGGCCGGCGCTGGCCCCCGACGTGGAGGTCTGGGCGGCGACGCTGCCCGGCCGCGCCGCCCGCACCCGCGAACCCTTCGTCAGCGACTGGACCAGCCTCGTCCGCGACATGGCCGCGGCCGTCCTGGAGGGCGGCGAGGGCCCGGTCGCCCTGTTCGGGCACAGCCTGGGCGCGGCCGTGGCCTTCGAGGTGGCGCGCACGCTCACCCGGGCCGGCGCGCCGCCGGCGCACCTGGTCGTCTCGGCCCGGTCCGCGCCACTGACCCGCAGGGCCAGCCTGGAGCTGCCACGCGACGACGACGAGTTGCTGGGCCTGGTCGACCGCGTCTACCAGGGCGTGCCGGAGGCCGTGCGCTCCTCCCCGGAGCTGCGGGCCCACTTCGCCCCGATCCTGCGCGCCGACCTGGAGCTGTCCAACTCCTACGCCTACCGGCCCGGTCCGCCGCTGACCTGCCCCGTCACCGCCCTGGGCGGGGCCGACGACCGTACGGTCACGCCCGCGCAGCTCCAGGGGTGGGCCGACCACACGCGGGGCGGCTTCGAGTCGCACCTGTTCCCCGGCGGCCACTTCTACCTGGAGCAGAACGGGCCCTCGGTCCTGGACACCGTCTGGCGCCGCGTCGCCCGCTCCTGAACCGCTCTCCCCGTACCCCCCGACCACGACCCAGCAGGAGGACCGCTTCCCATGACCGCGCATCCGCCCGAGGCCCCGGCCAGACCCGCGCAGGGCCTGAGCTTCGAGCAGTCCGTTCCCTGTTCCCTCGCCCACCGGCGCGCCATCGGCGAGGTGTTCGTCGCCGACTCCCTCCAGGACGAGGACGGCGACATCCACCTCGCCCTCCAGCTCCCCCGCGCCCACACCCTGTGGTTCGACCGCGCGGTGGCCCGCCACGACACGTTCTCGGTGGCCGAGGCGGCCCGGCAGGGGTCGTTCGTGGCGATCCACCGCCACCTGGGCGTCCCGGTGGGCCTGCCGTTCACCCTCCAGCGGTTCGCCTTCCGCGTGCCCGACCTGGCCCCCTACGCCGACGACGGCGCCTCCCCCCTGGAAGGCGTGCTGCGCTACCGCGTGGGGGACCGCAAGAAGCGGGGCGCGGACTTCTCCGAACTGTCGCTGGAGGGCGAGGTGACCGTCGACGGCGCGACGGCGATGACGCTGACCGCCGACGTGGTGTTCATGCCGGCGGAGGACTACGAGGCGCTGCGCGCCTTCCAGCTCTCCCGCAAGCCCGCGGCGCGGACCGCGACCGCCCCGGCCGACGCTCCGGCTCCGCTGGAGCCCTCCGAGGTGGGCCGCCTGGACCGGCGCAACGTCGTCATCGCCGACACCGGGGCGTCCGGGGACGGCGGCACGCGGTTCGCCTACGCGGTGGACCGCACGCACCCCTCGTTCTTCGACCACGACTACGACCACGTGCCGGGCCCCTTCATCGTGGAGGGGTTCCGGCAGGCCGCCGCCGTGGCGGCCCACCGCGCGGGGGCGCTGGCCTCCCCCGCCGCCGCGGTGGTCGCGTGCTCCACGCACTTCACGGGTTTCGGCGAGTTCGGCTCGGATCTGGAGTGCTCGGCGTCCGAGCCCGAGGACCTGGGGGCGGGCCGCGTCGCGGTGGACGTGGGACTGCACCAGTTCGGCAAGCGCCTGGCCGAGGGCCGGATCGAACTCGCCCCGCACCCGGAGCGGTGACCATGAGCCGATCCGACCAGCCGGACGCCCCCGACCACGCACCCGACCACGTTCCCGTGGTCACCCACGTGCTCCTGGTGGGAGGCCCCACCGACCTCCCGCCGGATCTGCGGCGGTACTTCCTCCGCTCGGGGGAGACCACCGTGAAGATCCCCCACCGGGGCGGATACGAGCACTTCGAGTGCGTCGCCTCCACCCGCGGCACGGACCGCCCGCCCCTCTACCAGTGGACGGAGCGGACCACGGCCGCCGAGTAGACCCCACAGCACCCACAGCTCCACCACCCGCACCCAGTACGCCCGCGAGGGCGGTCCCCCACCAGGGTCCGCCGTCGCGGGCGTCCGCACGTCTGGAGAGTCATGCCGTCTCCCAAGAGCACCGCCGTGTCCGCCGTGGCACGCGAGCCCTCGCCGCGCGCCCTCGTACCCGACCTGGCGCGCGGCTACATGCTGCTGCTGATCGCCCTGGCGCACGCGCCCCTCTTCGTCACCGTCGCCACCGGTTCGGTCCCCGACCGCGCCGTGAACATCCTCCTGTCCCTGTTCGTCGACCACCGCGCACGGCCGCTCTTCGCCCTGCTGTTCGGCTACGCGCTGGTCCAGATCACCGAGCGCGCCGCGGCCCGCGACGGCACGGACTGGCCGCGTGCCCGCGGGCTCATCCGCCGCCGGGGGGCGTGGATGGTCGCGTTCGGCCTGGCCCACACCCTCGTCTTCGTCGACATCATCGGCGTGTACGGGCTGATCGCCCTCCTGGGCGCCGGCGTCCTGCGGTGGAGCGACCGCGCGCTGCTGTGGGGGGCGGCGGCCCTGGTGGTGCCCGCGGCCGCGGTCGGTTGGATCGTGTCGGCCGGCGAGCTGTCCGGCCAGATCGACGTCATCACCGCGTCGGTGACGATGGCCGACCCCTGGTCGGCCGCCGTCCACCGGTTCCGGACCCTGCCCGTCGAGACGCTCGGCCGTGTGCTCACGGTGCTGCCGGCCGTGCTGGCCGGGGTCTGGGCCGCCCGGCGGCGGGTGCTGGAGGAGCCCGCCCGGCACCGGCGGCTGTTGACGGCGACGGCGGCGGCGGGCCTCGGCACGGCCGTCGTGGGAGGGCTCCCGGCCGCGCTGGCCCACGCCGGCGCCTGGCACGCGCCCTCGCCCCTGGCGGCTCAGGTCCTGGCCGCCGTCCACCTGCCGACGGGCCTGGGCGCGGGGGTGGGCCTGGCGGCGCTGGTGGCCCTGGCCGCCTCCGGGCCACGGCCGCCGCACGGGCCGGTCACCGCCGCCCTGGTGGCCCTGGGACAGCGGTCGATGACCTTCTACGTGGCGCAGTCGTTCGTGTTCGTCGGGCTGCTCTCGCCGTTCGCCCTGGGCCTGGGCGCCTCGCTCACCGCCCCGTCGGCCTGCGCGCTGGCGCTGGCGGTGTGGGCGGGGTCGGCGGTGGCGGCCGACCTCATGCGGCGGGGCGGGGTGCGCGGCCCCTTCGAGTCACTGCTGCGCCGCCTCGTCCACGGCCGCCGCCGGGACTGATCCGCCGCGCCCTCCCCCGGACACGCGAAGAGCCCGCCCCCGGACGGAGGGGCGGGCTCACGGCGTCAGCAGCGGGTCACAGACCGCTGGACTGACCGACCAGCGGATCGGCGGCCCGGGTCCGGGGACCGCCCTGCTCCGGCTCGTCGTCGCCGGTCTCCTCGGGGATGCCGTACTTCTCCCACCAGCGGGCCATCGGGGCCGGAGCCCACCAGGCCCAGCGGCCGAGGAGCTTCATGGTCGCCGGGAGCAGCAGCCCGCGCACGATGGTGGCGTCCACCGCGAGGGCGATCACCAGGCCCACGCCGATCATCATCAGCACGCTGATGCGCGTGAAGACGAACGCCGCCACCACGACGCCCAGCAGCAGGGCGGCGGCGGTGATGATGCGCGCCGTGTGCTGGATGCCGTAGGCCACCGACTCCACGGTGTCCCCGCTGCGCAGGTAGTGCTCGCGGATGCGGGCCAGCACGAACACCTCGTAGTCCATGGCCAGGCCGAAGGCGACCGCGGCCACCAGCAGCGGCATGTTGGCGTCGATGTAGCCGGTCGGCTCGAAGCGGAGCAGATCCGACAGCAGGCCGTACTGGAAGATCAGCACCATCGCGCCGTAGGCCGCCGAGAGCGAGAGCACGTTGAGCGCCAGCGTCTTGAGCGGCATGATCACCGAGCCGAAGGCCATGAACAGGACCACGAAGGTGACCAGCGCGACGATCGCGCTCATCCACACCACGCGCTCCCCGATCATGTCGAGCATGTCGGCCACGCCGAAGGGGCGGTTGGTGAACAGCACCTCGGCGCCCTCGGGGGTGTCGACCGCGCGCAGCTCCTCGGTCATCGGCCGGGAGTCGGGACCCATCGGGTCCATCGTGTAGTAGAGCGTGATCCGTGCCAGTTCGCCCTCCGCGCCGGTGACCGAGCCCCGGTGGATGCCGTCCACCGCGACCAGGCGCTCGGTGAAGGCCGCCAACTCCTCCTGGGCCTCGGGCGTCTCGGCGGACCCGGGCATGGTGACCACGGTCGTGACGATCTTGGTCGGGTCGTGCCCGAAGTCGGCGACCAGCTCCTCGGTGACCACCTTGGAGTCGGTGCCCTCGGGCAGCGCCCACTCGGCGGGACGCGCCCAGTTGGCGCTGAGCAGCGGGAGCCCGAGCAGGATGAGCGCCATGGACAGGCCCACGGTCCACAGGACCGGGCGGCGCATGACCGCGTGGGCCGTGCGGTACCACGCGTCCTGTCCGACCTGGGCGTCGGCGGCCCGGGCGCGCCGCAGCCGGGGCAGCGGCACGCGCAGGGAGTTGACGCGGTGTCCGGCGAAGTACAGCAGGGCCGGCAGCAGGGTGACGGCCGCGATGACGGCGAAGACCACCACGCTCACACCCGACCACGCCAGGGACATCAGGAACCGGGACGGGAAGACGAGCAGCCCGCCCAGGGTGGCCGCGATGGTCAGTCCCGAGACCACGACCGTGCGCCCGGCGGTGCCCATGGTCCGCACGACGGCCTGGGGCACGTCGTCGCCCTTGGCGAGCTGTTCCCGGAAGCGGGTGACGATGAGCAGCGCGTAGTCGGTGGCCAGACCGAGTCCGAGGACGATGACCACGTTGATGGCGATCGTGGACAGCTCCACGACCCCGCCGACCACCCGCAGCACGGCCAGGGAGCCCACCGCGACGAACACGGCGATCGACAGCGGGAGCAGGGCCGCGACCACACTGCGGAAGACGAACAGGAGCATGATGAGCAGCAGCGGCGTGGCGATCAGCTCGATGGTGCGCAGGTCCTCGGCGCTGATGCCGTTGAACTGGTCGTTGACCGCGACGAGGCCGCCGTAGCGCACCTCCATCCCGGGGACGTCCAGCAGTCCCTCGTAGTCGTGTTCCTGGTAGAGGGCGACCCGCTCCTCCTCGGAGGAGCCGGCGAGCTGGAAGGAGACGTAGGCCTTGTGGCGGTCCTCGGAGACGAAGTCCTCGGAGCCGGTGGACCAGTAGGTCTCCTGCCACTCGTAGGTCTCGGCGGGCACGCGCGCGGCCGCCTCCTCCACCAGCGCCTGGAACTCCGGGTCGTCCACGGTGAGCTCGTCGCTCTCGTAGACCACGACGACGTCGGCCGTGTAGCGCCCGAGGGTGTCCTGAAGGATGTGGTCGGCCTGGGTCGACTCGGCGTGGGGGTCGTCGAGCCCTCCCCCGCCGCCCAGGGCGCCACCCGCTCCGGCACCCCAGACGCCGCCCGCGATGACGAACAGCACGGCCGCGGCCAGCACCCACCATCGGCGCCGGATGGTGAACCTGCCTAGTGAGGAAAACATGAGAGTGGTCCTTGCCTCTCCTTCGGGAGCATGGCGTCGGTGATAGCAACGCTATCTACTATCGGTACTCGGTCTATCTATAATGTCCGCACGGGACGGTCTTTGTCCACAGAACGGATACCGGAACTTCTCGCTCTGTGACGGTGGACAGTGTGTTCCGAGGTCAGAGGATGGCCATGGCCCTCACCGGAGCGCCGAAACCGCCGCGCAGCTTGGGCAGGCCGACCACGAGGGTGGCCCCGCTCTCCGGCACCTCGTCCAGGGCGGCCAGGTTCTCCAGGCCGTAGCGCCCCGTGGTCAGCAGCGCCCGATGGGTCAGCGGCTCCACCCGCGTCCCCACGTCCAGGCTCGTGGTGTCGGTCCCGAAGCCGACGATGTCGCGCTCCCGGACCAGGAAGTCGGCCGCCTCCACGCTCACGCCGGGGAAGCGCATGACCTCGGCGGCGCGGTCGAACTGGAGGTAGGCCCCGGCGTCGTCCACGCGGCGGTACCAGCCGCTGTCCATGGCCACGAACGCGCCGGCGGGGATCGTCCCGTGCTCGTCCTCCCAGTCCAGGAGGTCGTCCACGGTCAGCTCGGTGGTGTTCTCGCGCTCGGCGCGCTCGGCCACGCGCACCACGGCCAGCGGCGCCACGAGGTCCTCCAGGGCGATCTCGTCGGCGTGCGCCAGCCCCTCCTCGGCGTGCGCGGGGACGTCCATGTGCGTGCCCGCGTGCTCGTTGAAGGTCCACTCGGCGGAGTTGAAGCCCACGACGTCGGCGAACATCACCTGCCGCTGCTCGGGACGGCGCACGTAGAACTCGAACACGGGGAAGTCCGCGCTGAGGGGGTGGGTCAGGTCCACGATCCGGCGGCGGTCCCGGCGCAGGATCGCGGCCAGGGACAGGTCGGGATCGGTGGGCCGGGGCGGGGCGGCCGCGGCCGTCCCCGGCAGCGCCACGGCGCCCGCCAGGCCCAGCGCGCCCGCCACCGCCGCGCGCAGGAGGCCGCGCCGGTCGGCCACCGGGCCCGCCGCGGCGGGCGCCGGAGCGGGCCGGGGCACCGACCGGGGGGCGGGCCCGGGCGCGCCCACCCCCGAGGGCGCCGCCCCGGCGGTCGGGGCCTGCGCGGGCGAGGCGTGGTGGTGCTCGTGGTGGTGTTCGTGGCAGGTCGTCTGGGCCCTCGCGCCGAGGGCCGCGAGGATCACTTGGGGAGAGCACATGGCTCGCTCCTCCTGGGTCGCTGGGGGTGGTCGTTCAGGGGCGGTCGGAGACGGCGGGCTCGGGCCGCTCCGCCGTCCGCGGGCCGGGATCCGGGGCCGGGGACGGAGCGGTGTCCCCCGCCGCGCCGCCGGCGTCCGGGGAGGAGGCGGGGACGGGGGCGGGCGGCTCGTCGTGCAGCCCGAAGCGCCGCTGGAAGCGGCGCAGCGGCTCCGGCGCCCACCACGTGGCCCGGCCGCCGATCATCGCCATGAGCGCGGGCAGCAGGAAGCCGCGGATCACCGTGGCGTCCATGAGGATCGCCAGCGCCACCCCGATGCCGAGCATCTGCATGTTGGTGATCTGCGAGGAGCCGATGCCCAGGAGCACGACCGCCAGGATCAGGGCGGCCGCCGTGACCAGGCCGCCCGTGCGCTGGAGCCCCGCCGCGACGGACGCCCGGTGGTCGCCCGTGCGTTCGTACTCCTCCTTGATCCGCGACAGGACGATGATGTTGTAGTCCATGGACAGCCCGAAGGTCAGGCAGAACATGAGGATGGGCAGGGTCGTCTCGATGGAGCCGATCGTGTCGAACCCCAGCAGCGCGCTGCCGTTGCCGTCCTGCCAGATCCACACCACCGCGCCGAACATCACGGTCAGGCTCAGGGTGTTGAGCACCAGCGTCTGGATCGGAACCAGGACGCTGCCGGTGAAGAGGAACATCAGGACGAGCGCGGTGGCCACGATGAGCCCGAGGGCGATGGGCAGCTGCCGCGCCAGGGCGTCCTGGGAGTCGTAGAAGACCGCAGCCGTGCCGCTCACCCGCGCGCCGGGGATCTCGCGCAGCTCCTCCACCAGTGCCCGGCTCTCATCGGAGATGGTGGCCACGTCCTCGTCCGGCACGACGGAGAGCATCATGTGCCCGTCCGAGAGCCGGTCGACGTCGACCGGGGTGGGCGCGTAGGCCAGGGCGCCGTCCCGGTAGATCCCCAGGGGGCTGACCACACCGTCCACGCCCGCCATCTCCGACAGCTCCACGGCTTGCCGGGGGATCATCATCGGGTCGAGGGCGGCCTCGCCCTCCACCGGGAGCAGGACGTCGATCGTCCCGTCGGCGCGCCCGGGCAGGTTCTCCTCGGCGAACTCCGCGACCTGCCGCGACTCCGAGCCGGACGGGAGCTGGCGGTGGTCGGCCGGTCCCAGCTCCACCCGCAGGAAGGGCACCGCCAGCAGCAGGAGCAGCACGGTCGTGCCCACCGCGAACAGCGGCGCCCGCCCCATGACCACCGTGGCCAGGCGGTGCCAGGCCCGCCCGGGGACCGGGGCGGGAGCGCCCGGGCGGCGGCGCAGCAGGCGGGTGGGGTCCAGGGCGTCGACGCGGTCGCCGAGCAGGACCAGGAGCGGGGGGACCAGGACGAGCACGGCCACCGAGCAGAACAGCACGACCGGGATCCCCGCGTAGGCGAAGGAGCGCAGGAAGTACTGCGGGAAGACCAGCATGGACGCCAGCGCGACCGCGACGGTGAGCGCGGAGAACACGACCGTGCGCCCGGCCGTGCGCAGGGTCGTCCCGAGCGCGGCGCGCCGGTCGGGCACGGCGTCGCGCTCCTCCCGGTAGCGGCGCAGGAACAGCAGCGCGTAGTCGATGGACAGGCCGAGGCCGAGCCCGACCGCGAGGTTCTGGGCGAAGATCGAGACCTCGGTGAACTCGGCGATGATCCGCAGGACCCCGTTGGCGGTCATGATGGTGACCACGCCGACGAGCAGCGGGATGAGGGCGGCCACCACGCTGCGGAAGACCAGGACCAGGACCAGGAGCGTGATGGGCAGGGCGATCGCCTCGCCGCGGACGAGGTCCGCCTCGACCGTGGACTCGGTCTCGACCCGCACGGCGGACTCGCCGCCGATCCGGACCGTCACCTCGCCCTGCTCCCCCCGGTACTCCGGGGCGACGCGGGCGAAGGTCTCGGCCACGGTGTTCTCGTCGCCGGTGATGCGGGCGGTGACGAAGGCGTGCTCGCCGTCGGTGGTGCGCAGCGCCAGGGCGCCGCTGGTCCAGTAGGAGGTCACCCCGGTGACGCCCTCCTCGGCGGAGAGCCGTTCCACGAGGTCCTCCGCCGAGTCCACGACGTCGGGGTGCTCCACCGGAGCGCCGTCCTCGGCGGGGGTCAGCAGCAGCAGGAGGTTGGGCTGGCTGCCGGGGAAGTGCTCGTCGATGACCTCCCCGGCCAGGACGGACTCCGAGGCGGGGTCGTCGGTGCCGCCGCTGAGCAGGTGTTGGGCCGCGCCACTGCCCAGGACGGCCATGACCGTGGTGAACACGGCCGCCACGAGCAGGACCCGGACGGGCCGGGCGGTCAGTGAGTCGAGTCTGTCGAACATGAGGGGGTCGCTCCCGCGCGGCGTCAGGGGTGGGCGGGGCCGGAGGAGCGCGCCGTCGCGGGCGCGGGCGCCAGCGGCCGCAGCAGGTCGGCGGGGTCGAGGGTGGTGGAGGTCCCGGCCACGTAGCCGTCGGGGCGGACCAGCACGAGCCGCCGCCCCGCCGCCCGGGCGCCGGTCCCGGCGTGGCCGCGCGGCAGCAGGTAGGTGCCCGCGGGGGATCCGGCCGCGGCGGCCTCGGGGGTGAGCAGGACGAGGGTCTGGACGCGGTCGGCCAGCGGGGCGGCGGCCTCGACGGCCGCGCGGGCGCCCGCGGCGTCCGCTCCCGGCAGGACGACGAGGGTGTGCCGCGGGTCGGCCAGCAGCCGGCCGAGGCGCACGCGCGGTCCCCCGGCCACGGGGACCAGGTCGGCGTCGGGCAGGTCGTGCTGGAGCGCGCGGCGCCCACCGCCCTCCCCGACGGCCGGGCTCGCGGTGTAGTCGAGGTCGAGCTGGGCCATGGCCGGGACCATGCGGCGTTCGAGCAGGCCGCTGCGGGCGGCCCGGCCCATCAACGCGTCGCGCAGGGCGCGCGTGACGGGTGAGCGCATGGTCCACAGGCGGGTCTGCTGGTGGGAGGAACGCATGACGCCGGCGGCGACGGGTTCGCGCTCGGCCTGGTAGCTGTCGAGGAAGGTCTCCGCCCCGGCCCGGCCCTCCAGGACCAGCGCGAGCTTCCAGGCCAGGTTGGCGGCGTCCTGGATGCCGGTGTTGAGGCCCTGGCCCCCGGCGGGGCTGTGCACGTGGGCGGCGTCGCCCGCCACCAGGCAGCGTCCGCTGCGGTAGCTGGTGGCCTGGCGCAGGTGCACCTCGAAGCGGGTACTCCACTGCAGGTCGCGCACGACCAGGGGGAAGGGGGAGCGGGCGTCGGCCAGGCGCTGGATCTCGGCGGCGGTGGGCGCGGTGTCCGGGTCCCCCACGGTGGTGGCGTCGGCGAAGACCCGCAGCTTGCCGCCGGGCAGGGGCACGATGACGAGGACGCCGTCGGTGTGCAGGACGTAGTGGGCTTCGCCCGGGGTGACGTCGTGGTCGATGTCGCCGTCGCCGAGGACGAAGCTGCGCCCGTAGGTGCTGCCGCCGAAGGTGATGCCCGCCTGTTCGCGGACGGTGCTCCTGTTGCCGTCGCAGCCCACCAGCCAGCTCGTGGTGACGTGCTCGGACCCGTCGGGGCCCTCCAGGACGGCCTCGACGTGCGTTCCGTGGTCGCGCAGGTCCCGCAGCCGCGTCCGCCACTCCACGTGCCCGCCCAGTTCCTTGAGGCGGTCGCGCATCACCTCCTCCACGGCGGGCTGGGTGATGATGAGCGGCGACGCGGCGCCCCGCCCGTACTCCCCGAACCGGACGTTGGCGAAGTTGCGCCCCCGCGACCAGTAGCGGGCGGCGGTCATCGGGGTGCCGCGCGAGACGACCTCCTGGGCGATGCCGTGCCGCTCCAGTACGTCGAGGGCCCCGTCCCACATGGTCAGGGCGCGTGCCTGGTCGGACGGCCTGTCCGGCGCCTTGTCGATGACGCGGCAGTCGACTCCCTGGCGCAGGAGTTCGCACGCCAGCGCCAGGCCGGTGGGACCGGCCCCGACCACGAGCAGCGGAACTGTCGTTTTCACGGATTCGGCTCCATTCCTCGGTGAAGATCTCCGGAACCCAGGATTGGGCACCGAATGGAACCGGCCATCCCCACGCAGTGGCATATCGCATGGCACCTCCGGTGCACCCGATGTCCCGAAAGAGACATCTCGTTTGCACCTTGGTCTATTCACCCTGTCGGCAACCGGGTTCTGCCTGCTAGAACTCGAAGACAGCAGAAGGCCGACCACCCAGACGGAAATCAGTGTCCTGAATCACACCAGCGTTGTCCACCAGAGATCGAAATCAATTTCCCTGCCGTTCACGAAAAAAGAGCAGCGAGGACACAAATGATCAACTTCAGCGTTCTCGGCTCGCTAGAGCTGAGATCCGAGGACGGCCTCGGTGTGCCTTCGGGGACCAAGGTCCGCAAGCTCCTGGCGCTCCTGCTGCTGCGGGCGAACCAGGTGGTGGACCCCGGCACCGTCACCGAGGAGCTGTGGGACGGCGCGCCCGCGCCGGGCGGAGCGGCGATCCTGCGCACGCACGTGTACCACCTGCGCCGGGCCCTGTCCCGTTCCACGGCGTCGGTGGCCACCGAGCCCACCGGCCACCTGCTGACCGTGGATCCCGACGAGATCGACGCGACAGTCTTCGCGCGGGGCGTCGAGGAGGGCCGCGCCCTGGTCCGCCAGGACCGCGTGGAGGAGGCCGCCCACCTCCTGCGCCAGGCGCTGGGCCTGTGGCGCGGGCGGGTGCTGGCCAACACCTCCGTCGGCCCGGTGCTCTCCCGCCACGTCACCTACCTGGAGGAACTGCGCCACCACGCAGTCGAGTTGCGCGTGGAGGCGGACATGCGGCTGGGCCGCCACCGCGAGCTGGTACCCGAGCTGCGCTCCCTCATCGCGGCCGACCCGCTCAACGAGTGGTACCACGACCAGCTCATCACCGCGCTGCACCGCTCGGGCCGCCGCGGGGAGGCGCTGACCGCCTACCGCGACCTGCGCCGGGTGCTGGACGAGGAACTCGGACTCGAACCCTCCGAGCAGGCCCAGCGCCTCCAGCACGAGATCCTCATGGCGGACGGGCCCCGCGGCGCCCACGCCTTCGGCAGACCCCGGCCCGTCCGGGCGGTCTCGTGACCGTTCCGGCCGAGCACGACCCAAGGAGACCCGTGCAGATCACGATCCTCGGCAACGTGACCATCGAGGCGCGGGGCCAGAGCCATCCCGTCCGCGCCGCCAAGGTTCGCACCATGCTCGCCGTGCTGGCCCTCAACCCCGGCACGGTCATCTCCCACGACGAGCTGTGCGACGAGCTCTGGGCCGACGCCTCCCTGGGCAACGCGCGCAACGCCCTCCAGGCGCACGCGACCCGGCTGCGCCGCATCCTGGAGGCGTCGGCCCCCGAGCGCCCGGGCGCTCGGGTGCTGCGCTCGGTCCACAGCGGCTACGTCCTGGACGTGCCCGCCGACACCGTGGACGGCAACCGCTTCCTCACCCTGGCCGGCCAGGGGGCCGCCGCCCTGCGGGCGAGCCCGGCTCCGGCCGCCGTCCTCCTCCAGCGCGGCCTGGACCTGTGGCGGGGCCCGGCCCTGCTGGACGCGGGCGACGGCATGCGCTGCCGCGCCGCCTCGGCGCTGTTCGACGAGCGCCGCCTGACCTGCTGGGAGGACCTGGTGACCGCCCGCCTGGCGATGGGCGACGAGCGCGAGGTGATCCCCGAGCTGCGCCGCCTGGTAGGCCGGTACCCGCTGCACGAGCGCTTCTGCGAGCAGCTCATGGTCGCCCTGTACCGCTCGGGCCGCCAGGGCGAGGCCATGGAGCTGTTCCACCGCATGCGCCTGCGCCTGACCACCGATCTGGGACTCGAACCGGGCCGGGCGCTCCAGCGGCGCTACGCCGAGATCCTCAACCACGACCCCTGCCTGGCGCTGACCGCCTGAGGCACCCGCCACGGACGTCAGGACCCCGTCAGCGACCGGTCACCGCGTGATCAGCGCCGACCGCGAGAGTGGGGCCACGTCGAACGGAGGAGACATCCATGGACGCACACGAGGGGCCCCGGGCGCGGGCACGCGGGCCGCACACGGCCGGAGCCGCGCGATGAGCGCCGCCGCGGTCCTGTGCGGTGTCGGGTCGTACCTGCCGCCGCGCGTGGTGACCAACGACGAGCTGGCCGGGCGGATGGACACCACCGACGAGTGGATCCGGAGCCGCACCGGCATCGGGCGGCGGCACGTCGCCGACCCGGGCACGGCCACCTCCGACCTCGCCGTCGAGGCCGGCGCCCGGGCCCTGAAGTCGGCCGGACGCGACTCCGCCGACGCGGTCGTGGTCGCCACCATGACCCCCGACCACCCGTGCCCGGCCACCGCTCCCGCCGTCGCGAGCCGCCTGGGCCTGACCGGCGCCGCCGCCTTCGACGTCGGCGCGGTGTGCAGCGGCTTCGTCTACGCGCTGGCCGCCGCGACCGGCCTGGTCTCGGCCGGGGTCGCCCGGCGCGTCCTGGTCGTGGGCGCGGAGGTCAACTCCACCGTGCTCGACCCCGCCGACCGCTCCACCTCGGTGATCTTCGGCGACGGAGCCGGAGCCGTGGTGCTGCGCGCGGGAGAGCCGGACGAGCCCGGCGCCCTGGGCCCCTTCGACCTGGGCAGCGACGGCACCGGCGCCGACCACATCATGATCGCCGCGGGCGGGTCCCGCCAACGCGGCTCCGACGCCCCGGCCGGTCCGGGCGACGCCTACATGACCATGCGCGGCCAGGAGGTCTTCCGCCACGCCGTACTGCGGATGGCCGCCTCCTCCCGCAGCGTCCTGGCCGAGGCCGGCTGGGACGTGGCGGACCTGGACCGCGTCGTCAGCCACCAGGCCAACCAGCGCATCATCAACCAGCTCGCCGACGACCTGGGCGTGCCCCGGGACCGTGCCGTCTCCAACATCGAGCGCGTCGGCAACACCGGCGCCGCCTCCATCCCCGTCGCCCTGGCCGACGCCGTCGACCGGGGCGGGCTGGACGAGGGCGACCGCGTCCTCCTCACGGCCTTCGGCGGGGGCCTGTCCTGGGGTTCGACGCTGCTGCGCTGGCCCCCGCTGGACGGGTCCTGACCGTTCCACCCACCGGGCGGGCCCCGCCCGCCGACCCACCGCGTACGACACACAAGGAGTCGACCATGAGCAGCACCTACGACCAGCTCGTCACCCTCCTCACCGAGCGCTTCGAGGTGAGCCCGGAGGACATCACGCCCGACACGACCTTCGAGGACCTGGAGATGGACTCCCTCTTCATGGTCGAACTCCTGCTGGTCGTCCAGTCGGAGATGGGAGTGCGGATCAGCGAGGACTCCGCCACCCCGGCCGACACCGTCGCCCGCGCGGCCGAGCTGATCGACGCACAGACCGCCGCGGCGGGGTCGTGAGCGGCGGAGCGGTCGCCGTCACCGGCCTCGGGCTGGTCACGGCGGCGGGAATCGGCGTCCAGGACTCCTGGAAGGGGGTGTGCGGCGGTCGCTCCACGGCGGCCCGCACCCCGGTCCTGGAGGGGATGCCCGTGGACATCGCCTGCTCCGTGCCCGCCTACGATCCCAACGATCTGCTCGGTCGCCGCAGCACGATGAAGTACGACCGGTTCGTGCAGTTCGCGCTCATCGCCGCGATCGAGGCGGTCGCCGACTCCGGGCTCGACCCGCGGGCGTGGGACGGGGCCCGGGTGGGCGTCGTGCTCGGCTGCGGCATGGGCGGCCTGCGCAGCTACGACGAGCAGCACCGCCGGATGCGGGAGAGCGGACCCGAGGGCGTGTCCCCGCTGCTCATCCCGCTGATGATCCCCAACATGGCGTCGGGCCACCTGGGGATGTGGTTCGGGGCGCGCGGGCCGAACTTCGTCACCGCCACGGCCTGCGCCTCGGGTGCCACCGCCCTGGGCTCGGCCCTGGACCTGCTGCGCCGCGACGTCTGCGACGTGGTGATCGCCGGGGGCACCGAGGCGGGCATCCTTCCGCTGGTGGCCACCGGGTTCGCCCGGATGGGCGCCCTGTCCACGCGGCGCCTGGACGACCCGGAGCGGGCCTCGCGCCCCTTCGACACCGACCGGGACGGGTTCGTCATGGGCGAGGGCGCGGGCATCCTGGTCCTGGAGCGCGCCGAGCACGCCCGGGCGCGCGGGGCCCGGGTCAGGGCCGGTCTGGCGGGCTACGGAGCCTCCGCCGACGCCCACCACGCCACGGCGCCCGACCCCGAGGGCCGGGGCGTGGCCCTGGCCGTCACCGCGGCCCTGGCCGACGCCGGGGTGGCACCGGACGAGGTCGACCACGTCAACGCGCACGGCACCTCCACGCCGCTCAACGACGCGGCCGAGGCCGCGTCGATCCGCCGACTGCTCGGTGACGCCCCGGTGGTGACCTCCGCCAAAGGTGTCGTTGGTCACACGCTCGGCGCCGCCGGGGCGATCGAGGCCGCGCTGACGGTCCTGGCGATCGAGGAGCGCACCGTGCCGCCGACGGCCAACCTGACGGCGCCCGACCCCGCGATCGAGATCGACATCGTGCGTGACCAGCCGCGCACGCACCACAGTCGCGTCGCGGTGAGCAATTCCTTCGGGTTCGGCGGCCAGAACGCGGTTCTGGTGTTCACGGAAGGAGCGTGACCGAGAACATCACCGCCCGCGCCTCCGTGCCCCTCCCGGCACGGGGGCGCCCGTGCGCAGGGGCGAATCCGGGACGAATCACGTACCATTCCGAACAGGTCGTCTCGCTCCGCGACCACGTGTCGGACCGCACTCATCCATTCCGGCACCCATGTCCATCCGCGCCGAGCTCCCTGTCCCCGTCGTCCAGCGCGCACGGGGCGAGAGCGACCTCCCATCGATTCGGAGGGGCGAGTTGGAGAGCAGCCGTGAACGGTACATTCCGCTGGAGTTCCCCCACTGGGAACCGGCGGAGTTCACCTCCCGTGAACGCACGCAGATGATCCTGAACGCCTTCCGCTCCCGTATGCAGGCCCTCGGGCACGGCGCGGTCCCCGACTCCCGTGCCCTGGCCGAGGCCCTGCGCCAGGTGGAGGCCTCGCTGACCGACGCGTTCGTGAGCGTGGAGGCCGGCACCGTCATCATCGACCACGCCTCGGTCCCGCGCTCCAGCGTGACCGAGGACCGCGCCGACTGCCGTGCCCTGGACCCGGCCGTGGTCCAGCAGGTGAGCACGCTGGTCTTCCAGCTGGCGGCCGAGGCCGCCACCCAGATGTTCCGCAACGAGCCCGACGGAGTGCGGATCACCGCCCTGTGGCTGCGGGCCGTGCACGAGAGCGTGACGACCCGCACCGCCGCCATGGTGCGCAACCACGACGGCGGCGTCGGCGCGCCCGTCGACGACATGACCCCCTCGGACCGCCAGCGCCTGGCCAGGGACGTGCACGACTGGGTCGGCAGCGGGCTGAGCCTGGTCGACCGCAACCTGGACCTGTACGAGATCTACCGGCAGCGAGGGGCGCCCACCGCCGACGACCGGCTCTCCATCGCCCGCCGGGCGCTGCACGCCCTGATGGAGGACACCCGCCGGCTCGTCGCCGAACTGCGCACCGACCGGGGGGACGGGCGGACGCGGGAGAAGCTGGCGCTGTTCGCGCACAACGCGGTTCCCGAGACCGAGGTCGACGTCCGCCTCACCGGCGACGAGTTCCGGGTGCCCCGGCACCAGCGCGAGGAACTGTTCGTCATCATCCGCGAGTGCCTGCGCAACATCGACAAGCACTCCCAGGCCACCAGGGCCACGGTCGACATCGACATCACCGACTGGGACGTGACCGTCACCGTGGAGGACGACGGCGTGGGCTTCGACGTCGGCGGCCTCTCGGGCGCACCGCGCGAGGATCCCCGCACGGGCCACGGGCTGGTCTCCATCAGCGAGCGCGCCGCCAACCTCGGCGGGACGCTGCGGATCGAGAGCTCTCCGGGCCACGGCACGCGCGTGCACATCGTCATCGCGCTGCCCAGCGCGCGCGCCAGTCTCACCTTCACCGAACTCACCGACCGGTCCTGAAGGGGCCGGTGGCGCCCCGGCCCCGATCCCCGGGAGCCCGGGGTGCTCACGGCGTCGAGACGCCGGGCCGGGCGGTACTCGGCGCCGGCGGCCTCGGGACTCAGGCCGTCCGGCCGGCGCGCCCGCGGGCCTGGTGCCGGGCGGCCTTGGCGCGGTTGCCGCATCCGGCCATGGAGCACCAGCGGCGGGTGCCGTTCTTGGACGTGTCGAAGAAGCACAGGACGCAGGCGGGGTTGGCGCAGCCCCGGATGCGGTCGGGGGCCCGGAGCAGGTCGAGGTAGTCGTCGGCGGCCGTCCAGGCCGGCCCCCAGGAGGGGTCGTCGAACTCGACGTCGAAGCCGGGGACCCCGGGCCCGCCCCCCGCGCCCTCCAGGAGCCTGCGCCGGACCCACCCGTGGGCGAGGGTGTCGTTGAGCGCGGCACGGGCGCCGGGGTCGCCCGCGTCGCGCATCAGGCGCAGCAGCGCTTCGCGGACGCGCAGGAGGCGGTCGAGCGCGGCGGGGTCGGCGTCGAAACGCGCGTCCAGTCCGGTCTCCGACAGCCACTGGCGCAGTCCGTCGAGCGAGACGAGCAGGTCCTGGACCGCCCCGCCGACGGCCCAGCGGGTGTTGATCAGGTCCATGGCCACGGGTTCGCCGACCAGCGGCCGGGCCCTGCGTTCCGCCATGCGTCCTCCCCCGCTCGATGACCGCCTGGATCGTACCAACCCTACCTCGCTAACCACTGAAATCCATTTGAGTGGTTGACGCGCCGTGCGACTAACCCCTAAAGTCCGTTTCAGTGGTTGCAGCAATCGGGCTGTGGCCCCCGGCAGAAGGGCACACCATGACCGCGTCCACCGCCACCACCGGGCACGTGGGGATCAACGTCACCGACATCGAGCGCTCGCGCGACTTCTACGGCCGCGTACTGGGTTTCGAGACGATGAGCGAGGGCAAGGAGGAGGGCCGCGAGTTCGCCTTCCTCGGCCGGGACGGCCGACTCGTCCTCACCCTGTGGAAGCAGAGCGCCCACGCCTTCCGCGCCGACACCGCGGGACTGCACCACCTCTCCTTCCAGGTCGACACCATGGAGGAGGTCCGCCGGGCCGAGGCGGACCTGCGCGCCGCCGCCGTGGAGTTCGCCTACGACGGCGTGGTCCCGCACGGCGAGGGGGCCGCCTCCGGCGGGATCTTCTTCCACGACCCGGACGGCGTCCGCCTGGAGATCTACGCCGCGACCGGCGCCGAGGGCGCCGACGCGCCCATCACCAGCGCACCCACCTGCGGTTTCTTCTAGGCCGTGCCCCCGACCCGACAGAAGGGCGGAGCCATGGGCTCCTACCACCGCGGCGAACTCGCCGTGCAGGCACGGGCCGCGCTGTCGCGGCAGGCGGGCCACACCTCGCGGGCGATCCGCTCGTCGGTGCCCGGCGTGGCCGCCGGCTTCCTCACCGCCCGCACGTTCCTAGTGGTCGGAGCGGCCGACAGCGACGGGCGCACCTGGTGCTCGCTGCTGACCGGACCGCCCGGCTTCCTCCAGGTCCCCGACGAGGGCACGCTCGACGTCGCCGCCCTCCCGCACCGCGGCGACCCGCTCGCCGAGCGGCTGCGCCAGGGCCCCGCCCCCGTCGGGGCCCTGGCCCTGGACCCGGCCGGGCGCCGGCGCATGCGCCTCAACGGGACCGTCCGGCCGCACGGCGCCGGCCTGCGTATGGCGGCCGAGGACGTCTACGCGAACTGCCCCAAGTACATCCAGAAGCGCACCCCGGTCCCCGCCGCGCCCGCCCGCCCCGAACCCGTCCGCGGCGAGGCGCTCACTCCCGGCCAGCGGGCCCTCGTCCGGCGCGCCGACACCTTCTTCGTCGCCACGCGCTCCGACACCGGGCAGGCGGACGCCAGCCACCGGGGCGGCGGCCCCGGGTTCCTGCGCGTGCACTCGCCCACCCTGCTCAGCTGGCCGGACTACGCCGGCAACGCCATGTTCAACACGCTAGGCAACCTGTGGGTCGAACCCCGGGCCGGTCTGCTCGTCCCCGACTGGGAGACCGGCGACCTGCTGCAACTGACCGGGCGGGCCCGTGTGCGGTGGGAGGAGGACTCGCCCACGCGGGAGCGCTCGGTGGAGTTCACCGTGGACGGTGTCGTGGCCACCGCGGGCGCCGGGCTGCTCGCGCCGGAGCCACCGGAGTACTCCAGGGCCAATCCGCCGGTCGACCCGACCCCCTGACCCGCCGGTCGCCGCGGTCGGGCCGACCGCGCGGCCCGACCCCGCCCCGGTGCCGCCCGCGCCCCGCCCGCCTGCCAGGATGCGCACAACACGACGAGCGGGAGGACGCACATGGACCTGGGGATCGCAGGCAGGGTCGCGCTGGTGACCGCGGCCAGTTCCGGCCTGGGGCGGGCGATGGCCGAGGCGCTGGCGGCCGAGGGCGTGCACGTGGCCGTCACCGGACGCGACGAGGGCCGCCTCGCCGCGACGGTGGAGGCCTGCGCCGGGCACGGCGTGTCCGCGCTCGCGCTGGCCTGGGACCTGGCCGACCACGGCCGGGCCGCTGAGGTGGCCGAACGCGTCGAGCGGGACCTGGGCCCGGTCGACATCCTCGTGAACAACACCGGGGGCCCGCCGCCCACGCCCGCCCTGGGCCAGGACATCGCGCTGTGGCAGGACCACCACGCGTCCATGGTCCTGCCGGTCATCGCGCTCACCGACGCCGTGGTGCCGGGGATGCGCGAGCGCGGATGGGGCCGGATCATCACCAGCACCTCCTCGGGGGCGATCGCGCCCATCCCGAACCTGGGGATCTCCAACACGCTGCGGGCGTCACTGCACTCCTGGTCCAAGACCCTGGCGCGGGAGGTGGCCGCCGACGGCGTGACCGCCAACGTCATCGTGCCCGGCCGCGTCGCCACGCCGCGCACCGACGCCCTGGACGCCGCCCGCGCCGAACGCGAGGGCCGCACGGTGGCCGAGGTGGAGGCCGACGCACGCGCCACCATCCCCGCCGGGCGCTACGGCCGCCCCGAGGAGTACGGCGCGGTCGCCGCCTTCCTGGCGAGCCGTCAGGCCGCCTACGTCACGGGCACCGCCGTGCGCGTCGACGGCGGGCACCTGCCCACGGCGTAGGGGCCCGCGCCCCTGCGGGGCGAGCTCAGGGGGCGTCCCGCCGGGGCGGCCGGGGCACGAAGGCGCTCGTGCGGCGGGCGTACTCCGCCCAGCCCGGCCGGCCCGCCATGTGCTCGTCGAGCAGGCGCTGCCCGGACCCCCGCGTGAGCAGGAACGTCATCAGCAGCGGCGCGGGCAGGGTCAGCAGGACCCACCAGGAACCCGCCGCGACCAGGAACAGCCCCCACCACACGCACGCGTCCCCGAAGTAGTTCGGATGGCGGGTCCAGGCCCACAGCCCCCGGTCCATGATCCGGCCGCGATGGGCCGGATCGGCCTTGAACCGGCGCAACTGGGCGTCGCCGACCGCCTCGAAGAGGAATCCGAACAGCCACAGGGCCGTCCCGGCCGCGGCGAGCCCGCCGAGCGGGCCGGATGTGTGCGCCGAGACCTGGACCGGAAGGGCGACGCACCAGACCAGGGCGCCCTGGAGGAGGTAGACCACGCGCAGCGCGTAGGCGTCCCGGCTCCCGGGGGCCCGCGACAGCAGACGGTCGTACCGGGGGTCCTCGCCGACGCCGCGGGAGCGCCGGTGGATGTGCGCGGCCAGGCGCACGCCCCACACGGCGACCAGGGCGAACAGCAGCCAGGCCCGCGCGTGGTCCGCGGTGGCCGTCACCAGGGCGACCGCCGCGACCACCACGAACCCCAGGCCCCAGGCCACGTCCACGACGCTGTGCCGCCCCACCCTGCGGCCCACCGCGAAGGCGCCCAGCATCAGCACCGCCACGGCCAGCGCGCTCACGGCACCGGTGGTCGCGAGTGCGCCCACCGCGCTCACCGGGAGCGCTCCAGCACGAGCTGCTCCACGTCGATCATGCCGGCGCGGAACCCGGCCTCACAGTAGGCGAGGTAGAACGACCACATACGGCGGAACGTGTCGTCGAAGCCGAGTCCGGCCACCCGCTCGGCGGCCCCCTCGAACGCCTCGCGCCACAACCGCAGGGTGTCGGCGTAGTCGGCGCCGAAGGCGAGCCGGTCGACCACCCTGAGGCGGGTCCGGTCCCGCAACTGCTCCTCGATGGCCGTGACCGAGGGGATCAGCCCGCCCGGGAAGACGTACTTGTGCATCCAGGTGTAGGAGGTGCGTGAGGCCCGCATCAGTCCGTGCTCCATGGTGATGCTCTGCAGGCCGACCCGCCCGCCCGGGCGCACCAGGCGGTCGAGTCCGGCGAAGTAGACCGGCCAGTAGCGCTCACCGACCGCCTCGACCATCTCCACGCTCACCACGGCGTCATAGGTTCCGCGGACGTCGCGGTAGTCGCACAGCTCCACCTGGACCCGGTCGGCCAGGCCCGACTCCTCGACCCGTCGGCGCGCCAGGTCGCACTGCTCGGACGACAGCGTGACCGTGGTGACGCGGGCACCGCGGCGCGCGGCGCGCACGGCCAGTTCCCCCCACCCGGTGCCGATCTCCAGCAGCTCGGTCCCGTCGGTGACGCCCGCGCCGTCCAGCAGGCGGTCGATCTTGCGCCGCTGGGCACGGGACAGCGTGGCCCGGCAGCGCTCCTCGCCCTCGTCGAACAACGCGCTGGAGTAGGTCATGGTCGGATCGAGGAAGGTCGCGAAGAGGTCGTTGGACAGGTCGTAGTGGTGGCTGATGTGCCTGCGCGCGCCGCTGCGGGTGTTGCGGTCCAGGGACGGCCGCCGCGGCAGCGTGACGTGCCGCAGCGGCCGCAGGGGCCGCGGGACCAGCTCCTCGTACCCGCGCGCGAGGACGGTGAGCAGGCGCACGAGCTCCGGGGAGTCCCACTCCCCCGCCATGTACGACTCACCGAAGCCGATGAGCCCGCCGGCGGCCAGGCGGCGGTGGAAGGCGTCGGGGTCGCGCAGGCGCAGGACCGGCGGACCGGCGGCGCCGGGCTCTCCCGGTCCCGTGTGCAGGCGCACACCGGCCCGGCGGGCGGCGTGGGCGGCCAGGGCGCGGGCCACGGGCACCCGCGGCCCGCGGGCCGGGACCCGGGCGACGTCGGGCCAGCGCCGGGCGTCCACGGCCGGCCAGGGGCGCGGAACCGTCGTGTCGGGGGTGGTGTTCATCGCGGTGCGTCCGTCCGTTCTCTTCGCTTTCGGTCGTGGGCCCGCGGCGGGTGGACCGGCAAGCCGCGCAGGTAGAGCCCGATGCCCTGGCGGCGGATGCTCAGCGCGCCGACCAGGGGGGCGAGGGGGTGGCGCAGCGCCATCCGCAGCAGCGCCGCGGGAGTGGCCGGGCGGTGGGCGCCGCGCACCGAGGCGACGAAGGGCGGTCGGCCGCGCCGGTGCAGGGCGACGGTCAGCGCGACCCGGTCGCCCGGAAGCGGGAGGCTGAGCCGGTAGCGCCCCTCGACCCGGTTGAACGGGGAGACGTAGAACTCCTTGTCCGCCTCGGCCCGGCCCCGGCCGTCGACGTCCAGCAGGTAGCGGTGGCGTCCGCCGTGGGTGTTGTGGACCTCGGCGACCACCCGGACCAGGTCGCCCCCGCGGTCGTGGCACCAGTACACGGTCAGCGGGTTGAACACGTGCCCGAGCACGCGGGCGTGGGACAGCATCAGCACGCGCCCGCCCGCGAGGTCCACCCCGTGTCCGGCGAGGTAGGCGTCGAGATCGGCCCGCAGGGACGCGGCGTCTCCGCCGCCGTGGTCCGCGGCGCGGAACCCGGCCAGGAGCCGCAGCGGCCACGGCGGGCGCGGCAGGTCGTCGAGGTCGACCAGCCAGTAGTAGGTGCGGTGGGCGAAGGCGTGGCGCACCGGCTCGGCACGCACGTGGCGCACGGTGGCCTCGTAGAGCGCCGGGACGCCGGGCGTGTTCACCAGCGCACCCCCAGGCTCGCGGCCGCGACGGCCCCCGACCGGCACCCGTCCTCGTGGAAGCCCCACCCGTGGTGAGCGCCCGCGAAGGCCACGACGCCGTCGTTCAATTCGCCGAGCCGCCGCTGGGCGGCGACCGAGGCCGGCGTGTAGACGGGGTGGGCGTAGTCCATGGCGGCCACGACCCGGCCGGGGTCGACGGCTCCGCCGTCGTTGAGTGTCACCGCGTACTGCTCGTCGCCGGCCAGGTGCTGCAGGCGGTTCATGTGGTAGCTGACCCGGACCGGCGCGTCGTCGGGCTCGCACGAGGACAGCCGGTGGTTCCAGCTCGCCCACGTGGCGCGGTCCCGGGGAAGGACACTGGTGTCGGTGTGCAGCAGGGTGCGGTTGCGGGAGTAGGCGAAGGCCCCCAGGACCTCCTTCTCGACCGGGGCGGGCGACTCCAGCAGGGCCAGGGCCTGGTCGGCGTGGGTGGCCACCACGGCCGCGTCGAACTCCAGCTCCTCGGAGCCGGCTCGCAGGCGCACCCCGTGGGCCGTGCGTGCCAAGGCGGTGACCGGCGCGCCGGTGCGCACCGAGGCCAGGCTCGCGGCCACCCGCTCCACGTACACGCGCGAACCGCCCTCGACCGTCCGCCACGACGGCGAGCCCCACACCGAGAGCATCCCGTGGTGCCGCAGGAAGGCGAACAGGTAGCGGGCCGGGTAGTCCAGGGCCGTGCCCGGCGGGCAGGACCACACCGCGGAGACCAGCGGCAGCAGGAAGTGCGCGACGAAGTACCGGTCGAAGCGGTGGTGGCGGACGACGTCGGCGAGGGTGGGCTCGCGGGCCGGTGAGGGCGGTCCGGTGTCGAGCAGGCGCCGGGCGACCCGGTGGAAACGGGGCACCTCGGCCAGCATGCGCAGGTAGGCGGTGCTGCGGCGGGACCGGCTCGGCAGCAGGGCCGACAGGCCCCGAGCGCCCGCGTACTCCAGGCCGCACCCGTCGCAGCCCACGGACATGCTCATCTCGGTGGAGCGGGTCGGCACCCCCAGTTCGCGGAACAGGCGCAGCAGGTGGGGATAGGTGCGCCGGTTGTGCACGATGAAGCCGCTGTCGACGGACAGCTCCCCTCCCCCGGCCGCCGCCACGCGGTGGGTGTGCGCGTGCCCGCCGAGGCGGTCCCGCGCCTCCAGCAGGGTGACGTCGGCGTGCCGCCGCAGGACGTGGGCCGCCGTCAGCCCGGCTACGCCGGAGCCGATGACCGCGATCCTGCGGCGGCGGTGGACGGTGTGGCCCGTGACCATGGGTCCTCTTCACTCGGTCGCGCTGATCGGACACGAGTGATTCGTCGCGGGGCCGGAGGGCGGATTGCCCCGGAAATGTCACGGATAGGTCACGAAATGTGTCGCGATCCACACCGGCCGGTTCCTGGACACCCGGGCCGGACGGACCCACTCTGGAGACATGCGACTCCGACCGTCCCGACTCCTCAGCCGTGCCGACCGCTACCTCTATGACAAGGTGACGGCACTCGGGCCGCCCGCGCTGGACCCGGTCACCCCCCGCTTCGTCCAGGCCACCGACCACATGGCGCCCTGGCTGCTGGTCTCGGCCACCCTCGCCGCCGTCGGCGGGCCCCGCCTGCGCCGGACCGCGCTGCGGGCGATCACCGCCGCCGGCGCCGCCAACGCCACCTCCTTCGTGGTCAAGAACCTGGTCACCCGCTCGCGCCCCGACAGCTCCCGGGTCCCGCGCGCACGCCGGCCCTACCGCGCCTACGGCAACTCCTCCTTCCCCTCCGGGCACACCGCCGCCGCGGCGGCCTTCGCCGGGGGGATCGCCGCCGACGCCCCGCGCCCGCTGTCCGCCGTGGTCTGGGGCATCGCCGGCGCCGTGGCCCTCTCCCGGGTGCACAGCGGCGTGCACTACCCCGGCGACGTGGCCGGGGGCCTGGTGATCGGTACCGCCGCGGCCGTGCTCTCACGAGCCGTGCTGCCCGCCCGCCCCGAACTGGTCTCGGGCGCGCGCACCGTCCCGGAGGGCTCGGCCGGAGGCGACCCCGAGGGCTCCGGCGTGACCGTGGTGGTCAATCCCCGCTCCGCCGGCACGGGGATCGGAGGGCCGGGCTTCGGCGCCACCGCCGACCGTGTGACGCGGTCCCTGCCCAAGGCCCGGATCGTGCCGCTCACACCCGACGACGACATGGCCGCGGTGATGGACGAGGCCGCCCGCACCTCGCGCATCCTGGTGGTCTCGGGCGGCGACGGAACGGCCAACGCCGGGGCCCGCGCCGCCCTGGAACACGACCGCCCCCTGCTCATCCTGCCGACCGGCACCCTGAACAACTTCGCGCGCACACTGGGCCTGACCTCGGTGGAGGCGGCACTGCGGGCCTACGGGAGCGGCCACCTGGCCAGGGTTGACGTGGGCGAGGCCGACGGCCGGGTCTTCCTCAACACCGCCACGTTCGGGTCGCACCCGCGCCTGGTCCGGCGGCGCGACCGCTGGGCGCCCAGGATCGGCAAGTGGCCCGCGTTCGGCCTGGCGCTGTGGCGGGACCTGAGGGACGTCGAGCCCACCCCGACCCGGATCGATGGCCGGCCGACCCGCGTGTGGTGGGCTTTCGTGGGCAACTGCCGGTACCGCACCCACGGCCGCGTACCGGCGATGCGCGAACGGCTGGACGACGGACGCCTGGACGTGCGCGTACTGGCGGCCGCACGGACCTACCCGCGATGGCGGGCCCTCACCGACATCCTCTTCGAGCGCTCCAGGGGAGGGGACGGCTACTCCAGCCGCCTCGCGACGGAGCTCACCCTCTCGCTTCCGCCCGGCCACCGGCACATCTCCGTGGACGGCGAGGTGTGGGAGTGCGGTGAGACGGTCCGCTTCACCAAGCGCCCCGCGGCCCTGCGCGTCATCGTCGCCGCCACGCCCTGAGCGCACGCGGTCTCACCGCGGCGAGCACCCGCCCACCGCTGCGAGGCCCGGGGCATCCGCGATCCACCGCGCACCCCGACCGCCGCCTCCTCACCGGCACCGGGACACGGACGGCCCCCGGCGGCCCGAACTCCCCGGACCGGGTGAAATCGCCGCAAACGTACGCCAAGTCCGCCGTCCCTCGCGAACGAGCACCCGTACGGATGATTCGCTGTCCGTGACGGGGTCTCACCGCGCGCGACGAGAGGGGTGCCATGGCACCGGGGACCGACGCACAGCGACCGCACGCTCCCCCTCACGCGGGCGGCTCCTGGTGGCCGCCGGGCCTGGCCGTCGGGGCGGTCGCGGTGCTCGTCACCGCCTGGCCGCTACTCGACAGGGTCCTGCCCGGCACCGAGCCCGTCCGGTCCGGCCACGCCCTCGCGGTGGGCTCCAGCGAGGACGTCGAGGCGGAACTGACCTTCCGCCGGGACGGCTGGGCCCTGCGCACGGGCACCAGCACCGCCGAACGCGTCTACCACTTCAGCCGCGGCCCGGCCGAACTCACTCTGAGCACGGTCACCCCCACCACCGCCGTGCCGCCCACCGCCCCAGAGTTGTGGCGGGGCCTGGACCGCACCCTGCGCGCCGGGGACGGATCCACCCGCCTGGGCCCACCCGACCCCACCAGGGCGGAGGACGGCACACGCGGCCTGACCGGCACGCTCACCAGCGACACCGAGTCCGGCACCGCCGTCCTGTACCCCTCCCCGGACGGCCGGTTCGCCGTGTCGATGACGCTCACCGGGCGCGACGCCACACGCGCCGACCTGGCCGATGTGGACGACGTCCTGACCTCGATCACGTTCACCCGGGAGGACGCGTGAGCCGGGCCCGCGACAGCCGGTCCGCGGCCGTACCCGCGCCGCGACGGAGCCGCTCCCACGACCGCGCGACCGGTTCCGGCGCACCCCGCGGTGGTGCGCCCGGGGCCGGGACGGGCGGCGCAGGAGAGGCCGGGGCCGGGACGGGCGGCACAGGAGAGGCCGGGGCCGGGACGGGCGGCCGTCCCACTCCGCACCACGCCTACCCGGACGCGCCGCGCCCGCCCGCGCTCGCGGCCACCGCCGCCATCGCGCTGGGGAGCGCGGCCGGACTCCTGGTCCTGCTCGGGCAGCTGTCCGGCTCCGCCCGGGTCTTCCCCGGCGAGGTGGTCCTCGCGCTGGTCCTGGCCGCCGCCACGTTCGCGTTCGGCTTCTGGCTGTTCCGGCGCATCCGCCCGGTCCGGACCCCCGACCGGTTCCCCTGCGCCGTGGCCGCCCTGTGGGGCCTGACCGCGGCGACGGGTGCGGCCGTCATCGCCAACTCGGCACTGCGCAGCGCCTGGTCCTCCGTTCTGGGCCTGGACCTGGCCACCGCCTGGGGCGCGGCGCTGACCGCGCCGTTCAACGAGGAACTGCTCAAACTCGCGGGCGTCGTGCTCGTGGCGACCGCCTTCCCCCGCGCCCTGCGCGGCCCCGCCGACGGCTTCGTCCTGGGCGCGCTCGCCGGTCTGGGCTTCGAGGTCACCGAGAACCTCCTCTACGCCGTCAGCGCCATCGTCCAGTCCGGGGCCACCGCCGGCGCGCTCTCGGTCGTCCAGTCCGCGGTCCTGCGCGTGGGGGTGACCGGCCCGGGCTCGCACTGGGCGATGACCGCCGTCGCCGGGACCGCCCTCGGGCTGCTGGCCCCGGTCGCCTGGCGGCCCCCGCCCGGCCGCGCGGCCGCCGCGACCGGCCTGGTCCTGCTCGCCATGGCGATGCACTGGCTGCTGGACGCGCCCGTGTTCGGGAACACGGTGCCGGTGATCCTGGCCAAGGTCCTGGTGATCTTCACCGCCGCGATGCTCGTCTACCTCGCCGCGCGCCGGGACCACCGCCGCCGGGTCCGGGCCGCGCTGGCCGCCGGGGGCGCCGCCGAGGGCCTGCCCCGCTCGGCCGCGCTCGCGCTGGCCTCTCGCGGCGGCCGGTACCGGGAGCTGCGGCGCAGCGCTCCGGGCGACCACGCGCCGGTCCGTGAGCGCCAGCGGCGGCTGCTCGACGACGCCGAGGAGGCCGCCGCCATCTCGCGAGGTGCGGCGCCGAGCTGAGCACGGGTCCGTTCATGGAAGGTCGGGCCGCCGGGTCGGGGGTCCGTTCGCGCGACGGGCTCAGCACACCGATGCGGACATCGGCCCGCCCCACGGCCTCCCGGCCCGCTGCGAGGCACGCTCAGGGACGGATCCACCGGTGCCGCGCGGCATCCCCCAGCCTCCGGCAGGGGCCCGGCCACGGGCGCACCCGCCCGCCCCACGGCCTCCGGGTCCCGAGGAACGCGTTCAGGGACGGATCCACCGGTGCAGCAGCGTTCCCCCGCCCTCCAGCAGCAGGCGCGGCACCAGTTCCTGGTCCACGCCCGCGCCCGCGGTGATGCGCTGCTCCGCCCCCGCGGCCAGCACCGGCACGACGGTCAGGCACAGCTCGTCGAGCACGCCCTCGGCGGCCACGTCCCGCAGCAGCCGCGGACCGCCCTCGCACAGGATCCGCGGCATCCCCCGCTCGTGCAGCGCGTCCACCGCCGCGACCAGGTCGACCTCCGCCTCGCCCAGCACCAGCACCCGGTCGGGCCCCAGCGCCGCACGCGCCCGCTCCAGCGCCGGCTCGCCCGCCTCCTGGCAGGTCAGCAGCCACACCTGGCCCCGGTCGGGCTCCTCGGCCGCCAGCAGCGGCGGCACGTGCGCGCTGCGGGTCACCACCGCCAGCGCCGGGTGCGCGGCGCGCCCCTGCGCCTCGGCGCGCTCGCGCCGCGCGCCCGTGCGCGGCGTGGGACGGCGGTAGCCCTCGGCGCGCGCCGTCCCGGCGCCCACCAGGACCACGTCGGCCAGATCCCGCAGCAGCGTGAACACGACCAGGTCGGCCTCGGTGTTGATGGTCCCGGTCCGGCCGTCGTTGCCCGCGGCGGCACCGTCCAGCGTGGAGACCATGTTGGCCCGCACCCACGGCCGCCCGCCCGTGTCGGGGTAGGCGTACAGCGCCTCCAGGACCGCGTCGTCCACGGGGTCGCCGGGCTCGGCCGCGCCGGGCGCGACGTCGTTCATCAGCAGTCGCACGACCACACCGCCACCGTGTACATGACCCCGAACGGGTCGTCGGCGTAGAGCACCTCGGGCCGGTAGGACGCGCCGCCCCGCGCCACCGCGGCCGCCATCACCTGCAGGGCGGCCCGCCCGGCCGCCAGCAGCTCCGCGGCCAGACCCGGTTCCAGTCCCAGCAGCGCCGACGGGTCGGCCCCGGCCAGGGCACGCCGCACCCGCTCGTCGTAGGCGAAGGCGCGCTCGTCCAGGTGCCCGGGGGCCTTGACCCCCCGGCGCGCGCTGCCGTCGCCCATCACCAGCAGCGCGACCCGCTCCGGGCGGCGGGCGATCGCGTCCGCCAGCTCCGCCACCGGCCCGGGACCGGCGTCGAAGGCCACCGCGTACATATCGACGGGGACCGCGCCGCCGACCGCGTCGAGCAGCCGACCCGCGACACCCAGGCTCAACGGCAGCGCGCCCTCCTCGGGACGCGTCCCGGAACCCCCGGCTCCCCCGGCGCTCTCCGTACCCCCGAAGGCCCGGACCGGGGCCGGGCCCGGCTCGCGGCGCCCGCCGGTGTCGGCTCCGCCCACGACCACGAGTACCTCGGGGCCGAGCGCGACCAGGGACGCCACCGCCGCCTCACAGGCCTTGCGCAGGTCCGCGCCGACGTCCTGCCCGCCGGTGAGCTCACGCAGCAGCAGCGGCGGATGCGGACAGACCGCGGTTCCGACGATCATCGAGCCTCCCCTCCGCCAACACCCCTACGCCAACCCTCTCACTGCCCGCGCGGGAGGCCGCACACCCCTGATCGCGGCGACCATGTCCAGGACCTGGCGCGTCTCCACGACCTCGTGGACCCGGTAGACCTGGGCCCCGTGCCACGCGCACACCGCGGTCGCCGCCAGCGTGCCGGTCAACCGCTCGCCCACGGGCAGGTCGAGGGTCTCGCCCACGAAGTCCTTGTTGGACAGCGACACCAGCACCGGCCACCCCGTCGCCGTCATCTCGTCCAGCCTGCGCGTCAGCTCCAACGAGTGCCAGGTGTTCTTGCCGAAGTCGTGGGCGGGGTCGATGAGCACCGACTCCGCGGGCGCCCCCAGCGCCACCGCCCGCTCGGCCAGCGCCACGGTGGAGTCGATCGCCTCGCGCACCACGTCGTCGTAGTGCAGCCGGTGCGGCCGGGTCCGCGGGGCCACCCCGCCGGTGTGCGTGCACACCAGCCCCACCCCGAACTCCGCGGCCACCTCGGCCAGCTCCGGGTCGTAGCCGCCCCAGGCGTCGTTGAGCAGGTCCGCGCCGGCCTCGCACACGGCCCGGCCCACCGACGCCCGCCAGGTGTCCACGCTGATGACCAGGTCGGGGAACTCCTGGCGGACCCCCGCGACGAAGTCGACGATCCGGCGCTTCTCCTCGTCCGCGCCGATCTCCTCACCCGGAGCCGCCTTGATACCGCCGATGTCGACGATGTCGGCCCCCTGGTCCACGACCCGGCGCACACGCTCGAACGCGGGCCCGTCGTCCCAGGTCGCCCCCCGGTCGTAGAAGGAGTCCGGGGTCCGGTTGACGATCGCCATCACCAGCGCCGCGTCCCGGTCGTACTCCCGCCCCCGCAGTCTCAGCACGAATCGGCCACCTCTCCCTGGTGCCACTCGGGCGCGGGCGCCACCCGGCCCGCGGGGCCCCGCTCGACCACACTCACCGTACGTGTCATCGTCCGTCCGCCCGTGCCGAACTGGCACACCTCGACCTCCTCGCGCCCCTGCCCGAGACCGGCACGGCGGTCGGCCACGGCCAGCAGCTCGGTCGCCATCGCCCCCAGCCCGCGCAGGCTCTGGTGGCGGTGGGCGCGCCGGCCCATGTCCACCTGGGCGATCGCGTCGGCGCCCCGGCCGAGGTAGGTGTCGACCAGCACCGCCAGCTCCACCCCGTAGCCCGTGGGCACGGGGAGGTCCCGCAGGAGCTCGCGGCGCACCGCCCACTCCCCCGACAGCGGCTGGACCACGCCCGCCAGCTCCGGCCAGCGCAGCGCGATGGTGGGCCGGGCCACCAGCTCGGTGACCCG
The DNA here is from genome assembly GCF_001279585.1 of Nocardiopsis sp. NRRL B-16309. Lineage (GTDB taxonomy): Bacteria > Actinomycetota > Actinomycetes > Streptosporangiales > Streptosporangiaceae > Nocardiopsis. The sequence goes on along the minus strand of NZ_LGEC01000092.1, from coordinate 78,346 downwards.
GCCGCCCTCGTTCGTGCCCGCCCCGGCCCCGGCCTGGTCCAGGACCCGGTCGTAGAAGGCCTTGACCAGGCCCACGCCCGGCTCCGTCAGCAGGGGGCCCAGCAGTCCCGACACGAAGTGGGTGTCCCACTCCACCAGGTCGGCGTCCATGAACACCACGACGTCACCGGAGGTGACGAAGAACGACTTCCACATGGCCTCGCCCTTGCCCTGGTGGTGGCCCAGGTCGGGCCGTACGTCCATGACCCTGTGCACCCGCGCCCCGGCCGCGCGGGCGAGCGCGCCGGTGTCGTCGGTGGAGTCGGAGTCCATGACGACCAGCTCGTCGACCAGCGGAACGTCCTCCACCAGGGCCGCGCGCACCCGGGAGACGATGCCACCGACCGTCGCCGCCTCGTTCTTGGCCGGGATCACCAGGCTGACGGTCGTCCCGCCGCGCCGTTTGAGTTCCACCAGCCGCTCGACCGTCCAGTCCGACCACCGGTAGGTCCGACGCACGAACCATTCGTTGTCCACAAAGCCTCCCCCAGCCGAAAGACTAGGGCACACTACGGGGCGCCCCCACCGGTCAGATGGCGAAGGCCGGACAGGGTGATGAAGTCTGTATGGGTTCCGGCGGTGGTGCAGGCGAAGGCACCCGCCACCGCGCCCGCCCGCGCGCACTCCAGGGACGGCGCGCCCTCCAGCCGGGCGTGCAGGAAGGCCGCGACGAACGCGTCGCCCGCGCCGTTGGTGTCCACGACCGGGGCGCCGGGGTCGGCGGCGGGCACGTGCACGGAGCCGGCCCAGCCGCGTTCGAGCACGTGGCAGCCCTCGGCGCCGTCGGTGGCCACGACCAGCTCGGCCCGGCCCCGCTCCAGCACCGCGCGCATCACCTCGCCCACCCGGCCGTGGATCGCGGCGGCGCTGAGGAAGACCAGGTCGGAGCGCAGGGCGTAGGGCAGGTGGTGCTCCGCGCGGCCGTCCCAGTCGTGCAGGTCGGTGGAGCTGGGCACGCCCAACCGCTCCAGGTCGTCGTAGACGTCCCGGTTGTGCCCCATGATCGACATGTGCACGTGCCGGGCGCGCTCGACGAACGGCAGGTAGAACTCGCGGGGCAGCCGCAGGTCGGCGGGGTGGCGGCCGTCGAAGAAGGAGAACCGGCGGCCCTGGGCGTCGACCAGGTTCACGCCCCGGGGCGTGCCGTGCGGCGAGACGACGTGGCTGAAGTCGAGCCCGCGCTCGGCGTAGGCCGCCAGGACCATGCGGCCCTGGACGTCGTCGCCCAGGAAGTCGACGAACTTGGTCGCCAGCCCCAGGGCGTGGCACCCCAGCGCCACGCCGTTGCCGGTGTGGCCCACGTAGTCCAGCACCGGCGGCACGAACACCGAATCGCCCTCGGGAAGGGCCAGGGAGTCGACACGCACGATGGTGTCGACCCCCGCTCCGGCCACGACGAGGACGTCGTGGTCACGGCTTCCGGTACTGCCGGCGTGGGCGGCCACTGTGCCTCCGGTTCAGGTCGACGGGTCGGCCGCCAGCCTGCCACACCGGGCCGCGGCCCGTTCGACCAGCCAGTCGAACAGGGACGGGTCGCGGCCCATCTCCGGATGCCACTGCACGCCGAGCACGTCGGCGGTGTCGGCGTACTCCAGCGCCTCGACCGTGCCGTCCGCGGCCCAGGCCGTGGCGACCACGCCCTCGCCCAGGGCGTCCACGGCCTGGTGGTGGTAGGAGGGCGCGTCCAGGCGCGTTCGCCCCAGGACCCGCGCGGTCCGTGTGCCCTCGGCGACCGTCACCGGATGGTCGTCGAACACCCCCGTCCGGCGGCGGTGCCCGTCGTGCCCCACCCGGTCGGGCAGGTGCTGCACGAGCGTGCCGCCGCGGGCCACGTTGAGCAGCTGCATCCCCCGGCACACGCCCAGGACGGGGATCCCCCGCTCCAGCGCGGCCGCGAGCAGGGCGCTCTCGGCCCCGTCCCGGGCCGCCTGCACCCCGGCGGTGTGCTCCTGCGCCTCGGCGCCGTACAGGCCGGGGCCCAGGTCGCCGCCGCCCGCCAGCAGCAGTCCGTCCAGGCGCGCCACGGCCCCGGCCACCCCCTCCAGAGGGGGCAGCAGGACCGGGACGGCGCCCGCGGCGGCGACGGCGTCGGTGTAGGCGCCGGGCAGCAGTACGGCGGGCATCTCCCACACGCCCCAGCGGGCGGGCTGGGCGTAGGCGGAGACGCCGATGATCGGTGGCACGGCAGTGGACCTCCTACTCGGGTGTGACGTAGGCGCCGGAGATGCCCCCGTCGACCAGGAAGTTGGACCCGGTGATGAACGAGGCGTCGTCACTGGCCAGGAACGCCACCGCGGCGGCGATCTCCTCGGCCTCGGCGAAGCGCCCCAGCGGGACGTGCACCAGGCGGCGGGCCGCCCGCTCGGGGTCCTTGGCGAACAGCTCCCGCAGCAGCGGGGTGTTCACCGGCCCCGGCGAGAGGGCGTTGACGCGGATGCCCTCCCGGGCGAACTGGACGCCCAGCTCGCGGCTCAGGGCCAGGACGCCGCCCTTGCTGGCGGTGTAGGAGATCTGGGAGGTCGCCGCGCCCATCGTGGCCACGAAGGAGGCGGTGTTGACGATCGACCCGCGCCCCTGCTCTCGCATGTACGGCAGCGCGTACTTGCAGCACAGGTAGACCGACGTCAGGTTGACCTCCTGGACACGGCGCCAGGCCTCCAGCCCCGTGGTGAGGATCGAGTCGTCCTCGGGCGGGGAGATCCCGGCGTTGTTGAAGGCCACGTCCACGCTGCCGCAGGTGCGGCGGACCGTCGCGAACAGCTCCTCGACCTCGGCCTCGTCGGTGACGTCGGCCCTCAGGAAACGGCCGCCCACCTCCTCGGCGACCCGCTTGCCCGCCTCCTCGTCCAGGTCGACGGCGACGACGGTCGCGCCCTCGTCCGCCAGCCTGCGGGCGGTGGCGCGGCCGATACCGCCCGCGGCTCCGGTGATGACGGCGACGCGCTGGTCGAACCGGTTCATGTGCACTCCCTCAGGTGTCGTCGGAGACGAAGACGGTCTTGGTGTCGGTGAAGGCGTCCAGCGCGTCGGGCCCCAGCTCACGGCCGATGCCCGACTGCTTCATGCCCCCGAAGGGCGTCCAGTAGCGCACCGCCGAGTGCGAGTTCACCGACAGGTTGCCCGCCCGGACGGCGCGCGAGACCCGCAGCGCGCGGCCGACGTCGCGGGTCCACACCGATCCGGCCAGGCCGAAGTCGGAGTCGTTGGCGATGCGCACGGCGTCCTCCTCGGTGTCGAAGGGCAGCACCGAGACCACGGGGCCGAAGATCTCCTCCCGGAAGGCGGGCTCGTCCGGGTCGGTCGTGGTCAGGACGGTGGGCGGGAACCAGAACCCGGGCCCGTCCGGCGCGCCGCCCTGGAAGGCCACCGTCGCCGCGTCGACGTAGCCGGCGACGCGGTCGCGCTGGGCGGCACTGATCAGCGGGCCCATGTCGGTGGACGGGTCGCCGGGATCACCGACGCGCACGGCCGCCACGGCCGGGCGCAGCAGTTCCATGAAGCGCTCGTACACCGGGCGCTGGACCAGCAGCCGGGAGCGGGCGCAGCAGTCCTGGCCCGCGTTGTCGAAGACCCCGCCGGGGGCGGCCGCGGCGGCCCTGTCCAGGTCGGCGTCGGCGAAGACGATGTTGGCGCTCTTGCCGCCCAGTTCCAGGGTCAGGCGTTTGAGCCGGTCGGCGGAGGCCGCCATGATGGCGCGCCCCACCCGGGTGGAGCCGGTGAAGGCGATCTTGGCGACGTCGGGGTGGCGCACCAGGCGCTCCCCGGCCACGGATCCGGCGCCGGGCAGTACCTGCAGGACCCCGTCGGGCAGCCCGGCCTCGCGGGCCAGCTCGCCGATGCGCAGCGCGGTCAGCGGCGTGAGTTCGGCGGGTTTGACGACCACGGTGTTGCCCGCGGCCAGCGCGGGGGCGGTGCCCCAGGCCAGCACGGGCATGGGGAAGTTCCACGGGACGATGACGCCGACCACGCCCAGCGGCTCGGCGAAGGTGACGCTCCACCCGCCGGGGACGGGGATCTGGCGTCCGGCGGCGCGTTCGGGCGCGCCCGCGTAGTACTGGAAGACGTCACGGGCGTTGCCCGCCTCCCAGCGGGCCTGGCCGAGGGGGTGCCCGGCGTTGCGCACCTCCAGCCGGGCGAGTTCCTCACCGTGCTCGTCCAGGGCGGCGGCCACGGCGCGCAGCAGTCGCGCGCGCTCGCCGGGCGCGGTGTCCCGCCAGGCCGGGAAGGCCGCGGCGGCACGGGCGACCGCGGCGTCGGTCTCCTCGGCCGAGGCGAGGCCGACGGTGGCCAGGACCTCCTCCGTGGCCGGGTCGATCACTTCGTGCTCGGTCCCCACTGTCTCCCCCTCGTGCTCGTCGGTGCGTGGTGGGCGCTGTCGGTCGCGGTGGACCCGGGCCTCCGTCGGGCCTGGTCGCCTCGGGGCCCGGTTCTGCGTCGGGCCCGGTCGCGGTGGGCCCGGCGGCGTCACATCCGCTCGAAGCCGCGGAACATCTCCCAGTCGGTGACGGCGGCGTCGAAGGCGGCCAGCTCCACCCGGGCGTTGTGGGCGTAGTGCTCCACGACCTCCTCCCCGAAGGCCGCGCGCGCCAGCTCGCTGCCCTCCCACAGCTCCAGGGCCTCGCGCAGGGTGGTCGGCACCGTGGGCAGACCGGAGGCGTAGGCGTTGCCGGTCAGGGGCTCGGGCGGCTCGATCGCCTCGTCCACGCCGTGCAGTCCGGCGGCGATGAGGGCCGCGGTGGCCAGGTAGGGGTTGACGTCGCCGCCGGGGACGCGGTTCTCCAGCCGCAGGGAGGGGCCGCGGCCGACCAGGCGCAGCGCGCACGTGCGGTTGTCGGGCCCCCAGGCGACGGCCGTGGGGGCGAAGCTGCCGGGGACGTAGCGCTTGTAGGAGTTGATGTTGGGCGCCAGCAGCAGCGTGAACTCGCGCAGGGCCGCGAGCTGGCCGCCCAGCACGTGGCGGCCCACCGCGGACATGCCGTCCCCCTCGGCCATGACGGGCGTGCCCTCGTCGTCGCGCAGGGACAGGTGGATGTGGCAGGAGTTGCCCTCGCGCTCGTTGGGCTTGGCCATGAAGGTCAGGGACATGCCCTCCTGGGCGGCGATCTCCTTGGCGCCGTTCTTGTACACGCTGTGCTGGTCGCAGGTGCGGGCCGCCTCGGCGTAGCGGAAGGCGATCTCGTGCTGGCCCAGGTTGCACTCGCCCTTGGCCGACTCCACGTACAGGCCGGCGCCGGTCATCTCCCGGCGGATCCGGCGCAGCAGGGGTTCGACGCGGGCGCCGCCCAGGACGGAGTAGTCGACGTTGTACTGGTTGGCGGGCGTCAGGTCGCGGTAGGCGCGGTTCCAGGCCTGCTCGTAGCTGTCGCGGTAGACGACGAACTCCAGTTCGGTGCCGACCAGCGCGTGCCAGCCGCGCTCGGCGAGCCGTTCGCGCTGGCGGTGCAGGATCTGGCGGGGCGAGGCGGCCACGGGCGTGCCGTCGTGCCAGGCGAGGTCGGCGGTGACCATGGCCGCGCCCTCGGCCCAGGGGGTCCGGCGCAGCGTCGCCATGTCCGGGACCATCGCGAAGTCGCCGTAGCCGGTCTCCCAGGACGACATCGCGTACCCGTCGACGGTGTTCATGTCCACGTCCACGGCCAGCAGGTAGTTGCAGCCCTCGGTGCCGTGGCCGAGGACCTCCTCCAGGAAGAAGCGGGTGGAGAGGCGCTTGCCCTGGAGCCGTCCCTGCATGTCGGTGAAGGCCACCAGGACGGTGTCGAGGGTGCCCTCGGCCGCTTCGCGCCGCAACTCGTCCAGGGACAGTGGGGGGCCGCCGTGCTCGTTCACCTGGGACTCCTTGTCCGCGCCGGGTCCGGCCTCCGACGCATTTGGTTTGGTCTCAGACCATTCACCGGTCATGCAACCAGCGAGGTCCCCGCCTGTCAATAGCGTGTTACTCCCCTTGACAGCGCGGACCCGACCAGCAGACCATCTCCGGTAATCCAAAAGGACTGGCGGTGAACCAATGAGCGCATCGCTGGTCCCGCAAGGCCACGGGCAACCGAACCGAGGGAGCGCCCATGTCCGACACCAACGACCGCCCGGTCCACATCCAGGGGGCCGAGTACGCCGCCGCCGGGGACGACTACCTGCGCCGGCGCCAGCTCAGACGCGGGGCCGCCGGCTGGGTGCTGCTCGCCGGGCTGGGCGTGGCCTACGTCATCTCCGGCGACTTCGCAGGATGGAACTTCGGCCTGGCCGAGGGCGGCTGGGGCGGGCTCCTCATCGCCACCGTCCTCATGGGCGCCATGTACCTGTGCATGGTCCTGGGCCTGGCCGAACTCGCCTCCACCCTGCCCACCGCCGGAGCGGGCTACGGCTTCGCGCGCCGGGCACTGGGCCCGCTGGGCGGCTTCACCACCGGCACCGCCATCCTCATCGAGTACGCCATCGCCCCCGCCGCCATCGCCGTCTTCATCGGCGGCTACGTCGAGGCGCTGGGCCTGTTCGGGCTCACCAACGCCTGGCCCGTCTACCTCGTGTGCTACGCCGTGTTCGTCGGCATCCACCTGTGGGGCGTGGGCGAGGCCCTGCGGGTGATGTTCGTGATCACCGGCGTGGCCCTCGTGGCGCTGGTGGCCTTCGCCGTCGGCATGGTCCCGCGCTTCGACGCCGCCAACCTGTTCGACATCGAACCGACCTCGGCGCTGGGCGCGAGCGCGTTCCTGCCCTACGGGTTCGCCGGCGTGCTGGGCGCCTTCGTCTTCGGCATCTGGTTCTTCCTGGCCGTCGAGGGAGTGCCGCTGGCCGCCGAGGAGGCGCGCGAGCCGCGCAAGGACATGCCGCGCGGCATCATCGCGGCGATGTGCGTGCTGATGGTGACCGCCACCGCCATGCTCGTGCTCGCCCCCGGCGGCGCCGGGGCGGCCGCCATGGCCTCCTCCACCAACCCCCTGCCCGAAGCGCTGCGCGAGGCCTACGGCGGCGGCACCGCGCTGGCCGACTTCGTCAACTACGTGGGGCTGGCCGGGCTGGTGGCCTCGTTCTTCTCCATCATCTACGCCTACTCCCGCCAGCTGTTCGCCCTATCGCGGGCGGGCTACCTGCCGCGCTGGCTCTCCGTGACGGGCAAGCGCCGCACGCCCTACCTGGCACTGATCGTGCCCGGCACGATCGGGTTCGTCCTCGCGGTCACCGTGGCCGACGGCGACCGGCTGATCAACATCGCCGTGTTCGGCGCCGCCGTCTCCTACGTGCTCATGATGGCCTCGCACATCGTGCTCCGCCGGCGCGAACCGCACCTGGAGCGGCCCTACCGCACCCCCGGCGGGGCGGTCACCACGGGCGTCGCGCTCGTGCTGGCGGTGTGCGCCCTGGCCGCCACCTTCTTCGTGGACATGGTCGGAGCCGCCGTCACCGCCGCGATCCTGGTGGTGTTCCTGGCCTACTTCTGGTTCTACTCCCGCCACCGCCTGGTCGCCGACGCCCCCGAGGAGGAGTTCGCGCTCATCGAGGAGGCCGACTCCGAACTCAAGTGAGCCGGAGCCGGCCCCGCGCCCCCGTCCCGGCCGCTCCCGGCCCGGGCGGGGGCGTATCCCCTGCCCCCGGCCCGGGCGGGGGCGTATCCCCTGCCCCCGGCGCGATCGGAGGCGCGCCGCTCCTGCCGTCCGGACCCCACCGCCGACCCGCCCCGGAACCCGGGGCGGGAGGCCGCTCCACCGGACAGGCCCTAACCTGAGGGAGGCAAGGGCGTCACCGAACGTGGGGGGCACAGGTGGGCAGGACCAACGCCGAGCCCGACACCGACGCCGGGCCGGCCGCCGAGGCCGTGTTCCGCCCCGTCCGTGCGGGCAACGCCTTCGAGGAGACCGTCGAACGGCTCCTGTCGGCGATCAGGCTGGGCGTGGTCGCGCACGGCGACCGCTTCCCCGCCGAGCGGGAGCTCGCCGGCCGCCTGGGCGTCAGCCGCATCACCCTGCGCGAGGCCATCCGCGCCCTGCAGGAGGAGGGCTACGTCGAGTCCCGGCGCGGACGGCTGGGCGGCACCTTCGTCACCTACGTGCGCCCGCGCCCCAGCCGGGCCGAGGCGCGCCGCGTCCTCAAGGACATGCACGTCGACCTCGACGACCTGCTCACCTACCGCCGGGTGCTGGAGACCGGCGCCGCCGTGCTGCTGGCCGAGACCGGCCTGACCCCGGACCAGGACCGCCTACTCACCGAACGGCTGGCCCAGGTCGACGGTGCCGAGGTCGACGACTACCGCCGCACCGACACCGTCTTCCACCTCACCATCGCCGAACTCACCGGCTCACCGTCGCTGTCCTCGTCCCTGACCGAGGTGCGCATGCGCGTCAACGACCTGCTCGACGCCATGCCCATGCTGGTCAAGAACCTGGAGCACAGCAGCGCCCAGCACCGCGCCATCGTCGAGTCGATCCGCTCCGGCGATCCCGAGGCCGCCCGGCTCGCCGTGCGCGAACACCTGGAGGGCAGTGAGGCCCTCCTGCGCGGCTTCCTGACCTGAGAGCCGCCGGACGCCCGCCCGCGTCCACTCGCCCGCGACCGGGCTCACTCCACCGTCACCGTCGTCTCCATGCCCCGCTCCCGGTGGTCGCCGACCGAGCAGTAGAAGGTGTACTCGCCCCGCTGGAGCAGGGAGACGGTGCCGGTCGCCTGCTCGCCCGGTGCCGTCTCCGGGATGACCACCTCGTCCCCGAGCTCCTCCAGCACCAGGTCGTGCGGCATCGTGCCGGTGTTCTCCAACGTGATCTCGGTCGTCCCCACCGGCAGGGTCTCGGGAATGCCCTCGAAGGAGTACTCCTCGGCACTGACGTCCAGCGTCAGTGCCAGCTCCCCGTCGGCGTCCCCGTCCGTCTGCGGGCTCTCCGTCTCCTCCGGCACCTCCACCTCCTCGGGCGTCTGCACATGCCTCTGGTCGTGGGTGTTGTCCCTCGTGCAGGCGGTCAGGCCGATCGGGCCGACCGCGATCAGAGCCGCGGCCAACGCCGCGACGGTCACACGTGACATGGGTTCGTCTCCTTCGATGGTTCCTGGATGGGCGCCGCGGGCGGGACACCGCCCGGACGGCCCCGACCGGGAACGGGCGCGTCCCCGCGCGCCCGTGGTCTCAGCCATATCCGGACCGCACCCGCCCTGTCAGCAGCGCCACGCGGGCCGACCAGGGATGATTCGCCTCCGCCCGTCCCGGGCACGGTCCTAGGACGACGGACACGCCGCTCATCCACCACCGGTGAGGAGGCCGACATGAAGTACGACGAGTTCCTCAACAAGGTCCGTGAACTGGGCGAGTACGCCGACCGCGACGAGGCCGAACACGTCGCGCACTCCGTGCTCGGCACACTCGCGCCCCGCCTGCCCGCCGACGGGGTGGAGCACCTGGCCGCGCAGCTGCCCGAACCGCTCACCGAGCCGCTGCACAGGGGCGAACTGGAGAACGCCGAGTCGTTCGGGGTGGAGGAGTTCCTCAACCGGGTGGCGGCGGCCACGGGAGCGCGGCCCATGACCGCCGAGTGGGACGCCAGTGCCACGCTCACCGCCGTCGCGGAGAACGTGTCCGGCGGCGAGCTGAACAAGCTGCTCAGCCAGCTTCCCTCCGAATTCGCCACCCTGTTCGGGCACCCGGAACTCAGCGGCTGAACCGGGCTCCACGGCCCGTCGGCGACGCGTCGCCGGCGGGCCGCTCCACGCCGGTACCGCTGCCGCCCGGCCGCCGTCCGGGTTCCGTCGGCCGCTCCCGGACCGCTCAGTCCCCGTCCGCGCCGAACGTGAGCAGGAACCACTCGGCGGCGGCGTCGGACACCTCCTCGATCGCCCCGCGCTCCTCGAACAGGTGCGTGGCGCGGGGAACGACGTGGATCCGGTTGTGCGCCGAGAGCCGGTCGGCGGCCTCCTGGTTCAGCTGCAGGACCTCGGGGTCCGCGCCGCCGACGATCAGCAGCGTCGGCGACTTCACCAGCTGCAGCGCCTCGGTCCCGGCCAGGTCGGGGCGCCCGCCGCGCGAGACGACCCCGTGGACCCGGTCCGGGCGCTCCGCGGCGGTGCGCAGCGCCGCGGCGGCCCCGGTGCTCGCGCCGAACAGCCCGACCCGCAGGTCCGCGGTCTCCTCGCGCGTGGCCAGCCAGTCCACCGCTCCGGTCAGGCGGCGGGTGAGCAGACCGATGTCGAAGCGCTGCTCCGCGGTGAGATCGTCGGCGCGGCCCTCGTCGGGGGTGAGCAGGTCGAAGAGCAGCGTGGCCAGCCCCCGCCGGTGCAGCTCCTCGGCCACGGCCATGTTGCGCGGACTGTGCCGCGAACTCCCGCTGCCGTGCGCGAAGACCACGATCCCCGGCACCCCGGGATAGGTCGCCAGGTACCCGCCGACCTCCACCCCCGCGGTGGCCACGGTCACCTCCTGCATGGTCATGGTGCACTCCCCTCGTCAGGACCGCCGGTCATCGGGCCCGTCCCAGGATCCGACGCACCTCCGCGTCGTCGACCTGGGGGAATTCCTCGTACCAGAGGCTCACGGCCCGGAAGTCGGGCGGTGTGGACAGGCACACGACCCGGTCGCACACCTCCTCCAGCGCCGTCACCGCCTCGGGTGCGCCCACGGGGACGGCCAGGACCACCGAGGCGGCGGCCCCGCGCTCACGCACCTCGGACACGGCGGCGCGGGCGCTCATGCCCGTGGCCAGGCCGTCGTCGACCACGATGACGTCGCGGCCCTCGACCTCCGGATCCGGCGCGTCCCCGCGGTAGGCCGACACACGCCGCCGCGCCTCGGCCTGCGCGTCGCCCGACCGGCCCGCCAGATCTCCCTCGGTGACCCCCAGCGCGACCAGGGCGCCCTTGTCGAACAGGGGCGGACCCTCGGCCGTGGTGGCGCCGATCGCCGCCTCCGGGTTGCCGGGAGCACCGATCTTGCGGACCACGATGACGTCCAGCGGCGCGCCGAGCGACCGAGCGACGTGCTCGGCCACGGGCACCCCGCCGCGCGGCAGCGCCAGCACCAGCGGTCGCTCAGGTCCCAGTTCGGCCACCGCTCCGGCCAGCCGCTCCCCGGCCTCTCCGCGGTCTCGGAACACCGTCCTCACCCCATTCGCCGTCAGCGCACGACGACCGGCGGGGGCCGGGCCGTGCCGCCCCTGTTCGGCCGGATCAGTGTCGTGCACGTGCCCTCACCAACGCGCTACCCGAACCTCACCCGCGCACACCTGCCCGCCCGGCCGCGCGGAACACGCCCGCGTCCGGCACCCGGATGTCACCGCCGTCGGGCACCATGTCCCCCATGACCGAGCACCAGCATGAGCACCACGCCATCGACTACGTCGAGATCGCGGCCACCGACCTGGAACGGGCCAAGCGCTTCTACGGCGACGCCTTCGGCTGGCGGTTCAACGACTACGGACCCCGGTACGCGGGGATCCAGGGCCCCGCCGGCCCGGACGCCCCGGAGGCCGGCGGCCTCACCACCTTCGGCGAGGTCCGCGCGGGAGGCCCGTTCGTGCTGCTGTACTCGGCCGACCTGGACCGCTCCGCCGACGCCGTCCGCGCCGCCGGGGGCGACGTGGTCAACGGACCCTACGAGTTCCCGGGAGGCCGCCGGTTCCACTTCACCGACCCCAGCGGCAACGAGCTGGGGGTGTGGTCCCCCCGGTAGGCGCGTGCGCGGCCCAGCGCTCAGGCGGGGGCGGGGACGCGCTCGTCCTCGGGGACCGGGCCCGGCGCGGTGCCCGCCCGGAAGGGGGTACCGCACAGGTCCTCGCGCCCGTGGGCGGTCAGCCACAGGCGGGGGTCGGGTCCGACCGCGACCACCCGCGTGGGGTTGATGGCCGTGTGGACGAAGTAGTAGTGCACGCGGATGTGGTCGAAGTGCGTCGTGTCGCCGAACCCGGGTGTCTGGAACAGGTCGCGGGCGTAGGCCCACAGGGCCGGGTACTCGGCGAGCTTGCGGACGTTGCACTTGAAGTGGCCGTGGTAGACGGCGTCGAAGCGCACCAGGGTGGTGAAGAGCCGGATGTCGGCCACCGTGAGGGCGTCGCCGACGAGGTAGCGGCGCGAGGCGAGGCGCTCCTCCAGGGCGTCGAGCCGGCGGAACACTCCGGCGACGGCCCGGTCGTAGCGCTTCTGGTCGGGCGCGAAACCGGACCGGTAGACACCGTTGTTGAGGTCGCGGTAGATCTCCTCGCCCAGGGACTCGATCTCGTCGCGCAGCGCGGACGGGTACAGGTCCGGGGCGCCGTCCCGCACCAGGCCGCCCCATTCGGTGGCCATGTCGAGGGAGAGCCGGTCGTAGTCGTTGGAGACCAGGTGCCCGTCGGCCGTGTCGACCAGTCCCGGCACACTGACGCCGCCGGTGTAGTCGGGATCGCGGGCCAGGTAGGCCTCGCGCAGGGCGTGGATGCCCAGGACCGGGTCCCGGTCGCCGGGGCTGCCGGTCTCCTCGGTGAACACCCAGTGGGGGTCGCCGTCGATGATCTCCTGGCGGGGGTCGGTGACGGCCAGGGAGACCGCCTCCTCCAGACCCATGAGGCGGCGGACGATGACGACCCGGTGCGCCCAGGGGCACGCCCGGTTGATGACCAGCCGGTACCGCCCGGGTTCGGCGGTCCGGTCGAACCGCCCGTCCGCGGTCACCCTGTCGGCGAACGCCGCCGGGTCCCGCCTGATCTCCTCGGTGGGGATCTGGTTGGCCCTCATCCGTGGCTCCCTCCGGTACGGCCGGCACTCGGTACCCGCCGAACCATGCTATCGACCACTCCCCCGCCCGCCCCCTCTCATCGACGCCGGTCCGGGCCCGCTCCGGGCCCGCTCCGAGGTCCGCACCGGGGGTCCGCCCCCGGGCGGACCCCTCCCGCTGTTCCGCCGCCGGGGCGACCGTCACCCGGGTGGCCGTAGCGCGGCGGCCACGGCCACGCGGTTCCAGGTGTTGACGGCGGCGATCACCCACACCAGGGCCGCCAGGGCGGCCTCGTCGAAGTGCTCGGCCGCCGCGGCGACGACCTCTTCGGACACGCCCGACCCGGCGATCAGCGTCATCGACTCGGTCAGGTCCAGGGCCGCGCGCTCGGCGCCGGTGAACAGCGGGCTCTCCCGCCAGGCGGCGAGCGCGTCCAGGCGGTGCTGCCCCTCCCCCGCCTTCAGCGCGGCCCGGGTGTGCATGTCCAGGCAGAAGGCGCAGCCGTTGAGCTGGGAGGCGCGGATGCGCACCAGTTCGCCGAGGACGGGGTCCACGCCCGCGCGCGCGGCCGTGTCGAAGGCCGCCATGGCCGGGTAGACGCCGGGGGCGGCGGTGTCCAGGTCGATTCGCGGCGCCGTCATCCGGCCTCCAGCGGGCGCCGGCCCTGCACGGAGTAGACGACGCACGAACTGGCCCGGAAGCCCGGGTCGGCCAGCAGGGCGCGGACGTCGGCGAGCTGCCCGTCGGTCATCCCCTCGGCCACGAACTGGTCGCGTAGGTGCCGGGTGTGGTGGGCGATCAGGTGGACGCCCGGCGAGTCTGCGTCCCACAGCTCCAGCCGGGGGCGCGGATCGATGTCGACCAGTCCGGCCCGCCGCATCGCGTCGGCCGCGTCGCGCCCCCACGCCGGGTCGGCTCCGGCGCGCCGCATGACCCGGATCTTGGTCTCCAGGAACGTCTCGTAGAGCTTGGCCGCCCCGCGGCCGGGCATCAGCAGGCCGGGCCCGTAGGTGATGTCGAACTCGTCGAGCTGCAGGACCCCGCCCGGTTTGAGGGCGCGCACCAGGCGGTCCAGCACCGCGATCCGCTCGGGCAGGTGCAGCAGGACCAGCCGGGAGTGGACGAGGTCGAACGCGGCCTCGGGCAGCGGGTCGCGCACGACGTCGTGGCGCAGGACCTCCAGCCCCTCCTCGGCGGGGATCCGCTCGGGTTTGATGTCGGTCGCCGTCACCGACCCGGTGGGAGCGACCCGGCGCGCGAGCCACCGGGCCACGCTGCCGCCGCCCGCGCCGACCTCCAGGCAGCGCCATCCCGGGCCGACCCCGGTCCGGGCGAGGCGCTCGGTGGTCAGGGGGTCGTAGGCGGCCGCCAGGAAGCGGTGCTGGTCCAAGGCGTGCTCACTGTGGTTGTCGAAGACGTAGCGCGAGGCGGGCTCGCCGCTCTCGCGCGCTGGGGTGGTGGACTGCACGGGGTGCTCCTCGGAGTCGTACGTCCGGTGCTCGCGCACCGGTCGGGCGTGTGCGGCCGCCAGGCGCTGCAGCGTGGCGGCGCAGATCTTTCCGGTGGGCCCGAGCGGGAGTTCGGGCAGGGCCAGGAAGAGTTCGGGCAGCGCGCGCCGGTCCATGCCGCGCTCCTCGCGCAGGAAGGCGGTCAGGGCACCGGGTGTGGGCGGCTCGGCCCCCTTCCGGGGCGCCACACAGGCGCACATCCGCTCGCCCAGATCGGGATCGGGGACCGGCACGCAGTGGGCGTCCGCGAGGTCGGGGTGGGCGCTGAGCTCGCGCTCCACCTCGGCCGGGGCCAGGTTGACGCCGCCCCGGATGACCACGCGCCGCATCCGGTCGACGATCCAGAGCGCGCCGTCGGCGTCCATCCGCCCGAGGTCTCCGGTGCGCACCCACCCGCCCGGGGCGCGGCGGGAGGCGTCCAGGTCGGGTGCCGCGACGTAGCACAGCGGGCTCATCGGCCCCAGGGCCCAGATCTCCCCCGTCCGCCCCGGGGCGACCGGGCGGCCCTCGGGGTCGCGGACGCTCACCTCGGCCACGTCGGGGTCGGGGTACCCGGCCAGTCCCGGAACCCAGCCCCGCGGGTCGCGGCCGGTGTGGCAGTTGACCCCGTCGGTGGAGCCGTAGACGTTGACCACCGGCCGCCCGAAGCGCCGGACGCAGGCATCGTGGACCTCCCGGTGCAGCGGGGCCCCGCTGGCCACGATCCGCTGGAGTGAGGACAGGTCCGCGGCCTCCTGCCCCGGATGCTCGGCCATGCGGCGCAGCATCGTGGGCACCCCCGTCAGGTGGGTGGGCCGGTGCGACTCGACCGCGCGCAGGGCGGCGGCGGCCTCGAACCGGGGCAGCACCACGAGGGTGCCGCCGAGCCGGGCCAGGGTGACAGGGACGCCGCAGGACCCGAACGAGGAGGCCAGGGAGACCAGGACGAGGTTGCGCATCGGCCCGGGGCCGGGGTGCAGTGCCGCCACGTAGTTGCCGCGTCCGCCGGCCATGGCGTTGTGGGAGTAGGCGACCATCGCGGGTTCGGCCTCCGAGCCCGAGGAGACCAGGAGGCGGGCGGGGGCCTCCGGGTCCGGGCGCGCCGGGTTCCAGTGCTCGGCCCGCCCCGGGTCGGGCCGGTCCAGGGAGCGGGCGCCGGGGACGGCGGGGCCGAAGGTCCACAGCCCGCGCAGGTGGGGCAGGTCGGCCCGGTGGCCACGGGCGTACCCGGTCTCGCCGGGGCCGGTGACGAGCGCCCCGGCGCGGGAGCGTCCGAGCAGGCCGGCGACGTCGCGCCAGGGGCGCTCGGGTATCGGCAGGGACACGGCCCCGATCGCGGCGACCGCGAGTTCGGCCGTCACCGCCTCGCGCCCGTTGGGCAGCCGGATCGCGATGATGTCGGCCGGTCCGTATCCGGCCCCGGACAGGGCTGTGGCGGCGCGGCGCACCGCGGCGTCCAGCCCGGCGTAGTCGAGCACGCCCTGGGCGTCGATCACCGCCGCGCGGTCGGGCGCGGCCCGTACGTGCTCGCCGAACAGGGTGTACAGGTCCCGGCCGGGGCACAGCCCCCGCGCGGTCCAGGCCGCGCGCAGTTCCCGGGGGACCCGGTCGGCCAGGGCGATGCCGCCCGCCGAGGTCCAGGTCGTGGGCAGGACGGTGGTCAACGGGACACCTCCGGGCGACTGGTGGCAGTGGTCAACGGGGCTCCTCCGACGGACCACTGGCGGCGGGCGCGAAGGTCCACGGCGCGCGGGCGTAGGCGGCGCCGTCGGTGTCGAACGCCGTCGCGAACGCCGGGTCGGCGGCCATCGCGGCCAGGTCGGTCGTCACGGCCGCCCCGGCGGAGCGGTCGGCGGAGGGCCCCCGTGGCGGGGCCGCCTCGCGAAGGAGACGGGCGGCGTCGACGAGGGCGGTCTCGGCCCGCACGCCCGCGCCGGTGCGGGCGTGCGCCAGCAGAGCCGCGACGGCCCCCTCGGCGCCGATGATCCCGCCCAGGACGTCGGTGATCGTCATCAGGGAGGGCGCCGGGGGTTCGCCGGGACCGTTGACCAGTGCCGCCACTCCGCTGTGCGCCTGTACCAGGTAGTCGGTGCCCAGCGGCTGGGGGTCGGGGAGCGCGTCGGCCCATCCGCCGGTGTGCGCGTGGACGAGCGACGGGCGCCCGGCCGCAAGGTCGTCGGGCGCCAGGCCCAGCCGTTCGGCCCGGCCCGGCGGCCAGTTGTGCAGGAACACGTGCGCCGACGCGGCGAGGTCCAGCGCGGTGCGGCGCCCCCGCTCGCTCTTGAGGTCGGCCTCCACGGCGCGTTTGCCCCGGTTCAGCGCGAGGAAGCGGGCCGAGTACGGGCCCGCCATCGGCGGTACGCCCCGCATGGGGTCGCCGCCGGGCGGTTCCACGCGCAGGACGCGGGCGCCGAGCAGGCCGAGCAGATGACCGGCCAGCGGGCCCTGCACCCGGGTGGTGGCCTCCAGGACCCGGATCCCCGACAGCGGTGCGTGGACGTGCGGTCCGAGCGGGGGGAGGGCGTGCCCAGGGGACCCGGGCGTGAGGCCGCGCAGCCGCCAGGGCGAGTCGGGTGCGGGGTCGGGCGGGGTGTCGGCGGACCGCACCGGGACGACACTGACGCCGCTCCGCTCGGCGGCGGCGCGCACCTGTGCGTAGTCCAGGGCGGCGACCGTGTCGCCCAGCGCGGCGGGCAGGTGGCAGGTGGCCGTGGCGAAGCGCCGCTGGAACGGGAGCCATCCCGCGGCGGCCGCCCCCGGGTCGGCGCCCAGGCGCGTCCACAGGTCCCGCCACGCCTCGGCGTCGAGCGTCTCCACCTCGAAGAGCACTCCGTCGGCCGCACGGAACGGCGGAGTGCGACGATCACCGGGCGGCGGGTCGCCGAAGTCAGGGCCCGCTCCGGGCGCCGTGGCCGCCGCGGCGTACTGGGTGAGGGAGAGCAGAGCCGCCTGGGCCACCGAGGTCGTCGCGGACAGGGACCGCCCGCCACGGACCAGGGCCAGGGCCGAGGCCGTGACCGCCAGGGAGCAGAGCACCCCGGCGCACACGGAGGCGTAGTCCACCCCCAGGGGGCGCGGTCCTCCCGAGGCCCGTCCGTGGACGTGCTCGATCCCGCAGGCGGCCTGCACGTCGCGTTCACCCTCCATGGGGACGCCGACCGGGCCGGACCAGGAGACCGCGCACCCGGGCAGGGGGCCGTCCGGGGCGAAGGGCAGCGCGGTCAGGCCGATCCACCCCGCCGGAGCCCCGGACGGCGGCGGGCCGCCCGGGGCGGTCACCGCGCACCCCAGCGCGCGCAGGCGCTCCGCGGCCACCCGTAGCGCGAGGGAGTCGCCGAGCGCCCGGGCCCGCGCACCGGCCAGCGGAAGCGCGACCCCGGCCACCTCCGCGCGCCGTCGCCCCGCGGTCACACCAGGGGCACCGGAGACAACAAGGCCACCGGAGGCGCCGGGAACGCCAGGGCCACCAGAAGCGCCAGAAGCACCACGAGCGTCGAGGGCCCCGGGAGTAGCGGAGGTGTCAGGGGTATCGAGGGCACCCGGGACACCAGGTGTACGGGGAGCATCGGTTGCACCAGGGGTGTCGGCGGTACAAGGGGCACCAAAGGCGTTCGGGTCCCCGGGGGCGTCGGGGATGTCAGCGGCACCAGGTGTACGGGTGACGCGGGAAGTGTCGAGGGCACCAGAGGTGGTCGAGATACCGGGGGCGGTGTGGGCCATCAGGTCCACCGCCCCGTCCCGTGGGTGTCGGGTGTCTCGCCGATCCGGTCGCGCAGTGCCGCGCGGCGGACCTTGCCGGTGCCGGTCCGGGGAACCTCGTCCCACTTCATCGCCACCGGGTCGGCGAGCGGGGGCAGGTCGGTGACCGCACGCCGCCACGCGTCGAGGTCGAGCGTGCCGTCCTCGGTGACCGCGACCGGCAGGGAGGGGCGGCCCGGAACGCCCAGGACGACGCACTCCAGCACCCCGGGAAGACGGTCGGCGATGACGTCCTCCAGTTCCAGGCAGCTGCCCTCGGGGATGGCGTCCACCTCCCGGTCGACCAGGCGCACGCTCCCGGTGCGGGTGAGCACGCCGAGGTCGCCGGTGTTCCACCACTGGCCGACCCACTTGGACCGCCAGCGCTCCTCCTCGCCGACGTAGCCCAGGCACAGGGCCTCGCTGCGGCAGAACACCAGGCCCTGGGTGCCACGGGGCACAGGCCGCAGGGTCTGTGGGTCGACCACGCGCAGTGCGGTACGGGTGGGGACCGGGCGGCCGAGGTCGCGCGTGGTCGGGTGGCGTCCGCGTTCGGTGGCCATGGCGCGCCTGGTGAGGAAGCGGAAGGTGAGCGGCCCGGTCTCGCTCTGGCCCCAGCCCTGCATCCAGACCGGGTGGCGGTGCCGGGTGGCGCCGAGGAAGGCGCGGACGGTGGGCGGGTGCATGGCGTCGAAGGTGCTGATGTAGAGCCGCACGCGCTCGAAGGGGGCGCGCCGCTCGGCGGCACGGTCCTGCCAGCGCACGTAGGTCGCGGGCTGCGCCTCCAGGGTGGTGGGGCGGTGCCGCTCCAGGAAGGGCCCGGCCTCCGCCCAGTCCGAGGACGAGACCGCCAGCAGCCGCGCGGGGGCCAGCCAGAGCACGCTCGCCGTCCAGGCGAGCGCGCGGCCGTGCGCGAAGGAGACCGCGCTGGCGACGGCGTCGTCGGGGCGGCTGCCGAGCAGCGGCCAGCGGTGCGCCTCGAACCCGGCCAGGCGGCGCATGATCGTGCGGGTGGAGTGCACGACCAGCTTGGGCACGCCCGTGGTGCCGGAGGTGTGCATGATGGCCAGCGGCGCGTCCAGGGGCGGGCGGCGCGGCCGGGGCTCGGGCCCACCGCGTACGTCGTCGGTGGACAGCGCCCCCGCGGCGGTCCCGTCGACGACCAGGGCCCGCCCGGCCAGTGACGCCAGGTCGGTCCCGCCCTCCCGGCACGCCGCCAACAGCGCGGCGTCGGTGACCAGGAGCGCGGGGTCGAGCCGTTTGAGGAGGACCTCCAGGACGGAGGGGTCCAGGTGGGCGGACAGGGACGCGGGCACCGCGCCCACCCGCGCGGCGGCGCAGGAGAGCACCACGTAGTCCCAGTGGTTGCGCTTGGCGATCGCGACGCGGTCGCCGGGCCGGACCCCGGCGCTGGTCAGCCATCCGGCCGCCTCGGCCACGAGCCCGGCCAGGCGCGGGATGTCCAGGGCGGTCCCCAGGCCGGGCGCGATGTCCAGGGGCCGGCTCAGGTGCACGGCCGTGGCGTGGCCGCGCTCGGCCAGGTCGTCGAAGAGTGTGCCCAGGTGGATGGGCTTGCTGAAGGGTGTCATCATGCCTCGTCGTTCGGGGTGGGGAGGGCGCTCGTGCGGTCGCCGGGGCGCTGTTCGGCCCGGGGCCGGGACAGGTGCGCGAGGACGCGTCGGGCGGCCAGGGCGGCGGAGGAGACAGCGCCCTCGCTGCACGGGCGGAGCGCGACCCAGTCGCCGGCGTACTCCACGGCCGAGGCGGGCCGGGCCGCGAACGCCGCCCGGGCCTCCAGCGCGCGCGGGGTGGCCTCGGGGAGCCCGTACCGGAACCGGTGCACGTGGGCGGTCCGGACGCGTGCCGCCAGGCCGGGGACGAAGCGCTCGGCGCGGTCCAGGAGGCGGCGCACCACCTGTGCGTCGGGCGCGTCGAGGAGTTCGGCGGTGCCGCGGGGCGAGGTGACGACCGACACCAGTCCGCGGCCCGCCGGGGCGCGGCCCGGATGTTTGTTGTGGTCCACCGTGATCACGTTGACCAGGGCGTCCTCGTCGGCGGGCACGAGGGTGGCGAAGCCGCGGCGCGCGCCCCGGGGCGCCATCGGCCGGTCCAGGACCAGGGTGAGGCGCAGCATGGGCGTGAACCCGCACGCGCGCAGGTAGTCGCGTTCGGCCGGGGGTGCGCCGGGGTACAGCCCGGCAGCCACGGGGGCGGGCACCGCCAGCACCGCGGCACGGGCGGTGAGCGCCCCGCGGTCCGACTCCAGCCGGACCCCGTCCCGGTCGGCGGCCACCGCCGTCACGGTGTGCCCGGTGCGCACGTCGAGCCGGTCGGCGAGGGCGCGGGCGAGCGTGTCCATCCCGTCGCGGTAGGTGTGCCAGCGGCTGGTGCTGCCCGAGGCCGCCAGGTGCGCGGCCAGCGGCGCCGCGGCCGAGCGTTCGGGGTCCCAGCCGAAGAACCCGGCGGCCAGCGGCTGGACGAGGCGGTCCCGCAGCTCCGGATGGTAGTCGCGGAGCAGGTCGGCGACGGTGTCGGAGCCCAGGGGCGAGCGCTCGGGGCGGTCGGGGTCCAGTCCCGCGCGCCCCAGCGCGATCTGCAGGCGCATCAGCTCCACGCGTGCCCGCGCTGACAGGCCCGCGCCGGTGAGCAGGCCCAGGGGGCGGCCCGCGTGCGGGCGGGAACGGCCCGCACGCCAGACTGCGAGGGCGCCGCGCACCCGTGGTACCGCGCCGGCCTCCCCGTCGAGTCCGAGTTCGCGGACCAGCCGCCACGTGGCCGGGTAGCCCTGGGCGGAGGGCAGCATCTCGGCTCCGGTGTCGATGAGGCAGCCGTCGGCGCGCAGGGTCCGCATGCGTCCGCCGACCGCGTCGGCGGCCTCCAGCACCCGCACCGGGTGTCCGGCGCGGGCCAGCTCGTAGGCGGTCGCCAGGCCGGCCACGCCCGCTCCGACCACGACCACGTCCGGCGCGGCGTTCACACGGCGGCCCCGGCCAGGAGCGGGGCGGCCAGGTTCGCGGTGATCAGCAGGACCACCGTGACCCGGTGGGTGTGGATCGCGATGCGGCGGGCGCGCAGGATGTCACCGCGGACGAAGCCGATCACCAGCTGGGTCACCCGCATGACGAGGATGGGCGCCATCACGAGCGGGAACCACCACGGCGCGATGCCCGCCACGGTGGCACCGTGGATGAGCATGCTCTCGGCCACGGTCATGGCGATGATGAACGCGGTGTTCAGCCGCGGGGGCACGATCGCGGCGACGGTGACGCGCCCGGCCCCGCGGTCCCCCTCGATGTCGTTGGTGTTGGAGTAGAGCCCGAACAGCATGGGCCCGAACCCGAACAGCAGCGCCTGGGCCAGGACGAACCCGTTCACCTCGCCGGTGAGCAGGCCGTAGGGGACCAGGACCCAGCCGACCCCCAGGCCGATCAGGAAGACCTCCTGGAATCCCCGGTAGCTGATCTTGAGCCCCCAGGAGTACTGGACCGACGCCACCACGCACACCGCCGCCAGGACCACGGCCCACAGCGGCCGGTGCGGTGCGAGCGCCACCACCAGCGCCCACAGCGCCACGCTCGCCACGGTCGCCCACCGGGCGAAGCGCAATGCCTGCTTCTCGGTGAGGGTGCCCGCCACCAGGGGTTTGCGGGCCAGCCGGCGCCGGGCGGCGTCGGATCCGTAGTTGGCGGCGTCGCTGCCGTCCCGGTAGCCCGTGACGTCGTCGAAGGCGACCATGGCGGCCACCACGGCGATCTCGGCGGCGAGGATGAGGACGAGCAGTCCGAGCACGCCCGGTTCCCACCGTGTGGCGGGCACCAGCATCGCCCACACCAGCGGCAGGCCGATGTAGTAGTCGTAGATGTCGAGTTTGGCCAGGCGCACGTAGGCCGCCGCGGTGCGCCGTGCGGGGGCCGGGGCCGGGGCCGGGGCCGGGGCGAGGTCGGGGGCCGGGGCGGGGTCGGCCGTCCGGTCGGTGATCTGGTCGGTCATCGGTCCTCCGTGTCGTCCGTGTGGGCGAACGCGCAGACGGCGTCGGCGACGTGCTCCACCTCGGCGTCGCTCAGATGCGGGTAGAGCGGCAGGGCGAGGTTGCGCCGGGCGGCCGACTCCGCGCGGGGCCAGCGCGCCCCGCCGGGGGCGTACGGGGCGAACGCGGGCTGTTCGGGCAGGGTCCGGGGGTAGTAGACGTGCGAGCCGACGCCCCGTTCGGCCAGGTGGGCCACGAGTGCGTCGCGGCGCCGCGCCAGCACCGCGTAGACGTAGTGGCAGCGGCCGTCTCCGCCGACGGGCGGCGCCGTGATCCCCCGGTCGGCCAGGGGCGCGAAGCGCTCGGAGTAGTACGCGGCGATCTCGGCGCGGCGCGCCAGTCGGGCGGGCAGACCCGCCAGGCGGCGCAGCTGGAAGTCGGCGAGGACCTCGTCGAAGCGGCTGTTGTATCCGACGCGGTGGTGGTGGAAGCGGCGCACCCCGTCCTGCCCGTGGTTGCGCAGCATGCGCACGTCCCGGGCCAGCCGGGGGTCGTCGGTGACCACCACTCCGCCTTCTCCGGGCATCCCGAAGGTCTTGACCTGGACGAACGAGTAGACGCCGGCGTCGCCCCAGCGCCCCGCGGGACGCCCGTGGAGCACACCGCCCTGGGCCACCGCGGAGTCCTCCACCAGGCGCAGCCCGTGCCGGTCGGCCAGCGCGCGAAAGCCCGGCATGTCCGCCATGAACGAGAACATGTGCGCGGGCATCAGCGCCTTGGTGCGCGCGGTGACGAGCGAGGCGGCCGCGGCGGGGTCCGCGGTCAGGGTGAGCGGGTCGATGTCGGCGAAGACCGGGCGGGCGCCGCTGTTGACGACGGTGCTGGCCAGGGGGGCGCAGCCGAAGGCGGGGACCACGACCTCGTCCCCGGGGCCCACGCCCATGGCCGTCAGGACCAGGGTGAGGGCGGAGGTCCCGCTGGAGCAGGCGACGACGTCGCCCGCCCCCAGGCCCTCGCGCAGTTCCTCCTCCAGGCGCGCGGTGCGCTCTCCGAGGATGAACTTCTGCTCGGTTCCGGTGCCGATGGAGTACACCGTCTCCAGCAGGGCCTCGCGGTCGGTTTCGAACAGGTCGGGCGGGAAGAAGGGGATGCTCGCCGTGGCGGTCGGAACGGTCACGCTCGCCTCCCGGCGTAGAAGTGCTCGATCTCGTCGCACACCCGGTCCAGGTCGGCGTCGGACAGGTCGGCGTGCAGCGGCAGCGCCAGGGCCGCCGCGCACGCCGCCTCGGCGCGCGGGAAGTCGCCCGCCCGGTGGCCCAGGTGGGCGAAGCACGGCTGCAGGTGCAGGGGGGTCGGGTAGTAGGTCTCGGTCCCGATGCCCCGGGCGGCCAGGTGCGCGGCGAGGGCGTCGCGGTCCTCGGCCTCGATGAGGTGGACGTAGGTCACCCGGTCTCCGCCCGGGTGCGGGGCGGCGTCCCCGGGGACGGCGAGCACACCGGGAATCCCGCGCAACCGCGCGTCGTAGCGGGCGGACAGTTCCGCCCGCCGGGCGATGCCGGCGTCCAGGCGTCCGAGCTTGGCGAGCAGCACGGCGGCCTGGATGTCGTCCATCTTGCTGTTGCAGCCGGGAAGGACCGTGGCGTTGGAGATGCCGGGGAAGTGGTCGAGGGTGCGTCCGCCGCGGCCGTGGTGGCGCAGGGCGCGCACGGACTCGGCGACGGTGTCGTCGTCGGTGAGCACGGCCCCCGCGTCGCCGATCGCGCCCAGGGTCTTGGCGGGGAAGAACGACAGCACCCCGCCGGTGCCGAGCAGTCCGGCGTGCGTGCCGTCCAGGCGCATGCCGATGGCTTCGGCGCTGTCCTCCACGACGGTCAGTCCGCGCCGACGCGCGACCTCGTGCACGCCCCTCATGTCGGCCAGGCGGTCGAACAGGTGCACGGGCATGACCATGCGGGTGCGCGGGGTCGCCACGGCGTCCACGGAGCGCGGGTCGATCCCGTAGCCGCGCTCCTCGATGTCGGCGAAGACCGGGACTCCTCCGGCGAGCACGACGGAGGTGGCCGTGGCGACGAAGGTGTAGGCGGGCACGACGACCTCGTCGCCGGGTCTGAGTCCCGCCGCGCGCAGCAGCAGGACCAGGGCGTCGGTGCCGGAGTTGACGCCGACCACGTGCGCGGCTCCCGTCCAGCGGGCGAGCGCGCGTTCGAATTCGGCGACGACCGATCCGTGCGAGAACTTTCCCCGGTCCAGGACCCGGGTGCAATTGGCGCGAATCTCGGGCCACAGTTCCCTGAACGTGTCGGCCTGGGTGAAAAAGGGGACGGGCGCGCCCTTGGTTCTGTTTCGGGCACGGGCGTGCTCGGCGAGGGGGAGTGTTTTCTCCACGGTTCCGTTCCTGTGCGGTGGAGCAGCGGCGTTCGGCGGGCGTGTCCGGCATGGGCCGGTCGCGGCGGCGGGCCGGGGCCCGGACCCGCCGCCGCGACCGACGGGGCGGGTCAGGCGCCGAGGAGCGGGATGTCGTTCCTGCCGAGGTGGTAGTCACGGACGGCGGCGACCAGTTCGGCCACCGAGAGCTTCCCGCTGCCGTCGGTGTCCAGCTGGCGGAACGCCTCGTCGGCGGCCGCCTGGTCGAGACCGATGGCGTCGAACCACTTCGTCATCTCCGACGGGCTGACCTCGCCGTCGCCGTTGGTGTCCAGCACGTTGACGATCGCCTGGATGGTCGGTGCCACGACCGCGCCGAACCCGGCGTCGCCCTTGTTGATGATCTCCTGCTCGGCGACACGGAGGAACTGCGCCTTGTCCATCCGGTCCGTGCCGGCCGCGTTGGCCAGGTGGTCGAACATGGCCAGGTAGGCCCGCTTCAGCTCATCCGCCTGGGAGGACCCCTGTGCTCCCAGGCCGTTGATGATGCCGTCGGCCTCGGCCTCGAAGTCCGAGCGCTCGATCACGCCGTTGCCGTTCGCGTCCCAGAGGCGGAAGCGCTCTTCGAGACGGGTGCTCTCCTTGACTCCAACTGCCATGAGATATTCCTTCCATAGTTATTATGAAACCCAGCTCAAGGATTCCACGAATGAATGCAGAACCAGAGTGGGGGAATCGCCGGGAACCGGCGCTGTCTGCATGATGAATATTACCGTCAGTGCGCCCTCTAAAACAGGTCAGGCGACGATTATTTTCATTTTGCGACCGCCTCTACTGTTCCCACAGATAAACAATTCACGGATATTCGGACAAACGGTCCCCGCCGGCGCCGTCCGGGCAGGCGAGGGCACGCCCGTCGTCGGACGCGCGCCCGTCGCCGGACGCCGGGATGTGGTCGGCGCCCCGCCCCTGGCGGAACACCAGCGGTTCCCCGGCCGCCAGGGCCAGGTCCCGGCCGGTCGGCACCGGGTCGGCGTGGATGAGCACGTTGTAGTGGTTGGGGAAGTGGCAGGCGTCGAACCCCAACAGCACACCGACCCGGCGCGAGCCGATCCAGACCTCGTCGCCACGGTCCAGCACGCCCGCGCCGGTGATCTCCGCGAAACCGAGGAAGCCGACGCGGTCGATCCGCGCCCCCGCGTCGGTCTCGGTGTGGTCGGTGGCGACCAGTTCGTGCAGCTCGCCCGCGCGCACGCAGCGGCTCGCGTACGGTTCCAACCGCATCCCCCGGTCCGTGCGCCCGTGGACGAGCACCTTCACCAGCGTCGCGGTGACCGCCCGCTTGGGGCCGTCCTCCTGTGGGTTCATGCCGCTCCCTCCCCGACGACCGCCTCCGCCGACCGGTAGGCCTCCCCCACCAGCCGCAGGGCGGCAAGCCCGCCGCCGCCCTCGTCCGACCCGTCCCGGACACACCGCTCGAAGGCACCGACGATCCCGGAGTACTCATGCCACAGGGAGTCCTTGAACCCGGGATGGCCCGCCAGCATGTCGGCGGCCAGCGTCCGGCCGTCGGCCAGTCGGACCTCGACGTCCTTGCGCTCGCCCTCGTAGGACCAGTCGAGCAGCACCCGGGCCCGCGCGCCGCCGGCGCGCAGCACGATGTCGGCCCGCCGGTCGGTGCCGGCGGCGTCGTGGACGATCCGCGCCGAGACGATCTCGGCCGGGCCGAGCAGCAGTTCGACCAGGTCGAAGGCGTTGGGACCGTTGTCGGCGACACAGCCGCCGCCGCACCGGCTCGCGTCCAGGTACCAGGTGTCGGTACCGGCGTGCTCCTCGATCCGCTCCAGATAGCGCACGGTCAGCTCCTCGACCCGTGCCCCGCGGATCTCCTCCCGCAGCCGCGCGACGGCGGAGTTGTAGCGCCGGTGGAAGGCCGTGAACAGCACCGCCCCGCGCTCGCGGGCCAGTGCCGTCAGCGCCTCCCCCTCCCCGGTGTCCAGGGCCAGCGGCTTCTCCACGCACACCGCCACTCCGCGTTCCAGCGCGTCCGCGCAGATCCGGGCGTGCGCGTCGTTGGGCGCGGTGACCACGACGGCATCCACCCCGCCCTCCTCCAGCAGCCGCAGGTGGTCGGTGTACCGCGGCACCCCCGCGGTGTGCGCGGCCAGCACCGCCGGATCGCGGTCGCACACCGCGGCCAGGCGTACCGTCGGCGCCTCGCTCAGCGCGGCGAGGTAGAACCGCGAGATGACGCCGAGGCCGACCACCCCGATGTTCAGCGGGGACATCAGTACTCCTCCAGGGGCGCGGGCAGGACCAGGCCCGCACGGTCGGCGACCACGGCCAGTTCGTCGTAGAGCGCCCCGTCGAGGGGAACGCCCGAGTCCAGGCACGCCCGGGTCCGCTGGTACTCGTGCCAGCCCGGATAGCGCACCGGCGCGGAGGGGTCGGTCGCGGGGCAGGCCAGCAGCGCGCCGAACATCGCCCCCGCGTCGGCGGCGGCGCCCTCGCGCAGCGCGCCCGGTGCGACCGCCGCCACGAAGAAGCCGATGTCGTCGTCGCGACCGCTCGGGCCCCCGTCACCCGCGAGCGCCTCGTCCGCCGGGCCCGTGCCCGCCCCGGGCACGAGCGCGGACAGCACCTCGACCATGAGTCCGAGACCGAAACCCTTGTACTGCCCGGCCTCGCCGCCCAGCCACATCAGGTGGGCCCGTCCCGCGTCGAAGGCGTGCGGGTCGGTGACCGGGGCGCCCAGATCGTCGCGCAGCAGCCCTTCGGGCAGGGTGCGCCCCTCGCGGGCGGCCTGGCGGACACGTCCGGTGGGCGCGGCCGTCGTGCTCATGTCGAGCACGAAGGGCGGGTGCGGGCCCGCCGGGGCGGCGACGCTGAGGGGGTTGGTGCCCAGCATCGCCACCGCGCCCCCGGGCGGCCGGGCGATGCGCTGGCCGCCGCAGTTGCTGGCGACCAGTCCGATCATGCCGTGGTCGACCGCGCGCAGCGCGTGGTGCCCCGCGCAGCCCAGGTGGGTGGCGCCGCGCACGGCGACCACGCCGATCCCGTACTCGGCGGCGCGCTCGGCGGCCCGTTCCATGGCCTCGCCCGCGGCCCAGAGCCCCAGCGCGCGGCGGGCGTCCACGAGCAGGGCGGCGCCGCGGTCCCGGACCGTGCGGGGCTCGGCGCGGGGATCGACGCGCCCCTCGTCGAACAGCGGAAGGTAGAGGCGGGACAGGTTGGCCAGGCCGTGGGAGCGCAGACCGGTGAGGTCGCCGTGGCAC
This sequence comes from Nocardiopsis sp. NRRL B-16309, assembly GCF_001279585.1. GTDB lineage: Bacteria > Actinomycetota > Actinomycetes > Streptosporangiales > Streptosporangiaceae > Nocardiopsis. Next base: position 50,818 of record NZ_LGEC01000092.1, on the reverse strand, counting down.
AGCGCCCGCGCGGCCTCGTGCGCCCTCGCGGGTGCCAGGCCGCGGTCGGTGAACACCGCCGCGGTGAAGGAGAACAGGTCGTCGTGGCGGACCCGGACCGTGGGCGGGCTCTGGGACGCGGGTGGATGGTTCGGTGGGACGGAGGGGGCGGTGGAGACGGACGGGTTCACGAGCCTCCGATCAGCGGTACGGCGGGAACAGGCGGTTTCACGAGCCTCCGATCAGGGGTGCGGGAGAACGGGCTGGGGGGTCCGCGACGGCCGTGTCGGTGAAGGCGAGCAGCAGGCGGGTCACCGCGTCGGCGAACTCGGCGAGTTCACCGACGCCCGCGAACTCGCCCTGGGCGTGCGCGTTGTTGCCGGAGAGGTCGCCGGGTCCGAGCACCACGGTGCAGGCGTCGCCGAGGCCCGACATCCAGATGGCGTCGCAGGTGAAGGCCGGTTCGTCCGGCGGCCACGGCGCTATCCCCGCGCCGCGCAGGAGTGCGTGCCCCCAGGGGTCGCGGTCGTCCAGGACGGGCAGACCGCGCTTGCGCCACTCCAGTCGGGTGATGGCGCGCGCGTCGGCGGCGGTGCGGGCGAAGAGCGCGGTGCCGCCGAAGTCCTTGGCGAACGCGTCGAGCCCGTCGTCCAGCGCCTCGCGCAGGGCCCTCTCCAGGACTTCCCCGCCCCTGGCCGAGGCGTAGGAGAGGTTGAGCAGCAGCTCTCCGGTGCCGTAGACCCGGTTGTGCAGCGTCCCGGTGTGCAGACCCGCCACGCACACGGCGCCCCGGGCCGCCTCGTGGTCCAGGGCCCGGCCCAGGTGCTGGGCGAGGAAGCCCAGGAGCACGCTCGCGTTGTGGCCGTCCGCGGGGCGGTCGTCGACGGCGTCGGCGCCCTCGACGACCACGCGCGCGGTCATCGCCGCCGTACTGCGCGGCAGGAACCGCATCCCGGTGGGTTCGCAGAAGACGTTGAGCCGGCCGGTGTGGCCGCGCTCGACCAGCGGCCGGGTTCCGAGGACGCCCATGGCGCCGCCCTCCTCCCCCGCCACGGCTTGGATCAGCACACCGACGTCGCGGCCGAGGGCGGGTCGCCGTGCCCGGGCGGCGCGCACACCGGCCAGCAGTGCCACCGCGGGGCCCTTGGCGTCGATCGCCCCGCGACCGTGGAAGCGTTCGCCGTCGAAGTGGACCGGCAGGTGACCGGCGACCGTGTCCAGGTGCACGTTGAACATCACGGTGCGCGCGGGCGGCAGGTCCGGGCCCAGCCGCAGGACGAGGCTGGGCTGGTCGTCGAGGAAGCCGGGCGTGTCCAGCGCCTCGCGCACGGGGGCGGGCACGTCCGGCCGGTCCAGGTCGGCGGGCTCGGCGGGGGCGTGGTGCACGACGCGGAAGCCGATCTCCCCGGCGCAGTGGGCGTAGTCGGCCTGTGCCTCGCGCAACAGCGGCGCGGGCCCGCGGGGGCCGGTCTCCAGGGGGCCCGCGGTGGGCAGGTGCAACAGTCGCAGCAGCAGGTCGTGGTCGGTACTGGTGAACACGGAGGTCATCGGGCGGCCCCCTCTCTCGCGGACCGCGCGGCCGGATCGTCGGCCGCGGTCGCCCTCGTGGAATCGGTGGTGCGACCGGTGGTGGAGTCGGCGGGGCCGGTGGGGCTGGCGGTGGTCGGAGCGGTCGCCATGGCCGAGTCGGTGGGACCAATGGGGTTGGCGGAGGCGGAGGTGGCCATCGTGGAGCCGGTGGGGGGAACGTCGGTGGTGCGACCGGTGGCGACCCGGTCCACGAGGCTCTCCAGTGCGCGCCCGTAGGCGAGGAACGAGCCGTGGTCCCCGCTGCCGCGGTCGTCGGCCGCGTGTGGACGCAGGTGCAGGTGGGGTTCCATCGACAGCGCCCCGGTGTAGCCGTGCTCGGCCAGCTGCTCCAGGACCTCGGGCACACCGGCCTCGCCGGTGCCGGGAAGGACGTAGCCCACCGTGCCGTCGCGGCCGGTCACGGCGTCCTTGACGTGCACGTGTGCGACGTGGTCGATGAGGGCGCGCAGCATCGGCGGCCCGGGGTAGCCGTGCGCGACGCCGTTGCCGGTGTCGAACAGGAGGCGCAGCGCCGGGCTGTCGATGCCGGTGACCAGGTCCAGCATCCGGTCGGCGCTCTCACCCGCCCAACCCGTGCAGTTCTCGTGTGCCAGCACCAGCCCGGCGTCCTCGGCGCGCAGGGCCAGCTCGCGCAACCGCGCGCGTGCCCGCCGGCCCCACTCGGGCCCGGGCAGTCCGCCCGAGGCGTAGGACATCACGCGCACCAGGCGGGTGCCCAGGAGGCCGCAACGGCGGGCCAGGACGTCGAGTTCGACCAGGTCGGCGCTGAAGTCACCGGTGACCGGGCGGGACCAGTCACCGATCTTGGCGGCGACGCAGACCACGGTGACGCCCGCCGCGTCGATCCGCTCCGCCGCGCGGGCGAAGGACGCGTCGTCCATCAGGGCGACGGGTACCCCGTCGACCGTACGCAGCTCCAGGTGGTTCCACCGCAGCCGGGCGAGGGCGGCCAGCTGACCGCCGAGGTCGGGGGCGGCCTCGTCGCCGATCCCGGCCAGGGCGGGGCGGAACCGCCCGAAGGCGGGCTCAGAGGGCGCTGGGGACACTGTGCACCTCCTCGGGAAGGACGGGGTCCGGCTCGCGCACCGCGCACAGGTCCTTGGCCTCGGTGAGCAGCCGCACGGCGTCGACGTGCACCGGCAGCGTCCCGGGTTCGAGGGGCAGGCGCTGGTGACGGGCGTAGGCGCGGAGGATGAAGGAGGGCAGGGCGTCGTCGGTGAACACCGAACGGGTCGCCTCTCGGCCCGCCACGGCCACGCGCAGCTGGGCGGTGTGATCGGTGTCCCCGCACGGATAGTGGCCGACGAGGGTGGCCCGGTCGAACTCCAGGGTGATGCGGCGCTCGCGCACGGGCGAGGTCAGGTCCGAATCGATCTCGGTGCGCACCCCCGAGTGGTGGTCCAGCCGCAGGCGGGCCCGGCCCAGGCGGGGCAGGTGCCTGTCGTCGGTGACCATGTCCTCCCAGGAGGCGGTGGCCAGGCTGGCACCGCCGGCCAGGGTGAGCACGACGGCCAGGGCGTGGGGCACCTCGACGTCGAAGGCGGTCGGATGGCCCGGGGACCGGGCGCTACGGGTGAAACGGGGCTTGTTCTGCACGACGCGGATGCCCCGCAGCCCGCCGAATTCGTGTCCTTCCACCGCGGTGCGCAGGCGCCGGGTGAGCGCGCTGTCCAGCCACTGCGTGGTGACCGTGAGATCCAGGCCCCAGCGTCGGCGTACCCGTGCGACGGCCGCGAGACCGGCCAGGTCCAGGGCCAGCGGCTTCTCCACGATGACCATGCGGTAGCCGAGCTCGCCCAGGCGGTCGAGCATGCCCGAGCGGATGTGCGGCGGGGTGCACAGGTGGACGACGGTCCGATGCGGTGGGACGCGGCGGGCCGCCTGCTCCAGGGAGTCCACCATGACCGCGTCGGGGGCGGGAACCGGCGCACGGAACGGGTCGAAGGCGATCGGTGGTTCGGGGGCGAAGAGGTCCGGGGCCGCGACGCGTGCCTTGGACAGCGATGGCAGGTGCAATCCCTCGCCTGACCTGCCCATACCGACCACGAAACTGTGCAGCAATGCGGACCAACGCCTTTCCGGTCGACTTCGGCGTCCTTTTCTGCGAAAGCATCATCGGGGCCTGGACTTCTCACGCGGGAGTCCGGCGGGGTCCACCGTGCAATCTGTTTCTCCCACCGGACTCACGCGCACCGGACTCAGCTTCGGGCAACGGCCGGGCAGGGTCAATGGCGCACACCCGCACCCGCAACCAAAACCGGGGAATCGGATCCTCAATATGTGGTCGACAATTCTCCACAAAGGAAGTGTTCTTCCTTAAGCGGAGAATGCCCTCCGAATGCGATCGAATACGGACATCTCAGTCAGGCCACGGAGAGGCTGAACATCCCGCTGGGCGGAGCGTGCCAGCCCCGGTCGGGGGCGACCAGCACTCCGGGGCCGAAGCAGAACGCGTTGGCGTGGATGAACACGTCCGAGTCGGTCTGGTTGATCACCACGTGAGCGGTCAACGGGAGATGCCGGCAGCTCCCGGACTCGGGGTCCTGGTAGGTCGTGACCTCCTCCAGCTCGGTGGTGAACACGACGATCTCACCGGTGGCGGCCTGGGCCGGAACCGCGCTGACGAGTACCGCCGCGGCGGCGGCCGCGAACGCGGCCACGAGGGAACCGAGCAGCTTCATCAAGTCCTCCTTGTCGCTTTTGAACTGTTATGCGGCGCCCCCGCAACGAGTGATGCAGTCCATGCCACGATGGGGGCTCAACTCATCCTTCGCGAACTAAAGGACTCACGTCAATTCCCTACTGTCCTGATGGAGGGAATTTCGGCCACCGCGGAGCACGAGGCACCGGGAGCAAGAGCGGGTTCGTGCGAATACAGCATCGGAACCAGCACCCGCTTTGTCCCTTTCATAACGCTCTCCCGCAGCGGAGGCCGAACATGAATTCGACAAGAACAATCAGCGTCCGGAAACGGTCCGGTCGGCGAACCAGCGGGCGGCGCCACGTCCCGGGGCAGCCCCACCCAAGACGCAGCGAGGGGCCCGTCTGACGACGGACCCCTCGCTGACCTGCTATTCCTCTGTCGGGACGGCGGGATTTGAACCCACGACCCCTTGACCCCCAGTCAAGTGCGCTACCAAACTGCGCTACGTCCCGGCCACTGGGCGAGCGCCGCTTCCGGCCCCGCCAACGGGTAAAACCTTATCGCATTCCCGGAGTGGATCGCACCGCGCGTCCGCCCCCACCGCCCCGACCGATCGCTCGGCCGAGGCGCCCGGTCGTCCACGACCGGCCGCGGACGACCGGGCCGAGGTCACCGGAGCGACAGACGACCACGTCGTGCCGCGTACGGCTGCACGGGGGTCCGCGCCACTGCCCTTCCCCATGGTCGGTCGACAACGTGGCAGCGGGCGGAACCCGTACTGCGGGGCCGTCGCGCCGGGCACCCTGGGTCGGCACCCTCGGGCCTGGACCGCGCGGTCCAGACTCGTCAGTAGGACGAGATGTGCACGTGGTCGTAGTGGTTCTCCGTCACGCTGCCGCGGTCGCTCATCGCCACCCACTGGCCGCTGGAGGGCTGCCAGATCCGCTGCTCCCAGATCACGTACTTGACCCCGAGCCGGCCGGCGTTGTCGATCGCGTACTGGGCGATGGCGTTGCCCGTGGAGCGGTTGCCCGCACTGGGGTGGGTGCCGATCACCGCCACCATGAAGTCGCACGCCTGGCCCGTTCCGTGGTCGTCGGCGCTGTTGCGCGCGCAGCCGACCTCGTAGGGGACGCCGACGCTGAGGATGACCTCGTCGCGGATGGCGGCCATGCGCGGGGTCGCGCCGTCGAACCCCCAGCCCTTGACGCTCTCGGGGATGGTGCCCGAGACCCCGCCTTCCGGTTCCTCGGGGACCTGCTCCTCCTCATAGCGCTCGATGGCCTCCTCGACCTCCTCGCGCTGCTCCTCCAGGGTGTCGATCAGGTCCTCGGCCTCGGCCAGCTCCTCCGCGGCCTCCTCAGCGGTCTCCTCGCGCTCGGCCTGCAGCTCCACCAGCTCGGCGATCTGACCCGACTGGTTGCGGCCGAGCTGCTCGACCGTGGCCGTGTCCTGGAACATCTGCTCGGGAGAGGCGCTGAAGAACATCTCCAGGGCCGGGTCCAGACCGGAGCTCTTGTAGCGCGCGGCGGCGATGTGGACCACGCCGGAGCGTGAGCGATCGAGCTGTTCCTCGACCTCCTCCAGGTCCGCCTCGGCCCGCTCGGCGCGTTCCTTGATCTCGGTGAACTGCAGGAGCTCGCCGTCGTAGGACTCCTCCAGCTCCTCCGCCCGCTCGGTCAGCCCGTCGATGTCCAGTTCGTCCACATCGGGCTCCGCGTGGACGTCGACCGGCGCGAGGAGCACGGCGGCCAGCGCCAGGGCCAGCGCTCCGGTGGCCGAGCGCACGCCTGGGCGGCGCCGGGCGTCGGCGGGGGACGGGACGGGGGTCCGGTTCATGCGAGCTCCATGGGTCGTACCGCGGGCGAGCCCGAGACGCGAGAAGCCACTGGGGGCGGGGGAGGGGGCCCGGCGCCGGCTCACGCCACTCACGGCACCAGCGTGAAGGTGCCATCGGGGCGGCGGATGCACAGGAGACAATACGAGATATCGACGTCATATACCTAATGCCGGACATCGCCCCCATGGCGGCCAGGCGTTCCACTCCCGACACAGACGATGGCTCATGGCCGGGGCGGCACGCCACGGCACCGCATCACGCCGCGGAATCCGACGCGCACCGCTCTTCCTACCGGTACGGCGAAGAGAGGCCCGCCTGTGGCGAACCCCTCCCCGACCCGCTACTCCAGACGTAGATCGATCCTCATCGACGAGTGGCTCATCGTCGCTGGTCGTGGCGGTGGAGAGCGCACGATGGTTGGCGGCACCACCCAATCGTCCCCGGCGTCGATAGCATCACCTGGCCAGTGCAGGACGCCCACGACCGCGCCAGGCGTCCCAGCCCGGCAAGGAGGCCACATGAGCGAGGCGTACTCGCCGATCCCGGAACTGAACCTGCTCAAGGAGTTCGCGGACCGGATCGGTCCGGTCTACTACTCGGAGGGTTTCGAGCTGCGCGAGTACGGCGCGGACGCCGGCCTCCACACCTGGTCGGAGCATCCGGAGTTCCTGAGCCGGTTCATTCCCTTCGCGCAGGCCAACGGCTCCGGCTCCGGCTACGCGCTGTGGCGGTGCGACGATCGGGCCGATCTGGCCGCTCTGCCCGTCGTCCTGGTCGGCGATGAAGGAGATCTCTATGTGATCGCGCGAAACCTGATGGAGCTGTTCCAGCTTCTGGCCATCGACAGTGAACCCTTCGCTGACGTCGGGTTCCTTGCCTCCGGAGACGTTGAGGATCACAGCGACGGCCACCATGGGTTCCTCACCTGGTTGAACCAGAATTTCGGCCTTGGGCCACCGGAGGACCCGCACGCGCTGTGGGCCGGGCGAAAGGAGTCCGACGATCGGTTCAGGGCATGGGTGAACCGGTTCGTCGAGTTGGACGATCACTGACATCCGTTCGCTCGGGTCATGACGGCACTGACACGACGGAGCGCGTCTACCGGCATCAGTTGCGACCGGTACACCGGTCGGCGGCCAAGGCCATGGACGCCATCCTGCGCGACGTGGGCTGACACCCATCCGGCCCCGGTTCAACCCAACGTCCACCCACCGCAGACGCAGAAAAGGGCCCGTCTGACGACGAGCCCCTCCATGACCTGCTACTTCTCTGTCGGGACGGCGGGATTTGAACCCACGACCCCTTGACCCCCAGTCAAGTGCGCTACCAAACTGCGCTACGTCCCGGCCGCTGGGCGGGCGCCGTCTCCGGCCCCGCCAACAGGTGAAACTCTACCGCACGATCCAGGGCGCTCACACCAGGATTCCCAGTGCCGGACGCCCTCGCGCGCAGACCCCGGACCCGCTCCCGAGTCCCCTCACGCACTCACGGCTCCCCCGGGCGCTCGGAACCCTCCAGCCCCTCCAGGTGGGCGACGGCCTCGGCGATCTGGTCCTCGTTGAACACCGCCACGCCCCGCTCGGCGAGCAGGCGGGCCGTGACTCCGGCACCGGGCACCTTGCGGCCCCCGAACGTGCCGTCGTAGACCTCGTGGGACCCGCACGAGGGGCTGGACTCCTTCAGGATCGCCATGACCGCGCCGTGGGCCTGGGCGGTCGCCAGGGCCGAACGCGCCCCCGAGACGAAGTGGTCGCTCACGTCGACCCGGTCCGGGGTGAGGATGCGCGCCCGGCCGTCGAGGACCGCGTCGGCGTCCGCGCCGGGCTCGATCTCGGCCGGTGGCCGCGGCACCGCCAGTCCGCCCGCGATCTCCGGGCAGTGCACCACGAGCCGCCCCTCGGCCCTCCAGCGGTCGAGGGCGTCGTCCTCGACCGTCTTGGCCCGCCCGTCATAGCGGACCCGCCGACCCATCAGGCAGGCACTCACGAGCACCTTGAGCATGCGTTCCCCTTCCGCCCTACCGTCACGCTACCGCCGCCACGACACGGGCGATGTCCACGATGTTCTTACTTATGGTGATTAACTATGTGTTTTGAGTGACATTCCTGAGGGGGCAGACGTGAGCGACCACCCGAGCCATCGGCCACCGGTCCTGGTGACCGAGCACCGGACCACACGCAAGGCCGTCACGGCCGCCGCCATCGGCAACGCCACCGAGTGGTACGACTTCGGCGTCTACAGCTACCTCGCCGTCACCATCGGTCTGGTCTTCTACCCGTCCCAGTCGCAGGGCGTCCAGCTCATCGCGACCTTCACCACCTTCGCCGCGGCCTTCCTCGTACGCCCCCTCGGCGGCCTGTTCTTCGGCCCGCTCGGCGACCGCGTCGGCCGCAAGCGGGTCCTGGCCGCCACCATGCTCCTGATGGCGGTCGGCACCTTCTCCATCGGGCTCATCCCGTCCGCCGCCACCATCGGCGTCGCCGCGCCGATCCTGCTGCTCGTCGCCCGCATGGTCCAGGGCTTCTCCACGGGCGGTGAGTACGGCGGCGCCACGACCTTCATCGCCGAGTACGCGCCCGACCGCCGCCGCGGCTTCCTCGCGTCCTGGCTGGAGTTCGGCACGGTCAGCGGGTACGTCGGCGGCGCCTCGATCGTCACGGTCATGACCCTCCTGCTGGGTGCGGACGCCATGACGGACTGGGGATGGCGGGTGCCCTTCCTGCTCGCCCTGCCGCTGGGCGCGGTCGGCCTGTACCTGCGGCTGAGGCTGGAGGAGACACCGGTCTTCGCGCAGGACACGGAGGGCTTCGGCAAGGACGCCGAGGGGCACCGCCGCAAGGGGCAGTTCCGGGAGACGATCCTCGGCCAGTGGCCCGCGCTCCTGCTGTGCGTCGGGCTCGTCATGGTCTTCAACGTCAACAACTACATGGTGACGGCCTACCTGCCCACCTACCTCGACGCCGAACTCGGCTACAGCTCCACCCTGGGCCTGGTCATGACGCTGACCGCCATGGTGTTCATGCTCGTGGCGGTGACGTTCTTCGGGCGCCTGAGCGACCGTGTGGGCCGCAGACCCGTCCTGCTGTCCGGGTGCCTGTTCTCCATCGTGCTGTCCCTGCCGGCGTTCTGGCTCCTCCAGCGCGGCAGCATGCTCGCGGTCGCCCTCGGGGTGCTGGTCCTGGCCGTCACCCTGGTGCACTTCTCCGGCAGCGCCCCGGCCTCCCTCCCGGCGCTCTTCCCGACGAAGGTGCGCTACGGAGCGCTGGCGATCGGCTTCAACGTCTCCGTCGCGCTGTTCGGCGGTACGACGCCGCTGATCGCCGAGGCGCTCGTCCAGTCGACCGGCAACCTGTACTCGCCGGCGTGGCTCGTGATGATCGCGGGCGCGGTCGGGCTGCTCGTGGTGTGGCGGATGAAGGAGAGCGCGGGTCGGCCGCTGCCGGGCGCACCGCACATCCCGGTCCCCGACCGCGACCCCGCGCTCTCCGCCCGGCTGCCCTACCCGAGGAAGGGGCCCGACGGAGAGCCCCTCCCCCGGCCGAGCAACGTCCGGCGCCTGCCCACGGACGGGTGACCGGGCACGGGGAAGGCACGCAACGGACACCGGGCGACGGGTCCGGGCGGCGGGCACCCGACCCCGGACCCGCGCGACGCGCCCCGCGCGCCGAGCGGCAGGCGCGGACACCGGGCACGTGGCGCGGAGCGCCAGGCGGCGATCCGGCCCCGGACACACGACGGGGGCGCCTCCGCACGGGAGGCGCCCCCTCCGGCCTGTCGCCGGTCCCGCTCAGCGGCGACCGCGCGGCTTGCGGTCCGGACGCACGCTTCCCTTGGAGGCGCGCCCCGGGGTCGCGCCCTTCTTCTCACGGATGCGCATGCTGATGTGCAGCGGCGACCCCTCGAACCCGAAGTCCTCCCGCAGGCGGCGCTCGATGAAGCGGCGGTAGTTCTCCTCCAGGAACCCGGTCGTGAACAGGATGAAGTGCGGCGGACGCGCACCCGCCTGCGTCGCGAACAGGATCTTGGGCTGCTTGCCGCCGCGCACCGGCGGCGGCGTGGCCGCCACCAGCTCCTTGAGCCAGTTGTTGAGCTGGCCCGTCGGGATGCGCTGCCCCCACCCGGCCAGGCTCGTCTCGATCGCCGGGACGAGCTTCTCCATGTGGCGGCCGGTCTGCGCGGAGATGTTCACCCGCGGAGCCCAGGAGACCCGCGCCAGCTGGCGGTCGATCTCCTTCTCCAGGTAGATCCGGCGCTCCTCGTCGAGGATGTCCCACTTGTTGAACGCCAGCACCAGGCCGCGCCCGGCCTCCACGACCTGCTCCACGACCCGGATGTCCTGCTCCGCCAGCGGCTCGCTGACGTCCATCAGGACCACCGCCACCTCGGCCCGCTCCAGGGCGGAGCCGGTGCGCATGGTCGCGTAGTAGTCGGCCCCCTGCAGGGCGCGGAACCGGCGGCGGATACCGGCGGTGTCGATGAACTTCCAGGTCTTGCCACCCAGCTCGATCAGCTCGTCGACGGCGTCGCGCGTGGTCCCGGCCACCGAGTCCACCACGACGCGGTCCTCGCCGGCGAGCCGGTTGAGCAGGCTGGACTTGCCCACGTTGGGCCGCCCCACCAGGGCGATCCGGGACGGGCCGTCCTCGGCGTCGTCGTCGGTCGAGCCCTCGGGGGTCTCGGGGAAGGCCGCCACGACGGCGTCGAGCATGTCGCCCGTACCGCGCCCGTGCAGGGCGCTGATGGCGAAGGGCTCGCCCACGCCGAGGTTCCACAGGTCGAGGGCGTCCGACTCCTGCATCTGCCCGTCGACCTTGTTGGCGGCCAGGACCACCGGGCGCTTGGTCGAGCGCAGAACGCGCGTCACGGCCGCGTCGGCGTCGGTGATGCCCACGGTCGCGTCGACCACGAACAGGATCACGTCGGCGGTCTGCGCCGCGTACTCGGCCTGGCGCGCGACCATCGCGGCCAGACCGGTCACGCTGGTCTCCCAGCCGCCGGTGTCCACGAGAGTGAACTTCGCGTTCTGCCACTCGGCGTCGTAGGCGACGCGGTCGCGGGTCACCCCCGGCACGTCCTCGACCACGGCCTCGCGGCGGCCGATGATGCGGTTGACGAGGCTGGACTTGCCCACGTTGGGTCGTCCGACCACCGCCACGACGGGCAGGGGCGGCGCCGCGCCGTCCCGCTCCTCGTCGAAGCCGACGTCGGACATGTCGAAGTCACTCATGTACTGCTCTCCCGGTACGTAGGTTCCCGCGCGCCCAGGATGCGTGCCGCGGGAACGTGCGTGGTCGGTGTCCGCGCTCTGCGGCGCGGACGGGCCGCACGGATGCCGACGGCACCCGTGTACTGGCCACGGGGAAGAACCCCCGCGGATGTTCGTCTGTTCCCCGGTGAAGGGGCCACGACGGGTGATGTGACCGGTCTGACCGGCGCACGGCCACGGACGGGGGCCGGTCACCACGCCCGCCCCCGGGTCCCGGCTCCGGGAGCGGGTCCCGGGCCGAAGGGCCGCTACGCCCCGCGGGCCTGGCCGGCCTCGTCGGCCAGCTTCACGACCAGGCCGATGACCTCGTCCAGGCTCAGCCCCGTCGTGTCCAGCTCGGTGGCGTCGGCGGTCTGGGTCAGCGGCGAGTGCGCCCGGCTGGAGTCCAGCTGGTCGCGCCGCGCCAGGTCGGCCTGCGTCGCCGCGACGTCGCTGGTGCGGACCTCCTTGCTGCGCCGCAGCGCACGGGTCTGCGCGCTCGCGGTCAGGAACAGTTTGACGGGAGCCTCCGGCGCCACCACGGTCGTGATGTCACGGCCCTCGACCACGATCCCGGCGCTCTCGCGCCGGGCCGCCTCGATGACCTCCCGCTGGGTGCGCACCAGCAGGGCACGCGCCTCCGGCACGGCCGAGACGGCGCTGACACTGCCGGTGACGTCCTTGCCGCGGATCTCGGCGGCCACGTCGCGGCCGTCGACGGTCACGGTCGGCGCGGAGGGGTCGGTGCCCATCTCGATGACGGGCTCCTCGACGAGCGCGGCCACCGCGGCGGCGTCGTTGACGTCCACCCCGTGGTCCAGCATCCACCAGGTCAGGGCCCGGTACATGGCGCCGGTGTCCAGGTAGCGCAGGTCCCGTGCCCGGGCGACGCCCTTGGCCGTGCTCGACTTGCCCGAGCCGGAGGGACCGTCGATCGCGATGACGATGCCCTGGTTGCCGTCCTGCACGTTCACTGCCGCTGTCTCCCCGCTACCGATACCGCCTACCAACGCACCAGCCTACCTGTGGCGGCGCCCCTCCCGGACCCCCGTGCCCTCAGGCTCCGGCGTGCACGGACCAGCCGTCGTCGGACAGGGCGCGGGCGAGCGGGTCCACGGCGGCGGGCAGCACGTACAGCTGGGCCACACCCAGCGGCAGGCCGGGTGTGTGCTCGATCCGGACGTCCTCGATGTTGACCCCGGCGTCGGCCGCCACCGCGAACATGCGCCCCAGCACACCGGGCTCGTCCGGGATGACGACGGGGAGGACCGCGTAGTCGGGCAGCTTGACCCCGCCGTGCTTGCCGGGCAGGCGCTCCTGGCCGGAGCGGCCACGGGCGAGCAGGTCGCGCACCGGCTCCAGGACCTCGTCGCCGGCCCCGTCCCGGGCCCGCGCCAGGGCGTGCAGCGCGTCGGCGGTCGCGGCCAGGTCGGCGGCCATCCCGTGCAGGACGTCGGCGACCGGAACGGCGTTGTGCGTGAGGATCTCGGTCCACATGGCCGGGTCCCCGCCGGCCACGCGCGTCACGTCGCGCACGCCCTGTCCGGCGAGGGTCAGCGCGGTGTCGTCGCCCGACAGCAGCCGGGCGGCCACCGCGGAGGAGGCCACGTGCGGGGCGTGGGAGACCAGGGCGACCGCGCGGTCGTGCGCCTCGGCCTCCAGCACCAGCGGGTCCGCGCCGCACAGCCTCGCCAGCTCGGCGACGGCGGCCACGGTCTCCGCGCCCGCCTTGCCCGTGGGGCACAGGGCCCACGAGCGGCCCAGGAACAGGTCCGCCCTGGCCGCTCCGGGGCCGTGCTTCTCCCGCCCGCCCATCGGGTGGCCGGGAACGAACGTGGCCATGTCGCAGCCGAGCCGCTCGGCCTCCGCCAGCACACTCGCCTTCACACTGGCCACGTCGGTGTACACGTGGGCGAGACCGCGGTCCTGGGCGCCCCGCAGGACCGCGGGGATCACCGCGGGCGGCGCGGCGATGACCGCGATGTCGACCGGGCGGGTCTGCGCCGACTCGTCCAGGACGCGGCCGGCCCCCAGGTCGCAGGCCAGGCGCACCGAAGCGGCGTCCGGGTCCGACAGCAGGACCTCGACCCCCCGGGCGCGCAGTGCGAGCGCGATCGACGTGCCGATGAGCCCGGTCCCGACCACCGCGACCCGGCCCACCGCGGGCCGGTGGTCCGCGGCCCCGTCCGCGCCCTTGCTGTTACCCACTGCTCTCCCGCTCTCCGACGTGCGTGTGTCCTCCCAGCGTAGAGCCTCGCCGGGCGGGACGGCTTCCGTGCTATTGCGCGATGTCCAGCCGCAGCGCCTGTGCGCCGCGCAGGTAGACGTGCTGCACGTCCGAGCGCGGCCGGTCGATCTCCACGTGGGCCATCAGGCGCACCACGCGCGGCAACGCGTGCGGGACGTCGATCTCGCTCGCGCACATCAGCGGCACGTCGGCGAAGCCGAGCTTGCGCGCGGCCAGGGCCGGGAACTCGGAGGTCAGATCCGGAGTCGCCGTGAAGAGCACACTGATCACGTCGTCGGTGACCAGCTGGTTGCGGCGCATCACCTCGGAGACCAGTTCGGCCGTGGCCTCCAGCACCTGCTCGCGTTCGTCCGCGTCGACCTGCACCGCACCGCGGATGGCCCGTACCGCCACGTTCGATCCCGCCTCATCCTTGCTCTGTCCGGCCGTACCCCGGAGAAGGGAACGGCGGCCACCGCCACGGAGGGAGTCCGCACGGTGACCGCCGTCAACTGTATCTACAGGCCCGCGGCCGCGTAGAGTTCGCCCACCTCGCGAGAGGTCAGCGCCCGCATGGTGCCCTGCTGGAGCGTGTTCAGGTCGATGGGACCGACCTGGGTGCGGGCGAGGTCGGCGACCGGGTGGCCGACGGCCTCCATCAGGCGGCGCACGATGTGCTTGCGCCCCTCGTGCAGGCGGATCTCCACCATGGCCTTGGGCGCGTCGTTGTCGACGACGCGGAACGAGTCGACCTCGACCGGACCGTCGTCGAGCTCGACGCCCTTGTTGACCTCGCGGACCACGCGCTGGGGAACCGGGCCCGGCACCATGGCCACGTAGGTCTTGACGACCTTGTAGCGCGGGTGGGTCAGGCGGTTGGCCAGTTCACCGTCGTTGGTCAGCAGGATCAGGCCCTCGGTCTCGGTGTCGAGACGACCGACGTGGAAGATGCGCTCCGCGGTCTGGCCGGTGTAGTCGGCCAGCGTCGGACGGCCCTCCGGATCCCACATGGTGCTGACCACGCCGCGCGGCTTGTTGAGCGCGAAGTAGAGCTTGTCCGGAGCGGTGACGACGCGCATGCCGTCGACGCGGATCTCCGAGGCCTCGGGGTCGACGCGTGCGCCGAAGCGCCGGACGACCTGTCCGTCCACGGAGACACGGCCGGCGGCGATCATCTCCTCGCTGGCGCGGCGGCTGGCCACACCGGCGGCGGCGAGGGCCTTCTGGAGGCGGATGCCGCCCTGGACGTCGCTGTAGGAGTCGCGGTCCTCGCCGAGGTGGTCCTCGTCCTTGGGGTTGTAGTCGGCGCGCAGCGCGCTGAGGCGCTCGCGGGCCGCCTTGGACAGCTGGCTCTCCTTCGTGACACCGGCCGCGGGGGCGGCGTCACGCTTCTGGGGCCGGTCGTCCGAACGGCGCTCGTCCCGCCGGTCGCGGTCGCCACCGGAGGTCCGGCGGTCGTCGCGGTTGCGGGGGCCCCGGTCGGAGCCGCGGTCGTCGCGGCCCTGGTACCCGCCGCGTCCACGGTCGCCGCCCTGGCCACGGGGGCCCTTGTGGCCGCCGCGGTCGCGGTCTCCCGCGAAGGACCGGCGATCGTCACGCTGGTCACGGGAACCCTTGTAGCCACCACGATCATCCCGACCCTGGTATCCACCACGGTCGCGGTCACGGTCACCGCCGAACGAACGACGGTCACCACCCTGATCGCGGGAACCCTTGTAACCACCACGGTCATCACGGCCCTGGTAGCCGCCACGGCCACGATCATCACGTTGGTCACGCGAACCCCGGTAGCCACCACGATCGTCCCGACCCTGGTATCCACCACGGTCGCGGTCACGGTCACCGCCGAACGAACGACGGTCACCACCCTGGTCACGCGAACCCTTGTAACCACCACGGTCATCACGGCCCTGATAACCACCACGGCCACGGTCGCCACCCTGGTCACGCGAACCCCGGTAGCCGCCGCGGTCGCGGTCTCCCGCGAAGGACCGGCGATCGTCACGCTGGTCACGGGAACCCTTGTAGCCACCACGATCATCCCGACCCTGGTAGCCGCCACGGTCGCGGTCACGGTCACCGCCGAACGAACGACGGTCACCACCCTGGTCACGGGAACCCTTGTAGCCACCACGGTCATCGCGACCCTGGTAACCACCACGGTCGCGGTCACGGTCACCGCCGAACGAACGGCGCTCGCCACCCTGGTCACGCGAACCCTTGTAACCGCCACGGTCATCACGGCCCTGGTAACCGCCACGGCCACGGTCGCCACCCTGGTCACGCGAACCCCGGTAGCCGCCACGGTCGTCCCGACCCTGGTACCCACCGCGGTCGCGGCGGTAGCCGCCACGGTCGTCCCGACCCTGGTACCCACCGCGGTCGCGGTCACGGTCACCGCCGAACGAACGGCGCTCACCGCCCTGGTCACGCGAACCCTTGTAGCCACCGCGATCATCGCGGCCCTGGTATCCACCACGGCCGCGGTCGCGGTCTCCGCCGAAGGAACGGCGGTCGTCTCGGTTGCGGGGGCCCCGGTCGCCGCGGAATCCGCCGCGCGCCCGGTCGTCGCCCCTCTCGCCGCGGCCGCCCTGGCCGCCGCGCTTGTCGTAGTCGCCGCGCTCACCGCGCGGGGCGTCGTCCCGCGCACCGCGGGAACTGTCGTTAGGTGTGCTCACCGGTGTCGTCTAGACCTTCGATGTCGTCGGGGAGGAACGGCGCCAGATCAGGCAGCTCGTCGAGGCCTCGCAGGCCCAACCGTTCCAGGAAATAGGAGGTGGTCCGATACAGCAGCGCACCGGATTCGGAATCGTGTCCGGCCTCTTCGATCAGGCCCCTCAGTACGAGGGTACGCATAACCCCGTCGCAGTTGACACCGCGTACGGCGGAGACCCTGCCCCGGGAGACCGGCTGTCGGTAGGCCACCACCGCCATCGTCTCGAGTGCGGCCTGGGTGAGCCGCACCTCCTGCCCCTCCTTGAGGAAGTGCTCGACGACGTCGGCGCATTCGGGCCGCGTGTACACGCGCCACCCTTCGGCCACCGCCCTCAGGTCGAAACCGCGCCCCTGCTCGGTGTATTCCCGCGACAGGTCCTCCAGCGTCCGGGTCACCACGTCCAGGGGGACGTCCAGGGCCCGGGCCAGCTCGTACTCCGACACGGGCGTGTCCACCACCATCAGCACCGCCTCCAGGTCCCGGCGCAGGGTGGCGGGGGCGGAGACATCACCCACATCGGTCGTGCCGTCGGCGCTCATTCAGCCTCCACGGTGTCGTCGTACTCGGTGTCCACCTCGACCTCGGCGTCGCCGCCGGTCCAGGTCACGATGAGCTCCCCCAGCGGCTCGGGCTGGTCGAAGGCCACGTTGCTCGCCCGGTACAGCTCCAGCAGGGACAGGAAGCGGGCGACGACCTCGAAGGTATCTGTACAGCCGTCGGTCAGCTCGACGAACGTCAGCCGCCCGTGCTCGCGCAGCGCCGCCACCACCAGTTCGCCCTGCTCCTTGACGGAGGTCTTGGTCTGGTGGATGTGCGTGACCGGGACGCTCGGCGGCTCCTTGGGGGTGAACACCATCCCCGCGAGCGCGGCGAACTCCTGCGGACCGAGCTTGAACAGCACGTCCGGCCGCATCGCCGCGAACCGCTCCTCCAGCTGCACCGCCCGCGCGTACCTGCGCCCCTGAGCCGCCAGCCGGTCGCGCATCAGGGCCGCGACCTCCTTGTAGGCCCGGTACTGCAGCAGGCGGGCGAACAGCAGGTCGCGGGCCTCCAGCAGCGCCAGGTCGCCCTCGTCCTCCACGTCGCCGCGCGGCAGCAGCCGTGCCGCCTTCAGGTCCAGCAGGGTGGCCGCGACCAGCAGGAAGTTGCTCGCCTGGTCCAGGTCCCAGGCGTCCCCGTGCGCCCGGATGTGCGCGATGAACTCGTCGGTGACCTTCGACAGCGACACCTCGGTGATGTCCAGCTTGTGCTTGGAGATCAACCCGAGGAGCAGGTCGAACGGTCCCTCGAAGTTGTCCAGGTGCACCTGGAAGGCGTGCTCGTCCACCTCGTCGGTGTCGTCGCCCCCGTGCGCCCGCTCAGCCGCCATGGCCGCGGCCCCGCGTCGTCTCACTCATACGTCAAGGGTGTCACCGGTCGGATCCGACCGGTGACACCCGCGTCCCTTCGTTCCCGAACCGGCACCCCCTCCGATGCCAGTGCGGGCGCTAGTCCTCGCTCAGTCGCCTGACCAGCATGCTGGTCTGGCCGTTCTCCTCGAAGTCGGCCAGCAGGACCGCGACGGCCTCGCGGACGAGGCGGCCCCGGTCGGCCGACAGCCCGTGCTCCGCGCGCAGCGACAGCCGGGTCTGTTCCAGGGCCAGCAGTTCGGGCCCGGAGATGTAGACGGTGATCTTCTCGTCGTGGCGCTGGCGTCCGCTCGGCTTGGGCGCACCGTCCGGCTGGGCGATGATCCTGCGCCTGCGGCGCGCCGTCGTCTCGGGCGGACTCTTCTGCTCCGGTGCCGTGTACTGGCGTTCGGTCTCCACGGGCGACGCGTCCTCCGCGCCGCCTGAGGGGCGGAAGAACAGCTCGTCCGCCCCCGGTAGGGTCACGCGCCGTGACCGCTGAGAGGCCACCTCGCCAGCACCTCCTTGGCCAGATCCCGATAGGCGTTGGCCCCGGCCGACGACGAGTCGAACCGGGTGATGGGTTCGCCCGCCACGGTGGCGTCCGGGAAGCGCACGGTGCGGTTGATGACCGTGCCGTACACCTTGTCGCCGAATCCGTCGATGATCGTGGACAGCACCTCACGCGCGTGGAGCGTGCGCGGGTCGTACATGGTGCCCAGGAAGCCGTCGATGACCAGGTCCTCGTTGAGGCGCTCCTGGACCTTCTGGATGGTGTCCATCAGCAGCGCCACGCCGCGCAGCGCGAAGAACTCGCACTCCAGCGGCACGATGACGCCGTCGGCCGCGGTGAGCGCGTTGACGGTCAGCAGGCCCAGCGACGGCTGGCAGTCGATCAGGACGACGTCGTAGTCGTCGATGACCGGGCGCAGCGCGCGGCCGAGCATCTGCTCGCGCGCCACCTCACCGACCAGCTGGACCTCGGCGGCCGACAGGTCGATGTTGCTCGGAATGAGGTCGAGGCCCTCGATGTCGGTCTTGAGCAGGACGTCCTCGACCGTCACGTCCCGCTGCATGAGCAGGTTGTAGACGGTCAGGTCCAGCTCGCGCGGGTCCAGCCGGCCGAGACCGACGGAGAGCGCTCCCTGCGGGTCGAAGTCGACCAGCAGCACGCGCCTGCCGCACTCGGCGATGGCCGCACCGAGGTTGATGGTGGTGGTGGTCTTACCGACGCCACCCTTCTGATTACAGAGTGCTACGATCCGTGCCGGGCCGTGTTCGTCGAGCGGCTCGGGCTCCGGATAGGTCCGTTCCGGTCTTGTGGTGTGCAGATCCGCCCCCGTGTTGCGTGTCGTGCCCCAGGGATTGGTCACCGGGTCGACGAGGTCCCCCTCGCCGACGGGTGCGGTGTTCGCAGCCACGTCGTCCTCCGACCAGTTCACAACCCTGGACCTCCCCTACGGACCGGCCACGGCCCGAAGGGATGCCGTGCCCCTGCGCCTGGCCGCCGTCGGAAACTCAATATGTCGACAGCAACGTACCGCCGTGCGGCGACTCTAGAACGCCGACACGGCGCACATCAACGTAAACCTGTCGGTAGAATCCCACGCCATCGTCCCTGGGGGGAAGTCGAACGGGGACTCCACGGTGCCCGCTTCCCCCGCGCAGCAGGCGTTCTCGCGTCGTTCGGCCAGTTCACCGGCGCGCTCGGGGATGACTCGCGGCATAGACCTCGCGCAGGTGCTCGACCGTGACCAGCGTATAGATCTGGGTGGTGGTGACCGAACTGTGCCCCAGCAGTTCCTGCACGACCCGGATGTCGGCGCCCCCGTCGAGCAGGTGGGTGGCGAAGGAGTGCCTCAGGGTGTGCGGTGAGACGCCCTCCACCCCGGCCCGGTCGGCGACCGCGCCCAGGACGGCCCACCCGCCCTGGCGGGTCAGCCGGCCGCCGCGCGCGTTGAGGAACAGGGCCGGGCCTCCTCCGCTCCTGGTCGCCGAGGCGGCCAGCACGGGGCGGGCCCGCACGAGGTAGGCGGACAGGGCGCGGCGGGCGTAGGAGCCGAGGGGCACCAGGCGTTCGCGTCCGCCCTTGCCGCGGAAGCGCACGAGTCCCACGGCCCTTTCGGCGGCCACCGCGTCGGAGACGTCGTCGACGTCCAGGCCCACCGCCTCGGAGATCCGGGCGCCGGTGCCGTAGAGGACTTCCAGCAGGGCGCGGTCGCGCAGCGCCAGCAGGGCCGCGCGGTCGCCGCCGCCACCGCCGGACGGACCGCCCGGAGCCCTCCGAGCCTCACCCGCACCGGACCCGCCACTCGCCCCCGGAGCCCCGTCCGCAGCGGAGGAGGACGGGTCGGACTCCCCGTGCGGGGGCGCGTCGCCGCCGCCCTCCCGCTCCGGTGCGGCGGCCATCGGCCCGGCCGCGTCCAGGAGGCGCTCCACGTCCTCCAGCGGTAGGGCCTTGGGCAGCCGCATCGGCGGGGGCGGCGGGGTGACCTCCGCCGCCGGGTCGTGGTCGGCCCACCCCTCGCGCACGGCGAACCTGTGCAGCCCGCGCACCGCGGCCAGGGCGCGCCCGGCCGAGGCCGCGCTCAGCGGCACGTGCTCCTCGTCGCCCTCGCGCAGGGCCTGGAGGTACCGGCCGACCCGGGACCCGTCCACGTCGGCCAGGTAGGCCACGCCCGAGGCGGTCAGGTGGCGGGTGTAGCGGCGCAGGTCACGACGGTAGGCGAGCAGGGTATTGGTCGCCAGCGCGCGCTCGGCGCTGAGGTGGTCCAGGAAGGCGGACGCCACCTCCGCCAGCGGCGCGGCGACCCCGTCGTCCTCGCCCACGGCTCAGCCTCCGGCGGGGTCGCGCAGGGAGGCGAAGCCGTCCGCGGCGGCGGCCTGGGCGGCCAGGATCCCGATGATCGACGACGCGTTGTGCAGCCGGCCGTCCATGACCAGGCGCACGGCCTCGTCCAGTGGCACCCACTCGGCCGCCAGGTCGGTCTCCTCGTGCTCGCGGACGAAGTCGATCTCCGCCGCGGGGACCTCGGACAGGTCCCGGGCGAGGTAGACGTGGATGCGCTCGTTGGAGAAGCCCACGGAGGGGAAGAAGTCGGCGAGCTCGTGCCAGCGCCGCGCGCGCAGCCCCGCCTCCTCGACCAGCTCCCGCTGGGCGGTGAGCAGCGGGTCCTCGCCCTCCACGTCGATCATCCCGGCGGGCAGCTCCCACATGGTGTGCCTGACGGCGTGCCGGTACTGGCGCAGCAGCAGGATCCGGCCGTCCTCGTCCAGGGCCAGGGTCGCGGCGGCGCCGGGGTGGACCATGTAGTCGCGGGCGGCCAGGGACGTGCCCTCCCCGTCGGCGCCGGGCATCACCACCCAGTCCGTGCGCATCCCGCACTTGCGGCCCTGGTAGCGCTCCTCGGAGCGCTCGACCGGCCATGCGTCGGGGGCGTCCGCGATCTTGGCGTCCGCCCCCGTGCGACGGCCGTCCGGGTGGGTGTCACTGACCATGCGTTCGCCTCTCAGGCTCGTGTCCCCCACCCGGATCCGGCCTAGGAGTTCCTGTGCTCCAGAGCGGCGGCGACCAGACCGCGGAAGAGCGGGTTGGCCTTGGTCGGGCGGGAGCGCAGCTCCGGGTGCGCCTGCGTCGCGATGAAGAACGGGTGGACGTCCCGGGGCAGTTCGACGTACTCCACCAGCTTGCCATCAGGGGAGAGCCCGGAGAACACCAGGCCGGCCCCCTCAAGCTTGGCGCGGTAGGCGTTGTTGACCTCGAAGCGGTGGCGGTGGCGCTCGGAGACCTGCGCCTCGCCGTCGTAGACCTCCCGGGCCAGGGTGCCCTCGCCCAGGTCCGCCGGGTACAGGCCCAGGCGCATCGTGCCGCCCATGTCCCGCTCGCCGGCGACGACGTCCTCCTGGTCGGACATGGTGGCGATGACCGGGTCGACGGCCTTGTCGTCGAACTCGGTGCTGTTGGCGCCCTCCATGCCCAGGACGTTGCGGGCGCTCTCGATCACCATGGCCTGCAGGCCCAGGCAGATGCCCAGCAGCGGGATCCGGTTCTCGCGGGCGTAGCGGATGGCGCCGAGCTTGCCCTCGATGCCGCGGATGCCGAAGCCGCCGGGGATCAGGACGCCGTCGGCGTCGGCCAGCTCGGCCGCCGCGCCCGAGGGGCTGGCGCAGTTGTCGCTGGCCACCCAGCGGATGTTGACGCGCGTGTTGGTGGCGAACCCGCCCGCGCGCAGGGCCTCGCTCACCGACAGGTAGGCGTCGGGCAGGTCGATGTACTTGCCGACCAGGGCGACGGTGATCTCGTGGTCGGGCTGGTGGACCCGGCGCAGCAGCTCGTCCCACTCGGTCCAGTCCACGTCCCGGAAGGGCATGCCCAGGCGGCGCACGACGTAGGCGTCCAGGCCCTCGCGGTGCAGCACCTTGGGGATGTCGTAGATGGAGGGAGCGTCGGGGGTGGAGACCACACCGGCCTCCTCCACGTCGCACATCAGGCTGATCTTGGCCTTGAGGCTCTGCGTGATGGGCCGGTCGGAGCGGCACACGATGGCGTCGGGCTGGATACCGATGCTGCGCAGGGCCGCCACGGAGTGCTGGGTGGGCTTGGTCTTCATCTCCCCGGACGGGCCGAGGAACGGGATCAGGGACACGTGCAGGAAGAAGCAGTTGTCCCGGCCGATCTCGTGCCGGATCTGGCGGACCGACTCCAGGAAGGGCTGCGACTCGATGTCACCGACGGTGCCGCCGATCTCGGTGATGACGATGTCGACGTCGGGAGCGTCCATCGCGTAGATGCGGGACTTGATCTCGTTGGTGATGTGCGGGATGACCTGCACGGTGTCACCGAGGTAGGCGCCCTGGCGCTCCTTGGCGATGACGCTGGAGTAGACCTGGCCGGTGGTGACGTTGGCCGACGCCGACAGCTCGGTGTCCAGGAAGCGCTCGTAGTGGCCGACGTCCAGGTCGGTCTCGGCCCCGTCGTCGGTGACGAAGACCTCGCCGTGCTGGAAGGGGTTCATCGTCCCCGGGTCGACGTTGAGGTAGGGGTCGAGCTTTTGCATGGTGACCCGCAGGCCGCGCGACTTCAGGAGTCGTCCCAGGCTGGAGGCGGTGAGGCCCTTGCCAAGACTGGAGGCGACGCCGCCAGTAACGAAAAGGTGCTTGGTACTCGCGGCGGATGCCAAAGTGTTGCTCCCGTGGGTTGAGTGGCTACGGCGGGCTCGGATGAACTGAGCGGCCGTGCGGCGGTCCGGTGCGAGGCGGTCTGGGATGCGCCGAGACGGCGCCGGACTCCACGGGGCACCAGGATAACAGGCCGCCCGCACCTCCACACCAGCGAACGCCGAAGCGGCCGGTGCTGTTCCCCGCCGCGACCAGCGGCGTCGCCTGTTGGACGGGGTCTGGGCACGCACACGCGACACTGGTGTCACGTCCGCCACAGCACCACAGCACGGACCGGAGCCGCCCCGGGCCCCGGAACACGGCGGCCGGTCCGCACTCCCCGGAGGCGGGAGCTGAGCGGCTCAGGGGCGGCCCGGGTCCGGGTCGCCCCCCGGGTCCGCATGACAGTCCGTGTCCGAGCAGCAGCCCGGGTCCGAGCCACGCCCTGATGCCGAGTGGCGGCCCGGGTCCGCGTCGCGGCCGGACCCGCGGTCGGAACAGCAGTCGTCTTCCCCGTCCGGCTCTCCGCCGACGAGCAGGGCCGCCGCGGACCCGCAGCAGGCGTCTCCGCGCCAGGCCTCGACACCCTCCCGCACGGCCAGGACGGCGATGAGCAGCGCCACGACCGGGTCGGCCCACGCCCAGCCCCACAGGGCGTTCAGCAGGAGTCCGCCGAGCAGGGCGACCGAGAGGTAGGCGCACAGCAGGGTCTGCTTGGAGTCGGCGACGGCCGACGCCGACCCGAGTTCGCGGCCCGCCCGGCGCTGGGCCAGGGACAGGACCGGCATGATGACGACCGACAGCGCGGCGAGCACGATCCCGACCACCGAGGGGTCGGCCTCCCGCGCGCCCAGGAGGGAGCGCAGCGCCTCAACGGTGACGTACGCGGCGAGGGCGAAGAAGGCCAGCGCGATGACGCGCATGGCCCTGGCCTCGCGGGCCTGGCGGGTGCGGGCGTCACGGGCGGAGAACTGCCAGGCGACCGCGAGCGCGGAGGAGACCTCGACCAGCGAGTCCAGTCCGAAGCCGACCAGGGCGGCCGAGGAGGCCACCCGCCCGGCCCAGATGGCCACGACGGCCTCGCCGAGGTTGTACACGACTGTGGCGGCGACCAGGAGGCGGACGCGGCGGGTCAGGACCGCACTGCGTTCGACGGAGAGGACCATCAGCACGCCCCCGTCCCGCTCGCGCAGGCCTCGTCGGCCTCGCTCGCGCAGGCCTGGTCGGTCTGGACGGCGATCACGGCCGAGCGCAGGTCGTCCAGGGCGTGCGCCAGCCGCGGGTCGGCGAGTTCGTAGCGCACCCGGCGCCCCACGGGGACGGTGACGACCAGCCCGCAGTCGCGCAGGCAGGCCAGGTGGTTGGACAGCCGCGTCCGGCTGATGCCGAGTTCCTCGGCCAGCTCGGCGGGGTGGGCGGCGCCGTCGCGCAGGACCAGCAGGACGCGGCAGCGGATGGGATCGGCCAGGGCCCGGCCGAACCGGGCGAGCGCGTCGATGTCGGTGGCGAGTTGGAGCATGCCCCCACGATACACAAATCCCTGAATCCATGAAACAGTGAATTCAAGGAAAGTGGCCGACGACGCGTCGAGCCCCCACCCCTATCCGTCGCGGTGACGGCCGCCGACCGCTCACTCAGCACCGGCGAACGCGGGCGCGCCGCATCCGGGTCCGGCGGCACCGCCGGAAAGGTGGTGAGCCGCGGACCGACCCGCGCCCGCGACCGGGGCACGGTGGAGCACAGCCGCGGACCGACCCGCGCCATGGCCCTGCCCGGGGGCGGCCGACGCCCTGCCCGGGGGCGGCCGACCCGTGTCGAACGCGACGGCCGCCCCCGCTCGTCCTTCCGGTCAGGTGGTCGGGAATCCGCCCGCACGGCCCAGGTAGGCCGGGGGCCGCTTGTCCAGCAGCTCGCCCATCCACGCGCCCAGCTCCGCCGCCCCGGACAGGCTCACCCCCGTGTGCATCCCGCTGCGGTGCAGCATGTACAGCAGGTCCTCGGTGGCGATGTTGCCGGTCGCCGCGGGGGCGAACGGGCAACCGCCGAACCCGCCGAGGCTGGAGTCGAGCACCCGCACGCCCGCCTCCACCGCGGCCATGGCGTTCGCGTAACCCGTGTTGCGCGTGTTGTGGAAGTGACAGCGCAGCGTACGGTCGTCCGCCACCGCCCCCACGGCGCGCAGGAGCTCGGAGACCTCGCGCGGCACCCCGACGCCGATGGTGTCGGCCAGGGCGATCTCCACCGCCGAGGTACCCGTGATGCGGTTGACGACCTGCACCACCTGCCCGGCGGGGACCTCGCCGTCGAATGGGCACCCGAACGCGGTCGAGACGGTCACACTGAGCGGGACGCCCGTCCCCTGGAGTTCGGCGTCGATGTCGGCCAGGGCGTCGAGCATCTCGTCGACGGTGCACCCCTGGTTGCGCGTGCAGAACCCGTCCGTGGCCGGCACCGCCACGTTGACCTCCGAGACCCCGGCGGCCATCGCGCGCTCCAGGCCGCGCCGGTTGAGCACCAGTCCGATGTGCGAGACCCCCGGCTCCCGCCGGACACCCGCCATGATCTCCTCCGCGCCCGCCATCTGCGGAACGCGCTTGGGGTTGACGAAGCTGACCGCCTCGATCCGGCGGACCCCGGCGGCCACCGCGCGGTCGATCAGCCGGATCCGGTCGTCGACCGACACCACCGCGGACTCGTTCTGCAGGCCGTCACGCGGCCCCACCTCGACGATCTCCACGTGATCCGCGCCCTGGGGCCCATGGTCGTTCGCACTCATCGCCTCGCCTCTCCACGCCTCGTCGCGTCCTGCGGACAGGCTAGAGCGTCCGCGGCGAAGACTCACTCCACGGCGCGGCGCGCGGTGCCGCCGCACCCGCCCACCGGCGGCCCCGCGCGGGAGGCGTCCGGCGGGCCGTCAGCGCAGCGCGAGGGCGGGGCGAACCTCCCAGGTCGTCCACACCGGCCGGTAGCCCATCCGGTGCCAGAAGGGGCCCGACAGCGGGTTCATCGCCGCGTAGTTGAGCACCGAGGCGCCCACGCCGTGGCTGTCCAGCGCCTGGTGGGCCTGCCCGACCAGCGCGGTGCCGATCCCGTGGCCCCGCTCGTCAGCGATCACGACCCCGTAGCCGATGTGCGCGATCGGGCGCGCGTTGACCAGGGACTTGGCCCACCGGGAGCGCTCGGGCGGGGAGACCCACAGCAGTCCCACGGCGCGCCCGCGCCGTTCGGCGATCCAGATCCAGGACCGGGACCGCTCCAGCGCCCGCGCGGCGACCTTGCGCGTCTGCTCGGCGGTGTCGGGCTGCAGGAAGACCCCGCCGAAGTGCTGCTCGTAGCGGTGCTCCTCCATGAGCAGCGCCACGACCTGGGTCAGGTCGCTGCGGTCGGCGAGCCGGATGGTCACGTCGCGCGGCGGCAGCGACGGGGGCACGCCCCGGCGGCGCTGGCGGGCCGCGAGCACGGTGTAGGGCTGCAGTCCGTGCCGTTGGAGCGGGATGATCCCGCAGACGTCACGGGCGGGCCAGCTGACCAGGGCGGCCGACTCCGAGCCGGTGCCGGTCGGCAGGTCCTCCAGCTGGTCGCGCCAGCTGGTGAGAAGGGAGTCCAGGGCGCGGCTGGGGTCGGGGCCGCCGACGAGGGGGGTGAGCCAGTGCTGGTCGGGCACGCCCCAGATCCGCCCGACCTCGCCGGGCTGGTACCAGGTGTAGTGCATGGTCCCCGCGGCGACGGGGCGCCCCTCCTCGTCGCTGACGGTCAGGAGGGGGTAGGAGTCGCGCGCGATGTTGACCGGCGCGGGAAGCAGGGGGTCGGCTTCGGCCCAGCGCAGAGCGGCCGACCGCACCAGCGGGTCCAGGCCGACGTCGCCCCCGGGCGACTCATCATGTCGCACCCGCGCGACATATCCGCTCATCCACCCCTCCCCTGGCGGGTCCTCACCTCACGCGCTCGTTCGCCCGGCCGTCACCGGGGCGTCGCGTTCGGGGCCCGTCGCCGTCGCGACGACGCGTCCGGGCCGAACCACCGCATGCGGAACGGATCGACCGTATCGCTTCCGCAGGGGCCGGGCGCGTGAAATCGTCACTGAACACCAAGAATTCACTCAGCGTAGGCGTACTTGTCCGTACCGTGCCAACCCACCCTAATGCGGGAAAGCAGACGCGCACCACCGTAGCCGATCGAAGGTCACTCTCGGATGGAGGGTCGGGCAACAGACCGACACGGTTCGTCCGCGCCGCAGGGGCTCACGGCCCGACGGGCCCCGGTCACTCGCCGGCGGAGCCGCCCTCGACGACCGTGGTGTTGCGCCCGTGGTTGATGACCTCGGGGTCGCCCGAGGCGAAGGCCACCTCGTTGTCCACTCCCACCAGCACGATCTTGTCCGCTGAGCCCACGTTGACCGTGGTCCCGCGGCCGGTCGCCTTGACCAGGCCGCACGCGCCGTCCAGGACGACGTGGGCGTCGTCGGCGGTCACCACGACCTCGCGGTCGGCGCAGTCCTCGCGCACCTCCGCGCCGTTGTCCACGATGACCAGCTCGTACTCGTCGTCGACGGCCTGCTCGGCCTCCTCCTCGCCGCGCTCGCCCATGCCGGGCCGGTGGGCGGCCCCCTCGGCCTCGTCGGCACCGCCGACGGCCAGGCCGCAGCCCGTGAGCAGGGAACCGAGCACGACGAACGCGCCCGTGGCCGCCAGAAGTCGAACCCTCATGCGTTCCCCCACCGCCGGACACCGGCAAAAACGACATACACCGTGAACTACCCCAAGGGTATGTCACGCGGAGGTAACTGCACGACCCGATCGAGCCTGAAACGTGCTCGTTACGTGATGGAAAGTCGCAGCTCACGGGAGCCCCGCGAGGCCGCAACCCCGACCCCGCAAGGCTCGCCGTCACTTCACCCCGGCGGCGTCCATCCCGCGGAGTTCACGCTTCAACTCACCGATCTCGTCCCGCAGCCGGGCCGCCAGCTCGAACTGCAGGTCCGCCGCGGCCTGGTGCATCTGCGCGCTCAACTGGTCGATGAGGCCCGCCAGCTCCGCCCGCGGCATCGCCGAGACGTCCGCGCGCTCACCCAGCGCCGGCACCGGGGCGCGCTCGCCCTTGGCCCCCGCCTGCCGGTACCCGGTGGCCATGAGCTGCTCGGTGTCCACGTCCTCCCGGTTGAGCGAGTCCAGGATATCGGCGATCTGCTTGCGCAGCGGCGTCGGATCGATCCCGTGCTCGGTGTTGTAGGCGATCTGCTTGTCCCGGCGGCGGTTGGTCTCCTCGATCGCCGCCCGCATGGAGTCCGTGACGTTGTCCGCGTACATGTGGACCTGGCCGGCCACGTTGCGGGCCGCGCGCCCGATGGTCTGGATCAGCGAGGTCTCCGACCGCAGGAAGCCCTCCTTGTCGGCGTCCAGGATCGCCACCAGCGACACCTCGGGCAGGTCCAGGCCCTCACGCAGCAGGTTGATGCCCACCAGCACGTCGTACTCGCCCACCCGCAGCTCGCGCAGCAGCTCCACCCGGCGCAGCGTGTCCACCTCGCTGTGCAGGTAGCGGACCCGGATCCCCATCTCCGCGAAGTAGTCGGTGAGGTCCTCGGCCATCTTCTTCGTCAGCGTGGTCACCAGCACCCGCTCCCGGCGCTCGGCCCGCTCCCGGATCTCGTGCACCAGGTCGTCGATCTGCCCGTCGGTGGGCTTGACCAGCACCTCCGGGTCGATCAGGCCGGTGGGGCGGATCACCTGCTCCACGACGTCGCCACCGCTCTGGCGCAGCTCGTAGCGCCCCGGCGTCGCCGACAGGTACACCGTCTGCCCGATCCGCTCGGTGAACTCCTCCCACCGCAGCGGCCGGTTGTCCATCGCCGACGGCAGCCGGAACCCGTGGTCGACCAGGGTGCGCTTGCGCGCCGCGTCGCCCTCGTACATCGCCCCGATCTGCGGGACCGTCACGTGCGACTCGTCCAGCACCAGCAGGAAGTCCTCGGGGAAGTAGTCCAGCAGCGTGTTGGGCGGGCTGCCCGGCTCCCGGCCGTCGAAGTGCCGCGAGTAGTTCTCGATGCCCGAACACGACCCGAGCTGGCGCATCATCTCCAGGTCGTGGGTGGTGCGCATCCGCAGCCGCTGGGCCTCCAGCAGCTTGCCCTGGCCCTCCAGCTCCGCCAGGCGCTCGCCCAGCTCGGCCTCGATGGAGGCCACCGCCCGCTCCGTGCGCTCCTCGCCGGCCACGTAGTGCGAGGCCGGGAAGATGAACATCTCCTGGCTCTCGCCCAGCACCTCGCCGGTCAGCGGGTGCAGTGTCAGCAGCCGCTCGACCTCGTCACCGAACATCTCGATGCGGATCGCCAGCTCCTCGTAGACCGGGATGATCTCGATGGTGTCCCCGCGCACCCGGAAGGTCCCGCGGGTGAAGGCCACGTCGTTGCGCGAGTACTGCATCTCCACCAGCCGACGCAGCAGGTCGTCGCGGTCCACCTCCATGCCCACCGACAGCTGCGCCATCCGGTCCACGTACTCCTGCGGCGTGCCCAGGCCGTAGATGCACGAGACCGACGCGACCACGATCGTGTCCCGCCGCGTCAGCAGCGAGTTCGTCGCCGAGTGCCGCAGGCGCTCCACCTCGTCGTTGATCGACGAGTCCTTCTCGATGTAGGTGTCGCTCTGCGGGACGTAGGCCTCGGGCTGGTAGTAGTCGTAGTACGACACGAAGTACTCGACCGCGTTGTTGGGCAGCATCTGCCGCAGCTCGTTGGCGAACTGGGCGGCCAGCGTCTTGTTGGGCTGCATCACCAGGGTGGGCCGCTGGAGCTGTTCCACCGTCCAGGCCACCGACGCCGTCTTGCCCGTACCGGTCGCCCCCAGCAGGACCGTGTGCCGGTCGCCCGCCCGCACCCGCCGGGTGATCTCGGCGATCGCGCCGGGCTGGTCCCCCGCCGGGGTCATGTCGGAGACGACCTCGAAGGGTGCCTCACTGCGCTTGATGTCGCTGACCGGTCGCACGTCGTCGCCCTCTTCTCGCATCGAACGGTGGCCGCCCCGCGCCCACGTGTCCCTCTCCCTCAACGCTACAGACCGGCACGGACATCCCAGGGGCCCCACCGGATCCCGGACCGGCCGAACGAGGGCCCGAAAGCCCCCTGACCGGGCGGGGTCCGCACCGCTATCATCGAAGCAGCGCCGAGCGCCCCGAATGAGGTGTCCCTCGTGTCCCACGCCACCAGACCGACATTCTCACCGGACCTGCCGCCCGGGACCGCCGAGCGCCTGCGCGGCCACGCCGACCGGCTCATCCCCGCCGCGAAGGGGCCGCCCCGGCGGCGGACCTGGCGCCGGGCCGCCGCGGCCACCGCCGCCGGATGCGCCGGAGCCTCCCTGCTCGCCCTCCTGTCGCCGCCCGCGGGGCTGCTCCTGGGCGTCCTGCTGTGCCTGGCGACCACGGCCTTCCTGCTGGGCCTGGTCTCGCGCGCGGGCTCCTTCACCGACGACTGGGGCGACCTGGTCATACACGGCATGTGGGCGCTGCCGACCGCCATCGGCGGCGTCGTCGGCCTCACCCTGGTCCTGGACCAGGTCGTGGGCCCCCTCCAGGCGCTGGTTCCCGGCGACCCCGCCCTGGCCGCCCTCTACCTGGTCGCCGGCGCGGGCGGCGCCGGTGCGATCATGCGCCCGGGCATGCTCCCCCGGCTCGCGGCCGAGCACTACGACCAGTACGTCCTGCCCGAGGACTTCGGCCGCCCCCACAGCTACGTCACCCGCCAGGAGGAGCCCGAGGCCCACCTGTTCGCCCAACTCCAGCAGGCCACCGACCGCGTCGAGGAGGGCAAGCGGATCCTCGGCGACTCCTTCGATCCCGGCCACACCCTGTCCCTGATGCGCCAGGAGGAGTGGACGCTGTCCCAGGAGCTGCTGCGGCTGCGCGCCCTGCGCCGCGAACTGGCCCAGCGGCGGCGCGAGGCCGTCTCGACCCAGGTCACCCGGGCGCTGGCGCCCCAGGAGGAGGCGGTCGCCCGCGCCCACGACGCGCTCACCGACCGCGTCGGCGTCCTGGCCGGATACGGCGAGCGCGTCCACGAGGCGGTCACCGCCCACCGGGAGTGGGAGCAGTGCCAGGCCATCGCCGACCGCGCCGGGGACTACGCCGACCTCGCACTGGCCTCCGCCCGCGACCCGGTGCCCGCCGAGGACCTCGACGACGGCCTGCTCAGCGTGCGGGCGGCCCGCACCGTCCGCGAGGAGTTGGTGCGCAAGGCCATCGACGCGGGCGCCTCCCTGAGCGAGACCCTGCACCGGCGGGACTCCTAGCGTTCGATGCCCCGAGCCGGTCCGCCGATCCCTGCGCGCGCGGACCGGAATGGTGCTTTCCGCGTTCCGTCGATCGAGCGCGCTCATGCCCAGGTTCGGAGTATCGGCCGTTCCACCGCGTGGAAAGTACCCGGCGTTGACATCCGCCCACGCCCCGAATCAATGGCCCTCGCGCACCGTTCCGCGCCCACGCCGTATTCGTGGCGGATCGGCGTAGCGGCCGACGCCGTCCGCGGCCACCGCTTCGACACGCCTCTGGAGTTCTTCGGGAACGTTGACGCTTTCGCTGGCTACCGGGAGGGGCGTGGCTCGACGCATGGCCGCGTTCCCTGAAGCGCCGCACGATGTTCGTGGACTCCCCACGCCGCGAAGAGCCGACTCGATGACCACATCGATCCGCCGATCCTGTGGCTCACGTGGCTCCCGCACCTTGTTCGACCAGGACGGACCGCCATCCCAGAAGCAGGGCGCCGGACTCGTCCGACGACTTTCCCCCAGGTCACCGCACCGAGGGGTGTGATGTCCATGGCGTACTAGCGCGATGCACTCCTGATGACTGTCAAGCATTCGGCCCGAAGTCGGCCGGCCTTCTCGACGTCTTCAATGCGCGGTTCCCGCAGGCTCTTCGAGAATCTTCTCTGCTGCTCGGAGATCCGCTCGATCACCCGCTGGTCGGGGTTCTCCTTCGACCTCTCCGCATGCTTCGCCTTGGAAAGGGCACCGATCGCCAGCCGGATGATGTCGACGAGGACATCGTCGTCGACCTCGTCCTCATTGCTCCAATCGGCCTTCGGGAGATCGGAGAGCGAGAATTCGTTCTCTTCCGGCTGCATCTGGGAATCCCATCATGAATACTGGAGTTCTACCTGGTCGCACCGGCGAACCGCCATGGGCCGCCTGCCGCGAGCATCCCGTTCTTGGTATCCGTCGGATGACGGCACCGCCATCGTGCCATCGGAGCCGGCGAAAGCAAGGGATTCCACTGATCCGAATTCGCTGAGACATGAGTTCGTGTTCACGGTGTCCCCGGGGCGGTGTCCGGACCACCGGCCGAGATCAGTCCCCGAGCCGATCCGCCCGGGCCAGCAACGCCTGCCACAGGTCGGCGACGTGGTCGCGCAGCTGCTCCCGCGTGCCGGAGTTGTCCACCACCACGTCCGCCGCGGCCAGGCGCTCGTCCCGGTCGGCCTGGTTGCGGATCCGCGCCCACACCTGCTCGCGCGGCATCCCGCGGTCGGTGGCCACCCGCTCCACCCGGACCTCGTCGGGCGCGTCGACCACGACGACCACGTCGTAGAGCGCTCCGAGGTCGTTCTCGACCAGCAGCGGCACGTCGTAGACCACCACCCGGGCCCCGGACTCGCGCGCCCGCTCCATCAGCTCCGCGCTGCGCTCGGCCACCAGGGGGTGCACGATGGCGTTGAGCCGGTCCAGCCGCTCCTGGTCGGCGAAGACGATCTCGCCCAGCCGGGCGCGGTCCAACCGCCCGTCCGGGGCCAGGACCTCCTCGCCGAACTCCGCGACGACCGCGGCCAGCCCCGGGGTACCGGGCTCCACGACCTCGCGGGCGATGGCGTCGGCGTCCACGACCACGGCGCCGTGCTCGGCCAGTCCAGCCGACACCGCGCTCTTGCCGGAGCCGATCCCTCCGGTCAGTCCCACCTTCAGCATGGACACGACCCTAGACGGCCGCCTCCGGCCGCACCACGCCGCCCCCCGCGCCGTCCAGCTCCTTGCGCATGTGCACCATCACCAGATGGTCGGCCAGGCGCTCGCGGTGCGTCTCGGCGTAGCCCAGCAGCCGGTACAGCCGCTGGTTGTCAGGGCTCTGCGCCCCCGTGAACAGTGTGAGGGCGCCCAGCTCCGGGCGCCGGGCCCGCAGCTCCTCCTCCACCCGCACCAGCAGCGCCCGCGCGATCCCGCGCCGCCGCAGGTCCGGGGCGACCGCCAGGCGGCCGACCACACCCGTGGTCCCGGTGACCGACGCGCGCACCACGCCCACGATCCGGTGGCCCGCCACGGCCTTCAGCAGCAGGGCGTCCTCCTGGCCCAACAGCTTCTCGACCCGTGCCAGGCCCTCGGTCAGCGGCAGGATGAACGGGTCCCCGTAGGCCTGCGCCTCGTCGACGAACGCGGCCCGCTGCAGGGTGAGGATCTCTCCCGCATCGGCGGGAACGGCCTGGTGGATGTCGAACACGTCGCCTCCTCGCGCGCCCCTCCCTGGGGCCCACCACGACCCTAGAGCGTGCGGCGCGGGCGCGGCCCGCGACGGGCGGCATCCGCCCCGCGCGCCCGGCACGAGCGCCCGGCACGAGCGCCCCCGGACACGGCGAAGGGCCGCCCCCTGCCGGGGACGGCCCTTCGCGGCGATCATCGGGTCCTCACGGACCCGTCATGCTCAGGCCTCGCCGCCCGCGAGCTTCTCGCGGAGGGCGGCCAGGGCCTCGTCGGAGGCCAGGGCGCCACTGGAAGCGGTCTCGGTACTCGGCGTGCCGGCGCTCTGGCCGCCACCCGTGTACTCCTCTTCCTCTTCCGGAGCCGGGGCGTTCGCAGCGTCGGCCTCGGCCGCGCGGGCCTCCTCGACCTGCTTGCGGTGCGCCTCGAAGCGGGCCTGCGCCTCGGCGTAGCTGCGCTCCCACTCGTCCCGCTGAGCCTCGAAGCCCTCGAGCCACTCGCCGCTCTCGGGGTCGAAGCCCTCCGGGTACTTGTAGTTGCCCTGCTCGTCGTAGTCGGCCGCCATGCCGTACAGCGTGGGGTCGAAGTCCACCTGGTCGGGCGACACGCTCTCGTTGGCCTGCTTCAGCGAGAGGCTGATCCGACGGCGGTCGAGGTCGATGTCGATGATCTTGACGAAGATCTCGGTACCGACCTGGACGACCTGCTCGGGGACCTCGACGTGGCGCTCGGCCAGCTCGGAGATGTGGACCAGGCCCTCGATGCCCTCCTCGACGCGAACGAACGCACCGAAGGGAACGAGCTTGGTGACCTTACCCGGGACGACCTGGCCGATCTGGTGGGTCCGGGCGAACTGCTGCCACGGGTCCTCCTGGGTCGCCTTCAGCGACAGGGAGACGCGCTCGCGCTCCATGTCCACGTCCAGGACCTCGACCGTGACCTCCTGGCCGACCTCGACGACCTCGCTCGGGTGGTCGATGTGCTTCCAGGACAGCTCCGACACGTGCACCAGGCCGTCGACGCCACCCAGGTCCACGAAGGCACCGAAGTTGACGATCGAGGACACGACGCCCTTGCGGATCTGGCCCTTCTGCAGGGTGTTGAGGAAGGTCTGGCGGACCTCGGACTGGGTCTGCTCCAGCCAGGCGCGACGGGACAGGACCACGTTGTTGCGGTTCTTGTCCAGCTCGATGATCTTCGCTTCGAGCTCGCGGCCGACGTAGGGCTGCAGGTCGCGGACACGGCGCATCTCGACCAGGGAGGCGGGCAGGAAGCCGCGCAGACCGATGTCGAGGATGAGGCCGCCCTTGACGACCTCGATGACCGTGCCGGTGACGACACCGTCCTCTTCCTTGATCTTCTCGATCGTGCCCCAGGCGCGCTCGTACTGCGCGCGCTTCTTGGACAGGATCAGGCGGCCTTCCTTGTCCTCCTTCTGGAGGACGAGGGCTTCGACCTGATCGCCGACGGCAACGACCTCACCGGGGTCGACGTCGTGCTTGATCGACAGTTCCCGAGAGGGAATCACACCCTCGGTCTTGTAGCCGATGTCGAGCAAGACCTCGTCTCGATCGACCTTCACGATGGTGCCCTCGACAATGTCACCGTCGTTGAAGTACTTGATGGTCTCGTCGATCGCCGCGAGGAAGGCTTCCTCGGACCCGATGTCGTTGACCGCTACCTGGGGTGTCGAGGTGGCCTCGGTGCTGCTCGTCATTTGTGGGTGGACTCCGGATACGGACAGGTTCAGAAAATGGGCACGTCTAGGGTTCGAGCCCGTCGATCCGTCGTCCAGAAGAGAGGAGCAGGGCCACAGAGGGGCGAACCGCCCATGACCACCAGCCGCCGGGTCCAGAGTGTTGACCGAAGCGGTGCGACCTCACCATCACCCAAGGAGACGGCAGACGCCCGCACGAACCCACAACGCTCCCGCCAGAATATGAGACAAGGGCGTCCTGGTCAATCGGAACCCAGGACCGCCAACCCGGCGTAGGCCTCAATGGCCGCAATTTACCCGAGCATGGCGGTCAAGATCAACCGCGCACACGCCCACGTCCGCACGGGTCCGCGCCCGCTCCCCGGCACCGCCCGGACGGGGCGGGAAAAGAACCGGAAAAAAGTCGCGGCCGACGGCGCGCGGGCCCCGGCGGCTCACTCCATCGGGGGCCGCGAGCGCGCCCGCTTGATCTCCCCGCGGCGCCGCTTGGCGTCCAGCCGGCGCCGCTTGGCACCGCGGCTGGGCCGTGTGGCACGGCGTTCCCGCGCCGGCGGCGCCATCGCCTCGGCCAACAGCGCCGCCATCCGCTCCCGGGCCTCGGCCCGGTTGCGCACCTGCGACCGGTGGGTCTGCACCGACACCGTCAGCACCCCGTCCACCAGCCGCCCGGACAGCCGCTCCAGGGCCCGCGCGCGCCGGGTGGACCCCAGCGCGGCGCAGGCCGCCACGTCCAACGACAGCGACACCCGGGTGTCCGATGTGTTGACGTGCTGCCCTCCGGGGCCGGACGAACGAGAGAAGCGCCACACCAGCGCGTCCGCGGGAACGGTCACCGAACCGACCGTCAGGCCTTCTCCGGCGGTCACCGCCCCCACCTCACTTCCGCCCCTCCCGGGGCCTCTCAGACTCCATCAGCGCTCCCAGCGCACAGGGTTGTCCGCCAACCCCCCGACACCCGCTCAGTGCGCGGCGTCGTGCCAGTTCTGGCCCCGCCCGACCGACACGCCCAGCGGGACACGCAGATCATAGGCCGTGCCCATCTCGTGCGCCACGAGGTTTTCGACCGCCTCGCGCTCACCCGGGGCGACCTCCACGATGAGCTCGTCGTGCACCTGCAGCAGGACCCGCGACGCGTGCCCGCCCTCGGTCAGCGCCGCGTCCACCTGCAGCATCGCCACCTTGATGATGTCGGCCGCCGACCCCTGGATCGGGGCGTTGAGCGCCATGCGCTCCGCCATGTCCCGGCGCTGGCGGTTGTCGCTGGTCAGGTCCGGCAGGTAGCGGCGCCGCCCCAGGATCGTCTCGGTGTAGCCCACCCTGCGCGCCTCGTCCACGACCGAGCGCAGGTAGTCGCGCACCCCGCCGAACTCCGCGAAGTAGTCCTCCATGAGCTTCTTGGCCTCGTCGGGGGCGATGCCCAGCTGCTGCGACAGCCCGTAGGCGCTCAGCCCGTACGCCAGCCCGTAGCTCATGGCCTTGATCTTCGAGCGCGCCTCGGCGTCCACGGCCTCCACGTCGAGGCCGAACACCCGCGCCGCCATCTGCGCGTGGAAGTCGTACCCGCTGTTGAACGCCTCGATCAGCGCCGGCTCCCGCGACAGGTGCGCCATGATCCGCAGCTCGATCTGGCTGTAGTCGGCCGTCAGCAGCTCCTCGAACCCCTCACCGACCACGAACGCCCGCCGGATCCGCCGCCCCACGTCCGTACGCACCGGGATGTTCTGCAGGTTCGGGTCCGTGGAACTGAGCCGCCCCGTCGCCGCCACCGTCTGGTTGTAGGTCGTGTGGATCCGGCCGTCGTCGCCGACCGTCTTGATCAGGCCCTCCACGGTCGTGCGCAGCTTGGTCTGGTCCCGGTGCCGCAACAGCTGCTTGGGCAGCTCGTGGCCGGTCTCCTGCTCCAGCCACGCCAGCGCGTCGGCGTCCGTGGTGTACCCGGTCTTGATCTTCTTCGTCCTGGGCAGCCCCAGCTCCTCGAACAGCACCTGCTGCAGCTGCTTGGGCGAACCCAGGTTGAACTCGCGGCCCACCACCCGGTGCGCCTCCTCCACCGCCTGGCGCGCCGCCGTGGCGAACTCGCCCTGCAGCTCCTCCAGATAGGCGCGGTCGGCGGCGATGCCCACGCGCTCCATCTTCGCCAGCACGTCCACCAGCGGCAGCTCCACACCGTGCAGCAGGTGCGTCCCGCCCCGTTTGTCCAGCTCCGCCGAGAGCACCCCCGCCAGGTCGCGGGTGGCCGCCGCGCGCACCGCCAGCTCGTGCGCGCGCCCCGAGGGCTCCTCCGCCGAGCCCAGGTCCAGCGTCATCTGGGCGCCGTCCCCGCCCTCCTGGAGCTCGCGCCCCAGGTACTTGCGGGCCAGGTCGACCAGGTCGAACCGGCGCTGCCCCGGCTGGACCAGGTACGCCGCCAGCGCGGTGTCGCTGACCACACCGCGCAGCGCCCACCCGTGCTCGCCCAGGGCCAGCAGCGCGCCCTTGTACTCGTGCACCGCCTTGGGCCGCTGCGCGTCGCCCAGGAACGCCGCCAGCGCCTCGGTGTCGGCCGCGTCCATCGCGGTGGGATCCGCGAACACCGCCGCGCCGCCGGGCACGCAGACCGCGAGCCCGTCCACGCGCCCGGTCCCCTGGCCCCACACG
Organism: Nocardiopsis sp. NRRL B-16309; assembly: GCF_001279585.1. Taxonomy (GTDB): domain Bacteria; phylum Actinomycetota; class Actinomycetes; order Streptosporangiales; family Streptosporangiaceae; genus Nocardiopsis. The sequence goes on along the minus strand of NZ_LGEC01000092.1, from coordinate 13,218 downwards.
CCCTCGACCGCCAGACCCGCGGGGGCGGTCTCCGTCACGCCCTCGGACGAGGCGTGCCGCACCAGCCACGCCGCCAGCTCGCCGGTCCCGGCCACCGTGAGGTCGACCTCGAAGCCGTCCTGGGCGCCCGCGGCCTCGTCGGCCTCCTCCTCGCCCGTGCGCAGCACCGAGTAGAGGCGCTCACGCAGGTTGGAGGCGAACTCCAGGTTGTCGAACAGGGCGTCGATCCCCGCCCGGTCGGCCTCGCCCATGACCAGGTCGTCGGCGCCCACCCCCAGCTCCACGTCGGTGGCCAGCTCGTTGAGCCGCTGGTTGCGCAGCACGTCGTCCAGGTGGTCGCGCAGGTTCTGCCCGGCCTTGCCCTTGATCTCGTCGGCGTGCGCGATCAGCTCCTCCAGCGACCCGTACTTGTCGATCCACTTGGCCGCCGTCTTGGGCCCCACCCCCGGAACGCCCGGCAGGTTGTCGGCCTTCTCCCCCACCAGGGCCGCCAGGTCCCGGTAGCGCCGCGGACTCACCCCGTACTTCTCCTGGACCGCCTCCGGCGTCATCCGCCGCAGGTCCGACAGGCTCTTGCCCGGGTACAGGACCGTGCACGCGTCCGTCACCAGCTGGAAGGCGTCCCGGTCACCGGAGGCGATCAGCACCTCCATGCCCGCCTCGCCGCCCATGTGCGCCAGCGTCGCGATGACGTCGTCGGCCTCGAACCCCGGCGCCGACAGGTTGGCCACACCGACCAGCCGCATCAGGTCCTGGGTGAGCGGCACCTGGGAGGGGAACTCCTGCGGCGTGTCCGAACGGCCGTCCTTGTACTCCGCGTACTCCTCGTGCCGGAAGGTGGGCCCCGACAGGTCCCACGCCACCGCCACGTGCGTGGGCTCCTCATCACGCAGCAGCTTCACCAGCATCGACGCGAAACCGTAGACGGCGTTCGTCGACTGTCCGGTGCTCGTGCCGAACTTCTCCACCGGGAGCGCGAAGAACGCGCGGAAGGCCATCGAGTGGCCGTCCAGGAGGAGCAGGCGGGGGCGCTTGCCGCCGCCACCGCCGGAGGGGGCCGCACTGCCTGCCCCGGCACTGGCCTGGGATGTCTGGTCGGGGGTCTCTCGCTTGGTCACCACACACCGAATCCTAGGATGCGAAGCAGACACTCCGCGGACATCCCCGCGAGAACACCGCCCGTGCCGCCGCCGGCCCACCGCCGCGCCCGGGCACACCACCCACAGGAAGGGTTCCCATGACCACAGAATCCGAGACGTCCGCGCTCCTCGACACGGGCGCCCTCGCCGGAGGACTCGGACAGCGGATGGGGATCGAGATCTCCGAGGCCTCGGCCGAGCGCGTCGTGGGCCGCATGCCCGTGGACGGCAACACCCAGCCCTTCGGACTCCTGCACGGAGGCGCCTCCTGCGTGCTGGCCGAGTCCCTCGGCTCCGTCGGCGCCACCGTGCACGCCCAGCAGTTCGACCGCGTCGCCGTCGGCATCGAGATCAACGCCACCCACCACCGCTCCGCCACCCGGGGCCACGTCACCGGCGTCGCCGTCCCCGTCCACCAGGGCCGCACCCTGTCCACGTGGGACATCACCATCACCGACGACCAGGGCCGCAAGGTGTGCACCTCCCGGCTCACCTGCATGCTCCGCGAACTGCCCCAGGGCTGAGCGCGGACCGCACCGCGACGGCCCGCCCCGCCCGCCCGGCCGGCACAGCACCCGCCCCCCGACCCGCCTTGACGGCCGGGCTTCGCCGTGCCCGCACCCCGCGACAGTTCGCAATGCTCCGTGTGCACCCCGTTCCCGTCTGTCCAGGGCAAACGCTCCGCGTCCCGCAGATGACTACAGAGCCATAACAGCATGACGGCGAGTCGGCACCAACGCCCCGAGTCCGCTTCCGAGCTCGGACGATCCGTGATTAAGCTCCGCTAACGCTCCTGATTAAGTCATGCCACACAACTCGGGCATCAGGACGCAGAACACCATGGCCCCTGCGCGACGGCAGCACGCGCGTCGCCGGTTGAACGGAGTGACCACCATCATGGCAAGCAAGAAGGTCCTAGGCCTCACTGCCGCCACCGCGGCCCTGGTACTCGGACTCACCGCGTGTGGCAACGGCGGAGAAGAAGGCGGCGGCGGCGACGGAGGCGGCGAGGAGTTCACCTACGGCATCCTCTACCCGCAGACCGGCAACCTCGCCTTCCTCGGCCCGCCCCAGATCACCGCGGCCGAGTACGCGATCTCCCAGATCAACGAGGCCGGCGGCATCCTGGGCACCGAGGTCCCCGACATCGTCGAGGGCGACGAGGCCGGCGACAACGCCCAGGCCAACCAGGCCGCCAACAACCTCGTGGCCGACGAGGTCAACGCCGTCATCGGCGCCGCGGCCTCCGGCATGACCCAGGCGACCTACGACACCGTCACCGGCGCCAACATCGTCCAGTGCTCCGGGTCCAACACCTCGGCCGCCCTGAGCGACATCGACGACAACGGCTACTACTTCCGTACCGCGCCCAGCGACAGCCTCTCCGCCGTCGTCATGGCCCGCAAGATCGTCGAGGCCGGGCACCAGAGCGTCGGCCTCGTCGCCCGAGGCGACGACTACGGCGCCGGCTACGCCGAGAACCTGCAGACCGAGCTCGAAGGCCTGGGCGCCGAGGTCGTGGCCAACGAGACCTACGACCCCGAGGCCACCACCTTCGACTCCGTCGTCAGCGGCGTCACCAACGAAGAGCCCGACGCCGTCGCGCTCATCGCCTTCGAGGAGGGCGCGCAGGTTATCGCCCAGATGCTGGAAGGCGGCATCGAGGGCGACCAGCTCTTCATCACCGACGGCCTCAACGACCCGGAGCTCGGCGCCACGGTCAACGAGAGCGACCCCGACGCCATCAACGGCGTGACCGGCGTCGCCCCGTCCGCCGACAACCCCGAGTTCTCCGAGGGGCTCGCCGAGTTCAACCCGGAGCTCGAGGTCTTCCAGTTCGCCCCGCAGGTCTACGACTGCGTGACGAGCATCGCCCTGGCCGCCGAGGCCGCGGACAGCGTCGACCCCGCCGACTACGTGGCCGAGCTGCCCAACATCAGCCGCCCCGAGGGCACCGAGTGCGGCACCTTCGCCGAGTGCCGCGACCTGCTCGCCGACGGCGAGGAGATCAACTACCAGGGCGTCAGCGGCAACATCGACTTCGATGACAACGGCGACCCGACCGCCGCCACCTTCGAGATCTTCGCCTTCGGAGACGACGGCCACGAGATCCTCGCCTACGAGGAGCACTCGCTGAACGACTAGCCGCCGGGCGGCCCACGCCACCCGACCGGACACCCAGAGCGCCCCGGGACACCGTCCCGGGGCGCTCTTCGCGTGCGGAGCCTCAGCGGCCGACGGCACGGCCGCGCGCACGACCGGGCGGCACGTCCCGGCCCACGACCCTCCCGACGTCCCGCACATGGTGGTGGCCGTGATGCGCGTTGTCCAGAACCACGTCCACGGCCCGCCGCGCTCCCCGCGCCGCATGGCGCAGCACCACCCCCGCCCGCAGGGCCGACACCGCCGACTCGCGCCAGTCCGCGACCGCCCGCTCCAACGACCACAGCGCCCCGGACAGCGCCAGCCCCTCATAGCCACGCGCCCGCGCCAGCAGATCCGGGTCGTACCCGCCCACCTCCACCTCACCCGACAGCCACGCCCCCGCCAACCGCTCGGCCCAGATCCGCAGGTCGTCACCCACGTGCCCGACATAGGCCGCCGGCCCCCACACCGACTCCGCGCACCTCTCCCGCCCCGTACACCCCGCCAGCACCTGCGCGAAGCGCACGGGCAACTCCTCCACCACGCGCACCGCCTCCCACGGGCCCAACGACCACTCGAAACCACACTCCGCGCACGGATCCCCGTACAGGTCCGCGCCCCACTCCTCCACCGGCCCCGACACTCCGGCCACCTCCTCGTCCCACGACGAAGGGCGGGACCCGAAGGCCCCGCCCCTGCACACCGCACCCGGATCAGCCCTTCGCGAGCGTCCCCAGGTACAGCTCGATCACGTTCGGGTCCTTCAACAGGTCCCGGCCCGTCCCCGTGTACGCGTTGCGACCCTGGTCCAACACGTACCCGCGGTCACAGATCTGCAGGCACCGGCGAGCGTTCTGCTCCACCATCACCACCGACACACCCGTGGAGTTGACCTCCTTCACCCGCTGGAAGACCTCCTCCTGGTAGATCGGCGACAACCCCGCCGTCGGCTCGTCCAACAACAGCACCGACGGATCCATCATCAACGCACGACCCATCGCCACCATCTGGCGCTCACCGCCCGACAACGACCCCGCCTTCGCCTTGCGGCGCTCCCCCAGCAGCGGGAACAGCCCCGCCACCACGGCGAACCGCTCCGCGAACATCTTCGGCCGCAGGAACGCCCCCATCTGGAGGTTCTCCTCGATCGTCAACGACGGGAACACGTTCTGCGTCTGCGGCACGTATCCCACGCCCCGCTCCACCAGACTGTGCGCCGCCAGACCCGCGATCGAGGACCCCCGCAGCGTCAGATCGCCCTCACGCACCGGGATCAGACCGAAGATCGTCTTGATCAGCGTCGACTTGCCGGCGCCGTTCGGGCCGATGATCGCCACGACCTCGCCCTCGGTCAGCGTCAACGTGCACCCGTTGAGGATGTTCACCCCCGGCACGTACCCCGCGACCATGTCCCTGGCCAGCAACAGGTAGTCCTCCGGACCACCCACCGCCGCGGCCTGGTCGCCCGCGTGCTCCAACACCTCCTCGCGGTGGTGCTGCACGACGGTGACCTCGTCCCCCGCCGCCGGGCTCCCGTCCACGTCCGGACGCACGTCCCCGTTCTCACTCATCGGCACTCCCGGCCTCGTCCACGTCCTGGGCACCCAGGTAGGCGTCGATCACCTGCTTGTTCGACCGGATGTCCGACGGAGTGCCCTCCGCGATCACCTGACCCTGCGCCAACACCACGATCCAGTCGCTGATCCCCATGATCACGTCCATGTCGTGCTCCACGAAGAGCACCGTCTTGCCCTCGTCACGCAACGAGGTGATGTGACCCAGCAGCGACTGCACCAGCGCCGGGTTCACACCCGCCATCGGCTCGTCCAGCATGATCATCGCCGGATCCGTCATCAGCGCACGCGCCATCTCCAGCAGCTTGCGCTGGCCACCGGACAGCGAACCCGCCATGTCCTCGCGCTTGTCGATCAGCTTGAAGCGCTCCAGCAACTCCAGCGCCCGCACCGTGTTGGCCCGCTCCTGGCGACCCCACACGCTGCGCAGGAACGCCCCGGCCATCCGCTCACCGAACTGGTCCTGCGCGCCCAGCAGCATGTTGTCCAGCACCGACATACGCGTCAGCGCCTTGGTCAGCTGGAACGTCCGCACCATCCCGGCCCGCGCCACCTTGTGACCCGGCTTGCCGTTGATCTTCGAACCCTGGAACGTCCAGTCGCCCTGGTCCACCCGGTCGAACCCGGTCAACAGGTTGAACAGCGTCGACTTGCCCGCACCGTTCGGACCGATCAACGCCGTGATCGTCCCCCGCTGCACCTCCAGCCGACGCACGTCCACGGCCGTCAGACCACCGAACGAACGGCGCACACGGTCCGCCACCAGGATCGGATCCGACTTCACCGACCCCGGCTCGGGCACAGCGCCCGCCATCCGGTCCACCTCGACGCCCGCGGAGGAGCCCATCTCGTCACTTGACATTGATCAACATCTCCTTGCGGTCGCCGATGAGGCCCTGCGGCCGGAAGACGATCAGCAGCACCAGCAGCAGACCCACGAAGGCCAGCTGGATCGCACCGTAGTCCGGACCGTCCAGGAACGGCAGCAGACCCATCGAACCCAGACCGCGCAGCACACCGTCGGTGAAGTTCATCAGGAACCAGAACGCCATCGCCCCCAGCACCGGACCGAACACCCGGCCCGCGCCGCCCAGCAACAGGATCACCCACAGGAAGAACGTCACCTGCGGCTTGAACTGGTCCGGCTGGATCGACGCCTGGTACACCGCCAGCATGCAGCCGGCCAACGCACCCACCAGACCGCCCAGCACCAGGATCTGCATCTTGTACGCGAAGACGTTCTTGCCCAGGCTGCGCACAGCCTCCTCGTCCTCACGGATGCCCTTGATGACACGCCCCCACGGGCTGTGCATCAACATCCACACCAGGCCGCACATCACGGCCACCAGGCCCCACGTGACCACCAGCACCCACATGTGGTTGCCGTTGTAGGCCAACGCGCCCCAGCCGTAACGCTCACCCGGATCGAACGGATTGATCGAACGGAACCCGTCCGACAGGTTCTGCAACCCGTACACACCACCGGTCAACGGCTCCGCGAACCCCGCCCGGTACACCAGGCGCAGCACCTCCGCCGCCGCGATCGTCGTGATCGCCAGATAGTCCGCCCTCAACCGCAGCGTCGGAATACCCAGGAGCAGCGCGAGCAGGAACGCACACGCCAACCCCACACCGAAGCCCACCAGCAGCGGCAGGCCGAACAACTCCACACTGATGCCCACGCCGTAGGCGCCCACCAGCATGAAGCCCACCTGGCCGAAGTTCAGCAGGCCCGTGTAACCGAAGTGCAGGTTCAGGCCGATCGCGGCCAACGCGTAGATCGCCGCGATCGGACCGAACGCCGACCGTGTCGACTCCGCGAGGATAGAAACCAAGTCCATCGTCTGCCTCCCCTAGCCGACCCGCTCGCGCCGACCGAGCAGGCCCTGCGGCCTGACCAGCAGCATCAGGATCATGAGTGCCAACGCCCACGCCTGCATCATCTGCGTCGGGAACCACAGGGTCGACAGCATCGCGACCAGACCCACCGCCAGCCCGCCGACCATCGCACCGTACGCCGTACCGAGACCGCCCAGAATCACCGCGGCGAACATCAGCAGCAGCAGACGGAAGCCCATCTCGTACTCCACGATCTGGTTCAACCCGTAGAGCACACCGCCCAACGACGCCAGACCGCCGCCCAGGCCCCACACGTACAGGGTCACCCGGTCCACGTTGATCCCCGACGACTCCGCCAGGTCGCGGTTGTCCGAGACCGCGCGCATCGCCTTGCCGATCCGGGTGAACTGCAACAGGCAGGCCACCGCCACCAGCACCACGATCGCCACGCCCATGACCACCAGGTCGCGCGGAGGCATCGAGATCGGCCCCAGGCTGACCGTGTCCTGGATCTGGTAGCCCGCATAACGGCTGCGCCCGGCACCGAACAGCACCAGGATCACGTGCCGCAGCACCAGCGCCACACCGATCGACACGATGAACATCTGGATCAGCGCCACGTTCCGGTGCCGCAGCGGACGCCACACGTACTGCTCCATGCCCGCGCCCAGCACCGCGCCCATCGCCACCGCGATCACGGCCGCGGCCCACAGCGGGACCTGCCAGCCCACGGAGTCGCCCATCAGGCCGAGCACCGTCGCCAGCGCGATGCCCAGCATGATGGCCGCCCACTGGGCGATCAGCAGCGGCATCCGCGCGATCCTGCCGTCGAAGAAGGCGCCCAGGAGCACGGCACCCGCCAACCCCAGGAAGATCGCCAGCAGGGAGTTGCCCAGGCCCGCCGAGCCCGTACTGAAGAGCAGGGCGATCATCGCGCCGAAGGTGACCATGTCGCCGTGCGCGAAGTTGATCATCTTCGTCGTGCCGAAGATCAGCGACAGCCCGATCGCCGAGATGGCGATGACCAGGCCGTAGAGCAGGCCGCTGGCGGTGAGCTGCGCGAACCTGTCACCGAACGACCCGGAGGTCGTCGGCGCCGCGATCGACTCGTCGTCGGCCGGGGCGTCGGCCCCGCCGTCCTGCGCGTCGGCCCCGTCCGAGGGGGTCTCCGTGCTGTCCGCGTCCTCGCTCGCTCCGGCTTCCTCCAACGCCAGGATGAGCGGGCGCTCGTCGCCCGCGGCGACCTCCACCTCGGACTCACCGTCGACGACGATGGAGCTCTCCCGTAGCGCGAACTCGCTGGGGATGGACTCCTGGTCCACAACGACACGGTAGGTGCCCGGTCCGGGCAGCTCCGCTTCCCAATTTCCATCAGGGCCGGTTTCGACCGCCGCGATCTCGTCCTCACCCGAGTGGATGGTGATCATGATGCCTTCGACACCCTGATCACGATCCTGTGGGTCGAGGATCTGACCGTACAGCGACTCACCGCCCTGTTCGTCTGCCGTCGCCGCGGGCCCCGGGATCACGAGGATTGCCGTGATCAGGGCCAGCAGCACGGTCGCGAGGCGTGTGCGCACGCGCGCTCCTTGCGCATCTGAGGTTCGCGGTGCCGTATGCGCGCATTCGGCACCGTTGTCCTTACTGGTCGGTGCGGTGAGTTTAGCCCGGTTTAGGCAGGTCATTCAGCATCCCTAAAGCCACGTGACCCAACCGTCACCCCATCGTTCGGAAACGAGACCAAAACGGGACCGGGGCCCGGTTGACGCTGGACAGATGTCTTCATTTCGACCATCCGGGGTAGCAGTCTGCACGTTTCCTCCGACGCGCCCTGGACATGAGGAAGGGGCCGCACCCCTCGGATGCGACCCCTTCACGGGTTCCTCGTGTCCCCTCGGCCTCAGTCCTGCTGGCCGCCGAGGGTCTCGACCACGGTCTCGGCGACCTTGCGCATGGTCAGGCGCCGGTCCATGGAGTTCTTCTGGATCCACCTGAACGCCTCGGGCTCACTCATCCCGTGGCGGCTCTGGAGCAGACCCTTGGCCTGTTCGACCAGCTTGCGGGTCTCCAGACGCTCCGTGAGACTGCTGACCTCCGACTCCAGCGCCGCCAGTTCGGCGTAGCGGGAGGTGGCCATCTCGATCGCCGGCACCAGGTCCGACTTGTTGAACGGCTTGACCAGGTAGGCCATGGCCCCGGCCTCACGCGCCCGCTCCACGAGCTCGCGCTGGGAGAAGGCGGTGAGGATCACGACCGGGGCGATGCGCTCCCCGGCGATCCGCTCGGCGGCCGACAGGCCGTCGAGCACCGGCATCTTGATGTCGGTGATCACCAGGTCCGGTTTGAGCTCCTGGGCAAGCCGGATGGCGGTCTCCCCGTCCCCGGCCTCGCCGACGACGGCGTAACCGTCCTCTTCCAGCATCTCCTTGAGGTCCAGGCGAATCAGGGCCTCGTCTTCCGCGATCACCACACGGCTCTGCGTCCTCGTCACGTACACGAGGTTACAGAGATCCGCTAGGATGCAGGACGTCGGGCCCGGCAATGCACGTCAATCGTGATGCCACTGTTGACGGAGCGTCGCCCACCTGATGACATGTCCGCACAACCTCGGATGTCTGGTTTGCGGATCTTGCCCTGGTAGGCCAATTGGTAGAGCCAGCAGATTCAAGTCCTGCAAAGTGTGGGTTCGAATCCCACCCAGGGTACAAGAGCCACCCTTCGGGGTGGCTTTCTTGCTGTTCAGGGGCCAGCGATGCGCACAGGCCAGAAAATGTCCGCGGCGTGAGCAAGCTTTTACTCTATGTACTCACGCGAAATCGTTGACGAGACCTTCCGGCTCAAAGCGCAGGGCTGGAGCGACCAAGCAATCGCTGCCAGGTGTGGCGTCTCTGTCCAAGCACTGCGGCACTGGCGCTATGGCACCAGGCGCGGCACCGCGGCCGAGGCGCGCCGAACGGACCGCACCACGTACTGCCCCCAGTGCTACCCGAAAGCCAGCATCCACCACGAGGCCTACGCCTACGTGCTCGGCGCCTATCTCGGCGACGGCCACATCTCCGAGGGCCGTCGAGGCGTCCACGCTCTGTCGATCTTCTACGACAACCGCTACCCCCAGCTCATCAGCTACTGCCGTGCCGCGGTCGAGGCCGTCTTCCCCGTCAAGGTGTTCCTGGTGGGACGCACCGGATGCTCGGAGATCAAGGCGTACTCCAAGCACTGGCCATGCGTCTTTCCCCAGCACGGCAAGGGGCACAAGCACTCCCGTCCCATCGAGCTGGAGTCCTGGCAGACCGAGATAGTCAACGCCCAGCCCGAGGCCTTCATCCGCGGCCTCATCCACTCCGACGGTTGCCGGGTAGTGAACCGAATACGCAGGAAGCTGCCCAACGGCGACGGGACGCACTACGAGTACCCCCGATACCACTTCACCAACGCCTCCACCGACATCATCGGGCTCCTCACCGATACCCTGGACCTGCTGGGCATCGTCTGGAAGTCCCATGTCATCAAGAACGAACCCCGCTACCGCGACGCCACGGTCGTGTCGGTCTCACGCAGGGACGCGGTGGCGCGGATGGACTCGTTCGTGGGGCCCAAGTACTGACACTCCCCCGAGCACCGCCCGTGCCGCCGGTGTACTGGCCGGAACCTGCGTAACTACCCGGCCAGTTCGACCCCAAATGGGCCTTTTGTCACTTTGGGCGCTCCCGGCGCGGCGAAAGCGGTCACATCACGGCCACAACCTGAGTACAACCCGTGGGTTCGGTCGCTCCGCCGCCCCGGAGTCACCGATCCTGGTTGTGTAGACGGCGAATCCCCCACGAGAGGAGCAGCGGGTGCTGACCGCGGTGGCCGGCGTGATCGGCGCACTGGTGATCGGTTCCTGGGTCGTGGTGGCCTGGGGCTCGCGACGGCGCCAGCCGTGGCTGCTGTCACCGTTGGCGCTGCTCATCGTCGTGCTCGTGGCCGTGGACCTGCCCGGCTGGTCGTTCGTTCCCGTGGCCCTGCTCGTGGCCGGGTCGTTCGCCGAACTGGTGATCGGGTCCCGCGAGTCCCCCGCCGTGCGGACCAAGGACCCCGACGCCCCGCTGAGCACCGAGCGGTGGGCGGCCGCGGTCGCCGCGCCGTTCCGGGTGGCGCTCGCCGAGCCCTGGGACGTGGTGGCCCGACCCACGCTGCGCCGCCGCTACCGCCGCCTGCTGGAGCGCCAGTGGGCCGTCACCGACCGGGAGTCGCTGCTGGCGGCGGTCAACGCTCTGCTGGAGGAGCTGCACACCGGACCGTCGCTGGACCTCGTGGTGGACCTGAACGCGGGTTCGGCCTGGTCGCGGCTGCCCCAGGAGCAGGGCGGCACGGCCACGGGCGAGCGGGTCCGGCTGTCCGACGAGCAGGTGGCGCGGTTGCGCGTGGTCACCGGGGTGACCGAGGCGGACGAGACGGTCATCATCGGCGCCTACCAGTGGTGGAAGTCGGTGCACGTCATCCGGCTGGTGTCGGGTGGGGCGACCCTGGACTGGCTGAGCCCGGTGGAGACGCAGACCCTGTTGCGCCGGGTGGCGTCGGACCTTCAGCGCCGGTACTCGTCGTGGCAGCAGCTGTCGACGGCGTTCCACGCGGGGTACCTGTTGTGGCCCGAGCGGGGCGAGGGGGTGGACCAGAGCGGCACGGACGGTGTGTGGACGGCTCTGGGCCTGTTGACTGAGGACCCGCAGAGCCCGTGGAACCTGTTGCCGTGGGACATGCCGCTGGAGCGGGTGATCACCGAGAGCGGTGTGTCCTCGCAGCAGGAGCACTAGCCCCGCGTCCGCGGCAGGCGGGCTGGCCCGGTGCCCTGTGGCCCGCGCCTGCGGGGTCCCCGAAACGACTCGGCCGCATCTGGTCCTGTCCCGGTGGGCGGCGCGGCTCATACGCCGTCCCTGACCGGACAGGACCTGATGCGGCTCGTCACGCGGGGCTCGTGGCCCCGTCGTCGGCTGGTGTTACTGGTTGCTCAGCGCGACGGCGTCGCCGAGGCGGTGGACGCGCAGCGCGTTGGTGGAACCGGTGGTTCCGGGCGGGCTGCCGGCCACGATGACGATCTTGTCGCCCTTGTTGTAGTCGCCGAGTTCGAGGAGTTCGCTCTCGACCTGGCGGACCATGTCGTCGGTGTTGTCGACCCAGGGGACCTTGTGGGTCTCCACGCCCCAGGTCAGGGACAGCTGCCCGACCGTGTGGTCCTCGGTGGTGAAGGCCATGAGCGGAATCGGTGACCGGTAGCGCGCGAGGCGGCGTGCGGTCTCGCCGGACATGGTGAAGGCGACGAGGGCCTTGGCGCCGACGGTGGCGCCGATCTCGGCCGCGGCGCGGGCGATGGCGCCGCCCGTGGTCTCGGGTACCCGGTTGAGGATGTGCGAGGCGCGCAGGGACTCCTGCTCGGCGGCGCTGACGATGCGCGCCATGGTCTCGACGGTCTCGATGGGGTACTGGCCGACGCTGGTCTCTCCGGAGAGCATGACGGCGTCGGCGCCGTCGAGGACGGCGTTGGCGACGTCGGAGGCCTCGGCGCGGGTGGGCCGGGGTGATCCGATCATCGATTCGAGCATCTGCGTGGCGACGATGACGGGTTTGGCCTTGTCGCGGCAGCGTTCGACGGCGCGCTTTTGCACCATGGGGACGTTTTCGAGCGGCAGTTCGACGCCGAGGTCGCCGCGGGCGACCATGACGCCGTCGAAGACCTCGATGATGTCCTGGAGGCGCTCGACGGCCTGGGGCTTCTCGATCTTGGCGATGAGGGGCACGGTGATGCCCTCCTCGTCCATGATGCGGTGGCATTCCTCGGCGTCGGCGGGGCTGCGCACGAAGGACAGGGCGACCATGTCGACGCCCTGGTGGAGGGCCCAGCGCAGGTCCTTCTCGTCCTTGTCGGTGAGTGCGGGGACGCTGACGGCGACGCCGGGGAGGTTGAGCCCCTTGTGGTTCGAGATGGTGCCGCCGACGATGACGCGGGTGTGGACGTCCGTGCTGGTGGTCTTGGTGCATTCCAGCGCGATGCGGCCGTCGTCGATGAGGACGCGGTCGCCGGGGCGGACGTCGGCGGGGAGTCCCTTGTAGGTGGTGGAGACGCGGGTGGCGTCGCCGGGGACGTCTTCGGTGGTGATGGTGAACTCGGCGCCGTTGACGAGTTCGACGGGTCCGTCGGGGAAGGTGCCGACCCGGATCTTGGGTCCTTGGAGGTCGGCGAGGACGCCGACGGGGCGTTGGGCGGCCTCGGCGGCGGCTCGCAGGTTCGCGAGGCCGGCGCTGTGGTCGTCGTGGGTTCCGTGGCTGAGGTTGACTCGGGCGACGTCCAGTCCTGCGGCGACGAGGTTGCGGAGTACTTCCGGGCTCGACGTGGCGGGACCGAGGGTCGCGACGATTTTTGCTCGACGTGTCACGTCTATCACTTTAGAGCGTCTGGGGGATGCAGTGGTCTAAACCAGGTTGCGAATGGACGTATCTCTGGCTTCGTCGGGGGGAACTGGCTGGTGGGGGCGGGTGGTGTG
>NZ_LGEC01000091.1 GCF_001279585.1 Nocardiopsis sp. NRRL B-16309 | reverse complement strand
CCCCGAGCAGGGTCGTCCTGAGTCCGTGGAGCTATGGGGATTCGAACCCCAGACCTCCTCCATGCCATGGAGGCGCGCTACCAACTGCGCCATAGCCCCGTGTGGGAGTCGTCGGGGGCGAGCCCCTTCCGACTCCCAGAACCATAGCGGAATCCGGCGCGAACGTCGAAACGGATTCTCAGGCGTCGTCGCTGAGGACGACCGGTTCGGGCAGGCTGGCGGCGTTGTGCTCCATCAGGCGCCACTGTTCGCGGCGCCGCTGGAGCACGGTCCAGCTGCAGTTGCTGAGCGGGCCGAGGATCTCGCGCTGCTCGTCGGGCACGCCCAGCATCCGGGCGATGGCCACGCGCAGCGCGGCCCCGTGGCTGACGACCACGAGCAGACCGCCCGCCGGGGTGCGCTCCAGCGCGCGGTCGACGGCCGCGCTCATGCGGTCGCCCACCTCGCTGATGTGCTCCCCGTCCGGGATGTCCATGCGCGCGTGCTCGATCGGCCAGCGGGCGGAGAGCTCGACGCCGGTCATGCCCTCCCAGGACCCGCCGAAGCGTTCACGCAGGCCCTTGTCGAACTCCACCGGGATCCCGCACGCACGGCTGAGGTACCCGGCGGTGTCGGCCGTGCGCTTGAGGTCGGAGGAGACGATGAGGGAGGGCCCCATCGCCGCGAGCAGCCGCCCCGCCCGCTCGGCCTGGGCGTGGCCGACCGGGTCGAGTTCGATGTCGGTCTGCCCCTGGAAACGGTTCTCGACGTTCCATGCCGTGCGTCCGTGCCGCCAGAACAGCACTCGAGGCGTGTCGCTCACGTGGTGTCTCTCCGCTCGGGTTACTGCTCGTCCAACGGGGTGCGGTCGGCGCCCCGCGCCCCCTCGGGGAGCTCGATCTCGGGGCAGTCCTTCCACAGCCGCTCCAGGCCGTAGAAGCCGCGCTCCTCCTCGTGCTGGATGTGCACGACGATGTCGGCGTAGTCGAGCAGCACCCACCGGCCGTCGCGTTCGCCCTCGCGGCGCACGGGCTTGGCCCCGCCCTCGATGCGGAGCCGGTCCTCGATCTCGTCGACGATCGAACGGACCTGCCGGTCGTTCGGCGCCGAGCAGAGCACGAAGGCCTCGGTGATGACGAGCTGCTCGCTGACGTCGTAGGCGATGATCTCCTGGGCGAGCTTGTCGGATGCGGCCTGGGCCGCGACCTTGACCAGTTCGAGTGCCCTGTCGGTGACTGTCACGTTGTGCTAGCTGCCTTTCAGCTCTCGCGGTAGAGCCCGGTCTTGTGGATGTAGCGGACGATGCCGTCGGGCACCAGGTACCAGATGGGTTCGCCCTTGCGGACCCGCTCCCTGCACTCCGTCGAGGAGATGGACAGGGCCGGTACCTCCACCAGCGAGACCTTGCCCTCGGGCAGTCCGGTGTCGCTGAGGTGGTGTCCAGGACGGTTACAGCCTACGAAATGCGCGAGCTCGAAAAGTTCGTCCACGTTGTGCCAGCTCAGAATGGCGCCGAGGGCGTCGGCCCCGGTGATGAAGAACAGCTCCACGTCGGGGCCGTAGGTGTGGCGCATCTGGCGCAGGGTGTCGATGGTGTAGGTGGGGCCGTCGCGGTCGATCTCCACCCGGTCCACGCGGAACTGGGGGTTCTCCGCCGTGGCGATGACCGTCATGAGGTAGCGGTCCTCGGAGGGGGTGACCTTGTCGAGGTCCTTCTGCCAGGGCTGGCCGGTCGGGACGAAGACGACCTCGTCGAGCCCGAACAGGTGGGCGACCTCACTGGCCGCGACGAGGTGTCCGTGGTGGATGGGGTCGAAGGTACCGCCCATGATGCCGACCCTGGCCGGGGCGGCTGCCTTGCGGCGGGTCGGTTCGCCCGCGGTCGCGCCGTCTGCTTCGTGCGCCACTGTGCGCTCCTGAGTCGTTTCACGGTGGACGTTGCCGGGATCGGCCAACCGAGGTTAGCCGACGCCGGCTCCGCGCCCCCTCATGCCCCTCGTGTACGTCAACGACCCGGAACACGCCGTACTTCCGAGAGCTTCCCGGAGCGATCGCGAGAGACCGGCGAATCGCGTCATATCTCGATGGCCCGAAACCGTGGCCAAGCGGCATCACGGCGCATAGCATGCCGATATGGCCAACACTCCAGACCGCGTACGCGTCCGGCTCCCAGAGATCTCACCCCGTGCCTACGAGCACCCCGCCGACCGCGGCGCGCTGGTCGCGCTGCGATCGCTGCGCGGGTTCGACGAGGTGTTCAAGCGCATGTCGGGCTTGTTCAACGAGCGCGCACTGCGACTCATGTTCCTGTCCGGCGCGGTGCGCGTGGGACCCACCCAGTTCCCGCACCTGCACGACTACGTCCGCGACGCCGCCTACGTCCTGGACCTGGACGAGGTGCCCGAGCTCTACGTCCAGATGAACCCCAAGCCCAACGCCATGGCGATCGGCAGCCAGAAGCCGTTCATCGTCATGACCACGGGCCTGTTCGACCTGTTGGAGGCGGAGGAGCAGCGCTTCGTCATCGGCCACGAGGTCGGACACATCCTGAGCGGGCACGCCGTCTACCGCACGATGCTGCTGGCGCTGATCCAGCTCGCGGCCCGCGTGGCGTGGATCCCCCTCGGCTACATCGGGCTGCGCGCCATCGTCGCCGCCCTGGAGGAGTGGTACCGCAAGTCCGAGCTCTCCTGTGACCGCGCCGGCCTGTTGGCCTGCCAGGACCCCGAGGCCGCCAAGCGCGCCCTGATGAAGCTCGCGGGCGGCTCCAAGCTGGTGGAGATGAACCCGGACGCCTTCCTGGAGCAGGCACGGGAGTACGAGTCCGGCGGCGACGCCCGCGACAGCTTCCTCAAGCTGCTCAGCCTGATGGGCACCACGCACCCCTTCGCGGTGGTGCGCCTGGCGCAGCTGCACCGGTGGATCGAGGACGGCTCCTACCAGCGCATCATCGACGGCGACTACCCGCGCCGCGCGAGCGACCGCGACGCCAGGGTGGGCGAGGAGGCGCGCAACGCCGCCAAGTCCTACAGGGAGTCCTGGGAGCGGTCCGAGGACCCGTTGCTGGGCACCCTGCGCGACGTCGCGGGCAGCGCGGCCAGCGCCGGCGGGAAGATCTTCGACAGCGTCGCCGACCGCTGGCGCGGCGGCCCGCGCCGCGACGAGGGCGCCAACGGCTCCTCCTGACCGGTCGGCTGCGGGCGGCCCTGCGGGGCCGCCCTCCGCCGGTCCCGTCGCCGGGGGCGGTTCCGACGCGCGCGGAGCGGGGCCGCGGGGAGTCGCGACCACGGCCGGCAGGGGCGGCCGGGCACCGTACGGCGCGGGACCACCCCTCCGGGTGGATCACCCCTCCAGGTGGGCGCGCACACCCCGCCAGGCCGCGTGTGCCGGATCGATGACCGCGAAGTGGTCGGCGCCGGCCACCTCGTGGTAGGCCACGGAGTCCCCGGCGTCCCGCGCCGCGGCCACGTAGTCGCGGCTGTGCTCCACCGGGACGCGCTGGTCGGCGTCGCCGTGGACGACCAGCAGCGGCACCCCGGCCGGCACCCGCCGCACCGGCGAACTGGCGGCGTACAGCTCGTCCGAGGGGTCCGCGCCCAGGAACGGGGTGACGGCGCCCTCCCCCAGCCCCGCCCGGGCACTGCGCTCCAGATCGGTGACGGGCGCCAGGGCCACCACCGAGGTCACCGGGGTCCGCTCCGCCGTAGCGGCGTTGAGCAGGGCCAGGTGGCCGCCGGCGGAGTGGCCGATGGCCACCACCCGGGCCGTGTCGAACCGGCCCGGCGCGCGGGCCGCGGTGTCGGCGACCAGTTCCAGGGCGTCAGAGACGTCGTCGAGGGTGCGGGGCCAGCCGCCGCCGTCGGCGCCGGTCCGCCGGTACTCCACGTTCCACACCGCCCATCCGGCGTCGGACAGGTCGCGGGCCAGGGGGTCCATGAGGTGGGCGTCGTGCTGGTCGCGCCACCAGCCGCCGTGCAGCACGACCGCGACGGGAGCGGGCGCGCCGCCGGTCCCCCGCGCCTCCCACCGGTGCACGGTCTGGCTGGGATGGGCGCCGTAGGACTCGGTGGTCGGCACGGGTGCTCCTCGCGGTCGGGGTGCCTGCGGGTCAGGTCTCGGGTACCGGTGTGGACGGGTCGGGTCTCGGGTGCCGGTGCGGCCGGATCGGGCGCCGCGTGTCCGGCGCGCGTGCGCGCCCTGGTCACCGGCCCGGGCGCCAGCGCCGGTGGCGGGTCCTGGCGCCGCCGTCCAGCAGCTCCAGGCGCGGGCGGGGGCCGTCCGTGCGCCCGGTGGGCGGCTTGCGGCTGCCCGCCCGGAACGGGATCGGCCAGGTGGCGCCCGGCCCCTCGTATCCCTGCTCGGCCGCGGCGTGCAGCGTCCAGTGCGGGTCGTACAGGTGCGGCCGGGCGAGCGCGCACAGGTCGGCGCGCCCGGCCAGGACGGTCGAGTTGACGTCATCGTAGGACGAGATCGCCCCCACCGCGATCACGGGCACGGCCGCCTCCCGGCGGATCCGCTCTGCGAAGGGCACCTGGTAGCCGCGTCCGAAGACGGGCCGTTCGTCGGGGGTGACCTGGCCGGTGGAGACGTCGATGGCGTCGGCTCCGGCGTCGGCGAACGCGCGGGCGATGGCCACGGCGTCCGCCGCGGTGGTGCCGTCCTCGACCCAGTCGGTGGCGGAGATGCGCACGGTGAGCGGCTTGTGGTCGGGCCAGACGGCGCGGACGGCCGCCATGACCTCCAGCGGGTAGCGCAGCCGGCCCGCCAGGTCGCCGCCGTAGCGGTCGGTCCGGTGGTTGGTGACCGGCGACAGGAAGCTGGAGAGCAGGTAGCCGTGGGCGCAGTGCAGCTCGAGGACGTCGAACCCGGCGCGGTCGGCGGCCCGCGCGGCGGCGGTGAAGTCGTCGCGGACCACCGCCAGCCCCTCGGCGTCGAGCTCGCGCGGGACCTGGTTGACGCCCGGCCGGTAGGGCAGCGGTGAGGGCGCCACGACCGGCCAGTTGCCCTCGGGCAGCGGCTGGTCGATGCCCTCCCACATGAGGCGGGTGGAGCCCTTGCGCCCGGAGTGGCCGAGCTGGACGCCGATCCGCGCCCGGGAGTGCTCGTGCACGAAGTCGGTGACGCGGCGCCAGGCGGTCTCGTGCTCGGGCCGGTACAGGCCGGTGCAGCCGGGCGTGATGCGTCCCTCGGCCGACACGCACACCATCTCGGTCATGACGAGCCCGGCTCCGCCCAGCGCCTTTCCGCCCAGGTGGACCAGGTGGAAGTCCTGCGGCGTGCCGTCCACGGCCGAGTACATGTCCATGGCCGAGACCACGACCCGGTTGACGAGTTCGGTCTCTCCCAGCCGGAAGGGGTGGAACATCGGGGGCCGCCGTTCGGCGGCCGGTGGACCGGCGGCGGCACCGCCCCGGGATCCGGTGCCGGTGTCCGAGCCGGTGTCTGAGCCGACGCCCGTGCCGGCGGCGGACGCGACCTGGCCGGCGAACCAGTCGTCGACGCGGGCCACGAACTCGGGGTCGCGCAGGCGCAGGTTGTCATAGGTGACCCGGCGGCTGCGGGTGAGCAGGTTGAACGCGAACTGGACGGGTTCCTGACCCACGTGCCCGCCGATGTCCTCGAACCACTCCAGACTGGCCTGGGCGGCGCGCTGGGTACTGGCCACGAGGGGGACGCGCTCGGCCTCGTAGGCGGCCAGGGCCGCGTCGAGGGAATCGTTCTCGTGCAGGCAGGCGGCGAGGGCCAGGGCGTCCTCCATGGCGAGTTTGGTGCCCGAGCCGATGGAGAAGTGGGCGGTGTGCGCGGCGTCGCCCAGCAGCACGGTGTTGCCGTGCCGCCAGGTGGCGTTGCGCACGGTGGTGAAGCTCTGCCACCGCGAGTGGTTGGGCCGCAGCCGGTGCCCGTCCAGCACCTCGGCGAAGAGCTTCTCGCAGCGGGCGATGCTCTCGGTGTCACTCGCCCCCGGTGCCGGGTCGCGCGGGGCGAGGTCGGCGAACCCGGCCGCGCGCCACACGTCCTCGTGCATCTCCACCAGGAACGTGCTGGTGTCCGTGGCGTAGGGGTAGCAGTGCAGCTGCATCACGCCGTGCGGTGTCTCCAGGACGTGGAACCGGAAAGCGTCGAAGACCAGGTCCGTGCCCAGCCACATGAACCGGTTGCCGCGGCGGTCGAGGGTGGTGCCGAAGGCGTCGGCGTGCGCGGCCCGGGTCGCGCTGTTGGCGCCGTCGGCGGCCACGACGAGGTCGTGGGTGCGGGCCAGCCCGGCCGCGGGCGGTGCCTCGGTGCGGGTGCGCACCACGACGCCGAGTTCGGCGCAGCGGGCGCGCAGGATCCGCAGGAGGCGCCGGCGCCCGATCGCCGCGAACCCGTGGCCGCCGGAGGTGACGACGGCGCCCCGGTAGTGGATGTCGATGTCGTCCCAGCGCGCGAACTCCGCCGCCAGCGCGGCGTACGCCTCCGGGTCGGCGTGCTCGATGCCGCCGAGGGTCTCGTCGGAGAGCACGACGCCGAACCCGAACGTGTCGTCGGGCGCGCTGCGCTCGTAGACGGTGATCTCGTGCGCGGGGTCGAGCCGCTTGGTCAGTGCCGCGAAGTAGAGGCCGCCGGGACCGCCCCCGACGCACGCGATGCGCATGCCGCCCGCCTTTCTGCTGGATTCGGTTCCGGTCCGCGTCCCCGGCCCCGGCCGTGCGCCCGGGACACGCTGGTCCTGCGGTCCCGGCTCAGGGCGCCTCGCGGAGCTTGAACCGCTGGAGCTTGCCGGTGGCCGTGCGGGGCAGCGCGGCCAGGAACTCGATGGACCGCGGCGTCTTGTAGGGGCTGATCCGCTCGCGGACGTGCGCCTTGAGCCGGGCGGCCGTGTCGTCCCCGGGGGCGGTGCCCTCGCGCAGGACCACGTAGGCGCGGGCGATCTGGCCGCGCTCGGGGTCGGCCACGCCCACGACGGCGGCCTCCTCCACCTCCGGGGCGGTGAGCAGTGCCTCCTCCACCTCCGCGGGGGAGATGTTGTAGCCGGCGGAGACGATCATGTCGTCGCTGCGCGCCCGGTACCACAGGTAGCCGTCCTCGTCGCGGACGTAGGTGTCGCCGGTGACGTTCCAGCCGTGCCGGACGTAGACGGTCTGGCGCTCGTCGGCGAGGTAGCGGCAGCCGACCGGGCCCCGGATCGCCAGGTGGCCGGGCTGGCCGTCGGGCACGGGCCGGCCGTCGTCGTCCAGGACGGCGGCGGTGAAGCCGGGGACCGGCACACCGGTGGAGCCGGGGCGCAGGCGCTCGTCCGAGGAGGACACGAAGATGTGCAGCATCTCGGTGGCCCCGATGCCGTCGAGCATGCGCACCCCCGTCGCCTCGTACCAGGCCCGCCAGGTGGCGGCGGGCAGGTGCTCCCCGGCGGAGACGCACCGGCGCAGGCCGGACAGGTCGTAGCCGTTCCGCCCGTCGGCCTCCAGTCGCGCGAGCATGGCGCGGTAGGCCGTGGGCGCGGTGAACACGATCGTCGCGCCCCGCGCGGAGACCGCCTCCAGCAGGGCCTCGGGGCGGGGGCGCTCCAGGAGGAGCGAGGAGGCGCCCGCGCGCAGGGGGAAGACGAGCAGCCCGCCGAGGCCGAACGTGAACCCGAAGGGCGGGCTTCCGGTGAAGACGTCCTCCGGGGTGGGCCGGAGCACGTGCGCGGAGTAGGTGTCGGCGATCGCCAGGACGTCGCGGTGGAAGTGCACGCAGCCCTTGGGGGCTCCGGTGGTGCCGGAGGTGAAGGCGATCACGCAGGCGTCGTCCGCGGCGACGCGGACCGCGGTGAACGGTGCGGGGTGGCGCTGTGCGCGCGCCGTGAGGTCGTCGGGGCCGGTGCCCCCGTAGGCCAGGACCGTGGGAGCGGCGCCCAGGTCGGCGGCGCTGTCGGCGCAGGCGGTGGCCAGCTCGTCGAGGAAGCGGGCGTCGCACAGGGCGTGGGTGACGCGCGCGGAGCGAAGGACGGTGGCCAGTTCGGTCGACCGCAGGACGGGCAGGACGGTGACGGCCACGCCCCCGGCCTTGAGGACGGCGAGCCAGCAGGCGGCGGTCCACGGGGAGTTGGGGCCGCGCAGCAGGACGCGTTGGCCGGGGACCAGGCCGGTCTCCTCCACGAGCACGTGCGCGATCCGGTCGACGCGGTCGCGCAGATCGCCGTAGGTCCAGGACTCGTCCTCGCCGGTCAGGCACGGGCGATCGGCGCCGTGGGCGGCGATCGTGCCGTCCAGGAGGTGCTCGGCGCAGTTGAGGCGGTCGGGGTAGGAGGGCGCGCGGTCGAACGTGAGGACGGGCCACTGGTCCGGCGGCGGCAGGTGGTCGCGGGTGAACGTGTCGACGTGGCCGGTGGGTGACAGGGACGACATGGAGGCCTCCGGTCGGGGCGGGGCTACGAGTGCCGAGCGATGATCTGGCGCTGCACCTCCGAAGCGCCTTCGTAGACGCGGGGCGCGCGGACCTCGCGGTAGAGGTGTTCGAGCAGGTGGCCGCGTTCCAGCGCGCGGGCTCCGTGCAGCTGGACGGCGGCGTCGACGACGTACTGGGCGGTCTCGGTGGCGAAGAGCTTGGCCATGGCCGAGCGGACGGTGACGGCGTCGCCGCCGGAGTCGTACTCCTGCGCGGCGGAGTAGACGAGCAGGCGGGCCGCCTCGGTGCGTGTGGCCATCTCGGCCAGGGTGTGGGCGACCGTCTGCATCCGGTCCAGCGGGCCGCCGAAGGCCTCGCGCTCGCGGGTGTGCGCCCGGGCGGCGGCCAGCGCGGCGTCGGCCATGCCCACCGCGAACGCCCCGACGCTGGGGCGGAACAGGTCGAGCGTGCGCATGGCCACGGGAAAGCCCTGGTCGGGGATGCCGATGACGTCGTCCGGACCGACGGGGACGCCGTCCAGGACCAGGTGGCCCAGGGCGTGCGGAGAGAGCATCTCCAGCGGTGTGCCCGACAGTCCGGGGCGGTCGGCGGGCACGAGGAACGCGGTCACGCCCCGCGACCGGGTGCCCGGAGTGGTCCGGGCGAAGACGGTGTAGAAGTCGGCGTCGGGCGCGTTGGAGATCCACGTCTTCTCGCCGTGCAGGCGCCAGCCGCCACCGTGGGGGCGCGCGGCCAGGGCGAGGGCGGCGGCGTCGGACCCGGCGCCGGGCTCGGTGAGGGCGAAGGCGGCCACGGCCGTGCCGGAGGCGGCGGCGGGGATCCACCGGCGGCGCTGGTCGTCGGTCCCGGACTGCAGGACGGGATAGGCGCCCAGGCCCTGCAGGGCCAGCGCGGTCTCGGCGTGGGTGTCGACGCGGGCGAGCCGTTCGCGGAGCAGGCAGATCCGGGTGGCGGGTGCCTCCCGCGGTCCGTCGGCGGCGTCGTCACCCCTGCCGTCGCTCCCGGCACCGCTGTCACCACCCTCACCGCCCCCGGCACCGCCGTCACCACGCCCATCGCCCCCGGCAGCACCGTCACCGCCCTCACCGCCCCGGGCAGCACCGTCACCGCCCCCATCGCCCCCGGCACCGCCGTGACCGCGCCCGCCGGCCCCGGGGAAGAGCGCCGCGAGGAGTCCGGCCCCGGCCAGGCGGCGCAGCAGCCCGCGGTCGACCCGGCCCGGCGGGGCCTGCGGCCCCCCGGAGCGCGCGAGTTCCGCGGCGCGCGCGTCCACCCAGTCGGCGAACGCGCGGTCGGCGTCGGTCAGGGAGAACCCCATGGGCGACCTCGACTCTCGTAGTGATCCACCCCACATTCCCGAATCTACAGGAAGCATGACGGCCGTCAATAGAGCAACATGAAGTATCGACCGGCGCCGCCCGTACGACCCCGCCCCCGACGCGGCCCGGGGCCCGTCGGCCCGGCCGCGCTATCGTGTGTCCGTGACGTCAAACAGCGAACAGGCACCCCCGGCCGCGACCGGGGACTCCGAGAGGGTCAACCGCCGCCCGCGCTCGCTGATCGTCTCCTTCTTCGGCACCTACGCCCGCGACATCGGCGGCTGGATCAGCGTCGCCGACCTCATCGCGCTCATGGCCGAGCTCGGCGTGGACGCGCCCTCGGTGCGCTCGGCCGTCTCCCGGCTCAAACGGCGCGGCCTCCTGGCCCCCGAGCGCCTCGGCGGCGTGGCCGGATACCGGCTCTCCGACGAGGGTCGGCGCATCCTCGCCGAGGGCGACCGCCGCATCTTCGGCCACCAGGTGGCCAGGGTCGGCGACGGCTGGGTGCTCGTGGTCTTCTCCGTCCCCGAGTCCGAGCGGCGGCGCCGGCACGCACTGCGCTCCCGGCTGACCACGCTCGGGTTCGGCACGACCGCCGCCGGGGTGTGGATCGCGCCCGCGCACATGGCCGACCAGGCCCGCCAGGCCCTGCGCGACCTCGGCATGGACGGCTACGCGGAGCTGTTCCACGCCACCCACCTGGACTTCCGGGACCTGGGCGAGGCGGTGGCCCTCTGGTGGGACCTGCCCGCCCTCCAGGCGATGTACCAGGAGTTCCTGTCCGAGCACGAGCCCGTCCTGGGCGCCTGGCGCCGCGGCGGACCCGCGGGGCGCACGGGCCCCGCCGGAGCGGGCGACCCGCGGGCGGCGGCCTTCGCCGACCACCTGCGGACCGTCGACGCCTGGCGCCGGATGCCCTTCCTCGACCCGGGGCTGCCGCCCGAGCTGCTGCCCGGCCCGTGGGCGGGCAGCCGTGCCTCCCGGGTGTTCTTCGACCTGCACGCCCGGCTGCGCGAGCCCGCCCTGGCCCACGTGCGCGCGGTGGTCAGTCGGGGATGACGGCCAGTCCGACGAGCTCGACCAGGGCCCCGGGCTCGTAGAGCTCCGTGACGCCGAACAGGGCCATCGCCGGGTAGTGGCGTCCCAGGTGGCGGCGGTAGGTCCGGCCGATGTCCCTGGCGGCGGCCCGGTAGCCGGCGACGTCGGTGGTGTAGACGGTGAGGTTGACGAGGTGCTCGGGCGCGGCGCCCGCGGCCCGCACGGCGGTCACCACGTTGGCCAGGGCCAGGTCGAACTGGGCGGTGATCCCCTCCGCGGCCAGGCGCCCGTCCACCCCCGAGGCGATCTGCCCCGCCAGGTGGACCGTCGTGCCCGGTGCCGTCACGACGGCGTGCGAGAAGCCGACCGGAGGCCCGAGTTCGGGCGGATTGACCAGGCTGTGCGGGGTCGGCAGCATGGGGTTCGGTCGGAAGTCGTCCAGCGGGACGTCGTTCGGTTCCGGTTCCATCAGCGGCCCTTCCATTCGGGTCGGCGCTTGCCGGTGAAGGCGGCGTGGAACTCGGCGTAGTCGGCGCTCTTCATCAGCAGTGCCTGGGTCATGGCCTCCAGCTCGATCGAGCCGGACAGGTTCATGTCCAGCTCGCGCGAGAGCAGGGCCTTGGTCTGGGCGTAGCCGAAGGCGGGTCCGCCCGAGAGGCGCTCGGCCAGCGCGGCGACCGCGGAGTCCAGGGCGTCGTCCTCGACGAGTTCGCTCACCAGCCCGCAGCGGTCGGCCTCCTGCGCGCCGATGGTGTCGCCGAGCATGAGCAGCCTGGTGGCGTGGCCGAGCCCGACCACGCGCGGCAGCAGGTAGGCGGCGCCCATGTCGGCGCCGGAGAGCCCCACCTTGGTGAAGAGGAAGGCGAACCGGGCCGAGCGGGCCACCACCCGGAAGTCGGCGGCCAGGGCGAGGACGGATCCGGCGCCGGCCGCGATGCCGTGCACTCCCGCGATCACCGGGACCGGGCACTCGCGCATGGCCTTGACCACCTCGCCGGTCATCCGGGTGAAGGCCAGGAGGTCGTCGGGGTCCATCCGCAGGGTCGCGCCGATGATCTCGTCGACGTCGCCGCCGGAGCAGAACCCGCGCCCGCTCCCCCGCAGGACCAGGACCCGGGTGTCGCCGCGGTGGGGGAGTTCGAGCAGCAGGTCGCGCAGGTCGGCGTAGGCCTCGAAGGTCAGCGCGTTGAGCTTGTCGGGGCGGTCGAGGGTCACCGTCGCCACCCCGTCGGCCCGGTGGAGGTCGAAGTGGTCCCAGCGGTCGGTCAGGGGTACGGACCCCCGGAACGGACTCACGAGTGGATGCCTCCTCCGTCGATGGTCAGGGTCTGGCCGTTGACCGCGCGCGCCGCCGGGCTCACGAAGTAGGCGACGGCGGCGGCCACCTCCTCCGGTTCGACGAGGCGGCCCAGGGGTGAGGCCGCGGCCAGGGCGGCCTCGGCCTGGCCGGCGTCGCGTCCGGTGCGCTCGACGATGTGGGCCACCGAGCGGTCGGTCATGGGGCTGCGGACGAACGTGGGGCACACGGCGTTGCTGGTGACGCCGGTACCCGACACCTCGGCCGCCACCGCACGGGCCAGCCCGAGCATGGCGTGTTTGGAGGCGGTGTAGGCGGCCGTGTAGCGGGCGCCCACGAGCGCCGCGGTGGAGGCGATGAACACGACCCGCCCGTGGTCGCGTTCGAGCATGCCGTTGAGCAGGGTGCGGGTGAGCAGGAAGGCGGAGGTCGCGTTGACGCGGATCTGGTCCTCCCACAGCTCCAGGCCGGTCCCGCGCAGGGGCGCCGTCCGCGCGGTCCCGGCGTTGTTGACCAGGACCGACACCGGTTCGAGCCGCTCGGCGACCGAGACCGCCTGCTGTTCGTCGCGCAGATCGCACACCTCGGTGCGCACGGCCAGGCCGTAGGCTCCGGCCTCCCGTTCCAGGGCGGCCAGGCGCGCGGAGTCGCGCCCGAGGGCCACGACCTCGTACCCCTCGGAGGCGAGCGCGACCACGATCGCCCGTCCGATACCGCCGGATCCTCCCGAGACCACGACACGCCGCACGGAGTCAGCCATGTGTGGACTGTATCACTCGACCATGACCGTCGTCATGGTTCCAACATAGAATCGTCCGGCTCCCCGACCGGGCTCCCCGGGTCCCTTCCATGGTCCCTTCCCGTTCGCGCGGCGATGACCCGCACTCCCGCGTCGATCGCCCCGGCGCGGACTCCGGGCACGTCCCTGACCCCGTGGCCCGCCCCTCCCGTACCGGTGGCGACGACCCGCACGCGGGCTCCACTGGTGTCCGGCGGGGCCCCGGACACACGACAGCGCCGACGGTGTGGGGCCCGTCGGCGCTGCTTCGGTGTTCGTGTCCGCCCGGCTGTGGGGACCGGGCACCCGGCTGTGGGGACCGGGACGTCAGGTGTCCCTAGAAGGCGGGACCGGCCTCCATGGCCTCGTCGATGGTCTCGGAACGCGCTTCCTCGACCTCGTCCTGCAGGCCGTCCTCGTGCTCGGCGAACTCCTCGGTGACGGCGGCGGCCAGGGCGCGCAGGGCGACCTCCTCGGTGAGGATCTCGCCGCGCACGCGGTTGGCGTCGCCGACCTGGGCGGTCGGCTGGTTGCCGGAGGTGACCAGGTCCCCGCCGACGATGTTGTTGTCGACGTAGGCGCCGCCGGTGACGTCGCTGACGGTCAGGTCGCCGTCCACGTAGTTGACCGAGGAGCAGAAGTCCTCCTGCTCGCCGGCGCCGACCGCGATCGGGCCGGTGCCGCCCGTGAACGTGGCGTCGCCGATCACCTCGCTGTCGCACAGGATGCCGCCGCTCGTGGCACCGGTGACCGTGAGGTCGCCGCGCACGGCGGTGTCGTAGACGTCGGCGAACTCCACACCCTCGGCCTTGACCGCGCCGTTCACGTGCGAACCGGTCACGTAGACCGTGCCGGTGGAGGCGTTGATGTTGCGCACGCTGGAGTCGACGACGTAGGCGAAGCCGTCGTTCTCGGCCCCGTCGACGGCGACCGCGCGCACGGCGGCGCCGGTGGAGCTGTCCTCCAGGTAGGTGCCGTAGGAGCCGCGGTTGACGACCCGGTCGCCGACCGAGGTCTCCGAGGCGTCGAAGTAGCCGTCCTTGCGGACGATCACCTCGCCCTCGATCTCGCCGCCGACGACGTGCAGGTTGGCGCCCTGGCGGACGATCACGTCGCCCTGGACGACCGTGCCGTCCAGGAAGCAGCTCTTACCCGCCGGGACCGCCAGGTCCGTCGGCAGTGTGATGGCACCGCCGTGTCCCGAACACACGGTGACCAGGTCTGCCTGGGCCGGGGAGGCCATCAGGGTGGATCCGCCGACGGCCAGTGCCGCCACGGCCACGGTCGCGGCCTTGTTCCGGAGCTTCATGCGAGGGGGTTCCTCTCGTGGTGACTGCGGGGGAAACGGGCGCTCCTCGGTGACCGAGAGCGGGGAGAGCGCCGTGACACCTCAGCGAAGCTACCGACTCATGGTCGCTTTGGGAATCCTCTTTGGACGAATATCCGCTTCCGTCCAGGTTTCCAACACGAGAATGGACCGCGTGCCAAGGCATTCCGGGACCGCACGGGTGTGCGGGCGCGGGCGTCGACCGCGGGAAGGAGGAGGCCGCCCGGAACTCCGGGCGGCCTCGCGGCACGGCGTCGCGCGCACGGCCTCGGACGGCCCCGCGCGTGCGGCTACTTCAGGTGTCCGTCCCCCGTGACCACGTACTTCGTGGAGGTCATCTCGGTGAGCCCCATCGGTCCACGGGCGTGCAGCTTCTGCGTGGAGATGCCGATCTCCGCGCCGAAGCCGAACTCGCCGCCGTCGGTGAACCGCGTGGAGGCGTTGACCATGACCGCGGCGGAGTCCACCCGGGACACGAAGTACCGGGAGGCCCGCAGGGAGTCGGTGACGATGGCCTCGGTGTGCTGCGTGGAGTACCGGCGGATGTGCGCGAGCGCGTCGTCGATGGTGGGCACCACGCGCACGGCCAGGTCCATGGACAGGTACTCGGTGGCCCAGTCCTCCTCGGTGGCCTCGACCACGGTCGCCGGGGAGCCGTGGGCGGCGGCGACCGACAGGACGCGCTCGTCCCCGTGCACCGTCACCCCGGCCTCGGCGAGGGAGTCCAGGACACGCGGCAGGTAGGCGTCGGCGACGTCCGCGTGGACCAGCAGGGTCTCGGCGGAGTTGCACACCGAGCACCGCTGGGCCTTGGCGTTGGTGGCGATGGCCACCGCCTTGTCGAGGTCGGCGTCGGCGTCCACGTAGACGTGGCACAGCCCCTCGCCGGTCTCGATGACCGGAACGGTGGAGTCGCGCACGACCGACTGGATGAGCGTCTTGCCCCCGCGCGGGATGAGGACGTCGACCAGGCCGCGGGCCTTCATCAGGGCGGTCGCGGACTCGCGGGTCCGGCCGGGCACCAGCTGGACGGCGTCGACGGGGACGCCGGTGCCCTCCAGGGCCTCCCGCAGGACCGCGACGATCGCGCTGTTGGAGGAGTAGGCGGAGGAGGAGCCGCGCAGCAGGACCGCGTTGCCGCTCTTGAGGCACAGGGCCGCGGCGTCCACCGTGACGTTGGGGCGGCCCTCGTAGATGATGCCGATGACGCCGAGCGGCACGCGGATCTGGCGCAGGTCCAGGCCGTTGGGCAGGACACCGCCGCGCACGGACTCGCCCACGGGGTCCGGGAGCTCGACGATCTCCCGCACGGCGTCGGCGATGGCCTCCACGCGCTGCGGAGTGAGGGTGAGCCGGTCGATCATCGCCGGCGTGGTGCCGTCCGCCTTCGCCCGCTCGACGTCCTCGGCGTTGGCGGCCGTGACCTCGTCGGCGCGCTTGACGAGGGTGTCGGCGATCGCCAGCAGGGCGGCGTCCTTCACGGCGCGGCTGAGCGGGGCGAGGTCGGCCGCCGCGTCCTTGGCCCGTGCGGCCACCGTGTGGACCTCGCGCTCGATGTCACTCATCACAGACTTCCTCGCTCGGGCGGGCGCCCCGTCGGGCCCCGCGGCGGTGCGGTGCTCCCGGGTGATCGGGTCCAGCTTATAGCGCGGGCCCCGCGACGGCACGGGGCCGGGCACGAATCCGATGCTCCGCCCCCCTTTCACCGTCGAAATACTTCCTGGTGAAGTGATCAAGGTCATATCTGGAAACGCCGCCGCCGAGCCAATCCGGAAGCCGCCCCCCACGACGGAATATAACGATCGGTACACACCTGGTCACCGATGCCGTGACTTCGCTCCGGATTCTCGTCGCACACTTCTGCTTAACTGCTTCATGTGCGTGGTTCCGGCTTCGGCCCCGTCCGCCACTGAATGCGAAATGGCAGGGCGTTTCCCGGTACTTCCAGTTCATTTACGGCACCGCAATCGATCCGGGTGGCCAGTATTGGCCATCTCGGAATACAAG
Organism: Nocardiopsis sp. NRRL B-16309; assembly: GCF_001279585.1. Lineage (GTDB taxonomy): Bacteria > Actinomycetota > Actinomycetes > Streptosporangiales > Streptosporangiaceae > Nocardiopsis. The sequence continues at coordinate 47,107 of NZ_LGEC01000091.1, read as the reverse complement.
GAATGCGAGTACGAGAATGACGATGACCTTCGAAGCGCGAGTATCACGCCGAGGGGGCCAGTCCCTGAGGCAGGCACTGGCCAGGCTCTCCAGGATCCCGGTCCTGCGGGACAAGTACGGCAGCTTCACCGGCAGCCGTCCACTGGACCTGGCCGACCTGCCCACGCTGGCGCGGGACGAACTGGGCCGGGCGATCGACGCCCTGGTGCGCAGCGACCCCGCGGCCCTGACCCGGGCCTCGCTGCACGTGATGGGCGGCACACGGTCCACCATGCGCTTGGGCGCGGTCCCCTCCGACCTGTATCTGGACGAGATCGCGCCGCACGTGCGCCCCCTCGAGCCGGGCGACCTGCTCGTCACCCTGAGCACTCCCTTCCACATGCGCGCGTGCCACGATCTGCACAACGCGCTCGCCGCCCGGGCCGGAGTGCCCACACTGTCCATGGACGCCCCGACCGACCAGATGATCGACGCCTACCTCGACCTGTTCGAGCGGCACGGCGTCACCGCCCTGGCCACCACCCTGGACACCCTTCGCAGTGTGCTGCGCTTCTGCGCGGCCTCCGGCCGCGACCTGGGCTTCCTGCGCAAGGTGCTCTGGAGCGGGCCGGCCATGGACGCCGACACACGCTCCCTGATCCGCACGCACTTCCCCCACCTGCGCGCCTGGAGCCTGTTCGGGTCGGCCGAAACCTGGATCATCGGCCACAGCGGCCCCGACTGCGCGGTCGACACCTTCCATCCCCTCCCCTACCAGCACACCGAGATCACCGGCGGGCGCATGCTGGTCACGGTCACGCACGGCAAAGCCGTCATTCCCCTGCTGCGCTACGACACCGGCACCACCGCCGAGTGGACGACGTGCCCATGCGGCCTGCCCGGACGCGCGGTCCGCACCCACAGCCGCATCGACGCCCCGCAGGGGCCGCTCAGCCGCCTGGTCTCCCCGCACGATCTGGTCCCGCTGGCCCTCCAGGTCGACTCGGTGGAGGCCGCCCAGGTCATGGTGGTCTCCCCGCACACCGAGGACGAGCGCCTGCACCTGCGGGTCCGACTGCGCCCCGGGACCGAAACCGACCTGTACACCGCCCCGACCTGTACACCGCCGAGTGGATCCGTCACCACGTGCTGTCCGGCTGCCTGGCCCTGGCCGAGGCCGTCGAAGAGGCCCCGGAGACCTTCGAGGTCATCGTCTCCCGCCACCTGCCGCACGAGTCGCCGGAAGGCACGGCCCCGCCCCTGGTGGTCCGGGAGGGCGGCCACCTCCTGGAGTCATCGATGTCGATGTTGAATCAGAGTCCTTATGATAGGTTGACCCCATAGATTCAGGAGGATAGGCCGTACGCGCCGTCCACGGCGTCCTCGCCGTGTCCCCCGCAGGAGGCGCCGTCCCTGAGTCGCGTCGAACACGACCACCGACCACAGGAGTACGTATGCGGACCGTCCCGTTGACCACCAACGGCCCCGACGTATCCGTCCAGGGGCTCGGCTGCATGGGCATGAGCGAGTTCTACGGCCCCAGCGACGAGACCGAGTCCCTCGCCACCCTTCACCACGCCCTGGACCAGGGCCTCAACTTCCTCGACACCGCGGACATGTACGGGCACGGGGCCAACGAGCAGTTGGTCGGAAAGGTGGTCCGAGAGCGCCGCGACGAGGTCGTCCTGGCCACCAAGTTCGGGATCATCCGGGACCGGGACACCGGGGCCCGGAGCTTCCGGGGGGACCCGGAGTACGTGCGCACGGCCTGCGACGCCAGCCTCTCCCGCCTCGGCGTCGACACCATCGACCTCTACTACATGCACCGCCGCGACTCCTCCGTCCCCATCGAGGAGACCGTCGGGGCCATGGCCGACCTGGTCGCCCGGGGCAAGGTCCGCCACCTCGGGCTGTCCGAGGTGAGCGCCGAGGAACTGCGCGCCGCCCACTCCACGCACCCGATCACCGCCGTGCAGTCGGAGTGGTCGCTGTGGAGCCGTGACGTGGAGGAGTCCGTCGTGGCGGAGTGCGCGCGCCTCGGTGTGGGCTTCGTTCCCTACTCCCCGCTGGGCCGGGGCTTCCTCACCGGCGCGCTGCCCGCGGAATCCGAGCTGGCACCCGACGACTTCCGGCGCGGCAAGCCGCGCTTCTCCGGTGAGAACGCCGTGCGCAACCAGGCGCTGCTCGACATCGTGCAACGGGTGGCCGCGGCCCACGGCGCGACCCCGGGGCAGGTGGCGCTGGCCTGGGTCCACGCCCAGGCCGAGCGGTGGGGGCTGCCCGTCGTGCCCATCCCGGGCACCAAGCGGCGCGCCCGCCTGGACGAGAACCTCCGGGGCGCCGACCTGGTCCTGGCCCAGGAGGACATCGCCGACCTCGACACCATCGCCGCGGCCACCTCGGGCGCGCGGTACTGACTCCCCCGTGCCGGGGGCGGCTCGCGCCGCCCCGGTACCGGCCGGGTCCACGGCCGACGAGCACGGAGGGACGAGCGCCCTGAGATACGATTCCCAGATGACCCAGCTTCCCATGGACCAGCGGATCGGTCATCACCTCAAGCGTGCCGAGCAGGAGCTGATCTCCGCGAAGCACGCCGTTCTGCGGCAGTTCAACCTCTCGGTCCCCCAGTACACGGTGCTCCTCGTCCTGTCCGAGGAGCCCGGGGCCTCAGGTGCGATCCTGGCCCGCCGGTGCCTGGTGACCCCCCAGACGATGTCATCGGTGCTCGCGACGCTGAGCAGGCGTGAACTCATCGAGCGCAAACCCCACCCGCTGCACTCCCACATCCTGGAGACCCGGCTCTCCCCCAGCGGCCGCGCCCTGCTCGAACAGGCGGACGAGGCCGCGATCCGGGTGGAGAAGCGGTTGAGCGGCGCCTTCACCGCGGATGAGGAGAAGGATTTCGTGCGCTTTCTGGGACGGTGCGCCGAGGTCTGCGCCGAGGCACGCACCGAATTGGTGGACCTGAACGAGGAATGACACCGGGCCCGCGGGCGCGCCCACGGGCCCGGGTCTACTCAAAGCCGGGCGCGGCGTCCAGGATCATGTGAGCGACGCCGTCGGCATGGCGCACGACGGCCTGGATCCGGAACACGGTGGGCGTCACGGAATGCGGATCCGTGTCCGGTGGTCCCGTGGTGTCCCGAATCCTTTCCGAGGAGGAATCCGGGAACGGCCACGACGGCCGGCGGGATATGGACGGAACCGCGTATCCGCGCGAATGGCGCCCCCGGAGTGTGCGCGTACGCGCGGTCCCCGGCGGCCCGCCCCCGCGCGTCCCCGGGACGGGACCTCACGCGGGGACGTGGACGGGGGCCGCCCCGACGCGGGTGTCGTGGCGGACGGGGCTCGGGACCTCGGCGACGGGGCTCCACCGCACCAGGGCCAGCCCGACGCTCATGCCGCCGCCGAAGCCCGCGAGCAGGACGAGGTCGTCCCGCTGGAGGAGGCCGGACCGGTGCACCGTGTCCAGGGCCACGGGGATCGATCCCGCACCCGTGTTCCCCTGTGTCTCCACGGTCAGGTGCAGGTGGGCGTGGTCCAGCCCCAGCGAGGGCCAGATGTCGGTGAGCATCGCGCCGTTGGCCTGGTGGGGGACGAAGTGGCGGACGTCGTCCCTGTCCACGCCCAGCCCGTCGAGCATCCGGTGGATCGTGCCGGGCAGACGCCGGGTGACGTACTCCCGCACGCCCCGCCCCTCCATCTGGAAGAAGTGCTCCCCCCGCTCCAGGGTCTCCGGGGAGGCCGGCAGGCGTGAGCCGCCCGCGGGCACCCGGATCAGGTGGTGGTGGTCGCCGTCGGTGAGCAGCTCGGTGCCGATGACGCCGGCGCGGTCGTGGGCCGGGCCCAGCAGGACCGCTCCCGCGCCGTCACCGAACAGGACGGCGGTCCTGCGGTCGCCGTAGTCGAGGATGCGGGAGTAGATGTCCGCGCCGATGACCAGGGCGTAGGCGTCCCCGTGGGGGCGCAGCAGGTGTTCGGCCACGGAGAGGGCGTAGACGAACCCGCTGCACACCGCGTTGACGTCGAAGGCGGCGGCCGACCGGGCGCCCAGCAGGTCCTGGGTGATGCTGGCCGTCGCCGGCTGGGGGTGGTCCGGAGTGGACGTGGCGACGATGACGTAGGCGAGCCGGTCGGCGGGAACGCCCGCCTGGGCCAGGGCCCGGCGGCCCGCTTCGGCGGCGAGGTCGGAGGTGGCCTGGTCCGGTGCGGCGCGCCTGCGCTCCCGGATCCCCGTCTTACGGCGGATCCACTCGTCGGTGACACCCGCCGCGTGGGCGAGCGGGGCGTTTCCGACCACGTCGGTCGGCAGGTACGAGCCCGTACTGAGGATGGCGATCGTCATCGTGCTGTCTCCTTCTTGCTGTATGGCTGTGAGGAGGACGGTGGCCCCCGGGCCCGGTCAGACCAGGGCCGTGGCCCGCACCGGAGCGCCGAACCCGCCCCGGAGGCGGGGCACACCGACCATGAGCACGGCCCCCTTGTCGGGCACCTGGTCGAGCGCGGCCAGGTTCTCCAGCCCGTAGTGGCCGGTCGTCAGCAGGATGCTGTGGACGACGGGCTCGGGGTCGGCGCCGATGTCCAGGCTGGGCGTGTCGACGCCCAGCCCCACGACGCCCCTGCCGGTGACCAGGAAGTCGGCGGCCTCCGCGGTGAAGCCGGGAAAACGCGTCGCACCGGTGACCGGGTCGACGTTGAGGAAGTCCCCCGGGCTGTCGACCCTGCGGTACCAGCCGCTGTCCATGGCCACGAACGCCCTCCGGGGCACGCGGCCGTTCGCGCGCTCCCAGGCCCGGATGTCGGCCACCGTGACCCCGGTGACGTTGTCCTGTTCGGCGCGGTCGGCGATGCGGATGACCACCAGCGGCGCCACCAGGTCCTTCAGTGGGACCTCGTCGACGGTGGCCAGACCGTTCTCCCAGTGGGCGGGCACGTCGATGTGCGTGCCCGAGTGCTCGTTGAAGGTCCACTCGGCGGTGTTGAAGCCGATCTCGTCCTCGAACATCACCTGGTTCTGCTCGGGCTTGCGCACGAACCGCTCGAACACCGGGAAGTCGGCGCTGAGCGGATGGGTGAGGTCGGCCATCCGCACCCGTCCGCTGTGCAGCAGTTCCGGCAGCCGGTGCACGGGGCCGCGCGGCGCCGTGGGGGCCGCGGCCGCGGCGGCCGGTCCGGCCAGCACGGTCGCACCGGCCAGGCCGAAGGCTCCGGCCACCGCGGTGCGCAGCGCGTGGCGGCGGCTGGCGCCCCCGGGCCGGGGGCCCTCGGAGGTCCGGGCCGGACCGGGCTCCGTCGAAGGGCGGGTGCCCTCGGGCCGGCGCTCGCGCACCGCCCGGCGGGTCCGCTCCGGTGCGCCGCCCGCGGGCGGCGTGTCGGCGGCGGAGGGGGCGTGGTGGTGCGGGCAGGCGTGCCCGCCCTCGCCGCCGATGGCGGCCATGATCATCGCGGGGGAACACATGGGTCGTCTCCTTGAACAGAACGTGTGGCGTGATCGGACGTGCCGGTCTCACCGGTCGGACGAGCGGGATGCTCCCCCGACGGGGGCCGTCCCGGCCGTCGTGGGGTGCGGCGCGAGTCTGATGCGCTCCCACCCGTGGGTTTCGGCGTGCTCGGCGAGCACCGCGTCCTCGCCGACGGCGACCGGGCGGCCCACGGCCGACAGCAGTGGCAGGTCGCTCGCGTGGTCGCCGTAGGCGGTGCAGTCGGCGAGGGGGACGGCGTGTACCGCGGCGGCCGCACGGGCCGCCGTCCCCTTGGTCGCGCCGATCATCGGGACGAGGACCTCCCCGGTGAGGAACCCGTCGCGGACCACCGGCCGGGTCCCCAGCGCCCAGTGGGCTCCCGCGGCCTCGCCGACCGGTTCCAGGCAGGCGAAGAAGGATCCCGACAGCAGGACGACCAGGTCTCCCTCGGCGCGGTGCCGGCTCAGCCGCTCCAGGACCGGGGAGTGCCAGAACCCGGGGTCCAGGGCGGCCTCGGCGAACCACTCCCGGCCCCGCGCCCGCAGGTCGACGGCGGACTCACCCGCCATGAGCCGGTAGTAGAGGCGGTTGACGTCCCGGCGGGGCACGCCCCGGGCCGCCGCGGCGCTCAGTTCGGCCACGGCCCGTTCGTAGGAACCGGCGGACCGGGAGCCGTCCCGGAGGTGGAACTCCAGGAACGAGAACATGCTCTTGGGTCCGATGAGCGTCTCGTCCACGTCGAAGAAGGCGATGCTCCGGACTCCCGTACCGGGCACGCCACCTGTGGCGATCATGGGTTCTCCTGTCTGTGGAGCGGTGCGGCCGGTGTCACGAGGGGAAGCGGACGAGGCCGACGTCCATCCGGCAGATCGACGCGCCCCCCTGGAGCACGTCCACCTCGACGGCGGTCGGGCCGGTGCCGTCCCCGTCCCCGGACGCGAGGAACTCCACGACCCCGCCCTGGGTGTAGTAGACGCCGTGCGCGGGCTCGTTCGCGGGCACGACGCGGGCCCGCAGGTCGGTCCGGGGCTCCAACTCGCCGAAGCTGGTGAAGGAGGCGGTGATCTCGGCCGGGTAGGCCTTGGCGGGCGAGGTGCCCTGGGCTTCCAGGAGCGTGTTCAGGGCCAGCTGGCGGCCGGCCTCGACCAGCACCATGCCCGGAAGGTGGTCCTGGGCGTGGTCGAACAGGCTCGGATGGTGGGGCAGCACCCGCAGCGAGGCCGACGCGGTGTCACCGTCGCCGGCGAGCCCGGCCAGGACCACGTTGTCGTTGCTCGTCCGGCCGACCAGGTAGGGGGTGGGCACCTCACCGGCGACGGTGAAGTCGAAGGTCGCCGTGGAGGGCACCGGGGCGCCCTCCCGGTTGCGCAGGCGCAGCGCCCGGTAGCTCTCGGGGGACTTGAAGCGCAGTCCGACGAGGGCGTTGCCGACCTCGGTGCCGTCGACGAAGAGCCGGAACCGGGCGTCGTAGCCGACCACGCGCCCCTCCTTGACCCGCTTGTCCTCGACCGAGCACAGCATCCTGAGCTCGCACGGCGCCGAGCCCACGGCCATGCGTTCGGGCCTGGTGATGCTGATGCCCAGGGAGGTGAGGACGAACTTGTGGTCGAAGGGAACGCCGTAGTGGGTGTGCGCGATGGCCAGGCCCACCTGTCGGCACGCTTCGAGCAGCAGCACCGGGTCGTGGCGGCGGGGGCGCAGCAGGTGGTCGCCGTAGTAGGCGTGCGAGCGGGGGAGCTGGGAGGCGGCCGCGTGCGCGTCGTCGCCCAGGGACTGGGTGTCGGTGACGAAGACCTCCGCCAGGGACTCCCGGTGGACGACGGTGCGGTCGAGGGTTCGGACGTAGTCCAGGCGCGGGTCGTCGGTCCGGGTGGCGGCCGTGTCTCCGGTGAGGAGGGGGTGCACGGGCATCTGCATGGATCTGTCTCACTTTCCTCGGGTGCGTGAACCTGGGGCGGTGGGAAGACCGCTGAGCGGGGCGGCCCCCGAAGGAGCGGCGGACGGAGCGGGGTCCCGCGGTCGCTCGCGTGGGAGAAGTCGAAGGTGTGCGGGGGGCGGCCCCCTCAGCCGGCCTTGCGCAGTTCGCTTTCCTTGACGACCAGGAAGGTGACCACCGCGCCGGCCAGCGCGAGGAGGGCCAGGCCGAGGAACGCGGTGTGCATGGCGGAGGTGAGGCTGGCCGAGACCGCTTCCAGGGCGGAGTCGCGGTCGGCGGAGGCGAACTGGCCCAGCGCCGTGTCCAACCGCCCCTGGGTGGCCTCTCCCGCCAGGACCCGCTCCTGTTCGGTGGTGGCGAAGGGCAGGTCGAGGCCGCGCAGGGAGAGGGTCGCCAGCAGTGAGCCGGCACCCGCGATGGCCACGCTCTCCCCCGCGATGCGCATGGTGTTGAAGATCCCGGAGGCCATCCCCGCGCGCTCGACCTCCACCGAGCTGAGGGCGGCGTTGTCCATGACCCCGAAGGCGCTGCCCACTCCGACACCGAACACGGCCAGCGGGGCCGCGAGCGCGGTCCAGGGCTGGCCCGGCTGGAGGACCATCAGCCACAGCGAGCCGCCCGCGATGAGCAGCGAGCTGGTGGCGAGCATGAACCTCAGGGGGATCCTGGCGGCGAGCTGGCCCGCGAGCATCGGCAGGGCGAGCACCGGCAGGGTCAGGGGAAGGAGCAGTGCCCCGGCCTCGGCCGCGCCGAACCCGCCGACGCCCTGGAAGAAGGGCGGCAGGTAGACGAGCAGGACGACGAATCCGAAGGTGATGGTGAAGGGCTGGCAGACGACCACGACGAAGGTGGGCCGGGTGAACAGCGACAGGTCGAACATGGGGCGCCGGACCCGCGACTCCACGACGACGAAGGCCGCGAGGAAGAGGACGAAGCCGACCGCGGACCCGATCGCGCCCGCGCTGAGCCATCCGGTCTCCGCGCCCTGGACGAAGGCCATGGAGAGCAGGAACAGGCTGGTGCTGAAGGTGATGACGCCGCCCCAGTCCACGCTGGTGGCGTCGGGGTCGCTCGACTCCCGGAGCGAGCGCACCAGGAGCAGCACGACGGCGGCGAACACGAGGTTCATCAGGAACACCATGCGCCAGTTGAGGAAGTTGACCATCAGTCCGGCGACGAAGGGCCCCATCGCCAGGCCGAACCCGAAGGAGGTCCCCAGCACGCCGAAGGCCCGTGCCCGGGCGGCCCCCCGGAAGGCGTCGGCGAGGATCGCGGCACCGCTGGTCATGATGCCCGCCGCGCCGACGCCCTGGACGGCCCGGGCGATGTCGATGACGATGATGTTGGACGACAGTCCGATGACGGTGGCCATCGCGGTGAAGACCACGAGGCCCACGACGAGGATCCGGCGCCTGCCGAACCGGTCCGCGAGTCCGCCCGCGGCGAGCATGAACGCCGCGAAGGTGACGTTGTAGGCGTTCTGGACCCACTGCGCCTCGCCGACACTGGCGTCCAGGTCGGCCGCGAGCTGGGTGAGCGCCACCGCCGGAGCGGTGACGGCGAGTGGCAGCATCACGCTGGCCAGGGCCACGGCCACGAGGGTGGCCGCCTGCTGCCCTCTGGTCAGTCGGTCCGGGGCGATCCGGGCGCCCTGCGGATTCGTTGCGTCGATCGCCATACCCTCACCTTTGATTCGTCTTCTTACAACCATCCACTTAACGATGAGAGTAAGGTATCTTATGATCATCGTCAATCGTATTGTCCTGGCCGGTGCGCGCGGACCCGGCCGGGTCACCGCCGCCTGATCGATCGGAGCTCACCGAGATGCCGTTGACCAGTGAGGACAGCTCTTCCCACCGAAGCCCCCGGCCTCCGGCCGACCCCGCCGACGTCCTGGTGGTCGGCGCCGGGCCCGTGGGCCTGACGACCGCGTGCGAACTCCTGCGGCGGGGGGTGCGCGTACGGCTCGTCGACCGCGCGCACACCGCCTCCCCCTTCCCCAAGGCGCTGCTGCTCTGGCCCCGGACCCTGGACCTGCTGGACGATCTGGGCGCGCTCGAATCCACCCGGCGGGCCGGCATCGACATCAGGACGTTTCGCTACTACTCCTCCGGTGAGCCGCTGGCCGCGTTCACCTTCCCCGACCACCTGACTCCGCTGTGCCTGCCGCAGAACGAGACCGAGCGCGTGCTCACGGAGCGGCTGCACGCGCTGGGCGGCCACGTCGAACGCGGCGTGCGCCTGCTCGCCTTCGACGGGATGGACTACTCGGGCGACATCACCGCGACCGACGGCGTGACCGCGATCCTCGAACACGCCGACGGCGCCGTCGAGCGCTACCGCGCCCCCTTCGTGGTCGGCGCGGACGGGGCGGGCAGCGCGGTACGCGCCCAGATGGGCACCGGATTCTCCGGAAGCACCTACGAGGCGGCGTTCGCCCTCGTGGACTGCCGCATCGAGGGCGAACTGCCGACCGACGAAGCGCTCTACTACCAGTCCCCCCAGGGCGCGCTGGTCATCGTGGCCCTGCCCGACGGCGTCTTCCGGTTCTTCGCCAGCCTCCCGCCGGGCGAGAAGGCCGGCGTGGAACTGCTCCAGCGCATCGCCGACGAGCAGGGACCGGGCGGCGTCCGGCTGGTCGACCCGGTGTGGGAGTCCGTGTTCCGCGTACACCGCCGGCACGCCGACGAGTTCCAGCGCGGCCGTGTCCTGCTCGCCGGGGACGCCGCGCACGTGCACAGTCCGGCGGGCGGCCAGGGGCTCAACACCGGGATGCAGGACGCGCAGAACCTCTCCTGGAAGCTGGCCGCGGTGATCGGCGGCCAGGCCGGACCGGACCTGCTCGGTACCTACGGACCCGAGCGCGCCGACGTCGCCCGGCAGGTGGTGCGCGACACCGACATCCAGACCCGGGGGTGGATGCTCCAGCGCCCCTGGCAGACCGCGGCCAGGGACACCGCGTTCCGGCTCCTGGAACCGGTGGTGGAGCGCGGCTATCTGCCGGTCATGGCGGGTTACCGGTTCCGGTACGCGCCCGTGCGGTCCACGCAGGAGCCCGCCTGGCCGTCGCTCTGCCGGCTGACCGGGCGGGTGGCCGGCGCGGTCCGGGTGGGACACGCCCTTCCGCGCCCGCTCGCCGTGGCCCTGGGGGCGTCCGGCTCCCCGGACGAGGCGGCCGGAGCCGGGGGCGGGCCCGCCGGGTGGACGCTCGCCGTCACCCCGGGTCCGTCGTCGCCGCGCCTCATCGAGTCGCTCTCCGCGACGGTCGCCGACCTGCCTCAGGTCCGCGTGGCGGCGATGCCCCCCGGCCAGGCGGCGGGGCACCGGCTGTGCTCAGCGCCGGGCTACCACCTGATCCGCCCGGACGGGTACGTCGCCGCCCACGGGCACGGACGGGACGGGGCACGGCTGCGCGTGGAGCTGATCGCGCACCTGGGCGGCCCGCGCCGCCCGGCCGGGTCTCCCGCGCTCAGCCGCGCCTGAGCCGCGCCCGTCCGGCCGCGGGGCGCCGGGTCCCGGCCTCGCCGAGGCCCTCCCCGCGGCCGGGCGCGTGCCCGCCCGCCGCGGCGCCACGACGGCGCCACCACGTCGCGGGCTCCCGCGCCCCGCCCATGGCGCGCGGTGCGGGTGCACCGCCGTACTCACCCGGGCGGCCACGCGCCCATGGCCACGTCCGCCATCGCCTCCAGTTCGGCGCGGTCCGCCCCGTCCCCGGCCTGCACGGACATTCCCTGGATGATGGCGCCGAAGTGGCGCGCCAGGGCCGCGGTGTCCGCCTGCGCCGAGAGCCGTCCCTCCTGCTGGGCGCGCACGAGGTAGGCCTCGACCGCCCCCAGCGTCCGAGCCCGCCGGGCGCAGACGGCTCGACCGACGTCCGTGTGCCGCTCGCCCACGGACAGGGCGGCGGTGGAGATCATGCACCCGCGCGGCCGGTCCGGATCGCTGAACTCCCGGGCCGCATTCATGAGCACCCGCCGCATGCCCTCGCGGTCGGCCCGGGCCCCGTCCAGCGGCTCCGTGACGCGGGAGCCCACCCCCTCGGTGTAGTGGTCCAGGCAGGCCTCGTAGAGCCCCTGCTTGGACCCGAAGGCGTTGTAGATGCTCGGCGGCGCCAGCCCGGTGGCCCGCTGGAGCTCGCTCAGGCTCGCTCCCTCGTATCCGTGGCGCCAGAAGACGGTCATGGCCCGATCCAGGACCCGCTCCTGGTCGAACTCGCGCGGCCTGCCCCGCCTGCCCGGCTTCCCTTTTTCCATAGTGGTCACTATAGTAATCCTCATTCTGTAGTGATCACTATGAAAAGAGTTGGCACGATGAGCCGGACGGCACTGGTCACAGGCGGCACCCGCGGGATCGGACGCGCGATCGCGCTCGCCCTCGCCGAGGACGGCGCCTCCCTCGTGGGCGTGCAGTACCGCGGCGACGAGGAGTCGGCCGCCCTCACCGCGCGCCTGATCGAGGAGCGCGAGGCCACGGCGGTCACGATCCGCGCCGACTTCGGAACGGATCCGCTGCACGGGGTGGACACCACCGCGCGCGAGTTCCTCAAGGCCGTCGAGGAGCTGACCGGCCGACGCGAGGTGGACGTCCTGGTCAACAACGCGGGCATCGCCGCCCCCCAGCCGCTCGGGCAGATCGACGCGTCCACCTACCGCCAGGTCATGGACGTCAACCTCACCGCGCCGCTGTTCCTGATCCAGGAACTGGCCCCGTGCATCGCCCAGGACGGCAGGATCGTCAACGTCTCCACCGGGTACACCCGCATCGCGGCACCCACCCACCCGGTCTACTCGGCGTCCAAGGCCGCGCTCAACGCCCTCACCCTGGCGCTCGCGCCGACCCTGGGACCGCGCGGGATCACGGTCAACGCCGTCATGCCCGGGGTGATCGACACCGACATGAACGCGGAGTGGCTCAGCGAGCCCGGCGCGCGGGAGTACGCGGAGGGCCTGTCGGTCTTCAAGCGCGTCGGCGAGGTGGACGACGTCGCCGGACTGGTCCGCTACCTGGCCTCGCCCCAGGCCCGCTGGACCACCGGACAGGTCATCGACGCGACCGGCGGCAGCGCCCTCTGAGACACCGGGGACCTCCCGGGGCGGCCGGCCCCGGGAGGTCCCCGACGGCAGGCCCGGCACGCACCCCGTGAGTAAGGTCACACGGCCGCACCGGCCAATCGTGATGCGTGGTCGCAACCTCACTCAACAAGAGAATATGACCGGCGGTGATCGCATGCTCACCACCTCGGAGAATTTTCTCCCATTCTCATCTCCAGAGGGATCTGCTTTACTGTGCGAACAGGCCGGAACCAGTCGCACCCCCTATCTGGCCGTCCCCCAACATTTCACAATCATTAACGTCACCGCAGCCGGAACGGGAAGACGGAAAGCAATCCCCAGAACCTCCAGAGATGCGAGCACGAAAATGACGACGAATAACGGTGGGAAAGAGCAGGGACCGTCCTCACTCACCCAGGCCCTGCGGCGCCTGGCGAGGATCCCGGTGATGCGGCGCAAGTACCGCCGCTACGTCGGTCAGGGGCAGGACCCGAGCCTCTCTGAGCTGCCCCCGCTCACACGGGGCGAGCTCGGCGAGGCCGTCGACACGATGATGAGGGACGACCCGGCCGCTCTGACCAGGGCCTCCCTCCACATCATGGGCGGAACGACCGCCATGATCCGCATGGGGGCGCTTCCCTCCGACCTGCACGTGGACGAGATCGCCCCCCACGTCCGGCCCTTCGAGCCGGGCGACCTCCTCGCCAGCCTGAGCACCCCCTTCCACATGCGCGCCTCGCACGACCTGCACAACGCGCTCGCCTCGCGCGCGGGCATCCCCACGCTCTCCCTCGACGCGCCGACGGACCAGATGATCGCTCCCTGCCTCGACCTGTTCGAGCGACACGGCGTCACCGCCCTGGCGACCACCCTGGACACCGTCCGGCGCATCCTGCGCTTCTGCGCGGCCTCCGGCCGCGACCTGGGCTTCCTGCGCAAGGTCCTCTGGAGCGGACCGGCCATGGACGCCGACACACGCTCCCTGATCCACACGCACTTCCCCCACCTGCGCACCTGGAGCCTGTTCGGGTCGGCCGAAACCTGGATCATCGGCCACAGCGGCCCCGACTGCGCCGTCGACACCTTCCACCCCCTCCCCTACCAGCACACCGAGATCACCGGCGGGCGCATGCTCGTCACGGTCACACACGGCAAAGCCGTCATCCCCCTGCTGCGCTACGACACCGGCACCACCGCCGAGTGGACCACATGCCCATGCGGCCTGCCCGGACGCGCGGTCCGCACCCACAGCCGCATCGACACGCCCCACGGTCCCCTCAGCCGCCTCGTGGAACCGGCCGATCTGGCCGTGCTCGCCCTCCAACTCGACTCGGTGGAGGCCGCCCAGGTGGTCATGGTCTCCCCGCACACCGAGGACGAGCGCCTGCACCTGCGGGTCCGACTGCGCCCCGGGACCGAAACCGACCTGTACACCGCCGAGTGGATCCGTCACCGACCTGTACACCGCCGAGTGGATCCGTCACCACGTGCTGTCCGGCTGCCTGGCCCTGGCCGAGGCCGTCGAAGAGGCCCCGGAGACCTTCGAGGTCACCGCGTCCCGCCGACTCCTGGAGCAGTCCTCGGACGGGTCGGCCCCCACCGTCGTGGTCAGGAGCGGGCCCGTGGCTCCCCGGCTCAGCATGACCGGCTGAAAAGGCCGCGGTCCCACTCCGGAAAGGCCGGTGCGGATCCCGGTCGCCACGGTTTTCCCAGGCGCACTCACCGCCTCCGAGAAATGGACGTGGGCGACGCCATCAGCACCGCGGCAAGAACATTCTGACCGTTCTTCGACGGACCTCGGGGAAAGGCTGGAATTCACCCCTTTCCGGGCGGACTCCACGGCTGTGAGACCATTCTCCGGAACATGCCCGAGGGCACCGCGTATTCTCCCCGCGCATCCGTTCCCACCGTTCTTCCACCCTGGGGCCCGTGGGGGACGCGGCGCGGCGGGCGGCCGTGCGGACGCCGCGCCGCCGCCGACCGAGGCCCTGGGCTCCGCGCTCCGGACCCGGCCACCGGCTCCGCCCTGAACAGGCGACCCGTCCGGCCCCGGCCCGGCGCGCCACCGCGCGCACGCGCACCTCCCATGGCCGCACCAGGGAAAACGATATCTTATGTGAGTAAGTGTTCCTTTATATATAAGATTCCGTATACTCCTCTTGGATCGATCAGCCAACGACCTGGAAGAGGAGCACGGTCATGTGCGGACCAGACGTGATCCACAAGGCCCGGAAGCGTTTCACGACCGGCCACCAAGAACCCCAGGAAACATCTGGGAACACGATCGTCGCGGATCGGCCCGATCCGCCTTCGCCCCCTTCCGGTTCCAGGGTGGGCCGGCGCCGGATGCTCACGGGATCGGCCGCCGTCGGAGCACTCCTGACCGGGATCGGCGCCCTCGGCGGCCCGACCGAGTCCGCCCACGCCCGGACCATCGCCGGGCTGAGCCCGTCCCGGTGCAGGGTCACCGACCTCACCCACGCCCTGCACCACGACTTCCCGATCTACCGGCCCTACATCCTGGACCCCAACATCTTCCAGTTCGCCTCGATCGAGGAGGACGGCTTCAACGCGCTCAAGCTGGAGATCGACGAGCACACCGGGACGCACTTCGACGCCCCGTGGCACTTCAACGACAGCCCCGACGCGCTGCACACCCATGAGGTCGACCCGGCCGACCTGGTCTGCCCCCTCGTCGTCGTCCGCATCGCCCACCGCGCCGCGAGGGACTACGACGCGGAGGTCACCGTGGGCGACCTCAGGCGCTGGGAGCGCCGCCACGGCCGCATCCCCCGGCGGGCCCTGGTCGCGATGGACTCCGGGTGGAGCGCCCGGGTGCTCCGGAGCGAGGAGGAGATGCTCAACGTGGACTCCGAGGGCGTCGCGCACTTCCCCGGGTTCAGCATCGAGGCGGTCGCCTGGCTGCTGACCGAACGCGACATCGCCGGGATCTCGGTCGACACCCCGAGCTTCGACCACGGCCCGGCGTCCGCGTCCGACCCCGAAGTGCACGTGCTGCTGTTGGGCCAGAACAAGTACGGCGTGGAGATGGCCGCGCACATGGAGGAGGCGCCGGACGCGGGCGCCATGGTGATCGTCGGCGTCGCCAACATCAGGGGCGGCTCCGGCGGCCCCACGCGCCTGCTCGCCCTCTCCTGACCGGTCCTCCCGGCCAGTCCCCCTGGCACACCGAAGGCCCCGGCCGCGTCGGCATCGGCCGTCGACGCGGCCGGGGACGCACGTCCCGGCACCGGCGTGACACCCCCTCCTCGGACACAGGAGGGGGTGTGGTCAGCTCCAGCCGTACCGGCTGCGCAGGCAGTCGGCGACCAGCCAGAACAGTTCCTCGTCCATGACGGCGGCCTCGCGGCGGATGGCGTCCTCGTCGAACTCGAAGAGGCGGTCCACCCGGATGAAGGAGTCGCGCCGTTCACGGTCCCAGGGCCCGGAGCCGATCGGCAGCCAGTCCTCGCGCTCGTGGTGGTCGGGGCGCTGGGAGGACAGCATCAGGCCGTGCAGCCGGGCGGCGCGGCGGCCGATCACCAGCATGGGCCGGTCCTTGCCCTGGTCCGGGTCCTCCTCGAAGGGGACCCAGGTCCACACGATCTCGCCCGCGTCGGCGAGGCCGTCGCGTTCGGGTGCGTAGACGAGTCTGGTCGCGTTGTCGGCGGTGGGGATCTCGCGCACCGCGCCCCGGTGGGGGTGGGCGTCGGCCTCGTTCGTCGCAGGTTGGTTCACGCCCCGCATCCTAGGGCCTGGACACGCGCCGGCGCACGACGCGCTTCCAGGGGTACGCCGTCCCGGGAGCACCCCGCCCCGGGACGGCGGCTTCCCGCCGCTCAGACCGTCCGGAGCGTGCGCAGGATCCGCGCCCGGGCCCGCCGCCCCTCCGGGGACGGCACCAGCGGGAAGACGTGGATCGCGTCCTGCTCCTCGTACAGTTCCGACGTGCCCCCCGCCAGGGCGATCAGGTCGTTCAGGCGCCGGGTGTCGGGGTGGAACACGTCGGCGGTGCCGATGTACAGGTCCACCGGCGGCAGGTCCGCCAGGGGACCGTTCACCGGACTCAGGGAGGGCAGGCCGAGGTCGTCGCCGCCCGCCCAGGCCCGCGCGGCCTCGGCGAGCCACACCGGGCTGAGCCAGGGGTCGCGGACCCCGATCAGCGGGATGTCCGGGTGGGACAGCGTCAGGTCGACCCACGGGGAGATGAGCAGGAGCCGGGCCGGCCGGGGCAGGCCCTCCCCCGCCAGGTCCTGGGTGAGGGCGAGGACCAGTCCGGCGCCCGCGGAGTCACCGGCGAACACCGTGCGCTCGGGCGAGGTGTAGGCCAGCAGCTCGCGGTAGACCGCCGTCAGGAAGGGGAACGCCTCGCGGTGGGTGTGCTCCGGCGCCAGCCCGTAGATCGGGACCTCGACCCGGAAGCCCTCGTCCACGATGTGTGAGACCAGGACCCAGTGCCACGGTGAGATCTCGGAGACGTAGGAGCCGCCGTGGACGTAGAGCACCGACCGGGCGGGCTCCCCGTGCGCGGGCAGCACGGTGTAGCTCTCGAAACCTCCCACGCCGCGCCGCTCGACCCGGTGGCGCCGTGTGAACCAGAGGGGCGGCGCGGGGTCGTCCTTGGGCGCGTGGAGGCGCTTGCGCGCCCCGTCCACGCTCTCCACCGGGCGCTTGCGCGTCCGGCGCAGCCCCGCCGCGAGCAGCCGCATCGCCAGACTCGACATGCGTCGTTCCTCCCCCTCAGAACTGACTCGTCCTGAGAGGACCTTTTCACGTCCGACGGGCAGGACGGCCGAGGCACCCCCGACCGCGCGTCCGCTCCGGGTCCGCCCGCCCCCGGAGGGCGGGCCCGGAGCGGTGGTCGGCGCCGGGTGTCGGCGGGGTCGCACGCCGTCCAGCGGGTGGGCCGGGCCGCCGGGGTCCGGCTCAGCCGACGACCTCCCCCGTCTCCTTCCCGTGCTCGTCGAGCATGACCGTGGGCACGACCTCCAGCCGCAGCCCCGGCATGCCGGAGAACGAGGCGCTGCCCCGCTCGGGCCGCAGCGCCGCGGTGAGCTCGTCCAGCGCCGCCGGCGGGACCACGACGGTCAGGGCGCCCCCGCCCTCGTCGCGGACGGCGAACTCCTCGCCCGGCACGAACCCCACGCTGGAGCCCTCGGCCTCCAGGAGCAGCCCGTGACCGAACGGCAGACGGCCGCGCAGGGTCTGGGCGACGCCGGGCGCCTGCAGCGCCCCGACACGGACCAGGGCGCCGGCGTCGTCGATCTCCCACGAGAGGTGGCCCACGTACAGCGCTCCGGTGGTGGAGCCGTCCCGCTCGATGCCCGCCCGGACCGCGGCGGCGAACGCCGGGTCGGCCATCCGCGAGGAGCGGTCGACGTCGGTGACGAACAGCGGGGTGGTCGGCTCCAGGAGGTCCAGGACACCCATGGTGCTCCACTGCCCCGCGGCCTCGTACTCGTCCTCGGCGAGCCCGACCACCTGGAGGAAGGACATCCGGCCGTGCGGCGTGTCGGTGCCGCCGAGTTCGGGGTCCTCGGCGAAGCCCAGCGCGCGTATCACCGAGTCCTGGCGGTCGGTCGCAATGGGGCCGTTGGCGTTCATCCGGTGGCCGGGCTCGAACCGGTTCCCCGAGGTGAACACGTAGCGCGCGAGGTTCTGCATCAGCGCGGCCGCCCACATGGGGGGCATGTCGTCGTCCGGGTCGCGGACCGGCCGGAAGGTCAGCTCGAAGCCCCAGCCGGACGCCTCGGGGTCCTCCGACTCCTTGCTGTACAGCTCGGTCAGGCCGTAGCCGACCATGTGCCAGTGCGGCACCGGTTCGGTACGCGGATAGGCGCTGATCCCGTCGAGCGGGTCCTTGCCGCCCAGGGCCCACGGGAGCATGGTGGCGAGGTGCCTGGGCTCGACGCCGGAGTACAGGCGCGCCAGAGCGCCGTCGATCGCCTCCCAGCCGGGAGCGGAGTCGTCCTCGTCGATGTGGTCGATGCCGTCGTTGTCCATGGCCGATAGACGGACCGGCACGGGATCCGGTTCCCTCCCACTCAACAGCTCTCGCGCACGTGTCCGGGGTCGCCGGGCACGACGAGGCCGCGGTCGCGCAGGATCGTCGTCGCGGGCGTGTCGGGGTCGGCGCAGACCTGGTCGAACGGGGTGTCGAGCGTGTCGGGGTACTCGACGGCCAGGACGGTGCCGTAGGCGCCGGTGTAGGCGGGGCACTCGTCGAAGGCCGCGCACTCCTCGGCGACCGCGAAGTCGAACCCGGCCTCGTCCCGGGCCCGCCCCGCCAGTTCGGCGGCGTTCTTCTGGGCGGCGGCCAGGCCGCGCGCGTGGGCCCCGGAGACGAGCGCGGACGCCAGCTCCAGGTTGTCGTCGGCCGTCAGGCGTCCGCCGGAACGGGTGTGGGAGTCCAGGTTGTCGAACTCCACGGCGTCGAAGCCGCGCTCGGCGCAGGCGGCGACCGTCTCCCCCACCACGCGGGCGATCTCCTCCCTGGCCCCGGCGGTCGAGGTGTCCAGCAGCAGCTCGTCCGGCCACGCGGGGTCGGCGACGGGCTCACCGTCGTCGCCGCGCAGGAGCAGGTGCGGGTGCTCGGCCTCCCACCGCGCGCTCTCCTGCGGCTGCGTCTGGAAGCCGTTGACGTAGCAGACGGAGTAGCGGCCCTCGGCGGGCCGCGCGGTGGCGTCGCGGACGACCGTGTCCACGTCGGCCGCCGGATCGTAGGCGCCGCCGAGCTGGTAGTCGAACGGGCCGTCGGGGGGCGGTGCGGGTGCCGCCCCGGCGCGGGTGGCGGCGCATCCGGCGCACAGGAGCAGGGCCAGGAGCGCCGCCGCGCACCGCGTCGTGTCGACCATGGCGGGAGCCTATCGCCGTCCGGCGCGCGGCCCGCCCGGGCCCCGGGCACGTCCCGCGGCCGCTCCGGGGAGGCCCCGGTCCGTGTCAGGGGAGCGCCCGGGCCCCGGACACGCCCCCCGACCGTCCCCGGGGTCGTCCCGGAGGCCCGCTCCAGGGGACCGCCCGGGACGGACCGGGGGACGGCCCCGATGCCGTCCGCCGCACCGGACGCGAGGCTGGGAGCACCGGCCGCCGACCCACGGCCGCCGGCTCCTCCTCGAACGGACTCCCATGGACGCCCCCTCGACCACCACGTCCTCCTCCCGGCCCCGACCCCGCCCCCGCTCCCGGCGCCCGCGCGTCGGGCTCGTCGTCCTGACCGCGCTGTGCGTGCTGACCGCGTTGTTCGCGGTGTCCTCCTACGTGGGCCTGGACCCCGGCGACTCCCAGGTCGGCCTGCGGGAGGACGTGGCCTTCCACTACCCGCTGCTGATCGTCCACATCGTGACGTCGACGCTCGCGCTCCTGGCCCTCCCCCTCCAGTTCTGGCCCGCGCTGCGGCGCTCGGGCGCGCACCGCGTCATCGGCCGCGCCGCCCTGTTCGCCGGGGTCCTGCCGGGCGCCGTGTCCGGCCTCGGCGTGGCCGTGCTGGGCACGTCCGGGCTGGTCGCCCAGGCCGGCTTCGCGCTGCTGTCCGTGCTGTGGTTCACCTTCGCCGCGGCCGGGTACCGGGCGGTGCGCCAGGGACGCCACGCCGACCACCGGGAGTGGATGGTCCGCGTGTTCGCGCTGACCCTGGCCGGTGTGACGCTGCGGGTGCTCATCCCGCTCCTGACGCTGCTCCTGCTGCCGCTGCTGGAACCCGTGTACGGCGGCGACGAGGACCTGTACTTCCTGGAGATCTACCAGGCGATCACGTGGCTGTGCTGGGTGCCCAACCTCATCGCCGCCGAGTGGTACCTGCGCCGCCGCGGCCGGTAGGGCCGGTACGCGTTCCCTAGAGCAGCACCAGGTCGTCGCGGTGGACGAGTTCGCGCTCGTAGGAGGGGCCCATCTCGCGGGCCAGCCAGCGCGTGGAGCGCCCCATCAGGTCGGGCACCTCGGCGGCGTCGTAGTTGACCAGGCCGCGCGCCACCACGGTGCCCTGCTCGTCGCGCAGGTCGACGGGGTCGCCCGCGCTGAAGTCGCCCGTCACCCGCACGACCCCGGCGGGCAGCAGTGAGGCCTTCTCGCTGACCACCGCGACGACCGCGCCGGGGTCCAGGACCAGACTGCCGCGGCCCGCGGTGGCGTGCGCCAGCCACAGCTGGCGCGCGGAGGGCCGCCGGCCCTCCGCGGGCGCGAACAGTGTGCCCACGCGGTCACCGGCCAGGGCGGAGCGCGCGTTGGCGGCGGAGGTGAGCACGGTGTGGATCCCGGCCTGCGTCGCGATGCGCGCCGAGTCCACCTTGGTCACCATGCCGCCAGTGCCGACCCCGCGCTTGCCCGCGCTGCCGATGTCGATGCCGTCCAGGTCCAGCGGGCCGCGCACCAGGTGCACGACGCTGGTCCCCGGGGCGGCGGGGTTCCCGTCGTAGAGGGCGTCGACGTCGGAGAGCAGCACGAGGGCGTCGGCGCGCATCAGGTGGGCGACCAGGGCGGCCAGGCGGTCGTTGTCGCCGAAGCGCAGCTCGTGGGTGGCCACGGTGTCGTTCTCGTTGACGATCGGCACGGCGCCGATGTCGAGCAGGCGCCGCAGCGTGCGCTGGGCGTTGCGGTGCTGGACCCGGCGCATCATGTCCTCGACCGTGAGCAGGACCTGCGCCGCGTTCAGCCCGCGCTCGGCCAGCTCGGCGGTGTAGGCGGCCAGGAGCAGGCCCTGGCCGACGCTCGCCGCGGCCTGCTGCGAGGCCAGGTCGCGCGGGCGGCGTGTCAGTCCCAGCGGTGTCATACCGGCGGCGACCGCGCCGGAGGAGACGACGATCACCTCCTGGCCCTGGGCCCGGCGCTCCGCCAGCACCTCGACCAGGTCGCGGATGCGTCCCGTGTCGATGAGGCCGTCGGGGGTGGTCAGGGACGACGACCCGACCTTGACCACGATCCGGCGTGCGCCCGCCACCGCCGTCCGTCCGGCGGTCTCCAGGGTGTCGGGCTGTTCGATCTTCGCGCTGTGCACCGTCTGCGGCTTTCCGTCCAGTGGCGCGGCGCCCGGGGGTCGGGCGCCGCGCGCGTGCCTGAGAGAGGGGTCGGCTGGGTGGCGGCTTCGGTCCCCGCGCGGATCAGCCCAGCCGGGCGTCGGTCCCGCGCGGGCCGGACGGGACGACCTCGGCGTCGGTGGACGGGTCCCAGTCGAAGACCACGGAGTCCTCCTCGGTCCCGATGTGCACCTCCGCGCCGGGGGTGGCGCCGGCCTTGGCCAGCTCCTCCTCGATCCCCAGGCGGTTGAGGCGCTCGGCCAGGTAGCCCACGGCCTCGTCGTTGGAGAAGTCGGTCTGGTTCACCCAGCGGGCGGGCTTGTCGCCCCGCACCTGGAAGGCGTTGCCGCCCAGCGGCACGACCTGGAAGGGCGTCTCGCCGATCATCTTGGGCCGGATCACGATGCGCGTGGGCTCGGCGACCGGTGCGGCGTCGCGGGCCGCCGCGACCTGCTCGCCCAGGGCGAAGGACAGCTCGCGCAGGCCCTCGCGGGAGGCCGCGGAGACCTCCAGCACGCGGTAGCCGCGCTCGGTCAGCATGGGGGTGACCAGCTCGGCGAGCTCACGGGCCTCGGGCACGTCGACCTTGTTGAGGGCGACCAGGCGCGGCCGGTCCGACAGGTCGAGGCCGGCCTTCTCGCCGTAGGCGGCCAGTTCGGCCTCCAGGGCCTCCAGGTCGCTGACCGGGTCGCGGCCGGACTCGTAGGTGGCGCAGTCGAGCACGTGCAGCAGGGTGGAGCAGCGCTCGATGTGGCGCAGGAACTCCAGCCCCAGGCCCTTGCCGTCGCTGGCGCCGGGGATGAGCCCGGGCACGTCGGCGATGACGTACTGGACCGAGCCCGCCTCGACCACGCCCAGGTTGGGCACGAGGGTGGTGAAGGGGTAGTCGGCGATCTTGGGCCGGGCCGCGGACATCGCGGCGATGAGCGAGGACTTGCCCGCGCTGGGGAAGCCGACGAGTCCGACGTCGGCGATGGTCTTCATCTCCAGCCGGACGTCGAAGGCCTCGCCCTCCTCGCCCTTGAGCGCGAACCCGGGGGCCTTGCGCTTCTTGGAGGCCAGCGCCGCGTTGCCGAGCCCGCCGTGCCCGCCCTGGGCCAGCACCAGGCGGGTGCCGTGGCCGACCAGGTCGGCGACGAACTCGCCGTCGGCCCGGGTGACCACGGTGCCGTCGGGCACGGTGAGCACCAGGTCCTGGCCGTTGGCCCCGGCGCGGTGGCCGCCCTGGCCGGGCGTACCGTTCGGGGCGCCGCGGTGCGGCCGCCGCTGGTACTCCAGCAGCGTCGCGGTCTGGGCGTCGACCTCCAGGACGACGTCGCCGCCCCGGCCGCCGTTGCCGCCGTCCGGACCGCCCAGCGGCTTGAACTTCTCACGGTGCACGGAGGCGCAGCCATGCCCGCCGTTCCCGGCCTTGACGTGCAAGACCGCCTCGTCGACGAAGTCTGGCATAGCTCTCCCCGTTTGCTCTGCGGCCCCGCCCGACGGCGGTGCCCACACTCACACGCGTGTCACCCAGTGACAACGCGAGAGGCGGGCCAGTGTTCCCTGGCCCGCCTCGACACTTCAACGTCCGTGCGCGAGCCTACTCGGCGGCGGCCGGGACGATGTTGACGGCCTTGCGGCCACGGTGGTTGGCGAACTTGACCTCGCCCGCGACCAGCGCGAACAGCGTGTCGTCGCCGCCACGGCCGACGTTCACGCCGGGGTGGAACTTGGTTCCACGCTGACGGATGAGGATCTCGCCGGCCGACACGGCCTGACCGCCGAAGCGCTTCACGCCGAGGCGCTTGGCGTTGGAGTCACGACCGTTACGGCTGGACGAAGCGCCCTTCTTGTGTGCCATTTCCCAAGGCCTCCTACTTCGCCGCGATGCCGGTGACGCGCACCTGGGTGTGCTTCTGGCGGTGCCCCTGGCGCTTCTTGTAACCGGTCTTGTTCTTGTACTTCATGATGTTGATCTTGGGGCCCTTGGTCTCGCCGAGAACCTCGGCGGTGACCGTGTAGCCACTCAGCTTGTCGGCGTCGCTGACGACGTTTCCGTCCTCAACGACGAGGATGGGCTGCCAAGTAATGGTGGCACCGGTCTCCTGGGAGACCCTGTCGATGTTCAGAACGTCATCGACAGACACCTTCTCCTGTCGGCCGCCCGCTCGCACGATCGCGTACACCGGGTCACTCTCTTCCTGCTCGCTCAACGAAAAAATGCGGGACCGGACCGTTTCCGCGTTCACGGGGGTCCGAGGTCCGGCCGTGCCCGTACCAGGCATGGCCGGGAGGATCATCACCACCGAGGTGGAGTGAAGCCTCATTCCACGATCCACTGATCGCCTGTAGCGGGGCGCGGGGATCTGAGGGAAACAAACCCTGCGTGGAGAGCACTTCGGTCTCGGGGCGCGCGATCATGGCACGCCAACGCACCGTCCACCAGATTACCATCGCCCGGCCACGGACCGGCACGTGTGTCCGGGTCCGGACCAGAACGTGCCTGGTCCGGACCCGGTGTGATGCTCCCTAGGACGCGTCGACCGCGGTGGGCGGGGTCGAGGCGGCCTTGGTCCGACGGGTGCGGCGACGCTTGGGCCGCTCGGCGGCCTCCTCGTCCCCGCCCTCGGCCGCGGGGGCCTCGGCGACCGGTTCGGTGGCCGGGCCGCCGTTCGCGGCCTGCTCGCCCTCGCCGCCCTCGGCCGCCGTGTCCGCGGTACGGCGGGTGGTGCGCCGGGTGCGGGTCCGCTTGGCCGGGGCCTCCTCCTTGGCCGGAGCCTCGTCCGCGGCCTCGGCGGGGGCCTCGGCGGCCTCCGGCGCGGGCTCGGGGGCGGTCACCGCCTCGGTGCCCGCCTCCTCCACGGCCTCCGCGGGCCGCTCGGCCGCCGTGTCGGCGCCCTTGCGGGACCGGGAGGCGCGCTTGCGCGTCTTCTTGGCGGGCGCCGCCTGCTCGGCCTCGGCCGCCTGCTCGGCCTCGGCCGGCGCCGCACCGGTCCCGGACTGCTCCGGGCTCTCGGCCGCGGCCTCGGCTTCCGCCTTGGCCTCGGCCTTGGCCCGGCGCGAACCCCTGCCGGACTTCTCGGACCGGCCGGACTTCTCCTGCTTCGCGGCCGGCTCCGCCTGCTCGGCGGCCTCGGACTCGGCCGGCTCGGGCTTGTCGGCGGCCTTCTGCTCCGCCTCGGCCCTGCCCTTGTCGGCCTTGTTCTTCTTCTTGCGGCCGCCGTTGCCGTTCTTGCCCTCGTCCAGGTCCAGGACCAGGCCGCGGCCGTTGCAGTGGTCGCAGTTGTGGGAGAAGGCCTCCAGCAGGCCCTGGCCGACCCGCTTGCGGGTCATCTGGACCAGGCCCAGCGAGGTGACCTCCGCCACCTGGTGCTTGGTGCGGTCGCGGGAGAGGCACTCCAGCATCCGGCGCAGCACGAGGTCGCGGTTGGACTCCAGCACCATGTCGATGAAGTCGATGACGATGATGCCGCCGATGTCGCGCAGCCGGAGCTGGCGCACGATCTCCTCGGCCGCCTCCAGGTTGTTCTTGGTGACGGTCTCCTCGAGGTTGCCGCCCTGACCGGTGAACTTGCCGGTGTTGACGTCGACCACGGTCATGGCCTCGGTGCGGTCGATGATCAGCGACCCGCCGCTGGGCAGCCACACCTTGCGTTCGAGGGCCTTGTTGATCTGCTCGTCGATCCGGTACGCGGCGAAGACGTCGCGGTCCTCGTCCCAGTGGGAGAGGCGCTCGGCGAGGTTGGGCGCCACGTAGTCCACGTACTCGTGGACGGTGGTCCAGGCCTCCTCGCCGGACACGACCAGGCTGGAGAAGTCCTCGTTGAAGACGTCGCGCACGACCCGCACCGTCAGGTCCGGCTCGCTGTTGAGCAGCGACGGCGCGCTCGCCGACTTCGACTTGCGCTTGATGGAGTCCCACTGCTTGGCCAGGCGCGTGATGTCGCGCTCCAGCTCCTCCTCGCTGGCGCCCTCGGCGGCCGTGCGCACGATCACGCCGGCGCCGGAGGGCATCACCTTCTTGAGGATCTGCTTGAGGCGGGCGCGCTCCTTGTCGGGGAGCTTGCGGCTGATGCCCGTCATGGAGCCGCCGGGCACGTACACCAGGTAGCGGCCGGGCAGGCTGACCTGGCTGGTCAGGCGGGCGCCCTTGTGGCCGACCGGGTCCTTGGTGACCTGCACCAGGACCGACTGGCCGGACTTGAGCACGGACTCGATGCGCTTGGGCTGGCCGTCCAGGCCGAAGGAGTCCCAGTTGACCTCGCCGGCGTACAGGACCGCGTTGCGGCCCTTGCCGATGTCGACGAAGGCCGCCTCCATCGACGGCAGCACGTTCTGGACCCGGCCCAGGTAGACGTTGCCGACGTAGGAGCGGTGGGTGGCGCGGTCGACGTAGTGCTCGACGAGGACGTCGTCCTCCAGCACCGCGATCTGGGTGCGGTCGCCGTTGCGGCGGATGACCAGGTCGCGCTTGACCGCCTCGCGGCGGGCCAGGAACTCCGACTCGGTGACGATGGGGGCGCGGCGGCGGCCCTGCTCGCGGCCCTCGCGGCGGCGCTGCTTCTTGGCCTCCAGTCGCGTGGAGCCGCGGACCGCCTGGACCTCGTCCTCGATCGGCTTCTCCTGGCGCGGCTCGCGCACCTTGACCACGGTGTTCGGCGGGTCGTCGCTGGTGGCGTCGCCCCCCGTGCCGGCCCGGCGGCGCCGACGGCGCCGACGGCGGCTGCCCCGCTCGGAGTCGGACTCGCCCTCGAACCGCTCCTCCTCGCCCCCGGCCTCGGCCGCGGGTTCGGCGCTCTGCTGGTCCTGGTCCTTGGCCTTGGCCTTGGCCTTGCGCTCGACGCCGGAGGGTGCGGACTCGGGCGCCTCGTCCTCGCCCTCGTCGCCCCCGCGGGAGCGGCCGCGGCCACGGCCGCCGCGACGGCGGCGACGGCGGCTGGAGCGCTCCTCGGCGGCGGTGTCTCCGTTGTCGGTGCCCGCCTGCTCGGCACCGGTCTCCTCGGCCTCGTCCTCGTCCTCCTCCTCGGCCTCGTCCCGGACCGGCTCGACGGCGGGCGCGGTGCGGGAGGCGACGGGAGGCTGGAAGAGCATGCCGGGCGGCTGGAAGAGCGAGCCGCCACCGGTGTCGTCGGTGCGCTCGTCGTCGCGTTCGGCGGCGGGCTCCCCGGCACCGCGGCGCGCGGCGCGCGGCGCCTCGGTCTTCGGCTTCCCAGTCTTGGGCGCCTCGGTCTTGGGCGCTTCGGTCTTCGGCTCCTCGGGCCGGGTCTCCTCCGCGGCCCTGGCGCGCGTCCGGGAGCGGGCACGGGTCCGGGCGGGGCGCTCCTCGGCCTGCTCGGCCGCGGGCGCCTCCTCGGGCTCGGACTCCGCCGGACGGGCGGTCACCTGCGCGGGGGCCGGGGCCTCCTCCGGGCTGCCGGCCGGGCGCACGGTGCGCCGACGCGCGGCGGACGTGCTCACGGACGTCTTGACCGTGCCCACCTCACCGGAGCCCGCGAGTGTGGTGACGGGCTGGGCGGGGGCGGTGACGGCCGGGGCGTCGTCGGGTTCGGGGGGTGGGCCCGCGGCACGGCGAGCGCCCTTGGCGGACGCGCCGGTGGTCACGCGCACTCCGCCCTCCCCCTGGGGAGGCGTCGCCGCCGTTGTTCCGGTTGTTTCAGTTGTACCCGTGGTGCCTTCGGCACCGTCGTTGGGCTCGTGGTCGAGCATCCGGGCGGTCTCCCGTCAGAGTTCTCGGGCACGGCGCGACCTCTCGGTCGGCGGCACGGCTCACGAGAACTGTCGTCGCTGTGTCGGCGCCGGGGGCACGTGTGCGCCTCCGGGCCGAAGTCCTGTGGTTTCGCCCATGGTCCCCGCCTTGGGGCCGCCCATCAGTGCGGTCCCGTCATGGGCGATGACGGCCGTGGTGCGTTCTCGCTCCGCTCGTCAGCGTGGTTCGCCGCGGTCCCGGTGCTCATCACCTGAGCCATGGGCCGGTCCGCGGTGAGCGGGTCAGCGATCGCACCCGTGGTCTCGTCCAGTGGTCCCTGCGCCAGCCTGGTCATCATGGGAGATGACGGCGGCGCCAGGTCAGCCACGTGGCGGAGACCCGTCAGCACGTCGTCTGGCCGTACGGCAGGTGTCGTGTGCCGAACGACCAATCGAAGTATGGCATATGTCGCGGGTTGTTCCCCTGGGGCGCGCCCGTCGGCCGCGTCACCCACGTCGACGCGGACCACGGCCTGTCGCGTGTCGAATCTGCGACGGCCCTTCTTCGTCAGGCGTTCCACCTCGACGCTCTCGGCGGCCAGGAAGGCCGCCACCGCCTCGGCCGCTTCGTCGTGGCCGACGCCGGGGAGCTCCACCAGCCACTGCGAGGCCTGGAGGCGGTCGGCCAGTCCCGGCCCGCGCGCCTCGACGACCTCGATGATGTCGATACCGTCCGGCATGGCGGCGTCGATGTCGGTTCCGACCCGCTCGGGCGAGCGCCTCTCGGCCAGCGTCAGTTCCAGGTACTCCGCCTCGCTGGCGACTCCCGTGGGGGCCGCGCCGGTGTAGGAGACCTTCGGATGCGGCGAGAAGCCCGCGGAGAACGCCACCGGTACGTCCGCCCTGCGCAGGGCGCGTTCCAGCGCCCGGGCGATGTCACGGTGGCTGGCGAATCTCATGCGTCCGCGCTTGGCGTAGCGGACTCGGAGCCGTTGTCCGGGTCGGGCGGTGGAGGGTGAGGTGGTGCCCTCGGATGCGGGGGGCAGCTCAGCTCCTTTCCTCATGCCCCCTGTGAGCGGCCGGCGGAGCGACCTGAAGGGGCTGTTCCTCGTCGTGATCAGCGTACGGTGCGCTGCGGTGCGGATGCGCCAGCGGAACGGCGCTTACCGGTATCTCCCCCACTGACCTGCGATCGAAAAGTCCTTGAGGCGTCCGGACGGATCCCGCACGTGCCTCGACCACCAGAACGCGAGCGGCCCGGAAAAAAATCCGAAGAAAATCCTGAACCCATGGCAACCCCCCGCGAACCCCACGAGTCCTATTACACGTACGGCCCGGCGCGAGCGGGGCGCCGGGCCGTACCTTTCCTCCCCGGGCTCCCCACACAGGGTCGAGCGGGACCGGGTCGAGACACCCGGTGCGGAGCACCCGAGGCCGCGCATCCTACCGCCACCCCCGCGCACGGCGCCGAAGCGGTCCCCCTCCCCGGCACCGGACCCGACCGCGCACCGCCCTCACCCCGCCACCCCAGGCCAGAACCCCCGCGCCTCCTTCGCCGCAGACAACCGGGATGTGCGTTCCGTATCTTGGCGACAAGCGGGACCATGATCCCGCATCGGCTCCGGATGCTCGGGCGGGCCGACCCGCGTCCTCCCGGGCCGGCCCGGCGGGTGTCAGAGGACGGTCAGGGGCAGGCTCGGGCGGCCCTCGGCCGGGGCGTTGATCTGGATCTCGGTCCCCATGCTCGGGCACACCCCGCAGTCGTAGCAGGGGTTCCACCGGCAGTCGTCGACCTCCAGCGACTCCTCGCCGTGCAGCGAGTCCTGCCAGTCCTGCCACAGCCACGACCGGTCGAGCCCGGCGTCGAGGTGGTCCCAGGGCAGGACCTCGTCCTCGTCCCGGTCACGCGTGGTGTACCAGTCCAGGTCCACGGGCGTGCCGTCCAGGGCCGTCCGGGCGGCCTCGGCCCAGCGCTCGTAGGAGAAGTGTTCGCTCCAGCCGTCGAAGCGGCCTCCGGCCCGCCAGGCCTCCTCCACCACGCGGCCGACCCGGCGGTCGCCCCGGGAGAGCAGGCCCTCGATGATCGACGGCCGCCCCTCGTGGTAGCGCAGACCGATCGACTTGCCGTACTTGCGGTCCCCCCGCAGCCGGTCGCGGAGCTTGCGCAGCCGGGCGTCGACGTCCTCGTGCGAGGTCTGCCCCGCCCACTGGAACGGCGTCTGCGGCTTGGGCACGAAGCCGCCGATGGACACGGTGCACCGGATGTCCTTGCGCCCGGTCACCTCGCGGCCGGTCCGGATGACCTCGGTGGCCAGGTCGGCGATGGCCAGGACGTCCTCGTCCTCCTCGGTCGGCAGCCCGCACATGAAGTACAGCTTCACCTGGCGCCACCCCGCGGCGTAGGCCGCGGTGACGGTGCGGATGAGGTCCTCCTCGGTGACCATCTTGTTGATCACCCGCCGCATCCGCTCGCTGCCGCCCTCGGGCGCGAAGGTCAGCCCGGAGCGGCGCCCGTTGCGCGTCAGCTCGTTGGCCAGGTCGATGTTGAAGGCGTCCACGCGGGTGGAGGGCAGCGACAGGCCCGTGTTGGTGCCCTCGTAGCGGTCGGCGAGGCCCTTGGCGATGCCGCCGATCTCGCTGTGGTCGGCGCTGGAGAGCGAGAGCAGCCCCACCTCCTGGAACCCCGAGGCCTTCACGCCCTCCTCGACCATCCTGGTGACGGTCTCCTTGTTGCGCTCGCGCACCGGCCGCGTGATCATGCCCGCCTGGCAGAACCGGCAGCCGCGGGTGCACCCGCGGAAGATCTCCACGCTGTAGCGCTCGTGCACCGACTCGGCGGTGGGCACGATCGGCTTCTTCGGGTAGGGCCACTGGTCGAGGTCCATCACGGTGTGCTTCTGCACCACCGGGGGTACGCCCGGCCGGTTGGGCCGGTAGGCGGCGATCCGGCCGTCCTCGTGGTAGTCCACGTCGAAGAACCGGGGCACGTAGACGCCGCCGGTCGCGGCCAGTCGCAGCAGCAGCCCGTCGCGCCCGCCCGGCTCGCCCTCGTCCTTGAACTCGCGGATGATCTCGGTGATCGCGAGGGTGATCTCCTCGCCGTCGCCCAGCACGACCGCGTCCAGGAAGTCGGCGATCGGCTCGGGGTTGAACGCCGAGTGCCCGCCCGCCAGCACGACCGGGTGCTCGTCCGTGCGGTCGCCCGAGCGCAGCGGGATCCCCGCCAGGTCCAGCGCCGTGAGCATGTTCGTGTAGCCCATCTCGCTGGCGAAGCTCAGTCCGAGCACGTCGAAGGCGGCGAGCGGGCGGTGCGCGTCCACGGTGAAGTGCGGCACCCCGTGCTCGCGCATGAGCTTCTCCATGTCCGGCCACACGGCGTAGCAGCGTTCGGCCAGCACGCCCTCGCGCTCGTTGAGGACCTCGTACAGGATCTGGACGCCCTGGTTGGGCACACCGACCTCGTAGGCGTCCGGGTACATCAGCGCCCAGCGCACCTGCGCCGCGTCCCAGTCCTTCACGACGGAGTTCAGTTCGCCCCCGACGTACTGGATGGGCTTGCCCACCTGCGAGAGCAGCGGCTCCAGTCGCGGGAAGAGGCTTTCGACGGGCATGGTCTGCACCTTCGGTCGTCGGCGACACGGGTCCCATCAGGCTATTCGACTCCGCACCCGGGCGCGCGGAACCCGCGCACGATCCGCGGACCGCACGGGATCGCGGAGCCGGGCCGGAGACGCTACTCGAACCCGCGGTCCCGGGAGTTCACCCCGAGCACCAGGCCAAGCGCGAGCAGGTTGGCCACGATCGCCGTACCGCCGTAGGACACGAACGGCAGCGGCAGGCCGGTCACCGGCATGATGCCCAGTCCCATGCCGATGTTGATGAAGGCCTGGAAGGCGAACCACGCGGCCACGCCCACGCACAGCAGTCGCGGATAGGGCTGGTCGCAGCCCTGGGCGATGCGCAGGATCCGCCACACGATCAGGGTGAAGAGCACCAGGATCGTCCCGGCGCCCACGAAGCCCAGCTCCTCCCCCGCCACGGTGAAGATGAAGTCCGTGTGCTGCTCGGGCACGAACCGGCCGTGCGTCTGCTCGCCCTGGAAGAGCCCGGTGCCGTCGAACCCGCCCGACCCCACCGCGATCAGCGCCTGGGCGGAGTTGTACCCCGCCCCCTGCGGGTCCGCCGACGGGTCGATGAGGGTGGTGATCCGGTCGAGCTGGTAGGGCTCCAGCAGGTCGAACCACCACACGCAGAACCCGGCCGCCACGCCGCTGGCCAGCATGCCCGCCACCCACACCACGGGGGCGCCCGACAGGGTCAGCATCCCCAGGAAGATCGCGCCCAGGACCAGCCCCGTCCCCAGGTCGGGCTGGAGCATGACCAGCGCCAGCGGCGCCGCCAGCAGGGCCAGGCAGAAGAGCACGTCCCTGGTCATCGGCTTGGTCTCGCCGTCGCGCGGCTCCCCCAGCATCGACGCCAGCATCAGCACCAGCCCGACCTTGGCCAGTTCGCTGGGCTGGAACTGGAAGCCGCCGACGACGATCCAGCCCCGCGAACCGTTGATCACCGCGCCGAGCGGGGTGAGCACCAGCAGCAGGGCCACGACGGTGGCCAGGTAGACCAGGGGCGCGTAGGCCCGCACGGTCCGGTGGTCGACGGAGGCCACGGCCAGACAGAACGCCCAGGCCACCGCCGTGTGCAGCAGGTGGCGGCGCAGGTGGTCGGTCGAGGCCCACGGGCTCCCGCCGTCGCCGGGCAGGGTGGCCGACCACACCAGCAGCGAGCCGACCGCGCACAGCGCCGCCGTCGCGGTGATGAGCGTCCAGTCCAGCCGCCTGGCCCTGCCCGCGGCCCCGGTGGCGGTCCGGAGCAGTCCGGCGCCCCTGCTCGGGACCCCCATGTGTGTACTCATGCCCTACCGCTCCAACACGTCGATGGAACCGTCCGAGCGCACGACGGGCAGCTCGTCACGGGGTTCGCCGCCGGGCAGCGCCGGCTTCGACCCGCCGGAGAAGCCGTAGATGGCCTCGTAGATCTCGCGGGCGATGGGCGCGGCGGCCGCGCCGCCGGTGCCGCCCTGGTGCACGAACACCGCGATGGCGAACTGCGGGTCGTCGGCGGGCGCGTAGGACGCGAACCAGGCCGA
Source organism: Nocardiopsis sp. NRRL B-16309 (assembly GCF_001279585.1). Classification (GTDB taxonomy): domain Bacteria; phylum Actinomycetota; class Actinomycetes; order Streptosporangiales; family Streptosporangiaceae; genus Nocardiopsis. The sequence goes on along the minus strand of NZ_LGEC01000091.1, from coordinate 14,858 downwards.
GGTCTCCTTGTTCTGCTGGTCGGCACTGCCGGTCTTGCCCGCCACCGACACCCGGTCCTGCGGGAAGTCGCCGAAGGCGCCCCGGGCGGTGCCCTCCTTGGGTACGGCGGTGAGCGCCTTCTGCAGGTACCGCAGGGTCTCGTCGCTCACCGGGAGCTCCCCGGCCACGCTCGGCTCGATCTCCTGGACAGTGGAGCCGTCTGCGGCGACCAGGGCCCGGCCCACGCGGGGCTCGTAGAGCGTGCCGCCGTTGGCGATGGCCGCGTAGGCCCTGGCCAGCTGGAGCGGGCTGACCAGGACGTCGCCCTGGCCGATCGCGAAGTTGACCGCCTCGCCCGCACGCCACTCGAAGCCCTGCACGCAGTGTTCGTGGGCCAGGCGCTTGAGGTAGGAGGCGTGGCCGGGGTTGGTCTCTGCGACCTCCGGGTAGCCCTCCTCGGCGCGTCGGCAGTTGACCTCCCTGGTCTGCTCCCAGAAGGTGCGCTTCCACTCGCGGTCGGGGATGCGGCCCCCGCTCTCGAAGGGCAGGTCGATCCCGGTCGGGGAGCCGAACCCGTAGCCGCGCGCCATGTTCGCCATGGCCTCGTCGGGCTCGCCCTCGGGGTGGAGCCCGCCGTCCTGCTGCCACATCTGGTAGCCGAAGTTGTAGAAGATGGTGTTGCAGGAGACGACGATCGCCTGGTGCAGTGACAGCGACCCGTGTCCCCCGCCGGCGTAGTTCTGGTAGCTCTGACCGGCGAGGGTGACGGAGCCGGGGCACGCGTAGGTGCTGCGCAGCGAGTAGCCGTTCTCGGCCGCCGCCGACAGCGACGACACCTTGAACGTCGAGCCGGGCGGGTAGTGGCCCTGGTAGGCGCGGGAGACCAGCGGCTCGCCCGCCTCCTCGCTGAGCATCTCGTCGAAGGTCTCCTGGTCGATGCCGCCCCGCCACACGCTGGGATCGTAGGTGGGCAGGCTGGCCATCGCCACGACGCCGCCGTTGGTCACGTCCAGGACGACGGCCGCTCCGGAGTCGGCGTTGGGCTGGGCGGCGATGCCGTCGGCCAGCGCCTTCTCCGCGACCTTCTGCACCCCCAGGTCCAGATGGGTGACCAGGTGCATCCCCGCGACGGGCGGCTCGTCGGAGATGACGTCCATGACCTCGCCGTGGTTGTTCACTCCCAGCGTCCGCAGGCCCGGGGTGCCGCGCAGCTCGGTGTCGTAGACCCGCTCCAGGCCGTCGCGGCCCACCTGGTCCACACCGGTGAACCGCGTGCGCAGCTCCTCGCGGGCGTCCAGCTCCTCCTGGGTGACGGGCTGCAGGTAGCCGAGGATCTGGCCGGCGTGGGTGCCCTGCGGATACTCGCGGACGGCCTGCGCCTGGGCGGTGATGCCCGGGTAGTCGTCGGCGCTCTCCATGATCTGCAGTGCCACGGAGGGTTCGACGTCGTCGGCGAGCGTGACGGGCTGGTAGGGCGACCCGGGCCAGCACGGGCGCTGCACGGTGGGCCCGCACAGGCGCATGCGCTGACGCAGGTCCTCCACCGGCACGTCCAGGACCTCGGCGAGCCGGCCCAGGACCTCCTCACCTCCGTCGTCCATGCCCTGGAGCGCGTGGTAGTCGGCGGAGACGACGAGATCGGTCCGGTTGCTCACCAGCGGGCGGCCGGCGGAGTCGAGGATCTGGCCGCGGGTCGCGGGGACCACGAGGCGCTGGTGGTGGTTGGACACCGCCAGGTCGCGGTAGTGGTCGGCCATCGGCACCTGCAGGTACCACAGGCGCACGCCCAGGACGGCGAAGAGCAGCACGACGAACAGTTGGACGAGGATGAGCCCCACGCGGCCGAGTCTGCGGCCGGGCAGCGCCGGGTCGACGGGCGGACGGCGCACGGTCACCACCCCACCGGGGACGTCGGGCCCTGGACGGTGGCGAAGTCGCTGTCGGCCAGGGCGTCGCGCAGGCGGACCAGCGGCAGAGTCACCACGGGCGCCGCGAGCGCGGTGAGCAGTGTGCTCAGCCCGGTGTTGACGGCCACGGCGCCCAGGGCCACGCGCGGATCGCCCATGACGAAGCCGACCGCCGCGTAGCAGAGGCCGACGGCCAGCGCGGCCGAGGCGGTGGCGCCGACCACGGCCGGGAGTCCGGTGCGCAGCCCCACGGCGCCCTGGGCGCCGGTGTTGGTGCGCAGCAGGGCGGCGGTGTAGGCGACCAGGCACAGCACCAGGGCGTAGCGCCCGACGGCGTGCTCGGCGGGCGGCAGCAGGTCCATGGCCAGCCCGGCGGCGAACCCGTAGCCGGCCGCGGTCGCGGGCCTGGCGGTCAGGGCCACCGCGGCCACCGCCGCCACGACCAGGTCGGGGCCGGGGCCCCAGGGCAGCGGCAGGCGTTGGACGACGACGGCCTGGACCAGTACCGCGACCGTCACCAGTACGACGGTGGCTACGGCCCTCATTGGTCCTCCTCGGGGTCGGGTTCGGGCGGCAGGACGGAGTCGCGCGGGTCCTCGGCCGGTCCGGCGACGACCACTCCGACCACGTCCAGGGCCGCGAAGTCCACGGCGGGATCGATGCGCGCCAGGCGGCTGAGCGCGCCGGGCGAGACCTGCACGTCCCGGACCGTGCCGACCGGCACGCCCGGGACGAAGGGCGCGCCCTCGTGCGAGCCGAGCGTGACGACGCGGTCCCCGGACTCCACCGGCGCCTCCATGTCGAAGAGCTCGAACGCGAGCTCGGACTCGGCGCCGCCGGGCACGGACCCGCCGTTGACCACGCCGATCTTGCGGGTCTCGGCCAGTCGCGCGCCCACGGCCGAGGTGGCGTCCGTGGCGAGCAGGACCGTGCTAGTGCGCGGCCCCGCCTCCACCACGCGGCCGACGAGCCCGTCGCCGTTGACGACGGTCATGTCGGTGCGCACACCGGAGCCGGTGCCGACGTCGAGGGTGACCGCGTGGGCGTACCCCCGCGACGTCGTGCGGGTCACGGCCTGGGCCGGGACGATCTCGTAGCCGCCCAGCCCGGACAGGTGGAGCAGGTCCTCCAGCTGGGCGGCCCGGGCCTCGTCGAGCCGGGCGGCCTGGAGCTCGGACTCCAGTGCGGCGTTGGCCTCCTCCAGCTCGCCGACGCGCTCGACGGCCTCGGGCCCCCGGCGCAGTCCCTCGTAGAGCGAGGCCGCGGGTCCGCCCGCCCAGCCCGCCCCGGCCGCGGCGGGGGCGAAGACGAGTTCGCCCGCGGCGCGGCCGGCGGTGGTGAGCGGATCGGGTCCGGGCCGGGTGTCCAGGACGAGCAGGGCCACGCAGACCACGACCAGGACGAGCAGGACGAGCCGTGATCTCGTTGAGTCGCGGAACATGTCAGCGCCGCCGTTCCGGGACCAGCACCTGGTGCAGGCGCTCGTAGTTCTCCACGCAGGTGCCCGACCCGATCGCGACCGAGTCCAGGGCGTTCTCCGCCACGTGGATGGGCATGCCGGTCTCGTGCAGGAGCCGGTCGTCGAGGCCGCGCAGCAGGGCGCCGCCCCCGGTGACCGCGACGCCGCGGTCCATGATGTCGCCCGACAGCTCGGGCGGGCACTTGTCGAGGCTGGTGCGGACCGCGTCGATGATGGTCGTGACCGGTTCCTCGATGGCCTGTCGGACGTCGCTCTCCGACATCACGATGGTCTTGGGCAGGCCGCTGATGAGGTCCCGGCCGCGCACCTCGGCGTGGAGTTCCTCGGCGCCGGTCGGATAGGCCGATCCGATGGCCATCTTGAGCTCTTCTGCGGTGCGCTCCCCGATCATCAGGGAGTACTCCTTCTTGACGAAGGTCATGATGGCCTGGTCGAGTTCGTCGCCGCCGACCCGGATGGACTGCGAGGTGACGATCCCGCCCATGGAGATGACGGCGACCTCGGTCGTGCCGCCGCCGATGTCGACGACCATGTTGCCGGTGGGCTCGTGGACGGGGAGCCCGGCGCCGATCGCGGCGGCCATGGGCTCCTCGATGATGTACACGCGGCGGGCGCCCGCCTGGTAGCCCGCCTCCTTCACGGCGCGGTGCTCCACCGAGGTGATCCCGCTGGGCACGGCCACGATGACGCGCGGCTTGGCGAAGTGCCGCCTGCGGTGGATCTTCTGGATGAAGTAGCGCAGCATCCGCTCGGTGATCTCGAAGTCGGCGATCACACCGTCCTTGAGCGGTCGTACGGCGGTGATGTTGTGCGGCGTGCGGCCGATCATCTGTTTGGCCTCGATGCCGACCGCGACGATCTTGCCCGTGGACGTGTTGAGCGCGACGACCGAGGGCTCGTTCAGAACGATGCCGCGGCCGCGCACGTACACGAGCGTGTTGGCGGTGCCAAGGTCGACGGCCATGTCTCGGCCGAGAAAAGCAAGGTTGTTCGGCATGTAACGTCCTCAGAGGCGCCGTGACGGACGTGGTTGCACGGTGCGACCATACGTAGTCGATCCGGCACGATAGGTAAACAGTCCCCCGTATCGTAACGGTCGGCACCTAGGCGGCTACGCAAACACACCGAATTGTTGCCTCGATTTCGGACGACGCAGAGCGAGACGGCCAAATCGGTCATATCGTCGCACTGGGACACCAGAACGGCACTCGGAGTGACGATCCTAGTCGTGCGCGCCCGCGTTCCGCCACCGATTCGCCGCTGTCGGGAGCCGCCGGGAACTGCTGGGAGCCGCCGGATCGGCGCCGCCGCCCCCGCCGCACGACCGATACCGTGGGCGCCCGCTCCGGGCGCACCCCCGGTTCCGGACACGGGAACGCCCGGTCCGTGGCGCTCCACGAACCGGGCGGTGGCGCCGGTGCCGCCGGGCCGCTCAGGCCAGGTCGGGGAAGAACAGCTTGATCTCGCGCTCGGCGGAGTAGGTGGAGTCCGAACCGTGCACGATGTTCTGCTGCACCTCCAGGGCGAAGTCGCCGCGGATGGTGCCGGGAGCGGCGGTGACCGGGTCGGTGGCGCCGGCCAGGGCGCGGAAGGCCTCCACGGCGCGCTCGCCCTCGACGACCATGGCCACCAGCGGACCGCCGGTGATGAACTCGACCAGGGAGCCGAAGAACGGACGCTCGGCGTGCTCCTCGTAGTGCGTCCTGGCGGTGTCCGCGTCCAGCGTGCGCAGCTCCATCGCGACGAGGCGCAGGCCCTTGCGCTCGATGCGGGAGATCACCTCGCCCACGATGTTGCGGCGGACGCCGTCGGGCTTGATGAGAACGAGAGTGCGCTCCACGTGCGTGTCAACTCCTCAGGGGACGTCCGCGTGGCACGCGTGGGCGCTGCCCACGGCTCCGGCCGCACGCGGAGGTTCGGGTGAAAGAAGCGGGCGCCGGGCCCGCGGGAGGAACACCCCGCGGGCGGCCTGCCCGGATACGCGCCACACTACCGCTTCCGGGCCTGGCGCGTACCGCCCTCAGGCGTCGACGGTCTCGGCCTCGGCCTCCCTGTCCCGGGCGGCCTTCAGGGCGTCGGTGCGGCGCCCCACGATGACGCCGGTCACCCACAGGGACACGAAGACCACCGCGATGAGCAGCATCCCCGACACCTGGAAGGCGGAGAACAGGAAACCTGCCTGCAGGGCCCAGGCGGCGTAGTGCGCCCAGGTGTACTTCTGCAGGGCGGACAGGACGAGCACGGCCACGGCCATGCCGCCCCAGACACCCCCCGCCAGTGCCGGGTCGATGCCCTCGGTGTTGATGGCGACGGGTATGGCGAGTCCGAGGACGATCGCCTCGAAAGCGAGAACGACAGCGCAGACGACGCGCATGGCGCAGATCCCTTCGTCGGAGGAACGCCGTGTCCGCTACTCGCCCGCGCCGCGCAGCAGGTGGACGGCGTCACCGGCGGTGACGACCGACCCGGTGACGAGCACCCCGCTGCCGCCGAACTCTCCGGTCTCCTCCGCCAGGCCCACGGCCTGGTCGATGGCGTCGTCGAGTCGGGCGGCCGCGTGGACGCGGTCCTCACCGAAGATCTGCTGGGCGATGGCGGTCAGCCGCGCGGGGTCGAGGGAGCGCGGCGACGAGTTGCGGGTGACGACGATCTCGTCGAGTAGTGGTTCGAGGGGTTCGAGAATCCCCTCGACATCCTTGTCGGCCATGATGGCGACCACGCCGACCAGTCGGCTGAAGCCGAAGGCCTCCTCCACGGCGGCCGCGGTCGCGGTCATTCCGGCCGGGTTGTGTGCGGCGTCGGCGATCACGGTCGGGCTGGTGCGCACGACCTCCATCCGGCCGGGGGAGTCGACCCCGGCCAGGGCCTCACCGACGATCCGGGGATCCATCCCCTCGGCGTCCTCGCCCGTGGCGGCGAACGCCTCCACGGCGGCGATGGCGACGGCGGCGTTGCCGGCCTGATGGGCGCCGAAGAGGGGCAGGAACAGGTCTTCGTATCCTCCGGTGAGGCCCTTGACGGCGACCTGCTGGCCGCCGACGGCCACCTCACGGGAGGTGACGCCGAACTCCAGGCCTTCCCGGGCCACCCGCGCGCCGACCTCGGCGGCGTGGCGGATCAGGACCTCGGCCGCGGGCACCGGCTGCTGGGCGATGACCGCGATGGAGTCGGGCTTGATGATGCCGGCCTTCTCGTCGGCGATGCCGTCGAGTGTGTCCGGCAGGTACTCGGTGTGGTCGATACCGATCGGGGTCACCACGGCGACGTCTCCGTCGACGACGTTGGTGGCGTCCCATCGGCCGCCCATCCCCACCTCGACCACGGCGACGTCGACAGGGGTGTCGGCGAAGGCGGCGTAGGCCATGACGGTGAGGATCTCGAAGAACGACAGGCGTGTGTCGCTCATCGAGTCCGCCATGTCCACGTAGGGACTGATCTCGTCGTAGATCTCGACGAACCTGTCCTGGGAGACGGGTTCGCCGTCGACGACGATGCGCTCGCGCACGGTGCGCAGGTGCGGGCTGGTGTAGCGGCCCACGCGCAGGCCTCGTGCGCGCATGAGCGCGTCGATCATGCGGGCTGTGGATGTCTTGCCGTTGGTGCCGGTGACGTGGATGACCCGGAAGCCGCGCTGCGGGTCGCCCAGAAGGTCCAGGAGAGTGCGGACCCGGTCGAGAGTCGGGTCGATCTCGGACTCGGGAGCACGGGAGAGGATCTGCGCCGTCACCTCGGCGTAGCGCTCATCGGCGCCGGCGCCGCTCACGGCGTGTCGGTCGTAGGGGTGTACACCCGCGCCAGTGTACGCGCCCCGACCTGCGCCCGGGCTCCGAGCCGGGGTGCGACGGCGGAAATCACGGAGACCATACTTGGAGCATGCGATTCCTTGACCCGTTCTTCTCCGAGTGGGCGGACCGGCGCCCCGGCCAGACCCGCAGCCTGGACCGCGCCGCCGCCCTCATGCGCGTCCTCGACCTGGATCCGGACGCCCTGCCGGTCCTGGGCGTGGTCGGCTCCAAGGGCAAGGGCAGCACCGCGACCTGCGCCGCCGCGGTGCTGGGCGCCGCCGGGCTGCGGACCGTCCTGGCCACCGGGCCGAGCTTCCGGTCCTACCGCGAGCGCGTGCGGGTGGACGGCACGTCGGTGACCGACGAGGAGATGGACGCGCTGGGCGAGCGGATCGACGCCGCCCGCCGGCGCCTGCCGTCGGTGCGCGAGACCGGCGGCCACCTGGCTCCGAGCGGACTGTTCCTGATCGCCGCGCTGCTGCGCGCCCGCGACGTGGGCGCCGACGTGTGCGTCCTGGAGGCGGGGGCGGGCGGGCACCGCGACGAGCTCCGCCTCATCGGGCCGGACGTGGTGGCGATGAGCACGGTCTTCGGCGAGCACCTGGGGGTGCTGGGCGACACCGTTCCGGAGATCGCGCGCGAGAAGGCCCGTGTGGCCGGTCCGCGCACGCGGGCCCTGGTGACGCTCCCGCAGACCGGGGAGGTGGCCGAGGCGATGGCGCAGGCGCTGGCCCAGGCCACCGACGGGCGCGTGGTCGCCGAGACCGCGGACCCGGCCGTTCCCGGCACCGAGCCGCCGCCCGAGCTGCGCCCGCCCGGCCTGTCGGCGGCCTCGGGGGTCCTGGGGACGGCGGCGGCCCTGCGCGCGCTGGACGTCCTGGGCCGGCCCCGCCCCTCCGCCGAGCGCCTGCACGAGGTGCTGGGCACCGTGCGCCTGCCGGCCCGGCTGTCCCGCCACGGCGTGCCCGGGAGCCCGTCGGCGGAGGTCGTGGTGGACTCGGCGATCAACGGCACCGGGGTCGCGGCGGCGCTGGACCACGCCCGCGGGGTGTGGGGCGGGGTGGACCACGTCCTGCTGTGCCTGCCCGACCACAAGGACGTCTCCGGGGTCGTGGAGTCGCTGGGCGACCTGCCGGTGACGACCGTCGTCCTGCCGGAGGCCCACCTGAGGTTCGAGCGGGCCCTGCCCGGCCACTGGCGGACCATCGCGGCCGAGGACCTGTCCCCCGCCCTCCTGGCAGGGTTGGGGGACCGGGTGCTGGCGCTGGGCACGGTGTACTTCACCGGCCGCGTCCTGGAGGCCGTCCGGGCCCCGACCGACCGGCTCTTCGACACCGTCCGGAGCTGAGGCCGCGGGCACGGCCGCCACGGCGGTCGGCCGCGACCGGCCGGAACGGCGAAGGGGCCCGGGGGCGTGTGCCCCCGGACCCCCGTGCCCCTCCACGGGGCCGGTCGTCAGGCGCTAGTCGCGGCCGTGGCCTCGTCCGGGACGGTAGCCCGGCTGGGACTGCGGGTTGAACTCGTCCATGTGGACCTGTTCGGCCGCGCGCAGGCGCGGGTCGTCCAGGCGGAGCACGTCGATGCCCCGCTCGATGTCGGAGGAGAACACGTAGCCGTTGTAGTAGTAGGTCGACCAGGTGTCGTTGTCACGCACACCCTCCTCGACACGGGAGTCCATGTCGAAGTAGCCGATCTCCTTCGGGTCGGTCGGGTCGTTGAAGTCGATCACCGACACGCCGCCCTGGTACCAGGACTGCACGAAGTAGTCGCGGCCGGGGACCGGGATCAGCGAGCCGTTGTGCGCCACGCAGATCTGGTCGCCCTGGTGGCGCTCGATCTTGAAGTAGCTGGCGAAGTCCAGCTCCGGCTCCGCGTCGGTGCCGCCGATCTCGTAGATCGCGTCGGCGCCGCGCTCGGGGCCGATCTCCTCGGTGCAGGTGGGGGCGCCACCGCCGCCGAGCTCGTCGGTGAACATGACCGTCTCGGCGTTGTTGGTGAAGGTCGCCGAGTGCCAGAACGCGAAGTTCGGGTCCTGGATCCGCTCGGTGACGACCGGGTTCACCGGGTCGGAGATGTCCATGAGGACGCCGTCGCCCATGCAGGCGCCGGCCGCGATGTCCTTCTCCGCGAACACGGTGATGTCGTGGCAGCCCTGCGTCGGCAGGAGCAGGTTGTCCTGGTCGTGGTTGCCGCCGTCCGGGAACAGGACCGGCTCGTTGACGACCGCCGCGTCCTCCGGTGCGTCGTGCGGCACCTCGATGATCGAGATGCTGTCGTGCGGCGGCTGGCAGTTCGGGAAGCTCTCCCTGGGCGAGTAGGACGACACGTAGAGCAGGTCGCTCTCGCCGTCCTTGCTCGGGACGAGCGTGTTGGTGTGCGAACCGCAGTCGGTGCGCACCGCGGACACGTACTCCGGAGCCGCCTTGTCGGAGATGTCGAAGACCCGGATGCCCTCGAACCCGTCCGGGTCCGAGGTGGGCACGGCCGGCGCGCCGCAGTCCTCGTTGGCGCGCGCGTAGTCGACGGAGAAGTAGAGCAGGTCGCCGCTGACCGACACGTCGCCCTGACCGCCGGGGCAGACCACCTCGGAGACGATCTCGGGCCGCTCCGGCTCGGAGATGTCGTAGATGACGAAGCCGTCGTAGTTGCCGCCGATGGCGTAGTCACCCGAGAACGCGAGGTCCGAGTTGACGCTGCTCACGGCTTCGGGCTTGGGCACGTTGGTCACGTGGGTGACGTTGTCGCTGGAGATGTCGTCCGCGGGCGGGACCGTGTCGGCGGACGCGACGCCCGGACCGAGCAGTCCGACCGCCAGCGTGGCCGCCGCCGCGAGGGCCACGGCGGTCGATCGCCGCGGCCTTCCGCGTGCCGCGCGGGAGGGTGAAGGGGGCATGGGCACTCCTGTGTGCGTTGGGGGTGGTGAACGCATCGGGGCCACGGCGTGGTCAGGGCCGTGGCCCCCTCCCTCCTCCCGGCGCGCGGCCGGGCGGATCAGAGTCGGATGCCCCGGCCGCCGCGGGGGTGCGCGGCGGCCGGGGCGTGCGCCGGTCAGCCGCGACCGTGGCCCCGCCCGGGCCGGTAGCCGGGCTGGGACTGCGGGTTGAACTCGTCCATGTGGACCTGTTCGGCCACGCGCATGCGCGGGTCCTCCAGGCGCAGGACGTCCAGGCCGCGGGTGATGTCGGAGGAGTAGACGTAGCCGTTGTAGTAGTAGGCCGACCAGGAGCCGCCCAGGACGAGGGAGTCCTCATCGATGGGGTCGCGGTCGAAGTGGCCGATCTCCCTCGGGTCGGTGGAGTCGTTGAAGTCGATCACCGACACGCCGCCCTGGTACCAGGACTGCACGAAGAAGTTGCGGCCGGGGACCGGGATCAGCGAGCCGTTGTGCGCCACGCAGTTCTCGGTCTCGGACTGCAGGCGCGGGATCTTGAAGTAGCCCTCGAAGGCCAGCTCGGGCTCCGCGTCGCTGCCGCCGATCCCGTAGATCGCGTCGGCGCCGCGCTCGGTGCCGTACTCGTCGGTGCAGATGGCGCCGCCACCGCCGCCGAGCTCGTCGGTGAACATGACCGTGTCGGCGTTGTTGGTGAAGGTCGCCGAGTGCCAGAACGCGAAGTTCGGGTCGCGGACGACGTCGGTGACCACGGGGTGCGCCGGGTCGGAGATGTCCATCAGGATGCCGTCGCCCATGCAGGCGCCGGCCGCGATGCCCTTCTCCGGGTAGGCCGTGATGTCGTGGCAGCCGGCCGTGCCGCTGTTGCCGCCGTCCGGGAAGAGCACCGGCTCCTCCACGACCGCCGCCGAGGCCGGGTCGTCCACGGGGATCTCGATGACCGAGATCTTGTCGTGCGGCGGCTGGCAGTTCGGGAAGTTCGACGAGGGCGAGTAGGAGGACACGTAGACGTAGTCGTACTCGCCGTCCTCGCTCGGGACGAGCGTGTTGGTGTGCGAACCGCAGTCGGTGCGCACCGCCGTCACGTACTCCGGAGCCGCCTTGTCGGAGATGTCGAACACGCGGATGCCCTCGAACCCGTCCGGGTCCGAGGTGGGCACGGCCGGCGCTCCGCAGTCCTCGTTGGCGCGCGCGTAGTCGACCGAGAAGTAGAGCAGGTCGCCGCTGACCGACACGTCGCCCTGACCGCCGGGGCACAGGACCTCGGAGACGATCTCGGGCCGCTCCGGCTCGGAGATGTCGTAGATGACGAAGCCGTTGTAGTTGCCGCCGATGGCGTAGTCGCCCGAGAAGGCGAGGTCGGAGTTGAAGCCGCTGCCCATCACCTCGGTCTTGGGGATGTTGGCGACGTGCGTGACGTTGTCACTGGTCTCCGCGTCGCTCACGAAGTCGTCGGCGGCGGCCGCCGAGGGGGCCAGGAGGCCGACGAGGAGGGCCGCGGCGCCGGTGAGGGCGACCGCGGCTCCACGCCTCCGTCGGGCCCGGGGGGAGGTGGGGGATGACGCCATGTGTACTCCTGATGCAGTTTGGAGCGAAGCAGGAAGAACGTACACAATTCAACATCAATATGTATAGGGGGAGACGAAAGAAACATGACAGTTAACATCCTGCCGCCCTGACCTGATCCGACTACACACAGTGCCTAGGGCGGCGGGCCCCGGCCCCCGCGAACGGGGCCGCGCGGGCCACCACGGGCCCGCCGGGCGGCCCGCGCGCCGCTCCGCCGCGGCGTCACCGTTCCGGTGGCAGGACGGGCTGCGACTGCGGGTTGAACTCCGTCATGACGACCGACTCGGCCCCCTCCAGCCGGGGGTCGGTGAGCCTGAGCACGTCGAGGCCGTGTCGGATGTCCGATGAATAGACGTGGCCGTTGTAGTAGTACGCCGACCACGACCCGGCCGTGGCCAGACGCGCGGGATCCCAGGGGCCGCGGTCGAAGTGGCCGATCTCCCGGGGAGCGGCGGGATCGCCCAGGTCGATGACGGAGACTCCGCCCTGGTACCAGGACTGTACGAAGTAGTCATGGCCGGGAACGGGGATCAGCGAGCCATTGTGGGCCACACAGTTCTCCGTTTCGGTCTGGTGACGCGGCAGTTTGTAGTAGCTCCGGAAGTCGAGTTTCGGGTCCTCGCCGTGGTCGAGCGCGTACACCGCGTCGGCGCCGCGTTCGGGCCCGATCTCCGCCGAACAGGTCGCCGCCCCGCCGCCGCCGAGTTCGTCGGTGAAGACCACGTGCCGGGCGTCGTTGGTGAACGTGGCCGAGTGCCAGAACACGAAGTTGGCGTCCCACACCCGCTCGACCACCACGGGCGCCAGGGGGTCGGTGATGTCCAGCAGCAGGCCGTCGCCCAGACAGGCCGCGGCGGCCACGCCGCGTTCCGGATAGGCGGTGATGTCGTGGCAGCCCGTGGTGCTCGCCTCTCCCCCGTCGGGGAAGAGCACGGGCTCGTCGACCACGGCGGCCTCCTCCGGGGTGTCGTGCGCGACCTCGATGACCGCGATCCTGTCGTGCGGCGGCCGGCAGTTCGGGAACCGCTCCGAGGGCGAGTACGAGGACACGTAGACCACGTCGCTCTCACCGTCCGCGCCCGGAACGAGCGTGTTGGTGTGCGAACCGCAGTCGGTGCGCACCGCCGCCACGTACTCGGGCGCCGCCTTGTCCGAGATGTCGAAGATCCGGACGCCCTCGAACCCGTCCGGATCGGAGGGCGACACCGCCGGCGCGCCGCACTCGTCGCTCGCCCGCGGGTAGTCCACGGAGAAGTACAGCAGGTCGCCGCTCACGGACACGTCGCCCTGACCGCCGGGACAGACCACCTCGGAGACGATCTCGGGCCGCTCCGGCTCGGAGACGTCGTAGACGACGAAGCCGCCGTAGTTGCCGCCGATCACGTGGTCGCCCGTGAACGCGAGGTCGGAGTTGAACGTGTCGGTGAGCGCCTCGGGCTTGGGCATGTTCGCCACGTGCTCCACACCGCTCCCGGTGACGTCCCCGGCCCACACCGGCGGCGCCCCCACACCCCCCGCCGCGAGGCACAGGACCGCACCGGCGACACCCCAGCGCCCACACCGCCCGTCGAGCGCCACCATCGCCCACCTCCGCCAATAACCCTGTGCCATCATCTGTACACAATTGGTTATTACCCTCGCGGACCAGGCGAAACTCCAACACCGGACATCCCAGGCGTATCGCCCACGGGCCCGGCGAGTCACGAACGGGTGAACGAATCAGCGCCAACACGCACCCAGGGCTGGACAAAGCACCCACCGAGTGAGTAGAAAACCCGCAGGGTGTCGCGTCCACTCGGCACCGCGGACCCCCGTCCGGCCACCCCCACCCTGGAGGACATTCGTGCGACGCCTGGCACTCGCGGCCGGAACCGCTCTCGTACTGCTCGGAGCCTCGGCCTGCACCGGCGACGGGGAACCGGTGTCGGGCAACGTCATCGCACCCGGCGCCCCGGGCGAGTCCGCCTCCCCCGCCACCGCCGACCAGATCGCCGCCCTCGCCGAGGAGCAGGGCCACAACGAGGCCGACGTGTTCTACCTGGTGAACATGATCGAGCACCACCGGCAGGCGCTGGAGATGACCGACCTGGTCGAGGAGCGCTACGAGCGCGACGGGATCGAGCGCATCGCTGACCGCATCTCCGCCGCGCAGGGCCCCGAGATCACCGCCATGGAGAGCTGGCTGGAGGAGAACATCTTCGGCCCGGCCAGGGAGAACGAGGCCCACCAGAACTTCTGCGGACTGGAGGGCGACGGCTCCCACCACGACGAGAGCGGTGAGGTCCCGACCTGCCAGCTGGAGGTCGACCACGACGACATGCCCGGCATGGCCACCGAGGAGGAGCTGGACGACCTGGCCGCCGCCGAGGGCGACGACTTCGACCAGCTCTTCGTGGAGCTCATGACGACCCACCACGAGGGCGCCGTCACCATGGCGGAGGAGGTCCTCGAAGAGGGCAAGGACCACACGGTGCTGCGGATGGCCAACGACGTCATCGCCGAGCAGAACGCCGACATCAACCGCATGGCCGAGGTCCTCGAAGAGGAGTAGCGGCCACGCGGAAGGCCCATGGCCTCGCTCTCGCGGACAGCCATGGGCCGATCCCTACCTCACCCGCGCGACCCAGGGCATCGCACCTGCCCTCACCCCGGGAGGTCCGCCCGGAACAGCCAACCCACCTCTCCCCCACTTACGGTGTGGACAGCCACGGGACCCGGGGTGGAAGGCGTCCCCTGGAGGTCGGCTCAGAGCGCGCCAGTATTCTGCGGCCCGAGGAGGAAGGAAGCCAGAGAGGCTGCGCCGCAGCCGACCGTCGAGGGTGATGACGGGCGACGGTACCGGCGCGAGCGCCGGGCCGATCAGGCCAGCCTGCACCCCAGGAGGTTGGAGCTGCACGAAAACGACCTACCTCAGTCCCAGGGGGTGAGAGGTAGGCCGTTGCGCATAGGGGGCCACAGGGGGTTTGGTCGGGCCAAAGCGAGGCACGAGCGGAGGCCCAAAGAAAGCACGCAGCGTAGGGCGCGCCGGTGCCTGCAGGAGGAGTCTCTGCCGCCAGCGAGCCTGCGAGCCAGGCAGTAGCGACGACGAAGGCCCCGGCGTGAAGCGCCCTACGCGGACCGCTCCTGGTGCTCCTCATCCAGCTGGGCACGCGGCACGATCGTGGGGTTCACGTTGTCGATCACCGTCTCCCGCGTAATGATCACCTGACCCACATCCTCACGCGAAGGCACCTCATACATCACCGAC
>NZ_LGEC01000090.1 GCF_001279585.1 Nocardiopsis sp. NRRL B-16309 | reverse complement strand
CCCTTCTTGCCCCGGTCGACAGGATTCGGACCCGTCAGCTCCCCCCTTTGAGGGCACGCATGTTGACCGAGTCGATCGCGCACCGCGACCAGTCCACCTTGCCGCGGGAACCGAGTTCGTCCAGCACCAGCCGGTGCAGCTTGGCCCACACCCTCGCCCGGGTCCACTCGGTGAAGCGCCGGTGAGCGGTGGGCCCGGACGGGCCGAACACCGGCGGGAGCTGCGCCCAGGTGCAACCGCTGGTCGCGACGAAGATGATCGCGGCCAGCACCTCGCGGTCCCCGTGTCTGCGCCGCCCGCCGGCCTGGTGACGCGTGGGCGCCTCGGGCACCACTCGCTGGAACAGGTCCCACAGCTCATCCGGCACAAGGCGTTCAACCATCGACACGCGGCCAGGTTACCGAGAATCCAAATGAGATGAGCTCTTAGTGGACGCGGGTATCGACCAGGTAGCCTCTGCGGCTCCCGCATCAGGTCTCGATCCTCACGGTCACGTCCGGGCCTGTCGGCACAGCGGCGCTCAATGGCCAAGCTCGTACGCGTTATGCCTCGGTCACTCCGGAAAGCGACCGCCACGTTGTGGAGGCATGATGGCCCTGATGTCCCAGATCGTTGCGATCCTCGGCCGCCCCGAAGAACGACCGCCACCCTCCGCTCCGTCGCCGCGCAGGGCACGCTGGACGTTGCGATCCTCGGTCGCCCCGAAGAGCGACCGCCACCCGTCGTACTCCACGATCCCGGCGACGATCTGCTTGTTGCGATCCTCGGTCGGCCCGGAGGGCGACCGCCACCCAGGTGGCCCGGACAGAGCTGATCCTGCGCGAGGGGTTGCGATCCTCGGTCGCCCCGGAGGGCGACCGCCACAGGTGCGCCATGGGTGAGCTCCGAGACCCTGCGTCGTTGCGATCCTCGGTCGCCCCGGAGGGCAACCGCCACTCGCGGCGACTCATGGCCGTGGTGGTGGTCACTCGGTTGCGATCCTCGGTCGCCCCGGAGGGCGACCGCCACGCGGAGCACGCACGCGAGACCCAGGGCCGACAGGGCGTTGCGATCCTCGGTCGCCCCGGAGGGCGAC
This sequence comes from Nocardiopsis sp. NRRL B-16309, assembly GCF_001279585.1. GTDB lineage: Bacteria > Actinomycetota > Actinomycetes > Streptosporangiales > Streptosporangiaceae > Nocardiopsis. The sequence goes on along the minus strand of NZ_LGEC01000090.1, from coordinate 39,966 downwards.
CGCCACGCGGATGCCGACGACCATGCGGTAGGGGATACCGGCGTTGCGATCCTCGGTCGCCCCGGAGGGCGACCGCCACGCCGACGGCTTCCGCGGACTGGCCCACGTCTTGGTCGTTGCGATCCTCGGTCGCCCCGGAGGGCGACCGCCACTTGCTTCGCCCCACGACTGAGGCATTTGCATCCTGGCGTTGCGATCCTCGGTCGCCCCGGAGGGCGACCGCCACCCACCGACGACGTGGCCCCACTCGTCTCCCTGAGCTGTTGCGATCCTCGGTCGCCCCGGAGGGCGACCGCCACTTGCTCACGGGGATCGCTGTGTGCGACGTGTGTGGTGTTGCGATCCTCGGTCGCCCCGGAGGGCGACCGCCACCCGAGTGGGACTGGCTGGCGCGCAAGCTCGGAGGCGGTTGCGATCCTCGGTCGCCCCGGAGGGCGACCGCCACCGTCTCCGCGGCCATCAGCCCCAACCGGGTGTCCTCGTTGCGATCCTCGGTCGCCCCGGAGGGCGACCGCCACGCCTTCCTCCAGGCCTTCGTTGACCAGAGCGAGGGCGTTGCGATCCTCGGTCGCCCCGGAGGGCGACCGCCACGCCTGACACCGGCTGCACAACGGCGGTGCACAAACCGTTGCGATCCTCGGTCGCCCCGGAGGGCGACCGCCACTCGGGGACCATGGCGTCCTGGCCGGCCTTGAGGGAGTTGCGATCCTCGGTCGCCCCGGAGGGCGACCGCCACGGTGTCGAAGATCAGCCGCGGGTTGAAGAAGCTCGCGTTGCGATCCTCGGTCGCCCCGGAGGGCGACCGCCACGCCGCAAACGCCAGCTTTCGGGCGCGACCCGTGACGTTGCGATCCTCGGTCGCCCCGGAGGGCGACCGCCACTTCCAGGGACCGGGCGGGCCACCACCCCCAGAAAGGGGTTGCGATCCTCGGTCGCCCCGGAGGGCGACCGCCACGATCATGTGCCCCAACCCGCCCACATCAGGGAGGGTGTTGCGATCCTCGGTCGCCCCGGAGGGCGACCGCCACGCTGCCCCCGTCTACATGCCCGCTTGGAGCAACCGATGTTGCGATCCTCGGTCGCCCCGGAGGGCGACCGCCACGGCGCGCGAACTGGGAGAACTCCCCTGGGATCCGCGCCGAACATGCGGTCAAAAACAGACACTCGCGCCCAGAGGCACCCGAAGGCGATTGGGAACCGTCCCGGGATTCTCTGATCACTTCAGGTTCCTCACTACAGCACCAACGAGTCCCCGTGCGGGAGACACTGGGCGATGCCCAGCGTGTTCACCGAGCTGAACGTTCCCCTCGGCACCCGATAGATGCGCACACTGTCCTCGCTGTCATCGATGATCCGCTCGATGCGGTCCGTCAGCGTCAACACCTCGGCGTCGGTACACACCACTTCGAACACTGATTTCTGCACGCGTAGCCCGTACCCCTCGCAGAGCTTGGCGACCTGCCGCAGCCGGCGTGCACCCTCGGGTTCGACGGTCGCCACGTCGTAGGTGACCAGTAGCTCCATCACAGTGTCCAGGGCAGGTAGCCGGGAAGGTCACCACGCACGTGGCGGGCCAGGATCCGGGCTTGGGCCGCGGGCAGCAATGCCACCGGCACCTTTCTTCCCAGGAGACGGTGCGGGTGCTCCTTCTTCCGATGGGCCTGCCACTGGGTGAGCACCTGTTTGCGCCCCTCCTCGGTGAGCTGCACGGCTCCGCCCGGAAGTGTCTCGAAATGGTCCAGGCGCACCTGTTTGCGGTTGATCAGCGTGAGCGCGAGACGGTCCGCGGTGAATGGCCGCAGCTCCTCCATCAGGTCCAAGGCCAGCGCCGGTTTCCCGGGGCGCAACCCGTGCAGGAACCCGATGTAGGGGTCCAGCCCGACCTGCTCGCACGCGCCGTGCACCACCGACCGTGTCAGGCCGTACAGGAAGGACAGCAGCGCGTTGGCGGGGTCCGTGGGTGGCCGTTTCACTCGGCCCGGGAAGTCGATTCCGGTGTCCGTGCGCAGCATGAGAGCGAAGGCTTCGAAGTAGACGCGGGCCGCGTTGCCCTCCACCCCGAACACCGACTCCACGTCCTGGATATCGGGCAGGCTGTCCACGGCTTCGGCGAGTGTCTGGGCGATCTCGCGCAGCCGCGTCTTGTGCGTGGTCGCATCCCGCGCCCCGCGCAGGACGACCTGGCGGGAGTTCTGCACCTTGCCCGCGATGCAGGCCTGCGCGATCCCCAGACGCGCTACGGGGTCGGCGTGGGCCAGGTGTTGGGCGTGGCGCAGCAGGACGTTGCCGCGGGTGGGCCCGTCGGTGCGGTTGAGGAACCGGCCCCCTCTACTCATCCACACGATGGGGCGGCCGTCCTCGGCACAGCGCGACATCAGCTGGGAGCTGACCTGAATGTTGCCCATCACCACGATCGATTCCAACCGGCGCAGCGGCAGCACATGGCGTTGTGGGGTGTCGGGGATGACGACGCGGACCGTGTCGTGCTCCAGATGCAGGGACGCTCCCGGGGTTTGGATGTAGAGGGTGTTGAGGAGTTCAGTCATCCCAGTCCGTCTCGGGTGCCGGGGAGAACAACGCTCCCCGAAGTGTGGCGAACTTCTTGTGGTTGGCCAGGACCTTGGGCATGCAGGTGATGTTCATCGAGCAGCGGCGGCACCGCTGGTCCGCGGCAGGGGCGGGGAGCGCGGTCTGTTCTATGACCGCCCGCACGTGCTCGGCCGTTTCCCGCACCCTGGCGCGCAGGTCCCCGTCCACGGTGATGGTGTGGCGTCGCCGGTCGGCGGAGGAGTAGATGACCGCTGAGGTGATCGTGGTGCACAGCCGTTCCTCCAGGCACATGGCCTGAGCGGCGACCTGGAGGTCGGCCGGCCCTCCCGGCTTGTAAGAGCCGGACTTGTGCTCCACGGGCAGGACTGTGCCGTCGGCGTGGATTTCCACCACGTCGCACACCCCGCTCAGCCCGAGGCCGTCGTGCCAGACCGGCAGGGCGCGCAGGGTGCGTACGCCGGGCCGGTTGTCTTCGCCGGGTTCGTGGACGCGGTGGTGCAGCAGGGTGCCGCGCACCGTGGCGGCGTCGTCGGCGTATCCGTCTTCAAGCAGGATGAGCCCGGCTTGGCGGGGGCAGTAGTCGTAATGCTCCAGGGCCGAGAGCATCACCGGGGTGAGCTCTCGGGGTGGCGCCTCAGGCGTGCTCACCCCACGATCCTGGTCAACGTGACGCCTTCGGGCAGGTTCTCGTCGCTGACCTGCACCTTGTAGCCGTCGAAGGACCGCACCGCCCCCTGGTCAAGGCTGGCCACCTCGATGCGCTCCAGGAGTTCGTGGGCCGGGGCCCTGCCGAACGCGTCGTCGTGGGAGAACACGTACAACCCGCGCAGCGCCATCTCCCCGCGGGTGGAGGCCCGGTCGTGTTCGAACATCAGCGTCATCGCCCGCCAGAACACCTCCAGGTCCTTGCCTGTGACGCCGGTGCGCTGGGCCAGGGGGGCGCTGAAGTGTCCGTGGCCTCGGAACAGCCCGTAGGGGATGGTGTGCTTGGTGCCCAACTCGGTGCTCTCCCCCTTCTCCACATCTTCCTCCCGGGTCTGGGTGACGCGGGTGATGCCGTGCAGCTGCGGCAGCACCGGGTCGAGGGAGCGGGAGAAGGTGAGCTGGAGCGGGCCCTGCACTCGCCCGGCGGTCTTCTTCCCGGTGGTCATGACCGCGCCGAACATGCGCACGTCGAAGAAGTGCGCGCACATCCACTGCTGGGCCTGGGGTTCGGACACGCGCCGCTTCTTCTTGTCGGCGTCCAGGTTCAGGGCCTCATAGGCGCGTTCGTGCTGGGAGTTCAGGGAGGTGCCGGCCTCGACGTAGATGTCGTAGCCGGCCTGGTCGTGGGCGATCAGGGAGACGGTGTTGCGGATCTTGCGCTTGATGGCCACGTCGGTGACCAGGCCCTGGCCGGTTTCGGGGTCGGTGCGCGGCATGCCTCCGGCGTCGGGGTCTCCGTTGGGGTTGCCATCGCGCACGTCGAACAGGAACACGAAGTCGTGCTTGCGGGCGGGGTCCAGGTGCGTGCGGGTGGTGTCAGTGCTCATGAAGAGGTCCTTTCCGAGGGTTCTCAGCGGGGGTTATTCGGTTTCGGCTGACGGGGTGTCCTGAGCGGCTTTGGCGGCTTTGGCTTCCTTGGCTTTGGCCGCCGCGGCGCGGTCGTCGGCGCGCTGCTGGTGGTAGCCCAGCGTGAAGAGGGCGCGGCCTTCCAGGTTCAGGGTGGCCGGTGGTGCCCCGCCCAGGCGGGTGTAGAGGACGTCCAGGCGGTTGCTCAATCCGCCCCAGGCACCCGGGCTGTCGCGCTTGAGGCGCTTGAGGTGGGCGTTGGCGGTGTCGCGGACCATCTCCATCACCGACAGCGGTCGGGCTTTGGCTGCGGTGAAGTACTTGTCGGTGACGGTGGTGTTGGGGCCCTTCTTCGTCGCGGGGTCGCGCAGGGCCTGGTACTGGATCTGCTCGAAGGTGGCGAACAAGCGCCCGCACAGCACGGCGGGGTGGTCGTCGTTGTCGTTGAGGGTGGGCATCACGGTCTCCCGAAGCTGGGGGTTGAGGCGGAGCAGGAGGAGTTTGAGCAGGGCCATGCGGGGCAGATCGAGGTGTCCGTCGGCGCCGATGCGCTGGTCCAGACGTTGGAGCAGGAACACCGGCGGCCGGTAGTGCTCGCCGTGTAGCGCCATGGACAGCAGCGTGCGCTCCGCTGTTTTGGGTTCGCTGTCCTTGGCGTAGCCCTTGCCGGTGTCGTCGTCCTTCCAGCGGCCCAGGCAGCGCGCCATTCGCCATAGCGCCACGTGCTGGGGTTCTGTCTGCCACACGTCCTGGATCTGGTGGTCCTGGAACCAGGTGCGGGCGTGGGTCAGCGCGTCGGTGAGGGGGACATCGAGCCAGTCACGGACCACGACTCGGCTCTGGTTAGCCGACAAGGTCAAGGCGTAGAAGGCGTTGGGGTCGGTGCGGGTATTCTCCAGCCCGGTGTGGGGCTGGTCGAGTTCGGCGAAGAGCGCGCCGATGTCCTCGGGGCGGGCCTCACGCAAGGACCGCAGCAGGCTCACCTGGGTGGGGCGTTTGAGCCACCAGACGGTGACGCTGTCGCTGGTGCGGTACCGGTGCTCGTTGGTGGCCAGCAGCGAGTTGAGCACGGCGGTGGCCGTACTGCCGCATCCGTCACAGATGGGAATGTCGGCGAGCTGGATCCGTCCACCGCGGCCCTGGGCGGACTTGTTGACCGACACCAGGACCGTGTCCCTGCCCATCCCCGTGGGGACGGGGATCGCCCCGGCCTTGACGGGTTCGGGGATGGTGTCCAGCAGAGCCCCTTCCTGCCCACAGGCCAAGCACACCCCCTGGCCTGTGTCGCTTCCCTTTCGCTGGGCCACAACGGTGCGCCACACCGATGAGGCACTGTCGGCTTCATGGGCCCACTGGCCCTCCACGCGCAGGGCGAGTGTGTCGCTGGGCTTGGCGTCCTCGGGAATGGTGACGTTGAGGTGGTCCTGGCGGCGGAAGAACGCCAGCACGGCCGCCGCGGTCGACTCGTCCGGGGCGTGCTCGAACCACTGCTCGAGGAGGGCGATGTAGGCGTCGTTGCGGCGGATCGCTTCGGCTTCGGCCTTGTCGGAGTCGTTCACCGGCATGGCGAGCACGTACTGCAGGGTGTCCACCAGCAGCATCGGGGGTGGTTTGGCCCCGGACCGGTAGACGTAAGGGGTGGCCAGGTCGATCCCGTGGCGGTTTTCGCCGTCGGCAAGGGAGCCCAACGTGGGGTGTCCGGCGCTGTCCACCGACTTCACCCTGCCTTGAGCGTCCAGGGAGAGGACCCAGCGCACGCGCCGGTGCCGGTAGTAGACCGGTGGCAGGTCCAGGTGGGGGGCGTGTTCGACCAGGCGGGTCAACAGCATCGGCTCATCCCCTCCCACCGGTGCGGACTCCGGCAGAGGCGGTGGGCAGCTCGGCTCCTTGCGGGGGAACCGCCAGGACCCCGTCCTCGAGTTGGGCGTGGAACCACCGGTAGGACTCACGGCCGTCCGTGTAGTCGATGCTGTGCAGCATCACCCCTAGGTCCTCGGTGTGGTCGATCGGGCCCCGGGTGGTGGCCTTGCCGAAGGAGGCGGAGAACTCCCGGGTGCCCAGGAAGGGTTGGGAGAAGCACGCGCCGCGTTGGATGCGTCGGCGGAACTGGTCGCGGTACTTGGCCTCGGGCGCGTCCGCGTGTGGTCGCATCCGCATCTGGGCGTGGATGCGGTAGGCCACATCCCGCAGGCACACCATGTTGCGCTGGTCGCGGTGCTGTTCGGCGTCGAAGCGGTGCTGGTGGTCGCTCATGGCCGTGCGCACCCAGTCCAGGGAGAGGGTGGAGTCCACCTCGTTGCGGCGGACGGAGAACCAGCGGATGGGGGTGAGCACCTCGATGGCCTGGACCTGGTAGGCGAACTCCGGTTTCCAGAAGATCGCTTCCAGGACCCCTTTGGCCGCGGATGGGGTCATGACGGGGTAGCTGAGCCGTTCGGTCTTGAACTCCGGGCGGGTGAAGCAGGCGTTGGGGCCCTGGATCTCCACCACCAGGGGTGGGTGTTGGCCGGGGCGGTGGCGGGGTCGGGTCAAAACACGTACTCCTTCGAATCGGACAACTCGATGCCGCGCTGATCGTCGTAATCGCCCAGCCATTCGACGAGGTCGCCCAGGACCGGGCTGGTCAGGTCGGCGTGCTTGCGGGCCAGGGCCTTGGGCAGGCTCGCAATGGAGGGCCGCAGCCGGCGCAGCAGATCGCCACTGCCCGGGGCGCCGGCACGCAGTCGGCCGATCAGGCGATGGCACTCGGCTTGTTCGGCTGTGTCCTTGGTGCTGTGCGGGACCACCACGGGGACGGTGTGCTCCTCGATCATCCGGAACAGCTCCGCGACCTTGGGAAAGTCGCCGTTCTCGCGCCGGTCCTGGATCGTGGCGCCCACCGCTTCGACGTTGGCGCGCGCGAAACGCTCGGTGTAGTAGGCGTCCATGACCGTGATGTCGTCGGGCAGGGCTCGGCCGGGCCCGAAGTACTCCTGGGTCACCCCCAGGGCCGGGCCGTAGATGCGCTGTGCGGCCTTGTCCCAGCCGTCGATGTCGAAGATGACCACGTCGCCTTGGGCCAGGTGTCCGTTGCGGTTGCACCGGCCGGCGGCCTGCTGCATCGCCTCGGCGGTCGCGAACGCGCGGAACACCATGGGAAAGTCCAGGTCCACCCCGGCTTCGACGAGCTGGGTGGAGACCACCGCCACCGGCTCGCCCGCTGTGAGGAGCGCGCGGATTTCCTCCAGGTGGCGTTTGCGGTGCGCGGAGGCCATGCGGGTGGACAGGTGCCAGACCTGCCCGCCCTCGGGAGCGCGGTGCTGCTCCATCAGGGTGTGCAGCTCGGCGGCCTGGGCTGTGGTGTTGCAGATGACAAGGCTCTGGCGCTGAGCCGCGGCGCGCTGGGCGACCTGGTCGGGGGTGGGCTTCGGGGAAATCCACCACTGGTAGCGGACCCGGTTCAGCGCCTTGTACAGCCGCTCCGGTTCGGGAATCAGGTCATGCACGGGCAGGTCGCGCACGACCTTGAGGTTGCCATAGGCGGGTTGAGTGGCCGAGGCCAGCAGCACCGTAACGTTGAAGTGCTCGGTCAGGGTGCGCAGCATCGACAGGATGGGCCGCAGCATGGCGTCCGGCAGGGCCTGGACCTCGTCCAGCACGAGCACGGACCCAGCGATGTTGTGCAGGCGCCGCATCGCGGCGGGCCGGTTGCTGAACAAGGACTCGAACAGCCGTACCGTGGTGGTGACCACGAACGGGGAGTCCCAGTTCTCCGCTGCCAGGCGCCGCCACCGCTCCGCCGCAGAGACGGCCTTGCCCGGCTTGTCCAGGTCGATGCCGCTGTGGTGCTCCAGCACCACGGGGGTGTGGCCGGGCCGGTCCAGCAGGTCGCGGTAGACCTGGGCGTTCTGCTCGGTGATCGACATGAACGGCACCGCCACGATGACCCGCCGTAGACCGTTGGCGGCCGCGTGGTGCAGCGCGAACGCCGCAGCGGAGAAGGTCTTGCCCGACCCGGTGGGTGAGGGAAGACGGTACAACCCCACCGGCCCCGCAGCGCCGGCCACGGCTTGGTCGTAGACCTCGTTGCGCAACAAGTTCACGGGCGAGGCCACGGCGTCAGCCAACTTCTGCTGCCGTGCGCTCTCGAACCGGCTCACCAGGTCGGCCGCGTTCAGGGTGTGCGGGGAGCGGGGCCGACCGTCGAAGTGCTCGGCGGTGTCGAGGTAGTCGGCGTCCACGACCGCGCTGAAGACCATGCGGACCAGCACGTCCACGGCCATCGGATCCTGGGTCTGCTCGATCCAGGCGGGCAGCCCGGGTCCGGTCAGGATTTCCGGGACGATCTTGCTGACCCGGTCGATGGCCTCCTCGACCTGCAGCTTGTACTTACCCTCGGCTTGGTCCAGTTCGTCCTTGAGCCGGGACAGCGACGGAAGCCCACCGTGGTGGCCGAAGACCACCCCGCAGAACACCGCTAGGCCCTGTTGTTCAGCCAGCCAGGTTCCGGCGTGCTTGTGCGGGATACCGACCCGCCCACCGCTGCGCTCGGCCCGCAGCAGCCCGTCCTGCCAGTCGCAAGCGCCTTTCCCCACGTCATGCAGATGACCCAGGTGACGGGCCAGACCAGCAGCCCGAAACACACTCGCGGCCTGTCCGGCACGACGGCCGGTTCCCTTCAGATGATCTTCCAGGGAGTGTCGTTTTCCCTGGTGGTTGACGCTATGCCCCCACAAGGCCACAGGTGCGCTCCAAGCCCAAATCGTTCACGAATGCCACGAGCAAGGAACCTACTGGAGGCCGACGACAATTCTCGGCACTTCAAGAAAAATGACAAAATAGACACAACGCAAAAGTCCCTAATTTCTCATTAGTTCCCAAAAATAGACAAATACCTCCAAACTCCTTAAAACTCTGGCAGGTGCAGTGCGAACCGAACCAGCACGACGGCTGGCAAGGCCACAACTGCTGCTTGGGGTGTACATGCTGGAAGCGGTGGTCGTTGCGATCCTCGACCCCCACGACTGGGCTCGGCTACGAGTGGGCCGTGGTGGCGGGGTTGCGATCCTCGGCCTCCCCCGAGGGCGACCGCCACACGGCGCAGCTCTCGGCGGCCGCCTGCAGAGTGTCGTTGCGATCCTCGGCCGCCCCGGAGAGCGACCGCCACCGCCGACGCGTCGTCGATGACGGGCCCGAGTCCCTCGTTGCGATCCTCGGCCGCCCCGGAGAGCGACCGCCACGCGCGGTGCTGCTGACGTCCTCGTTGGTCTCGTTGTAGTTGCGATCCTCGGCCGCCCCCGAGGGCGACCGCCACGGGCAGGTCGACGTTGCGTCTCGCGCCGCCGGGGTCGTTGCGATCCTCGGCCGCCCCGGAGAGCGACCGCCACGCAGGTGGTGCTGCCGTTGGGCGCCCCGCTGAGGGTTGCGATCCTCGGCCGCCCCGGAGGGCGACCGCCACACCGAAGCCCCTGGTGGACATGCGCGACGTGTACGAGTTGCGATCCTCGGCCGCCCCGGAGGGCGACCGCCACCTGGTCAGCGCTCCGGTCGGCCGTGTCGAACGGCATGTTGCGATCCTCGGCCGCCCCGGAGGGCGACCGCCACCGGAGGGCAGGAGGAGCCGTCCTCCGGCACGAAGTTGTTGCGATCCTCGGCCGCCCCGGAGGGCGACCGCCACACCTGGGCTCCGGGCGTGGTCTACATCTGCCACGGCGTTGCGATCCTCGGCCGCCCCGGAGGGCGACCGCCACGCCGGTTCTGGGGTGTGGTGGGCATGGGTCCCTTCGGTTGCGATCCTCGGCCGCCCCGGAGGGCGACCGCCACCCAGAGCATCACCCACACCGGTCAGGAGTGGTGGTGTTGCGATCCTCGGCCGCCCCGGAGGGCGACCGCCACTACCGGGGCGACACGGGGCACATCAACATTGTCGAGTTGCGATCCTCGGCCGCCCCGGAGGGCGACCGCCACCTCTGTGGTGTCGGCGGCGACGCCCTCGATGATGCGGTTGCGATCCTCGGCCGCCCCGGAGGGCGACCGCCACGGTCGGCAGCAGTCCGCGACCGTGTACTTGGACCTGTTGCGATCCTCGGCCGCCCCGGAGGGCGACCGCCACGGCGCGCAACCTGCCCAAACACCTTCCGAACCAGTGCCACGCGCTGATACAAGACCGGACACTACTCCCCATCACCGACGAAAACGAGCTAGGAACCTCCCCGAGATCCCACGATCACTTCCGGTTCTCAACCGCTCCTTCCGGGCCCGCGACGACACGTCCTGAGGCTAACTCTCACCATGCCGCATCAGAGATCTCTTCCCGCAAGTGTGAAGCCCCAGCACGGCTGTGCGCGGCGCAGGAACTTCTACCTCTCAGGCCGTTCAGGTCACACCGCATGGAGTTGTGTGGGGCTCACTCACACGGAGCACCTATCCAACCTTTGCGAGAACGCCTTCTCGTTGTCCTCGCTGCTTGACCAGTCGCCCCCAGCGCTCCTTTCGGCCGAAGTGCGCCGCGATCTCCTTCCCGCTCGGCAACCGCCCCGTCTCGCGTTGCTGCTCCAGCGCCCACTGCCAAGCTCGGTCCTGGAACGGGGACAGAGCCAGCATTTCTCCAGGCCCGCTGCCTGGATCATGCACGGTCTGCAGGTCGGCGACCTCCCCGGATTCCGATGCCCCAGAGCCCTGAGCTTCCTCTTCCTCTGCCCGCAGGGACTGGTCACGAGCTGCGGACGCAGTGCGTACGCTCCTAGCCGCCGTGCGGAACTCGCGCATGAGCAGCTCATACGCACCGATCAGCGCGAAGGACGGCCAGGCGTGGATGATCCGCGACCACATCGTGGGGTCGGCGACCGCGACGTTGGCCGCCAGCGACGCCCCGGATCCCATGATCAGCAGCGCCCAGGGCAGCAGACCGTCTTTGCGGCCGTGGCGAGCGTCGCTGAGCAACGTCATGGACGCGCCGACGATCATCCCGTCCACCGAGAGCGGGAACAGGCTCGCGCGCCACTCGGGTTCGCCGTGGCGCAGGGCGAGTTCGTACATGTGGGAGTAGGACACCACTGCGGCGATGCCAGCGAGCAGCAGCACGGCTGCGATGGTGACCCATCGTGGCCAACGGAAGGACTCCATCCCGATCACCCTTTCCTGGTGACCGAGGGATCTCCACGAGGCGGAAGCCGTCCGTCCGGACGGGGTGGGAGACGGGCGTCTCCCACCCCGGACTGGGAGATTTTTGGGAGACGCGAACGTCTCCCAACGGCTCCCAACCGCCGTGGAGGTCCCTCAACGGAACCCTCCGACCTGGGCGAACACTCGTCGGCGCAGGTCACCACGAGGCCGTTACTACCTCGACACAGTAGAGGCCATCAAGGACACCTGATCGAACCGCCCCTGCTGCAGGGCTGTTCTGTACGGGCTCAATGCCGGGTCCTCCGGGGTGGTGGTGTGGGACCGGTGGGCGGCTGACACCTACGACACCGTGGTCCTCGCCCGGTCCGGATCCGGCAAGTCCTATTTCTGTAAGCTGGACCTGCTGAGATCGCTCTACTCCGGGGTGACGGCTGCGGTCATCGACCCCGAGGACGAGTACACCCGCCTGACCACGGCTGTGGGCGGAATCGTCACCCTGCTCGGCGCTCAGGCGTCCATCTGAACTCTCTGGACCTTGCGCTTGACCGCGCGACCTCACGCGATGCCGTGTCGCGCCGAGCGCTGTTCCTGCACACCCTCATGGCGGTCATGTTCGGCGCAGGCCTATCAGCGCGTCAGCGCGCAGCCCTGGACCGGGCCCTGGTCACCACGTACTGGAAAGCCGGTATCACCGCCGACGAACGCACGCGGACCCGTCGGCAGGAACCTCAGCGGTACCAGTAGTGGATGGCGGGGGCGTCTGCCGTGAACCGCGGCCAGGGGGTGCCGGTGTTCGGGGTGCCGGTGCGGACGAAGCCGAGCCAGGCCGTGCGCAAGCGCCGTCCGAGGGTCTCGATGTCGTCCGGGCGGGCGCCGGCGAGCATCGGTGCGGTGGCCCAGTCGGCGTCGGTGCCGAAGAGGAAGGGCAGCTCGATGCAGTGAGCGGCGCCGAAGGGCGATCCAGGGGCGGCGTAGTCGAACCGGTAGGCCCAGACTCGGGCACCGGCCCCGCTCAACCGGCCGGCCAGGTGGCGGGTGGGGCGGGAGAAGACGGCAGCGCTCGCGACGCGTTCCACAGTGTCCGCGGCCGCCGCCCCCAGGACGGGGATCCGGCGCAGACGGCGCAGCGCGGGGTTCGTGGCGTAGAAGGCGCTCATCTCCTGCCCGGTGGTGCCGATGACGACGCTCAGGCCGGGCGCCCGCTCCGCGAGGCATGTGGCCCAGCGTGCTTCGTCCGGCAGCGGGCCGACACCTGCGACGGGCGCGAACCGCGGTGTCGTGTTGAGCTGCGACCTGCCGGCCGCCTCGCGTGCGACCTCGCTCTGGGCGGTCAGGACGTGGGCCAAGGGAGCGGTGCGCGGGTCCGTGCCGAGCCGGGCGTGGAAGCGCCGGGCGGCACGCTGGGCGGTGCGGGCGCTGCCCAGGCCCAAACCGGCCGGAACGCTCTGGATGATGGCCCGGCGGAACAGGCCCTCGGCGTCGGGCATGCCCAGCAGGCACTGCACGGTGTGGGCGCCCGCGGACTGGCCCGCCACCGTCACCGCGTTCGGGTCCCCACCGAAAGCGGCGATGTTGTCGCGTACCCACCGCAGGGCCGCGAGCTGGTCGGCCAGGCCCAGATTGCCCTCGGAGATTCCCGGGGAACGCAGGTAGCCCAGGACGCCGAGCCGGTGGCCGACCGAGACGACGACCACGTCACCCTCACGGGCCAGCCGGTGACCGCCGTAGCACTTCCATGATCCGGCGCCCGAGACCCAGGCGCCGCCGTGGAACCACACCAGCACCGGTCGGGCCCGATCGTCGGCCTGTGGAGTGGTGATGGTCAGGTTCAGGCAGTCCTCGTCCTGCTCGTGCCGCTCCGGCACACCCATCACGGGCTCCAGCCGGGACGGCCCCTGCGGAGCGATCGATCCGTCGACCGTGGCGTCCCGCTCCCTGCTCCAGGCGGGCACCGGCCGGGGCGGGGCGAACCGCTCACAGGTGGCATAGCGCACCCCGCGGAAGACGGTCAGGCCGCCCTCAGCCCGGCCGCGCAGCACGCCGTTATCGGTCTTGGCCCTGGTGAGCATGGCGTCGCCTCCGCAGATCACTCCATCGCAAGCTGACTTGCGATAAGGCCAGTGAAACCTCTGCCCGGAGGGATCGCAAGTCCACCTGCGATAATGAGAGACATGACACCACCCCGCCCGACCCCCTCTCACCGCCGCGGCGCAGCCGTACGCCAGGCCGTCCTGGAGGCCACCACCGAACTCCTGGCCACCGAGGGCCTGGAGGGGACCCGCATCGCGGACATCGCCGCCCGAGCCGGAGTCCACGAGACCTCCGTCTACCGTCGCTGGGGCACCCGGAGCAAGCTGATCCTCGAAGCCCTCTCCCACCGCCTGGACAGCGAACTGCCCCGACCGGACACCGGCTCCACACACGAGGACTTGACAACCTTCTTCACCGCGCTGGCAGCCTTCCTCGCCACGCCCACCGGCCGTGCGCTGGCCCGGATCGCCCTCGACCCGCAAGACGACGACACCCAGGCAGCGCAACTGCGCGGCCGGTTCTGGACCGACCGCCTCGATCGCGCCGGCCATCTGGTCCGACGCGGCATCGAGCGCGGCGACCTCCCGCGGGAGACCGATCCCGAATTCCTCCTCGAAGCTCTGGCGGGCCCGCTCCACCTGCGCGTCCTGCAACGCGGACAGCCCACAGGCCGCGACCATGTCCGCCGACTCGTCGATCTGGTCCTGGCCGGAGCCCGCTCAGCCCTGCCCGAGAACCACGAATGTCACGGCACGTAGAGTCGACTTCGGACGCAATCCCTGGCACACAGAGAGCAGGACTTGCACTCTGTCCGGGAGCGCTCGGGTCCTGTGTCCGGCCGGCCCGCGGGACACCTTGACACCGGGACCGAGTACGGACAGATCGTCTTGTCGGGGTTCTGCTCAGAACGTGGGCGGTGCTGGTAACGGCGCAGTATGACTGTCGTCGTGGAGGCGTTCTGAAACACCAGCTCCCACGGACCGGTGTTCACGTCGAAGTCCTTTCCGGAACCGACGGCCGCAGCCTCTACCTGGAGGAGCGCGGCCGAGGCGTGGTGGGAGGTCTTCGCCAACCCGAGCTGGACTGTTCGCGGTGCGCGGTCGACTCGCTGAACGTGCGTGCTCGGGGCGACCTGACAGGTCCGCATCCTGTCAACCGTGACCGTCCAGGCAGTCCGAGACGCTATGGACTCGACCACCGAACGCCACTTCATGCGACGTGATGCCTCATCGTGGACGCCCTCGGAACCACGATCGCCGACTCCAGGGTGGCAGAGAATTCCGGCTCGTCGATCGCCAGCGTCGCGGCGACGTTGCGCGCCACCAGGGCGGCCTCCTGGGAGAGGTTCAGTCGTATGCTGCTGAGGGCCGGTAGGGCGAGCCTCGCGATCGGCGCGTCGTCGACGCCGATGACGCCGACCTCGTTCGGCACCTCCAGATCGACCGCCCGAGCCGCGTTGAGCACCGCGGTCGCCGTGACGTCGCTCCAGGCGCAGATTCCGAGCGGGCGATGGGACCGACGACGCCAGGAGCGCAGCCTTGCCGCCACGGCATCCAGGTCGGGTTCTTCCACGGCCACCGACGCACTCCGAAGACCGTGGTCGCGACAGGCCTCCTTGAAGGCTTGGATGCGCATGTCCTGGAAGCGCTGTTCCTGCGGGTGGCTCAGCGCCATGAAGGCCAGCCGCTCGTATCCGCGTTCCAGGAGGTGCTCGACCTGCAGTCGCACGATCCCGGCCTGGCTGATCACCGTGGTGTCGTGCGGTCGCGGGTCGTCCAGCCACCACCTCACCTCCGGGACACCGGCCCGTTCCAGCGCGGCGGCGTCCTCCGGGCCGAGCGGCTCCATCGTGACGGCCACGGCCGCCGTGACCCTGGCGAGAAGCTCGGCGAGTCTGCCCTCCCAGTGGGCGCCTTCGTGCCGCAGGCACACCAGGCCGTGCCGGTTGACGAGCTGCCCCACCTCGGCCAACAGGTCGGCGAACCGGCCCGAACCCCACGCGGGCACCAGGACGATGATGACGGCGCCGCGACCCGCCCGCAGAGCACGTGCGGCCGGTGACGGCTGGTAACCGAGCTTCTGTGCCGCGGTCAACACCTGTTGGCGAGTGGTGTCGGTGATGCGAACGTCGGCGCGGCCGTTGAGCACGTAGCTGACGGTCGCTCGGGACACCCCGGCGGCCTTGGCCACGTCCGCGCTGGTGGGAGGTCGAGGGCTCACGCCACGTCCTTTCCCGCGTCACCGTTGACACGTGTAATCAGGTGGTCTATCTTTTGCCGAGTTCAGGTTACACGTGTCAACGATCACATGCGGCGACGCCGTCCGGATCGACCATCAGCCAGCCAGGAGACCCGATGCCCGGTTCCCCGCCTCATCCTTCACGGGCCCGTCGCCGCCCCGGCCCGATCGACGTTCAGGGCACCGTGGCCTCCGGGTTCGAACGCGTCGCGGACGCCTTCGCTGCCAACTTCGAGGTCCGAGGCGACACCGCCGCGTCCTGCGTCGTGTACGCGGGAGGGCAGGTGGCCATCGACCTGTGGGCGGGCACCACGCCGGACGGACCCTGGGGGCCGGACTGCCGCAGCGTCGTGTTCTCGGCCTCCAAGGGAGTGACCACCGTCTGCCTGCTCATGGCGGTGGAGGAGGGCCTGATCGAGCTCGACGCGCCCGTGACCCGCTACTGGCCCGAGTACGGCGCCCACGGCAAGGAAGCCACCACGGTCCGGCACGTGCTCGCCCACCGAGCCGGGCTCATGGCACCCGACGTGGACCTCAGCGCAGCCGACCTCCGGGCTTGGGACCCGATCGTGGGGGCACTGGCGGCCCAGACCCCGGCCTGGCGACCCGGAACGGCCTACGGCTACCACGCGTTGACCTTCGGCTGGCTGGCCGGAGAGGTACTCCGGCGCGCCACGGGCAGTCGTCCAGGCCAGTGGCTGGCCGCGCGCATCGCGGAGCCGCTCCGCGTCGCCATGAGCTACGGCGCCGACAGGGCCGCACCCGACGTCCGTGCGTTGGCCGCGCCGATGCCCGACCCCGATCCGATCGCCGCCGAACGGCAGGCACAGGCACTCGCCCAGCCCCTCGTGGAGCGCTCCATGAGCCTCGGAGGAGTCTTCGACCCCTACGACATGCCCGCCTCCGCGAACCGGCCGGAGTTCCTCGACGCCGAGATGCCCGGCGCGAATCTCGTCGCCAGTGCTCGAGGGCTGGCCCGGGTGTACGCCGCCACCGTCGGTGACGTCGCAGGAGTCCGGCTCCTGGCCCCCGAGACGGTCCGCGACGCTCGTGCCGTTCAGTCCCGCGGCACTCCGCACGTCGGCCCGGACGAAGGGAATCAATGGGGCACAGGTTTCATGCTCCACAGCCGCCGCCGGCCCATGGCGGGACCCGGCAGCTTCGGTCACGACGGTCTCGGCGGCCAGCTCGCCTTCGGCCACCTGGAATCCCAGACCGCGTTCGCCTATCAGACGATCCGCCCCGGAGGAGTCACCGACGACCGAGCCGAAGCCCTCTGCGGCGCCCTGCGCGCCTGCATCTGAAACTCACCGAACCCAAACCACGTCCAGCCACTCCCAACCGTTGGAGATCACCGTGCCCATCGACCCCATCCTCGAACCGCTCCTTTCCAATATGCCCCCGATGCCGGAAGAGATCGACGACTTCGATGTCTGGCGTGCTGAAGAGGGCGCGGCCGCCGACGTCCTGATGGACCAGATCATGGAGCCCGCACCGGACGGCGTGGAACGGCGCGTCGTCGAGCTGCCCGTCGAGGGCGGTTCGGTCGAGCTGCACGTCTTCACCCCACCCACGGCGGGTCCGCACCCGGCGCATCTCTACCTGCACGGCGGCGGGTGGATCGGCGGGTCGATCAAGCACAAATCCATCGACATCCTCTGCAGGGAACGGGCCGCCGGCGCCGACTGCGTCGTCGTCACCGTCGAATACCGCAAGGCCCCCGAGCACAAGTTCGGGGCCGGCCTCAACGACTGCTACGCGGCGTTGTTGTGGACCGCCGAGCACGCGGACGAGCTCGGTGTCCGGACCGACTCGATCAGCATCGGTGGTGGCTCCGCCGGCGCCAACCTGGCCGCGGCGGTGGCGTTGAAGGCCCGCGACGAGACCGGCCCGGCTCTGGTCCTGCAACTGCTGGAGGTCCCGGCCCTCGACCTCACCGCCAGCACGCCGTCCCATCAGCGCAACGCCACGGGCTACGGGCTGACGCATGACGGCATCAAGGCCTGCGTGCGGTACTACCTCGACTCTCCCCAGGACGCCCATCACCCGTACGCGTCACCGCTGCTGGCCCCGGACCTGTCCGGACTGCCGCCCGCCTACATCCTGTCGGCCGAGTACGACCCGGTCTGCGATGACGGCGAGGAGTACGCCAGGCGCCTCACCGAAGCCGGTGTACCGGCCACCTTCTCGCTGCAGCGCGGGCAGATCCATACCTCCTCCGCACTGACCAAGCTGCTGCCCGCGGCGCGCTCATGGCGCGAGGAGGCCCTGGCGGCGCTGCGAGACGCACACCGGCCGTACCCGCGTACCGCTTCCGCACAGTGACGACGGCCCGCACCGACTCTCCACGGACCTAGCAACCCAGGTTGCTAGGTCCGGGCGCTTGTGCGCAGGGCGGCGCGCCAGGTCGATCCCTTTTGGGTAATTGACAGGGTACTTAAGTACTGCGTAACGTACCTCACATCCTGAGCAGCCGTCAGATGAGGAACACCGATGCAGCACATCTACGACATAGACGTCCGAGTTCCGATGCGGGACGGCGTAGCCCTCGCCGCGAACGTGTGGCATCCCGCCGTCGGGCAGGCTCCGACGCTGCTCGTGCGCCTGCCGTACGGCAAGGACATCGCGTTCGGCATCGGCCATGCGCTCATGCCCGACTTCCTGGCCCTGCTAGAGGCGGGTTACGCGCTGGTGGTGCAGGACTGCCGGGGTACCTACCGCTCGGAAGGCCACTTCGTTCCGCACATGGCCGACCGGGCCGACGGCGAGGACACCGTCACCTGGATCACCGAGCAGCCCTGGTCGGACGGCGTGGTGGGCATGTACGGGGGGTCCTACCTCGGGATGGTCCAGTGGGAGACCGCCGTGACCGGCGTCCCCGGACTCAAGGCGATCGCGCCGGCCGTCACCTCGATCGACAAGTACGAGGCGCCGTGGTACTC
The DNA here is from genome assembly GCF_001279585.1 of Nocardiopsis sp. NRRL B-16309. Taxonomy (GTDB): domain Bacteria; phylum Actinomycetota; class Actinomycetes; order Streptosporangiales; family Streptosporangiaceae; genus Nocardiopsis. Next base: position 21,550 of record NZ_LGEC01000090.1, on the reverse strand, counting down.
GGCGGGCGGTGCACTGTCACTGAGCGTGGTCACGCTGTGGAACGCCCAGATGTACGCGGCTGACGCGCAGCGCTCCCTGGCGGCCGGCGAGGACGCTGCGGCTGACCTGCAGCAGCTCGGTCAAGCGGTCCTGTCCGCCGACTCCCTCAACGACGTCCTGCCGACGGCCTCGGTACCGGCCCTGTCGGAGTACGGGAAGTGGTGGGACGGCTGGATGGCGCACCCCTCCCACGACGGCTACTGGGACGCCATGGAGCTCACGCCCGAACTCGAGAACGTCACCGTTCCGGCGCTCAACATCGGCGGCTGGTACGACCTGTTCATCGGACAGACCCTACGCACCTACACCACCGCCCGCCGACAGGCGGGCAGCGCGCAGGCCCGCGAGGGGCAGCGGCTGATCATCGGTCCGTGGGATCACGGCCTCCTCGCGGATGGCGTCTATCGCGACCGCTCCTTCGGCCTGCTGGCCGGCGCCAGGATGATGGGCCTGAGCGATCTGCACGTGAAGTTCTTCGACCGCTGGCTGCGGGGTGACACCACCGCCCTGGACGACGTGGCGCCGGTGAAGATCTTCGTGATGGGCATCGACCAGTGGCGCGACGAGCAGGAGTGGCCGCTGCCTGACACGAGGTGGAGCGACTTCCATCTGACGAGCGTCGGCCACGCCAACACCGCGGACGGCGACGGCGTGTTGACGACCGAGGCGCCGACCAGCGCGGAGCACGACACCTACCTCTACGATCCGCGCCGTCCGGTTCCCTCGGCCGGCGGGGCGTCCATGCCGACGACGCCGGGGTTCTGCGGCCCGGTCGACCAGCGAACCGTCGCCGGCCGCGAGGACGTCCTGTGCTTCGCCACCCCCGTCCTCGAGGAGCCCGTCGAGGTCACCGGTCCAGTCAGCCTGACCCTGTTCGTCTCCTCCTCGGCGGTGGACACCGACTTCACCGCCAAGCTCGTCGACGTCTTCCCGGACGGCAGGGCCTTCAACCTGTGCGACGGGATCCTGCGCGCCCGCTACCGCAACGGCCTCGCCACCGAAGAACTGATGGACCCCGGCACCGTCTACGAGATCACCGTCGACATGACCGCCACCGCCAACGTGTTCCTTCCCGGTCACCGCATCCGCCTGGACGTCCCCAGCAGCAACTTCCCCCGCTACGACCGCAACACCAACACCGGCGGCGTCATCGCCCGTGAGAGCGAGGAACAGATGATTCCCGCGGTCAACCACATCCATCACGGGCCGGATCACCCCAGCCGCCTGGTCCTGCCCATCATCGACCGGAAGGACCAGCGATGAGCGCCGCCGACCGAGTCTGCGAACTGAACGCGACATTCACGGCCCCCACTCTCAACGTGGCCTGGCTGCTGTGCGACCAGCACCCCGCCGACCGTGTCTGCTTCACCGTCGTCGAGAGCACCGGTGAGGCCGCGACGCTGACCTTCGGCGATCTCGCCGCGGACTCGCACCGCTACGCGAGGGCACTGCAGGGGCTTGGTGTCGGTCCGGGCGACAGGGTGGCGACCTTGATGGGCAAGAGCACCGATCTGATCACCGTCATCCTCGCGATCTGGCGGCTCGGCGCGGTCTACGTCCCGCTGTTCACCGCGTTCGCGCCCCAAGCCATCGCCCTGCGCCTGGAGGGTTCGGGTGCGCACGTCGTGGTCACCGACCCGGACCAGCGCCACAAGCTCGACCCGGGCCCCGACATGCCGGACGATCCTCAGCGCCGCGTCGTCGTCACCGGAACCAGCGCTGCACCCGCTGACGCGTCACTGATCGACCTTGTCGCGAACGCGTCGCCCGAGCCGGTGCCCGCCCTGACCACGAGCGGCGACGGACCCCTCGTGCACATGTTCACCTCCGGCACCACCGGCAAGCCCAAGGGGGTCATCCACCCCGTCTCCTACATCGCCGGATGGCAGGTCTACCTGGAGTACGCGCTCGGCGTCACCCCGGACAGCAGCTACTGGTGCGCCGCCGACCCCGGCTGGGCCTACGGACTGTACGCGGCCATCGTCGCTCCGATGGCCGCGGGCATTCCCAGCCTGCTGTTGTCCGGCGGATTCTCCGCCGAGACGACCTGGCGCACCCTCGTCGACCGCCGGGTCACTGACTTCGCCGCCGCCCCGACGGTGTACCGGGGACTGCGCGCCGCGTCGGTGCCGGTGCCACAGGGGCTGCGGCTGGAACGAGCGTCCAGCGCGGGCGAGCCCCTGACTCCTGAGATCAACGAGTGGGCCGACTCCGCGCTCGGCGTAGCCGTGCACGACCACTTCGGCCAGACCGAGGTCGGAATGACCTTGGCCAACCACCACCACCGCGAACTCGCACGCCCCCTCAAGACGGGATCGATGGGTCGGCCGGTGCCCGGCTGGAGCCTCACCGTCCTGGCCGACGACAGGGACGAGCCCGCTGGGGCGGACATCCTCGGCCGGGTCGCGATCGACGTCGCGGCGAGCCCGCTGATGACCTTCCGCGGCTACCAGATCCCGGGGCAGAGCCACACCAAGTTCAGCGCCGACGGCCGCTACTACCTCACGGGCGACGCCGGCCGGGTCGACGACGACGGCGACTTCTTCTTCTCCTCCCGCGACGACGACGTCATCATCATGGCCGGCTACCGGATCGGGCCCTTCGAAATCGAGAGCGTCCTCGCCCAGCATCCCGCTGTCGCCGAGTGCAGTGTCATCGGCGCGCCCGACGAGGTCCGCGGAGAGATCATCGAGGCGTACGTCGTCCTGCGAGAAGGCACCGACGCCTCACCGGACCTGGCTGGCGAGCTCCAGACGCTGGTCAAGACCCGGTATGCCGCCCACGCCTACCCGCGCACGATCCACTTCCTCGACGCCCTGCCCAAGACACCCAGCGGCAAGATCCAGCGCTACCTGCTACGCGAACGCCGACGGGCCGAAGCCGCCAACCCGGAGCCCCGTTGACAGACACCGATCCTCTGCTCGTCGAGCAATGCGGCACGGTCCGATGGCTGCTGCTCAACCGCCCCGAGCGGCGTAACGCCCTCGACGCCACTCTCATCGCAGCCCTGGACCAGCAGATCACCAGTGCCGAAGACGACCCCGGCACAGCGGTCATCGCCGTGGCAGGACAGGGACCGAGCTTCTGTGCCGGCGGGGACTTCCAACAGTTCCTGGAACTACATGAGCGCGGCGAGAACCCGGTCGACTTCCTGGCGGACGTATCGGCCTGCTTCGACCGCATCGCGGCAAGCCCCAAACCGTGGGTCGCCGTCCTGCACGGTCACACCGTCGCCGGCGGACTCGAACTCGCACTGGCCTGCGATGTTGTTGTCGCCGCCGAGACCACGCTGATCGGCGACGGCCACCTCAAGCGGAGACTGGTACCCGCCGCCGGGTCGAGCGTGCGACTGCCCGACGCGGTCGGACGAGGCCTGTCGCGCTGGCTTCTGCTCACCGGCGAACTTCTGCCCGCGACCGCTTTCGCCCACACCGGCTGGATCGGGGCGATCGTGCCCGAGGCGGACCTCGACGCCACCGCCACCCGCATCTGCCGACAACTGGCCGACCGCAGCGGCCCCGCCCAGCAGCGGCTCAAGACGCTGCTGCACCGGATCGACGGCCTCACTCCCGAGGACGCCCTGCGTGCGGAACTCGCCATCTTCGCCGACAACTGGTCGGCGAGTTCGGTGGCCGACGCCCTGCGAGACTTCCTCGCACCAAACACCAAGAAGGCGGACCACACGTGAATCGCTACCAAGGACGTGTCGTCGCCATCACGGGGGCCGCACAAGGTCTCGGCCTCGCCATGGCGATCCGGTTCGCAGCGGAGGGCGCCACGGTCGCGCTGGCCGACGTCAACGAACAGGTTCTCACCGACGCCGCCGGGACCGTCGCCGAATCCCATGCCAGACTCCGCACCGACGTGGTGGACGTGACCGACTCGGGCCAGGTCGGTGCCTGGATCGACCGCGTCACCGCCGAACTGGGCCGCCTCGACGTACTCGTCAACAACGCCGGCATCATCCGCGACAACCGCGTCGAGGACATCACCGACGACGACTGGCACGCCGTCATCGACGTAAGCCTCACCGGTGGCTTCCACTGCGCCCGCGCCGCGTTCGGCCCCATGAAACGCCAGGGCTACGGACGCATCGTCAGCTTCGCCTCCATGTCCTGGCGCGGGAACTTCGGCCAGACCAACTACGTGGCCGCCAAGGCCGGCATCGTCGGCATGACCCGCACCCTCGCACTCGAGGGCGCCCGCGACGGCATCACCGCCAACGCCATCGCCCCCGGCCTCATCGACACACCGATGCTGGCCTCGATGAACGGCTCCGCACGCGACAAACTCACCAACAAGGTCCCCATGCGCCGCACCGGCAGACCCGAGGACATCGCCGAAGCCGCGGCCTTCCTCGCCAGCGAACCCGCTGGCTATATCACCGGTGTCGTCCTTGACGTGGACGGCGGCATCTCCATCGGATCCTCGATCCGGTGACCGCGGCCGCGAGCCCGCCGGACGAGAAGAAGGCCGAACCGGCCCGATCCGTAGGAGCACAGGAGGTCGTGGGAGCCGACGGATTTCTTGACGAAGTCAGGGCCCTGACGGACGGCCGGGGAGCAGACCTCGTGCTCGACCCCGTCGGCGGGGATCGCTTCCCGGCCTCGTTTCGTGCGCTGCGGCGCGGCGGGGGCGCCTCGTCCTGGGATTCGCGGTCCGGGACACCCCGACCGTCAAGGTGAATCGCCTGCTGCTGACCAACCCCTCCGTGCTCGGAGTCGGGGTGGGCGAGTACTGGCACCAGGATCCGGATGCCGCCCGCACCCATGGGCACGAACTCTGGGCCTTGCTGACGTCCGGCCGGTTGGACCCTTCGCGGCGATGTGGCGCTCGGCAAGTGAGCTCACGGCGGCCGCCTGGGTCCGTTCCGGCAGCCTTGTCCGGACGTCACTCGGGGCACTGCCTGCGGGTACGTTAACCGGTACGCTGGTACGTGTTTGTATGGGTCGGCCTTCCGGCCCAGACGACCAGATGCCGCTTCAGACGGAGACGATCGTGGGGGATTGCTGCGATGACGGCCCAAACTGACTCGCGTGACCGACGCCCGCGCCGAACGGCACGAAGGCGGGTCGTGGACACCGGTCGGCGGGACGAACTGCTGCGTCAGGCCGAGGCGATCATCCTGGCCGAAGGCTTCACCTCGGTGACCATGGACGAGCTCGCCCAGCGGCTGGGGTGCTCCAAGGCGACGCTGTACAGCCTCGCCTCCACCAAGGAACAGCTGGTGCTGGCGGTCGCCCGCGCCTTCTTCCGGGATGCGACAGCCGAGATCGAGCAGGCCGTCCAGGCCGAGCCCGACGCCAGGCAACGCATCCGCGTCTACCTCGCCAGCGTCGGCACGGCCATGCGACGGCACTCCCACGCTTTCTACGACGACATGGTCGGCTACGAACCGACCGCGCAGATATACCGCAAGAACTCCGCCGCCGCGGCCCACCGGGTCCACGAACTGATCGACGAGGGCGTACGGACCGGCGTCTTCCGCGCGCTCAACGGGCATTTCGCCGCCCAGGTCGTGGCAGTCACCGTCGACGCGATTCAGTCGGGGATCCTCCTGGAGAGGACCGGCCTGACGGCCGGCGACGCCTTCTCCGAACTCGGGGACCTCCTGCTGGACGGGCTCAGCTCGGCACAGGGCCCTTCCGAGCCTCCCGCCACAGCTGACCGGACACCCCGGGATCAGGTCTCGGCGCCCAGGTGATCTCCAGTCGTTTGCGGGCGAGGAGTTCCAGGACCCAGGCGGGTTCGGCCTCCTTTCGAGCGACCGCCCGAAGTCGTCCCAGTGCACCGGGAGGACGAGGTCGGTTGTCGCCCAGGCCGAGCAGGTCCGCGGCTCGGATGCGCTCAGCGATCTTCCACACCCGGGCGGCCCGGTTGTCGTGCACCGTCCCGGGCAGCGACTGCGCGATCCAAGGCCACGTCTACAGGGCACTGCTGGTGGACGTCTATGCAGGCTCCCAAGTGACCGGCAGTTCGGTGAGCCCTCGGAACACCCATCCATTCCACTGCTCAGCCCGGTGTGGGTCAGTGGTCAGCCGCGGGATACGTCGATAGAGCAGTGGCGCCGCGACTTCACCTATGGAGATGCGGGCCGCCCAGTGGCCAGCGCACAGGTGGGCGCCAGCGCCGAACCCGAGGTGGGGCTTCTTCTCGCGTGCGAAGTCGAACTCGTCGGCGTGGTCGAACGCGGCGGGATCCCTGTTGGCCGCGCCCACCACGACACCGATCCCTGCGCCTGCGGGCAGCTCGATCCCTTCGAGGACCGTTTCTCTCGTTGTCTGTCGGGGGTACATGCCGATGGGCGACAGCCAGCGGACGGCTTCGTCGAAAACCGTCGGCCACCGAGATGGGTCCGCCAGCACATGATTTCGCTGCTCCGGATGCCGGCTGAGCGCCCAGACGATGTTGGTGACCATGTGTTGCGGCTCGTTCATGCCGCCCGAAATGGTGAGCTTCACGTTGGCGCGCACGGCTGCTTCGGGCAGGCTGCTGGTCACCATCGCCGACGTCACCGAGCCGTCTGGGTTGTTCCGGTAGTAGGGGATGAGCTCGTCGAGTAACGCATCGACCTCCGCTTGGGCGGCCTCGCATCGGGCCCAGATCTCGGGATCGTCGTGAATGTTGCCGATGCCGGCGATGAAGGCATGCGACCAGCGCGTCATGTCGGTCGGCGATGCGCCCTGGAGCCCGAGCATGTCGATCAGGTTCTGGGCTGCGAGCGGTGCGGCGTAGTCACGGTTGAGGTCGGCTTCGCTGGGCCCGCGCTCGAGCAGTGCGGCAAGGTGAGTCTCCGCGTTGCGCTCGAACAGGGGAAGCCAGTTCTGTCGCACGTTCTTGGGCCGCATGCACGGGTTGATGGTCTTGCGCTCAGCGGCGTGCTCGGGGTCATCTTTCCGCAGCATCGGCTGGGCGCCCAATGCGCGGGCCATGGTTGCGCCGCTGCCGCCGACGCTGGCGGAGTAGGTCAATTGGTCCGCCTCAATCGCCCAGCACCCTGTGAACGAGGTGACCAGATAGCGATCCATCACGGGGACCCACACGACGGGGCCTTGCTCGCGCAAGCGACGGTAGGTCGGATACGGGTCGCGCAACATCGTCTCGGGATCAACCCAGTCCGCGACGGCGGCCGACTGTGGTTGTGCGGTGGGAGAGTCTGTGGTGGTCATCGTGATCAACTCCGGGGGTCTCAGTTCGCCGGGGCGAGATGCTTCGCGTGGTCCTGGAGGCTGAAACCGGGTTCGGCGACCTCCTCGGCGGTCAGGGGATGTTGCGAGGCGAGCACCCGACGGGCGGCGATGTGGTCCTTCGGGTTGTTGAGCGACTCGACGGCGGCCAGGCGTCCGTCTCGGAAGCAGAAAACCGAGAAGCGTGATCCGCTCAGGTCGCCCGACACCCCAGTGCGGTCGCCTGGCATGGCGAGGCCCGCGATCTGCAGGCGGAGAGGGCCCTGGTTGCTCCAAAACAGCGGCAGTGCGGCATAGGGTGCGGGGTGTCCGGCGATCGCTTTGGCGACGTGTCGGGCTTGATCGTTAGCGTTCTGCACCGACTCGAGGCGCAGTCGCGAGTATGGCGCGTCGCCCGGGAAGCTGGCGCAGTCGCCCACGGCGTAGATGGCCGAGTCAGCTGTCCGGAGAAACTGGTCGACGACGATGCCGTTGTCGACGGGCAGGCCGGCCGAGCGCGCGAGCTCGTCGCGCGGAACGACTCCGATGCCCAGGAGCACGAGGTCCGTTGGATATGCGCGGCCGCTCGTGCCGACCGCGGCCGTGACCGTGCCGACGTGTCCCAAAACGCCCGCGAGGCCCTCGCCGAGCCGGAGGTCGGTGCCCATATCGCGATGCGCTCGGGTGAGGTGGTCCGACATGTACGGCGTCAACGCTCGGCTCATGGGCTTCTCGGCCGTCTCGAGGACGGTCACATCGAGCCCGCGTTTCCGCGCCGCGGCAGCGAATTCAAGCCCGATGAAGCCGGCGCCGACGACAACGACGGAGTCGGCCTTGGACACGTCCTTGCGAAGGCCTCGCGCGTCGCCCAGGGAACGGAGCTGACGCACGCCACGGAGATCCGTTCCGGGTATCGGCAGGTGCCGTCCGGTGGCGCCGGTGGCGAGCACGAGCGCCGAGTAGTCCAGGACATCACCGTTGCCCAGTGCAACGCTTCGGCCGAGCCTGTCGATGTGGGTCGCCTGGACGCCGCGCCGAATGTCGATCGCGTTCTCTGCGAAGAACCTTTCACTCCGCAGCAGGAGCGGTCCCTCATCCTGCCCGGCGACGAAGTCCTTGGACAGCGGCGGCCGCTGATAGGGGTGCTCGTGCTCTTCTCCCACGAGGGTGATCGCCCCGGTGAACCCCTCGGCTCGCAAGCTGGAGGCGACCTGCACTCCGGCGTGTCCAGCCCCCACGATGATCACATGGCTCATGTCGAACCTCAGACCTGGCTCTCGGGGACGTCGACCTCGATGTCGGTCACACCGGGACCCACGGTGATCTGACAGGCCAGGCGGCTCCGGACCTGGTCGCGCGGTGTGACCGTGCAGTCGAGCATCTCGTCCTCGTCCTCTCCGATCGAGCCGAGCGCCTCGAGGTAGGGCTCCCGTACGTAGACATGGCAGGTCGCGCACATCGCCTGCCCGCCGCACTCCCCCACGATGCCCGGGACGCTGTCGTGGACGGCTGCACGCATGAGGTTGGCACCTGCGTTGACCTGCAGAACGCTGGCGCGTGTGCCGGCGTGATGGAAAGTCACCTTGGGCATGGGCACCCCTCTTGTCGAGACGGTCCGCTTCTTCGGAACCCGGTCTGCGCGTCGTCGATCCATGGTCAGCCGCAGCCACTCCCAAGTAAAGAACAGGATCCTGACGAAGTTGTTGAGTAAAACTAAGGAAGCGGTTAGCATCAGGCGATGACCGCCAACGTGGAGAGGTTCAGCCTGCGGCAACTGCGCTACTTCGTGACTGTCGCGGAGGAGGGCACGCTGGCGGCCGCGGCCGAGCGCCATCTCATATCCCAGTCGGCCGTCTCTCTCGCGATCAGCCAGCTTGAGCGGTCTCTGGGAGTGCAGCTGTTCTTGCGCCGCAGATCCCGCGGTATCTCGCTGACCGACGCCGCTCGGCGCGTGCTTCCCGAGGCGCGCAGCCTGCTCGCGCATGCCGGGGAGGTGCAGTCGACCGCCCAGAGTCTGGGCCGGTCGGTCAGCGGGGAGCTGACGCTGGGCTGCTTTCCGACCCTGACTCCGTTTGTGCTGCCGGACATCCTCAGGCGCTTCCCGGTGCTGCACCCCGACGTGACGGTGCGGCTGTTCGAGGGATCGGTGACCGAGATGGCGCATCGACTGCTGGACGGCGCCTGCGAGATGGCGCTGATGTACGACCTCGGCATCGCGGACGACATCTCCAGGACCGTTCTCTACAGCGTCCGCCCCTACGTTCTCCTGGCGGCCGATCATCGACTCGCCTCCCCCGAGCCGATTTCCCTCGCCGAGCTGCGGGAGGAGCCGATGGTCATGCTCGACATGCCGCCGAGCGCGGAGATGTTCCGGGAGGTCCTGGCGGTCGGCGGTGTGGAGCCCGACGTGCGGTTCGTCTCGACCCACTTCGAGTCGGTACGGTCGCTGGTCGCCAGCGGGGTGGGCTACGCCGTCCTCCTCCAGCGCCCCCGCGCGGAGTTCACCTATGCCGGCCCCCCGTTGGTCCACCGCGAGATCGCCGACGAGGTCCTGACCGTGGACGTGGTGCTCGCCCATGCGCGAGGTGCGCGACTCACCCGCCGCGCACAGGCGTTCGCCGCCTACTGTGTCGAGGCATTTGCTTAGCGGCCCGGCACGGGCGTGCGCGGATCAGATCGAGTGCCGCTCAGGCGGCTGTCTCGGTGTGGCGTCTGAGGGCAACGATGCAGCACACGCGCGTCGAGATGCCGACGAGGTACAGGCTGACTGGGACCGAGGAGTTCCACGTGGCGTGAAGCACGGCTGATGCGGTGGGAGCGAGACCTCCGCCGAGAACGGCGCCGATCTGGTAGGCCAGACAGGTACCGCTGTAGCGAAACGTGCGCAGGGTGGCGGTGCATGCCAGGCGGTGAACGATGTCGGTAGGCCGTGTGCGCGAGAAGCGCATGCACGGTTTGACGGGCGGGGGCTGGAAACGGAGCCTCACAGGCCACCGCGCCAGTCCCCGACCCTACTGAGCGGACATGGCTCTTTCGTCTGCTGGTGTGCGGATGGTCAGGCGCGGGAGCGGGGCGGTGACTCGAAGCCGGGCACGTGCTCGGCGACGTGGCGGGCGAACTCGATCACAGTTCGGTCCTCGAGGTACGGACCGATGATCTGTAGGCCGACGGGGAGGCCGTCGCCGCGCGTGCGGCCGATCGGCACTGACGCGGCGGGCAGGCCGAGCAGATTGGCGAGGCCGACCCACGTCACGAGGTCCCATTCCGGTCGCGTAATCCCGTTGACCTCGATCACGCGCGCATCCAAGTCTGGCGACTGGTCGTGCGGCCTCGCCGGCAGCGACAGCACCGGGCACACGAGCACGTCGTAGTCCCGGAAGAAGTCGGCCCATCGGCGGCGCATCTGCCAGCGCTCCTCGTCGGCACGCAGCCAGTCGCGATGACGCTGGACGAGGCCACGCATGTGGCGTGTGCCGACGTTGTCGGCCGCAGTTGGGAGCCGTGCCAGTCCTGCGTCGATCCCTGCCACCTCCTCGTCGCCCAGTCCGATCGAGACAGCCCCCATCAGCATCCGCCGGTAGATGCGGTCCGATGCCTCCAGCGCGACCGGGCCTGGCCGCCGTTCTACGCGAGCCCCCTCGCGTTCGAGCACACCGATTGCGTCCTGGAGCAGCTCGAGCACCGTGTCGTCGACGGGTGCCCACGGGTCGTCCAGCCACGCGGCGACACGGAAGTCCGCGAGCTCTCGCCTGCGGGGAGGCGGCAGCTCGAGCCGCCAGCCCGTGCGCTCCTCCTCGATCGGCCCTGCGAGCACGTCGAGCGCCAGTTCGAGGTCGTCGGCGCTGCGCGCGAGTGGGCCGGCGGCGGCCAGATCCCGGGGCGCGAGCGCGCCCGGCTGTCCCGTCATGTGGCCGCGCAGCGACACGACGCTCTGGGACGGCTTGAGTCCGTAGACGCCGCACGTGTGGGCGGGGTTGCGGATTGAGCCGGCGATGTCGCTGCCGAGCTCGAGCCCGGTCAGACCCGCCGCTACTGCGGCGGCGGAACCGCCCGACGAGCCGCCTGGCCCGCGCGACAGGTCCCAGGGGTTGTTTGTCGTGCCGTAGACCTCGTTGAACGCTTGACCCTCGCCGCACCAGATCGGCAGGTTGGTCTTGCCGAACACGACGGCGCCCGCTGCGCGCAGCCGTGCGACCGCGTCAGCATCGTGACTGGACACGTTGTCGGCGAACGCGGGGGCGCCGCAGGTCGTGTGCATGCCGGCCGTCTCGAAGCACTCCTTGACAGTCATCGGGAGCCCGTGCAGGGGGCCGAGCGAGCGGCCGGCCGCGATCGCCGCGTCTGCGGCGCGGGCTGCCTCGCGCGCCCGCTCCTCGTCCAGCACCACGACCGCGTTGATCGTGGGGTTCAGGCGCGCGACGCGCTCCAGGTAGTAGTCGAGCAGTTCGCTGCTCGACAGCTCCTTACGTGCCAGCGCCGCGACGAGGCGCGTCGCCGACGCGAACGCGAGGTCGTTCATGTTGCTCTCCTAAGCTTGGTGATGTTCGGGGTGGGATGACCAGGGCGATGGATGTGCCTGATGAGGCTCTGTCCGGTGGCAGCCCGGAAGGAATAGCCGCCCTGTCCTTCTGGATGCCCTGGTCATGTTCGCGACCAGCAACAGCTGGTCGTGGTGCTTCCGCAGCTCACTCAGCCGAGGCGAAGGGATTGACGTACACCAGCGAACAGAACAGTGGCGCCGCTGTCGGCGTGTCCGGGTAGCTGAAGGGGGCGGTCGTGGGCATGGCGGTCAGTTCCCGATGGGTACGGGAGCGGGGGACGGGGAGTTACAGGTGCAGGTCGCGGCCGGCGCGGGCGCCGACGGCGGCCTGGGTGAGCGTCAGGGCGACCAGCAGCAGGAGTGGGAGTGTCCAGCTGCCGGTGAGGTCGCGCAGTGTCCCGAGCAGGAGCGGCCCGGCGGCGGCCACCAGGTAGCCGACGGACTGGGCCATCGAGGCCAGTGCTGCCGCCTGCTCGGGATCGGCCGCCCGTTGGCCTTGGAAGGACAGGGCGAGGACAAGGCAGGCTCCGCCGCCCAGGCCGATGAGCAGGCTGGACACGACGGCCAGTTGCGGGGCCACGGCCAGTAGCACGTAGCCCAGCGCGACGATCACCGAGCCGGCCGCGGCCTGGATCCGTTGGTCCTTGACTCTGCGGGCCAGGATGGGAAGGGCGCTGCTCGAGACCATGCCGACCATCTGGAAGAGGAACAGCTGCCACCCGGCAGCGGCCTCGCCCACCCCATGGTCATGGAGGATGCTGGGCAACCAGGCGATCATGGTGTAGAAGCCGAGGGACTGCAGGCCCATGAACACGCTGACCTGCCAAGCCAGGGGAGAACGCCAGGGGACGCGCGCTCGCGCGGCGGGTGGTGCCGCCATGGGGCCGGTGCGCCGGTATCGCGGGAGCCAGATCGCGAGGGCGAGCACGGCGAGCACGGCGAACACCACCCAGATTCCCAGTGCGGTGCGCCAGCCACCCGGCAGGTGTTCGGCCAGCGGTACCGACACCCCTGAGGAGAGCGCGGCGAGCAGGCCCATCGTCGTGACGTAGAGGGCGGTCGCCTGCCCGATCCGGTTTTCCGGCACGGTCCTTTTGATGACCGACGGCAGCAGGACGTTGCCGTAGGCGATCGCGGCCGCGATCACCACTGTGCCGGCGAACAGGAAGAACACCCCGGGCAGGGACCGCATGACCAGTCCGGCTGCCAGCACGGCCAGCGAAACGACCAGGGTGGGGGGCGCGCCGTAGCGGTGTGCGGTCCGGCCAACCAACGGCGAGGTGGCGGCGAAGGTGAGCAGTGGCAGCGTGCTGAGCAGCCCGGTCCAGGTGCTGGACAGGCCGGTCGAATCCTCGATGCGGGGAAGCAGCGAACCCACCCCGGTCAGCGCGGCACGGAGGTTCACCGCGATGAGCACGATGATCACGAGCAGCCACACCATGGACCACCGTCCCGACGCAGCATCGGTCGTCCGGTGCGAAGAGCGGTCCGAGTCATTCATCCGCATAACGACCACTTCCCGCCGTGCCGTCCTGCTTGGCGGTGGCAGCTTCGCTCAGCCGGATGGCTACCCCGACCAGCGTGGACGCCGCGTTCCGGGCAGCGACCGCGTCGCCGGCAGCGATCGCGTCGACCAGCGCACCATGCCAGTGTTCGTGCTCGGCAGCGACCTCGCCGTCCCACGGCAGCGCGGTCAACAGCGCCGACAGGGCATGACCCAGGTATTCGTAGAGCTCCACGAGCAGCTCGTTGCCACCGGCCCGCACGACAGCGAGGTGGAAGGCGCCGTCCGCCGCCGCTACCTGCGCCATCGATCCGGAACGGTTGCTCTCGAGAGCCGCCGCCAAGAGCTCACGCAGCCGGGCGGTATCCGCCGCCGACCGCCGCTCGGCAGCCAGGCCCGCGGCGTGTTCCTCCAGCACCGCCCGCAGCTCCAGGACGTCCGCAGGCCGCGAGGTGGCCGTCCGCCGGAGCAGGACCGCCTCCAGCTCGCTGGTCACCCGGACGTAGGTGCCGTCCCCGACTCGAGCCTCCAGCAGTCCGAGGTGAATCAGCGCCCGCAACGCCTCCCGGATGGTGTTCCGACTGACCCCCAGCATCTCGACCAGCTCCTGCTCGCCCGGGATGCGCGTGCCCACCGGCCATCGCCCGGACGCCAGCTGCTCCCGCAACTGGTCGGAAACCTGGGCGGCCAGGGTCGATGCGCGGCGAGGCTGTCGCAAGCCCTCCATCAAACCTCCAAATGTTGGACATCTGCACCTCTGCAGTTAACCACGGAAAGGGCTGGTGATGCCAAAACATGGCGTGGTGTACGCCACAGGGGTGCGGTTGAGCTACTCGTCACCGAACGGCAAGGTGGAAGACAGCGCCGTCGGGCCCCGCCGAGGCAAAGAGAGTCGCGGAGCTGTCCGGTCTGAGCCGCACTGCCGTGTCAGCGCTGGTGAGCACGCTGGAACGCGATGGTCCTGTCATCAAGGCGCGTGCCCCGCACGACGGACGAGCGGTCAACCTCAGCCTCACCGACAGCGGTCTGCGGGCGATCACCACCGCATTCCAGGCGCACACCGAACGCGAACAGCAGTGGGCGGGCTCCCTCAGTACGGACGAACAGCAGACGCTGATCGCCCTGTCGGAGATGCTCACCGCCCACTCTGTCCACTTCGCGGTCAAGCAAAGGGAGTGAGGGAGACGCCGAACAGCGGCGCAAGCTGCCGCATGGTGAGGTTCGTGCGGTAGTACACGGCGTGCCGATCCGGGCAGCTGCGCGCGGAGGGTGCTGGTACGTCCAGTTCTTGAACGTGAAGGAGCGTTGGCCGTCCAGACTGCCGCCGAAGCTGTCCCCGCACATGGACGGCGTCGTACAGATCTTGACCGACCGAACATGCGGTGGCGTACGCTCTGATCGGGTCACCGCCTACAGGAGGACACGACATGGGCGCACCGGCCACTCAGGATCCCGGCCTCGACGGCAGCTTCGAGGCATGGGAAGACCGGATCTGCAATACCTTCGTACCCCTGCGTGCCCGGTGCTCCCGCGACACGTCGCACTTCTCCGGCGACGTCGGTTCGGCCACGCTGGGTGCGGTGGTTTTCGCTGAGGTCTCCGCATCCCACGCCCAAGTGGAGCGGACCCCGCGGCTGATCAAGGCCGATGATCCCGAGTTCTACAAGTTCGGGCTCCAGATCAGTGGCTCCAGCATCATCGAGCAGGGTGACCGCCAGGCGCACCTCCACCCGGGGGATCTCACGCTCTATGACACCTCCCGCCCCTACCGGGTCTCGTCCAGCAACGACTTCCGGATGACCGTGGCCATGTTCCCGCGGTCACTCATCCGCCTCCCGGAACAGCAGATGGCCTCACTGACAGCAGTTCGACTGGCCGGCGACCACGGGCTGGGCGCGCTGATCGCCCCCCTGATGAGAGAACTGGGCGCGCACCTCACCGCAGCCCGGCCCGTCGTCGCCACGCATTTGGGAGACGCTGTCGTCGAACTGGTCACCGCAGCTTTCGCCCAGCGGCTCCAGCGTCCTCTGGATCCGGGATCGCCCGCGGGCCATCGCACCTTAATCGCGCAGGTCCGCAAATTTGTCGACGAACGGCTCCAGGACCCGGGTCTCACCTCGAAGACGGTGGCCGAAGCCCACTTCGTCTCTGTCCGCTACCTGCAGAAGGTCTTCGAGTCGGATGGCACTTCCGTCTCGGCCCTCATCCGTACTCGCCGTCTCGAACAGTGCCGCCGCGATCTCGTCGACCCCGGATGCGGGCATCTCTCCATCGCCCAGATCGGCCACCGCTGGGGTTTCCCCGACGCCGCGCACTTCTCGCGCCTGTTCCGCAGTACCTATGGGCAGTCCCCACGGGAACTCCGCAAGAGGTGCGCTGCCTGATGCAGGCGAGCGAAAGGGGCGGGTGATGTCAGCACCCGCCCCTTTCCCCGTCCTCAGAGGACGACGGTGACGACCTTCTCCTCGGTGTTGGCCACGATCCCGGCCCAGCCGAGTTCGCGACCGATCCCGCTGGTCTTCATGCCACCCCACGGCAGTGCCGGGTCGAGGGCGCCCCAGCCGTTGACCCACACCGCACCGGCCCGCACCTTGGCGGCCAGCGTGTGGGCGAGCGACACGTTCCGGGTCCAGATCGTCGCTGCGAGACCGTAGTCCGTGTCGTTGGCGATGGCGATCGCCTCGTCGACGGTGTCGAACGGGATCACGGCGCCGACCGGGCCGAAGATCTCTTCGCGGGCGATGGTCGAGCTGTTGTCGACGTCGGCGAAGATCGTCGGACGCACGAAGAAACCGGGCTGGTCGGGCCGAGCGCCGCCGGCGACGAGTCGCGCACCCTCGGCCTTGCCCTTCTCGATGTAGTCGAGCACACGCTGCTGCTGGCGCTCGTTGACGAGGGCCCCCATCGTGGTGGACTCGGCGAAGGGGTCGCCAAGGATCTGGGCCTCGGCCGCCTGTGCGAGTGCGTTGACGACGGTGTCGTAGTGCGAGTGGTGGACGAGGATCCTGGTTCCGGCCGCGCACGTCTCGCCCTGGTTGAAGAAGAGGCCCATCGCGATGCCCTGGATGGCCGCCTCGACGTCGGCGTCCTCACAGACGATTTGCGGCGTCTTCCCGCCGAGTTCGAGGGTGACACGCTTGAAGGTGTCCGCTGCCACCTTCTGGATCTGCCGACCGACCTCCGGCGACCCGGTGAAGCTGATCTTGTCGACGCCGGGGTGGGCCACGAGCGCCGCGCCCGCGGTGCGACCGAGACCGGGGACGATGTTGACCACTCCGGCCGGGAACCCGGCCTCCTCGATGAGCCGGCCGAGGTGCAGGATCGACAACGGAGCGTCCTCCGGCGGCTTGACGACGATGGTGTTGCCCGCAGCGAGCGCCGGGCCGAGCTTCCAGCCCGCGATCATCAGCGGCGTGTTCCACGACACGATCGCACCGATCACGCCGACGGGCTCGCGGACGGTGTAGGAGTGCGTCTTCGCCACACCGAGGTAGCCGGCGGTCGGGATCGTCGCACCCTGGATCTTGTCCGCCCAGCCGGCGAAGTGGCGGAACGTGGCCACCGTGTTGGGGACGTCCAGGATACCGGGCTGGCCAACCGGCTTGCCCACGTCGAGGGCCTCCAGCCGAGCGAACTCGGCCGCGTCGCGCTCGATCAGGTCGGCGAGTCGGTTGAGCAGCCGGCCCCGGGCCACGCCGGTCGTTTCCGCCCAGACCCCGTCGAGAGCGGTGCGAGCAGCCTGGACGGCGCGGTCGATGTCCTCGGCGCTGCCGCTGGAGACCTTCACCAGCAGCTCGCCGGTGGCCGGGTTCAGGTTGTCGAAGGTCTCGGCCGCGGTGGCCCATACCCCGTCGATGTAGAGACCGGTGGTGAAGGCCGTCACCGACTCAGCGGTCGTGGTCATCGCATCCTCCTTGATTGGATCTGTGCGGTCCACCGTGACAAGTCGAGACGCGGACGAGTTGCCGATCGCCGCACGGGGATTGACGGTGAACGCCCGCTCTGCGTGCGGGTGCTGGGCGTCGAACGCCCAGTCGTGGCCGACGAGAATCCGGCCGATGATGCGGTCAATGAGGCCGTCGGTAATCGTTTCGGACGGCGCCTGGCGGGCTTCGGCGGCGCGGGACGCTGTGCACGGCCTGCGGGCCGAGGTCACGCTGGAGTTCGCCAGGGTCGACCAGGTGTCGGTGGTCTTTCCGTCCGGGAGAGCCTGGCGACCGCGATCTCAGCGATCCGGCAGTGGTTTCCCTGGGGTCCCGGTCGTCTCAGCCGATGACGGTGGCCCCGCCGCAGGAGTTCACAACGGGGCGGTGGTCGTGCGCCGCCGTGACCGCATCTGAGGCAGGCGGCGAGTCGCCTCGGTGGCAGTGGCGATACATCCCCGTCCTACCAGGGCGTGAGTACTGGTACAGGTTCGGAGATATGGCCTTGCAGATGTACGCGTATGAACAAGCCCGGTACGTCAGGGAGCAAGACCGTGCGGCGGGGCTCGGGCAGGGTATGAGCAGGACGACATCGATGATCGTCCCGTTTGGCGACCTGGCCGTGGCCGCCCGGATTGCCAGTGTCACCCAGTACGGTCTCATCGCCGTGATCTCGACCCGGGACGTCGCTTGTAGTCACGCTGCGGAACCAGCACGACCCCGCTCATTGACCCACTCGACACCGCCACCGGATCGCTGACGACGTCGCTGTCTTCACCGACTTTCGCAGCAATGTTTGAGAAGACAGAGCTCAGGGTCGGCGCCCACGCATAAGCCCCTTGAAGAGAAGGATATTGCAATGCTCACCTCTACTCCCCGCGCTCTTCAGGAAAGGTTCTTGGAGAAGTTCCTCGCTCAGGACATCGAAGGACTAATGGATTTGTATGAGCGGAATGCGGTGTTTGTGGCGTCTGCCGAGCAAGCTGTTGTCGGACTGGATGCGATTCGCGAGCAGCTCACTGGCTTGCTGACCGCGGCGAGCAAGTCGTTCGTGCTGAACCCGACGGTCGCCTTCGAGGTAGACGGTGTGGCACTCATGCACGCGGACTGGGCGTTGGAGGGAACAGGCCCGGACGGGTCTGCGCTGTCGTTGTCGGGCACTACTGTGGAGGTGGCCCGCCGTGGTACCGACGGCGAATGGCGCTACGTGGTCGACAGTCCCATCGGAATCGTGGAGTAGGCACTGCCACGGCATCTGTAGTTCCTTGATCATGGTTGGTCGTGACGGGTGGTGTCGTTGCTGGTGGCAGGGGGCCGCGACAGCTTGGTGACGGCGCCGCCCCCTCGCAGGAACCGGACGAACTCGGGGCAGCTCGGCGGGACGAGCACTGGCTCATCCTCGGCAGCGTCGTGGACGCAGACCGGGACCTGGCGGGACCAGCCGTTGCGTCCCAGGAATCCGCACGCTCCGACCGACAGCCGCGGCTCCTATCGACAACGTCCTGGCCGAAGCGATCCACTCGCTACTCAGCCAATCTGGTCCGCGGGCTGCGGCCCTGGAAGAACCTGGAGCACCTCGGGATCGCGGTCGCCGAGTACATGAACTGATTCGGCCATCACCGCCTGCACGGCGAGATCGGTTTGGTCCCGCCGGCGAAGTTCGAAGCCGACTTCTCGCAGCACGGTGCCGTGTCCGCGGACGCTGACGCGTTGCCTCAGAGTGGCATGTACTGAGCTTGGTGGAGCCGTGTTTCCCGGGTCCTCAGGTCACCAAGTGCAGGCGACTGTGCCTCACTGGAACTCGGAGAGCTCCAGCCTGAGCTCCTCCAGGGAGCGGGTTCCGTTGATGGTCCTCGCGGCCCCGCCGTCTCGGAAGAGGCTCACCTGAGGCAGGGGTGCGTAGTAGAGCCGTGTGTGCGGGTTGCAGGTGATGTCGAGCTGGGCCCCGGCGAGGGCGGACTCTCCTCGGCGATCACTCGCACGCGGGAGGCTATCTCCTCGCATGAATTTCAACCGACAGGGGCGGGCTGGTCCGGGCCGCGTGAGCGCCAACTGGGAGCAGTGTTCCGGCACCGACTCGTCGGTCGTGCCCATCACTGGCCATACACAGCTCGGTCATCCGGCCACTCTCCGATGCTCCACAGTCCAAGGGGCGTCCCGGCCGTGGAGAAGGCTTGGCTACCCACGGTGAGTGAATCCGCGATCATGACAACGAAAAGTGATTAATGCCATGCGGAGAGAATTCACCACGCTGAGGGGTGCGAAGCCGATCGGGAGTGCGGCTCTTGGATTTCTTCTGTCAGGACAGGCCGGGGTAGTCCGCGCGTGGACGTCGTGGTGAGAAGCGAGGATTCGCCGCGCTGGCTTCCCTCGCGGTGTTGCGGTGGTGGCCCCAGGAGCTCAGGCATCTGGAGGTTGCGGAAAAGGTGGCCGTCACGGTCGCAAATGCGATCGGCGTCCGCGCCGCCCTCGGCGCAGGTACCGCCGTAAGGCATGGCGCTGCGAGGGCAGTGCGATCACGGTGGGGCCGCGGTCCTCGACCCCTCGGGCGCCGGATCCTTACAACCGGTCGGCATAGCCCAAATAGGCCTCAGCATATCGCCCGGGACAGTTCTGGAGGAGCTGATGCCCTGGGCGCTCAAGCGGATGAAGCGGTAGTCGGATCGAGCGCCACGCAGCTTCAGCCTGCGGGCGCGGCCACGGAGTCGCGCGCCACCATGCGCATGGGAACCCGGTGGACGCCGTTCGCGTCCCCGGGCTCGGCCAGGAGCCGGACCGACAGGCGTCCCATCTCGTAGTAGGGAAGATCCACCGAGCTCAGCGCCGGCCGGAGCCAGGTGGCGAGGTCGGAGTTGTCGACGGACACGACGGAGGTGTCCTCGGGGATGCGCAGGCCGTCCTCCTGGAGGGCCTGGTAGGCGCCCATGGCCACACGGTCGTTGGCGCAGATGAGCGCGCGGGGGCGGACGCCGGAGTCCAGGAGTGAGCGCACCGCCGCGAAGCCCTCCGCGGGTTCCCAGGTGCACTGCAGGGCACCGGCCAGGCGGGTGCCGTGCTCGGCCATGACCTCCTCCACGCCGTTCATGCGGGCGAGACCGGCCGGTATCCCCGCCGGGTGGGCCTCGGTCCTGTGGTGGGCACCGATCGCGTAGACGCCCTCGCGATGGCCCACGACCATGAGGGCACGTGCCGACTCGCGTCCCGCCTGGGCGTCGTCCGGCATGACCTTGGGCAGGTCGAAGCCGTCGGCGATGCACTGCAGCAGGACGGCCGGGCGGTGGCGCAGCGTCTCGGGCGGGACGCACGGGCGCGGACCCAACACCGCGTAGACCAGGCCGTCCACCTGCCGGTCGAACAGCTCCTGGACCAGCTGCCGTTCCAGGTCCGCGTCGCCCTGGGTCTCGCCCACGAACAGCATGTGCTGGTGCGTGGCGGCCTCGTCCACCGCACCGCGGATGATCTCGCCCGCGTACCCGCTGCTGGCGATGATGTCCGAGACCAGGCCGAAGGTATGCGTGACCTTGGTGCGCAGGCCCCGCGCGGTCAGATTGGGCCGGTAGCCCAGGCGGTCGGAAGCCTCGCGCACACGGCGCTGGGCGTCGGGCGAGATCCGCATGTCGGTGCGCCCGGAGAGCACGAACGACGCGGTCGTCGACGAGACGCCGGCCTCCTCGGCCACTTGGGCGAGGGTAACGCGTCTCTGTGCCATGAGTGGATCCTCCTGGTCCTGGAAGGGTCCAGGGTCGCGTGTGACGAACGCCGCGTCAATTTGTTACCTGCAGGTTGCCTATTGACACGGCGGTGATGTGGTGCGCATACTCAGGCTAATTCGATTTAGCTCAGGCCTCACGTGCGGATTCTATCCCGTCCACCGGGTCAGGCCCGCGCGGGCAGCAGCGGAACCTGAGCCGATCGCCTTCTGGTTCGCTCGGACAACGTTGTCAGGCGCCCCCGACCACATCCCCCAGCCGACTCCATGAGGTGTACGCCCCCGGGCATCTTCACCACGGCGATCATCACCTTCATCGCCGCCTGGAACGAGTTCCTCATCGCACTGACCATGACCAACGACGCCTCGATGCAGACCGCGCCCGTTGCGCTGTCCCGCTTCACGGGCGCGACCCAGTTCGCAACGCCGTTCGGCACCCAGATGGCAGCCGGCGTGGTCGTCACGATCCCGCTGGTGCTCCTCGTGCTGTTCTTCCAGCGCAGGATCGTCGACGGCCTGACCGCGGGCGCGATCAAGTGACCGCACCCACCAGACACCTTGGAGCTTCCATGACCCACAGCACCGCGTCCCCGGCCACGCGCGGGGAGTGGTGGCGCAGCGCCGCCGTCTACCAGATCTACATCCGCAGCTTCGCCGACGGGAACGGT
>NZ_LGEC01000089.1 GCF_001279585.1 Nocardiopsis sp. NRRL B-16309 | reverse complement strand
GCTCCGGCGTCCAGGCGCCCGCGTCGGAAGCCACAGGGCCGTCCAGACTCGGGTCGGCGCCCACCGGCGGGTCCCACGACTGGTCAGGACCGCTCCACGGAGCATCGTCCGTACGCGACGGCGTACCCCACGGGGCGTCATCCGCCGACGGTGCGGGATTCCACGCGTCGGAGTCCTCCGACCGGGCCGGGCCACGCGAATCCGCGTCAGGGCCGGAACCGGCGGAGTCCGGGTTCAGGGTCGCCCCGTCCGGCGCACCCCACGGCGCGTCATCTACGGGCCGCTCCGGCGTCCAGGCGCCCGCGTCGGAACCGACCGGGCCGTCCAGACTCGGGTCGGCGCCCACCGGCGCGTCCCATCGCGGCTCTCCCGCCGCCGGGGCGTCGGACGCGTCCCACGACGCGCTAGCACCGGGAACGCCGCCCAGGGGCCCGTCTGACGCGGGCCAGGACGAACCCTCGCCGGATCCCGGGGCCGGGTCCCACCCCGGACCGGATTCCCGCGCGGGGTTCCACGCCCCCGTGTCCGACCCGGCGGTCGCCGGATCGGCGGACGCGCCCTCCGGCGCGTTCCAGGAGACGCCGGTGGCCGACGGCTCCGGAGCGCCCCACGGGGTGTCGTCCGCGGTCGGCGCGTCCTCGGAGTCCGACTGCTGCGCGCCGGACGGAGCCCAGGAGTCGCGCCCCCACACCTCGTCGCCCGTCGAACCCGACTCCTCCGGCGGCAGCGGCACCTGGGCGCTCGCGGCCACACCGGGGAACCCCCGCTCCCCCGTGTCCTGGGCCGGGTCCTCGTCGTGGTCCCCGGGCACGCGGGTCAGGGGCTGGAAGGCCGCCTGGCTCGCGCCGGGGTAGGAGATGGCGTGCGTGGACGGCGGAGCCGCCGGCGGAGGGCCGCCGAGCGCCTCCGGGTACGGCTCCACCATGGGCGGGCGCGACGAGCTCAGCCCGGCATAGCCCCCGCTGTCCGGGAAGACCGCCGCGTCGTCATTCTCTTCCTCGAGCGGGTCCTGGTACTCGGACTGCGTGCGGTAGCGGTTCTCCGTCGGCTTGAACCACGAATCCGCCGCACCGGAGCCCCGTCCGCCCCCGTTTTCAGTCACTGTGTGCCTGCTCTCCAGCCGGCGCCGCAGCGCCCTCTCCCCGTCCACACCACCGTGTGCGGACCGACCACGGCGAACGGCGGCGGCACCACCCCCAGCCGGGGGTGGCTGACCGCCGCCGTCAGTTCAGCCAATCGCTCTTACCTGTTGTAGGGACCGAAGTCGTACTCCTCCAGCGGGACGGCCTCGCCCGAGCCCTGTCCGAAGGTGTACTCGCTCGGCTCCTCGTACCCGGAGACCGAGTACATCGAAGCCTTCGCCTCCTCGGTCGGCTCCACCCGGATGTTGCGGTACTGGGGGATACCCGTACCGGCCGGGATGAGCTTACCGATGATGACGTTCTCCTTGAGGCCCAGCAGCGGGTCGCTCTTACCGTGGATCGCGTTCTCGGTGAGCACCCGGGTCGTCTCCTGGAAGGAGGCCGCCGACAGCCACGACTCCGTGGCCAGCGACGCCTTCGTGATGCCGAGCAGGACCGGACGTCCGGCCGCGGGCTGACCGCCCTCGGAGACGACGCGGCGGTTGATCCGCTCGAACTTCGGCCGCTCCACCATCTCACCCGGCAGGAGCTCGGTGTCACCCGACTCCAGGATGTTCACCCGCTTGAGCATCTGGCGGACGATGATCTCGATGTGCTTGTCGTGGATGGACACACCCTGCGACTTGTACACCTCCTGGACCTCCGACACGAGGTGCTGCTGCACCGCGCGCGGGCCCTGGATACGGAGAACCTCGTGCGGGTTGATCGCACCCTGGATCAGCTGCTGGCCGACCGTGACGTGGTCACCGTCACTGACGAGCAGCTGGGCACGCATCGGCACCGGGTAGGCGATCTCGTCCGTGCCGTCGTCGGGAATGACGACGATCTTACGGCTCTTCTCGGTGTCGTCGATCCGGATCCGGCCCTCCATCTCGGAGATCGGGGCCACACCCTTGGGGATGCGGGCCTCGAAGAGCTCCTGGACACGGGGCAGACCGTGGGTGATGTCCTGACCGGCCGAACCACCCATGTGGAAGGTCCGCATGGTCAGCTGCGTACCGGGCTCACCGATGGACTGGGCCGCGATGATACCGATCGCCTCACCGACGTCCACCGGCTTGCCGGTGGCCATGGAGCGGCCGTAGCAGGTGGTGCACACACCGATCTTCGCCTCACAGGTCAGCGACGAGCGGATGCGCACCCGGGTCAGCCCGGCCGCCACCAGCTTGTCGATGTTCTGCTCGGAGGTGTCGCTCAGCGCGGGCAGCACCAGGTTGCCGTCGGCGTCCACGGTGTCCTCGGCCAGGGTGCGGCCGAAACCGGTGTTCTCGACGTTGTGCTTGCGCACCACGACTCCGGCGGCGTTCTTCTCGCCGACCTCGTGCCACAGCGACCGGTCGGTGCCGCAGTCGATCTCACGGACGATGACGTCCTGCGCGACGTCCACCAGACGGCGGGTCAGGTAACCCGAGTCGGCGGTACGCAGGGCGGTGTCGGCCAGACCCTTGCGCTGACCGTGCGTGGAGATGAAGTACTCCAGCACGGACAGGCCCTCGCGGTAGGAGGACTTGATCGGACGCGGGATCGTCTCACCCTTGGTGTTGGAGACCAGACCGCGGATACCGGCGATCTGACGCACCTGCATCGGGTTACCACGGGCGCCGGACTGGACCATCATCCACACCGGGTTGTCGGCGGGGAAGTTGTCCTCCATGTTCCGCGCGACCTCGGCGGTGGCCTGGGTCCACACCTCGGTGAGCTCCTGGCGGCGCTCGTCGTCGGTGATGAGACCGCGGTCGAACTCCCGCTGGATCTTGTCGGCCTTGCGGTCGTATCCGGAGAGGATCTCGGCCTTGCGCGGCGGCGCGACGACGTCCTCGATGCCGATGGTCAGGCCGGACCGGGTGGCCCAGCGGTAGCCGGCGTCCTTCAGGGCGTCCAGGGTCGTGGCGACCTGCACCTTGGGGTAGCCCTCGGCCAGGTCGTTGACCAGGGTCGAGACCTGCTTCTTGCCCACCTGGAAGTTGACGTACGGGTAGTCGACCGGGGTGGCCTCGTTGAAGAGGTACCGCCCCAGGGTCGTCTCCAGGGTGTAGGGCTCGCCCTGCTCCCAGCCCTCCGGCGGCGTCCAGTCCTTCGGCGCCGGGGCGCCGTCGGCGATCCGCAGGCGGATCTTCGCCTGCAGGTCCAGGTCGCCCAGGTCGTAGGCCATGATCGCCTCGGCCGGGGAGCGGAAGGCCCGCCCCTCGCCCGCGGCACCGGGCTTCTCCGTCGTCAGGTAGTACAGGCCGATGATCATGTCCTGGGTGGGCATGGTCACGGGCTTGCCGTCGGACGGCTTGAGGATGTTGTTCGTGGCCAGCATCAGCAGCCGCGCCTCGGCCTGGGCCTCGGCGGACAGCGGCAGGTGCACGGCCATCTGGTCACCGTCGAAGTCGGCGTTGAACGCCGTGCACACGAGCGGGTGGATCTGGATGGCCTTGCCCTCGACCAGCTGCGGCTCGAAGGCCTGGATGCCCAGGCGGTGCAGCGTCGGAGCACGGTTGAGCAGCACCGGGTGCTCGGTGATGACCTCTTCGAGGACGTCCCACACGACCGGACGGGACCGCTCCACCATGCGCTTGGCGCTCTTGATGTTCTGCGCGTGGTTCAGGTCGACCAGGCGCTTCATCACGAACGGCTTGAACAGCTCCAGGGCCATCTGCTTGGGCAGACCGCACTGGTGCAGCTTCAGCTGCGGGCCGACGACGATGACCGAACGGCCGGAGTAGTCGACGCGCTTGCCGAGCAGGTTCTGGCGGAACCGGCCCTGCTTGCCCTTGAGCATGTCGGACAGCGACTTGAGCGGACGGTTGCCCGGCCCGGTGACCGGGCGGCCGCGGCGGCCGTTGTCGAACAGCGCGTCGACGGCCTCCTGCAGCATCCGCTTCTCGTTGTTGACGATGATCTCGGGCGCGCCCAGGTCCAGCAGCCGCTTGAGGCGGTTGTTCCGGTTGATCACCCGGCGGTACAGGTCGTTGAGGTCGGAGGTCGCGAAGCGGCCACCGTCCAGCTGCACCATCGGACGCAGGTCCGGCGGGATGACCGGGATGCAGTCGAGCACCATGCCCATGGGGCTGTTGGTGGTGTTGAGGAACGCCGAGACGACCTTGAGCCGCTTCAGGGCGCGGGCCTTCTTCTGGCCCTTGCCCGTGCGGATGGTCTCCCGGAGCTTCTCCGCCTCGGTGTCCAGCTCGAAGTTGGCGAGCCGGTCCTGGATGGCCTGAGCGCCCATGCCGCCGCGGAAGTACTTCCCGAAGCGGTCCCGCATCTCGCGGTAGAGCATCTCGTCGCCCTCCAGGTCCTGGACCTTGAGGTTCTTGAAGCGGTTCCACACCTCGTCGAGGCGGTCGATCTCCCGCTGCGCGCGGTCGCGCAGCTGGCGCATCTCGCGCTCGGCGCCCTCGCGCACCTTGCGGCGCGCGTCGCCCTTGGCGCCCTGCTCCTCCAGCTCGGCGAGGTCGGCCTCCAGCTTGCGGTGGCGCTCCTCGATGGTGGAGTCGCGGCGCTGCTCCAGGTGCTGCTTCTCGACCGAGATCCGCGCCTCCAGGGACTGGAGGTCGCGCTCACGGGCGTCGGTGTCCACCCACGTGACCATGTAGGCGGCGAAGTAGATGATCTTCTCGAGATCCTTCGGCGCCAGGTCCAGCAGGTAGCCCAGACGGGAGGGCACGCCCTTGAAGTACCAGATGTGCGTGACGGGAGCGGCGAGCTCGATGTGGCCCATCCGCTCGCGGCGCACCTTGGCGCGGGTCACCTCGACGCCGCAGCGCTCACAGATGATGCCCTTGAAGCGGACGCGCTTGTACTTGCCGCAGTAGCACTCCCAGTCCCGGGTCGGGCCGAAGATCTTCTCGCAGAAGAGTCCGTCCTTCTCGGGCTTCAGGGTGCGGTAGTTGATGGTCTCGGGCTTCTTGACCTCGCCGTGCGACCACTGGCGAATGTCGTCGGCCGTGGCCAGGCCGATGCGCAGCTCGTCGAAGAAGTTGACGTCGAGCACTTAATTCGTCCCCTGCTCTCGAAACATGCGGAAGTTAGACCTCTTCGACACTGCTCGGCTCGCGCCGACCCAGGTCGATTCCCAGTTCTTCCGCGGCGCGGAAGACGTCCTCGTCGCTGTCCCGCATCTCGATGGACATACCGTCACTGGACAGCACCTCCACGTTCAGACAGAGCGACTGCATCTCCTTGATGAGCACCTTGAAGGACTCAGGGATGCCCGGCTCGGGGATGTTCTCGCCCTTGACGATGGCCTCGTAGACCTTGACCCGGCCCACCACGTCGTCGGACTTGATGGTGAGCAGCTCCTGGAGGGCGTAGGCGGCGCCGTAGGCCTCCAGGGCCCACACCTCCATCTCACCGAAGCGCTGGCCGCCGAACTGCGCCTTACCGCCCAGCGGCTGCTGGGTGATCATGGAGTACGGGCCGGTGGAGCGCGCGTGGATCTTGTCGTCCACGAGGTGGTGGAGCTTCAGGATGTACTTGTAGCCGACGGAGATCGGCTCGGCGAAGGGCTCACCGGTGCGGCCGTCGAACAGGAGGGCCTTGCCGTCCTCGTTGATGAGGCGGTTGCCGTCCTTGTTGGGGCGCACCGACTGGATCAGGCCGGACAGCTCGTCACCGCGCAGGCCGTCGAACACCGGCGTCGCGACGCGGGAGTTCGGCTCGACCTCGGCGGCGCCGATGTCGTGCAGCGACTTCTGCCAGGCCTCCTCGGCCCCCTCGACCAGCCAGCCGTTCTTGGCCAGCCACCCCAGGTGGACCTCCAGCACCTGTCCGACGTTCATCCGGCCGGGCACGCCCAGCGGGTTGAGGATGATGTCGACGGGCGTGCCGTCCTCCAGGAACGGCATGTCCTCCTGCGGCAGGATCTTGGAGATGACGCCCTTGTTGCCGTGACGGCCGGCGAGCTTGTCACCGTCGGTGATCTTGCGCTTCTGGGCCACGTAGACGCGGACCATCTCGTTGACGCCGGGCGCGAGCTCGTCGCCGTCCTCGCGGCTGAACACGCGGACGCCGATGACCTTGCCGGTCTCGCCGTGCGGCACCTTCAGGGAGGTGTCGCGGACCTCGCGCGCCTTCTCACCGAAGATGGCGCGCAGCAGGCGCTCCTCCGGGGTCAGCTCGGTCTCGCCCTTGGGCGTGACCTTGCCGACGAGGATGTCGCCGTCGACGACCTCGGCGCCGATGCGGATGATGCCCCGGTCGTCGAGGTCGGCCAGGACCTCCTCGCTGACGTTGGGGATCTCGCGGGTGATCTCCTCCGGGCCCAGCTTGGTGTCACGGGCGTCGACCTCGTGCTCCTCGATGTGGATCGAGGAGAGGACGTCGTCCTGCACCAGGCGCTGGGAGAGGATGATCGCGTCCTCGTAGTTGTGGCCCTCCCACGACATGTACGCCACGAGGAGGTTCTTGCCCAGCGACATCTCGCCCTGGTCCGTGGACGGACCGTCGGCCAGGACCTGCTTGGCCTCGACCCGCATGCCCTCGGCGACGATGGGGCGCTGGTTGAAGCAGGTGCCCTGGTTGGAGCGCTGGAACTTGCCCATGCGGTACGTCTTGCGCGTGCCGTCGTCGGCCATCACGGTGACGTAGTCGGCGGTGACGTCCTCGACGACACCGGCCTTCTCGTTGAGGACGACCTCACCGGCGTCGGTGGCGGCGCGGTACTCCATGCCGGTGCCCACGAAGGGCGACTCGGCGCGCAGCAGCGGCACGGCCTGGCGCTGCATGTTGGAACCCATGAGCGCGCGGTTGGCGTCGTCGTGCTCCAGGAACGGGATCATGGCGGTGGCGACCGACACCATCTGGCGCGGCGACACGTCCATGTAGTCGACCTCGTCGGTGCTGACCTGCTCGAACTCGCCGCCCTTACGGCGGACGAGCACGCCGGCCTCGGCGAAGGTGCCGTCCGGGTTGGTCGGCGTGTTCGCCTGCGCGATGACGTAGAGGTCCTCCTCGTCCGCGGTCAGGTAGTCGACCTGGTCGGTGATCCGACCGTCGACGACCCGGCGGTAGGGGGTCTCCACGAAACCGAACGAGTTCACGCGGCCGTACCCGGCGAGCGAGCCGATCAGACCGATGTTCGGTCCTTCGGGCGTCTCGATCGGGCACATGCGGCCGTAGTGCGAGGGGTGGACGTCGCGGACCTCGAAGCCGGCGCGCTCACGGGACAGACCGCCCGGACCCAGCGCCGAGAGGCGGCGCTTGTGGGTCAGACCCGCGAGCGGGTTGGTCTGGTCCATGAACTGGGACAGCTGCGAGGTGCCGAAGAACTCCTTGATGGAGGCGACGACGGGACGGATGTTGATCAGGGTCTGGGGCGTGATCGCCTCGACGTCCTGGGTCGTCATCCGCTCGCGCACGACGCGCTCCATGCGGGCCAGGCCCAGGCGGACCTGGTTCTGGATGAGCTCGCCGACGGTGCGCAGGCGGCGGTTGCCGAAGTGGTCGATGTCGTCGGTCTCGATCGGACGGAGGCCGCGGACGGTCTCCTTCTCCACCTCGCCCGCGTGCAGGCGGACCATGTAGTCGATCGTGGCGACGATGTCCTCTTCGGTCAGCGTGCCCTGCGTGTAGTCGGCGTCCAGGCCGAGCTTCTTGTTGATCTTGTAGCGGCCGACCTTCGCCAGGTCGTAGCGCTTGGGGTTGAAGTAGAGGTTCTCCAACAGCGCCTGGGCCGACTCCTTCGTGGGCGGCTCTCCCGGACGCAGCTTGCGGTAGATGTCCAGCAGGGCGTCGTCGGTACCGGCGGTCGGGTCCTTCTCCAGGGTGTTGCGGATCGACTCGTACTGGCCGAAGCGCTCCAGGATCTGGTCGGTCGTCCAGCCCAGCGCCTTGAGCAGGACGGTGACGCCCTGCTTGCGCTTGCGGTCGATGCGGACGCCGACGAAGTCCCGCTTGTCGACCTCGAACTCCAGCCAGGCACCCCGCGAGGGGATGACCTTGCAGCCGAAGAGGTCCTTGTCCGAGGTCTTGTCGAGCGACTTGTCGAAGTACACGCCCGGGGAGCGGACCAGCTGGGACACGACGACGCGCTCGGTGCCGTTGATGATGAAGGTGCCCTTGACGGTCATGAGCGGGAAGTCGCCCATGAACACCGTCTGGCTCTTGATCTCACCGGTGTCGTTGTTGATGAACTCCGCCGTGACGAACATCGGGGCGGAGTAGGTCATGTCCTTGTCCTTGCACTCCTCTTCGGAGTACTTGGGCGGCTCGAACCGATGGTCGCGGAACGACAGCGACATCGTGCCCGAGAAGTCCTCGATAGGACTGATCTCCTCGAAGATCTCTTCGAGGCCGGACTGCTCCGGAACGTCCTTGCGGCCAGCGTTTCGGGCCGTCTCTACCCGGGTCTTCCACTTGTCGTTGCCCAGCAGCCAGTCGAACGACTCGGTCTGCAGAGCAAGCAGGTTCGGGACCTCGAGTGGTTCCTGAATACGGGCGAATGAAACGCGGTGCGGACCAAGGGCGTCAGCGGAGGCGTTGCGCGAGGCTGCCAACAGGGGTCCTTCCGAAGGCTTGTGGCGGTTGAAGCGCGCACGCCAGACGATCCGTCACGAGAAGGACCGCCGCAACGCGGTTGAGACGGTCACATCGAGCGGGAACGGGCCTACCGTGTCCAGACGAAACGGGATGGGCGGCAGCCGTACTCCGACACAGGGATCACCAAAGGGCAGCGCAAAAGAGCAGTGTAGCCGAACACTACACCGCTGTCCACTCACGCTTCACAGCACCACTCACGACACCGGCAGGATCGCCCGCGAAGGGCGATCCGTCAAGCCCACCGGCCTCCGAATCTTCGCCGGAGGGCGGATTCGGACCCGATCCGGAGCCTGTGGCCCCATGGCTGAGCGAACGCGCCTGCCCTGGCTCCCAGGGGGTTCGGGGAGCCGTCGGACACCCGGAAGGATTCCCCCGCCCCCACCGGGTAAACACTCTCCCCGGAGCCCGTCAAGAAACCCGAGACGGGAGATTATCGCGTCCCACGGACCTTTCGCACACGAGGGTGTGGGGTTCGGGGCGCTTCACGCCGGGTCCTTCGTCGTCGCTACTGCCTGGCTCGTTCCTCGCTGGCGGCAGAGACTCCTCCTGCAGGCACCGGCACGCCCCTCACCCCTGTGTCTTCTTTGGGCCGCCGCTCGTCCCTCGCTTTGGCCCGGATAGACCCCCTGGGGCTGAGGCACGCTGTGCGGCCAACCCTAACCCGCTGGGGGTCATGGTTAGCGGAACGGCTCACCACGACCCCCTGCACCTCAAGACCAGGGGGTTGGACGTGGCCGTTCAGCCTGCGGGACCACAGGGGGTGTCGCGAGGGGCGCGCCAGTGTTCTGCAGGAGGAGACGGGGCCGCCGCGAGGGACGAGCAAGGCAAGTCGACGACGAAGAACATCTGGCCTCCAGCGCCCCGAGCACGGGGCCAAAGCGAGGAACGAGCGGCGGCCCCCAGAAAACACGGATGCCCCAAAAAGCACAACGGCCGCCCCTCCCGACGGAGGGACGGCCGCGTGTGCGCAGACCAGCGGGACTCTGGGCCCCGCGGAGGACTACTTGAGGGTGACGGTGGCGCCGGCGCCTTCGAGAGCGGCCTTGGCCTTCTCAGCGGCTTCCTTGTTGGCGCCCTCGAGCAGAGCCTTCGGAGCGTTGTCGACCAGGTCCTTGGCCTCCTTGAGGCCCAGGCTCGTGAGGCCGCGGACCTCCTTGATGACCTGGATCTTCTTGTCACCGGCGGACTCGAGGATGACGTCGAACTCGGTCTGCTCCTCGGCGGCCTCGGCGGCGCCGCCACCGGTGCCCGGGGCAGCGACGACGGCGGCCGGAGCGGCGGCGGTGACGTCGAACTTGTCCTCGAAGAGCTTCACGAACTCGGACAGCTCGAGAAGGGTCATCTCCTCGAACGCGGCAAGCAGGTCCTCGTTGCTGAGCTTCGCCATGATGCGATCTCTCTTTCTCTACAGACACGCGCACCCGACGGCGTCACGTGCGAGCCTTCGGCCGGGCGCCGTCGCGGCACCCGCCGTGGTTCAAAGGGTTTAAGCGGCTTCCTCGTTGCGCTTGTCCGCCAGAGCCTGCGCGAGACGCACAGTCTTGGAGGGCAGCGCCTGGAAGACGGCGGCGGCCTGGCCCTGCTTGGCCTTGAGCGCACCGGCCATCTTCGAGAGGAGAACCTCGCGGGACTCCAGGTCGGCCAGCTTGGTGATGTCCTCGGCGCTCATCGACTTGCCGTCGATGACGCCGCCCTTGATCACCAGCGGCGAGTTCGCCTTCGAGAAGTCACGCAGACCCTTGGCGGCCTCGACCACGTCGCCGTGGACGAAGGCGATGGCGGACGGTCCCTCGAACAGGTCCTTGACCTGCTCCTCCAGACCCGCCTGGTTCGCCGCGATCTTGGTCAGCGTGTTCTTGACGATGCGAAAACGCGCGTTCTGGCCGAGGCTACGGCGCAGCTCGGTGAGCTGAGCCACACTGAGCCCCCGGTATTCGGTCAGCACGGCGCCGTTCGACTCACGGAACTCGTCCGTGAGTTCGGCGACCGCAGCTGCCTTGTCCGGCCTCGCCATGGGACTCCTTCCAACAGTGAACGCTGGTTGGTCCCCAAGGACTCACGCGATCGGCGTCAGCACGAGAGAAAGCCCCGAGCGCGAGGCGCACGGGGCACATCCGCGTTCGCTCGGGGCATGCGCCCCCGGAACGGGAAAGCTTGAGTGACACCTGCGCGGGCGCCCATCGCGGATGGGTCCTTAGGTCACCCGTTCGGGTGACGACCAGCGGTCTTCGGCAAGAACCCAGCGTACCGGACGGCGGGCGTCCTTCGCACACCGGAATCGGCGCCCGTGGACGAGGCGTGCCTCACCCCCGCCGCGCGACCGCGCCCGCCGCCCCGGCGTCCCCTTCGGTCGGGTTCGTCCTCCGCACGTGCCACCATGTGACGGTAGTGGGCATCCCCGCTCGCCGACGTGCCCCTCCCCCGACACGAGAAAGCGAATCTCCCGTGAAGACCACCAAGCCGGGCCTCTTCGCCGCCGGCTCCATGACCCTCGCCCTCGCTCTGAGCGCCTGTGGCGCCCCTGAGGAGGAGCCGGAGGGCACCCCGTCCGACGCCGCCGCGGACGAGGGCGAGAGCGGCAGCGCCGGCGTCCTGGAGCTGCTCGGCGACCTCGCCTCCCGCACCGAGGCCGTCGACAACTACACCCTCGACATGGACATCACCTCGACCGACCCCGAGCTCGGCGAGACGGAGATGACCTTCACGTACGAGGTGATGGCCGACCCGCAGGCCGCTCAGGTGACCGTGTTCATGCCGGCCATGGGCGAGATGCTCGCCGAGCTCGCCGAGCTGGGCGGCTCCGGCTCGGACCTGAGCACCGAGGAGCTGAGCACCTCGATCGTCATCGTGCCCGCCGAGGGCGAGATGCTGGTGTCGAACCACAACGGCCTCCAGGAGGTCGACACCGCCTGGGCCCGCGGCACCGCGGGTGAGGGCCAGCAGCCCGTCACCGAGAACATGTTCGACACCTCCGAGCTTCCCAAGGTCGCGGGCGCGGTCGCCTCGATCGACACGATGGAGGAGACCGGGACCGAGGAGGTCGACGGGGTCTCGACCACCGTCCTGGAGGGGTCGTTCACCCCCGAGGACCTGGAGGCGGTGGAGGACGACCAGCGCAGCGCCCTGAACGAGCTCGTCGGCGGCGTCGACGACGCCATGGACGTGGCCATCTGGATCAGCGACGACGGCTTCCCCATGCGCATGGACTTCAGTGACGAGGTCTCCGACGTCTCGATGGTCTACTCCCTGCTGGGCGAGACCTCCTTCGAGATGCCCGCCGAGGACGAGATCACCGACCTCTAGCGCCATCACCGCCGACACGGTCGAACGACGACGGCCCCCGGATCCCGCACGGGATCCGGGGGCCGTTCGGCCTCGCGAAGACTAGGCGTCGAGCGGGATGCTCGGACCCATGGTCGTGGTGACCACGGCCTTCTTGATGTAGCGGCCCTTGGCGGCGGACGGCTTGATGCGGTTCACCTCGTCGATCGCGGCCTGGTAGTTCTCCAGCAGCTTGCTCTCGTCGAACGACAGCTTGCCGATGATGAAGTGCAGGTTCCCGTGGCGGTCGACGCGGAACTCGATCTTGCCGCCCTTGATCTCGGTGACGGCCTTGGCGACGTCCGGGGTGACGGTGCCCGTCTTGGGGTTGGGCATGAGGCCGCGCGGACCGAGCACGCGGCCGAGGCGGCCGACCTTGCCCATGAGGTCCGGGGTGGCCACGACGGCGTCGAAGTCGAGGAAACCGTTGAGGATCTCCTGGACGAGGTCGTCGTCACCGACGTAGTCCGCTCCGGCGGCGCGAGCCTGCTCCGCACGGTCACCGGTCGCGAAGACCAGGACCCGGGCGGTCTTACCGGTGCCGTTGGGCAGGTTCACGGTGCCGCGGACCATCTGGTCGGCCTTGCGCGGGTCGACGCCCAGGCGCAGGGCGACCTCGACGGTCGGGTCGAACTTGGTGGTGGAGGTGTCCTTGGCGAGCTTCACGGCCTCGGCGGGGCTGTAGAGCTTGTCACGGTCCACCAGCTCGCTGGCTTTGCGGTGGTTCTTGCTGCGCTTCACGCTGTTCTCCTTGAGGGAACGTGTGGTCGGTGGGCCAGCGCCTGGCCCTGCCACGGTGGTTCTGTTCGTCGAGCGCCCCGGTGGGGGACTACTTGACCTCGATGCCCATCGAGCGGGCGGTGCCGGCGACGATCTTGGCGGCGGCCTCGATGTCGGTGGTGTTGAGGTCCGGCAGCTTGGTCTGCGCGATCTCGCGGACCTGCTCGGCGGTGATGGAACCGGCGTTGCCGCGCCCCGGGGTGGTGGCGGCCTTGTCCAGGCCGGCCGCCTTGAGGATCAGCTTGGGCGCCGGCGGCGTCTTGGTGACGAAGCTGAAGGAACGGTCCTCGTAGATGGAGATCTCTACGGGGATGACGTTGCCGCGCTGGGCTTCCGTGGCAGCGTTGTACTGCTTGCAGAAGTCCATGATGTTGACGCCGTGCGGACCGAGCGCGGTACCGACGGGCGGCGCCGGGGTCGCCTGACCGGCGGGGAGCTGCACCTTGACGAGTGCGGCCAGTTTCTTCTTCGGAGGCATATCGGGTCCTTTGCCTGATGTGCGGTGTGAGCTGGTCCCCGCCCTCCCTGTACGGCGTCGGGCATCCGTGCTGGACGCGGCCGACGCCGGTGCCGAAGAGGGCGCGCCCCGTGTTCGGGACACGGGAGCGACGGCCCGCCGGGACCGGGCGGACCGGAGTACACCCCGCCGGAGCGGGGTGCTGGAGTGGGTCCGCCCGAAGGCGGACCCACCAAGTCTACGCGTCCCGGGCAGGTGCCCGGGCGGGACCGATCAGATCTTGGCGACCTGGGTGAAGGAGAGCTCGACCGGGGTCTCGCGGCCGAAGATCGACACGAGCACCTTGAGCTTCTGGGTGTCCGGGTTGATCTCGCTGACGGTGGCGGGCAGCGTGGCGAACGGGCCCTCCATCACGGTGACGGACTCGCCGACCTCGTAGGCCACGTCGGAACGCGCCTCGGAGACACCGCCGCCCTTGGCCTGCTGCGCCTGCTCCGGCTCCACCTCGGGCTCGGGCGCCAGGAGCTTGGCGACCTCGGTGAGGCTCAGCGGGGCGGGCTTGTTGGACAGGCCCACGAATCCGGTCACACCGGGGGTGTTGCGGATGGCCGACCACGACTCGTCGGTGAGGTCCATGCGGACCAGCACGTAGCCGGGCAGGACCTTCTCGGTGACCTGCTGGCGCTTGCCGCTCTTGACCTCGGTGACCTCGTGCTCGGGCACCTCGACCTGGAAGATGTAGTCCTCCATGTTGAGCGACTGCGTACGGCTCTCGACGTTGGCCTTGACCCGCTTCTCGTAGCCCGCGTAGGTGTGCACGACGTACCAGTCGCCGGGGAGCAGGACAAGCTCGTTCTTGAACTCTTCGACGGGGTCCAGCCGGGGCTCTTCGGTCTCCGTCGGCTCGGCGGACTCGACGCTCTCGACGTCGGTGTCCTCCTCGGTCGCGCCGGACTCGGCCGCGACCTCCGAAGGCTCCTCGACAGGCTCGCCCAGGCCGGTCTCATCCGCCGACGACTGATCCGGCTCCTCTTCGGGGAAGTCGTCAGAGGTCAGTGGGGACTCGGACACGGCTGCTCTTTCTCTCGTCGGATTCGCTAGTGCGGGTCGACGCACGCCGAACAGCGCTCCACGTCGAACCCGGTTCTGCCAGCTTACGGTCTTTCCGGGCGGAGCGGGACCAACGCGCGGACGAGGAGGGAGCCGGCGGCCGGAGGGCGGACGCCGTGGCCGCCGCTCATGGCGAGCGGCGTTCCACGGGTGGCGGCCTAGACCCCGGCGGGACGGCCGAGGGTGGAGTAGAGCCAGGTCACGGCCTCACCGAAGGCGAAGTCCAGAAGGGAGACGTAGGCCAGGATCATCACCACGAACACCAGGACGACGATGGTGTAGGTCACCAGCTCCCGGCGCGTGGGCCAACGGACCTTGCGCAGCTCTCCGACGACCTGCTTGACGAAGTCCACCGGACCCGTGCGACGCTTGGGCTCCTTGTGGGGCTTGGCGTCGGCGTCAGTCTGAGTCACCTGGGGTCCTTAGGGTCGCGGGCTGCTCGATGTCCCCGTTGTTCCTTGGCCTGTGGCCCGGTGCGCCTGGGCGCACCGGGCTTGCGAACGTGCAGGGCAGGAGGGACTCGAACCCCCAACCGCCGGTTTTGGAGACCGGTGCTCTGCCAATTGAGCCACTGCCCTTAGCGGAAACTGCGTTCCCCACCATAGCCGGTCCGCACGAGGTACGCACACCGTGAACCATGTAACACCCTGGCCACGACCGACCGGCGCGAGAGAGTCTAAGCCCAACCGCCCACTCCGGCCAAACCGCTTTCCGCGGACACCGGGTCAGGAGTCGAGCCTGGCCGCCTGCATGGTGGTCAGACGGCGCACGAAGAGGAAGGCGGCGACCGCCGCCGCCACGGTCAGTGCCTGGGCGCCGAGGTAGCTCCGGAGCCGGAACAGGAAGGGAGCGGTTTCATGCCAGAAGGCGTTCTCCAGTACCGGATCGGGAAAGAGGACCGGCCAGGTCAGGAAGACGGCCAGCCACAAGACCCACCACGTGTGCAGGAGCCCCGCTGGAGCCATCGCCTCGCCGGAGGGACTTGAAGCGTGCCACATGTCATCGCTGATCTGCTTCGGCAGGAAGAGGTTGCCCACAGGTACGAACCAACCCCACACCGCCGCCGACCGGCTGTAGCGCAGCCTGCCGGGTGCGAACCCTTCGGCGACGGCGCGCACCCGTGAGAACCAGAGCAACCAGGCCACCGCCAGTGCCGCGTGGACGAGGACCTGGCACGAATAGAGAAAGGGGGTGTACTCCGCAGGACTGCCCATGACCCGGTGGAAGTGCACGTGCAGGCCCACGGTGGTCACCGCGAGCACAACGATGAGGCCGAGCAGCACGTAGATCGCCAGCCGGTACCCGTCTGCCGGGTGCGGCGGGGTGCCGCCGCTCGCGCGCCGGCGCTCTTGCGCCAGCAGGGTCGGACCGGACGGCGCCGGAGGCGACGTCGGGGTCTCCATCCCTGGCGTGGGCCCACTGGACGGCCGGGACGACGAAGGGGACGCCGGAGCGGGCGTGCCCTCGGGCGCAGGCCCCACCGCCGTCGCCACCAGTGTCCGCCGCTCGGTGACGACCTGGGTGAGCTCCTCCGGCAGCCACCGTCCGGGACCGATCCCCTCGCTCAGCGCGGCGAGCCGGTCCAGGACCTCCCGCACCGCGGGCCGGGCCCCGGGTTCCTTGGCCAGGCAGGCGCCGACCACGTCGGCCAGTTCCGGCGGCAGGCCAGCCAGGTCGGGCGGTGTGTGGACGACCCGGTAGACCACGGCGTGGACGGGGCCGTCGCCGAAGGGGCCGCGGCCCGTGGCCGCGTAGGCGAGTACGCACCCCAGCGAGAACACGTCGGACTCGGGACCGACGGCCCTCTCCCCCGTCGCCTGCTCGGGGGACATGAACGCGGCCGTGCCCAGCACCGTGGACGTACGGGTGTACGACGTGGTGTCGAGGGCGCGGGCGATCCCGAAGTCGATCAGTCGCGGCCCGTCCTCGGCCAGGATCACGTTGGCCGGCTTGAGGTCGCGGTGCACCACCCCGCTCGCGTGCACCGCCGCCAGCCCCTCGGCCAGGCCCGCGCCGAGCACGGCCACCGACTCCAGCGGCAGCGGGCCGTGGCCCGTCACGGCCTGGTGCAGCGAGGGCCCCGGGATGTAGGCGGTGGCCAGCCACGGCGGGTCGCCCTCCGGGTCGGCGTCCACGACCTGCGCGGTATAGAAACCGCCGACCTTCCGGGCGGCGGCGGCCTCGGTGGCGAACCGGCGCCGGAAGTCGGGGTCCCCGGCCAGTTCGGGGCGCACGACCTTGACCGCGACCATGCGCCCGCCGGGGGAACGCCCCAGGAACACCTGCCCCATGCCGCCCAGCCCGAGGCGCCCGTGCAAGCGGTAGGGGCCGATACGGGTGGGGTCCGCGTCGCTCAGAGGGGCCATGGCACCGCTTCCGTGGGGGTTCGCCGGATCGGTCCCGATGATCCCAGAACGCCGTGTGCGCCGTCACCCCTTCGCGTGTACGGGCCGCCCGGTCTCCCCGCCGATCGGGGCACCGCGTGCCACCATGGAGCCATGACTGACCGACCCCGTATCTCCGCACGTATCGGTGCCATCTCCGAGTCCGCCACCCTGGCCGTGGACGCCAGGGCCAAGGCCATGAAGGCGGAGGGCCGCCCCGTCATCGGCTTCGGCGCGGGCGAGCCGGACTTCCCGACTCCGGACTACATCGTCGAGGCCGCCGTCGCGGCCGCCCGCGAGCCCCGGTTCCACCGCTACACGCCGGCCGGCGGACTGCCCGAGCTGCGGAAGGCGATCGCGGAGAAGACCGCGCGCGACTCCGGCTACGAGGTGGGGCCCGCCCAGGTCCTGGTCACCAACGGCGGCAAGCAGGCGATCTACGAGGCCTTCGCCGCCATGCTCGACCCGGGCGACGAGGTCATCGTCGTCGCCCCGTACTGGACCACCTACCCCGAGTCCATCAAGCTGGCCGGCGGCGTCCCCGTCTACGTCGTCACCGACGAGAGCACCGGCTACCTGGCCTCGGTGGAGCAGCTGGAGGCCGCGCGCACCGAGCGGACCAAGGTCCTGGTGTTCGTCTCCCCGTCCAACCCGACCGGGGCCGTCTACCCGCGCGAGCAGGTCCGCGCCATCGGCCGCTGGGCCGAGGGCCACGGGCTGTGGGTCCTCACCGACGAGATCTACGAGCACCTGGTCTACGGTGACGCGGAGTTCACCTCCCTGCCCGTGGAGGTCCCCGGGATCGCCGACCGCACGGTCGTCGTCAACGGTGTGGCCAAGACCTACGCCATGACCGGCTGGCGCGTGGGGTGGATCATCGGCCCCGAGGACGTCGTGAAGGCGGCGGGCAACCTGCAGTCGCACGCCACCTCCAACGTCGCGAACGTCTCCCAGGCCGCCGCGCTGGCGGCCGTCTCGGGCGACCTCGCGGCCGTGGAGAGGATGCGGGAGGCCTTCGACCGCCGCCGTCGGACGATCGTGCGCATGCTCAACGACATCGACGGCGTCCTCTGCCCGGAGCCGCAGGGCGCCTTCTACGCCTACCCCTCGGTCAAGGGGCTGCTGGGCCGGGAGATCCGCGGCAGGCGGCCGCAGACCTCCGCGGAGCTGGCCGAACTCATCCTGGAGCAGGCCGAGGTCGCCGTGGTCCCGGGCGAGGCCTTCGGGACCCCGGGCTACCTGCGCCTGTCCTACGCGCTGAGCGACGAGGACCTGGCCGAGGGCGTCGGCCGGATCCAGAAGCTGCTGGCGTGACCGCACGGGAGCGCCCCCGTGGGGGCGCTCTCGCGGTTCCCGCCCCCACGGGGTCCCCGTATGAGGCAGACTCACGTCATGGAGACACCGATCAGCGCCCGCCGATTGGACCGGCTGCCCAAAGCGCACCTGCACCTGCACTTCACCGGCTCGATGCGGCACTCGACCATGGTCGAACTGGCCGGCGAGCACGGGATCCACCTCCCCCAGGCCCTGGTGACGGAGTGGCCTCCCCGGCTCCGGGCCACGGACGAACGCGGCTGGTTCCGCTTCCAGCGCCTGTACGACATCGCCCGCTCGGTCCTGCGCCGCCCGGAGGACATGTACCGCCTCCTGCGCGAGGCCGCCGAGGACGAACGGGCCGCGGGGTCGTCCTGGCTGGAGATCCAGGTCGATCCGAGCGGGTACGCCGCACTGTTCGACGGCTTGACCGCCACCCTGGAGCTGATCCTGGACGCCGCCCGTGCTGCCGAGCACGACACGGGCGTGTCGATCGGCCTGATGGTGGCGGCCAACCGCACGCGGCACCCGCTGGACGCCAGGGCCCTGGCCCGGCTGGCGAAGCAGTACGCGGGCCGCGGAGTGGTGTCCTTCGGCCTCAACAACGACGAGCGGCGGGGGCGCGCCCGCGAGTTCGAGGCGGCGTTCCGGATCGCCAGACGGGCCGGGCTGCTCTCGGCCCCGCACGGGGGCGAGCTCCAGGGGCCCACGAGCATCCGGGAGTGCCTGGACGAGCTCAACGCGGACCGGGTGGGCCACGGGGTCCGGGCGGTGGAGGACCCGCACCTGGTGGAACGGATCGCCACGCAGGGCGTCACGCTGGAGATCTGCCCCACGTCCAACATCGGTCTGGGCGTGTACAACGAGATGGAGCACCTGCCGCTGCGCCGGCTCTTCGACGCGGGCGTGCCCATCGCGCTGGGCACCGACGACCCCCTGCTCTTCGGCCCCCGCCTGGAGGAGCAGTACCGGCTGGCCCGCGAGGTCTTCGGCTTCGGCGACGACGAACTGGCCGAGCTCGCCCGGATGTCCATCCGTGGCTCGGGCGCCCCGGACTCCCTCAAGAAGGACCTCCTGTCGGGGGTCGACGCCTGGCTGGCCGCCCCGCCGGAGTCGTAGGCACTCCTCGGGCCCGGATCCTGGACCCCGGTCCGCGGCCCCGGCCTTCCCCAGGGCGTGTTCCGCGGACACTCGCCCTACGCCAGCAGCATCCACGCGCCCTGGCCGACCATGGCGGTGCCGGCGACGAAGAACAGCGCGGCGGCCCCGACCTGGATGGCCCGTTCCGGGAGCTTCTTGCCGAGGACGGCGCCGATGGCGATGGCGATGGCGTCCGCGGCGACCATGCCGACCGTGGAGCCGATCCACACCGGCAGCCAGTGGTACTGCGTGCCGACGGTGATGGTGGCGAGCATCGTCTTGTCGCCGAGTTCGGCCACGAGGAAGACCACGAACACCGTGGCGAACCCCGAGCGGATCCGCCGGGACGCCGCGCGCGCCTCGTCCTTCGGCGTCATCTCGTCGCCGCGCAGGGTCCAGAAGCCGAAGATCAGGAACGCCAGGCCGGCGATGAGCGTCACCCAGTCCGTGGGGATCGCGGAGCCCAGCACCTCGGCGACGAAGACGCTCGCCACGTGCACGAGCGCGGTGGCGGCGGTGATGCCGAGCAGGACGGTGAGCACGCGGTGGCGCGTCGCCAGGGACATCGCGACGAGCTGGGTCTTGTCACCCATTTCCGCGACGAAGATGGCGAGGGCGCTGACCACCAGGCCCATGGAGAACGCGGTCACGAATCCTCCTCCTCGCTTCAGAGGTGCTCTGGGGCGGAAGGAGGCGGTGGACGCCCCTCCAACCCGGTCGTTTCCTACCGGGTCAAAGGTCTCGTCCGCCTTCACTCCGATGCCTCGCCGGAACGGTCCGGGAGCCGGAACCGGCGACGACCAGGACTGGAAAGCCCAGGTCACGCGGCCGGAGTGGGCTCGTGCGACCGGGCCGACGGACGGCCAGTGTGTCGATCGCACGGATTGGGGACTACTCCCCTTCGACTGGTCCGACTTTAGCAAAGAATGGCGGATGCGCAATTCATTGCACAGTCCAATCGAATTATCAGCTAGCCCGCAAAAACAAGTTCGCCGCGCCTAACTGAGAAATTAGGCGCGGCAGAATTCTGACGTTTGCGAGGCGCTACAGCGACACGCCCACCATGACCGGCTCGTTGACCAGGCGGACGCCGAACGCCCGTTCCACCCCGGCGCGGACCTCGCGGGCCAGCTCCAGCAGGTCCCGGGTGCTCGCGCCCCCGGGGTTGGTCAGCGCGAGCGTGTGCTTGCCGGAGATGCGGGCCGGGCCGTCGCCGTAGCCCTTGGTGAACCCGGCCCGGTCGATCAGCCAGGCGGCGGACAGCTTGACCCGGCCGTCGGCGTCCGGGTGGCCCGGAACCTCCGTGCCGGGGCCCAGCAGCGCGGCGGCGCGCTCCCGCACGGCGTCGAACTCGGCGGCGCTCAGCACCGGGTTGGTGAAGAAGGAACCGGCACTGCGCGTGTCGGGATCGGCGGGGTCCAGGA
This sequence comes from Nocardiopsis sp. NRRL B-16309, assembly GCF_001279585.1. GTDB lineage: Bacteria > Actinomycetota > Actinomycetes > Streptosporangiales > Streptosporangiaceae > Nocardiopsis. Next base: position 20,622 of record NZ_LGEC01000089.1, on the reverse strand, counting down.
CCATGCCCTTGCCCCGGCGCAGTCCGAGAACGGTCTCCCTGGCCTGCTCCAGCGGCACCCGGGCCCCGGCCTCGGTGCCCAGGGCGCGGGCGACCTCGGCGTAGCGGATGGGGCGGCTGAGCGGCGACCGGCGCAGGGCGAAGACGACCTCGCAGACCACGTACCGGTCGTCGCCCTTGAAGACGCTGTCCCGGTAGGTGAACCCGCAGTCGGCGTTGCCCATGACGCGGCGCTCACCGGTCGTGCGGTCGTAGACCAGGACCTCGCGGACGGTCTGGCTCACGTCCTGGCCGTAGGCGCCGACGTTCTGGATGGGGGTGGAGCCCACCCGCCCGGGGATCCCGGACAGGAACTCGATCCCGCTGAGGCCCTCGGCGACGGTGCGCTCGACGAGGGGGTCCCACTCCACACCGGCCTCGGCCCGCAGCAGGACGACGTCCTCGCCCTCCCGGGCGTCGGTACCCGCCTCCTCGAACCACATGCCCCGCGCGTCGGCGTGGACCACGGTCCCCGGGAAGCCGTCGTCGGCGACCACCAGGTTGCTCCCGCCGCCCAGGACCAGGACGGGCTCGCCCGCGGCGTCGGCGGCGGCGACCGCCGCGACCAGATCGTCGGTACCGCCCGCCACGACCATGGTCTTGGCGGGGCCGCCCAGCCCGAGGGTCGTGTAGTCGGCGAGCAGCGCTCGTTCCTCGGGGGCGGTGGCTTCGTGGACTGCGGACACGGTGTTACCTCATCGCTTCGCTGTGCTGGGCGCGCTCAGGCCAGGCGCACGAGGGCCTTGGCCTGCACCAGGACCTTCGCGCCGCCGGAGCGTGCGGTCAGTAGGACGGCGACCGTCCCGTCGTCGTTCTTGGCCTTGACCTTCCCGCCCACGGTGATCTCGGCCCCCTCGTCGTCGTCGGGGACCACCACCGGCGCGGAGAAGCGCACGGAGTAGTCGACGACGCAGCCGGGGTCCCCGGTCCAGTCGGTGAGCACCCGCGCCGCCTCGGCCATGGTGAACATGCCGTGCGCGATGACGTCCGGCAGACCGACCGACTTGGCGAAGCGCTCGTTCCAGTGGATGGGGTTGAAGTCGCCGGAGGCGCCCGCGTAGCGGACCAGGTCCAGGCGGCGGACCGGGAAGGTCCGCTCGGGGAGTTCGGTGCCGACCTCGACGTCGGCGTGGCGCAGCCTGCTGCTCACGGTCACGTACCTCGCGTTCCTGGTGCTCGAAGTGCTCGAAGTGGCTCTACTCGCCACGGACCACGAGCATCATGCTCGTGGTGACGACGTGCTCGCCGTCGTCGGCCGTGGCGACCGTCTCCAGGGTGAGCAGCTCGTTGCCGCCGAGGGACTTGATCCCGGTGATGCGGGTGACGGCGCTGAGCACGTCGCCCGCGTGCAGCGGACGCGTGTAGTGGAAGCTCTGGTCGCCGTGCACGACGCGCGAGAAGTCGACGCCGAGCGCGGGGTCGGCGATCGCCTGCGCTGAGCCGGCCATGCCCAGGATGACCGGGAAGGTCGGGGGCGCGATCACGTCGGGGTGGCCCGCGGCCTTGGCCGCCGCCCGGTCGACGTAGACCGGGTTGGGGTCGTTGACCGCCTCGGCGAACTCGCGGATCTTGCCCCGGGTCACCTCGTAGACCTCCGGCGCGGGGTACTCCCGGCCGAGGTAGTCAGGATTGATCGCCACGCTCTCCCTCTCCTGGTTCTGCTGACCGGGAGGCACGGTCCCGGACACACGAACAGCCCGGTGAGTGGATCACTCACCGGGCTGGAAGTCTAGCCTGCCCCCGTGTCACGGGAGGCGGCGCAACGGCTCGCGCGGGACCGGCGACCAGGCGCCGACCGACGAACCCGCGACTAGCGGGTCTCGCGGTGCTCGTTGTGCTTGCGGCAGTTCGGGCAGAACTTCTTGATCGCGAGCCTGTCGGGGGTGTTCCGACGGTTCTTGCGCGTGATGTAGTTCCGGTGATTGCACTCCTGGCAGGCCAGGGTGATCTTCGGCCTCACGTCTGTGGCAGCCACTTCGGAGTGCCTTTCTCGCTGGAGACAGTACCTAGGCGCAGTAGAACACTGCAAAGCGCCCGCGACGACCCCTGAGGAGAACTCAGGGGTCAGCGGGTTGGTAGCGGAGGCCGGACTTGAACCGACGACACAGCGATTATGAGCCGCTTGCTCTACCGACTGAGCTACTCCGCCCCGATCGACGGGCGATAATACGATACCTCGTATCTCCCCCGGTTCCGGCCGGTAGATGCTCCACCGGCCACCCACCTGAGTGGACCGGACCGCATCAAGTGGTGGAGCCCCTTTACGGAATCGAACCGTAGACCTTCTCCTTACCATGGAGACGCTCTGCCGACTGAGCTAAAGGGGCGCGCTGCTGGGCTTTCTCTCGTCCGCCCCGGGGGTGTTGCCCCCTTGCGCTGGTCATGACTATACAGGTCTTCGGGGGTGCTCTGCCAAATCGAATACCGGGCCGCCGCGGACCCCCCGGGCGCGCACCCCGCTCACCCGGCCGACGCGGACGCGAAAGCCCTGGCCAGAGGGCGTTCCTCCGACCGCGGGGGCCGCCCGAACGGCCGTGGAGGCGGCCGTCCGTGTGACGCGGACCGCTCTCCCCGAGCCGCCTCAGGCGTCCCCGTCCGAGAGCCACACGTTCGACATGGCGTCGCGGTTGATGGTCCGGATGGCCGCCGGCAGCCCCAGCCTGCGCAGCGCGTCCGAGAGCCGCGTGTCGTGCGTGAACACGATGAGCTGCCGGTGGCGACCCACCTCCGCCAGGACCGTGGCCAGGCCCTCCACCGTCTCGGTGTCCATGGCCTGGACCGGGTCGTCCAGGAGCAGGAACCCGAACGGGTTGCCGTCCACCAGCGTGCGCGGGAGGCAGATCGACAGCGCCAGCGCCTGGAACTCGCCCTGGCTGAGCAGTCCGGGCGCGCTGGTCTGGTCGCCGACCCCGTCCACGGCCACGTCCACCTCGACCCGGCGCCGGGCGCCGCGGCCGATCAGCCGCATGCCCTGGAGGTCGATGTGGCGCTCCTGGCGCAGCCGGAACCACACCTGCTCCGCCTGCGCGGCCACCGGCCCCAGGCGCTCGGCCCGCAGCGCCCGTGCCTGGTCCGACAGCCAGGTGAGCGCCGCCTCGGCGTCGGCGAGGGTGTCCCTGGCGGCGATGGCGTCCTGGGCGTCGTCCAGCCAGCGCGACAGCCGCTCCGCCAGCTCCGACCAGCCCTCGGTGGGGTCCTCCAGGCGCTCACCGGCGTCCCTGCGGGCGCTGAGGGCCGCCGAGCGCAGCTTGCGGCCGACCGACTCGATGTGCTCGGCCAGCTCCGCGAGGTCCTCGATGTCCGAGCCCGACTCCCACAGCGCCCAGACCTGCCCGAGTTCGCTGTCCGGCGGCAGCCAGGAGGGCGCGGGCGAGAGCAGGAAGCGCGCCTGGTCGCGGGCGGCGTCGGCGCGGTCGTAGGCGGCCGCGGCCGTCGCGGCCTGGGCCCGCAGCCCGCGCAGCTGGGCGTTGGCCCGCCGCACCCAGTCGGCTCCGATGGCACCGGGCGCCGCACAGGTGGGGCAGGTGGTGTCCGTGGGGTGGCGCTTGTGGTGTTCGAGCGCCTGTTCCAGCAGCCGGACCACACCGTGGGCGTGGTCGCCCTTGGTGCCCGCGGCCATGGCCAGCTCCATGGAGGCGCCGCGCAGCTCGTTGACCACGTCGCTCATGACGGTGCGCTCGGGCACCGACAGGCGCCGCAGCCGGCGCAGCACCACGTGGTGGGCCGGGTCGGCCGGGCCGTCGTCGGCGGCGATGCGGCGCAGGGCCTCGACGTCGAGGGCGGGCCCGGTGAGGATCTGGGCGGCCTGGGCGGCACGCGGATCGCTCGACCCGTGCAGGGCGTCCACCAGCAGCCGCGACTCCCGGCCCGGGCGGTCCCGGCGCTTGGCGAGCGCGTCGCAGACCTTGGCCAGGCGTCGTTCCGCCTCGGCCAGACCGGTGAGCCCCAGCAGCGCCGTCAGGGTGTCGTAGAGCTCCGCCGAGCGGCCGGTGACCGTGCGGCCGAGCTCGTCGTAGGACAGGAAGGGGCGGTAGCGGACGAGGTTCTCGCCCCAGTCCAGTGTGCGCAGCGCCGAGGTCTCGCCGTCGGGGTGGACCACCTCGCCGCGCGCCGAGCGCACGCTCTCGCCCGTCCAGCGGCGGCTGATCCGGGTGGGGCCCGGGTCGCCGGCGATGTGGATGTCGACGCTGGCCTCGGTGCGCTCGTCGTAGTGCAGGTTGCGCCAGCCGTCGCGCCAACCCGTGGGCATGGCGTCCCAGCGGGGGTTGCGGCCGGTGAGGGCCGCCTCGGCGGCCTCGGCGAAGCTGGACTTGCCGGAGCCGTTGCGTCCGACGATGACCGTCAGTCCGGGGCCCGGCGGGAACGACAGCTCGGCGGGGCGGCCGATGCCGCGGAAGCCCTGGACGCGGATGCCGGTGAGGTAGGCGCGGCGCACCCGGCCGGCGGGCGGGGCCGGGGTCCCGCCCGGTGGGGCGTCGGGGAGGCGCTCGCCCTCCAGCAGCGCCGCCAGGGCGTCGTCGCCCCAGAGCGCGGCGTTGACCCATGACCGCACGTTCGAGGACAGCCCCGCGTGGGCGAGGGCGTCCAGGATCTTCGTCGTCGTGGGGTCGTCGGCGGGCGGTGGATCGCTCCGCCCGCCACCGTCGATCACCTCGGTTCCCCGAGTCACCTGCGCCACCCCGATCCTTCGTCGTACCTGCACAAGCAGACTAGGACAGAACGGAAAACCCGGGGCCGGAGCCTCCCGATCAACGGCGGCGGCCGTCGCCGGGCGCGCGGCCGGCCACCGGCCGTCCGCCCCGCGGAACCCCTGGCCGCCGGCCCGTCGCCACGCGGATCCTCGCCCGCGGGCCCGACCTGGGGAGTGTTCCTCCGCCGGCTTTCGGGTGGGTCCGGAATGCCGCGGAGGACAGGCCCTAGACCCCCACCAGCCTTCGTCTGCTGCCGTCCCAGGTGAAGTGGAGGGTGGCGATCCCGGGCACGTTCGGATCGCGCAGGCACTCGTAGATGTTGAGGCTCGGCACGCTCGCGAAGCAGCCCCAGACGCGTTCGGAGGTCAGGACGAAGTCGAGGTCGAGTTCCACCAGCAGGCCCAGCAGGCGCCCGTGGGTGGGCTCGTCGACCTTCGCGAAGGCGTCGTCCAGGAGGATGAGCCTGGGGGCCCAGGGGGCGCGTGCGGCCAGGGCGTCGAACTGCGCGGCGGCGGCGGCGAAGAGGACGAGGTAGGCCACGACGCGCTGCTCGCCCTGGCTCAGCGCGGTGCGGTGGCCGAGCCTGCGCTCGTCGCCGGTTCCGTCGGTGACGTAGACGGTGAAGGTGAACCAGGAGCGGTAGTCCAGCGCGGCGCGCAGCTGGGCTCCGCCGGTGGCGGTCGGGTCCAGCCGGCGGATCGCCTCGATGCAGCGGCGCAGGGCGTCGCGCAGGCGGGTGGTCTGCACCCGAGTGCGCTCCTCGGGCGGGGTGGCCAGGAGCGGGACGACGGCCTCGATGTCGGCTCCGGCGTCGGGGGCGAGCCGCCAGTCCAGCCGCACGCCCAGGCCCGCGGAGGTGGTGACGTCCTTGAGGACGTCGTTCATCGTGTGGATGAGGCCGTGGGCCTCGTCGATCTGGCGGGAGAGGTGCCCGGCGAGTTCGCCCAGCAGGTGGCGCTCGAAGGCCTCCTCCTCGGCGATCGCGACGGTCTCGTCGGCCCGGGCGACGGCGGCGGCCACGCGGGCGGCGTAGGCGGTGACGTCGTGGGCGCCGTCCTCGTCGTGGACGGTGAGGCGCTTGAGGCCGCGGGGCTCGGTCAGCTCGGTCCGGGTCTGGGCCCAGTCGGCGGAGGTCAGCAGCCGGTGCAGCTCCTCGCGGCTGCCGAGGATGGCGCTGTCGTCGACCTCGGGCAGGTCGGCCTGGGCGTCGAGCCCCTCCTCCAGGCGGGCGACGAGGTCCTCCATGAGCGCGAGCCTGGCGTCGGGACCGGCGGCCGGGGCGTCGCCCGCGGCGGTGGCGCGGGCCGCGAGGTAGGCGGCGAGCGGCCCGTCGTCGGCCGCGCAGCCGGCCAGCCCGGCCGCGCCCAGCAGGACCGCGTCCGGTGCCGTCGGGGCCGTCGCGGCGGTCCCCGGCACCACGGAGACGGCGTGCGCACCCGCGCCCGTGTCCTCCTCGCCGGGCCCGTCCTGTGCGGCGTGCGTGCTCCGGGCGTCGGGCGCGGTGCGGTCGTCCTGCCCGTCTGGTGCCCGCTCCGCGCCGCCCGTGGGGCCCGGGGCGCCGGCCGGAGCGGTGAGGGAGGCGACCAGGACGTCCCCCGCGGCCAGGGCGCGGCGCACCTGCTCGGCGCGCTCCTGGGTGGCGACGTCGAGCCGGACCTCGGCGCTGACGCGTTCGTCCCGGGCGCGCTGGGCGCCGCGTTCGAGTTCGGGCAGGCGGCGGGCGGCATCCTCGGCGCGGGCCCTGACCTGGGCGCGGGCGGCGTCGATCTGCTCGTCGGGCACCCCCCTGGCCCGGTCCCCGAGCTCGATCTGGCGGCGGACCGTGATCATGTCGTCGATGGCGGCGGCGCGGGCGTCCTCGGCCAGGACCCGGTCGGCGCGGACCCGCCGCCAGGCGGCGACGTGGCGTTCGTGGTCGGCCAGTTCCCAGGCCAGGACGTCGAGGTCGCGCAGCGCGGAGGCCACCAGGACCCGCAGGTGGTCGAGGGCGCGCAGGGTGCTGTCGAGGTCGGCGCGGGCGGTCGGCAGCGGGTGCTGCCGGGCGGGCGGGCGCTGGGGGTGCCCCTCCCCCGGGGGCTCCTGGGCGTCGGCGGGCGGGGGGACGGAGGGCCGTGCGGCCGCGTCCCTGAGCCGGGCGCGGACCCGGAGCAGTTCCTCTCGGGCCTCCTCGGCCGCCGCCCGGGCGGTGTCGTGGGCGCGGCGGGCGGCCGCCACGTCCGTGCGGGCCACGTCCAGGGCGGCCCAGGCCCGGATGAGCGGGGCGGAGTCGGGCAGGTCCCGGGAGACCTCCAGCAGTTCCGAGTAGGAGCGCTCGACCGCCCAGCGGCGCTCCCCCGCCTCGGCGAGGAGGGCCTCGGCGATGGCCATCCGGCGGTCGGTGTTGGCGGAGCGGCGGTCGCGGGCGCGCTTGCGGGCGACCTCGCCGATGTACTCGGGCTCGCTCTTGTAGTGGGCGCCGGAGGCCACGCCGAGGCGCCAGCCGCCGGTGAGCGACATGGAGCTGACGGTGGTCACGGCGCTGTCGCGGCGGTGCTTGGCCTCGGTGTCCTCGGCGGCGCCGGGGGTGTCCGAGTGCAGCGCGATGGAGGAGAGCAGGGTGCGCACGTGGTCGGCCTGCACGCCGCGGTCGGGCACGGCGACGGGGACCAGGACGTCGAGGAGGGTGCGGCCCTTGGCGGGGCGGGCCGGCGTGACCATGAGGTCGCGGGTGCTGGGGTCGTAGAGGGTGCCGTCGGCGCGGACCCATCCCGCCAGCAGGCCGCTGGCCTCCAGGGCCGCCTCCAGCCCCGCCTGTTCGCGCGTGGTGAGGCCCTCGGCGAAGTCCACGGCCAGGTGGAGGGGGACGCCGTCGGCCTCGGGACGCGGGTAGGTGGCCCAGGCGGGCCGGTCGGGGGCGTGGTCGGCGTTCTTGGCGCGGCGGTCGGCGAGTTCGGCGAGCTCGTCGGAGAGCTGGCCCTCCTCGTTGACGGCGACGTCGCGGCGGGACCGGAGTTCCTCCAGGAGGGGGTCGACGGCCGCGTGGGCGAGCCGGGCGACGGTCGCCGGGACCTCGGGGTCCAGGACGCGCAGGGCGTCGGTGATGGGCAGTTCGACACTGCCCTCCAGCTCGTGGATGGCGTCGCCCAGCGCGTGGGCGTGGCTGGAGTCGCGCAGGCGCGCGGTCCAGTCGCGGACGCCGTCCGCGTAGTCGGCACTGGTGCGGCGCAGTTCCGCGATGGCGTCCTGCTCGCGGGTGTGGGCGTGGTCGAGGACGGCGTCGGCGCTCTCGGCCTCGCTGGTCAGCGCGACGAGGCGGCGGTCGGTGGCGGCCTCGGCCGTGGTGAGGGCGGTGAGGCGGGCGGCCTGGTCGGCGCGGTCGGCGGCGTGGGCCGCGGCGGAGGTGAGGTGGTCGTGGAGGCGGCCCAGGCGTTCGCGCAGGGCGTCCAGGTCGATGCCCTCGACGGGCTCGCGTTCCACCGCCTGCTCCAGGCCCTGGAGGTCGACCCGGGTGGTGCTCTCGCGCGGGGCGTGGACGGTGGTGGAGGGGTCGGGGACGACGCCGAGGGACTCGGGGGGGATCCCGGCGGCGGTGGCCGCGCGGTCGGCGTCGGCGTGGGTCTGCCGCAGGACCTCCAGGGCCCGCTCGATGGCGGCCGTGTCCTCGGACAGCCGGTGGACGGCCTGGTCCTCCGCCCGCTCGGCGTGCTCGGCGGCGGCCCAGGCGGCCTCGGCGGCGCGGATGTAGGCGCCGACGGCGGCGTCGTAGGCGCGGCGCTCGTTGTCGGTGGCGGTGGCGGCGCCGGCCTGGGCCGTGGCGAGGGTGTGCTCGTCCGCCCCGGCGGTGTCGCGGGTACGGCGGGCCTGGTCCCGTTCCTCGGCGATGTGGCTCTCGGCCGTGATGAGGTCGTCGAGTTCGGCGCGCAGGCGGTCGGTCTCGGCGGTGCGGCGGGCGCAGGAGTCCAGCTGTTCGCGGACCCCGGCGGTACGGCCGCGCAGGGCGTGCACGAGGTAGGCGTGGTAGTCGGCGAGGAAGGAGTCGACTCCGGCGCCGGCCTCGGCCAGGGCGGTCTGGTCGGCCCGCGCCTGTTCGAGGTCGGCGATGTTGCGGCCGACCTCGTCGAGGACGGACTCGTCCATGGGGGGCAGGGCCTCGGAGAGGACGCTGACGAGCTCGCCCGCTTCGAGGCGGTCGCCGATCGTGGGGCGGCGCAGCCGGTAGAGCAGGTGGATGAGGTTGCGGTAGCGGACGGAGTCGTCGATGCCGAAGAGGCTCTTCATCACGCGTGCGCGGTAGGGCACGGCGCTGGTGAAGCAGTTGTCGGCGCCGACCTCGGCCCGCAGCCGGTCCACGGGCATGGGGCGGCCGTCGGTCACCAGGTGGAGGTCGTGTCCGATCCGGCGGTCGGTGACGAAGAACACGCAGCGGGGATCGGAGTCGCCGACCGCCATGACGGCGGCGCCCAGGGTCAGGTGCCGCGGCGGCGCGGCGGCGGAGTCCGCGTCGGCGGGGTCGCCCTGGCCGGTGCCCTCGTCGGGCTCCTCGCCGGCGGCCCGGGTTCCGGCGCCGCGTGCGGCGCTGGAGGCGGCCAGCAGGGCGGAGGCGGTGCTGGGGCCGTGGGCCGCGCGCGCGGCGGCGTCGAGGCCGCGTTCGCCGCGGTCGGTGGTGAACTCCACCCACAGGTAGCCCAGGCGGGTGACGGGCGCGGACTCCGCGTCGCCGCCGCCCTCGGCCGCGGCGGTGTCGGCGGGGTCCTCCTCCGGGCCGCCCAGCAGGTCGGGGCCGGTGTCCTCCAGGTCGGGCAGGCGGTGGGCGCGGTGGTCGTCCGCCATGAGCCAGCGCAGGCTGGTGCGGTTGGTGCCGGTGGTGTCCAGGCGGCGGACGTCGCCGTCCAGCAGGAAGGGGAGCAGCATCTCCAGCGCCTTGGACTTGCCCGCGCCGTTGCGGCCGCGCAGCAGCAGACGGCCCTCGGCGAAGTCGAGGACGTGGTCGTCGTACTGCCAGACGTTGCGGATGCCCGCGCGTTCGAGCCGGTAGCGGGGGGTGGGGGTGCCGGCGGGGACAGCCGGAGCTTCCCCTGGGGCCTCACTGGTCTCCTGGGTCACCACTGGTCGCGCTCACCTTCTCGTTCGCCACCGCTTGCAGCACGGACGTCACCCGGCTCAGATCGCCGCGGGGGTCGGCAGGGGGCTCGGGCGCACCGTGTTCGTCACCGGAACCGCGCGGTTTCGCGGGGAGTGTCCGGGCGTCATCGTCATTGTCCTGGATGCGGGGGATGCGATCGTCCACGTCCGCGCCGAACCTGGCGGCCGCGGCGGTGAGCCGCCACTCGCCCGGCCCGCCCCGGAGCAGGCCGAGGTCGGTCAGCAGGCGCAGCACCCGCGCGCGGAGCCGTTCGGGGTCGGGCACCTCGGGTCCGGCCGTGCGCGCCCACTCGCTCCGCGCCGGGGCGTCGGGACCGCCGAGCGTGTCCAGGGCGGTGTCCAGGTCGCGGTCGGGGACCGGGACCGAGGTGGCGGGCCGGCCGGGGTGCAGGCGGCCGGACAGGTGGCGCACGAGCGCGAGCGCGACCTGGCCGACGGGGTCGTCGGAGGGGAAGCGCGTGCCGTCCGGTGCCCCGTCGGGCATGACGAGGGCGACGCCCTCGGCCCGGACCTCGGTGTCGCAGCCGAGCAGGTTGCCCAGGGTGGCGGCGGCCCGCCACTGGTGGGCGGCGAGGCGGTCGCGCTGGCGGTCGGGGAGTTCCTCCCGGTAGACCACGGCGGTCTCGGCCAGGCGGCGGCGCAGGGCGATCTCGCCCTGGTGGTCGCTGTCGGGGTCGTGGTCGGCGGCTTCGGCGAGGAAGGAGTCGGCGTCGTCCGAGGCGCGGGGCAGGTGGACGGCGACCGCCCGGGCGGCCTGAGCGTCGGCGCGCAGGCGCGGGTCGGCGGAGGCGTCGGTCTCGTGGTCTCGCACGCCGCCGGACACCTCGTCGAGCACGCCGAGCCGGACGAGCAGCGCCAGCGCGGCGCAGAATGCGCGCCGTTCGCCGAGGCCGCGGCCGGGGTCGGCGTCCACCAGGGCCTCGTGGGCGGCGGCGCGGACCCGGGCGGCGAGCGCGTGGACCGTGGTGTCGCCGTCCTGCTCGACGAGGACGGCCAGGGCCAGGGCGAGGTAGGTGTGCGTGCGGGGGGTGAACGGGGCTCCGTGCCGACGGGTGAAGGGCGCGGTGGTCGACGCGGCGGCACCGCGTTTGACCAGGCGGGCGTGGTCGTCGGCGACGGTGAGCCGGTAGGCCAGGACCCGCTGGAAGCGCTGGACGAGCCATTCCGCGTGCGCCCGTACGAGGGAGAACTCGGCGGGGTGCGCGCGCCGCGTGAGCAGGGGGTGCGCCATCAGGGCGCGCGCGGCGGCCTGGCGCTCGCCGATGAGCGCGGCGTCCTCGCTGTAGGCGTCCGTCTCGATCACCCCCATGCCGACCGCTCCCCGTCACGGATGGCGGAGAGGTCGATCGGTCCGGTCGTCTCGGTGTTGGGATCCGGGCGTCGGTCCCGGTCCGGTTCGGCGAGGCTATCGGTGGTCCGGGGGTCCTCGACAGGGCCGCCGGAGGACTCGTCGTCCGAGGGGGCCGCCTCGGGCCGGGCGTGGCGGCGCCCCACGGGCGCCGGGAGCGTCGGCACGGCGTCGTCATCCCCGGAGCGCGCGGTCGCGGGCTCTTCCTCGGTGGGCGCCGGGTCGGCGGGCTCCTCCTCGGCCCGGGCGAGGGCGAGCGCCTCGGAGACCGCGCCGGCGAGTTCGGCGAAGCCGCCGGACCCGGCGGGCGCGGGACCGAGGAGGTCGTCGGCGCCGTGCTCCTCGGAGCGGTCGGTCGCGGGCTCGTCCGGGGCACCGGGTTCGGAGCCCGTGACGTGGTCCGTGCCTGGCCCGGCGAGAGCGTCCGCGGCGGAGGCCGCCGGGCGGTCGGACGCGGGCCGGTCCAGGGCATCGGGACCGGACCCCGTGGGGCGATCCGCGCCGGACCTCGCGCGAACGTCGGTCGCGGGCCCCGTCGGGCGGTCGGTGGCGGATTCGGAGAGTTCGTCGGCGGCGGGCGGGTGAGCGGTGGCAGAGCTGGTGGGTTCGTCCGCTGTGGACTCCTCGGAGCCGTCTGTCGCCCCGGTGCGGTCGGCAGACGGCTCGGGCGTCCCGGCGGCCTCGGACGGCGGCCGCGCGTCGGACCTGGACGCCCCCCGCGGCCTTCCCAGCCCGAACGTGGCGCCGTCGCCGCGCTCGCCGGACTCGGGCAGGTCCAGGACGTGCTGCTCATAGGGCGTCACGCACAGGCGCACGCCCTCCAGCGTCAGGTCCCCGCCCTCGCCCTGGACGGTCACCTCGGCACCCGGGGCCGACACCACGTGCAGGCGCAGGGAGAACTCCAGGTCCCCCGCCGAGGTGGAGCTGCGGGCGGCGTCCCCGGCGCCCAGAGCGGCGGTGAGGAGCTCCATGAGCACCTCCATCCCGGCACCTGAGAGGTCGACGCGGGCACGGTCCCCTGTGGGCTCGGTCAGCAGCGCGCGGATCTGCGACGCCCCGGCCCTGCGCCAGTGGGCGGAGGACTCCGCGGCGTCCCTCAGCCGCGCCTGCTGGGCGCGGTGGTCGCGTACGGGCGCGGGCGGACGGGTGCCGGGGTGCTCCACGACGGGGCTGCGGTCGGGTTCGGCCTGCCACCAGCCGGTGGTGGCGGCGATGCCCTCGTCCACGCGGCCCTCCAGGTGGAGGGCGGGGTGGAGGGCGTAGGCGGCGCGGGCGAGGTCGTCGGCGCGCTCCGGTCCGGCCTCCTCGAACCAGGAGGCCAGGCGCAGGAGGGCGGCGCGCCCGTGCCGGGGCACCGGGCGCTCGCCCGTGCCCTGTCCGTCGTCCGCGCGATCGTCCGTCCGCTGGTTGAGTCCCACACCTCAGCAGAGTAGAGACCTCGCGGCGCCGCCACACCCGGATCGGCCCGGTCTGGTCCTCCTGAGCCGGTCGTACCACCCGTTCTGAGCAGGCGGTTCGTGCATTTTATGAAGTTTGGAATGATTCCTCTCGGACACCCGGAGACGGCGCCGCCGACGCGCGGCGGCCTCACTCCTCGACGGGGACCGCGAGTCGGCCGTCGTCGCTGCCCTCCAGGGCCGCACGCATGTCCGCGGGCATGTCGTCGCCGTACTCGGTGACCGTGTAGGCGGAGAAGTACAGGGTGCCGTCCACCTCCACCGGGTCCCCGAGTTCGATCCCGATGTCGTAGGGGTCGCGCGAGCAGTCCTGGTCCAGGCACCACGTGCCGGACACCTCGCCCTCACCGCGGGCCGAGGTGTCGGTCCACGTGTCCCACTCCATGTCCTGGAACGTGGTGAACTCCGTGGCGACGTAGTCGGTGGGCCGCTGGTCGGCGAAGCCCGCCTCGTCCCCGTACCGGTTGAGGACGAAGGCCGCCGGTTCGGCACTGGCCCCGCCGCCCTCCGGCCCCGGGGAGCCCTCCTCCGCGCTCGGGGAGGCCTGGCCGGCTCCGGGGGAGCCCTCGTCGGCCGCCGGGGAGTCCCGCCCGGTCGGGCCGGTCCCCACGTCGACGTCCTCGGCCGGGTCCGTCTCCTGGCCGCAGGCGGCCACGGCCAGCAGCAGCGCGCCGGCCAGGATCGTGTGCCTCATTCCGCCCTCCTCGGTCGCGCCCATCATGCCCCGGGCACGCGGCAAGGCCCCCCGGCACACGCCGGGGGGCCTCACAACCGCTCTGTTCCGTCACTGTGGGGCCTAGGGCCCCGTCACACGAGGACGTCGGCTAGTAGGCGCCGTCGTCGCTCATGTTGGTGGTCACCGGACCGTTGACGCAGTCGCCGGTGGTCTGCGGCGACAGGATCGGCACGGTGACACCGACCAGGCCCACGGACAGCTCCGTGTTGCAGAGCTGGACCGGCACGACCTGCAGGTTCTGGTTGAACTGCTGGTCGCCACCGTGCGAGGCGGAGGCCGGAGCGGCCGCCAGCATCGCGCCGAGCGCGATCCCGGCGATGGCGCCCGCGGCGGTGAGCTTGCGCATCATGGCAGGCCCTCCTAGTCGATGTTGGTGCTGACGGGCCCGTTGACGCAGTCGCCCGTGGTCTGCGGCGACAGGATCGGGATGTTGACACCCGCGAGGAGACCGACGGCCGCGCTGGTGTTGCACAGCTGGACCGGCACGACCTGCAGGTTCTGGTTGTACTGCTGGTCGCCGCCGTGCGAGGCGGAGGCCGGAGCAGCGGCGAGCATCGCGCCCAGGGCGATCCCGGCGATGGCGCCGGCAGTGGTGAGCTTGCGCATCATGTCGGAATCTCCTAGTCGATGTTGGTGCTGACGGGGCCGTTGACGCAGTCGCCGGTGGTCTGCGGCGACAGGACCGGGACGTTGACGGCGACCAGGCCGACAGCGGCACTGGTGTTGCAGAGCTGAACGGGAATGCCCTGCAGGTTCTGGTTGTACTGCTGGTCGCCACCGTGCGAGGCGGAGGCCGGAGCGCCCGTGAGGGCGACACCGAGAGCAGCACCAGCGATGAGACCGGCAACACCGAGCTTACGCAGCATTGAATTACCCTTCAGAAGAATGTGAGATATCGTCTCGGTCGAACTTTGTTGCCGGAACCTAGCTGATGTTGGTGCCGACGGGGCCGTTGATGCAGTCGCCCGTGGTCTGGGGCGACAGGATCGGCACGGTGACCGCAACGAGACCGACGCTGCCGGTCAGGTTGCAGGACTGGATGGGAACGACCTGCAGGTTCTGGTTGAACTGCTGGTCACCACCGTGCGAGGCCTGGGCGGGAGCTCCCATGAGGAGCGCGCCCATCGCGGCACCGGCGACCAGGCCAGCAGCGGCCATCTTCTTGATCATGTTTCCCCCGGAAAGCATTCGCGGCGTTGACAGAAAAAGACGCAGGCGCTTCTTGCACCTGTGTCGCGGTGGACTGGTGCAATCATCTGCCGCCCCCCGTTTTTTGTCAACGCCGAAACTCCGACTCGCGAATTGTCCGACTTGTCAGAAGAATTCTTTTTGCCGCACCGACGAATATGGTTTTGGCGACCTTTTTACGCGACCCGCACAAGATGCCGTTGCACCCACGGGCCACCACGGGACGGGCGAAGCCGGGCAGACCGTGCGCCATCGACACCGATCACCCTTGGAAGCGGGTCGACTACCGTGCGCAATCAGGCGAAACCGTCGCCCGCGCGCCCTCGGAACCGCGCGCCATCGCCCTCCGCGGACGGTCGCGCACCGCGTTCGGCGTGATCTGCCCGTGTCCCGAACGCGTCCGATCCGCGATCATCCGAATCCCGCACGCCACCGGGCCGGGCCGCGCCGGCCGGAGCCGTGGGGCGCGGTCGGCCCCACCCGGCCGTCGCCGGGGCCCGGACACGCGAAAGACCCCGGTGGCCAGCGTGTCCGCTGATCACCGGGGTCTCTTCCCAGCGTGGCAGGTCAAGGATTCGAACCTTGGAAGGCTAAGCCGACGGATTTACAGTCCGCTCCCATTGGCCGCTCGGGCAACCTGCCTGGGCTGCGGCGACGTGTTCGTCGCGACGCATGACTGAGAATAGCGGATGATCCGCCCGAACCTGAAATCGTTTGACCGGGCGCGCCCCCACCTGGGGCTTCGGGCGCTCTGAGCAGCGCACGGCTAAGCTCGGAGGCCAGCCCGCGCCGGGGGTCCGGCACGGGCCAGGGGCGTGTCCCGTGGATGCCGTCCGCCGCGAGCGCGGCGGGCATCCGCGGAAGCGGCCCCAGAACCCCTCGGGCGCCCGCGTCGGCGCCCGTGATCCATGAGACACCTAGCGGGATGTGAGCGTACGTGGCCGCCGAATCCAGTTTCGACGTCGTGTCCAAACTCGATCGACAGGAGGTCGACAACGCCCTGAACCAGGCGGGCAAGGAGCTGGCCCAGCGGTTCGACTTCAAGGGCACCGGGACCACCATCGCCTGGCAGGGCGAGGACGGCATCGAGATCAAGAGCTCCTCCGAGGAGCGGGCCGCCGCGGCCCTGGAGGTCTTCAAGGAGAAGCTGATCAAGCGCAAGATCTCCCTGAAGGTCCTGGACGCCGCGGACGAGCCCAAGCCCTCGGGCAAGGAGTACCGCCTCCCCGTGGGCCTCAAGGAGGGCATCACCTCCGAGGACGCCAAGAAGATCTCCAAGCTCGTCCGCGACGAGGGCCCCAAGGGCGTCAAGGCGCAGATCCAGGGCGACGAGCTCCGGGTGAGCTCCAAGAAGAAGGACGACCTCCAGGCGGTCATGAACCTCATCAAGGAGAAGGACTTCGACCTGGCGCTGCAGTTCGTCAACTACCGGTAGCCCCACACCGGCCCCCGAACGACGGCGGCGGCCGTCCCTTCGCGTGAGGGGCGGCCGCCGCCGTCGTGGACGTCAGGGCCCCTCGGGCACCCCTCGGACCCGGGCCCCGCGGGGCTCCTACCGGCCCATGTCCCACTTGCGCCGCAGATCGCGCAGGCGGCGGATCCGCTCGCTCACCGGGGGATGCGCGGCGAACAGGCGCCCCACACCGTCGGGGAACGGGTTGGTCGTCATCAGGTGCGCGCACGCCAGCAGGGTGCGCTGCATCGGCAGCGGGTAGGCCCGCGCGCCCTCCTCCAGCTTGCGCAGCGCGGAGGCCAGCGCCAACGGGTCCCCCGTCAGTTCGGCCGCCCGCTCGTCGGCCCGGAACTCGCGCCGGCGGCCCACTCCGCAGTGGACGACCGCCGCCGCGAACGGCGCCAGCACCACCATCATCAGACCGCCCAGCAGGTCGGGCATGTCGGTCTCCTCCGACTCCCCCAGCGGCAGCAGGAACGTGATCGCGCTCAACGCGGTGATCAGCGCGGTCAGGGTCGCCGCCACCGAGCTGATCAGGGTGTCGTGGGCCCTGATGTGCGCCAGCTCGTGGGCCAGCACGCCGCGCAGCTCCTCGCGGTCCAGCGTCCGCAGCAGCCCGGTCGTGCAGCACAGGGCGGCGCGGCGCGGGCTGACGCCCGCCGCGAAGGCGTTCGGTGAGCGCACCGGTGACAGGTACAGGCGGGGCATCGGCTGGCGCGCGGCCGTGGCCAGCTCCCGCACGAGGCCGTACAGCTCCGGCTGCTCGATCTCGCTGATCAGCCGGGCACGCATGGCGCGCAGGGCCAGCGACTCCCCGAACAGGTAGACCAGGATTCCCGCGCACCCCACCAGGGCGAGCGCGATCTGGGCACCCTTGTCCGCGCCGCAGACCCAGCCGACCGCGACGACGAACACCGCTGCGCCGACGAACAGGCCGACCGCGCGGGCCGCACTGACGTGCACGCCGTCACCTCCAGGGTCTCGTCGCCGATGCGTACATGGTGACAAACGTGCGGATCCGCGTCGTGCGTTCCCCATCCGCCCTGCTGTCCGTCACAACCCCGCGCATCCCCGTGGCCCCAGCCGCCGGCCCGGATGTGACAATGGCCACCCAGCGGGCGCGGCCCGCGGGTGGACGACCTATAGTGCCAACGTGGCCCTTATCACTACGCGCACCAGGCTGGCGGGACCCTCCCTCTCCCAGGTGGGCGGTTGGCCGTGTCGTTGAAGCGAGGCCCCTGGCCCGTCCGGGCGAGGACTCGTCACCGACCCGGCCGCACGCGGCGGAGCCGCACCGCGCGACACCGGGTTGGCGCACCCGGTGGGCGCCAGGGGCCACGAACGCTGTCCTGACGTTCCGACCGGACCCCCGACGGCGGGTCCCCGGGACGGACACCCGAGCGCCGCCGCCCGACACGACCGGCGGCTCACCAAGGAGGTCGTCGATCTCAGTGGCCAAACAGATCGAACAGCTCGACCGCGTCATCATTCGCTTCGCCGGGGACTCCGGCGACGGCATGCAGCTGACCGGTGACAGATTCACGCAGGAGACCGCGTCGTTCGGCAACGACCTGTCGACCCTGCCGAACTTCCCCGCGGAGATCCGCGCCCCCGCCGGAACCCTCCCGGGGGTCTCCAGCTTCCAGGTCCACTTCGCCGACCACGACATCATGACGCCGGGCGACGCCCCGGACGTGCTGGTGGCGATGAACCCCGCGGCACTGAAGGCCAACCTCGGCGACCTGCCGCGCGGCGCGACGGTCATCGTCAACACCGACGAGTTCACCAGGCGCAGCCTGGCCAAGGTCGGGTACGAGGCCGACCCGGTCACGGACGGGTCGCTGGACGGCTTCCACGTCAGCGCGGTCCCGCTCACCTCCATGACCGTGGACGCCCTGGCGGGCACGGACCTGTCCAAGAAGGACGCCCAGCGCGCCAAGAACATGTTCGCCCTGGGCCTGCTGTCGTGGATGTACAACCGGCCCACGGAGGGGACGACCTCGTTCCTCAAGCAGAAGTTCGCCGGCAAGCCCGACATCCTCGCCGCCAACCTCACCGCCTTCCAGGCGGGATGGAACTTCGGCGAGACCACCGAGGACTTCGCGGTCTCCTACGAGATCAAGCCCGCCCGGCTGCCCGCGGGCACCTACCGCAACATCACCGGGAACCTGGCGACCGCCTACGGGCTGATCGCGGGGTCCCAGAGGTCGGGGCTGCCGCTCTTCCTGGGCTCGTACCCCATCACCCCCGCCTCGGACATCCTCCACGAGCTGTCCCGGCACAAGCGGTTCGGCGTGCGGACCTTCCAGGCGGAGGACGAGATCGCCGGGGTCGGCGCGGCGCTGGGCGCGGCGTTCGGCGGGTCCCTCGGCGTCACCACGACCTCCGGGCCCGGCATGGTCCTCAAACAGGAGACCGTCGGCCTGGCGGTGATGACCGAGCTGCCGCTGGTGATCATCGACGTGCAGCGCGCCGGACCCAGCACCGGGATGCCGACCAAGACCGAGCAGACCGACCTGCTCCTGGCGCTGTACGGACGCAACGGCGAGTCCCCGCTGCCGGTGCTGGCCCCGTCCTCGCCCGCCGACTGCTTCGACATCGCGCTGGAGGCCACCCGGCTCGCGGTCACCTACCGCACACCCGTGGTGGTGCTCTCCGACGGCTACCTCGCCAACGGGTCGGAGCCCTGGCGGCTGCCGGAGGTCGCCGACCTGCCGGTGATCGACCCGGGCTTCGCCGCGGAGCCGAACGGGCCGGACGGCGCGTTCCTGCCCTACGCCCGCGACGAGCGGACCCTGGCCCGGCCGTGGGCGGTCCCGGGCACGGCGGGGCTGGAGCACCGGATCGGCGGTATCGAGAAGCACGCCGAGACCGGTGACATCTCCTACACGCCCGCCAACCACGACCTCATGGTCCGCACCCGCCAGGCCAAGATCGACGCGATCGCCCTGGACCTGCCGCCGCTGGAGGTCGACGACCCCACCGGCGACGCCCGCGTGCTCGTCCTGGGCTGGGGCGGCACCTACGGGTCGATCACCGCGGGCGTGCGCCGGGTGCGCCGCGCCGGCGGCCGGGTCGCGCAGGCCCACCTGCGGCACCTGAACCCCTTCCCGGCCGACCTCGGCGACGTGCTGCGCCGCTACGAGCGGGTGGTCGTGCCGGAGATCAACCTGGGCCAGCTGGCCCTGCTGCTGCGCGGCAGGTACCTGGTCGACGTCATCGGTTACAACAAGGTCCGCGGCCTGCCGTTCAAGGCCGAGGAACTGGCGGACGTGCTGCAGGAGGTCATCGACCGTGACGAGTGACAACGGCGCCGGGTTCGCCGGACTCGGGCTCGTGCCCAGGACCGACACCGCGTACAAGATGAAGGACTTCAAGTCCGACCAGGAGGTGCGCTGGTGCCCCGGGTGCGGGGACTACGCCATCCTGGCGGCCTTCCAGTCCTTCCTTCCCGAGCTGGGCGTTCCGCGCGAGAACATCGTGATGGTGTCCGGGATCGGCTGCTCCTCGCGGTTCCCGTACTACCTGAGCACCTACGGGATCCACTCGATCCACGGGCGCGCCCCGGCGATCGCGACGGGGCTGGCGACCAGCCGCCCGGACCTGTCGGTGTGGGTGGTGACCGGTGACGGGGACGGGCTCTCCATTGGCGGCAACCACCTCATCCACGCGCTGCGGCGCAACGTGAACATCAACGTCCTGCTGTTCAACAACCGCATCTACGGACTCACCAAGGGGCAGTACTCGCCCACCTCCGAGCCGGGCAAGATCACCAAGTCCTCGCCGGTGGGGTCGCTGGACCACCCGTTCAACCCGGTGTCGCTGGCGCTGGGCGCGGAGGCGGGGTTCGTGGCGCGCACGGTGGACTCCGACCGCAAGCACCTGACGTCGGTGCTGCGCGCGGCGGCCGACCACCCGGGCGCGTCGTTCGTGGAGATCTACCAGAACTGCCCGATCTTCAACGACGACGCCTTCGAGCCGCTGAAGGACCCGTCGGCGCGTGACCTCCGTCTGCTGCGGATGGAGCACGGCGAGCCGCTGCGGCTCGGACCGGACCGCGGCGTGGTCTCCGGGGAGTTCGGCGGACTGTCGGTCGTGGACGTGGACTCGGTGGGCGAGGACCGGCTCATCAGGCACGACGCGCACCGGGAGGACCCGGGGTACGCGTTCGCGCTGTCCCGGCTGGACTACCCTGCGTTCGAGCACGTGCCGATCGGGGTGTTCCGCGACGTGCGGCGCCCCGTGTACGACGACCTGATGAACGAGCAGATCGCCGACGCCCGCGCCGAGCGCGGCGACGGCGAGCTGTCGGCCCTGCTCGCCAGCGGCGACACCTGGACCGTCGAGTAGCTCGCGCCGACGCGAGGACCGAGCGGGGCGCCGTGACCGAGTCCACGGCGCCCCGAGGCACGAGCGAGGGGCGCGCCGGTGCCTGCAGGAGGAGCCAAGCCGGAGCGAGGAACGAGCGCAGGCGCAGGCGACGACGAAGGCCCCGGCGTGAAGCGCCCCGGGCCGAAGCGAGGAACGAGCGCAGGCCCAAAGAAGGCACGAGCGAGGGGCGCGCCGGTGCCTGCAGGAGGAGTCTCTGCC
>NZ_LGEC01000088.1 GCF_001279585.1 Nocardiopsis sp. NRRL B-16309 | reverse complement strand
GCAGGCCCAAAGAAGGCACGAGCGAGGGGCGCGCCGGTGCCTGCAGGAGGAGTCTCTGCCGCCAGCGAGGAACGAGCAAGGCAGTAGCGACGACGAAGGTCCCGGCGTGAAGCGCCCCGAGCCAGCTACCCTTCCCCCATGCGTATCGTCATCGCCGGGGGACACGGGAAGATCGCGCTGCGGCTGGCCAGAAAGCTGGCCGACCGCGGGGACCGGCCCGTCGCCCTCATCCGCAATCCCGACCACACCCAGGACGTCGTCGACGCCGGCGCGGAGCCGGTCCTCATCGACCTGGAGAAGGCCACGGTCACCGAGCTGACCGAGAAGATCATGAACGCCGACGCCGTGGTGTTCGCCGCGGGCGCCGGTCCGGGCAGCGGCGCGGACCGCAAGTCGACCGTGGACCACAAGGCGTCGGTGCTCACCGCCGACGCCGCGTCCCTGGCGGGGGTGCGACGCCTGGTCCAGATCTCCGCGATCAACGTGGACCGGCCCGTGCCCGAGGGCACCGACGAGGTCTGGGCCGCATATGTGGAAGCCAAGCGGCTGGCCGACGCCGACCTGCGCGAACGCTCGCTGGAACTGGACTGGACGATCCTGCGCCCGGGCCGGCTGACCGACGAACCGGGCACCGGCAGGGTGGCCCTGGGCGAGGAGGTCGAGCGGGACACGGTGACGCGGGACGACGTGGCGTCCGTCATCGTCGCGCTCCTGGACGAACCAGGGACGGTCGGCCGGGTTCTCAACCTGGTGAACGGAGATGATCCCGTCATCGAAGCGGTCCGCTCCGCCGCCTCTTCCTCCTGAGGCCCTTCCTGGCCGATTGAGGCCTTCTGTGGCCAGATACGCGCATAGAAGGCATGATGGGGGCGGAGCCCGGCGGAGTCCCGCCACGGTGGACGCGGATGACCGGGTATCGACCCGACGTGTACGGCAAGCTCCAGTCAGAGCAGATGGGTACGGTTATTCATGAGCGTCACACAGGTCGTGAGGGACAGCACGGTCGTCGAGCACGCCAAGGTCGCGGCTCAGCAGAAGCGGCGGATGTTCATCATCCAGCTCGAGGTCAACGCCTACGACGAGACCTCCAGCAAGCTGCGCCCCGGACTGACGCGCATCCTGGAGGGCATCGAGGAGGCCGGCTGGCGCCTGGACCTCATCACCCCCGGTGAGGCCGGCGACTCCAAGCCCGCCCGGCTGTTCATCTTCCGCCCGGACACCGCGGGCAAGGAGGAGGCGGCCCAGGCCGGGGCCCAGCAGCAGCCCGCTCCGGTCCCGGACCCGTCCGGCCAGCAGCAGCCCTACCCGCAGCACCCGACCGGCGCCCACCAGCAGGACCCGTACGGCGGCTACGGCCAGCAGCAGCCGGGCTACGGCCAACAGCCCGGCTACGACCAACAGCAGCAGTACCCGGGGTACGACCAGCAGCAGTACCCCGGCTACGGGCAGCAGCAGCCGGGCTATGGCCAGCAGCCCGGCTACGGGCAGCAGTACCCGGGATACGGGCAGCAGCAGGGCTGGTAGGCCCACCGCTTTCTCCGAGGGCCCGCACGGCACACGCCGTGCGGGTCCTTTTTGTCGTGCCCTGGGGCCGATGGTCGGATTCCGATGTGTTCGTGAACGATCGGCCTCCGCCATCCTTTCGGTTCAGTAACACGGCGCCGCCGCGGGGCGCCGTCATATCCCCCATGTCCACCTTGCCGCGAGGAACCGGCGACTCACCTCGGGATCGCCCCGCAAAAGTACCCGTAGCATCGCTCTGACTACGCTAAGTTATTTCCGGCGGGGGCAGTCGCCCCGTTCCGTACCTTCCGAAAGGTGGACTCCATGTCCCGTATCGCCAAGGCTTCCGGCTTCGTTCTGGCCACCGGCTTCGCGTTCGCCGCCCTCACCGGCACCGCCGCGGCCGACAACAACGCCGACATCCAGAACATCACCATCCCGGTCTGCGTCGACGTCCTGCAGGCGGCCGGCGTGTCCGCCGACGGCTGCAACGTCGTCAACTGGGAGTCGACCTCCGGTATCTCCGCCAACTAGGCGCGTCCCGACACGCTGCGGGACCCCCGGCCCTGACAGATCCACGCTGTACACCACGAACCGTAAAGGAACACCATGAAGCGCATCGCCACCATCTCCGGTCTCTTCCTGGCCACCGGCCTCGCCGTCGGCGCCATGGCCGGCCCGGCCGCGGCCGACAACAACGCCGACATCCAGAACATCACGGTCCCGATCTGCGCGGACGTGCTGACGTTCTCCCTGGTCGACCTGGACGGCTGCAACGTCGTGTCCAAGGAGTCGACCTCGGGCATCTCCGTCAACGACTAGTCGGACGGATCCCACCCCGGTGGACGCGGGGCGCGGCGTCGGCCGCGCCCCGTACGCGTGTCCGGGCTGGCATGTCACGCCGGACCCCGTGTGGTACGTCTTCTGTGTCATGACGACCGATGTCTTCGTTGAGCACCGCTCCGCCCTCACCGGCGTCGCCTACCGCGTCCTCGGCTCCGCCTCCGAAGCCGAGGACGTCGTGCAGGAGGCCTGGTTGCGCTGGTCCAGGGTCGACCACGCGACCGTCGAGGACCCCCGCGCCTACCTCGTCACGGTGGTGTCCCGGATCGCCGTCGACCGGCTGCGGTCCGCCCGCGTGCGGCGCGAGTCCTATGTCGGCGAGTGGCTTCCCGAGCCCGTCAGCACCGCCCCCGACGGCTCCGAGCGGGCCGAGATCGCCGATTCCGTCGAGTTCGCGCTCCTGGTGGTCCTGGAGACGCTCAGCCCGCTGGAGCGCGCGGTGTTCGTGCTGCGCGAGGCCTTCCAGTTCCCCTACGCGGACATCGCCGAGGTCATCGGCCGGGAGGAGGCCGCCACCCGCCAGTTGGCCCGGCGTGCCCGCGAGCACGTCCAGGAGCGCCGTCCCCGGTTCGAGGCCGACCGGGCGACCCGGCGCCGGATCACCGAGCGCTTCCTCGCCGCCTGCCTGGAGGGCGACCTGGAGGGGATCACCGGACTGCTCGCCGAGGACGCGACCCTGGTCGGCGACGGCGGCGGACGGGCCAGGGCCCCCCTGCGGAGCCTGCACGGCACGGCCAAGGTCGGACGGTTCCTCGCCTCGATCACCAGCGAGCCCAACACCCGGCGGTTCCTCGCCCCGCTCGGGCTCGACTCCCTGGACGGACTGTGGACCGGGATCGTCGAGCTCAACGGCGGCCCCGCCGCGGTCGTCGCGGCCGGGGACCGGGTGTTGACGGTCATGATCCTGGAGGTCGTCGGCGACCGTGTCCGGGACGTGTACCTGATCGTCAATCCGGAGAAGATGTCACGCGTGCGCCCGCCCCTCTCGTCCTAGGGGTATGGATCTCACTGTTGTGGGCGGTGGCCTCGCCGGACTGACCGCGGCCATCGCCGGCGCCGAGAAGGGCGCACGCGTCACACTGTTCGAAGCCCACCAGGCCCTGGGCGGGAGGGCGCGCTCCACGCCCGCGCCCTACGTCGCCAACGTGGGACCGCACGTCCTGTACGGCGACAGCGCGCCCTTCGCCTGGTTGGAGAAGCGCGGCCTGCTTCCGCCCCTGCGCCGTATGTCGCCGCGAGCGCTGGCGGGAGCGCGGTTCCGGTACCGGGGCCGGTTGGGCACCCCTCCCGTCGGTGTGCTGGCGGCCGCGGCCCGCCGGAGGCTGCGCGCCCCGCACGACGTGGACTTCGCCGCCTGGGCCGCCGACCGGTTCGGCCCGGACACGGCCGGGGCGGTCGCGAACATGATGGGCGTGGCCGTGTTCGACCACGATCCCGGGCGGCTGTCCGCGGAGTTCGTCTGGGACCGGTTCCTGCGCGTGGCCGCGCCGCGGTGGCCCTCGCCCAGGTACCCGGTCGGCGGCTGGTCCGTCCTCGTCGCGCACATGGCCGAGCGGGCCCGCGAGAGGGGCGTGCGGATCGAGACGGGCGCCCGGGTGGACGTCCTGCCCGAAGCTCCCGTGATCGTGGCCACCTCCCTGGCCTCCGCCCGCGCCCTGCTCGGCGACGACTCGCTCACCTGGGAGGGCGGGCACTCGCTCCTGGTCGACGTGGGCCTGCGCCGGGGCCGGGACCCGTTCCTGGTGCTGGACGCCGACCAGTGCGGGTTCCTGGAGCGCCAGTCTCTGGTGGACCCGACGCTGGCCCCGGCGGGCGAGTCGGTGGTCCAGGCGCAGCTGCCGGTACGGCCGGGCGAGTCGCGGGCGGCGGTGACCGAGCGGCTGGAGGAGCTGCTGGACGACGCCCTGCCGGAGTGGCGGGAGCGGCTGACCTGGCGCCGCGACCAGGTGGCGCGGAACCGCACGGGCGCGCTCGACCTGCCGGGCCGCACGTGGCGGGACCGCCCGGCGGTCGACCGGGGCGACGGGGTGTACCTGGCCGGGGACAGTGTGGCCGCGCCGGGCCTGCTGTCGGAGGTGTCGGTCACCAGCGCGGTCGCCGCCGTCCACGCGGCGCTGAGCGGCGGCCGGGTGACCGCGCGCTGACCGGGTGCGGATGGCGCCCCCGTCGTCGCCGCGCCGCGGACGGCGGCGGGGGCCTCCCCCGGTGGCCGCGTCCGGCCGGGTCCCGCGCGGGCCTCGGCGTCGGCGGGGACGGACTTGGTGAGTCCGTAGCACTGTGTTGACCAGCATGAGCGCAGGTCCGCGCGTATCGTCGGACGGAGAACCGGCGGTAGCGCGGGCGACCTGGACGGGGGTGTCCATGAGGGTCTCGACCAACCAGCCTGCCCCCGGGTTGGACACCGTGGCCGACACGTTCCGTGCCGCCCTCCGGGAGGTCGGCGCGCACGCGGGCGGGCTCTACCTGCACGACCCCGGCGAGGCGACACTGGCCCTGTCCGTGCTCGTCGGAGTGCCCCGCGACATCTTCCTCTCCTGGACCAGGGTCGCCTCCAACGCCAGGGTGCCGGTCAACGACGCGATCCGCGAGCGCCAGATCGTGTGGCGGCCCAACGGCGCGACCCTGGGCCGGGACTACCCGCGCATCGCGATCACGCTGCCCTACGACTTCTCCGTCGCCTGCGTCCCCCTGGTCTCGGACCGCGAGGAGTACGGCGCCTTCTTCACCCTCGGTGTGGCCGACGAGCCCGACGAGCTCCCGGCGCGGGCGCGCGCGGCCCTGGCCGCCGCCGCGGACCGGATGGTGGACCAGCTGCGGGACGCCCGCGATCAGGGGCGCCCCGTCCGTCCGCCGTCCAGGCCGCGCGTCGTGAGCGCGGCCTGCGACGAAGAGGCGGAGAACGGGCAGGGGGACCACGACTCGATCGCGCGCATGGTGCGGCCCATCCGGGAGGGGCTGTGCGCCCTGGACGTCGACGGCCGGATCACGACCGTGACCGACGCCGCCGCCGACCTGCTCGGCAAGCCCCGCGAGCGCCTGCTGGGGTACCGTCCGTGGACCGCGCTGCCCTGGCTGCGCGACCCCGTCTTCGAGGACCGCTACCGCGCGGCGATCGTCAGCCACCAGCCCGTGCAGTTCACCGCGCTGTGTCCGCCCGACCGCTGGCTGTCGTTCCACCTCTACCCCGGCGACTGCGGGATCAGCGTGGTCATCACCCCGACCGACGTGGACCGCAGGGGCAAGACCGGGCGCGGCCGCCGCACGCCCACGCGCGCGGGTGAGCTGTACCACATCCTGCACCTGGCGTCGGCGCTGACCGAGGCCGTCACCGTCGACGACGTGGTCGACCTGGTCGCACGGGAGATCCTTCCCGCGGTCGGCGCGAACGGGCTCGCCCTGTTCCGCAACGACCGGCGCGAACAGCGGCTCCGGCTGCTCGGCGAACGCGGATTCGACCAGTCCGTCCTCGAACGCGTGGACGGCGCCCCGCTCGGCAGGCGCGCTCCCATCACCCACGCGGCGGCCTCCGGCGTTCCGGGCTTCTTCCGCTCCCGCGCGGAACTCGAACTCGTCTACCCCGAGCTTCCGCACCGGCCCACCGGCCCCCAGGGGTGGGCGATCCTCCCGCTGGTCGCCTCGGGGCGCCCGATCGGCGCCTGCGTCCTGACCTTCCCGCAGCCGCACGTGTTCACCGTGCAGCGGCGCGCGGTGCTGAACTCTTTGAGCAGCCTCATCGCCCAGGCGCTGGAGCGGGCACGCCTGTACGACTTCAAGATGCACCTGGCCCAGGGCCTGCAGTCCGGGCTGCTGCCCCGCAGCATGCCGGACCTGCCCGGCCTGAACAGCGCCTACCGCTACCTGGCGGGCACGGAGGGCATGGACATCGGCGGGGACTTCTACGACCAGGTCCCGCTCGGCCCCTCGGCCTCGGCCGCGGTCATCGGCGACGTCCAGGGGCACAGCGTCTCGGCGGCCGCGCTGATGGGCCAGATCCGCACCGCGGTGCTGGCCTACACCACGGTCTTCGACGGGGATCCCGGACGGGTCCTGGCGCACACGAACCGGCTGCTGTGCCTGATGGAGTCGGACCTGTTCGCCAGCTGCGTCTACCTGCGCCTGGACATGCGCACCGGCAGGGTCCGCATGGCCCGGGCCGGGCACCCCGAGCCGCTGCTCAGCGCCCCGGGCGGCGGGCGCGTGATGGACGTGCCAGACGGCCTGCTGCTCGGCATCGACCCGGAGGCCGAGTACCCGGTGCTGGAGTTCGACCTGCCGCCGCGCTCGATCCTCGCGCTGTACACCGACGGGCTCATCGAGGCGCCCGGCAGGGACCTCGACGAAGCCAAGCGGGACGTCCTGTCCTGCCTGGACGCGGTCCGGGGACTGCCGCTGGACGAGGTGGCCGAGGAGATGGTCGGTCGGGTGCGCACGGATCACCGTGACGACGACATCGCGCTCCTCCTCCTGGAGTCGGTCCCCCTGGAGAACCGGCCCTCGGAGGAGTAGGATCCCTCGCGCCCGCCGCCGGGAGGGCCCCGTGCACCACCCGTTCCACCGACGCGGACCCCGCGTGTGCGATACGGGGCGTCGCTGCGGATCCCGGCGCGGCGCGGGCGGCGCTTCGCCGAGGGCGGCACGGGAACGCGACACGAACGCGGCTGAGCCGCGACGGGAGCCACGATGAGCTGGAAGTTCGCGGTCAGCACCCTGGGGATGCCGGGTGTACCGCTGGAGCGGGCCGTGCGTACCGCGGTCGCGCACGGATGCGACGGGATCGAGGTGCGCGCGCACCCGGACGACGAGGTCCGCCCCGGCCTGTCGGAACCGCGGGCCAGGGCCGCCCGGGCGCGGATCGAGGACGCGGGTCTGGAGGTCTCCTGCCTGGCCGGATACGCCAAGGTGTGCGCGCCCGGACCGGACGGTCCGGTGGTCGCGGAGCTGCGCTCGCTGATCGAGCTGGCCGCGCGGATCGGCGCTCCCTCACTCCGGGTCTTCCCCGGTGGCCGGGAAGAGCAGGAAGGCCCGGACGAACGGGACGGCCGGGAAGGGCGGGACGGCCCGGACGCACGGGACGGGGAGGGCGAACGGGGCGATCAGCACCGGCGCGGCGGTGGAGACGAGCCGGAGGAGCGGGCCGGGCGGGACGGGCCCGCGCTGGAGCGGATCGGGGCGGTCCTGCCGGACCTGCGCGCGCACGGCGTCCGGCTGCTCGTGGAGACCCACGACTCCCACCCGACGGGCGCGGCGGCGCTGCGCCTGGCGGAGCCGTTCGGCGACCCGGGCCTGGTCGCCGTGCTGTGGGACGCGCTGCATCCGTGGCGCAGCGGCGAGGAGCCCGCGCACACGCACGCGGTACTGGGCGACCACCTCGGCTACTTCCAGGTCAAGGACGCGGTGCCGGCCGCCGACGGCCGGTGGACCCCCGTGCCCCCGGGCGAGGGGGCGGTGCCGATCGACGCGTGCGGGCCCCTGCTGCGGCCGTGGTCGGGGTGGGTCTCCCTGGAGTGGGAACTCGCCTGGCACCCGCGGATCGGTCCGGTCGACGCGCCCCTGCGCGCCGCCGCCGAGTGGTACCGGCGCTGGAGCCCCCAAGCGTGAGCCGCCGACCGTCCCCACCGGCGGAGGGCGGCCCGACCCCCGGTAGGGACGGGGTGCCCTCCGCCGGGACCAGACGCGACCCTTTTCAGCCGTGCGCGGCCCCGCACATCCGGGTGGCGTCCGCCACCGGCCCGGCAGCCCCACGTGGCGTCCGCCACCGGACCGCGGGGCGGACGGCCCCGCTCGGAGCCGGTGTCGACACCGCCCTCCGCCGGGGCCACCTCCCCCGCTGACGTCCGGCACGCCTCACCGGGGTCCGACGCGGCTCACGTCTCCTCCTCGGCCTGGACGTCGGCCGTACCGGGCCCGTGGTCGGGCATGGCCGAGCGGGCCTGCGCCTCCCGGTGCAGGCGCAGGAATTCCAGGTGCCGCTCGTACTCGTCGAGGATGTTCCCGATGAGCTGGTCCTTCGTGTAGCCCATCACGTCGTAGCCCTGGCTGCCCTCGGTGAGGTAGACCTCGAAGCGCACGTAGGAGTCGTGCTCGGCGAGCGAGCGCATGGCGAACGCGGGGGTGGGGACCACGATCGGCCACACCCGGTAGGTGAACTCCTCCTCGGACCCCATCGGCACCCTCAGCTCCAGATGCGGGATCCCGGCCTCCTCGTCGACCCCCTCGGTCACCGACGCCTCCGCGCCCTGCTCGCGCAGCCCTTCGGCGACGTCCTCGAACGCGGGGCGGCACACGTCCCGGACGAACCTGGCGGCCGCGCGCTTGCCGGGGAAGCTCACCGCCCTCGCGAGCCGCTGGCGCCAGTTGCGCTCCGCGCCGCCCCGGCGGTCGACCGTGGTCCGGTCCGACAGCGAGGACGACAGGGTCGTCCGGAACGCGTCCTGCCGGAACCTCTCGATCCGCAGCGCCTTGTACAGCCCCCAGATGATCAGGAGCATCACGAACGAGAACGGCAGCCCCATGATGATCGTCGCGCTGGTCAACGCGTCCAGGCCGCCGACCAGGAGCATGGCGAGGGTGAGCAGGCCGGTCGCCGCCGCCCAGAAGACGCGCAGCCACGCCGGCGCGTCCGTGATCGGTGTCGGCAGGTAGGAGCTGAGGTTGCCCATCACCAGCGCGCCGGAGTCGGCCGAGGTGACGTAGAGGAGCAGTCCGACGACCGTGGCGAGTCCGGCGCTGAACAGCACGCCCGGGTACTGCGTGAGCAGTGTGTAGAACCCCCGTTCGGGTTCGTTCATGGCCAGCACTCCGAACTCCACGTTGCCCTGGCGCACGACGCTCAGCGCGCTGTTGCCGAAGACCGACAGGAACGTCAGCGTGTACAGCAGCGGGACCACCAGGGTCGCCGTCACGAACTGCCGGATGGTGCGGCCGCGCGAGATCCGGGCCAGGAAGAGCCCGACGAAGGGCGCCCAGGCGACCCACCAGGCCCAGAAGAACAGGGTCCAGTCGTTGAGCCAGTCGACCGGCGGGTCATAGGCGAAGGTGTTCAGCGTCATCGAGGGGAACCGGCTGATGTAGTCGCCGATGTTCATCACGAGGGCGTTGAGCAGCTGGACGGGGTTCTCGAAGACCAGCACGTACAGCATCAGGATCAGGGCGAGCACGACGTTGATCTCCGACAGCCGCCGGATGCCCCGGTCGACGCCCGCCACGGCCGACACCGTGGCCACGAGGACGGCGACGGCGATCAGGCCGATCTGCGCCGCCGTCCCCTCGGGGATGCCGAAGAGGAAGTACAGCCCGTAGTTGAGCTGGACGACGCCGATCCCCAGCGACACGGAGATGCCGAAGATCGTGCCGAGGACGGCCGCCAGGTCGACCGCGTCGCCGATGCGGCCGTGGATGCGCCTGCCGATCAGCGGATACAGGGCCGAGCGGATGGCCAGGGGCAGGTGGTAGCGGAACGAGAAGTAGCCGAGGGCCATGCCCATCAGCGCGTACATCGCCCAGCCGGTGATGCCGTAGTGGAAGAGCGTCCACACCACGGCCTGCCGCGCCGCCTCGATGGTCTGCGCGTCACCCTCGGGAGGGGCCAGGTAGTGGGTGACCGGCCCGGCCACGGAGAAGAACATCAGGTCGATGCCGATCCCCGCCGCGAACAGCATGGCGGCCCACGCGAACACTCCGTAGTCCGGCCGGGAGTGCTGGGGCCCGAGTTTGATGGTGCCGTAGCGGGAGATCGCGACGAACACCACGAACCCGAGGTACAGGGTGGCGGCGAGGAAGTAGTACCAGCCGAAGACCCGGCTGATCCACCCCACGACGGCGCCGATGACGAACTCGGCGCCGTCCGGAGTGATGATCGCCCAGATCGAGAGCGCGACGATCAGGATCGACGAGCCGAAGAAGACGACCGGTTTGAGCCGGCTCTTCCCGGGCCCGGCCCTGTCCAGGTCCGCCGGCGCCTCCGGCTGCGCCGTGCCGTCCTGACGATCCCGTCCTTCGTCATCGGTGGCCACCGATCTCACCTCTCGTTCCTGCGGTGCCGTGACTCCCCACGGGCGGCGGTGACAGGGGGCGCCGAGGAGGGGCCGGGGGCTTTCGCGACCGCGGCCGGGCGCCGCGCCCGGAGGCGCGCAGCATCGGCGCGGACCGCGCAGCCCTGTCCGGCGCCCGCCCAGGTGCCGTCCCGGTGCCGCGTGGCCGGCGGGAAGCGAACCTTGGGACTCAGGGAGTCCACGGCGCCATCTTCACCGATCCCCGATCAAGGGGCCCGTAATCCCCGCGCGGCGGCGTGGCGTACTCCGCGGGGGAGCGGCGCCCGGTCTTCTTCGCCTTCCTGGTCGGCGCGCGGCCCGTCGGCTCCGCGGAGCACGCCGGGCCGTACGTGTGCTTCCCCTCCGACGGACATCGGGAACACGGGTCAATGGAACTTGAAGTAACGGACCCACGCTCTAGAGTCACCTACCGGGATCGTCTCGAGACGACGCTCCGGCGGAAGGGCACCACGGCCGCGCCCACGGCTCCCCGGTCGGTCCGGTCGGCTCGTATGGCCGATTCCGCGGGAAACGCGACCGCGACGATCACACCGAGCCGCCATGGCCGCACGGGGGCGCAGGGCTCGACACACCCCTCGCCCGGCAGCGCGCGACCGGGTCCGCACCACAGCCCGTCCCGGCGGGGCCGCGGCGGCCGACTCCTGGGCACCCGCTCCGGAGAACTCGCGACCTGAGGGAACACCTGTGGTTGAGACGCGAAGTGAGACCCCGGTCTCGGCGACCGAGCCGGCGCATGGGGCCAAAGGCCGTGTCGCCGTCTCGTGGCTGTCCTCCACGGACCACAAGATCATCGGCTACATGTACATCATCACCGCCTTCGCCTTCTTCCTGGCGGGCGGGATCATGGCCATGCTCATCCGGGCCGAACTGCTCTGGCCGGGCATGCAGGTCGTCTCGAACGAGACCTACAACGCCCTGTTCACCATGCACGGCACCGTGATGATGCTGCTGTTCGCCACTCCCCTGTTCGTCGGCTTCGGCAACGTCCTGGTGCCCCTGCAGATCGGCGCGCCCGACGTCGCCTTCCCCCGGCTGAACATGTTCGGGTACTGGCTGTTCCTGTTCGGCGGCCTGATCGTGATGGGCGGGTTCCTGACCCCCGGCGGGGCCGCGAGCTTCGGCTGGTTCGCCTACACCCCGCTGTCGGACTCCGTGCGCTCACCCGGCCTGGGCGGCGACCTGTGGGTGCTCGGGCTGCTCGTGAGCGGACTGGGCACCATCCTGGCGTCGGTCAACTTCGTCACCACGATCCTGTGCATGCGGGCTCCCGGCATGACGATGTTCCGCATGCCGATCTTCACGTGGAACATCCTGTTCACGTCGCTCCTGGTGCTGCTCGCCTTCCCGGTGCTCACCGGGGCGCTGGCGGGCCTGGCGGCCGACCGGATCCTGGCCGCGCACGTGTTCGACGCCGCCCACGGCGGCGCGATCCTGTGGCAGCACCTGTTCTGGTTCTTCGGCCATCCCGAGGTCTACATCGTGGCGCTGCCGTTCTTCGGCATCATCACCGAGGTCATCCCGGTGTTCTCCCGTAAACCGATCTTCGGCTACAAGGGCATGGTCGCGGCGACGATCGCCATCACCGGCCTGTCGATGATGGTGTGGGCGCACCACATGTTCGCCACCGGCGCGGTGCTGCTGCCCTTCTTCTCGTTCCTGTCGTTCCTGATCGCGGTGCCCACCGGCATCAAGTTCTTCAACTGGATCGGGACGATGTGGCGCGGCCAGCTCACCTTCGAGACCCCCATGCTGTTCTCGATCGGGTTCCTGGCCACGTTCCTGTTCGGCGGCCTGACCGGCGTGCTGCTGGCCTCGCCACCGCTGGACTTCCACGTCACCGACTCCTACTTCGTGGTGGCGCACTTCCACTACGTCGTGTTCGGCACGGTGGTGTTCGCGATGTTCGCCGGGTTCTACTTCTGGTGGCCCAAGTTCACCGGCCGCATGCTCAACGAGACGCTGGGCAAGTGGCACTTCTGGACCCTGTTCTTCAGCTTCCACGCGACCTTCGGGATCCAGCACCACCTGGGCGTGCAGGGCATGCCCCGCCGCTACGCCGACTACCTGTTCACCGACGGGTTCACCTGGATGCACATCCTCTCCAGCGTCGGTTCGTTCGTGCTGGGCGCCTCGACCCTGCTGTTCCTCTACAACGTGTGGTACTCGGCCCACCACGCCGAGCCGGTGGGCGTCGACGACCCGTGGGGCTACGGCGGCTCCCTGGAGTGGGCGACCTCGTGCCCGCCGCCCCGGCACAACTTCGCGTCGCTGCCGCGCATCCGGTCCGAGCGCCCCACCTTCGACCTGCACCGCCCCTCCCAGGCGTCCGTGCGGCGGTCGGACGCCGGCTCCGGGGAGAGGTGACAGGGCGCCGGCGAGCGGCATGGCGGCCAGGACGGCGAACACGGTCACGGCATTCACGAGCTTTTCCCTGGCAGGGGCCGACCCGAAGCGGGCGGCACCGGGCGGGCGACGGCTGATCGTGCCGGTGGGGCGGTGTGTGAGACTGCGATGGTGAAGGATGGAGGTGTGATGCCGAATCTGCCAGATGTCGAGCCTGGCCACGTGGAACACGCCGCCGACACCCTGCGCGGGGGCGGGCTGGTCGCGTTCCCCACCGAGACCGTCTACGGGCTCGGTGCGGACGCGGAGAACGTCGCGGCGGTGGAGCGCGTCTTCGCCGTGAAGGGGCGGCCGCCGACGCACCCGCTCATCGTGCACCTGAGCGGGGCGCACCAGCTCTCCGACTGGGCCGTCGAGGTGCCCGACGCGGCGCACCGCGTGGCCGAGCGCTTCTGGCCGGGCCCGTTGACCGTGGTTCTCCGGGCGGGACCCCGTGTGCCCCGTGCGGTCACCGGTGGCCTGGACACCGTCGCGCTGCGCGTGCCGGACCATCCTGTCTCCCTCGCGCTGCTCGCGGCGTTCGGCGGGGGTGTGGCCGCGCCGTCGGCCAACCGCTTCGGCGCGGTCAGTCCCACGACGGCCGACCACGTCCGCGACGGGTTGGGGGCCGAGGTCGACTACGTGCTGGACGGCGGGTCCTGCGCGGTCGGTGTCGAGTCCACGATCGTGGATCTCACCGGTGAGCCGGCGATCCTGCGCCCGGGCGGTGTGACACGAGACGATCTCGAACACGCGCTGGGGCACTCGGTGCCGGTGCGGGTGGAGAGTGCCGTGCGGGTCCCGGGCCAGCATCCGTCGCACTACGCGCCGCGGGCCCGGGTCGTCCTGGTCGAACCGGGTCACGTCCTCGGCCACGCCGAGTTCCTGCACGCGCACGGCTGTCGTGTCGGCGTCCTGGTCCCGCCCGGGTTCGCGGGTGGTTCCGGTGGGTGTGCCGGGCAGCGCGTGATCGCGGTGCCCGAGTCGGGCGCGCGGTATGCGCGCCGGCTCTATGAGTTCCTCCGTGACTTCGACCGGCACGGGTGCGAGGTCGTGGTGGCCTCGGTGCCCGCCCCGGACGGGCTGGGGCTGGCGATCGCGGACCGGCTCCGCCGGGCGGCCGGCTCCCGCAGCCGGGCCGGTCACGGCTCCGAACTGTTCAACAGTCCCTGA
The DNA here is from genome assembly GCF_001279585.1 of Nocardiopsis sp. NRRL B-16309. Taxonomy (GTDB): domain Bacteria; phylum Actinomycetota; class Actinomycetes; order Streptosporangiales; family Streptosporangiaceae; genus Nocardiopsis. The sequence continues at coordinate 11,719 of NZ_LGEC01000088.1, read as the reverse complement.
GCGCGGTGACGAGGTCGTCGAGGCGGGCGGCGCGTGAGGCCTTGAACAGAACGAGATCCTCGGGGCGCAGGATGCGGAGCAGCACATCATGGGCGCCCTGTGTGTCGGGGACGGCGATGATGTCGAGGTCGCCGTGCCCGGTGTCGGCTGCTTCGGCGATCAGGAGTGCGGTCCGGGTGCCGACGGTGAGAAGGACGTCGAGGCCGGCGCGTGCGGCGAGGATGCCGAGGCGGTGGTGGGCGCGCTCGGCGTGGGCGCCGAGGTCGGCCATTTCGCCGAGGACGGCGATACGGCGGCGGGCGGGCATGGAGCCCAGGGCGGCGGCCGCGGAGTCGGGGTTCGCGTTGTAGGCGTCGTGGACGAGTGTGACGCCGTCGTCGCGCACGATGGTCTGCATGCGGCCGCCGCTGGTGGGTTCGGCGGCGCCGCGTCACGGGTTGCAGAAGTCGCAGAACGCGGGATCGGCGCTGCGGCGGCCGTCCTCGCGCGGGTGGCGGCTGCGGTGCGGGCAGCGGGCGCACCCGTGGATCGTCGCGGACGTGGATGAGGTGGCGCCGCCGCACATGCCGCAGGGCAGACCGGATTCGCGGTCCACCGGGCCGTATCCGGGAACGCCGCAGGACGGGCACAGCGTGTCCAGGCGCGAGGCGAGCTGGTCGGCGAGCACGCTGATCTCCCGCATGCGGGTGGGGTTGAGGTGCGCGCGCATGTCACCGGAGGCCGGTCCGGCCTCCGGTGAACACTCCCCAGGAACCGTCCGTCCCACCATGAGACCGGCCCTGACCGGCTTAGGCGCCGGTAGGAACGACTCCCCGCGCAGAACACGACGGGCCCATCGTGTCGTGTCGCTGACAGTGTGCGGGGAAGACCGATCGAAGAGCCGGTTGTCTGGTGTACCCACGGGCGGTACCGGCCGCTCCGAGCGCAGAAGGCGGTGACGACCGATGATCCGACTCGTGTGGAACGGTGTGGTGCCGGCCGAGGCCGGGCGCACCGTGGCGGTGGAGGGCGACCACTACTTTCCCCCCGACTCGGTGCGCGGGGAACGCCTGACGGACTCGGCTTCGCGCACCCTGTGCTTCTGGAAGCGCGTGGCGCACGACGACGGCGTGACGGTGGACGGCCAGACCTCCTCCGACGCCGCCTGGCACTACCCCGAGCCCAGCCCGCCGACTCGGCGGTTCAAGGGCCACGTGGCCTTCTACCCGGGAGCCTCCATCGAACGTACGGATGAGGAGTGCTCCCGCGAGCGCGGCGGCCCCGGGCGGCACGGTGACGCACGGCAGGAAGGATCCGGGCGGGACCGGCCGCGCAGCCTCCTGGGAGGCCGGGCGTGAACGGGCAACCGTCGCGCGCCGATCGCGGACCTCTCCGGGCGCCTGGGCGGAACGGGCTCTCCACTGTGCGGATCGGCGTGGCCGGGGGTCTGGTGGGGATGCTGTGCTGTGTCGGGCCCACCGTGCTCGCCCTGCTCGGCGTCGTCAGCGCGGGGACGGCCTTCGTCTGGGCCACCGACCTCTACGACGGCTACGCGTGGTGGTTCCGTCTGGCGGGGCTCGCCGTGGTCATCGTCCTGGTGTGGTGGTCCTTGCGCCGCCGGGGCCAGTGCTCGATCTCGGGCGTGCGGAAGGTGCGCTGGCGGCTCCTGGGTGTCCTGGCGGTCGCCGTGGCCACCTACGGCGTGCTGTACGCGGTGACGACCTGGTTGGGGGCTCTGGCGTGAGCTATGGCCTGGTGGTGATCGGGGGCGGAGCCGCCGGGCTCTCCGCCGCCCGCACCGCCGCCGCGCGCGGAGCCCGGCCCCTCATGATCACCGAGGGACCGCCGGGCGGGGAGTGCACGTTCACCGGCTGCGTGCCGTCCAAGGCGCTGATCGAGGCGGCGGCGCACGGTGCCGGGTTCGACGAGGCCATGGGCCGGGTGCGCTCGGCCGTGACCCGCGTCGCCGCCACCGAGGACGAGTCGGTCCTGGCGGGTGAGGGGATCGAGGTGCTGCGGGCACGCGCGTCGTTCCTGGCCCCGGACCGGATCGAGGTCGGCGGTCGTGTCCTGTTCGCGCCCCGGGTGGTGGTCGCGACAGGCGGCGGCCCCCGCCTACCGGGCATCCCCGGGCTCGCCGAGGCTGACCCGCTGACCACCGACGACGTGTTCACGCTGGCCGAGCCGCCGGAGAGCCTGGCCGTGCTGGGAGCGGGGCCGGTGGGGTGCGAACTCGCCCAGGCCCTCGCCCGCCTGGGCGTCGCGGTGACGGTGGTCGAGGGACGCGACCGGCTGCTGCCGGGCGAGGACCCGGAGGCGTCGCGGGTGATCGCCGAGCGGTTCGCGCGGGAGGGGGTCACCGTGCGGACCGGCGCGCCGGTCACGCGTGTCTCCGGTGGGGCGGGCCGGTGGAGGTTGGAAATCGACGGCGGTGCCCCCGTGGTCGCCGAACGGATCCTGGTCGCGACGGGCCGCACCCCGGGCACGCGCGGCATGGGCCTGGCCGAGGCCGGGGTCGAAACCGACGACCGTGGATTCGTCCGCACCAGCGACCGGCTGGCCACGACCTCCCCGTCGGAGCTCTACGCGGCGGGCGACGTCACCGGGCGGATCGCGCTGACCCACGCCGCCCACCTCATGGGACGCGTCGCCGCGACCAACGCCCTGCGCCGGGGCCGCGGCGTGCGCTTCGACGACAGGGTCGTCCCCCGGGTGGCCTTCACCGATCCGGAGGTGGCGCAGGTCGGGCTCACCGAGCACGAGGCGGCCCTGCGCCATCCCGGCTCCCGGGTCGCCTATCTGCCGATGGGCGAGGTCGACCGCGCCGTCACGGCGGGGCGGACCGACGGGTTCGTCCGGATCGTCGCCGGCCCGCGCCCGATCCTGGGACACACCGGCGGCGGCCGGGTCCTGGGGGCCACGATCGTCGGTGAGCGGGCCGGGGAACTCGTCCATGAGATCGCGCTGGCGATGCGCACCGGCATGTTCACCGGGCGCCTGGCGCAGACCGTGCACGCCTACCCCACCCACGCGATCGCCGTGCAGCAGACCGCCGCGCAGTTCGTCATGGAGTACGCGGGACGACGAGCCCGCCCCGCGCGGCGCGGAGAGCGCAAGGCCTGAGCGGCCGGAACCACGGCGGGAGGAGCATGGACGATCGGGAGTGGCGGCGCTTCCTGGGGGACTTCCACGACACGCGCCCGGGGGTCACCGAACGCCTCCTCGGCCTTGCGAAGGAGGACCCGTACGCGTGGCTGGCCGAGCCGCTGCGTCCGGTCACCGGGCCGGTGCTGGACCTGGCGTGCGGTTCGGCTCCCACACGCGCCGCACTCCCCCGGGCCCGCTGGACCGGGGTGGACTCCTCGGCGGGCGAGCTGGCCTACGCCGCCGCTCTGGGGAGGGGCCCGCTCGTCATGGGTGACGCGGCCGCGCTTCCGTTCGCCACGGGGTCGGTGGACGCGGTGTGCGCGGCGATGGCGCTTCAGGTCCTCACACCCCTGGACGCGGTCATGGACGAGGTCGAGCGGGTCCTGCGGCCGGGTGGTGTGATGGCCGCGCTGACCCCGGCCGGGCTCGGTGTCCCGCCCCGGGGAGCGCTCGCGTGGGCACGGGTCCTGTTCGCGCTCCGCACGGTCGGCTTCTCCTGGCCCAACCCGCACGCCTGTGACGGGATCGGCCGACTCCTGACCTCGCGCGGATGGACGGTCGAGTCGAACGCGCGGCGGGTCCTGCGGCTGCCCGTGGCCACACCCGAGCACACCGCTCTACTGCTGCGCGGCCTCTACCTGCCGGACACGGCGCCGGGCCGCCTGCGGGCGGCCGAGCGCTCCCTCGCCGCCTGGGCACGGCCCGGCCGACACCTTCCGCTGCCCCTGCGCAGAGTCGTGGCCCGCCGGACGCCCGACGGGTGAGGCGGTCCCAACCCCTGGCCTCCTCGGCCCCGGCCCCGGCCCCGGCCCCGGCCAGATGCGTTCAGGCGTCCGGCTTGCGGGCGACGATGAGCGCGTAGCCGATCCGGCCGTCCGCGACGGCTCTCCGGGCGGCCTCCAGGTACGGGGCCAGGGCGTCGGCGTCCACACCGGCCTGTGCCAGCCGTTCGGGTGCGGTCATGCTCAGGAGCCGGACACGGGCCTCGATCTGGTCGATCATCCGCGCCAGCGCGCCGTCGTGCCGCTCGGTGGCCACGGTGAGCAGCCCGGCCTCCGCGAGCAGGGCCGCGTAGTCGGTGACGGGGCGGGCGTCGGCGACACACGCCACCCATCCGGCCAGCCCGGACAGCTCCTCGGGCAGGCCGCTCTCGGCGACGGTGACGTCGGTGATCCCCACCCGCCCGCCGGGGCGCAGGACCCGGGCGAACTCGGCCGCCGCCGCGGCCTTGTCGGGGAAGGTGCAGAACGCGCACTCGCACACCAGGGCGTCGTAGGCGTTGTCGGCCACGGGCATCCGCTCGGCGTCCCCCTGGTGGAAGCACACCCGGTCGGACAGGCCGGCGCGTTCGGTCTCGGTCCGGGCGGTGGCCAGGGTCCGCTCTCCCAGGTCGACGCCGTCGACGCGCACGCCGTGTTCGACGGCGAGCAGCCGGGCGGTGGCGCCGGGACCGGACGCGACGTCAAGGACGTGCCCGCCCTCGCACAGGTCCAGCCGGTCGGCCAGGCGGCGGGTCAGCGACAGCCCGCCGGGGTGGTAGGACTCGCCGAGCAGCAGGGCGACGGCGTCACGGCCGTAGGCGGCCGCGCAGCAGGACTTGGTCTCCTCGGGGTCCAGCTCGCGGGGCTCCACTCAGTCCACCGCCCGTCGGCCGGTGTTGGTGGAATCGGTGACGACCGGTCCGGCCGGGCCGGTGGTCGCGTCGCCGTCCGGACTCTCGGTGCGCGCGATCCGGGAGCCGTAGGGGGACTCGACGGTGACGTCGGTGAGCTGGCGGGCGTTGGGCACGACGTCGGCGACGGGCACCCCCGACATCTGGGCGCGCACCTGTTCGCGGTAGCCGACGGAGTTGTAGGCGCAGAAGGGGATGATGCGTCCGTCGGGGGTGATCTCCTCCACGCAGCACTTCATCAGCTGCTTGACGTTGAGCGTGTAGGGGTCCAGGAAGTCCTGGACGACGATCATGAACACCTTGTCGCCCAGGTCCCTGGCCGCCTGGGGGAGGTCGATGCCGCAGGAGGCGCACTCCGCGGTGGCGGTGGCCGCCGCCAGACTGTCCATGGTCGAAGGGGCGCCCATGAACGCCGAGGCGCTCCACAGCTTCTCCAGCGACTCCCGCAGCGCCGGATCGGGCAGGACCCGGTTGCTGACGTAGTCGAGGTAGTCGTCCACGTCGACCAGGCGCGGCAGCGGCACCACGTCGGTGCGGTCCTCCTTGCGGTCCACGAGCAGGTAGGTGATGGAGCGGCAGGTGGGGAAGCAGCAGGGGACGGGCACGAAGTCGCCGGGCCGGAACCAGTCGGGCCGCTGGGCGTTGATCATCTCCATCACGTCGGAGTTGGTCAGCCGGGTGAGCGGGTCGAACTCCACGTGCCGCCCCGAGTGCGTGACCGGTTGGAAGGACACCGCGCCCACGGCCGGGTGGTCGATGCCGAACTCGATGATGTCGCCCAGCTCGTGGTCGTTGAGGCCGCGTTCGATCGCGGCGACCAGGGTGACCGTCAGTCCGGCCTCGGCGCAGTGGTCGAGTGCCCGCCTCTTGCGTTCGCGCAGATCCCTGCCCCGGATCTCGCGGTGGGTGCGCTCGTCGAACCCGTCGAACTGGAGGTAGACGTTGACCGCGGTGCCGTTTCGGCCGTCGAGGTCGGCCAGGGCCGTGACGAAGCGCCGGTCGGTGGCCAGCCGGATGCCGTTGGTGTTGAGGTTGACGACCTTGATCGGGCGGTCGGTGGCCATCTCCACGAAGGTGAGGATGTCCTTGTGGATGGTGGGTTCCCCGCCGGAGAACATCACCACCCCGGGTTCGCCCTCGGCTTCGACGAAGGTGTCGAGCATCAGCGCGCACTGCTCCCGGGTGATGGAGTACCCGTCGGGCTGGTGCCCGGAGTCGGCGAAGCAGATGGGGCAGTCCAGGTTGCAGCCGGTGTTGACCTCGATGATGCCCAGGCAGGCGTGCTGCTTGTGCTCGGGACACAGGCCGCAGTCGGAGGGGCAGCCGTCCTTGACCTCGGTCTGGAAGGTCAGAGGCAGGGTGCCCGGCTTGTTGAACCGGGTGGAGTCCGTGTAGAGCTGCGCGTCACCGTAGACCAGGGCCTCGAACCATCCGTGCTCCTTGCAGCGTTTGCGCAGGTAGACCTTGTTGTCGCGGATGTTGACCTGAGCGTCGACCACCACCTTGCACACCGGGCAGATGCTCTTGGTGAACTCGACGAAGATCTCGTCACGGTCCCGGGAACCCTGGGTCACGTGGTCGTTCCTCTCCTCTGGGTGGGCTGTCCGGCCATCGACGCACCGGTGGGACGCACGGCGGGCGCCCTCGTCCCCGTGTGTTCCATGCCCGTATCGCTCCGTAGTGCACCCCGTTCGGGCCCGTGGCCGGGTGAGAGTGTCCGCCCGCTGACATATCGCGGCGCCAACCCCGCGAAAAGCACAGACTCGGACCACACGCGCCCGTGGGCGCGCCGGCGGCGAAGAGGCCACGAGCTGCCGCCAGCTCTCAACGGTGCGCTGACCGGTTGGAGCTCAGGCCGTGTCCGGCGGTGTGTCGGCGGTCAGGGTGAGTGCGCCGGGGAGGGCGTCGAAGGCCTGTGCGACCTCGGCGATCAGGGTCTCCGCGTTACCGGGGCGGCTCCGGTGCCGGTTGGCGCGCATCCAGTTCTTGGTGCCGTACCGCACCGCCGCCAGGGCCATGTCAGCGGCCAACCGTAGCCGGACGTCCTCCCGGCTGTCGGTGTCGAACTCCTTCTCCAGGGCTTCGACGATCCTCAGCTGGAGGTCCTGGGTGGTTCCCGCGTGGTACACGCGCAGCGCGGGTGTGCGGGCGGCGAGGCCCCGGCAGGCCAGGTAGCGCTGAGTCCAGTCCGTGGGGAGGCCGCGGACCGCGGACGCGTAGCACTCGCGCAGGTGGGCCAGGACCGGACCGGTGATCTGTCGGCGGGCCACCTCGTCGGCGTAGCCGTCCCATAGTTCGTTCTCGGCCGCCATCGCGACCTCTTCCTTGGAGGAGTAGTAGCGGAAGAAGGTCCGCATGGAGACCTCGACCGTGCTCACCAGCTCTTCCAGGGTGACCTCGTGGTAGCCGCGTTCGAGGAACATGCGCAGCGCCGTGTCGGCGAGGGAGCGGCGGGTGCGCAGCTTCTTGCGCTCCCGGAGGGGGAGCGGGGAACCCTCGCTCTCGTTGGGGTGACCGGTCATCGGGCCAGCGTACCCGCGATGGCGGGGGTGCCAGGGAAAGCCGTTGCCACTTTATGCCTGCGATGGCATAGTGCCAGTGACTGGCATATTTTGCCCGTCTCGGTTCCCCGCCTTCCACGAGAGTGAGCACATGACCGACTCGACCGGCACCGACCCCCGTTCCGACGACGACCGCACCGTGGTCCTGGGCGAGCAGCTCGTCAAGATCCACGACATGTTGCGCGGCGAGCTGGCTTCCGTACGCGAGGGCCTGGACTCCGCGGGCGGCCCCGGCGATCCGCGGCCACTGGAGGAGCAGCTCCGCAAGAAGTGCCTGTCCTTCTGCGAGTTCCTGCACGGCCACCACACCGCCGAGGACGAGCACATGTTCCCCGGGCTGGCCGAGTCCCACCCCCACCTGGCGCCCGTGCTGGAACGCCTGTCCAGGGAGCACTCGGTCATCAGCCGCAGCCTCGACCGCATCCAGGAACTGGTGACGAGCGGTGATCCGGCCACGGTGCGCGAGGACGTCGAGCGCCTGGCCGCCGAGGTCGAGGCCCACCTGGACTATGAGGAGGCCCAGCTGGTGGAAGCGCTCAACTCCTACGGCCCCGTGCAGGTATGACCCGCGGAACACATCGTCGCGGGCACCCGTGCCAACAAGGTCCGGCTCCGATACGAGCGACCGGCGGGTCTACACCACCACCGGAGCGGCTTCCAGGGCCTCCGGCAGGGGGCCGGTGTGGACGATGTGCAGATGGCTCACCGCGCGGGTGAGGGCCACGTAGAGGCGGTGGAGTCCACGGGGCTCCGCTGCGACGATGCGGGCGGGTTCCGCGACCACGACGATGTCGAACTCCAGCCCCTTGGCCAGGGTCGCCGGTACGCACACCAGCCGGTCGGTCTCCATCGCGTCCTCGGTCTCCCCGATGAGCGCGGTTCGCAGCCCTTCGGCCGACAGGTGTTCCCTCAGGCCGGGCAGGTCTGCGTCGGCGGCCACCAGGCCGATGGAGCCTTCGCCCTTGAGTGCTTCGCGGCAGGCCAGGGCGAGGACGGACGGCAGGTCGGCCTCGTGCGCGGCGGTGACGCGCAGGGCACCGGGGACGTCGCGCACCCCGGTGGGCGTGCCCAGGCCGGGAGCGATCTCCGGGAGCAGTCGGGCGGCGTAGTCGATGATCTGTGCCGGGGTGCGGAACCCGCGGTCGAGCACGGCCAGGCGGGCGTCCGGTTCACCCAGGTGCTCCAGGAGTTCGGTCCAGTCGCCCACCGCTGCCGGGCTGGTGCCCTGGGCCATGTCGCCGAGCACGGTCAGGGAGCCCCGGGTGCAGCGCCGGGCGATCGCGCGGGCCTGCATCGGGCTGAGGTCCTGGGCCTCGTCGACGACGATGTGGCCCAGGCTGCCGGGCCGCTCGATCAGGGCGGCGGCCTCGTCGATCAGGGCCAGGTCGGTGGCCGACCACCGGGCGGACTTGGGTGTGCGCGGACGGCCGGGCAGGCGTATCGCGTCCTGTTCGCCAGGGGTGAGGATCCCTTCGGCGGCCCGGGCCAGTCGGTCGGGGTCGGTGAGCAGTCCCAGCACCAGGCGCGCGGGGTCGGTCTTGGGCCACATGTGCCGCACCGCGGCGGTCAGCGCCTTGTTGCGTCGCAGGTGTCCGATGGTTCCCGTGTCACCGGCGTCGCCGGCGCTCTCGATCCGGCGCATGACCAGGTGCGCCAGCCGTTGGGACAGCAGGCTCGGGCCGGCGCCGTAGGCGATGCCCCGGCCGCGCAGCTCCGCCAGGGCCTCGGACACCTCCTCGGGGCCCAGGCGCCACTTGCGCGACCCGCGTTCGACGACCAGGGTCTCCTCCAGCGGGCGTACCTGGTCCCACAGGGCGCGTTCGATGACCTGGGCCATGCGGGCCCCGCCCTTGATCCGTTCCGCCTCGGCCTCCTCGGTACGGCGGACGGACACTGCGCCGATCAGGTCCTCGATGGTGCTCTGGCGCACGCCGACCTCGCCGAGTGCGGGCAGCACGTTGCGGATGTAGGACAGGAAGGACCGGTTGGGTCCGACGATGACCACGCCGCCGTCCTGGCGCAGCCGGTCGCGCTCGGTGAAGAGCAGGTAGGCGATGCGGTGCAGACCCACAGCGGTCTTGCCGGTGCCGGGTGCGCCCTGGACGCAGACGGCGGGGCGCAGCGGCGCCCGGACCAGTTCGTCCTGCTCGGGTTGGATGGTGGCGACGATGTCGCGCATCGGCCCGGTCCGGGGGCGCTCGATCTCGGCGGCCAGCAGCCTGTCGGCGGCACCGGACCCCTGCGATCCGTCCGTCGTACCGGCGGCCGTGAGGGTTTCGTCCTCGTAGGCGGTGAGCTCGGCGTCCTCGGAGAAGCCGTAGCGGCGGCGCAGCAGCACGCCCCGGGGATCCTGCCGGGTCGCGCGGTAGAACGCCGCCGAGATCCGTGCCCGCCAGTCCAGGACCAGCGGAGTGCCGTCGGCGTCGTGCACGTGGCGCCGCCCGATGTAGACCCGGTCGGCGCCGGGGCGGGTGTCGCGGTCGGAGCCGGAAGGGTCGGTGGGGTCGGTGGGGTCGGTGGGATCGGCCTCGAAGACGGTACCCGGCGGATAGTCGAGCCGTCCGAAGAACAGGGGCACGTCGGGGAAGTCGACGAGGGCTTCCGCGCGCCGTTCGCGGTAGCGGACGAGCTGGCGGTTGGTGAAGGTGTAGTCGGCGTCCTCGGAGCTGTCCTGCACGGTCGGGGTGTTGACGACGTCCTCGTACATGCGCCCGAGGGCGGCGCGGGCTCTGGCCAGGTAGGCGCGTTCGTCGTGGAGGGGGTCGGGTGCGGGCACGGGTTCGGCCATGGTGTGGGCATCCTCGGGGCGAGAACGGGGCGGACCGGCGGACTGCTGCTGCTCGGAGGCGACCTCCAACTCTACTCTCTCGTGAGGGTAGTTTCGGGCCCCGCTGGACGGGATCCGGCTTTCAGGCTCGGTCCCGGCTCTCCGCCGTGTTCGCGAGACGCCGCGACCAGGACCCCGGAATCGCCTCCGCGCCATGGCGGGCACCGGCGAGAGCTCCGGCCATGGCCGCGACGTGGCCCGTGCCGTGGTCGAGCGGCAGGGCGAAGCGCACGATCTCCGGCAGGTCGTCCGGGGAGCGCAGGAAGGCGGCCAGTGCGAGCGGAACGGCTGTGACGGCGCCGCTGCCCCCGCCGAGCGCGCGTAGCGCGTCCTGGTGGCCGAACCGGCCCCGTGCCAGGGCGGCCAACCGGAGCAGTCGGGTACGAAAGTCCGGCGTCGTGGCGTATCGGGCCACCGTGGACACCAGATGGAAGGTGTCCAGCGGCTGGTCCGGGCTCGCCCGGCGGGCATAGGCCACCGCGCACGCCTGGATCGCCGCACCGTCCAGCGCGAGTGGGTGGGCGTGCGTGACGTAGGCGCTGTCCCGGGCGAGCTGGTCCAGCCGGTTCAGTGGGGCGGGCAGGAGACCGATGGGAGCCACGCGGGCCGCCGCGGCCGCTCCGAACGAGCCCGTTCCGCCGAAGGCCGACGTGGAGGCGTTCCGCCAGGAGACGCCGTTGACGATGGCGAGGAAGATCCGGACCTCGCCGTCGCCGAATCCCCGGTCGGGGTCGTGCTGCCACGTGTCGGTGAACTCCTGGGCGAGATCGGTCTGGCTGAGGTCGCAGTCCTCATCGCGTGTCCGCGACCGCAGGTGTTCGGTCAGCGCGGTCATCAGGGCCATGCTGCCGGACGGCCTCAGGCGGGCGGAGGCGTTGGGGTCGGGAACCGGCGTGAGGGCCAGTCCGTTGGCACAGTGTGCGGCCGCGAGACAGCCGGCGTCCCGCCCGGAGGTCAGGTCGGCCGTGGTTCCCGGAACGGCGGGCCGGGGTGTGCCGGGTGAGGAGATCATCGGGTCGTCTCCGTCCGAGGCGGGTGGGTCCAGCCTGACTCTACTCTTACGTAAGAGTAGAATAGTGGACGGACCGGCCCATCGGCTCTCCCCTGCCGCCTCTCCCTGCCCCGGCTCCGCGGCCGCCGGTGGTTCCGCTCTCGCCAGAAGTCTGCGACGGGACGGGCGTGAACGACCACCACGGTACGGACGACGCTCTCCCCCGCCACCTCGGCCGTTGGTCGGACACGCTGCGGGACCTGGACCTGATGGAGGAGGTCAACGGCCCCTGAGCGCGGCGTACCGACGACACTGAGGCCCGCCGGGAGTGATCTCCCAGCGGGCCTCAGCACTTGCATCGTCGGACCTGTGCCTCAATGACCGCCGGTCAGCGTGCCCGTCAACTCCTTGTGAAGCTCGGCACTGGGCTCGTTGAGGCCGATGATCTCGACCTCCACCCCGTGCTTGCGGAAGTGCTCGGTGACCTGGTCCAGGGCGGCCACGGCCGAGGAGTCCCACACGTGCGCCTTGGTCATGTCGAT
>NZ_LGEC01000087.1 GCF_001279585.1 Nocardiopsis sp. NRRL B-16309 | reverse complement strand
CCCGGTCTCATTCCGAACCCGGTCGTTAAGTCTCCTTGCGCTGATGGTACTGCCCTGTGGTGGGGTGGGAGAGTAGGTTGCTGCCACGGTTTTTCGTTGAAGGGGGAGAGGGCTTTCGTGGTCTTCTCCCCCTTTTTTTTGTGCCCATGCTTGTGCGTTTGTGAAGTGTGGGTGGTGGGTGGGTGTTGCGGGGGCGGGGGTCCCCCCGGTTTCCAGTGTGGTGGGAGGTGGGGTGGTGCGCCAGGCCCGCACCCGCACCTGTGGACAACGCGGCGGCCGGCGGGCCTCACCAAGGAGAGCCCCGCCGACCGGCGGTCAGCCGTTCGGTCTCACCACCTCGAAGAGTCGAGCCAGCTCGTCGTCCAGCTCGTTCACGATGCCATGGCCTTCCTGGCCGGGCATGGGAAGCTGGAACAGGAATGACGTGCCGATCACTGCCCCCACGGCCCTGTCGCCGGACCGCAGGCGGCGATTGAGGAAGCCGAGCACTCCGCGCCAGTCGAGCCTGCGCTCGATGGGTACGCCGTTGATGTCCGCGGCATAGGCAGCGACGATCTCGCGTGTCACTTCGATCCCGAAGAACACGTGCGCGAGAAAGTCCTCCGGGCCGTCGTAGTAGAAGTCGATGTTCTCGCCGAGCGGTGGGAAGTTCTCGACGAGATCGAGGGCGAAGCACTCCTCGGCCTGAGCATCTGTCACCACCGACACTTCCCTACCTCGCGCCTCGCGAATGAGCCTCAACGTGGTTCGACTGGGGTCGCCTCTCCGGGGTTTCGAGGATCTCATGATGCCGGCACGGCGTCGGCCGGAGACCGAACCCTCGCCGGGTGCCGGGGAGCCCGTGGTGATCCCGGGCGAGCCGCGCGCCGGCCGCGTCCGGCGCGCACTCCGCACGCTGACGCCCCGTGCGGAGTGCCAGGGGCCGGCGAACGAGGGGCACGGCATCGCGGTGCCACGGCCCGAACGGGTGAAGGTCGCGGAGTATGCCGGAACGTCCCGCGCCTGGGCGCCGAGCGCGCGGGAGGACGGCGGCCTCGCCCGGGTGGCCGACGTGACCTTCGCGGGCCACGGCATCGTCGTCCACCTGGTCGTGAAGGAGTCCGCCACCAGGGTCAGGGCACGGTCCCACCATCACCCGGCTCCGGAGGTGGGCGCGTGCGTGCGCGTTCGGGTGTCGGGTGGTGTCTTCCTCGTCACCGGTGACCCGGCGCAGGCCTGGGAACAGGGCCGGGGGGTGCCGTGGCACCGGTGAACTCGGCGGTCCCGGTGAATTCGGGACCGGTATTCAGTCCTCGTCGACTTCCGGGGATTCGACCATCTGCCGCAGCAGCGCCACGAAGTCCTCTTCACTCATGCTGGACCAGTCAACATGCTCGTTCATGTTCAGCGGTCTCCCCAGACTGGAGATCAATAAGCCTCTGGTGGCCGAATTGATGTGAGAAGTCTGGGTTAACCCCTCGTGAGGTCAGGCGGAACGAGGGGCGGAGAGGAGAATGGTCGCCGGGAGCGCGGGAGCCGGGAGCCGGGGCTGAGCGCTGGCCCGTCCGCGGGGGCCGCCTCCGGCAGGGCCCGTGAGACGCGCTGAGCGGGCCGCGGTGGCCCGGCGCCGTGCCGACCGCGACGGCGTCCCTCAGACGCGCTGCTGGAGCGCGCTGCGGCACTCCGGGCAGCGGCAGCGCTTGTTGTAGCCCGTCACCGTGCCGTGCGGCAATGCTGGATCGCGCTGCTCCGTGAGGGTGGCGTCGAGCTGGTCGCCGAAGGGCGTGAGGATGCGCGCCGTGGAGAAGACCTGCTTGGGCCGGATGTCCAGCTCGGCCGCGGCCTCGTCGATGTGCCTCCCCATGCGGAGCTTCGCGATGAGCCGGGACCGTGTGCTCGGAGGCATCTGGGCCTCCGCGTTCGCGATCAGCTGCTCGGTGTCGTCTATGGGGTGGCTCATGGGTTTCCTCTGCGTGTGCGGGTACGCCCGCCGGGACGGGCACCACAAGCATCGTACGCGCTTTCTTCCCCGTGGCATCAGGTTGAGACGTAGACGACAGAAACGGACAAACCGGCCATCTGGTCACGTCAGCTCCCCGCACCTCACCGAGCGGCGGTCCGGCACGGTGGGCCGCGTGTGCTGAGTGACTGACGTGGCTGAGGTGAACCCGGTTCTTCTGATGGTGCTGATGTGGCTCTTCAACCGGAAGTAGCCCCTGCGCTTCGTGACAATCCGTAGTTCTGGCGTCCGATCGGGCCGGTGTTCACGAGCCCTAATGCATCGAATCCAGCGTTGTTTTCTAGAAACGCATTGCTAGATGCTAGGCGTCGTGTTTCGCTGGAGGACGACCACCCCACTCCGTGTCATTGGATGCGCGTTATGGCCAGCCCCACGGTTCGTCGTCGTCGACTCTCCGCCGAACTCCGCCGTCGCCGCGTGCAGGCGGGCCTGACCCTCAGCGACGTCGCCGACGAACTGGAGTGGTCGCCCGCCAAGCTGGGCCACATCGAGACCGGGATCCGCAAGTGGCCGTCGGTCATGGAGATCTCGGCGCTCCTGCGCCTGTACGGCGTCACCGGAGGGCAGCGCGAGGCGATCCTGACACTCGTCCGGGAGTCCCGGCTGCGGCCGTGGTGGACGGAGTACGAGGACGTGCTCCCCTCCGCCTACGTCGGCAACGAGGCGGGCGCGGTGGCCGTCGAGTGCTACGCCGGCATCCTCGTGCCCGACCTGCTCCAGGTGCCCGACTACACGGCCGCGGTCGCCCGGGCCCTGGGGCACGGGGAGCGCGGGGCCGAACGCATGGTGGCGGCCCAGCTGAAGCGCCAGGAGATCCTCGACCAGGGCGGCCTGGCGCGGTACCACGCGATCGTCGAGGAGGACGCCCTCCAACGGGTCGCCTCCGACCTCGACCTCCTGCGGGCGCAGACCACCCGGCTCGTGGAACTGGCGACCGGGAGCGACCACGTCACCATCCAGCTGCTGCCGACCTCGGCCGGCCCCCACGCGGGCGTCGCGGGCCCGTTCGCCGTCCTGGAGTTCGACGAGGACGAGGCCGCCCTGGCCTACGTCGACGCCACCCAGGGCGGGGCCATCGTCGAGTCGGAGGAGGCGGTTCGCGCATGCCGTCGGGTCTGGGGCGAACTCGCCCGTGTGGCGGCGTCGCCGCAGGCCACCGTGGGCATCCTCCGCCGGATGGCCCTGCTCACCTGACCGTCCTTCGGAGAAGTTGGTGTGAATCGGTCCACGGTGGCGGGGACCGCCCGAGAATGCTTGCTAGTGTGCTAGGTGACAACCTCATAAAGTTCTCCATGGACCCCCGTCCGGGGGACCGTGTCAGTACCAACGAAAGGGTCCAGGCAGTGAAGAAGATCATCATCCTGGCGCTGGTGGCCCTCGGGGCTTTCGCCGTCTACCGCAAGATCCAGGCCGACCGCGCCGAGCTCGACCTGTGGACCGAGGCCACGGCGGTCAGCGAGAGCTGATCGGCGCACGCCTGGCCGCCGTCAGGAGGCCGGTCGGTTTCCACCGGGAGGACCCCGAGTCCGCCCGTGCGGGACACGAAGACGTGGGTGGGCCGATGAACCCGAGGTGCGACCCACGGCTTTGTGCTGTTTCTGGTTCCTGGAGCGTGGCCCCACCCGAGTGATCGGGGCATCCCTGCGAGGAAGGTATGCTCCTCCTAGTGACCAGGGCGATCGCCCGGTCCGGGGGCCATAGCTCAGCTGGCAGAGCGCCGGTTTTGCATACCGGAGGTCAGGGGTTCGACTCCCCTTGGCTCCACTCGCGTTCGCGCGGTTCACAGACATGACGACGGCCACCCGGCCATGAGATCCGGGTGGCCGTCGCGCGTTTCGGGACACCTGCGCCAATCACTTGCGGCCATCCGCGCGCCGGGGTCCTCAGACCCTTGGCTCCTCCGCGTCCTGATGTACCGGTCGTCCGGAACCGCCCGATTCCCCGGCCGCGCCTGATTCGAGATGCGTCACGCCCGCCCGGCGCACTGGCGGCCCGGTCCCTGGGGCCACGCCCGGTCCCATGTCCACCGGGGCTCGCAGGCTCCGCTCCGCCTCGATACGCCGGTCGGTCCGGAACCGCCCGGCTCTCCGACCCCCGCTCGCCCCGACGGCCGCCGCGCCCGCCGCTACAGGGTCACTGCGCTCGGTCGGCTGATCCCGTCGATACGACCCGTTCGGCGCCCGGAACCCCTCGCGGGTGGTCGCCGCGCATCATCGTCTGTGCCCCTGTGCCCCTGTGCCCCTGTGCCCCTGTGCCCTCGCTGGCTCCTCACCGCCCGCCGGTCCCGGCGTGCTGGCCCGGTCCGACCGGGGGGTCGAACAGGCGAACGAGGTGTCGCGAAAGCGCAAAAATGGGGCATATGCCCATAAGAATGGCACTCGTGGATCCCCGGTGTGCGAAATGCGTTGGGTTACTATTCAGTAGGACAAAGATCGTCTTCGCGGGCTGGTTAATGAGTGACTCGTGGGGTTCGGGTGCGAGTCGGACCGGGTGGTCCGTATAGTCCGTTCGGGTGAGTCTGGTCACGGAGAGTCGGACTGGAGAACCGTGAACTGATTGGGCCACTCGATCATCGGATGTTACATCATCGCAGGTCAATACGCGTGTGGCGGAAAGGCTGGGGTGCGGCCTTGCATACTGGTTGCTCGCGGGCGATTCTGGCCCATGCAGTGACTCTCTGTGTGTGTATGATGACACTCCCCCTAAGTGCAATGGTCCTAGTGGGCCATATGAGAAATAGGCCTCTTGGGGTCTGTTGGTGAACTGGGACGATCCGTAGTTTCGACACCAGCGACAACGAGGAAGACAGCACGCCGAAACGATCGACCCCCAAGGCGAACCGGGCGGCCCCCGCCCGTACTCGCCCACCGTCCTTGTTTCGGTCCGCTTCTCCTCATCCGCCGACGGTCGTGGCAGTCGGTTCGGTCGGCGGAGACCGATCACCACACATGCTGATCTTGGGAGTGGGGCAACATGTGGAACGAAAAGATGGCGGCGCGCGCCAAATGCCGGGAGATCGACCCTGACGCGCTGTTCGTGCAGGGCGCGGCCCAGAACAGGGCCAAACTGATCTGCCGTGGCTGCCCCGTCCGAACGCAGTGCCTGGCCGAAGCGCTGGACAGCCGGATCGAGTTCGGTGTCTGGGGAGGAATGACCGAACGGGAGCGCCGGGCGCTGCTGCGCAGGCGCAAGGACGTCACCAACTGGTACGAGCTGCTCACCAGCGCGGAGCGGCACTACGAGCGCGAGCGCGGCGACCAGGAGGCCGCCAGGCCGGTCGGTGTGCCGGCGGCCGCGCGGCGGTAGCGGAGCCCGCTGGGCGTGCCGCACGGGGCTGGGGAGGCCCGTGCGGGGGCGGACACCGGGTCGGAGGGGCCGACGGAGGGGAGCGGCCGCCGACACGGCGGGAGCGGGGGTGACCGACCAAAGTCGGTCCGCGTCCGCGACGAAGGTCGCGGACGACCTCAGGGGAGGATCAGGGACAGCCCCCATATCCACGGCCGCACCCATGGCGCATCATGGAAGGGAGCACGGTCGTCCTGGACGGTCTCGACCGTCGACCGTGCTTCCTTCGGCGTTGGGAGTGGGAGTGGCTGTGAAGGACGCTCAGTATCCGGTGAGGCGACCAGGGGAGCGGCCCGGTGTCCAGCCCCACCTCCGACTCACCCACGCGGACCGCGACGCCGTCGCGGAGGTCCTCCGCGAGGCCTACAGCCAGGGGCAGCTCGACGAGGACGAGTTCGAGGAACGCCTGGACACCGCCATGCGCGCCAAGGTCGGGGCGGACCTGGAACCGCTCACCGCCGACCTGGGCGTCGCGCCGCTGGGCGCGCCCTCCGGGCCCGCCGCGGCACCCGCCGCCAAGGACCGGCCGGGCCCCAAGGAACCCCTGGAGAGCACCTCCACCGAGCGGGTGCTCGCGGGAGTCGGCCACGCCGGGAACTACTTCTTCCCGGTCATCGCGCCGCTGCTGCTCTTCCTGGTCAGCGACCGCGCCTCCCCCTACCTGCGCCGGCAGGCCCTGGAATCACTGAACTTCCAGCTCTTCTGCATCATCGGCGGGATCGCGAGCGTGCTCCTGGCCTGGCTGGTGCTGCCGATCGCCGTCCTGGTCTACGTCGTGGTGGGATGGATGGTCCTGCCCGCGGTCGCGACCATCGCGAGCCTGCTCGGGCGCAACTGGCGCTACCCCATGTTCTTCCGGGTGGTCAAGGACGACTGACACCCGGGGCCGACGACGGAACGGCCCGGGACCATCGGCGAGTACGCCGTTCGGTCCCGGGCCGTTCCCGTGTCCGGGTCAGCGGTCGGCACGCCCGTTCTTCTGGGCGCGGTCCTCCCCCACCGCGCTGCGGACCTTCTCCTTGGCCTCCTTGGCCTTCTCCTTCGTCGACTTACCGGCCTCGGCGGCCTTGTCGGCGGCGGCGGAGGCCGACTCCTCGAGGTTCTCCCGCGTCTCGCGCACCTGCTCCCGGGCCTGGTCCAGGTGCTCCTCCCACTCGGCGTCCTGGGAGGACTGGCGCAGCCGGATGAGCGAGTACACGATCACCCCGCCGACCAGGGCGGCACCGCCGATGAGCACGCCCCGGGGGACGCGCCGGGACCCGCGCAGCCTGCGCAGCCCGCGGCGGGCCGGCGCCGGGTCGACGCGCTGGGCGGCCGAGCTGAGCAGCCCGGACACGCGGGGCGCGAAGGTGTCCTCCACGCGCTGTGCGGCGGTCTCCAGTCGGGGCGCGGTCCAGCCGCGCGCCTGCAGGAGCTTGAGGGCGGCCTGGTCCCGTGCCTGGTCGGCGTAGGGGCCGAACCGCTCGGCCTGTTCCTTGGCCAGGTCCTGCAGGCGGGCGAGAGTCGCTTCCGCCTCCTTGCGTGCCTTGCGACGCTTGGCAGTGATAGGCACGTCGTCAGCTCCTTTGATCGTTCACTGGATTCCTGCGTTCGCCACCCGGTGGCCGACCTGGCCACGCAAAGCGGCCTGCAGTCGTCCCTACCCGTTATCCGGGTGTTATCTCAACTTACGTCCTCTCCGGCGGCGTTTGGAGCTTCGACACCGGCTGTGGCACTTTCGATGCGTCCTCATCCTCCTCATGCGTGTCACCGGTCCCACCCGCCCCGCCGCTCCCTCGGCGCGGAACGGACCCGGAGGTCGCGCCGCCTGTCCCGGGTGCGGCCGTATCGTCCACAACCCGCCCGGTTCCGGCGAACCGCGGTGGCCAGCCGGGTAACGTGAGCACGTAACCGAAGTCGATCGAAAGGCACATTGGTGTCCGACTCCAAGGGTCAGCCCACCGCGCGGCTGAACACCAACAAGGGAACCATCGTCGTCAAGCTGTTCGAGGAGGAGGCGCCCGAAACGGTCGCCAACTTCATCGGGCTGGCGGACGGGTCGAAGCAGTGGATGGACCCCACCACGGGCAAGCCGTCCAACAGCAGCCTGTACGAGGGCACGATCTTCCACCGCGTGATCGACGGCTTCATGATCCAGGGCGGCGACCCGCTCGGCACCGGCCGTGGCGGCCCCGGCTACACCTTCGGTGACGAGATCCACCCGAAGCTGCGCTTCGACCGCCCGTTCCTGCTGGCCATGGCCAACGCGGGCCCCGGCACCAACGGGTCGCAGTTCTTCATCACCGTCGACAAGCCCTACTGGCTCGACGGCCGCCACACGATCTTCGGCGAGGTCGTCGAGGGCCAGGACGTCGTGGGCGAGATCGCGACGACCCCCACGGACGCCCAGGACCGTCCCCGCGAGGACGTGGTGATCAACAGCATCGAGATCTCCCGCTAGGGAGCCGTCGGACCGAGCACCAGGAGGCGGAACCCGCCCATGACCGCACCCCCACCACCGTCCGGGGCCGCGCCCGAGC
This sequence comes from Nocardiopsis sp. NRRL B-16309, assembly GCF_001279585.1. Taxonomy (GTDB): domain Bacteria; phylum Actinomycetota; class Actinomycetes; order Streptosporangiales; family Streptosporangiaceae; genus Nocardiopsis. The sequence continues at coordinate 106,859 of NZ_LGEC01000087.1, read as the reverse complement.
CGGGGCCGGCAGCCCCACGCACCTGCTACCGCCACTCCGACCGGGAGACCGGGGTGAGCTGCACCAGGTGCGGGAGGCCGATCTGCCCGGACTGCATGGTCGAAGCGGCCGTGGGTTTCCAGTGCCCGTCCTGCGTCACGGAGGGGAGGCGCGGAACGAGGACCGCCCGGACCGCCTTCGGGGGCCGGACGGTCACCCGGCCGTACGTGACGTGGACCGTCCTGTCGCTGATGGCGGTGGGATACCTGGTCCAGATGGGAACGGCGGATCCGGTGGGGTCCGCCGCGGCGTCCCCGCTGGTGCGACTGTTCGGCATGCTGGGCTACGCCTACGATCCGGCCGCCGGACAGGCCATCGGCGTGCTGGGCGGCGAATGGTACCGGCTGATCACCGCCGCGTTCCTGCACGGCGGGATCTTCCACCTGCTGTTCAACGGGTACGCGATGTACCTGCTCGGCACGCAGTTGGAGCGGTGGCTGGGCCACGGGCGCTTCCTGGCCCTGTGGGGGCTCGGTGCCCTGTCCGGATCGGCACTGACACTGCTCGTCGCCTCGTACGGGCTGGAGCTGTCGCCGCTGGGCGGCCTGCCCGAGCCCGTGCTGGCACAGCTGTCCGTGCCGCTCAACCAGGTGTCGATCGGCGCGTCCGGAGCGGTCTTCGCCCTGTTCGGGGCGGTGTTCGTCCTCGGCCGCCGACTCAACCTCGACCTGCGGGCGGTCGGGATCCTGCTGCTGGTCAACCTCGTGTTGACCTTCCTGGTTCCGCGGATCTCCTGGACCGCGCACATCGGCGGTCTCATCGCCGGCCTGGTCCTGGGCGCGGTCTTCGCCTACGCGGCCGGCTCGGCCGCCCAAGCGGGGCGTCGCACGCTGGTGCACGTACTCCTGGCGACGGCCTACGGCGCGCTGGTCCTGGCCCTGGTGTTCCTCGTGGCACCGGGCCTGGTCTTCGACTGACGCGGTTCAGCCGACGTCCGACGGGCCCGGACCCGGCCGCGGGGGATCATCCCCGAGGCCGGCACCGGGCCCGTCGTCGTATGGGGGTCGTCAGGGTTCCGGGCGCCGACATGTCGACATGGCGACCCGGGGCGGTGGATCACCGGAACACCCCGACGCCCCACGACAGGGAGCCGGGGGCGGCCCCCGCCGGTGTGGAGCACGGGGAGAAGAGCCGTCCGCGCGGGAGGCGGACGTGACCGCGCGGGAGCGCCGTCCAGCGGCCGTCCCGGGCGGTACGCGGCTCAGGCGCTCAGTGCCAGCGCGTGGAGAGGACGACGGCGACGATGATCCCGCTGAAGCCGATCAGCAGGTTCCAGTTGTGCCAGTCCTGCATGTACGGGACGTACTGCCCCGCGATGTAGTAGACCGCGATCCAGAGAATGCCCAAGACGAAGAAGCCCAGCATCGTCGGCACGAGCCAACGCGGACTGACCTGGGGCTTCTCTTTGGAAGGAGGCGGCGTGTAGACGGCCTTCTTCTTGCGATCGTTGCGGGACTTGGGCACGGTCGCTGCTCCAGAGAGGTGGGGCGGTACGGAACGATTCCACAGTCTACGCCCCGGGGGACGCGGCCGTCACCGGCGGGACGCCGCGGGCCGCCCTCCCCACGGGGAGAGCGGCCCGTTCCGGTTCACCGGCGCCTGGTCACCCGCCCGGGAGGAACCCGCCGTCGTCCTCGTCCCCGTCCGGCGGCGTCTCGCCGTCGGTCGGCTCCTCGGGCTGCGTGGGCTCCTCCGGCTGCGTGGGCTCCTCGGGCTCCTCGGGCTCCGTGGCGATCGTGACCGTCACGGTGGTCCCGGAGTTGACCGTCTGACCGGCCGCGGGCGCCTGGGAGATGACCGTCCCCGCCGGCGCGTTCGCGTCCTCCTGCTCCTGGAAGGAGGCGGTCAGCCCCTCCTGGGACAGGGCCGCCTCGGCGTCCTCCCGCGTCATCCCGAGCAGGTCGGGAATCTCCACCTGTTCCGGCCCGGAGGAGACGTGCAGCGTGATATCGGCGCCCGGGTCGGCCGATTCGCCGGCGCCCGGGTCGGTGCCGATCGCGGTGCCCTGGGCGACGTCCTCACTCGGCCGCTCCTCCGGGACGACGTTGTCGAAGCCCGCTTCGTTGAGCGTCGAGGTCGCCTCCGACTGGCTCTGACCGGCCACGTCGGGGATCTCGATCGCCCCCGGGCCGCTGGAGACGAACAGGACGATCTCCTCGTCCAGTGCCAGGTCGGTGCCCGAGGCCGGGTCGGTCTCCACGACCGTCCCCGGTTCCTCGTCGCTCTCGCGGTTCTCCGAGGTGACGTTGGAGAAGCCCGCCTCCTCCAGGGTGGCGCGGGCCTCCTCCTCGGTGCTGCCGGCGACGTCGGGCACCGCCCGCAGTTCCGGTTCCTCCGTCGTCCCCTGGCTGAACAGGAAGTAGGCCAGGCCCAGCGACGCGATCACGCCGACGGCGAGCAGGACCCACAGCGCGGCCTTGCCCGCACCGCCCTTGCGGCGGTCGTCGTCGTAGTCGTCGTCGTAACCGTCGTCGTAGTCGTCATAGACCGCGGGCGGCAGCGTGGTCGTCGCGCCCGCCCCGGCCATCGCCATGGTGCCCGCCTGGGTGGGCATCCCGGCCAGGCCGCGCTGGATGTCGGCGCGCATCTCCGCGGCGTTCTGGTAGCGCTCCTCGCGGTCCTTGGTCAGGGCCCGCAGCGTGATGTCCTCCAGCCAGTCGGGGACCTGCGGGTCCACCTCGGTGGGCGGAACCGGCTCCTCCCGCACGTGCTGGTAGGCGATCGAGACGGGGGAGTCACCGGTGAAGGGCGGCTGGCCGGTCAGCAGCTCGTAGAGCACGCAGCCGGTGGAGTAGATGTCGCTGCGGGGGTCCACCCGCTCACCGCGCGCCTGCTCCGGTGACAGGTACTGCGCCGTGCCGATGACCTGTGACGCCTGGGTCATCGTCGCCTGGTCGTCGCCCATCGACCGGGCGATGCCGAAGTCCATCACCTTGACTTCGGCGTTGCGGGTCAGCATCACGTTCGCGGGCTTGATGTCGCGGTGGACGATCCCGTTGTCGTGGCTGTACTCCAGCGCGTTGAGGATGCCGTCGACCAGTTCCGCCGAGCGCTCGGGCACCAGGCGGCGGTCGTCGTCCAGGAGTTCCTTGAGCGTGCGGCCCTCCACGTACTCCATGACGATGTACGGGATGGACACCCCGTCGACCATGTCCTCGCCGGTGTCGTAGACGGCGATGATCGCGGGATGGTTCAGGGACGCCGCCGACTGGGCCTCCCGGCGGAACCGGGCCTGGAACACGTGGTCCCTGGCCAGGTCGTGTCTGAGGGTCTTGATCGCGACGAGACGGTCGAGTCGAAGGTCGCGGGCACGGAAAACCTCAGCCATGCCGCCGCGCCCGATCACCGTGTCGAGTTCGTAGCGGCCGCCAAGGAGCCGGGGCTGGGACATGTCGTGTACTGATCCTCGTGTCTTCCGGAGACCGCACGCGGGCGGCCCCCTACCGTGAGCGGCGCTCGCTCACGGCCTCGTCACTGTCAGGTCTCTCCGTCTTCTCCGCCGGTGTCGCCGCCGGTGCCGTCTCCGGGGGGAGTGCCCTCGTCGTCGTCACCGCCGCCACCACCGTCGTCACCGCTCGGGGGCGGGCTGCTCGTGTCGTCACCGGGCTCATCGTCGCCGGTACCGTCGTCACCCTCGGGATCGCTGGGCTCCGCCTCCGGATCGCTCGGCTCGGGGGACTCGGGCGTCTCCGGCTCCGTCGCCGGATCGTTCCAGTCGGGGGTGTGGTCGTACTCGGGCTCCACGTAGCCCCCGTCGGTCTCCTCCACCTCCTCGCTGGGGGTGTCGGACGGCGTGGACTCCACCGTCGCCGGTGTGTCGACGGAGTCCCGTGCCGTCTCCGCGTCCGAGCCCTGATCCCACAGGAAGCCCGCGAGCACCGCGCCGGCGATCAGGACCGTCGCGGCCACCGCGGCGACGACGACGGGGAACCGGACACGCCGGTCGGGCGTCGGGCCCAGCCTAGCGGAGTCGTCCGCCTGGCCAGCGGCGACGGCCTGCTGACCGGAGGTCCGGCGCGTCAGGGCCCCGCTGGAGGGGCCGGACACCGCGCCCACCACGGCGGTCGGCGCCACCGGGGAGAATCCGGTGGACGGTGTCGGCGGCCCCGTGCCGGCCTCGGAACGGATCACGGCGGCCATGTGCGCGACCTCGCTGGCGGACGAGGGGCGCTCCTCCGGGTCCTTGACCAGGAGTGCGGCCACCAGGTCGTCGACCTCCAGGGGCACGTGGTCGGGCAGCTCCGGCGGTTCGTCGCGGGTGTGCGCCAGTGCCAGCGCCACCGGGCTGTCCCCGGTGAACGGCGGGGTCCCGGCCAGGCACTCGTAGGCCACCACACCGAGCGCGTACAGGTCCGAGGCGCTGCTCGCGGGCTGGCCGAGCGCCTGCTCGGGCGAGATGTACTGCGCGGTCCCCATGACCATGCCGGTCTGGGTGAGCGTGACCGACATGTCGCCCCGCGCGATACCGAAGTCGGTCAGTTTGAGCTGACCGTCGCCCGTCACCAGGAGGTTGCCGGGCTTGATGTCGCGGTGCACCACACCGCGGGCGTGCGCGGCCGCGAGCGCCTGGGCGGCCTGGCACAGGAAGTCCAGGGTCTGGTCGGGCGTCAGCCGGCCGTGCTCGCGCAGGACCTGGGAGAGCGGTTCGCCGACGACCAGCTCCATGATCAGGAACGCCCGGCCGTCCTCCTCGCCGTAGTCGTAGACCTGGGCGATCCCCGGGTGGGAGAGCCCCGCCGTGATCCGTCCCTCGGTACGGAACCGCTGCCGCGCGGTCGGCTCGGCCATCTGGGACAGGTGCAGCAGTTTGACCGCCACAGGGCGGTTGAGCAGGGTGTCGGTGGCCTTCCACACCGTACCCATGCCGCCGGAGCCGATCTGCTCCTCCAGGCGGTAGCGATCGCTCAGAACGGTCCCAACCAGTTCATCGGGACCGTTCCGGGGAGTCGGTTCGTCGGCGCTCACTACAGAACCACTGCCTCCATCATCTGACGCGCGATCGGCGCGGCCAGCGAGCCACCGCTGCCGCCGCCGAACTCGATCACGACCGCCACGGCGATCTGCGGATCGTCGGCGGGCGCGAAGCCGATGAACCAGTTGTGGGTCCGGTCGGTGCCGTTCTCGGCGGTACCGGTCTTGCCGGCCACGTCCATACCCGGGATCGCGCCGTTGAGGCCGGATCCCTCGGGCGGGGTGGTGACCAGCACCATCATGTCCGTGAGCATGTCCGCCGTGCTGGGCTCGACGGCCTGGCTGTAGCTCTCCGGGCTGGCCTGCGTGACCACGGACATGTCGGAGTCGAGCACGGAGTCCACGAGGTAGGGGTGCATGACCTCGCCGTCGTTGGCGATGCCGGACGCGACCATCGCCATCTGCAGCGGAGTGGCCTCCACGTTGGACTGGCCGATGCCGGCGCGGCCGAGGATGCTCTCGTCCGACTCGGCCGGGGCGAAGCTCGGCTCCACGGACATCGGCACCTGGAGGCCCTCGTCCTCGGGCGGGTTGAAGCCGAAGGCGGTGGCCTGGTCGGACAGCGCCTGGCCGCCCATCTCGATCGCCCAGTTGGCCATGGACGTGTTGCACGAGATCTGGATCGAGTGCGCCAGCGAGTCCGGCTGACCGCCGTTGCAGGTGCCGCCGGGCGTGGCGTTGGGGAGCACGGGTCCGGTCGGGAACTCGAGGACGTCGGGGGCGTCCATGGTGGACTCCCCCGTGGCGTCCAGGTTCTCGATGGCGGCCGCCGCGGTCACGACCTTGAACGTGGAGCCCGGTGCGTAGCGCTCCTTGAAGGCCCGGTTGAGCAGCGGCTTGTCCTCGTCGTTCTCCATCGCCACGAAGTTGTCGATGGCGTCCTGCTGGTCGGTGATGCTCACGACCTCGTTGGCGTCGTAGGACGGGTAGGAGACCGCGCCGAGGATGGCGCCGGTGTCCGGCTGGATCGCGACGGCGGCGCCGTTCATGCCCAGGTCGACGAACCCCTGGTATCCGGCCTCCTGCACCGCGGGGTCGAGCGTGAGCTGCACGCGCGCCCCCTCCGGCTCGCGACCGGTGATGATGTCGCGGAAGTTGCGGACGGCGAGGCGGTCGTCCGAGCCGTCCAGCAGCGAGTTCTCGGTCTCCTCGATGCCCGACGCGCCGAAGGCGCGGAACGAGCCGACGACCGGCGTGTACGCCTCGCCGCCCTCGTAGACGCGCTGGTACTCGGGGGAGGCGTCGTCCTCGGCGATGTTCTCCGAGTAGGCGACGTTCTCGTCCCCGACGATGATCGGACCCCGCGCCTCGCTCAGCCGCTCGCTGTACAGGCGGCTGTTGAGCGGGTCCTCGATGAGGGAGTCGGCCTGGAACCCCTGGATCCAGGTGAGGTTCAGCATGAGCACGCCGAACAGCGCCATGGTGAAGACGCTCAGGCGGCGGATCGGTGTGTTCATCGTCGGATCACCTGGGTCGCGCCCTCGTCCTGGATTGCTTGCGGTGCGGGGCGCCGGGCGTTGTCACTGATGCGCAGCAGGACGCCCATCATGATCCAGCTCGCCATGAGCGCCGAACCGCCGGCCGCCATGAATGGAGTGGTGGAGCCGGTCAGGGGGATGACCCTCGTCAGCCCGCCCAGCACGATGAAGACCTGGTAGGCGAGGACGAAGGCGATACCGCTCGTCAACAGCTTGTTGAAGGGGCCGGTCGCCGCGAGGGCCACGCGCATGCCCCTCTCCACCAGCAGGAACAGGACCATCAGCACGGTCAGCAGACCGGTGAGTCCCAGCTCCTCGCCGAGGGAGGAGAGGATGAAGTCGCTGTCGGCGGCGAAGATCGTGTGCGCCTGGCCGGCGCCCAGCCCGGTACCGAAGACCCCGCCGTAGCCCATGCCGATGAGGCCCTGGACCAGCTGCTGGCTACCGCCGACCTCGTAGTAGACGTCCTGGTCGAAGGCGTTCTGCCAGATGTTGACGCGGGCGCGCACGTGCCAGAACAGGAAGTAGGCGACGGTCGCGCCGGCCATGAACAGCCCGAGGCCGATGACCACCCACGAGGAGCGCTGGGTCGCCACGTACAGCATGGCCAGGAAGGTACCGAAGAGCAGGAGCGAGGTGCCCAGGTCCCGCAGGAGCACCAGCATGCCGATGGCGGCGATCCAGCCGACCAGGATGGGAGCGAGGTCCCGGGCCCGGGGCAGGTCCATCAGCTTGAAGCGGCCGATCTTGATGGGCTTGCCGACGATCGACAGCACCTGGCGCTTGTTCATCAGGTAGGACGCCAGGAAGATGACCAGCGCGATCTTGGCGAACTCGGACGGCTGGAGGGTGAAGGGCCCGATGCCGATCCACAGGCGCGCGCCGTAGACCTCGCGCCCCAGGCCGGGGATGGCCGGGAGCATGAGCAGGACGATGGCGACGAGGCCGGTGATGTAGGTGTAGCGCTGGAGGACCCGGGGATCCTTCAGGAAGATGATGATGAGGAAGCACAGGACCAGGCCCACGGCAGACCAGACCAGCTGCATGCCCGCGCCGGCGCGTTCGATGTCCTCGGCCCCGACGACGTCCAGGCGCCAGATCATCGCGACCCCGATCCCGTTCAGGAACAGGGTGCAGGGGAGGATCAGCGGGTCCGCGTAGGGCGCGAAGAACCGCATGGCGACGTGCGCGGCGAGCGAGAGCGCGCCGAAGGTCATGCCGACGGTCCACATCGCGGCGGGGACGCGGCCGTTGAGGTTCAGGCCGGCGATGGCAATGCCGGCCATGGTGATGGCGACGGCGACCGCGACGAGGGCGAGTTCGGCGTTGCGCCGTTTGATCGGCGGTAGCGCGGTGGGCGCCTCAGGGGTGGTCGTGGTCATCGGTTCACTCCGACTCGGTCGCGGGCGATCCGGTGTCGGACCCGGTGGCGCGCTCGCCCATGTTCGCGACGACGTCCTGGGCGCTCTCCAGGTCATCGGCCGGCAGGGTGTTCTCCACCGACTGGAGGTCGGCCTCGGGCAGGTCGTCGAGCCTGATGCCCGTGTCCTCGACCTCTTCCGACAGGTCGATCCCGGCGATGTCGGTGTTGATGCCCTGGTAGACGCTCACGGTCTCCCCGTCGGGGGAGGGGCCGATGTAGTACTGGCTCTCCACGTACTGGCGCCCGAAGTAGTAGCCGCCCGCGGCCACGGCGCCGACGATGACGACGAAGACGAGCACGATCGGCCACCAGCGGCGCTGGCGGTACTCGGGCTCGGACGCGGGGCGGCCCCGGGGCGTCGGGGCGGGCTCGTAGTCGTCGTAGTCCTGGTCGTACCGGTCGTCGTAGGGCGCGCCCGCGTAGTCCGGCTCGGGTGCGTCGTCGCGGACGGGGTCCATCTCGGCGGTGTCGCCGCCCACGCGCAGCTCCTGGGCGCGTCTGGCGGGTGTGTCCGGTTCCGGTTCGAGGGTGGCGGCGCGCTGGTCGGCGGCGCCCACCACCTGCGCGGCGGCCGTGGGCCCCTCGCGGTCGGTGTCGGTCTCGATCACGTCGGCCACGACCGCGGTGATGTTGTCCGGACCGCCGCCGCGGTTGGCCAGGTCGATGAGCTTCTTGGCCGCGGCCCGCGGGTCGGTCTCGGTGGCCAGGGTCTCGTGGATCGTCTTCTTGCTGACCACGCCGGACAGGCCGTCCGAGCAGAGCATGTAGCGGTCGCCGACCTTGGCCTCGCTGATGGAGATGTCGGGGTCGACCGGGCTCTTGCCGTCCAGCGCGCGCAGGATGAGCGAGCGCTGGGGGTGGGTGGCGACCTCTTCCTCGGTGATCTTGCCCTCGTCGACGAGGGTCTGCACCAGGGTGTGGTCGTGGGTGATCTGCTCGAAGCGCGGCCCGCGCATGAGGTAGGCGCGGGAGTCGCCGATGTGGATCAGCGCGACCCGGTGGCCCGACCAGAGCATGGCGGTGAGGGTGGTGCCCATATTCTCGAGCCGGGGCTCCTCCATGATCCGCCGCGAGAGCGAGGCGTTGGCCTGCTCGACGGCGCGCTGGAGGTGCTCGGCCATCTCGTCGGGCTCGTGGTCCTCGGCGTCGAGGCGGCGGATCGAGGAGATCGCGATGGAGCTGGCCACCTCGCCGCCGGCGTAACCGCCCATGCCGTCGGCCACCGCGAGGAGGTGCTGGCCGGCGTAGCCGGAGTCTTCGTTGCCTTCGCGGAGGCATCCTACGTCGGAGTACGCCGCGTATCGGAGAGCGATTGTCATTTGCGCAGTTCCAGGACGGTTTTGCCGATACGGATGGGCTGACCCACCGTGATGGGCTGGGGGCGGTTCAGCTTCTGCTGGCCGAGGTAGGTGCCGTTCGTCGAGTTGAGGTCCTCCACGAACCAGCGGCCGTTGTCGGCGTAGACGCGCGCGTGGCGGCCCGACGCGTAGTCGTCCGTGATGACCAGGGTGGAGTCGGGCGCGCGTCCGATGAGGATGGGTTGGGAGGCGAGGTCGACCGTGGTCCCGGTGAGCGGTCCCTGGGTGACCGCCAGGACGGACGGCTCGTTGCGTCGCTGGCGCTGCGGCCGCTGACGGGGCGGCTCCGAAGCGGCGGCCCTGCTGGGCGGGGCGGTGCGCGCCCGCTGACGGGGCTTCTTCTTGGCCTTCTTCCTGGCGCCGAAGAGGTCCGTGCTGATAACGCCGACCGCCATGAGGACGAACAGCCAAAGCACCGCGAGGTACGCGATCTTGATCAGTATGAGGGTCAAGTTGGACATCGAACTGCTCTTCAGCCCCTGTCGTGCTTCGGCCGGGGTGGCGGTCGCTGCCGCCACCATGTCTGCCCCACCTTCGGTCGGTGAGTCGTCGAGCTCTGCGGACCGCGCCCCCCAGGGTCGCGGTCCCTCGTGCCAGATCGGTCAGGTCTTCGCGGAGACTACCGTCCCGACCGGATATCCGACAGCGGGCTCCTATTCCACCTGTCTCGGAACTATCGACCGTTCAGACGCCGACAAGACGGCGTTGGTTGCGGTCCTGTCGGCACTGATCGGCGGAACGCCCCGGGCGCGCGTCAGTCGCGGCGGAACGTCATGGTCGTGCGGCCGAGGCTGATCCTGGTGCCGTCGACGAGCCGGGCCTGCCTGACCTGCTGGCCGTTGACGAAGGTGCCGTTCGTGGACCCCTTGTCCACGAGGATCGCCTCTTCTCCGTCCAGCCGGATCTCCACGTGGTGCCGGGAGACGCCGTTGTCCACCAGCCGCAGGTCGCAGTCGGTGCCGCGGCCCAGGAGGGTGACCGGTGTCGTCAGCTCGAAGGACTGCTGCATGCCGTGGCTGGCGATGCTGCCCTCGGCGGTCGCGCCGCCGGGGGAGATCAGCAGCCGGGGCCGGCCGGTCTGGCGGGGCCCGCTGGAGGCGCCGGGGTCGCCGACGGGCTGGCGCACCTCGCCGTCCTTGCCGACCATGGTGCCGCGGACGACGCCGGACCGGATGCGGAAGCGGCCGGTCTTGAGTCCTTCGTCGGACCTGAAGTGCACGCGGACCGGACCGACGAAGGAGTATCCCTGTTCGGTCGCGTAGTCGCGTGCGAGTTTGGACAGCTCCTGGCCGAGGCTGTCGGCGTAGACCTCCAGGCGCTCTTTGTCGCTGGCCGCGAGTTCCACGATGAAGTCGTTCGGGACCAGTGTGCGGCCCTGCGCGACGATCGCGGCTCGTTCGTCCATCTCACGCTGGACGGCGCTCGCCACCTCGACCGGTTGGAGCTCGGACTTGAAGGCCATCGCGAAGGTGCCTTCGATCATGCCCTCAAGCCTGCGCTCGAAGCGTTGGAGCACTCCCACGAGGTACCTCCCTTGTACTCCACTCCGTATGTGTAGACGATCGTAACCGGGTCAGGGTGCCCCTGCTCTCAGGTGCACCCCCGGGAAGGGCCCTGGAGAGCCCGGTTCGAGGGGGACCGAAACGGGTGTGCGAGCCGCCTTCAGACCGTGCTAGCCTTATCCATGTCGCCAGGCGAACGGCCCACACAAGGGCGGATCACCTGGCCAGACAACTGGATACGGTCAACTGGATTCACTTCACCCGGGCGGGTGGCGGAACGGTAGACGCGCACGGTTCAGGTCCGTGTGTCCGAAAGGATGTGAGGGTTCAAATCCCTCCTCGCCCACTTCTCTCTCGGGGCGACCCTGCTGGCGCGTGAACGCGCTCACAGGGTCGTTCCGTCGTTTTCCCTGGGAAACTCCCCAGAGCCCCGACGCGGGGCTTCTTCCACAAGATACCCGGTGAGGATCGTGAAGCGATCGTCACCGGGTTTTCGCTTGTCCGGCCCCCGGGGTTCCGGACGTTCCGGTCGGAGGGACCGGGGCCGCAACCGGTCACGTGTCCCCTTCTCCCCCGCGCGTGGCGGCCGACCGGCCCAGAGGAGGCGTCCGGGCGGATGGCACACTTCGCTCGTGAGCACCATCGAACGACTCCATGAGATCGGGCGGCCCCTGGTCGCCGAGCAGCTGGCCCATCCGACCGTCGCCGGCATCGCCCGGGGCGACCTCGACGAGCGCGCCTTCCGCTACTGGCTGGAGCAGGACCACCTCTACCTGCTCGACTACGCGCGGGCGTTCTCCCGCCTGGCCTGGCAGGCGCCCGACGACCACCTCGCCGACCTGGTGGGCATCGCGCACAGCACCCTGAACGAGGAGTTGGAGCTGCACCGCTCGCTCTCCGGGGAGTTCGGCGCGGACCTGACCACGAAGGAGAAGGGCCCGGCGTGCGCGGCCTACACCGCGTGGCTGCTGGAGGCCGCCGCCGACTACCGGGACGGGCTCGCGGCCGTCTACCCCTGCATGTGGGGCTACAACACGCTCGGGCTCGAACTGGCGAAGTCGCGCCCGGCGGACCCGCGCTACGCGCGCTGGGTCGACACCTACGCCGACCCCGAGTTCACCCGGCTGACCGAGCACTACGGGCGCCGCCTGGAGGAGGCCGCACCGGATCCGGAGCGGGCGGAGCGCTTCTTCCTGGAGGGCATGCGGCACGAGGTGGCCTTCTGGGACACGCCCTACACCCCCTGAGACACGGCCGCGCCGGGACGGTCGCCCGCGCCGGGGCGGCCCACCCCGTTCGCGCGGGGCGGGCCGGACCGGGAGGGGCCGGGTCCTCGGGACCCGCCCCTCCCGGGCGGGGTCAGAAGGCGATGACGGTCTCGACCGTCTCGAAGCGGTCGATCTCGCAACCGCCGACCTTGTTGAACTCGGTGTCGATCTCGGTGTCGCCGATGTGGCCGGTGACGTGGACGACCTCGGGGCCGCCCATCTGCATCGTGCACATCATGTCGCTGGTGTCCATGAGGAACGGCTCGGTGCCGACCTCGGCGATCTCGTCGCAGGCCGCTTCGGCCTCGGGGTGGTCGCCGCCGACGGGGTCACAGGTGAGCGTCCACACGCCCTCCTCGTAACCGGCTTCCGGGGTGAGGGCCTCGTCGTCGCTGAGGGTGCGCTCGATCGTGAGGACGGTGTCGGCGGCGGGAGGGGTGGCCTCGGTGTCGTCGGGGGTGTCGGGGTCCTGGGTGTCGTCGTCCGGATCGGGTGACGCCTCCTGGTCGTCCTCGTCCGGGGGAGAGGCGGATTCCTGTTCTGCCTCGGGAGCGGCCGTGCCCACCTCGTCTGGCTCGGTGCCGCAGGCCGTGATAAGCAGGCCAAGGGCTGCGAGTGCGGCGAGGCGGGCCGGCAGGGCCGTGGCGATGGTGAGCTGAGCCATACAGTTTGGACGAACTCCGCGCACGCGTGGTTCCATCCATCTCGACGAAATGACGACCAGGGGGCGCAATGTTCGGTGGGGGAGTCCCGGAGACGGGCGTCACGGAGGTTCCCGAGGACGGGTACCTGCTCGATGTCCGCGAGGACGACGAGTGGCGGGCGGGACACGCGCCCGACGCCGTGCACATCCCGCTCGGAGAGCTCGGCGGGCGCGCGGACGAGGTGCCCAAGGACCGGAAGGTGTACGTGGTGTGCCGGGTCGGCGGCCGGTCGGCGCAGGCGGTCATGGCGCTGAACCAGGCGGGCTGGGACTCGGTCAACGTCGCGGGCGGAATGGCGGCCTGGGAGCGCGCCGGCCGCGAGATGGCGGCGGAGGCCGACGCCGAACCGCGAGTGGTGTGAGCGCCGATCGGCTACGAATTCGATCGGATTGCGCGAAGCCCTGCCACTGAGGCACTCGCGGGTGGCACTATGACGACGTGAGTTCCGAGCGCGCGCCCCTCAGCGCCGATGCCGTGCTGGCCTCATCAGCGGACGCCGTGGTCGGTATCGACAGCGAGCGCCGAGTCACCGTCTGGAATCCGGCGGCCGAGCGCATGTTCGGCTGGCGCGAGGAGGAGGTGCTCGGACGGGAGCTGCCGATCATCCCGGCCGAGCTGACGGCCGAGCACGGCGCGGTGCTCGAACAGGTGCGCTCGGGAAGCCCGCTGGCCGTGTTCACGCGCCGCGTGCGCAAGGACAGCGCTGTCATCGACGTCCGCATCAACACCAGCTGCGCCCGCGACCGCCAGGGCGGGCACATCGGCTGGGTGCAGACGCTCTCCCCGTGGAACGAGGTCCAGGTCCAGTCGGCGGCCATGGAACGGGCCCGGCTGGTGCGCCGCCTCACCGACGTGGTCGCCGACATCAACGCCGACCTCAGTCTGAAGTCGGTCCTGGACCGGATCTCCGGCAGTCTCACGGAACTGACCGGAGCCGACGCCGGCGGCTTCGTGCTGCTCAACGAGGACAGGGTCGAGCTGGTCAGCCTCACCGACCTGTCCGACGACCTCCACGGGTACAGCGCGCCGCTGGAGACCAGCCTGTTCGGGGAACTGCTGCGCAGCGGCAAGTCGGTCCTGCTGGCCAACGACGACACCCGGACGCTGGACGACCTGGTGTGGGCCGACCTGCCGGGACTGCACACCATCGCCCTGTGCGTGTCCAACGTGCACGGACGCCCCTACGGCGCGCTGTACGCGCTCTACAGCCAGCGCAGGGTCGGCCACGTCGAGCTGGAACTGCTCGAACTGCTGGCGGCGCACGCCGGGGTCGCGATCGGCAACGCGATGGCCTACGAGGAGCTCAACCTCCAGCGGGTCCACGAACAGGCGGTGTCGGACTCCAGCGCCGACGGGATCGCCGTGCTCGACTTCGGCGGGCGCATCCGCAAGTGGAACCGCTCCGCCGTCGAGCTCACCGGCTACCCGGTGGAGGCGGTCGAGGGGCGCCATCCGCCCTTCCCGCTGCCCGCGTCGCACGGTGAGCCGATCAAGCACCAGCTCAAGGACGGGCGCTGGCTGGAGATCCTCATGGCGCGCATCCCGCGCACGCACGAGTGGGTGGTGGACTTCCGCGACATCACGGCGCAGAAGGCGCTGGAGACCGAGCAGGAGTTCTTCCTGGCCACCACCGGGCACGAGCTGCGCACCCCGATCACGGTCATCCAGGGGTACGCGACCACCCTGATGCGCAAGTGGGACCGCCTGTCCGCGCAGGCCCAGCGCGAGGCCGTGGGCACCATCGCCGAGCGCTCGGCCACCCTGTCCGCGCTCGTGGACCGGCTCCGGCTGGGCTCGGACGTGGCGCGCGGGGAGCTCGACGTCAAGCGCGTCCGCTTCGACCTGCGGGAACTGCTGCGCCGGGCGGTGACCGCCTTCCAACCGCTCTCGGAGCGCCACGACATGACCCTGGACGCCGAGGGCGAGCTGACGCGGACGGTCGGCGACCCGCTGGCCACGGGGATCATCATGGACCAGCTGCTGGACAACGCCATCAAGTTCTCGCCCGAGGGCGGCACCGTGCGCGTGAGCGCCCGTGTGGAGGGCGAGCACGTGACGGTGCTCGTGGACGACGAGGGGCTGGGCGTCGTCCCCGGGGACGAGGACCGGATCTTCGACCGGTTCGTGCAGTCCGGGGTGCGCGGGGACCGGCGGGGCTTCGGCGGTCTCGGCCTGGGGCTGTACATCGTGCGCCAGCTCGCGCGGGAACAGGGCGGCGAGGTCACCGCGCACCGGCGGGAGCGGGGTACGCGGATGCGCCTGACCCTGCCCCGGCACGGCGACGGGCCGCCGGGCGCCGCTGCGGCGGCCACCGGAGTGCGGGCTTCCGGGCACGTGGCGGGCCGGGGGGAGACACGCGAGCGCCCCGGAGATGCCCGGCCGGAGGAGGCGCCGTTACCACCCGTGCCACCCGCTCGGGTGTCTCACGGGCAACCTCCGCACCAAGAAACATCAAACTCGACAAAAGCCGCAGAAGCCTTGCCACGCCAGCGATCCGCGACCCGAAGCCCCGATCGTCGGCCGTGATTCACCTCCTGGTGGGTTTCCCTCCGAGGTGATCGGGGCATTTCCACCCCTGGTGGAATTCGCTGGCACACTTTGGGCGGGTTCCGGACCGACCGAGAAGCCCCGAACGCGCAGGGAAGAAAGCCGTGTCTGGAGACCACACCCCACGTGACGCCCGCGGCGGCCGGCACAAGGTCGAGCGGAACGTCACCCTTCCCTACACCTCCGCCAGCGTCACCGGCGCCCGTCAGCGCCTGTGCAGCGACCTGCGGGCCGTGGAGATCGGCGAGAGCCGGGTCGACGACGCCGCCCTCATCCTCAGCGAGCTCGTCAGCAACGCTCTGCGCCATGCGAGCCCGCTGTGCACCCCGGGGGACCCCGACGGCTGTGTCGGGGTCTCCTGGCGTGTGGAGATCGATCGCGACGCCACGGGCGGCGGCTGGGTCGAGCTCGCGGTCCGCGACGGCGGCTCCAGCACGATGCCGCGGGTGGCGCGCCCCTCGGTCTCCGGCCTGGGCGGTCGCGGCCTGGGCATCGTGCAGACGCTCTCCGGGCGCTGGGGCACCGAGATGGACGCGACCACCACCACCGTGTGGGCTGTGCTGGACCTGTCACCCGAGGACGTGGCCGCGGCGCGCGACATCAGGACCGAGGTGACGGTGGACGGCGGCCACGAGGGAGCCGACGTCGTGGAGCTGCGGCTGCGCGTTCGCCAGAGCGCCGCGGCGTGGGGCGCGCTGCTCTAGCCGGGGCCTCCGCTCGTGCCCACGCCGTCGCCCGCCACCACCCTCAACGGACGCCTGCGGCGCAGCCCTTCCTGCTTTGGCCCGTGCTCGGGCGCCTTTGAGACGGGGCCTTCGCGCCTTGCGGTGCACGCCCTCCAGCCACTCCAGGACCCGTCGGCGCCCTCGCTGCGCCTCCTGGCGCCCTCGCAAGCTCGGACGCGGGGCGCCGGGTAGCCAGTGTTCTTCGTCGTCGACCTGCCTTGCTCGCAAGCTCGCGGCGGCCCCGTCTCCTCCTGCAGAACACTGGCGCGCCCCTCGCGAACCCCCAGTGGTTCCCAATGCGCAACGGCCTACCTTTCGCCCCCTGGGGCGGAGGTAGGACGCATCCGTGCGGCTCCGACCCCCTGGGATCCGTAGGGCTGTGCCTGCACTTCAGTCTGGGCGGCGACAGCCCCCGCAACGGCCTGGGTGTCACGGCCTGGGGTCTGAGCTGGGGTGTGTGCGGAGGAAGGGGATCGTTGCCGCGAAACGCCGCCAACGAGGTGGCCTCGGAGTGATGGGGCCGCTACAGTCACGACTGTGGAGTTGAACATATCGAGCCGATCTCAGGACGATCTCGCGGTGGTCACCGTGGGTGGTGAGGTCGACCTGTACACGGCACCCCAGTTGCGCAATGAGCTCGTCGATGCCCTGGAAGACGGCGCACGACGGCTCGTCATCGACATGTCGCGGGTGGAGTTCTGCGACTCGACCGGCATCAGTGTGCTGTTGTCCGCGATGAAGCGTTCGCGTGACAAGGGCGGCGACCTCGAACTCGTGGCGCCCAAGCCGGCGGTCATGAAGGTCCTGGAGGTCACGGGTCTGGACGAGGTGTTCGTCATCCATGCCGACCTCGACGCGCTCCCGGTGGCCGCGGGAACCGGCAACGCGCCGTAGACCGGCCGCGGGTCAGGGGGAGGCCGACGTACCGGTGCAGACGGGCATCGCCGTGATCATCGCGGCCAAGGACGAAGCGGAGCGGATCGGTCCGACCGTCGAGGAGGCCAAGGGGCTTCCCGGCGTGGACCTGGTGGTCGTGGTGGACGACGGTTCCACCGACGCCACCGTCGCGCGTGCGCTCGACGCGGGCGCGCGCGTGCTCAAGCACCGGCGCAACCGGGGCAAGGGCGCGGCCATGCAGACCGGGGCCGAGGGCGTCCGCCGGATCGAGCGGTCCGAGGCCGGCGGCGGCCGAGCCGTGCGCGAACCGCGCCACCTGCTCTTCCTCGACGCCGACCTCGGCGCGACGGCGGCCGAGGCCGCCCCGCTGATCGAACCCGTCCGCCGGGGGGACGCCGACATGGCGATCGCGCTCTTCCCCGCCACGCGACTGCGCCTGGGCGGGCACGGGTTCGTGGTGCGCCTGGCCCGGGGCGGGGTGCTGCGCGCCACGGGCTGGGAGCCGGAACAGCCGCTCAACGGGCAGCGCTGCATCACCCGCGCCGCCTTCGACGCCGCCACGCCGCTCGCCCGGGGCTTCGGCGTCGAGACGGGCCTGACCATCGACGTGCTCCGCGCCGGATTCCGGGTGGTCGAGGTGGAGGTGCCGCTGGAGCACCGTGCCACCGGCACCGACCTGCGGGCGCAGTTCCACCGCGCCCACCAGTTCACGGACGTGGCCCGGGCGCTCGCGACGCGCGAGCTGCGGCCGACCCTGCGGCGCCAGTGGGACCGCGCCCGGGGGCGCGCGGTCGCCGCCCCGGGTGAGCTGTCCCGAAAAATCATGCCAATGATCCATGGGAATCGCCGGGAGTAGCCCCATGGGTGCGGTGTGTAGCGCTACGCTCGCGCTGTGTTCACTACGATCCTGGCTTCGATAGGCATGCTCGCGGGCCTGGGCGGGCTCATCTGCGGCGGATACGCGCTGACCAGGGCCCGAGCGGTCACCAGCGACTCCCAGGTGCTCGCCGACCGGGCGGCCGCGGCCGCCGCGGCGGGCACCGACCCGCGCGCGGTCCGGGACGTGGCCGTGCTGCACTACGACGCGCTCGAAGAGATGTCGGGCGCCCGGTCGTTCTCGTTGGCGATGCTCAACAGCGACGGCGACGGGGTGGTCGTCACGTCCATCAACGGGCGGACCGAGTCGCGCACCTACGCCAAGGCGATCACCCGCGGCGACGCGGAGACCCTGCTCAGCCCCGAGGAGTACCGGGTCATCCGCTCCGCGCGCCTGGGCGACGGCGTCGGATCGGGGCTCCCGGTCACGGTGCCGCGGCCCGCGCCGAGCGGCGATGCCGCGCCGGACGGGGACGCGCAGGACGGGGACGCGCCGGACGACCAGCGGGTCACCGTCCTGCCCGGCGACGAGGACCCGAAGGACGCCGAGGACGCCGGTGCCGGGGACGGCACGGCGGAGAAGGGCGCGGCGGGGCCCGCACGGGCGGGCGGGGACACCGGGTCTGAGGCTGTTGACGGTCAGGACGGCGAGACTGCCGAGGGGCAGGACGGCGAGACCGCCGAGGGGCAGGACGGCGGGGACGGCGAGACTGCCGAGGGGCAGGACGGCGAGGACGCCGACGCGCCCGCGGAGGCGGTCGCCGGTCTCCGTTCCGGGGCCCCGGACGGCGCCGCCCCCGGCACCACCGCCGGAGGACGCCCGCGCGGTGAGCGGTCGGGCGCCCGGCGCGACGGACGCGACAGCGCCTCCGCCCCTCCCCGGCGCGACCGCGCCCGCGACGGCCGACCCGTATAACCTGAACAGCATGCCCAACCGTTACGCCTACCTCGGCCCCGAGGGCACCTTCACCGAAGCCGCCATGCGCGACCTGCGCCCGGACGCGCCCGACGAGGCGCGCATCCCGTGCGACGGGGTCGCCTCCGTCTTCGACGCGGTCCGCTCGGGGGCGGTGGACGGCGGTGTCGTGCCGCTGGAGAACTCGGTCGAGGGCGGGGTCACCGCCACGATCGCCGAACTCATCAACGGCGAGCCGCTGCTCATCACCGGGCAGACCGCCGTGCCGGTGGAGTTCGCGCTCTTCGCGCGCCCGGGAACGGCCCTGGAGGA
Source organism: Nocardiopsis sp. NRRL B-16309 (assembly GCF_001279585.1). Lineage (GTDB taxonomy): Bacteria > Actinomycetota > Actinomycetes > Streptosporangiales > Streptosporangiaceae > Nocardiopsis. The sequence goes on along the minus strand of NZ_LGEC01000087.1, from coordinate 87,843 downwards.
CGTCAAACGGGTGGCGACCCACCCGCACGCGCTCGCCCAGTGCCGCGGCTGGCTCGCCCAGCACCTGCCGGACGCCGACACCCACACCGTGTCCTCCACGGCCGCCGCCGCGCGCACCGTGGCCGAGCCGGGCGCCCCCTTCGACGCCGCGATCTGCGCGGTGTTCGCCGGGGAGCGCTACGGTCTGCACGCCCTGGCCCGGGGGATCGGCGACCGGTCGGACGCCGCCACCCGGTTCATCCACCTCTCGCGGCCCGGCCCGCTGCCCGAACCCACGGGCACCGACCTGACGTCACTGGTCGCCTTCATCGCCGACGACCACCCCGGCGCCCTGATCGAGGTCCTCAACCAGTTCGCGGTGCGCGGGGTCAACCTCACCCGGCTGGAGTCCCGCCCGACCGGCGACCGGCTGGGCAACTACTGCTTCTGCATCGACGCGGAGGGCCACGTCGCCGAGGCGCGCGTCGGCGAGGCGCTCATGGGCATCCGCCGGGTCTGCCGCGACGTGCGCTTCCTCGGCAGCTATCCGCGCAGCGGTCGAACCGACGACCTCGATCCGCCGCTGCGGCCGCGCTCCACCACCGACGCCGACTTCGCCGAGGCCGAGCGCTGGCTCGCGCGGATCCGCGCCGGCCAGGTGGACTGAGCGGCCGGATCAGCACACCTCGTACTGTTCCTCGTCGTCGCTGGCGTCGAAGACCCACTCCTCCTTCGCCGCCCGCCGCAGCTCCAGGTACAGCGCCAGCCGCAGCGCGGTGTCCTCCGGGCGCACGCTGTCCAGGGCCTCCAGGGCCTCGTTGAGCTCCTGGGTGGTCATCTCGCGCAGTGCCTTCACACCGTCCTCCTCCACGGTCGCCGTTCGGCCGGGCGGTCCCGCCGCCGGCCCCCTCATGGGGAGGACGGCGGAGATGCCCGGCCATGACGCGACTGGCGGAAAAGATGTCGGGCGCGGCGGGCCCTGACGGTAACCTGCTTGACGTGATCGACCTTCGCGCTCTCCGAGATGACCCCGAACGACTCCGTGCCTCGCAGCGGGCCCGAGGCGAGGACCCCTCCGTCGCCGACCGCCTGCTCGAACTGGACTCCGGCCGCCGCGCCGCGCTGACCCGGTTCGAGACCCTGCGCGCCGAGCAGAAGAGCGTGGGCAAGTCGGTCTCCAGGGCGTCGGCCGAGGAGCGCGAGGAACTGCTCACCCGGGCCAAGTCGCTGTCCGCCGAGGTCAAGGAGGCCGAGGCGGAGGCGGGCAGGCTCGGCGACGAGCTGAACGCCGCGCTGGCGCGCGTGCCCAACCTCGTGCAGGAGGGCGCCCCCGAGGGCGGCGTCGACGACTTCCGCGTCATGGAGACCGTGGGAGCGCCGCGCGAGTTCGACTTCACCCCGCGCGACCACCTGGAGCTGGGCGAGATGCTCGGCGCCATCGACATGGAGCGCGGGGCCAAGGTCTCCGGTGCCCGCTTCTACTTCCTCACCGGTGTGGGCGCGCAGCTGGAGCTGGCGCTGCTCAACATGGCGATGAACCAGGCCGTCGAGGCCGGTTTCACCCCGATGATCCCGCCGGTGCTGGTCAAGCCCGAGACCATGGAGGGCACGGGCTTCCTCGGCGAGCACTCCGACGAGATCTACCACCTGCCCGCCGACGACCTGTACCTCGTCGGCACCTCCGAGGTCCCGCTGGCCGGGTACCACGCCGCCGAGATCCTGCCCGCCGACGCGCTGCCCAACCGGTACATCGGCTGGTCGCCCTGCTTCCGCCGTGAGGCCGGTTCCTACGGCAAGGACACCCGCGGCATCATCCGCGTCCACCAGTTCAACAAGGTGGAGATGTTCGTGTACGCGCACCCCGACACCGCCGACGAGGAGCACCTGCGGCTGCTCGCGTGGGAGCGGGAGATGCTGGACAAGCTGGAGCTGCCCTACCGGGTGGTGGACATCGCCGGGGGCGACCTGGGGACGAGCGCGGCCCGCAAGTACGACTGCGAGGCGTGGGTGCCCACCCAGGAGACCTACCGGGAGCTGACCTCCACGTCCAACTGCACGGACTTCCAGGCCCGGCGCCTCAACGTGCGCTTCCGCGGCGAGGACGGCAAGCCCCGCTTCGCCGCCACGCTCAACGGCACGCTGGCCACCACGCGCTGGATCGTGGCGATCCTGGAGAACCACCAGCGCGAGGACGGCTCCGTGGTCGTGCCCGAGGCGCTGCGCCCCTACCTGGGCCGCGACGTCATCGAGCCGGTCGGCTCCACCGGGAGGGCCTGACCCCACCCCCGGAGCCATCGTCGGGCACGCGCCCCCGCGGGGCCCGTGGGAGCGCGCGCCCGAGCGGTGAAGGCGCGGCGCGAGCGCGGACCCGCGTGCCCCGTGGGGCGCTCAGCGCGCGCCCCACGGGGATGTGGCCGCGGGTACGGTCCTCCGGGGGCCTGGGGGAAGGCGGCCGTTCGGTCCGCCCCGGGGTCGGCTCGGGGCGCGCCGGTGTTCGGCTGGCCGAGGGTGTCGCCGCACGGAACGGGCGCGGGCCCCACGAAGGTACGGGTCCCTACAGGTACGGACCCGAACCGCCCTTCGGCTCCTCTCCGAGGCCGCCCTGGCCCTGCAGGCCGCCCACCCCGGGCGGCAGCGCCTTGCGCATGTTCTCCAGCTGGGCGCGAGCCGCCATCTGCTGGGCGAACAGGGTCGTCTGGATGCCGTGGAACAGACCTTCCAGCCATCCGACGAGCTGGGCCTGCGCGATCCGGAGTTCGGCGTCGCTGGGCGCCGAGCCCTCCGCGAACGGCAGTGTGAGCCGCTCCAGCTCCTCGATCAGCTCGGGGGCCAGCCCGTCCTCCAACTCCTTGATGGAGGACGTGTGGATCTCCTTGAGGCGGGTTCGGCTGGCCTCGTCGAGGGGCGCCGCCTTCACCTCGTCCAGGAGTTGGCGGATCATGCTGCCGATCCGCATCACCTTGGCGGGCTGTTCCACCATGTCGGCGAGGGTGCGGGGCTCCTCGGAGCCCTCGTCCGGCTCGCCGGTGTGCTCGTCGGACCCCATCACCAGCACGTGGGGTCGTTCGTTGTGCTCGTCTGCGCTGCTCATCAGTCCCCTTCAGCGGATGTCGTCGGCGCGCCGTCAGCGGGTGAGAAGGATCTTGCCGGTGTGCGCGCTCGATTCCATGACTCGGTGCGCCTCCGCCGCGTCCCTGAGGGGTACCTCGCGGTCCACGACGGGGCGGATCGTTCCTTGTTCTACCAACGGCCACACCTGTTCGAGTACTCCCGCGGTGATGGCGGCCTTCTCGGCGGCGGGCCGTGAGCGCAGTGTGGTGGCGTGGACCGACAGGCGCTTGGCGAGCATACGCCCCAGGTCGGCCTCCGCCCTGCGGCCTCCCATGAGGCCGATGATCACCAGTCGGCCGTTCGTGGCCAGCGACCGCAGGTTCGCGTCCAGGTAGGACCCGCCCATGATGTCCAGGACCAGGTTGGCGCCGCCCTCGGCGCGCATCCGCTCCGTGAAGTCCTCTGTGCGGTAGTTGACGGCGATGTCGGCGCCGAGCTCGCGACAGCGTTCCAGCTTGGCGTCACTGCCCGCGGTGACCGCGACCCGGGCTCCGAGGGCGCGGGCGAACTGGATGGCGAACGTGCCGATGCCGCTGCCGCCGCCGTGCACGAGGAAGGTCTCGCCCTTCCTCAGGCCGCCCACCATGACCAGGTTGGACCAGACGGTGCAGGCCACCTCGGGCAGCGCGGCCGCCTCGACGAGGCCGACTCCCTGGGGGACGGGCAGGAGTTGGCCGACGGGGACGGCGACCCGCTCGGCGTAGCCGCCGCCGGTCAGCAGCGCGCAGACGCGGTCGCCCACGCTCCAGCCGGAATCCTCGGTGCCGGGGCCGAGGGCGGCCACGGTGCCAGAGCACTCCAGACCGGGGTACTCGGAGGCGCCGGCCGGGGGCGGGTAGTGGCCCTGGCGCTGGGCGATGTCCGCGCGGTTGGCCGCGCTGGCGGCGATGTCCACCAGGACCTCGCCTTCGGCGGGGACCGGGTCGGGGACCTCGGTCCATGACAGGACCTCGGGCCCTCCGGGCTCTGGGATACGGATCGCGTACATGACGCAGACAGTACCCAGGGCGACGCCGGGCTACATCGTCGGATTGCTCTGTTCACGCCCCCTTCGATGATGCTTTGCTGTGCTTGTGCGGGTAGGAGTGCAGACGGGGTCCCCGGCGCTCCTCCCCGCGGCGCAGGCGCCCCCACACGGCTCAACCCCTCAACGCAGGAGAACGACGGTGGCAGACCAGGAACACAGCGGTCCGGGCGGCGGTCCCGACGAGGGGACCGACCCGACCGTCGAGGAGCGCTCCGAGGCACTCCGGGACCCGTCGGCGGACGGTCCCGAGGAGCTCGGCGAGGCGGCCACCGAGGTCACGCGGTTCCCGGCACCGGCCGCTCCGTCGCCCCGGGAGCAGTGGTTCGGCGGCTTCGACGGCGCGGCGCCGCCCCCGCCGCCCTACGCGCGGCTGCCCGAGACGTCCACGGCCGACGACACTCCGCCCGCCGGGTCGGCCGAGCCCTCTCCGGAGGCGTCGGCCCAGGACGCTTCGCCCCAGGAGACCCCTCCCCGGGGCGACCAGCCCCAGGGAGCCCGGCCCCCGGGGACCCGGCCCCAGGAAGACCGGCCCCCGGGAACCCAGCCCCCGGGGACCCCGGCGTCCGAACCGGGGACGGGTACGGCCCCGGTGTCGGCCGGACAGGACCAGGCGTCCGACCCGCCGGAGGAGGAGTTGGGCGGCGGCACGGTACGTCTCCTGCCCGGCCCGCGCAACCGGCGACCCATCCGCCCGACCCGCCCCGCCCGTCCCACACGTCCCGGTGGGGACGCCTCGGACCCGCTCGCGCCGAGGAAGCTGCGCGGCGACTCCGACGTGCCCGAACCCGAACAGCTGCCCCCGCTGGACACCGAGCGCGTCGACCTCCCGGGTTCGGCGCCGCGGAGCCCGGACGCGGGCGCCGTCCATCCACCGGGCGCCGCCGGCCGGGAGGGGGGCGAGGAGGACGGGACCCTCCCCCTCGCCCCCGGCACGGGTTCGTCCACGGTGCCCGCCCCGCCGCCGGAGAGCCCGGCCGCGTCGAGCCCGTGGGCGCCCTCGGCGGCCGGGACGCGCGGCGCCCCCGCGACTCCGGCCGCGCCCGCCGGCACGCCGACCGGTCCCCGGTGGGACCAGGGACTCCCCCCGGCCGAACCCGGGGAGACCTCGGACTCGCTCAACGCCGCCACCCTGGTCCGCAACCGGCGCCACGGCCCCAGCACGGGCTGGCGCAGGGCGGTGCACGCCGCCACGCTGGGCCTGGTCAACCCGGGCGAGTCGGCGCGGGTCCTGCACCGGCGCGAACTGGTCGCGCGGGCGTCCACACCGGTCGCGTCCGGGCACCACCGGGTGGCCGTGCTCAGCCTCAAGGGCGGTGTCGGCAAGACCACGACCACCGTCGCCCTCGGATCGACGCTCGCGTCGCTGCGCGGCGACCGTGTCCTGGCCGTGGACGCCAACCCCGACCGCGGCACGCTGTCGGACAAGGTGCGCCTGGAGACAGCCGCGACCATCCGCGACCTGCTCAACGAACGGCACCTGGTGTCGCGCTACGCCGACATCCGCGGCTTCACCTCCCAGGCCCCCAGCCGCCTGGAGATCCTGGCCTCGGACCGCGACCCCGCCGTGTCGGAGGCCTTCAGCGACGCCGACTACCGGGAGGTCGCCCGGATCGTCGAGCACTTCTACTCCATCTGCATCACCGACTGCGGCACCGGACTCCTGCACTCGGCGATGCGCGGAGTGCTGGGCCTGGCCGACCAGGTCGTCCTGGTGAGCTCGGCGTCCGTGGACGGGGCGCGCAGCGCCAGCGCCACGCTCGACTGGCTGGAGGCCCACGGCCACGGGCCGCTCGTGCGGGGCGCGGTCGTGGTGCTGTCGATGGTGCGTTCCAACAGCAAGAGCAGTGTCGACCTCGGGCGGCTGGAGGAGCACTTCGCGGGGCGCTGCCGCGCCGTGGTGCGGGTTCCGTGGGACGGGCACCTGGAGGAGGGCGCCGAGGTCGACCTCGAACAGCTGGCGCCCGCGACCAGGGAGTCCTACCTCCAGCTCGCCGCGTCCGTGGGCGAGGCCTTCGGCCGGTAGCCGCGCGGACCACGCGCGGAAGGGGCGCCTGCCCGGATTCCGGACCGTCCCTGTCGGACAATGGAGGCGAGGGAAGGGTTGAGGATGAACGCACAGGAACGCCCGCCCGCGGTGGTCGTCGGCGTGGACGGCTCACCCGCCGCCCGTGCCGCCCTGCTCTGGGCGGCCGACGAGGCGCACCGACGCCGGGAGCAGCTGAGGATCGTGCACGGTATGGGGCTGGCGTCGAAGCTGGGCGTCCACCCCCTGCCCGACCGGGCCTCCGTGGAGGAGGATCTCGTGGAGATCGGCCGTTCGCTGCTCTCCGAGAGCGTGGAGGCCGTGCGCCGGGCCAGACCGGACGTGGAGGTGGTCGACGTCCTGGCGGAGGACGACGCGCCGGCCGTGCTCCTCGACGACGCCCGGCACGGCGACGTGATCGTCGTTGGTTCGCGCGGGCTCGGCGGGATCAGGGCGATCATGCTGGGCTCGGTGAGCGCGCGGACGTCCTCGCACGCGCCGTGCCCGGTCGTGGTGGTCCCGGACGCCGACCGGCCGCGGCGGCCGCGGGGGCGGATCGTGGTCGGCGTGGACGGGTCGGACTCCTCGCACCGGGCACTGCGCTTCGGGCTGCGGGAGGCGCTGGTCAGCGAGTCCGAGGTGGTGGTCGTCAACAGCTGGGAGGTGCCGCTGCCCGCGGACGTGGACCCGGCGGCGGTCGACGCGCAGTCGGTCCACGAGGAGGTCTTCGACCGCCAGTCCGAGGAGGTCGTCGCCGGGGTGCTGGCCGAGGTGATCGACGACAGCACCGAGGGCGTGGAGATCAGCGCCGTGCGGATGCAGGCCGACCCGGTGGAGGCGCTGCTCAAGGCCGGAGAGGACGCCGACCTGATCGTGGTGGGATCACGCGGCCGGGGCGGGGTCCGGGGCCTGGTGATGGGGTCGGTGAGCCAGGGGGTGCTGCACCGCGCGCGTGTGCCGGTCGCCGTCCTGCCGCCGCACTCGGACGAGACCGATTGACCCGGCGCGTGGGGTCCTTGGGCCCTGTGCCGGTCCCACACCGCGGTGCTTTCCTGCGTAAGGATGGATCGTGGCTCTCAGGGGAGGAAGCATGGCAGACAGTGAACGCTCGGCTCACGTGGTCGTGGGGTACGACGGGTCCGACCACGCCGACGCGGCGGTCGAGTGGGGCGCGGTCGAGGCGGTGCGCAGGAACGTGCCGCTGAGACTGGTACACGCGCTGGGGATGCCGCTGATCGTGAGCGCGTACGGGGGTCCGACGCGCTTCGAGCCGACCGACGAGATGCGGGGGCACGCCACGAAGGCACTCGCCGCGGCGGCCGAGCGCGCCCGGTCGGTACGGCCGTCGGTGGCCGTGGAGACGGTGACCACGTTGGAGGACGCGCCGCTGGCGCTGCTGCGCCAGAGCCGCCCCGGCGACCTGATCGTGGTCGGCACGCGCGGCCTGGGCAGCGTCGCGTCGATGTTGGTCGGCTCCGTCAGCGTGCGCGTGGCCAGCCAGGCCCCCTGCCCCGTGGTGGTCGTGCCGACGGCCGCGGAGGACAGGCCCGCGACGACGTCGCTCGACAAGATCGTGGTCGGTGTCGACGGCGGCGGCAACTCGCGCCGCGCCCTGGTGCTGGCCATGGACCTGGCCGAGGAGTCCGGCGGCGAGGTCGTGGTGGTGCACAGCTGGGACGTCCCATTCGCCTACGACCCGGTCGCCCTGACCGCGTCGGGGTGGCAGCCGCAGGAGGAGCTGTTCGAGGCGCAGGCCGAGAAGCTGGTCGCGGAGCTGCTCGCCGACGTGGTCGACGAACGGCGCGAGGACTCCGAGGTGACCGTCAGCGTGGTCCGGACGCAGTCCCGTCCGGCCGAGGCGCTCCTGGAGGCGGCCACGGGCGCGGACGCCATCGTGGTGGGCTCGCGCGGGCGCGGCAGCGTACGCGGCCTGCTCCTGGGGTCGGTGAGCCAGACGGTGCTGCACCGCTCCACTGTCCCGGTGGTGGTCCTGCCCAGGCACGCCGACGAGGAAGAGGACTAGCCACAGGAACTCCACGGTCCCCGCGCCCCCGGGCGGGGACCGTGCCCGGTGGAGCGTGTGCGCTCAGCCGGGGTCGGCCGCGGTGATGTGGGTGAGCGCGCACCTCCAGAGGCCCTCGCGGCGCACGAACAGGTCGGTCACCCATTCGTCGGCGTCGAAGCGCTGCCCGCGGAAGAACGCCGTGTTCGTCATCCGCCCGGTCACGACGGCGGTGTCGCCCGCGTCGCCGTAGACGCGGACGCGGAGCGGCCCCGTGTCCCGCATCGCGGAGTGGGTCAGGTCCCCGGAGCGGACGTGGCCGAGGAACTCCGCGCGCGTGCCCACCCCCTGGCCCGAGACGATCACCCAGTCGTCGGTCAGGAAGGACCCGATCCGGTCGGGGTCGTTGGCGACGATGGCCGCCGACCAGTCCCGTTCCAGAGCCACGAGGCGGGCGTGCGTGTGCTCTTCGGCGCTCATGCCCGGACGGTACCCCGCGGGACCTCCCGGTACCCGGCGCCGCGAACGGCGAAGGCCGGTGGCTACCCGGGCCGTGTGCACCGGGCCCGGACCACCGGCCTTCGCCGTGTCCTACGGAAAGCTCCCACCTGGGGAAACTTCCGGGCTCTGCGGAGGGTGTGGGATTTGAACCCACGAAGCCCCGTCAAGGACTTGGTGCTTTTCAAGAGCACTGCACTCGGCCGCTATGCGAACCCTCCCGGGGAGAGCGGATCTCCGCGAGCCATGGTAGCCCACGACGCCGCGATCGCGGCGCCGTGGGCGGTCTGTCAGCCGGTCAGGGCGGCCCACCGGTCGGTGAGGGCGCGCCGGCCGGTCTCGGTCAGGGAGCCGAAGACGTGCAGGCGGGACATGCCGCCGTCCGGGAAGACGTCCGTGCGCACGTGGGTAACGGTCACGGGTGCGTCCAGGACGAAGCGGTGCACGCTGTCGGGTTGCAGGCGGGTGCGGCCCACGATCTCGAACCACGTGTCCGGGTCGGTCTCGGCGTCGCGCCCCAGGAGGGTGACCCAGCCCGCGGAGTTGCCCTTGAGGTAGGCGGTGTCGAGTTCGATCGCGCGGACGGAGGCCTGCGCGGTGAGCCGGAAGCGCACCCAGTCGTTGCCGTTGTCGCGGCGGCGGCGGTTCTCCCAGCCGTCGTCCATCTTCGCCGAGCGGCCCGGCGTGATGATGTTCTCCGGCGGGGAGTAGAAGCGGTCCGAGGCGTCCTCGACGACGCCGCCGTTCTCCAGGGCGGCCACGTCGAAGCCCTCCAGGGCGGAGAGCCAGGCGGGGTCCACGACCGACTCGCCGTACACGCGCAGGCGCGCCACACCGCCGTCCGGGAACTGCTTGAGGCGCAGGTGGGTCCAGCGGCGCTCCCGGGCGACCTCGAAGCCGTTGGCCGCGTGCCCGTACACGTAGGTGCGGGGCACGATCTCGGTCCACTCGGCGGCGAGCAGTTCCTCGGTGGAGGGGGTGCCCTCCACGTGGGCGGCCTCGACGCTGATCTCGCGCGGGTGGTTGCCGCGGAAGTGCGCGGTGTCCACGACCAGGCCGCGCACGACGCCGGGCAGGCCCAGGCGCACGAGCGCCCAGTCGTGGTCGTCGTCGGTGGGGTGCGGCTGCTCGGCGCTCGCGCCCCGGCGGCGCCGGGTCTCCCACCCGTCCATGACCTTGCCCTTGTGGCCGAACGCGTGCGGGTCGAACACCGCCGGCCCGGTCCTGAGGAGGTTCTCGCGCTCGGCGAAGAACTCGTCGTTGGCGGCGACGACTCCGCCTCCCAGTCGGCGATCGGCGAGGTCGACGAGGGAGGAGAAGTCGAGCTTCGTGTCCCTGTAGTCGGCGAAGGGGTCGCCGCCCTGGTACGGCTGTGCGTTGTAGGCGCTCGGATCGACGGGCTGGGTCGCGGTCATGCTTCTCCCGAGGGGTCGGTGGACGGACTACGTCCAGAGTGACAGTGAGAATTGATCACGTCCATCGAGAGTTTTCGATCATGATGTTCAGCTGAGCTGAACATTGGAGCGGGCGATCCCCTGGGCGGTCTCGGCGAGGTACCGGGTGACCTGGACGATCTGCGGGCGTCGGCTCGCGCCCGCGCGTACGGCGGTGACCACGTGCCGGCGGGGCTGGTCGGCGGCCAGGACGCGCAGGGCGACGCCCGGCGTGCGCTCCGGCGCGGCTAACCGGGGGAGCAGGGCGGTCCCCATGCCCGCCGCCACCATGTCGAGGATGGCCCGCCAGTCGGCCGCCACGTGCGCCTGTCTGGGGGCGAAACCGGCCTGGGCGCACGCGGACACGGTGATGTCGTGCCAGGGCCCGGCGTCGCCGTAGATCCAGGGTTCGTCGGCGAGGTCGGCCAGGCGCAGGCCGGGAGAGTTGGCCAGGCGGTGGTGCGCGGGCAGGGCGACGTCCAGGGGGTCGGTGAGCAGCTCCGTGCGGTCGTAGCGGCCGTCCTGGCCGGTGGGGGCCTCGGCGGCCAGGGACAGGCCGATGTCGACCTCGCCCGCGGCGAGGAGGTCGTAGACCTCGGCCGCCTCGGCCTGGTGGACGCGGACGGTCAGCCCCGGGTGGTCGCGGCGCAGGGCGGTGAGCGCGGGCACGACCAGCGAGGGGATGGCGGTCGCGAACGAACCCACGCGCACGTGTCCGGACTCGCCGCGCGCGAAGCCGTCGAGTTCGGCCTCGGCGCGTTCGAGCTGCGCCAGCACGAGGTCGGTGTGGCGGAGCAGGACGTGTCCGGCGTCGGTCAGGCGGACGCGCCGGCCGTGGGCCTCCAGGAGGGGGACGCCGACCTGCGTGGCGAGTGAGGAGAGCTGTTGGGACACCGCGGACGGTGTCATGTGCAGGGCTGCGGCGGTGGCCCTGACGGTGCCCAGCTCGTCGAGCGTGCGCAGGACGCGCAGTTTGCGTAGGTCCCAGTCGGTCATGATCCACAACTACCATTCAGCTCCGCTTAACGGCTGGGGCAGGGCGTGGTTCGGTCGGGGTGGTGTGGCACGGAGTGGTTACTCGGCAGTAACATCATCGGTATGGCAGAGATGAACGCCGAGACGGCGGAAACGGTCAAGTCCGGATTCCTGGCCTCCGTGCCCTTCGCGCGGACCCTGGGCGTGACCTTCACGGAACTCGACCACGGGCGCGCGGTGATGCGGCTCCCCGACAACGCCGACCACCACAACCACGTCGGCGGCCCGCACGCCGGCGCCATGTTCACCCTGGCCGAGTCCGCCTCCGGCGCCATCGTCATCGGCACCTTCGGCGACCAGCTGGACCGGGCCGTGCCGCTGGCGGTGAGCGCCGAGATCCAGTACCTCAAGCTCGCCATGGGCGACGTGACGGCGGAGGCCACGCTCGGGCGTTCGCGCGAGGAGGTCGTCGCCGACCTGGACGAGGGGCGGCGGCCCGAGTTCCCGGTCGAGATCGAGCTGCGCACGGACGACGGGACCGTCACCGGGCGCATGACGGTCCTCTGGACCCTCAAGCCGAGCCGGAAGTAGCCGGAGCGGGCGGGCCCCCGGCCCCCGGGCCTCTGGGCCGCCGGGGCCACGCGGTCGAGGTGGTCCGGGCGGCCCGCCCCGCGTCGGGCCCCGGCCGGCCGTGGACCGCCCCCGGACCGCCCCCGGACCGCCGCGTCGCGGTCGCGTTCGCGGGTCGCTCGCGTGCACCGCCGCCCCGGACGGCGATCGTGGATCGGGCGCGCTCCCCGGCGTCGAATGTCCGTGCTCCTGGGTACGTTCACCACGAGGTTCGACCTGAGGAGGCCACACCGTGAAGCTGCGAGTGGATCGCGACGCGTTCGCCGAGGCGGTGGCCTGGACGGCCCGCGCCCTGCCCACCCGCCCGGCGGTCCCGGTGCTCGCGGGCACCCGGATGGAGGTCGCGGCCGACGGCACGTCGCTGCACCTGTCCGGCTTCGACTACGAGGTCTCCACGCGCGCCTCGGTGGAGGTGGTCTCCGAGGAGGGCGGCGCGGCCCTGGTCCCCGGGCGGCTGCTCGCCGAGATCGTGCGCAACCTGCCGCCGGGGTCGGTGTTCATCGACTCCGACGGGACCACACTGCGGATCACCGGCGGCGCCGCGCGCTTCACCCTCATCACCATGCCGCTGGAGGACTACCCGGCGCTGCCGGGCATGCCCGGGCGGATCGGCTCGGTGCCCGCCGACCCCTTCGCCGCCGCGGTGCGCCAGGTGTGCCCGGCGGCCAGCCGCGACGACACCCTGCCCATGCTCACCGGCGCCTACCTCGACTTCCGCGGCGACGCCCTGAGCGTCGTGGCCACCGACCGCTACCGCATCGCCGTCCGCGAGCTCTGGTGGAGTCCGCGTGATCCGGAGGTGAGCCTGGCGGCGCTCGTCCCGGCCCGCACGCTGCAGGAGACCGTCAAGGGCATGATCGGCACGTCCAACGTGGACATCGCCCTGTCCACGGTCACCGTGGGCGAAGGCGTGGCCCTGTCCCCGGGCGAGGGCATGATCGGCTTCGAGAACGGCGAGCGGCGCACCACCACCCGGCTGATCGACAGCGACTTCGTGAAGTACGAGTCGTGGTTCCCCCGCGAGTTCGGCGCGCGCGCCGAGGTGGCGGTGGCGCGGCTGAGCGAGGCCGTGAAGCGGGTCGCGCTGGTCGCCGACCGCAACACGCCGCTCCGGCTGGCCTTCACCCCGGGCGAGGTCGTGCTGGAGGCGGGTTCGGGGGAGGACGCCCAGGCGGTCGAGGCGATCGAGGTCGACTACGAGGGCGACCCGCTGCGGATCGCCTTCCGGCCCGACTACCTGCTCGACGGGCTGGCGGGGGTGGAGACCGACACCGCCTACCTGAACTTCACCGAACCCACCAAGCCCGCGGTCTTCACCGACGTGCCCGCCAAGGAGGGCGACGCCCCCGCGTTCCGCTACCTCGTTCAGCCCCTGAGGGTGCCGTGACCGGGGCCCCGGCGTTCCCGGTCGGTCCCCCGGTCGGCGCGCCAAGTTATCCACAGGCTGGTCGGCGAGTCTGTGGATAACTCACGGCCATCACCCACAGGAACACCCGAAACACCCTCGGAATGCTCTCGGATTTCCGCATTGACGTGGGAAAACGCCACATGGGCCGATTCTGTGCACAGCCTGTGGACAACGTGGGAGACGCGGACGCGTGAGCACCCCCGAACACCCCGCGCACGGGTCGGGGGTCAGTCGCTCTCGGCCAGCGCGGAGGTTCCTCCACTGGTCAACGGGGTGTCCAGGCCCAGCTGCGCCTGACGGCCGCGCCGGTACCCGGCGCGTGCGCCGGCCGCGCTGTGCGTGCGCTCGGGACGGTGCTTGCGCAACTGGGGGAACTGCTTCTGGAACTCCTCGTTCACCCGGTGCACGTCGTCCCTCAGGATGAGTTCCGCGCCGCGAGAGGGCGCCCCTTCGGGCGAACCGGAAACCCCTTCTGGAGTGGCCGATTCCTGCAAGCGAGCCCGGAACTCGCGAATGCGCTCCGCGACGGCCTGCCCGTAGGCACGCACGAACGACCGGTAGTAGCGCTTACGCTCCGTCTCCAGTTCCGAGCGCGTGTAGTTGCGCAGTTCCCGGATATCGGTGACGTGCGAGGAACTCATGAACTTCGCGGACGCCTCCATCTGCATGGAGATCGACGGCATCAGCATCCGCAGCGCGTCCAGCGCGTCGACCGTCCCCACGAGGATGATGGTCCGGTCGGTGTTCTCCGAGCTGTTGCCCCGGACCGCCGACTGGCAGCCGTAGGCCGCCGCGATGTCGGCCAGGGCCCGGACCCGGGCCTTGCCGTGGCCGCCCACCCCCGGGACCGTGTAGTCCATGCGGCTGATCGCGTCGGGTTCCTCGCCCCGCTCTGCGCGGGCCTCGGCCTCGGCGATCGCGTGGCGGGTCATCAGCTCGGCGGCCTTGGCGGTGAACGCCTGGCTCTCGGCATCAGTCACCGAGGGATCCTCCGCCATGCGGAGGAGCCCTCGGACCCGCTCGACCATCTTCTGACGAGCAGCTTCAGTCATCGGCGCCGGTTGTCTCCCGTAGGTGAGTGTCGTCTGTCCCGCCTCCGGACAGGAAACACCGAGCCTAGGCCCTCTTGTTCCTCGCCACCATCTCGGTGGCGCTCCACGGCGCCGACGCGCGGTCGCACGCCGACTAGTTCTTGTTGCCGGCGACCATCGCCACGACGCCGATGAGCACCCACAGCACCAGTCCCACACCCAGTCCGGCGAAGAGGGCGCCGAACAGGCCGCTGAAGATCGCGAAGCTGCCGATCACGGATGCGATATAGGTCATGACGGCCGTGGCGCCGCCGCCGAGCAGCGCGGGAGCGGTCGCGTAGCGGAAGGGGTAGGCCGCCGCCCAGCGGCGCCCGCGGCGGTCGCCCTTCTTGCTCAGGACACCGCCGACCCCGCCGATGAGGGCGAAGAAGAAGATGCCGGTCGAGACGGCGGTCGGGATGCCGGCCAGACCGAAGTTCATGAGGAAGGAGAGCGCACCGGTGACGGTGCCGCCCAGCAGTGACGCCCCCCAGGGCCAGATCATCGTCGCCGAGGCGACGGGAGTGAATGCGTTGCCGCGCTCCAGCGTCATGTTCACAGCTCCAGTCGAATCGCGTGACGCCCGCTCTTCGCCGGGGCGTCACATCCAGGATGCGAGGTCGGGGTTCCGAGCGCATCAGGGCCTGTCCCTGACTTACCCCCGAGGCCGCACCCCGGCACCTGCGCTGGGATACGGTCACTGATTTCTCGGTCGGGTCCGCCACCCGGTTCGGTACCGCCCCGGAGGCGGCCCGGTGCCGAGCACCTCACAGGGACCAACGATCAGCCGGAGGCGGAAGTGCCCGGTTCGGCCAGACTCACGGCCGCCGTGAGGTCGGCGTGCAGGCGCGGCCAGGCGGTGCGGAACGCGGGCAGGAGGGGGAGGGCCATGGTGTCGGCCACGGGCACCCAGCGGATCTCCTCGCTCTCCGCGTTGGCCGCCCGGTAGGGGCGCAGGTCGGGCACGCTCGCGAGGAAGGTGTCGTAGCGCCACACGCCCAGGTCGTGCTCGTGCGTGCCGAGCACCGTGTAGCCCTCCAGATCCCCCGCGACCTCCTCGCTGAACTCGCGGACCGCGGCCTCCAGAGGGGTCTCGTCGCGGTTGCGCGCCCCGCCCGGAATGCCCCACATGCCCCCCATGTGGGTCCAGCCCGCCCGGTGTTGGAGCAGCACATGGCCGGTTCCGGCCATGTCCCTGGCGTACAGCAGGAGCCCGGCCGCGCCGTAGACTCCCCAGCGCCGGGACCCGTCCGGCAGCTTCACCCAGCCGTTTCCGTCGACCTCGCGCATCCAGCCCTCCCGCTTCGCGTCGCGTGTGTTCGGCGGCGGCCGTCCGCCGCCGGGGCCCATCCGTGGACCGCCGGGGACCCCTGGCGGCCGTGCCCGCTAACCTCTATGAACCTATGGCCAGACCGACGTCTTCCGCAGTCCTTCTCCCGGCGTACACGATCGACCTCGTGTGGCGCTACTGGGCGCCTCTGCTGTGCGTCTACACGGCCGGGATGCTGGTGCACGCGCTCCTCATGCGCGGCCTGGTGGCGTTCTCCGACGTCAACGCGACGCTGTCGCTGGCCGGGCTCGGTCTGACACTGCTCGTCACCCTGATCACGTTCGTCATCATGTTCCAGCTGGTGCGGCCGAGCCTGCGCACCATCGACAGCGAGCTGAGCGCCGAGCCGGTGCGGCGGCACAAGAAGACCGGGTTCGTCGAACGCGAGCGCCGCGTCGTCGACGGCGTCGCCCTGGCGATCCTGCCCTTCCTGCTCTTCTACGGGGCCTGGGGGCTGATCGCCGAGGAGTTCAACGTCTACAGCATCGGCCTCCTCAACACGGAGGGGCTGGCGGCCTTCGCCGAACCGACCGAGCTGAGCTGGTACGGGATGCCGCTGGCCGTGGCGCTGGTGGCGTGGGTCCTGCGTCGCGTGTGCGGGCGGTTCTACGAGTCGAGCCGCAACCCCGCGCTGGGCGTCCTCACCGCCCTGTTCGAGGGTGTGTGGACGTTCATGTTCCTGTTCTCCCTCGGGCACCTGATCACCGAGGCGCAGACCTGGTTGACCGGCCGGGTCGCGTGGGTGACGGTCCAGGAGTCGCTCGCCGCCTCCGTCGACGGACTGGGCGCGATGGTCGACCTCCCCGACCTGTCGGACACCGTGGCCGCCGCCCTCGCGTCCCTGTGGGACTCGCTCAAGGCGGGCATCGCCGGACCGCTGCTGTGGCTGACCATCGCCGCCGTGATCTACCGCGCCGAGGTCGACGAACACGACGCCTACCTGGAGGTACCCGCCGGGCGGGGCGACCTCGGCCGTGTCGTGGACAAGGCGATCCGGGCGGGCAAGCTGTTCGGTGAGGCCGTCGGCAAGGACCTGCACGGCAAGTACACGCCGTGCATCAACGCCCTGCGCTTCGTCCTCGGCGTCGGCCCGGTGTTCTACCTGTCGTTCTGCCTGGCGTTCGTGGTGCTGGACGTCGGTTTCAGCCAGCTCGGGAGGGCCGTGTACGTGGTGATGGGGCCGGGCTCGTTCACCGGTGAGTGGTGGCCGTGGCTCCAGCCCGTCGACTTCGTCCTGGAGGCCGTGCACATGGTGCTGCGCGTGTGCCTGCTGGGCGCGGCGTTCGAGATCGCCCTGCGCGAGGCGGAGCACCGCAGCTCGGGGCGCCGCGTGTGGCGGGTGGCCAACCACGCGCTCGGGCGGGAGCCGAACCGCTGAGACGGTGAGCGCGCCGGAGCCGGTGGGGATCCCGGAGCCGGTGAGCGCGCCGGAGCCGGTGAGGGCTCCGGGGCCAGTGAGGGCTTCGGGTCCGGTCGCGACGACAGAGCCGGTGGGCCCCGGGTCCGGTGGCGACGACAGAGCCGGTGGGCCCCGGGTCCGGTCCCGGGTCGGGCTCACTCCAGGATCTCGGCCTCGAAGAGTACGGCTTCGGGCCGCGGCCGCTGCTCGGCGGTGCTGGTGGCCACGGTGACCTCGAAGAGCAGGTCCTCCGCGACGTCCTCGGGAACGAGGAACGACAACGCGAACGCCTGGCCCGCCCCGGGCGCGACCGGTTCGTGCTCGGCGTTGGTGCACCCGCCGCCCGAGACGTTGCCGGGGTCGTCCAGCAGCTGGCGCAGGGAGTACTCGTTCGTCGGGGTCCACGAGCGTCCCTGGGCGTCCACGGCGCGGAAGGCGCAGTGCGCGGCCAGCAGCTCGCTCGCCTCCTCGTCCGCGGGAGTGACCTCGAAGGCCATGTCCACGAGCTGGACGCCGTCCGGCGGAGGCTCCTCGTCCCCGATGTTGCCCACGAAGGAGCCGACCGCCCGCCACTCGCTGCCCGCG
Organism: Nocardiopsis sp. NRRL B-16309; assembly: GCF_001279585.1. Classification (GTDB taxonomy): domain Bacteria; phylum Actinomycetota; class Actinomycetes; order Streptosporangiales; family Streptosporangiaceae; genus Nocardiopsis. The sequence goes on along the minus strand of NZ_LGEC01000087.1, from coordinate 70,373 downwards.
AGCGTGGCCGTGTCGCCGTCCACCGCCCGGGCCTGCGGCCTGATGGTCCCGCGGTCGAGACCGGCCTGGTACTCGGTGCTGTAGGGCCAGATCACCATGAGGGGGAACAGGACGGCCAGACCCGCCAGATACGGCAGGCGCAAGCGCCGCCACAGCGGAAGCGCGTGCCGGAGCGCGCCGGGGCGACCGGGACGGGCCGCGCGGGGCGGACCGTGACCGCGGGCGGGGGCACCGGCGGCCGCGGCGGCACCGGCCGCCCGGGTGTCGTAGCCGGGACCCTGGGGCGGCCGGGCCCAGCCCGGCTGCGGACCGGTGGGCGGCACCTGGTGCCAGCGCCCGCCCTCGGGGGACGGGCCCGGCGCGGGGTACCCGCCGGTGCCCTGCCGCGTCGCGTCGGAGGGTGCCGGTGACCGCCGCCGGGAAGGCCGTCGTTCGCCGAGAGGCACGTTGGGCGCGGGGGGTCGTGTGTGTGCTGCCTGTGCGCCCGTGGCGTCCTGTGGCGGTCGCGCGTAGGGGCTCTGTGCGCCGGTGGTGTCCTGTGGCGGTCGTGGCGTGTTGGGCGCGGGCGGCCGTGCGTGCGGGTTCCGCGCGCCCGTGGCCTCTTGAGGCGGTCGCGCGTAGGGGCGCTGGGCACCGGTGGTGTCCTGCGGGCCACGACGGTCGGCGGGCGCGGGCGGCCGCGCGTACGGGTTCTGCGCCCCGGTGGCGTCCTGGGGCGGTCGTGGCGCGTTGGGCGCGGGCGGCCGTGTGTAGGGGCTCCGGGCACCGGGTGTGTCCTGGGATCGCCGGGGATCGCCGGAGGCGCTCGGCCGTACGTCCGGCCGCCGGCCTCCGGCGGTGTCCTGGGGCCCACGGGCGTCCTGTGGACGGGCGGCGCGCCGCGACCGGGGCCCCTGGTCGTGCGCCGGCCTCCGCGGTTCCTGGGAGCCGTCGGCCGGAGCGCCGCGGCGGCCACGCGGGTCCTGGGGAGCGGGCGACTGCTGGGGGTGCTGAGGATCCTGGGGCGTACCGCCGCCCGGACGGCCCTGGCCGCGCCGGGAGTCCCGCTGTCCCCGCGGCCCCTCGTCCCCGCCGGTTCCGGGCCTGCTGTGCCGCCCCTGTGCCTGGGGAGCCGGGGGCATGTGGGAGGCCTGAGGTGTTCTGGGAGGCAGTGGACTCAGCCCGGGCGTGGGTCCCGCTGGCCCCTGGGGTGCTGGGGGGCCCGGGGGCCGCTGCGGTTCCCCGGACGACGCTGGGCCCGGCCGGCCCCGGGGCGCCAGGGGGTCCCGCGGGCCCGCTCCGGCCGCGGGCGCCGGTCCGCCCTGGGGTCCCTGGGAACTCCGTGGTCCTGGCCCGGGCGCGGGGCTCGGGCGCCCCTCGGGCCCCTGCGGCTCCTGTGCGCCCTGGGGACGCCGACCGGTCCGCGGGTCCCGCTCGTCGGGCAGCCGTCCGTGCTGTCGGCGCGGGTCATTCGGATGCATCGGCGGTGTCCCCCATCTGGACCTCCGGCGGAAGGAGGGCGATCGGCGCGTCGGAGGGAGCCGGGTCGGTGAGGCCCAGGTCGATGTCCGCCTGGGCCCCCAGGCGGCGGTCGAGGCCGGAGGCGTTGGTGAGGAGCAGGGCAGGCCGGTCCAGCCGGTCCCGCGGGACCTCGAACACGAACGCGCCGTACACGGTGATGCCCGGGGAGAAGTCCGACCGGCCGAGCGAGTCTGTGAACCACCCGCGCTCGGAGTAGAGCGTGTCGTCGTCCATGCGCAGCTCGGCGTACATCGTGTCGATCGGGGTGTGCTCGGAGGTCACCCGCACCCACACGACCACCCACACGCCGTTGGCCTCGACCTCCTGCGTCGTGCCGTCGGTGCCGGCGACCTCCAGTGCGGTCGCGACCCCGGTCTCGGCCACCTCGGCCGTGAAGTCGTCGGTGGCGACCGCGGCGTCCGCGGTACCGGAGGTGGCGATCGGGTCGAGCTGGTCCTGGTCGGACACGAGGAACCGCTGCAGGGCGACGATCACGACGACCAGCACCACCGAGGCGACGATGGACCACAGACGGCGGACCACGGGGCTGGACACGGTCAGATCCTCTCCACCGACAGTTCGACGACCCCGACGACGACGGGCGTGTCCACCCACAGGTCCTGTCCGTCGCGGGTCTGGATCTTCTCCGCCTCGTGGAGTCGGATCTCGATGCCCTCGACGTCCTCGGCGGTCACACCCTCCTCGGTCGCCTCGTCCTTGGGGCCGAACAGCTCCGCGTCGCCGCCCTCGGCGGTCTCCTCCTCGGTGAAGAGGTCGTCCAGAGGGGAGTCGGCCGCCACCGACCAGATCAGGGCGGTCTCGTCGCGCATGTGCGGCTGGAAGTCGAAGGTCGTCGAGGCGGGGTAGCGCACGGCGCTGGCGCTGGGGAACCTGATCTCCTGGCCGCCGGGCAGCACGCGCGCGACCATCGTCGAACCGACGGTCTGGACGGTGACGGGCTCGTCCACCCCGTGGACCTCCACGTCGGCGCGGACGTGGATCTCGAAGCCGTACTCGTCCGTGACCAGCTGCGCCTCGTGCGGTGTGAGCGCGAACAGGGTGTTGCGCATCTCGTCGCCGGGGGACGAGGGCCGCGGTGTCGCGTCGGCCGACTCCAGTCCGCCGAACACGGCGACGCCGCCGATCGCGACGGCGAGAACCGCCGCGGCGGCGGACGCCACCGCGACGCGCGCGAGGCGGTTCTGGGGGATCAGGGACCGACCGGGGTTCTCGTCGGTGCCGGCATGGTGGACCACGAGAAGGAAGTGTACGGGCCGGAGCGGACAACCGCCCCGAATCATCCGTAAGCGGCCACAACAGGTCACCACGAGAACGCTTCCGCGCCCTTCTCCGCGGGGCTTCCCGCGCGCATTTCCGGTCGAAAGAAGTGCCTCACACCGAGTCGGATGAGCAAACCCGTGAGATGAGTGGGATTTCCTTCGCCTTTTGTCAACGGAAAGTGCTGTGAAACGCACGGAACGGATGCGCGGCGCCGAAAGCGGATCACGCCCTATGGCCACACCCGGTCACTCGGTGGCGCGGGGGCCCTCAGGGCGCAGTGTGTGTACGCGGCGACGTTCCGTCATGGAAACCGCTGGTCACACGCCGAAAGCCGACTGAAAGCGGAGTGGAAGAGGATCTCTCTAGTGTGGAACACGTTCGACGCGATCGGTTCCCACGAGAGGACGGCTCGTGGCCGAAGACCGGTGCGACGTTCGTTGGACACAGGTCACCCGTGGCGAGTCTGAGGCGGAACCGCCACGGGTGGCCGGTCCCCCCAAGGCGGTGATCCCCCATGATGCTTCGTAGACGACGTAGGGCAACGTTGCGGCTCTACACGAGTGCAGTGAGACGAGGAGTTCGAGTGCCGAAGATGCTGACGGTTGACGAGCGGTTCGAGGCGATCGTCGCCGATGTGGCGCCCGACGCGAAGATGGTGCCCTTCCAGGAGCCGACCGACCCGGAGAAGAGCGCCCCGGCTGAGGGGGCTCCCGAGGAGACCGCTCCCGCCGAGGAGAAGCCCGGCAAGGACGAGTAGGCCCGAACTGAGGTAACCGAACAGTCGCTCCGAGTACTTGGGCAGAGGGGGGTACTCGGAGCTTTCGGCATGCCCGACATCCGGTTCGCATTAATCGCCCTTGCTAGGGTTGGCCCTTGTGGAATTCGGCGTGCTTGGCCCCATCACCGTCTGGTCCGATGGCCGACCGATGTCCGTCGGCGGGCCGCGCCAGCGCTGTGTGCTCGGGGCGCTGTTGGTCCATCTCGGGCGCGAGGTCACGGTAGATCAGCTGATCGGCTATCTCTGGAGTGACGACCCGCCGCGCACGGCACGTTCGGTCATCCAGGTGCAGATCTCTCACCTGCGGCGGGCTCTGCCCGACTGCATCGCCACGACGCCCGGCGGCTACATCATGGACGTCGACCCGGATTCTGTGGACCTGCACCGCTTCCGCCGGCTCCGCGACACGGCTTCGGCATCGGAGGCCGCGGCCGCGGTCGGCCTCCTGGACGAGGCCCTGGACTGCTGGCGGGGAGTGCCGTTCTCAGGTGTCGGGTCGGAGAACCTCGACTACTCGGTGGTCGCGCCGTTGCGCGAGGAGCGCTGGGCCGCCATCGTGGAGTGGGCGACGTGCGCGCTGGCTCTCGGGCGGTCCACCGAAGTGGTCTCCCGCCTGACCCCTCTTGTGAGTGAGGAACCGTTCCGGGAGCGCCTGCACCACCTCCTCATCACGGCCCTGTGGCGGGACAACGAAAGAGCCCGGGCGCTCACCGCGTATGAGAGGTTCCGGGCGCGGCTCGCCGACGAACTGGGCGTCGACCCGGGCCCAGAGCTGGCGGCCCTGCACACCCGGATTCTTCGGGAGGACTCCGAGGAGGAACCCGCGGCGGCTGAACCCGAGGCCGACACGGGGTTCCGCTACCTGGTGCGCAACGACCTGCCGCGTGACCTGCCCGACTTCACCGGGCGTCAGGAGCCCTTGGCGAAGCTGGAAGCAGCGGCCTTCTCCGAGGAGGGGCGCGCCCAGCTCTGTGTCATCACCGGTGGTGGCGGGGAGGGGAAGACGGCGACGGCGGTCCGGTTCGGCTACGAAACCGCCAAGCGCTTCCCCGATGGGCAGTTGTTCATCGACCTGTACGGCTACACGTCGAACAAGGAGCCTCTCGATCCCGCCTCCGCGCTCGGTGCTCTCCTGCGCGCGGTGGGGATGGCACCCGAGGCCGTGCCCGAACAGCTCGACGAGCGGGCGGCGTTGTGGCGGGCGACGCTCATGGGGCGCAAGGTGCTCCTCATCCTGGACAACGCAGCCAGTTTCGCCCAGGTCAGCCCTCTCCTGGCGTCATCGCCCGGGTCGATGACCGTCATCACCACCCGTACAGAACTCTCCGGGCTCAGCGGCGCCCGTTTCCTCTCCCTCGGGATGTTCGACGAGGGCTCATCGCTGGAACTCTTCGGGCGAGTACTGGGTGAGGACCGTGTTCGGCGTGAGACCGAGCAGGCGGCGGAGATCGCCCGCATCTGCGGAGGTCTGCCGCTCGCTCTCAGGGTGGTCGCCGGGCGTATGCTCACACGCCCCAAGTGGTCGTTCGCGCACGTGGCCAGGCGGCTCGGCGAGCAGAACCGCAAGCTCCGCGAACTGCGCGTGGAGGGACAGAGCGTCGAGTCCGCGATCGACCTGTCGTACCAGAGCCTCAACCAGAAGCAGCGACGGACGTTCTGCCTGCTGGGCCGGATCATCGGCAACTCGGTCGACCTGGTGGGGGCGGCCGCACTCCTCGACATGGCGGTGGAGGACGCCGACGACCTCCTCCAGGAACTCGTGGGTGTGTGCCTGCTCGACGAACCCCAAGGGGACGTCTACCGGTTGCACGACCTGATCCGGGAGTTCGCGTCGGAACGCGCCCTCGAGGAGTTCTCCGCCGACGAGGTGGAGGCGGCGAGGTTCCGGCTGGCGGAAAACTACCTGACGACCGCCCAGCACGCCGCTGAGCTTCTCGGGCCGCGCGGTCACGACGACGGCGGCGTTCGCTCCGGATACCGTACGGACCTCTCTGGGAGGGAGGACGCCGAAAACTGGTTCTCCCTGCACCAGGAGAACCTGGCGGAGGCCATCGAGTACTTCGCCTCGGGCGAGAACGGTGATCTGGCCTGGCGGATGGCGGACGCGGTATGGCGCTTCTACGCTCTGCACGGCCACATGGCCCTGCTGGCGAGCTCGCACGAACGGGTGCTCAAGATCAGCGTCAAACAGGGGAACCGGCGCGGCCAGGCCGTGACGCTCATCGGTCTGGGCATCGCCCACTACATCGCGGGTCGTTTCGAGGAGTCCTTGGAACTCCTGACCGATGCCCGGGACCTGTTGGCCGCGGTCGGTGACGATCGTGGCATCATCCGAGCCCTGTCGAACCTCGGCATGGTCTACGAGAGGGTTGGCCGGTTCGCCGACTCCAGCGAAGCCATCGAGGGTGTCCTGGACTACGCGAGGGCCCTGGGGGACCGGACGGTGGAGGCCATGCAGTGGGGCAACCTGGCCGTGCTGCGCCTGAGCCTCGGGGACTACGAGGGCTCGATCGAATGCAGTGAGCAGGCGATTCTCAAGTCAGCGGGCGACGACTGCGGTGAGATCCACGCCCTTGCCACGCGTGCCATGGGAGAGGCCTATGTCGCGCTGGGAGAACTCCGACTCGGCTTCCAGAAACTGAATGAGGCGCTGGAACTCTGCCTGAACCTACAGTTGGTGGGGCACCAGATCTACGTGCACAACTCCCTGGGCACGGCCTATCGAGCCGCCGGGTGCTGGGACGACGCCGTCGAGGCCCATTCGACGTCCCTGTCGCTGGCTGACCAACACGGAGACCACAGCGGGGACGCGGAGATCCTCACGGACCTGGGCATCACCTACGCGGCGGCCGGCCGGCTCGACGAGGCCGCGGTCGAGCTGGAGAAGGCGCACGCTATCGCGGTCGAGCGCAACGAACGCTACGCCATGGCGCGGGCCGCGTTCGCCCTCGGCCGGCTCCCGGAGCCCACGATGCCCGCCGCACGCGCTCGCTCCCTGCTGGAGGACGCCGTCCAGGCGTTCACCGACCTGGGCCTGCGCGAGGCCGAGCAGGCCCGTGAGGCCCTGCGGCAGCTGGGAGACGAGTGACCGGGGGCGGCCTCGCCCGGACCGCGGTCCGGGCATGAGTCGACCGCTCTGACGGGAGTGCCTGTGCGAGGGCGGTCCGCCCTGCTCAGACGACGGCCTTCGGCCGCAGCCACCCCCGACGGCCGCGCAGGGAGCGCAGGTACAGCGTGGCGGGCAGGGTGCGGACACGGTCGGGCAGGTGCGGGTAGAGGCGGCGCGTCGTGCGCATCAGCAGGTCGAACCCGCGCTGGTGGCCGGGCGACCAGGGGATGCCGTACCTCTGGCGCAGCTCCGGGGGCAGCAGCCCGCCCGACAGGAAGCGCTGGGTGTAGGTGAGCGGCCACAGCAGCGGGTTGTTCGGCCGGAACAGCTGAACGGCCAGGCCGCGCGCGACGTCCCCCACCTCCAGGCGGTCCATCGCCTTGGCCCAGTAGACGTCGAACTCCGCCGGGCTGGCCGGCCACTCCTCGGCCGGGAGGCCCAGGGCGGTCGCGAACACCGACGCCTCGTCGAGGTAGTCGGCGAACTCCTCCTCGCTCAACTCGCGGACGGTGAGCTCGTAGAGCCGGACTCCCGAGTGGAACAGCGTGGCCGCCACCCACAGGAGCAGGTCCGGGTCGAGCGCGCGGTAGGTGGGGCCGGTGACCTTGCGGTGCATCGCCAGGACGATGGCGCGGACGCGTTCGCGCTCCTCCTCGCTTCCGTAGGCCAGCCCGTACACGTAGTAGAGCGTGCCGCGCAGCCGGTCCAGCGGCCGGGAGGAGAAGTCGCTGTGGTCGTGGACGCCCTGCGCGACGCTCGGATGGGCGATCTGCAGCAGCACGGCGTAGCCGGCGCCGCCCAGCAGGCTGGCCTCGGAGCTGATGCGCCTCAGGGGCGAGTCGTCGGACGTGGGACCCATGCCTGAATCGTAGGCCGGGGACCGCTCGGTGTACCGGATGGCGCGCCGTCCGTATTCGTGTCACTACGTCATGGCTTCGTCGGGGGCCGGGACGGGCCGGGTCGGCGGCCGCATCACCGTGCGGATCGAGACCGAACGGACGCGGGGTCGGGTCCGGCCGGAAGCGGGGTCGGGGTCGGTCAGAAGTGGGGACAGGAAAGTGTGGCTTGGAGGTCAGGTATGGTCCGGCGGTCGAGCCGGGGCGGCGGGCGCGGCACGGCTCCGGGGGCAGACCGCCCGCGGGGACGGCGGGACGCTTGCCAGGTCGCCGACGCGACCGTTCCCGTGACCCGGCCGTACCAGTGGGTGACGGTCGTTCTCCCGGCGCGGCCACTGGTACGGATCGGCGCGCTCAACGCCGCGTGACGGGCCCCTTGACGTGGAGTAACGGTCTTTCTACGGTCACGGCGATGGACGGGTGGAGGATTCCGGGTCCGCCGGACCGCCTCCAGGACGACGTGGTCCGGTGCCCTCGGGAGCGATCCGACCCCGATGGCCTCCCCGTCCGCCCTGGACCGGAGACGGTCCGTGTCATCCCGCTATGTTCCCCGAGGCCGGACCGACGAGGGCCGGGACCCGGGGATCGTGACCGAAGGGCCCCGCACATGAAGTTCCGCACCAGAATCCGATCCGCCTCCGCCGTCGCCGCGGCCACGGCGCTGATCTTCACCCTCATGCCCGCCGGCGTCGCCAGCGCCCACGGCTACGTCTCGGCCCCGCCCAGCCGACAGGCGCAGTGCGCCGCCGGATGGGTGGAGTGCGGGGGCATCAAGTGGGAGCCGCAGAGCGTCGAGGGGCCCAAGGGCCTCACCAGCTGCTCCGGTGGGAACGCCCGCTTCTCCGAACTGGACGACGACGACCGCGGCTGGTACGTGACCCCGGTGGGCACCTCGCTGACCTTCACGTGGACGCTCACCGCCATGCACTCCACCGCTGACTGGGAGTACTACATCGGCGGCGACCGCATCGCCCACTTCGAGGACGGCGGAGCCCGGCCGCCGTCGTCCGTCACCCACGCCGTCGACCTGTCCGGCTACAGCGGCCGGCAGAAGGTCCTGGCGGTGTGGAACATCGCCGACACGGCCAACGCGTTCTACGCCTGCGTGGACGTCAGCGTCGGCGCGGCCTGACCGCCGAGCGGCCGCCGTCGGCCTGACGGCTCCGCGGCCTGTTCACTCCGGCCCCTGACCCCGGCCGTCCCGGTCCGGTTCCCCCACCGGACCGGGCCCCGCTCTCCGCGGCCGACCGGTCTTGACCGGAATGGGCCAAAACCGGGGGCTGTGCCGGATTCGGACGCCACGCCATGGGACGATGCGGTGCGTCAGGTGTCGACTACCGCTCGGACGGACTCCGCCCATGGGACAGCCCTATCCCCCTCCTGGACACCCTCCCCCCGGGCCGCCGTCCGGGCCGACTCCCGGGCCGCCGTCCGGACCCGCGTCCGGACCCGCGCCCGGGACGCCTCCCGGGCCACCACCTGCCGGACCGCCTCCCGGGGCGCCTCCGGGGCCGCCTCCCGGACCGCCGTCCGGTCCTCCGGGACCTCCTGCCGGTCCTCCCGGATTCCCTCCCGGGCCGCCCCCGCCCGGCCACCCGAACCCGATGGCGTATCCGCAGGCCCCGCGCCCGCCCCGCACCGGGCTGACCGTGGCTGTCACCGCGGTGGTGACGCTGACCGCGGCCGGACTCCTCACCTGGGCCGGCGCCACGGCCCTCGCTTCCCCCACCCAGGTGCGCCCCGCGCCGGGGCTGCCGCCCGACCCGTGCTCGCAGCTCGGCGAGGACACCCTCGCCGCGATGGACGGCGAGTTCTACTCCTGGTACTCGGGCACCTATGCCAACGGGTGCACCTGGACCATGTCCCTGGCCGGTCGGGACGATACGCCCGTCTACTTGACACGCGCGGTGCCGATGTCGGGTTCCGACGCGAGGGCGGCGGAGCGCTTCAGCGCGGACGGGGAGATCCACCGCGACGTCGACGCCCTGTTCGCGGCGACCGTCGACGATGCCGGGGAACTCGGCTACGAGTCGGATGACGCGTCCGTCGTCGACACCGAGGAGAAGTCCCTGGACTTCGGCGACGAGAGCGTGCTCGTCGTGACCGACATCGACTACGGCTACTCCGACAGCGTCTCCCCGCGGGTGAGCCTCATCGTCAGGGAGGGCGACCTCGTCAGCCAGATCCGCTTCAGTCCCCTCGCCAGTGACGACGGCATCGACGCGGACGAGGCGGAGGAACTCCTCGCCGAGGTGGCCACCGACATGTTCGGCTGAGCCCCCACCGCGGACAGCGCCCCGACGACGCCCAGACCACCAGGAGACCCGCCGTGTACGACGGCCCAGCGCAGCAGTTCCCCCAGCCCCCGGCCGCCCCCGCCCCTCCGACCCCGCGCAGGGGGAGCACCGGCCGTACCGTGGTGATCACCGCGGCCGCGACGCTCGCCGCCTACGCCGCCGTGGCCGGAGTCGTCGGCGCGGTCACCCTCACCGCAGAGGAGGGCATGGCCGGTCCGGAGCCCGAGTTCGCGGAGCTGCCCGCCGACCCCTGTGCCGCCGCGTCCCGGTCACAGCTGGGCGCCGTCTCGGCCCGGATGCCGTCCGCGTCGTTCGCCGACGAGCGCTCCACGTGCTCGTGGCACGCCGAGTTCTCGGACGGATCCCCGGGGCACCTCAGTATCACTTTTCGGCTTCCCTTGGACAGCGACCGCGAGCCGCAGGTGGACGAGTCGGCCGCCGAGGCGGAGTTCGAAGAGCGCAGGAGCGAACTGGTCGACGGCTCCGACGGGGACTACTGGACCGTGGAGGTCCTGGAGTCGCGTGAGCTCGACATCGCCGACGAGTCGGTGGTGTCCCACGTCGTGGAGAGCGACGAGGAGTCCGGGAGCCGGGCCGAGGTGCTGGTGAGGGTGGGGAGCGTCCTGGTCGAGGTCTCGGCGAGCGAGCCCTGGGAAGTGCGCACCGGAAGGGCCGACCTCACCGGGGACGAGGACGTCCTCGTCGACATCGCCGAACGGGCGGCCACCTCCCTGGAGTGACCGCGGCGAGCCGTCCGCCGCCAGGGACGCCTGGGGCCCACCCCCCGAGGGCCGCTCGCCGGGAACGACCCGCACGCGGCGGAAGCCGCGCGCCATCGGCGGGGGACCCGCCGGCCGGGCCCGCACGCGCCCGTGGCTCGGGCCGTCATCCGTAGAGCGCCAGCACGGTGACCAGGGCCGACACGTTCCACAGGGAGTGGGCGACCACGGTCGCCGTGAGACGGCGGGTCAGCAGGAAGAGGCCCGTGTAGACCACGCTGGCCAGGACGATGGCGGCGATGTCGGGGCCCGAGGTCGGCAGGTGCAGCACCGAGAAGAGCAGGACGGACACCGCCGCCGCCCCGTACAGGGCCGCCCGCCGGTGGACGAAGGCCGTGGGCAGCGCGCCCAGGAGGAAGCCGCGGAAGTAGAGCTCCTCGGCCAGACCGCCTCCCACGACACCGAGGACGAGTGCCGCGGTCAGGGCCGCGACGCTCGCCGAGGCACTGGCGAGGACTTCCTGGACCCCCGGGTTCTGGGCGCCCCCGGCCATCGGGATCAGGACGCCGAACTCGATCAGCAGGCGCGGAGGCACCGTCGCGGCGCCCACCAGCGCGTCCCGGACCCAGTGCCGCGACGTCAGCCCGACGTCGGAGGGAGTCAGGGACCTCCGGCGCAGCCACCAGAACACGAGTGCCGCCGCCGAGACGAGTTCGACGAGGGCCACCGCGACCAGGGCCAGGGGCGGGGGTGAGTCCCGGACCAGCAGGCCGAGGGTCAGGGGTGGGACGACGAAGCAGACGATGGCCCCGGTCAGGAAGATCGCCGACGAGCGGACGGGGGCGGGGGGAGGGGCGGCATCGGTCACAGGGGACTCCGGATCTCATGGGGGGTGGCGAACTTATCGATTATCGATAGACTAGGCGCGAGCTTATCGATTGTCGATAGGCGTTGAGTCCGAGTCCGGGAGAGCCTGTGAGTGTCATACGTCAACGCGCGTTCGAGTGGACAGCTCTCCTGGCGGTCGTGCTGGGGGCGCTGCTGGCCCTGTTCTCCGCTGGAGGAACCCTGGTGGCGGACCGTCTCATCGTGCCCGTGGAGGTACCGGCCGCGGCGCTGTCCGTCCCCTCCGAGGGGAGATTCGCGATCACCGGCCCGGCCGGGGCCGAGCTGGCGGTGACCGATCCGACCATGGCCGAACGCGTGTGGACGATGGGCCCCTCGCTCCTCGTGGCCGTCCTGATCGTGCTCGTCGGAACGCTGCTGCTGCGCGTCGTACGGTCACTGCGGACCGGTGACCCCTTCGACGCCGTGAACGCGCGCCGACTCGGCGTGTGCGCCGCCATCACTCTGGTCGGCGGCGGCATCGCGGCGGGACTGCAGGCCGGCGGTGCCCGCGCGGTCGTCGGCGGGGCCGAGCTGTCCGCGGTCGGCGGGGCCGCCGTGGAACCGGTGTTCGAGGTGCCGGTCGCCGCGCTGCTCCTCGGTCTCGGCTTCGCCGCGGCCGCGGAGTTCCTCCGCCGGGGCGCGCTCCTGAGCGAAGAGGTCGACGGCCTCATCTGAGCGCGGGGCGGCCACAGGACTTGGGCCCGCGGGAATCGGGCCGGTCGGAGGGTGCTGGCGCGTGTCGGCGCAGGGAGAACGTCCGACCGGGTCACCGATGGCCGAGGCGATGAGCGACGCTCGGTCCGGCGGTGCCGCACAAGCGGGCGGTCGCCGCAGCGCGGGGAAGCCCGGTCGGCGCGGGGTTCGGCGTCCTTCGGAGATCACGGCCTAGCGGGACAGCGAGGAGACGAGTTCGGCCAGGGCGCCGTCCGAGGCCAGCGATCGGCCCACGCCCAGCCCGAGGGCTCCGGCGCGCAGGTAGTCGGGTGCGCTCGGCGCGTCGACACCGCCGGTGGCCACCACGCGCAGCTCCGGGAACGGCCCGGCGAGCGCGGAGATCCAGGCGGGGCCCAGGATGCTCGCGGGGAACGCCTTGACGGCGGTCACGCCGAGCCGCAGGGCCTGGCCGACCTCGGTCGGGGTGGCGACGCCCGGAAGGAACGGGACGCCCAGGCGCTCGGCCGCGGCGACGGTGTCGGGATCGAGGCCGGGCGCCACACCGAAGCGGGCTCCGGCGTCCACCGCCCGGCGCAGCCGCTCGGGTGTGGTCAGCGTCCCCGCCCCGACCGGGACGCGCCCCTCCGCGGCATGCACGACCGCCTCCAGGGCGGGGAGCCCGGATTCGCCCTCCAGTGTGACCTCCACCAGCCGCACACCGGCCGACCAGGCGTTCCGGGCCGCGGCGACCGCGTCGTCGGGCGAGGCGCCGCGCAGGATCAGCATCAGCGGGACCGGGGACAGCCCGTCGGCGAAGAAGTCGGCCCACTCGGCGAGGGGGACGGCCCGGGCCCCGGTGGTGTTCGCGGTGCCGGTTCCGGCACCGGCTTCGGCGTCGGTGCCGGGGTCGCGGCCGGTGCCGGCGGCGTCGTGCGTGTCGGTCATGTGCGGCTCCAACCCGGGGTCATGTGCGGCTCCAACCCAGTTCTTCGCTGATGTCGCGCGCGGTGGCGGTGAGGTCTTCCGTGAGGGCGAGCAGGTCGGACCGGTCCAGGACCATGCTCGGTGCGGAGACCGAGATGGCGGCGCTCACCCGCCCGGCCGCGTCGAAGACCGGCGCGGCCACGCAGTGGATGAACTCCTCGTGCTCGAAGTCGTCCAGGGCCCAGCCCCGCTCTGCGGTGCGGGCCAGCTCCTCGTCGAGTGCGGCCCGGTCCGTGCGGGTGTTCGGCGTGCACGACTCGAACGGCGGATCGCCGAGCAGGGTGTCGCGTTCGCGCTCGGGAAGGTGGGCGAGGATCGCCTTGCCGATCCCCGTGGCGTGCAGCGGCGCCAGCGCGCCGATGTGGGAGTACATCCGCACGGCGTGCCGCGACTCCACCTTGTCCAGGTACACGACGCGGTTGCTCTCCAGGGCGCCCAGGTGCACGGTCTGGCCGGTCGACGCGCCCAGGCCGCGCAGGTGCCGCGCCGCCAGGCCCCGGATGTCGAGGCCCTCCAACGCGGCCGCGGCGAGGGTGGCCATGCGCGGTCCGAGCTGGTAGCTGCCGTCGTCGGTACGGCGCACGAAGCGCTGTTCCTCCAGGGTGCGCAGCAGGCGCAGCGAGGTCGTGCGGTGCACGTCCAGGCGGCGGCCGAGCTCACTGATGGTGGTGGGGCCGTCGGCCAGCTCCACGAGTATCCGCATGGCGCGTTCGACACTGTTGGACACCGGTAGTTCTCCCCTTGGTCGTCACGGGCGGGCCCGAGGTCAGGCTCCCAGGTCAGGGCCGGAGACAGTCTCCCAGGCGGCGCGCGGGCCGGGGGAGGCCCGGGAGCCGTGGGTGTCCAGGGAGTCATGGGTCTCCTGGGAGCTGCGGGCGCTCGGGGAATGGTGTGCGTCCCTGGAGCTGCGGGAGTCCTGGGGGTCACGGGGGACGTGCAGGTCATGGGACCCGTGGGAGGTCGTCGACGGCTGAGCGGGGATGTCGCCGGGAATGCCCAGGACGACCCCGGCCAGCCGGGCGCCCTCGGCCAGGCATTCGGGCATGGGCGCGTCGTCCAGGAACCGGTCCAGGAACCCGGCCGCGAAGGCGTCCCCGGCGCCGACCGGTTCGACGACCTCGACCCGGGGGGCCGCCTGGAACCAGGACAGGTCGCCGCGGACGGCGGTGGCGCCCTCCGCGCCCTGTTTGACGACGAGCAGGTCCGGGCCGCGCAGAAGCTCGCGCAGCCTCCGCGGGTCGGTCACGCCCCACAGCGACCGGGCCTCGTCCAGTCCGCAGAACACCACGTCGGCGCGGCGCGCCAGGTCCAGGAGCCGGTCGGCGTTGCGGGTGCCGTGCAGGGCGGGGCGGTAGTTGACGTCGAAGCTGCGCAGTGTGCCGGGCGGGGCGGCGTCCAGCAGCTCCTCGACGAGGGCGTCGGCGGAGGCGGACAGGGCCGCGGTGATCCCGGACGTGTGGACCAGGCGGGGCCGCAGCAGCCAGGCCTGCGCGGCGTCCGGCCGACCGAGGGTGGAGGCCGCCGAGTCGCGGCGCCAGTAGCGCACACGCGTCCCCTCGGGGCGCGGCTCCTTCATGTAGAGCCCGGTGGTGCGCTCGTGGTCGGTGCGCGCGACGCAGCGCACGCCGGCGGCGGTGAGGCGCGAGCGGATGAGGTGTCCGAAGGGGTCGTCGCCCAGAGCGCTGAGCCAGGCCGCCGATCGGCCGGCGCGGGCCAGGTGCACGGCGACGTTGGACTCGGCTCCACCGATCTCGGCGTGGAAGCGGGAAGGGGCGCACGCGCCGTCGGACCGCGGTCCCGCGCCGGGGGCGGGGGACGGGCTCCACGCGTCCGGATCGGAACCGCGGGACGGTCTCACGGGGTCCGAGCCCGCTCCGGAGGTCGGACCGCCCGAGTGCGGCCCCGTGCCGGGATCGGGGGACGGGCTCCCGGAACCCGGTCCGTTCGGTCGTGGGCCGTCGGGGATCAGCAGCGCCATCGTCTCGCCCACACACACGGCGTCGATCGGCTCCGGCGCGCCACCGGGGTGGACGGAGGAGTGCGGTTCGTCCTCGGTCCGCTGCGGCATGTTCACCCACGACCTCCCGATGGTTGTCCGCGTCACAGGGGGTGTTGACCTGCGGCACTGCCGAATGCTATTCCTGGCGATGGTAAATATGCAACAGTGCTGCGCATAGCGCAGCATCGAAGGGACTGGTTGGTGTGTGGGACCTGTTGCTGCGCGGCGGCCGCGTCATCGACCCCGACTCAGGGCGCGACGGCACCGCCGACGTCGCCGTGCGGGCGGGCCGGATCGCCGCCGTCGCCCCCGGGCTCCCGACGACCGGGGCCGCTCAGGTCGTCGACGTCACCGGTCGCCTCGTCCTGCCCGGCCTGGTCGACCTGCACACCCACCTGTGGCACGGCGCCACCTACTGGGGGCTCGACCCCGTCGCGCTGGCCTGGCGCACCGGCGTGACGACCTGGGTCGACGCCGGATCGGCCGGCGCCTACGCCATGGACGGCCTGCGCCGCACCGTCGCCGAGCCCGCGCCCTTCCGGGTCCACGCGCTGATCAACGTCTCCGGGCTCGGGCTGGTCGGCCGTACCGGCGAGCACCACGTCCTGGACAACCTCGACGTGGATGCCGCCGTCGCGGTCGCCGCCCAGCAGGGCGACCTCGTCCGCGGCGTCAAGGCGCGCATCGACCGCCACACCGTCGGCGAGCACGGCGTGGAGCCGCTGCGCCGGGCCGCGGCACTGGCCCGCCGCATCGAACGGCCGCTCATGGTGCACATCGGGTACGGCCCGCCCGGACTGGCCGACGTCGAACCCTTCCTCGACGAGGGCGACATCCTCACCCACTGCGCCACCGGCGTGGCCCCCGACCTGGTCGTCGACGGACGGCCCACCGACGCCCTCAAGCGCCTGCGCGACTCCGGCGTGGTCTTCGACCTCGGCCACGGGTCGGGGGCCTTCGACTTCGACGTGCTCGAAGCCGAACTCGCCGCCGGGGTCGATCCCGTCGTCTCCACGGACCTGCACATCCGCTCGGTGTACGGGCCGGCGTTCGACCTGCCGACGGTGATGGGCAAGGCCATGGCGGCCGGAATGGACCTGGCCCGCACCATCGCCGCCGTCACCGTGCGCCCGGCGCGCGCCCTCGGACTCGACGCGGGGACGCTGGCGGTCGGCGCGCGGGCGGACATCGCCGTGTTCGACGCCGAACGGGGATCCTTCCCCACGGTGGACGTGCACGGCGGGGTCCGCGACGCGCCACTGCGGCTGACCAACACCGCCACCTACTCCGCGGGACGCCTGCTCGAACCGCACGCCGCCCAGGCCCCGCCGGTGTGGGTCCCGCTCAGCGACGCCCAGCGGCGGGCCGAGGACGAGCGCCGCGCCCGGGTCCGGGCCTCCGTCCAGCACCTGGACCGGCCCGAGGACTTCAACGAACCCTTCCCCCGTCCCCAGGGAGCACAGCGATGACCGACCGCACGCCCCGGCCCGAACCCTCAACCCCTGGTCCGAGCGGGACCCCGAACCCGTCGTCCGATGCGGTCGGGGCCCCGGAGGCACCGTCCGCCATCGCCGGGTCCGGGCTGCCCGCAGCGCTCCTGGCCGCCCTGGACACCGCGCCCGTCGAGGCGCGGTCCCTGCCGGACAGCCCCACCACCCCGGCCGCGGTCCGCTCCGCGGGCCTGCACCTGCGCGACCTCTGGCTGCCCGCCGTCACCCTGGACGAGTCGGCCCTGCGCCACAACCTGGACCGCTTCGCGCGCTGGTGCGCGGACCAGGGCGCCGACCTGGCCCCGCACGCCAAGACCACCATGTCGCCGCACCTGTGGTCGGCGCAGCTGGACCGCGGCGCGTGGGGCCTGACCGCCGCCACCACCGCCCAGGCGCGCACCATGAGGTCCTTCGGTGCTCCACGCGTGCTGATCGCCAACGAGGTCGTGGAGGAGGGGCAGCTCGCGTGGATCGCCGACGCCCTCGCCGACCCGGACTTCCACGTGTTCTGCCTGGTCGACTCCGTCGCAGGCGTACGCATCATGGAATCGGCCCTGGCCGACGCCCAGCGCCCCCTCCCCGTGCTCGTGGAACTGGGCGTGGCTGGACGGCGCACGGGCGTGCGCGACCTCGACGACGCCCTCGGCCTCGCCCGTCGCGTCGCCGCCTGCCCGGCCCTGACCCTGGCCGGAGTCGAGGCCTTCGAGGGCGTGTTCCCGCAGCGCCGCGACGACGACTCGCCCGCGCGGGTCCGCTCCTGGCTCGACCGGCTGCTCGACTTCGCGCGCCGCGCCGACGCCGAGGGCCTGTTCGCCGGCGCCGACGAGGTCATCGTCACCGCGGGCGGCAGCAGCTACCCCGACCTGGTCGCCGACGCCCTGTCGTCCCCGCCCGAACTGTCACTGCCGATCCGGCGGATCATCCGGTCCGGCTGCTACCTCACCCACGACGACCTCTTCATGGAACGCGCCTCGCCGCTGCGCTCCGCCGTGGCCGACGACCCGCTGCGCCCCGCGCTCAGCTGCCACGCACGCGTGCTGTCCCGACCCGAGCCCGGGCGGGCCCTGCTGGGCGTCGGCAAGCGCGACGTGTCCTTCGACATCGACCTGCCCGTCCCCCGCGCCCTGTTGCGAGGGGACCGGCGGATCCCGCTGGACGGCGCCGCCCGCGTCGTCGAGCTCAACGACCACCACGGGTTCCTCGACTTCACCGGCACCGGCGACCAGGCCCCCGACGTGGGCGACATCGTCGAACTCGGGCTGTCACACCCGTGCACGGTGTTCGACAAGTGGCCGCTGATCCCGGTACTCGACTCCGAGGGCCGGATCGTGGACGCCGTCCGCACCCTGTTCTGACCGCGTCGGCCACGCACCGACGCTCGCACGCACACCAAGGAGGCCACGCACATGGCTAAGAAGAAGCAGGTCATCACCACCCCGGACGCCGCACCGCCCGGCGGTCCCTACTCCCACGCCGTCATCGCCGGGGACTTCGTGTACCTGGCCGGCGCCACCCCGCACCGCACCGACCGCTCGCTGGTGGACGGTCCGTTCGAGGAGCAGGCCCGCGCCACCTTCGACAACCTCGTCACCGTGGCCGAGGCCGCCGGTTCGAGCCTGGCCGACGCCGTCCAGGCGAGGGTCTACCTGCGCGACCTGGACGACTTCCAGGCGATGAACGCGGTCTTCCAGGAGTACTTCGGCGACGAGCCGCCGGTCCGCACCACCATCCAGGCGGACCTGCCCGGCTTCCTCATCGAGGTCGACGCGGTGCTCTACAAGCCCGCCGAGTAGGACCCCGCCGCACACCGGCCTCCCACCGGGATCCCGCACCGATCCCACCGGGGGCACACCCGGCACCGCACCGGGTGTGCCCCACCCTCCCCGCGCTCACAGCGAGGCCCACCCCTCGTGCATCACCGAGCGTCACTCCCCTGTCACCATTGGACCTTCGCCATGATCGAATCCCACATGGGCTACCTGGTGGCCCTCCTCCTCGCGGTCCTCCTCATGCTCGGCATCAGCTGGTGGGTCGCCCGGCGCACCAGCACCGGAGAGGACTTCCTCCTCGCCGGGCGCAAGCTCAGCACCCCGCTGGTGATGGGAAGCACCCTCGCCACACTCGTCGGCACCGGCTCCAGCCTGGGAGCGGTGGGCTTCGCCTACCAGAACGGCTGGGCCGGCGCGCTCTACGGGATCGGCGGCGCCCTCGGCATCTTCCTGCTGCTGTGGCTCTTCTCCGACGTCCGCAAGCACGGCTTCATGACCTTCGCCGAGGAGATGAGCTACTACTACGGCGCCAGCCGCGCGGTGAAGGGCGTGGTGGCCGTGCTGCTGTTCCTGGCCTCCGTGGGCTGGCTGGGCGCGCACATCATGGGCGGGGCCATGTACCTGTCCTTCCTCACCGGCATGGACGAGAACCTGGCCAAGGTGGTCATCGCGGTCGGATTCGGCCTGTACACCGTGGTGGGCGGCTACCTGGCGGTGGTCATCACCGACGTCATCCAGGGCACCATCCTGTTCCTCGGCTTCACCGTCCTGGCGGTCCTGTCCCTGGTCACCGTCGGAGGCTTCGACGGCCTGAGCGAGGGCGTCTCCGACGAGGCCGCCTCCATGCTCGGCGTCCAGGCCCTGGGCCCGCTCCCCGCGGTGTCGCTCGCCCTGGTCATCGCGGTCGGCGTGCTGGCCACACCCTCCTACCGGCAGCGGATCTACTCCGCGGCCAACGTGCGGACCGTCCGGCGCAGCTTCCTGCTCGCCGGGGTGCTCTTCGCCGCCTTCTCACTGCTCCCGGCGGTCGCCGGAATGTCGGCCAGCGGCCTGGCGCCCGGCCTGGAGAACCCGGACATGGCGTTCCCGTACCTGGCCACGACCCTGTTCCCGCTGTGGATCGGCGCGTTCCTGCTGGTCGCCGGGCTGTCGGCGACGATGTCCTCCGGTGACTCCGACGCCATCGTCGGCGTCACCATCCTGATGCGCGACGTCTCCCAGGTGGTCACGGGCAAGCTGCCCAAGGCCGAGAACCTCGTCCGCGCCTCGCGGTGGTCCCTGGTCGCGGTGCTCGGCCTGGCCCTGGGCTTCGCACTGCTGGCCACGACGATCATCGAGTACATCACCCTGATGATCTCCACGGTGCTCACGGGTCTGCTGGTGGCCTCGCTCCTGGGCAAGTTCTGGCCGCGCGCCACCTGGCAGGGCGGGATCGCTGCCATGCTCGGCGGTTCGGCGGCGGCCCTGGTCGTCAACAACGTGGAGTCCTTCGGTGCCTTCTGGGGCAACGCGGTGATCCCGTCGCTCACGGTGGCCCTGGTGGCCGGAGTGGTCGTCAGCCTCGTCACTCCGCGCACCACGGTGACGGGGGAGGAGGCGCTGCGCCGCCTCGCCGAGGAGCGCACCGAACTCGAGGTCGGCACGCGCATCCGCGGCGCCGAGCCCGAGGGACAGCCGAAGAGCTGATCCGGCGGCTACGAGCGAGGGGCCGCCCCGGGCCGAAGGGCAGGGGCGGTCTCAGCCCTGGTTCTCCACGTCGCGCCAGAACGCGTCGACGCGAGCGTTCCACACGTCCGGCATTTCCTGGAAGGGCTGGTGGGCCTCGTCCTCCAGGACCTCGAAGAGGCCGCCGGGAATCTGCAGGGCGACGGCTCGGCAGAGCGATGGGCGCGTGACCGTGTCGATGCCGCCGGAGAGGACGAGAGTCGGCGCGGCGATCGCCGACAACCTGTCGGAAGCGTCGTGCTCCATGAAGGCGTCGATATGGCGCTGGACGCTCTCGACCGACTGCTTGTGGGGAAAGGCGAGCGCTTCGTCGATGATCTGGTCGACGGTCCCGTCGTTGTGCGATCGCGGCGTGTAGATGTCGAGGAAGAAGCCCTCGAGGAACGCTCGCTCGCTCGGCGCCACAGCCACGAGCCAACGGACGAAGCGGGCCCACGAGCGCAGGTAGCGGTCCATCGTCGACCACGTGCTCTGCAGGACGAGACTGCGCACGACCTCGGGGTGCCGCAGTGCCACCTCCTGGGCGACGATGCTGCCGCCGGAGAAGCCGACCACGTGTGCGGACGGAATGTCGAGCGCCCAGAGCACCGCGGCCGCGTCGTCGGCCATCAGCTCCACGGACAGCGGACCCTCCGGCATCGCCGTCCGCCCCGCCCCGCGATTGTCGAAGGCGATGAGGCGATAGCGGTCCGCGAGTCCGTCGAGTTGGAACTGCCACGACTCGACGGTGTCGCCCAGACCCCCAATGAGCAGGACGGGCGCCCCCTCGCCGACCTGCTCGGTCCAGATGTCGAGCTCACTCGTGCGGATGTGCTCACCCATGCCGCCCTCCCCGTGCCCGCCGCGCGTCGGCTCAGGCCCTTGGATCGCAGATGAGTTCGCAGAGAGCCTGGTCAGACGATGTTTCCTGGCCCGGGGTGCGCTAAACACAGGCCGCCGGGAGCGCGGCCCTGGGCCGAGCACGCAAACCTCGATGAACTTGAACAGCGCATCGCCGCGGCAACGACGGCCAAGCTGATGTTCGACCTCAGGATGATGCCCCGGTGCTCGGCCACGAGCCCTCCTCCACGGTGGGCCTGATGGCCGCGGCATATGGCCGAGTTGCATGACCTGCGTACAGCCATAGCCATAGAGGGCGGTGCGGCGATGAACGGTGCCGGTCGCACGGTCTCCCGAAGCTCTCCCAGAACACGGATCAGGCGGCCACACCCCTCGGATCAGGCGGCCACACCCCTCCGTTCTCGGAGGCGTCTGACCGCCTGACCTGCTACTTCCCAGTCGGGGTGGCGGGATTTGAACCCACGACCTCTTCCCGTACCGGGGTCCTCCTCTGACCGGTAGATGGAACCCGGAAACCACCCCTGACCTCGCCGTTCGCCCCGATCGGTTCTCACCGCTTCCGGAGCTCTCCCGTAGCCATGTGCACTGAATGTGCATTGCTCTTGACCCCAGCCACAGGACGTCCGCCCCAGGTGCGATGGCCTGTCCCGCATACCTGAACCAAGCTCCCTCAGCCCCGGTCTTCGGCAACCATCGTCTTCGGTCCGGGGTGCCCGATGGCGCCGGGGCCGACACCCCAGACAGTCCGTGTCGCGCCATCGGGCACCCCGGGACCTGAACACGTCATCAACCATTGGGACCAAATGCCCTGACAGGCGACTGTGTCCTGAGTCACCATGGAGGTATCGGGCAGCTCTGGCCCCGCTCGCCGTACGGGCCTGTCCGAGAGACGTTGCGTGCGTGCGGCCTACGGCCGTGCGCTCGGGACCGGGCGGCAGCCCGCAGCCCGAGCGGCGGCCGAGGGCCGCTGCGACGGCGCGAGCGCCGTCGCCTTGATCCCATACAGCCCAACTCGGCAAACAGCAGCAGGCAGACTAGCAAATGGAGGAGCTAATGACAGAATCATCAGACATCAAAAGGTGGCGCCCGAAGGTGAAAACTCTATATCTTCGAATTATGGGATATAAGTCAATTAGAGGTATGACAAAAATGAAAATAAAGCCTTTGACGCTGATTGGAGGATCGAATAGCTCCGGAAAATCGAGCTTTATGCAGGGTCTACTTCTCGTGAAGCAAACGATCGAAGCTCAGTTTGACCCGGGGCCTCTCTTGATGAATGGTCCGAATGTTGCACTGACGTCTGTGGAGCAAATGTTCTCGAGGGGCAGGTCGAAAAATGACGCTGCCAAAATGTTCTCCGTTGGCGCGCACATTAACGGCATTTCAGTCGATCTTCAATTCACGAAGGTGAAAAGTGGATTGCACTTGAAGAACATGCGGCTAAAAAGGCGAGAAGAGGTAAACCTTCATCAGGGAATGTCTGCCGATATCGAATTCTTGCGAGAGGCGCCCGGTTCGCGGTTCAAGCGATATGAAAAGCTAATTGACGAAGCGTCGGCCAAGAGTTCGATTAAGAGAAACCGCTGTTTTCTTGAAGCTTCGGTGAAAGTTGACTCATTTGAATTTCCCATTCCTAACTACGCGGTGAACACGTTTCGCAGGCTGGCTGTGGATACGATCCACGTTCCCGGACTCCGGGGGAACCCTGAACGCGTTTATCCAAGTTCTGCTGTGGGGACTGCATTTCCCGGAAAGTTTGAGAAGTACGTAGCTAGTCTAATTGACTCTTGGCAGAATGGATCTACCGAGGATAAAGCTAAGCTTTCCGCGTTGAATCGGGATCTAGAGAGTCTTGGTCTGACATGGAAGATCATGTCCAAGCCAGTGAATGACATCAGCGTAGAGCTCCTAGTAGGGAGGCTTCCGCATGCACAGCAAGGCGGGGCACATGACCTAGTAAATATTGCCGATGTTGGCTTTGGTGTCTCCCAAACCCTTCCTGTTTTGGTTTCGCTGATAGCCGCTGACGCAGGTCAGATTGTTTATATTGAACAGCCCGAGATTCATCTCCATCCACGGGCTCAGTCCGCCCTTTCCAAAGTTCTTGTGAGGCATGCGAAACGGGGTGTAAGGGTAATAGTTGAAACTCATAGTCCACTGATTATTAAGGGGGTCCAGTCCTCTCTTGCGCACAAAGAGGTCGATCCGGAAGATGTGGCCCTGCACTGGTTCACTCGATCCTCGGAAGATGGGTGCACCAGCCTTAAGACTGCAAACGTTGATGAGTTTGGGCGTTTCGGTGACTGGCCTATCGATTTCGACGAAGTTGTTATGAATTCTGAAATGGAATATCTAGACGCGGTAGAAGACAGGATGCAGGAGGAGGGTTTTTGAAGCCGTCAAATGAGAGTGAATACATTATAATTGATGCGTGTGTGGCTGGAAGTGCTAGTACGAGCAACAGTCCTATGTCAGATAATGCTAGGAATATTTTGGCAGCCGTATTGACGAATAGGATTGGCGCAGTTTTCTCTCCTGAAGTAACTCGCGAATGGAAGAAAAACGGAAGCAAGTTGTCACTGAACTGGAGGTATCAGATGATGTCGCGAAAACTTATTAAGCGAGCTGAGGATAAGGAAAATAGATTGCTTCGATCAAAAATTAATGAGTGTCTACCTGATGCAAACGATATAGCGGCGCTTCTTAAGGATGCTCACCTGCTTGAACTCTCCTTGCGGTTAGGGAACGCGGTCGTGTCGAGCGACAAGCGGTCAGAAAAGCTTGCCAAGAGGGTGTCGGAGGAGTTCTCTCCAATTAAACGAGTGCAGTGGGTGGATCCGAATGTAGGTAATAATGATTGTACTTCTTGGATATCTGGTCGGGTATCTGATGTAACCTTCAGGAGGCTGGGGGGTGCATGAATAGATAAAATTTTCACTATTGTTGGTGATGTTCAGTGGGTTTGCGTATATTTCTCCTCGGGGCGGCTTGCAGCGGAGGGCTAGGTAGACGATCCTCCGGGCCATCTTCTTGTTAGACACCCGTAAGGTGTTCCATTTCGACGTGGATTCCATTTTCTTGCAGGGGCTCGCGCGCAACGTCTTTCTCCGGAGTTTCGTCCAACTTCGGGGTGCCCTAGGGGTTCCCAGGTGCCGTTGTCCCTGCGGCGGAACACCAGCACGCGTCTGTTCGCGCGTATGACTGCCCCTGCAAAAGAAACCGAGTGCAGCGGTGTTGATAGGGGGCCATCGGTTTCACGGTTCATCCATTGCAGACCTGGATTCCGGTTCTACTGCCTTAGAGAGTCTTCTCTGCTTCGTCTAGAGCAAGCTGCCAAGGGAATTTGTCGAACACGCTCGACCCGCTTCCGGCTTCGTGCGGGGTGAACGCGCCTAGTCCGATCAATACGAATACCTCTTCGGTTCGGAGCTTCTTAATGCTTTCTCGGAACGGGGCTCTGCTGGCGTAAGCGGAGTTCACAAAGGGGAGGATGACGGTCGGTACACCGAGGCCGATGGCCTCGCTCACCACGTCCAGCACGTAGTTATCGGCGATCCCGTTGGCCAGCTTATTGATGGTGTTGAACGTGGCCGGGGCGATGACGATGGCGTCGGCTTTCGGAGAGCGGGGGTCCCCTGGCGCGCGGTGTTGGCTCCGGACTAGTCGGCCGGTCTGCTTCTTCAAGGTCTCGACTTCGATCAAGCTGACAGCGGCTGGAGTGGCCATGACTTGAACTGTCCAGCCTCGGCCCTGGGCCAACCTGACCAGAGTGCCGACTTCGGAAGCCGGTCCTGCCGCGCACACCACCACGTAGAGCGTCTTCTGGTCACCCATGGAATCAGAAACCGACCCTTTCCGAGATGAGTTCTGCCTCGTAGTGTGCTCGGGAGAGTACTTACTGGCTTGAGGAGAGTCGTTTCCCGTCGTGGGTGCGAACACGAGGGAGGTTCGGTTCCAGAGCATCCAGAAGGCGAACTGCGTAGACCTCGCCCATGTGCTTCTTGACCTCGTCGGGTGTGAGCCACTCGACGGCGGTTGCCTCGCTCGTGGTGCTCTCCTCGCCCCCTGACGGCTTACAGCGGAAGACAAGAGCGACGATTCCGCGGGCCATGTTCTTGTAGACGCCCGTGAGCTGTTCCACTTCGACGTGGATGCCGGTCTCTTCCAGGACCTCCCGGACCACGCCATCTTCGGGGGTCTCGTCCAACTCCAGGACTCCGCCTGGTGGCTCCCAGGTGCCGTTGTCCCTGCGCCGGATCGCCAGCATGCGTCCGTCTTCGCGTATGACGGCACCTGCCACGGACACCGAGTGCAGCGGCGTTGACGGCTTGTCTCCGGTGCTGTTACTCATGTACAGGAGCATAGGAGGAACAGAAGGACTATGGCGAGCACTGTAGGGGCGAAGTCGGCGAAGCCCCGGTATCTCCAGATCGCGGACGACATCGAAGAGCAGATCCGGGCCGGCGGCCTGGCTCCTGCTGAGGAGATTCCGAGCGAGACGACGCTGATGGAGCGCTACGGCGTCTCGTCGGGCACAGTCCGTAAGGCGGTAGCCCAGTTGCGGACGTCGGGCCTGGTGGACACGTACCAGGGCAAGGGCTCCTTCGTGAAGTCCAGACCGCCCGTCAGACGCAAGTCCTCGGATCGGTTCCGTCGCTCCCATCGCCGTGCGGGCAAGGCCGCGTACATCGCGGAGACCGAACAGGCGGGCGTGAAGCCGACGGTCCAGGTGATTTCCATCGGTCCCGTGTCCGCTCCGGCAGAGATCGCCGAGCGCCTGGCCGTGGATGAGGGCGACAAGGTGCTTGCCCGGCGTCGGCTCTACTTCAGTGACGGCACACCCACCGAGGAAGCGACGTCCTACCTGCCGTGGGACGTGGCGCGAGACATCCCCGAACTCTTCGAGGAGAACCCCGGCGGTGGTGGCATCTACGCCCGGTTGGAAGAGCACGGTCACGAGTTCGAGGAGTACACCGAGACCGTGCGGGCGCGTCTGGCGACCAAGCAGGAGGCGAGTGCGCTCGCGCTCAGTCCTGGCTCTCCGGTCATCCACCTGACCCGCAACGCCGTGACCGCGGAGGGGCGTGTCGTGGAGGTGTGCGACACCATCATGGCCGCTGATCAGTTCGTGCTCGACTACCGGATCCCGGCCACGGACTGACGGCCTGGCTGGCGCCTTGGGAGCCGCGTCTTCGACTCAGAGGGTTGACTCATGTACAGGAGTACGTCACTCTTATCTACATCACTCATGTACATGAGTGGATGGGTTCAGCTTATGTATAGAGGTTGAGTCCTGGGTTCGTTGATGTGACAGGCGTGCCCCCTGCTCTTGCGGTGGGGTGCTGCCACCCCCAGTCCCCTCGGGAGCGTGCTTCGTGGAATCCGTCGCCGTATCCGCTCCGAAGCGGTGCAGGTCCTGCCGTGGTCGCGGGTGGAAATCGATCCGCTCACGGCGGCTCGTCGTGGTCCGCTCGTCCACCGCACGTGAACCTGCAGTCCGTGCGGCTCCCTGCACGGCATGCCGAGGGAGCGGAACGAACTCGTGATGAAGCGGGGCGCGTACTCCTGCGCCGGGTGGCTCCCGGTTCGTCGGCGGTTCCGCCCCATAGACAGCAGACCCCCGCGACGCGGGCTAGGCATCCGGGGGCGCGGCCAACCTGATGGAAGCAGGCTGACGTGAGAGACCTTATCGCCCTGATTCGGGCGCTGGTGACTCTGATACGACCGACCCGACACGGCAGGCACCACCGTGCCGGCCCGCCGCTGTTCCGCGTGCCGACTCCCAAACGGGTGGAGGTCTGGCCCGCTCCGGACCCCATCGTGATGGACGGCGACGACCCCCGCGCCTACTCCCTGGTGCGTGGCCCCTACGCGCACGTGGAGCGTCGTCGCTTCGCTCAGCGGGCTGAGAACGACCGGCGGGGGATAGACCTCCTGGTGCAGATCGCGAAGCCGTCCCCCGCTCCGGATGACATGGCCGAGTTGCGTGACCTGGTGCGCACGGCCATAGCCATAGGGGCGGTGCGGCGATGAGCGGCGACGGACGCGGCACGGTGATCGACCGCGAAACTCTGATGACCTGGGCTCGTTCCCAGGGTGTGCGGGTGCGTGTGGCCTGTGAGGACTGGGAGTCCATCACTTACGAGACCCTGGCCCGGCAACCGGACGGGACGTCCCTGGTTCAGCGGCATCGGTGGGTGCTGCCCGAACCGGTGACGCGGCGACGGCTGCTGATGACGTACGTCGTCGGGCTGTGTCACGAGGTCGATGGGGCCGAGTGCAACCATGTCCGGCGCATTGTGCCCCCGGTGCTGTCCTCGGCGGATGAGGCGGCCCGGCATGACGTGGCCCTGGTCGCCGCCGCGATGGTGGAGGTCGAGCGCCGGGCGGTGTGCGGGGCGACGGTGGACAACCTGCGGGTCTACATCGTCGAGCGCGCCGTGCACTGGCGGTCCTTCTGAGAACTCCCGCGTGCTCCGGCCTCTCTCTCCCTGACCCCGGGGACCGGGGCACGCGGGCCTCGTTCTTCCTCACACGGTGATGTGCGCGCCCGAGCGGCGTGCTTCCCGCCGTGCTCCCTGATCGCGGGTCGGGGCTCAAATGTGCCCCCACCTGCTGACAGGGCCAGACCACGCAAGTAAGCTACTCGACCATACGAGTACTAGAGTCACCAGGTGGACAATATGTCGAGTCTGGAGTTCGCTCCGCCCAAGTACGTACAGATCGTGCGGGCGATCCAAGAGCGCATCGAAGACGGTACGTACCCCGTGGGGGAGATGCTTCCCTCGGAATCCCGGATGGTGCGCGAGTTCGGGGCCGGACGCTCCACGGTGGTGCGGGCCTTGCAGATCCTGAGCATGCAGGGGTGGATCGAACGCGAACACGGGCGCGGGTCGTTCGTGCGGGGCGTTCCGCAGCAGACCTCCGAGCGCTCCCATGCCGGCGCCAGTGCCTTCGACGCCTCCGAGGAGGCCAAGAGCAACCGCATTCTCAAAGCGGGCCGTACTCCCGTGCCCGCTGCTGTGGCTGAGGCGGTGGGTGTGCCCGAGGGTTCCCCGGCGATCAGGCGTCAACGCCTGGTCCTGGATGACGGCCAACCCAGTGAGCTGGTCACCCTGTGGTTCCCCCTCGACGTCGCGGACGGCACCGACCTGGGCGACGAGCAGTCGATCAGCATCGGTGCACGCGAACACGTGCAGATGGTCAAGCAGGTGCGGCCCTCTCGGGTCTCCGAGCGGCTGTGCGCGCGGCTGGCCACGGACGAGGAGTCCGAGCGCCTGGGTCTGGACGAGGGGACTCCCGTGCTCGGCATCACGGCTCGGATACTGGATGCCTCAGAGAAAGTGATCGCGGTCGCCGAGGTGGTTCTTCCCGGTGACCTGCACGAACTGGAGGACTCCTACCCGGCGGGGTAGTCGCGGGCGAACACCGGCCACTTATCTACTTGTCCGATCAAGTGTGGCCGGTTATCCTGAACTCAACTTGACCGGACAAGTGGTTGAGTGATCATCAAATGGAAGGCTGATTGATGGCTATTCAGGGTGCGTTGCCGGTGTCCTTCGGGACGGTGTTCCCGCACGGTGCCTTCGCGCTGGGCGTGGAGGCGATCACGGACTTCGAGACGAAGCGTCCGCAGATGGACAAGGAGACCGGTCTGCCGCTGTGGGCGGTGGATGTGATCGATGCCGACCCGGAAGCGCGGGGCAAGGCCAAGTCGGTGAAGGTCAAGGTCGCCGCCGAGGTGTGCCCGACCCTGCCGGACGAGGTTCCCGGGCTGCCGTTCCGGCCGATCGAGTTCGAGGCGATGGCGGTCATGCCCTACGTGGACGACAACGGCCGCCGCCCCCGGGTGGCGTACTCGTTGCGGGCCCGTGGTGTGAAGGCTCCCGGCGGCGCTGTGGGTGGTCGTCGTGCCCCGGCCAAGGAAGCCGCCTGATCCGCACATGAGTCGGGGCGGCCTGGTGCTGCAACACCGTCGGCCGCCCCTTCCACCCCTCCCGTTACCTGCGAAAGCTTCGTGAAGAGGTGTCTTCAGTATGTCCGATTACCCCACTGACCTGTCCGGCCTGACCGGCGCGCAGTTGGTCCGGCTGTTCCTGGACGCGGTCGACTCCCGGCCCGCCACCGATGCCGAGCGCGCCGAGTTCTTCGACTTCAAGGCCCGTGTGTTCGCCACGCTCGCGGACCGGGACGACAACCCGGACGCCGTCAAGGCCGCTGCTCGTGCCCGCGCTGACCGTGACCGGGTCCTGGCGCGGATCGAAGACGCGATGGGCGGTGACCGGTGATGGCGAAGATCGGTGCTGCCCAGACCCCTCCGACGCTGCCGACCCCGGCTCAGGGAGTGCGGTGGACGACTCCGATCGTGGAAACCCCCGGCATCGTCGTCCTGGGCTCGTGGATCTGGCGGCTGATCCGCTTCCTGGTCACTTTGCCGTTCCGCTTCCCGGTCCTCGTCGCTACTGCCTCGGTGTCTTTCGCTGCCTGGTGGTGGCTGGACTGGCCCGGCCTGGCCGGACTCTGGGCCGCTGCCGCTGTGGCCTCCCTGGTGTGGTGGCGTACCTGGCCCGACTCCTACCGGACCTGGGTCCCACTTCGCCTGTTGGCGTGGTGGAGGCACGTGTTCGTCTACCGCCGTCACTGGCAACCAGTGCTGGTGATCTCCGGGCTGGCCGAGTCCTACCAGGAACGCCGCTACCTCCCCCGCATCCGCCGCGTCACCTGTGACACCTGGGCCGACCGGGTCCGGGTCTCCCTCGTCGCCGGTACGTCTCCGGCGGACTTCGAGACGCGGGTGGCCGAGCTGGCTCACGGGTTTGCCGCTCCCTCGTGCCGGGTGATCGTGAACGGGCCGAGGGACATCACCTTAGAGTTCCCCCGGCGCGACACCCTGGCCGAACCCCTCGACGCCCTGGACATCCCTGACGCCCCGGAACTGAGCGCACTCCACGTGGGCCAGAGGGAAGACGGCTCTCCGTGGCGGCTGCACCTGCACGGCACGCACGTCCTGGTCGCCGGGGTGACCGGTGCGGGCAAGGGATCGGTGATCTGGTCGGCGGTCCGGGCGATGCTCTCCGCCGTCGCGGACAACACCGCGCAGGTGTGGGCGATCGACCCCAAGCGGATGGAACTCGCCTACGGGCGGGACCTGTTCGCGCACTATGCCGACGACGGTGAATCCGCGGTGGAGGTGCTGGAAGTGGCCGTGGCCCAGATGCAGGACCGGGCCCGGCGCTACGCGGGCAAGCGGCGCTTCCACACGCCAACCGTTGAGGACCCTTTCGTCCTGGTGGTCCTCGATGAGGTGGCGTTCCTAACCGCGTATCACCCGGACCGGGATGTCCGCCGTCGGGCAGAGAACGCCATCGCGACTCTGACCTCGCAGGGCCGATCGGTCGGCTTCGCCGTCCTGGCCGCACTCCAGGACCCCCGCAAGGAGGTCATGAACCTTCGGAACCTGTTCCCGGACAAGGTCGCGCTTCGCCTGGACGAGGCGTCCCAGGTCGACATGATCCTCGGGGAAGGCGCCCGGGACCGTGGCGCGAACGCGCATCTGATCGACCCCACCTTGCCCGGGGTGGGCTACGTCCGTGTGGAGGGCTCACCGGCCCCGGTCAGGGTCCGGGCCGCCTACGTGTCGGACGAGGACATCACCGCCATGGTGAGTGCACACCGTGGCAGTGCGAATCACTCCGTCGACGGCGGTGAGGGGTGAGTCGTGCTCTCGCTGCTGCGGTCCATCTGCTCCAGGTGGGCACGCCGGTACGAACGAAAGCTCGTAGTGGCGGTGCAGATTGCTGCAATCCCGGTGCACGTGGCGAACAGAGTGTCGCCCTGGGCCAGATGCCCGAATGTGAGCACGCTGAACGCCATCGTGCCGATCAAGTTCGCCAGGCCGGACAGGGCTTGCATGGCACCTCTGTATTTCGGGGGGTGGGGTAGTGCCGACGCCTACCGGTAAGTCGACACGAGCCGAGCGGCTCGCGCAACCCCTGGCGCGTGAGGTCGCCGAACAGGTCGCCGCCGACCACGCGGTGTGCATCCGTCCGGTCTCCCTTCGACGCACCGATATCGCGACCGGTGCCACTGAGGTGATCGACGTTCCGTGTGGGTCCACGTTGGAGTCCCGGTGTCCGGCCTGTGCGAAGCGGAAGCGCTCCCTGCGGCGGACGCAATGTGAAGAGGGTTGGCACCTGGCCGAGGAACCCGTCGTGGAACCTGACCCTCCGTCCGAGGAACAGCGTGGGTGGGTCGAACAGCGGGCCATGGTGACCGCCGAACGGGACCGGCTCGCCTCCACGGGTGCCGCGTCGGCTGAGGACCTGGCACGGCTGGATGCGGTGATCGCTGATCTGGATGAGGAGATCACCGCCTCGGGGCTCCGGGGATCGGTGACCCGATCGGCCGATACCTCCTCGTCTGGGTCGCGTCGGGTGCGCTCCACCAAGCGCCGACAGGACGTGCCGGATCTCCCCAAGCGACCGATGACCAGGAAGACGGTCGGGCGGGCCTTCACCGATCCGGCCTCGGGCAAGGTGTTCCGGCCCTCGCTGTTCATCACGCTCACCCTGGACTCGTACGGGCGGGTGCGCTCGGACGGCACCCCGGTCGATTTCTCGACGTATGACTACCGTAGTGCTGCTCGGGACGCGCTGCACTTCTCCAAGCTGGTCGATCGGTTCGTGCAGAACCTTCGGCGGGTGGCCGGGTTCGATGTGCAGTACTTCGCGGCTGTGGAACCGCAACGGCGTCTGGCTCCGCACCTGCACATGGCCACGCGGGGAACGATTCCGCGTGCCGAGCTGCGGCAGATCGCGGCGGCGACGTATCACCAGGTGTGGTGGCCGAGTGCCGATCGTGTGGTCTTCGAGGGCGATCACCTCCCCGAGTGGGACGAGGCGACAGGTGTCTTTGTCGACCCGTCGACAGGCGAAGTCCTACCCACCTGGGACGAGGCGTTGGACGACCTCGACGCCGACCCCGACGCCGAACCCCATCACGTGGTCCGGTTCGGTCGACAAGTCGATGCCAAGGGTGTGGTCGCGGGTTCGGCTGACGCTGATCGGTGTGTGCGCTACCTGGCGAAGTACCTGACCAAGGACATCGCCGACTGCCACGCCGCCGAGACGACCCGGCAGGAACAGCACGTAGACCGCCTCCTGGACGCTCTCCGCTTCGAACCGTGCTCGCCTCGGTGCTCGAACTGGCTCCGCTACGGCATTCAGCCTGAGAACGCCAAAGCGGGTATGCGTCCGGGGTTCTGCCGGTCCAAGGCTCACCGTCGCGAGTACCTGGGCTACGCGGGTCGCCGGGTGCTGGTCTCCCGGAAGTGGTCGGGCAAGACACTCGCCGACCACAAGGCGGACCGGCTGGCCTGGGTCCTGGACGCCCTGGGGATCGACCCCACCGACGACGGCCAGGGCGACGAGGACAACCCTCGCCCCGCGCTCATGACGGTCGCCTCCGGCTCCTACGCCTGGGAACTGGCACGCCCCACAGACCCCGACGTCGCTCCCCGCGAACAACGCCTACTCCGGGCCGTGGGCGAAGCGCTCAAACGCCGTGCACAGCTCGACGCGGCTCGGCAGACGGATCTTTCGGCAACTCCAGAGACGAGGGTGGCATGAGTGCAGCGACGGCCCGTGTGGACGTTCCCGAACAGCGTCGGGCCGACGTCCTGTGGTCGGTCAAGGATGCCGCCGCCTATCTCCGCGTTCCCCCGAAAACGCTCTACGAATGGCGGTACAAGGGCGACGGTCCTCCCTCATACCGGGTCGGTCGCTACGTCCGCTACGTGCCCGCTGAGGTCCGTGCCTGGGTCCGATCCCAGTAATCCCAACCCCCGAGAGGAACACTCCCCATGGCTCGTGCGTGGGTCTACGACCGCACCAAGGACAAGGCATACGTGGAGGCGGTGAAGAAGGCCAAGGCGACCAAGCGCACGCCTCCCGCGCGCTGGATGGTCCGCTATTACGATCCCTCCGGCCGGATCAAGAGCGGTGGCACGTTCAAGAAGAAGCCGGACGCCGAGAAGAAGCAGACCGAGATCGAGAACAGCCTGCACGAGGGCAGCTATCGCAACCCTCACGACGCCAAGGTCACCCTGGCCGAGATGGCTGAGAAGTGGCTGAGCACGCGCACCGACATCAAGCGATCGACCTGGTGGAAGTACCGGGGCCTCCTGGACGCGCACGTGTTGCCTCGCTGGGGAGAGCTTCCGATCTCGGGGGTGTACTCCGAGGACGTCGCCGTGTGGGTGGCCGAACTCCAGAAGCCGCGGGACGAGGGCGGCGCCAATCTGGGAGCCTCACAGACCCGGCACGCCTACGGCGTTCTCTCCATGGTTCTCGAATGGTGCGTGCCACGCCGCCTCCCGGCCAATCCCGCACGCGGGGTCCCGCTACCGAAACCGAGTGAGGCCGAACACGTCTACCTCGATCACCTCCAGGTGGAGGCGCTGGCGGACGCGGCCGGATCGCTGCGGACCAAGTACGGCCAGATCGCCGCCGCCGCGAACATCAACCGGCCGCTCATCCTCCTTCTCGCCTACACGGGCCTGCGCTTCAACGAAGCCGCCGCGCTGCGGGTCGGCAGGGTGGATCTGGAGACACGGCGCATCCGGATCGTGACGGCCTTCGCCGAGGTGGAAGGCAAGCTGGTCGAACAGTCGCCCAAGACGGGCAAGAGTCGGACCGTGCCCATTCCCAGGTCCCTCGTCGCCGAGCTGCTTCCCCTCGTGCAGGGGCGGTCGGACTCGGCGCTCGTGTTCACCACCAAGCGGGGGACAGAGGTGCGGCTGCGCAACTGGCGAAACCGGGAGTTCGGCAAGGCACTCAAGGCCGCTGGGCTCGACGGGATGGGTCTGACGCCGCACAAGCTCCGGCACACCGCCGCGTCACTCGCCATCGCGGCCGGCGCTGACGTCAAGGTCGTGCAAGCGATGCTCGGGCACGCCACCGCGACCATGACCCTGGACCGGTACGGGCACCTGTTCCCCGACCGCCTGGACGAGGTGGCCGAAGCGATGGACGCGGCCCGACTGCGGGTGCTCGCGGCCTGACCGGCGGACCGACCATCCGGCCCACGACCCCCACCATGTGCAATGAATGTGCACTGCGGCCCTGAGGGCTCCATGCCTGGAAAACGAAGAACGGGTGCCCAGTCGGGGTGGCGGGATTTGAACCCACGACCTCTTCGTCCCGAACGAAGCGCGCTGCCAAGCTGCGCTACACCCCGAAGCAACGTCCCCAAGTCTAGCGGACGTGTGGAGTGCTCGCGCACCTGATTTAGGGGCGGGCCGCCGGGAGGATCAGTCCGCCGCCGGGACGAGGTCGAGCAGGGACGCCTCCGGGCGGCAGCAGAAGCGCACCGGGGCGTACGGCGAGGTGCCCAGGCCGCCGGACACGTGCAGCCACGCGTCGTCGTACTCGTGCAGCCCCCACGCGCGGCGCCGGTCGATGCCGCAGTTGGTGACCAGGGTTCCGTAGAACGGCAGGCACAGCTGCCCCCCGTGCGTGTGCCCCGCGAGGAGGAGCTGGTAGCCGTCGGCCGCGAAGCGGTCGAGGTTGGCGGGCTCAGGTGAGTGCAGAACGCCGAGTCGGATGTCCGCCGCCGGGTCCGCCGGTCCCGCGATCGCGTCGTACCGGTCGAGCTTGATGTGCGAGTCGTGCACGCCCGCCAGGGCGACGTCGAGGACGCCCGCCTTCAGCGATCCCTTGCGGTTGTTCAGGTCCAGCCAGCCCGCCGAGCTCATGGCCGCGCCGAGCTCGCGCCAGGGCAGATCCGGTACTCGGCGCTTGTTGTAGTCGTTCTTGCTGGTCCGCCACAGGTAGCGCGCCGGGTTCTTCAGCTGGGGCGAGAACATGTCGTTCGACCCGTACACGAACGCGCCCGGCCGGTCCAGCAGCGGCCCCAGGGCGTCGATGAACGGTTCCACCGCGTCCGGGTGGGCCAAGGAGTCGCCCGTGTTGACCACCAGATCCGGTTCGTAGGCCTCCAGGCCGCGGATCCAGTCGATGAGCATCCGCCGCCCGGGCGTCAGGTGCGCGTCGGACAGGTGCAGCACGCGCAGCCGCGGGCTCCCCGGCGGCAACAGCGGCAGTTCATAGCGGCGCAGTCGGAACCAGTTGCGCTCCACGACCGAGGCGTAGGCCAGACCGGCCACCCCGACGGCGCCGGTCACGGCGGCCGCGCGCCCCACGCGGCGCAGGAGTCGTCTGTTGTCGGTGCCCATCCGCCCTCTCCTTCGTTGTCGACTGATCGTCTCAGATCCGTGGCGACGCCGTGCACAAACGGTTGGTCCGCCCGTCCTCGCCGGCCGTAGGATCATGGTCATGTCCGAACTCAAAGCCCGCCTCAAATCCGACCTGACCACCGCCATGAAGGCGCGTGACAAGGTGCGCACCGGCACCCTGCGGATGGTGCTGGCCGCCATCGCCACCGAGGAGACCGCCGGGTCCGCCCAGCGCGCCCTCGACGACGACGAGGTCACCAAGGTGCTGGTCCGCGAGACCAAGAAGCGCCGCGAGGCTGCCGAGGCCTTCGAGAAGGGCGGGCGTACCGAGGACGCCGCCAACGAGCGCGCCGAGAGCGACATCATCGCCGACTACCTGCCCAAGCAGCTCACGGACGAGGAGCTGGCCGGGCTCGTGGACGCCGCCGTCGCCGAGACCGGTGCCTCCGGCATGAAGGAGATGGGCAAGGTCATGAAGGTCCTCAACCCGAAGGTCGCCGGCCTGGCCGAGGGCTCGCGGGTGGCCGCCGAGGTCAAGAAGCGCCTGGCCTGACGGCCCCACCCGCCTGAACGGCCCTACCGGCCTCACGAGCCTTTGGGACCGTCAACCCCACTGGCCCAACCAGCCCCACCGGGCCCAAGGCCCACGGACCCCCAAGCCCCACTGGCCCACCAGCCCCACCGGCCCCAAGGCCCACCGGCCGGTCCCACGGCCCCCTGGCACAACGAAAGGGGCGGCGGTGTCACACCGCCGCCCCTTCGTCATGTCCTACTGGGTGTCGTCCTCCCGGCCGAGGGATGTCGCCGGGACCACCGGCATCCACTCCTCGTCCGAACCGTCCGACGGCCCGTCCGCGCTCCCGCCGCCGCTGCTCAGGAACACGTTGACCGTGGCACCCTCCGGCAGGCGGGTCCCGGGG
This sequence comes from Nocardiopsis sp. NRRL B-16309, assembly GCF_001279585.1. GTDB lineage: Bacteria > Actinomycetota > Actinomycetes > Streptosporangiales > Streptosporangiaceae > Nocardiopsis. Next base: position 34,291 of record NZ_LGEC01000087.1, on the reverse strand, counting down.
TCGGGGTTGACCGCGGCCACCGTGCCCTCGGGCTCGGCCGAGCGGATCGGCGTCCCGGAGACGTTGACCGTGTAGCCCGCCGACTCCAGAGCCGACACCGCGGCCGCCTCGGACTCACCGATGACGTCGGGAACGCCACCGGGGTCACTGGCCGGACTCGCGTCGTCCTCGGGCTCGGGTTGGCGTGGTGCCGACGTGGAACCGAACTTCGACGGGGACGGGGGCAGGTTCTCCGTCTCCAGCCCCTCATGGGCGCCCTGCATGGTCTCCTGCCAGATCGGGCCGGGGATCGTCGCCCCGTAGACCACCCCGTAGTAGCGGTCGCCGATGGTGACGTTGCGCAGCGGGTACTGCTGGGGGCCGCGCGGGTCGCCGACGAACACGGCACTGGCCATCGTCGGGGTGCCGCCGGCGAACCAGGCCGCCGCCGATCCGTCGGTGGTGCCGGTCTTGGCGAACGCCGGTCGGCCGATGCCCAGTCCGGTGGTGGTGCCGCCGTTGAACGTCTGCGACAGCAGGTACGTGACGCCGTGGGCCACGTCCTCGTCGATGACCCGCTCGCACTCCGGTTCCATCTCGATCGTGGTGCCCGCCTGGCGGTCCTCGATCCGGGTGATGGCCTGCGGCTCGCAGTAGACGCCGCCGGAGGCGAAGGTCGCGTAGGCGTTGGCCACCCGAAGCGGGGAGACCTCCTCACTGCCCAGCGTGAAGCTGCTGTTGGCCAGCGAGTTCGGGTTCTCCGTGAACAGGGTGCCGTCGGCCCGCTTGAGGCCCAGGCGCTCGGCCATCTGCATGACGTCGCAGATCCCCGCCCGGCGCTGGAGCTGGGCGAAGAAGGTGTTGGACGAGGCCTTGGTGCCCGACACCATGTTGTGCACGCCCTCGTTGCTGTCGCCGGCGTTGCTCGGCGACCACGTCGAGAGGGTGCCGCCGTTGCACGATCGCTGTCCGGACACCGACACCGAGGCCGGCGAGGGGAACGAGGTGCTGTAGGGCATGCCCTTGTCCAGCGCGGTCGCCAGGGTGATCGCCTTGAACGTCGATCCGGCCTGGAACCCGCTGCTGCCGCCCCGGTCGGCGTCGGTGGCGAAGTTGATGGACGTCTCGCCGATCTTGCTCTCGTCCGGGCCGTAGTTGCGGCTCTGCACCATGCCCAGGATCTGGCCGCTGCCCGGCTCGATGACGACCTCGGCCGCCACCTTGCGCGACTCGTTCTCGCGCGGTACCCACTTGTCGACGGCTTCCTGGCCGGACTCCTGGGTCTGCGGGTCGAGCGTGGTGTGGATCTCCAGCCCGGCCGTGCGCAGCCAGCGCGCCCGCTCGGTCTCGCTGGGACCGAAGGCCTCGTCCTGTTCGATCTCCTGGACGACGTAGTCGCAGAAGAACGGCTGGTCGCTGGGCACGCACCCGTTGGGCGGGGTGTCCAGGTCCAGGTCCATGTCCTCGGTCTTGGCCTCCTCGGCCTCGGCCTCGGTGATGGCACCCGTGGAGACCATGCGGTCGAGCACGACGTTGCGGCGCTCGATGGTCTGTTCGGGGAAGAACCGGGGGTTGTAGAGGTAGGGGTAGCGGACCAGGCCCGCGATCGTGGCGGCCTGGTGCAGCTCCAGTTCGCTGGCCGGGACCTGGAAGAAGTGCTGGGCCGCCGACTCCACGCCGTAGGCCCCGTCGCTGAAGTAGGCGATGTTGAGGTAGCCCTCGAGGATCTCGTCCTTCTCCATGCGCTGTTCGAGCGCGATCGCGTACCGCAGTTCGCGGATCTTGCGCGCGATCGTCTCCTCGCGGGCCTCGTCCAGCTCCTCCTGCGAGGTGGCCGCCTCGATCTGCACGTTCTTCACGTACTGCTGGGTGATGGAGGAGGCGCCCTGGGTGTTTCCGCCCAGGGTGCGCACGGCCGCGCGCAGCGTGCCCGCCACGTCCAGGCCGCCGTGTTCGTAGAAGCTGGCGTCCTCGATGGCGAGGATCGCGTCGATCATCACCGGCGAGACGTCCTCGATCTCGACGATCTCGCGGTTCTGGTCGAAGATCTCGGCGATGACACCGCCCTCGCTGTCGTAGATCGTCGAGCGTTGGGGGGGAGGCGGTGTCTCCAGGTTTCCGGGCATGTCCAGGAATCCACTCGCGACGTTACGCGCGGTGATCCCCAGGCCGCCGATCGCGGGAAGTGCCAGCGCGGCAACGAGAAGACCCGCTATGGCGCCGACGACGACGAGTTGGCTGATTCGTTGAAGCAATGTCCCCTGACCCACCCCATCAGACTAAGTGACCGCGAACGCGCAAATGGTGCGATGTGGAACGGACCGAGAGCGAGTGCAAGGAACCGCCCGCGCCGGTCGTACGGACTGTGCACCCGGACTGTGCACCTCGAACATCTTTTCATGGTTATCGCAGCTCGATCGCTGAGCGGTTCGGCTGTGCGAGGACCCGCCGGACCTCTCCGGAGAGGTGCCGGGCCCCACGCCCATGGCCCGAGTGGGCCATGACGAGTGAGATGGAAAGTAGGCCGTTCGGGTTCTGTCGGCGCGGCCTCGGTGTCCGTACGTTCGTGACTACGGGCGGAAGGCGGGAGCCCCACACGAGCCACCGCGCGCGAGAGACCGGAGCCTACCGCGTTCCCCGCCCGTCCAACGCACACGAGTCCCCCACGCCACGCCAGTGCTCACGTATGGGAGAAGGACACATGTGGACCCACCAATGGACCAAGAGCGCGCTGTGCCGCCGCCTGGACCCTGACGCCCTCTTCGTGCGGGGCGCGGCGCAGAACAGCGCGAAACTCATCTGCCAGGAGTGCCCGGTGCGCACCCAGTGCCTGGCCGACGCCCTGGACAACAGGGTCGAGTTCGGGGTCTGGGGCGGCATGACCGAGCGGGAGCGCCGCTCGCTGTTGCGCAAGCACCCCGCGGTCGTCGACTGGCAACCGCTCCTGGAGGAGGCGCACCGGGACGGCGGCGGCGACCTGTCGCGCTACGCGGAGGAGTACGCGGCCGCCGCCTCCTGACCTCCCGGCCGCCGTGTCCGGTCCGCCGAGCGCTGCCGCGACCCGGCCCACCGTGTGCGGCTCTGACTCGGGTCCGCCGTGCGTGCCGTGACCCCGGCCCGCTATGTGCGGTCCTGGCCCCGGTCCGCTACCCGTGCTCCCGCGCCTCCTGACCTCCCGGCCGCCGTGTGCGGTCCCTCGCCGTGTGGCTCTCCGGCCGAGTCGGCGGGCCGATCCCGTCCGCGCTCACGTCGGCCGAACCCCCGGCCCGTGTCCCTCACCAGGCCGCACCGACCCCCGCGGCCCCACGCGTTCACTCCGCCGTTCGACCCTGCCCCGCGTCGGCCAACGCGGCGCCGATCCGCCGCAGGCCGTCCAGGTCGTGCACGTCCTCGGGCAGCGCGGCGACCTCGGTCACCCGGACCCGGGGGTGGCCCGACAGCATCCGGTCCCGCAGCAGCGTCTCCCGTTCGCGCGTGCGCACCCGCTCGGCGTGCAGGCGCAGCGCCGCCGCGGCCAGCGGCCGGTCGCCCGCCCGGTCCAGCGCGTCGGCCGCCGACAGGGCCAGGTCCCGGGACAGGCCGGACGCCGCCCCGTCGGGCAGGGGGTGGGCACGGTTGACGACCAGGCCCGCCAACGGCATCGCGTCCGTGGCCAGGCGCTCCACGAAGAAGGAGGCCTCGCGCATCGCGTCCGTGTCGGGGACGGCCACCACCACGAACGCCGTGCCGGGCGCGCGCAGCAGCCGGTACGTGCGCTCGGCGCGCTCCTGGAACCCGCCGAACACCGTGTCGAACGCGGAGACGAAGGAGCGCAGGTCGTCGAGGAACTGGGCGCCCACGATCTTGCCGATCGCCGACGTCATGAGGTTGAACCCCGCGCCCAGCAGCCGGAAGGCGCCTGTGCTCGCGGGTGTGCTCAGGAACCGGATCAGCCGTCCGTCCAGGAACCGTCCGAGCCGCTTGGGGGCGTCCAGGAAGTCCAGCGCCGACCGGCTGGGCGGGGTGTCCACGACGATCAGGTCCCACTCGCCGGACTGGCGCAGCTGCCCCAGCTTCTCCATGGCCATGTACTCCTGCGTGCCGGAGAAGCTCGTGGAGAGCGTCTGGTAGAAGGGGTTGGCCAGGATCTGCCGGGCGCGCTCGGGGTCGGCGTGCTCCCTGACGACCTCGTCGAAGGTCCGCTTCATGTCGAGCATCATCGCGTGCATGCTGCCCCGCGCCCCGTCCGGCAGGGGCACCGGACGCGGTGTGTTGTCCAGCGACTCCAGCCCCATGGACTGGGCCAGCCGCCGGGCGGGGTCGACCGTGATCACCACGGCCCGGCGCCCGCGCTCCGCGGCGCGCAGTCCGAGGGCCGCGGCGGTGGTCGTCTTGCCGACACCGCCCGACCCGCAGCACACGACGATCCGCGTCCCCGGATCGTCCAGGAGCGCGTCGGTGTCCAGCGCCCGCCGGAGCGCGCCGTCGACGCCACGGCTCGTCCCGCGGTCGGAGTCGTCCGCTGAGCCGGTCATCGGCTCACCCCCTGCGAGGTCAGGTGCCGGGCGAGGCCGTCGAGCGCGGCGCGGCCGACCCCGCCCTCCACCAGCGGCAGCTCCACCAGCGGGTGCCCCAGGTCCGACAGCCGCGCGCGGACCCGACGCTCCAACGCCACCCGCAGCGCGTGCGCGCGCACCTCTTCGGCGAGGTCCTCGGCGAGCGGGCCGGCGTCCGCCAGCCCCGCCGCCTTGAGTCCCGCGGCGAGGTCCTCGACGTCGGGCCCGCCGTCCACGGCCGCGGCCAGGTCGGCCTCGCCCAGCAGCGGTGAGCGCACCATGTTGACCACCACCATGCCGACCTCGATCCCCAGTGCCGCCATCTCCGCCACACCGTCCCGGCACTCCTGCGCGGGCATCTCCTCCAGCACGGTCACGAAGTGCACCCGGGTCTGGGCGGAGCGGATGACCTCCATGACCTTGTCCGCGTGGTTGCGGATCGGCCCGACCCTGGCCAGCCCCGCCACCTCGGAGTTGACGTTGAGGAACTGGGCGATCCTGCCGGTGGGCGGGGCGTCCATCACCACGGCGTCGTAGTGGAACGGGCCCGTGGACGGCGCTCCCGAGGGTCGTCCTCGCCCGCCGCGGCGGCGCCGCACCGCCTCGGTCGCCTTTCCGGTGAGCAGGACGTCGCGCAGCCCGGGGGCGATCGTGGTCGCGAAGTCGACCGCGCCCAACCGGTTCAGCGCCTGCCCGGCCCGGCGCATGCCGTAGAACATCTCCAGGTACTCCAGGAGGGCGGCCTCGGCGTCCGCGGCCAGGACGAAGACCCGTCCGCCGCCGGGTACGGAGACCAGCTCGCGCTCCTCGTAGCGCAGCGGGGCCTCGTCGAGCAGTGTGGCGACGCCCTGGCGTCCCTCGACCTCCACCAGGAGCACCCGGGCGCCGTCGGCCGCCAGGGCCGTGGCCAGGGCCGCGGCGACCGTGGTCTTGCCGGTTCCGCCCTTCCCGGTGACGATGTGCAGACGGGCACCGGCGCACGCCTGCCCCGGTCGCGGTGGTGGGTGCTCACGCTCGCTCACCTCACGGAGTCTATGCGGGCAGGCGCGCTCGGGCCGTTCACGGTGTCCTGGCGGCGTTCCGCGCCTCGGCGGTCGCCCGGCCTCCGGGCCGGTGCTGTCTCCGCGTGCGTCGCGGCCGCGGCGGTCCCGGCTTCTGGCGCCGCCCCGGCCCCACACCTGCCCCGCGCGTCCTGGCCTCCCCACGCGCGTCCTGTTCCCCGAACGACGCCGCCTCCGGCCGAGGCCGCTCCCGACCAACCCCGCCCCCAGCCCCTGCGGCCCCCCGAGCACCGCGTCGGGGACGGCACGCACGCGGGGGTGCGCGCGGGTCAGTAAGGTGGCGGCGTTGACGTGCGGCACCGGGTCCGGCCCGGCCGCCGGTTACCGATGGGGGAGTACGTATGAGCAAGTGGGAGTACCAGACGGTGGCGCTGCTGTCGCACGCCACCAAGCAGATCCTCGACAACTGGGGTTCGGACGGGTGGGAGCTGGTCTCCGTCGTCCCGGCCCCGCTGCCCGAGGGCACCGATCCCCGCAACCAGCAGTACGTGGCGTACATGAAGCGGGAGCTGTGATGGCGACCCCCGAGGAGCGTCTGGCCGAACTCGGCCTGACCCTGCCCGACGTCGTGCCGCCGGTGGCCTCCTACACGCCGACCGTGCGCAGCGGCGGCCACGTGTACGTCTCCGGCCAGCTGCCGTTCGTCGACGGCAAGCTGCCCGCCACGGGCAAGGTCGGCGCGGAGGTCACGCCCGAGACCGCCCAGGAGCTGGCGGCGCTGTGCGCGCTGAACGGCATCGCGGCCGTCAAGGCCGAGATCGGCGACCTGTCCAACGTGGTGCGGGTGGTGAAGCTGGGCGGGTTCGTGGCCAGCACCCCCGATTTCACCGGGCACCCCGGCGTCATCAACGGCGCCAGCGACCTGGTCGGCCAGGTGTTCGGCGACGCCGGTGTGCACGCCCGTGCCGCCGTGGGCGTGGCCGCCCTGCCGCTCGACTCCCCGGTCGAGGTCGACATGATCGTCGAGGTCGTCTGACCGGGTTCGGCCGCTGACCGGCCGGGCCCCGCGGAGCCCGGGCCGGGAGTGACCCGGGCCCGGGCCGTGTGCGAAGGTGCCCTGAGCACGCCCCGCGTGCGGGGACGACGCGCTCCGTCCGCTCCGGCCGGTGCCGGGCACCCGGCCCACTGGGGCCGCGTGCGGCGCCGGGAGCGGGTCGGTCGCCCCCGGCACGCCGCGTGCCGCCCGACCCGAGGGAGGACTCGCCATGCCCGAGCAGACCGGTCCCGTGACGCCGCGGCCCGCCGCCACCGTGATGCTCCTGCGCGAGCCGGCCACGGGGCCGCGGGCCGGACACGGCCTGGAGGTCCTGCTCATGCGCAGGGTCGGGTCCATGGGGTTCGCGCCGGGCGCCTACGTCTTCCCCGGTGGCGGCGTGGACGAACGCGACGCCGACGGCGACCTTCCCTGGACCGGACCCGGTCCGCGGGAGTGGGCCGCGGTCCTGGGGACGGACGTTCCCATGGCCCGCGCGCTGGTGTGCGCGGCGGTGCGCGAGACCTTCGAGGAGACCGGGGTGCTCCTGGCGGGTCCGCCCGGCGCCGGCACGGGGGCGCCCGCGCTGGACACCACCACCGAGGACTGGGAACGCGACCGGCTGGGCCTGATCGACCGCACGCACTCCTTCACCGAGGTTCTGTCCAGGCGCGGGCTGGTGCTGCGCTCGGAGTGGCTCAGGGCCTGGTCCCGGTGGATCACGCCCAGGGCGCAGCCGCGCCGCTACGACACCTGGTTCTTCACCGCCGAACTCCCGCCGGGGCAGCGGCACCGCGACGTGGGCGGCGAAGCCGACCTCACCTGCTGGACCGACCCCGCGACCGTCGCCGAGGCGTGGAGCGGGGGCCGGATGCCGATGCTTCCGCCCACGGTGGTGGCCTGTGCGGAGCTGGCGAAGTGCCGGACCCTGGAAGGTGTACGGACGGCTCGACGGGATATCGTCCCCTTTGAACCGGACGTTCGGGAAATCGGCGGTCAGCTCCGCGTCATTGCCCCCGACGGGGCTGAGTTCCCCGTACCGACACCCGACGCGCGATCCTGACGACCCGCGTGCCAGCGCGGGCCGCGGGGTGGCGGAGAGGTCTCACAGCATGTCCTCCAGACCAGTCCGGTCTCGGCGATCGAAGCGAGGTGCGATGAGGATCGACGGTTCCGGGACACTGCGCGCCAGCTGTGTGCTGTGCCCCAACCCTGGCCCGATGACGTTGGAGGGGACCAACACCTGGATCCTGCGTGAGCCCGGTGCCCGCGGGGTCGTGGTCGTCGACCCCGGCCCCCACGACGAACGCCACCTCGAACGGGTGGCGCGCACGGTGCAGGAGCAGGGCGCGCAGGTGCTGATGGCCATCGTGACGCACCGGCACCCGGACCACTCGGAGGGTTCCCGGTACTTCTCCGAGCTGACCGGGGCGCCCGTCCACGCCGTCGACCCCGCCATGCGATTCGCCGGAGCCGGCCTGGCCGACGGCGAGCTGCTCTCGGTGGACGGCCTGGGCCTGCGGGTGATCGCGACCCCGGGCCACACGGACGACTCCGTGTGCCTGCTGCTGGAGTCCGACAACGCCCTGCTGACGGGTGACACCGTCCTGGGCCACGGCACGCCCGTCATCGACGGGGACGACGGCCTCGGGCCCTACATGGACTCACTCTACCGCCTCAGGGACCTGGTGCGCGAGCACCAGGTCCGCACCCTGCTGCCCGGCCACGGTCCCATCCTGACCTCGCCGACGGCGGTGCTGAACTCCTACATCGACCACCGCGAGTCGCGCCTGGAGCAGGTCCGCGACGCCGTCGGAGCGGGCGCGACCAAGGTCGAGGAGATCGTCGACCGCGTCTACCCGGACATCACGGAGCAGATCCGCTTCGCCGCGAGCTCGTCCGTGCGGGCCCAGCTGCGCTACCTGGCCGACCGCGGCGAACTCCCCGAGGGCATCGACGCCTGACCCGGGCCGCCCCTCCGGCCGGGTCGTCCGGGCCCGGTGCCCGGCACCTTCGGGCCGCACAGCGCCCGGGCGGCCTCCGGGCGGACCTGCCCGGGACTGATCGGCTCCCGGTTCGGCTCGGGCCGGGGCTCCCTCAGCAGGTGACGACCACGGTCCCGGCCTTGTGGCCGCTCTCCGCGCGTCGGTGGGCCTCCACGAGATCCGCCAGCGGGTACACGCCGTCGATGACGGCTCGGATCGCGCCGGAACCGGCCAGCGCGTCCAGGTGGGCGAGGTTGTCGGGGCTCTGCCGCAGGCCGGTGGCCGCGAACCGGCAGGTGCGGCCCCGCCCCCTGGCCGTCCACAGGCTGTGGAACAGGGCCGAGGGCCCAGGGGCGGTCGTCAGGTAGGTGCCGGTGGGCGTGAGCGCCCGGCGCGCCCGGACGAACGAGCTCTTGCCCGCCGCGTCGAAGAAGACGTCCTGGAGGCGGTGCTCCGGAGCGCCCGGGAGGGTGGGGTCCGTCCGCGTGCGGTCGACGACCCGGTCGGCGCCCAGGGACCGCGCCAGGTCGGCGTTGGCGGGGCCGCACACCGCGGTGACCTCGGCGCCGTAGTGCTTGGCGAGTTGCACGCCGTAGCTCCCCACCGAACCGGTGGCGCCGTTGACCAGCACCTTCTGGCCGGGTCGGACCGGGCCCACGTCGCGGAGGAAGGTCAGGGCGGTCGTGGCCTCGACGACGCTCGCGGCCTCCACGTAGGACAGGGCGCTCGTGATCCGCGCCATCGGCCGGTCCTGCGGCAGGCACAGGAACTCCGCGTGGGTACCGAAGTCGTTCGGGCTGAGGCCGAGGACGCGGTCGCCCGCCGAGAACCGCCGCACGTCCGCGCCGACCGCCACGACGTCCCCGGCGAAGGCCCCGCCCAGCACGGCGAACCGCGGCCGGAGCAGGCCCGAGTACAGGCGGGCGACGAACGGGCGCCCCGACCGGAACGCGCAGTCGGCAGCGGTGACCGTCGTCGCGCGGACCCGGATCAGGACGTCGTCCGCTCCCGGTTCCGGGGTGGGGAGCTCCCGCAGTTCGAGTACGTCGGGTGGTCCGTACGCGGGGCAGGACATGGCTCTCATGGTGTGCCTCCTCGGGCGTCGCCCGAGATCCCGGCGGGTCCGGGGTCGTCGGGGTACTGGAAGACCTCCTCCAACGGCGTACCGAGCGCCCGGGAGATCTGGAAGGCCATCTCCAAGGAGGGCGAGTAGCGGCCCTTCTCGATGGCGATGACGGTCTGCCGGGTCACGCCGACGCGCTCGGCCAGTTCCGCCTGGGTCATCTCGCCCCGCGCGAAGCGCAGCGCCCGGATGCTGTTGGTGACCCTCGTCCGCCTGGCCATGGTCAGAAACCCCTGCGATAGGCGACGAGCTTGACGGCTGACGACGCGACCGCGGCGGTGACGTAGGCGAGGTAGATCGTGTTGGCGATCCAGAAGTAGGGCTCCTCGAGCAGCGCGAGGCTGAACGGGACGACCGTGAGGACGGACATGACGACGAAGCCGACGTAGTCGCCCCGGCGGTCGATCTCCTTGTCCCGGGGATCCTTCTGGTAGGCGCCCTTGGGCCACAGCGCGGCGGACACCATGTTGAGGAGGATCGTCGCGGCGAGCGACACCCCCAGGGCCGTCACCAGCGGACGCTGGTAGGCCAGGTCCGCGACGTCCGTGCCCGCCGCCCGGGCGAGGAGTACCACGAGGTAGGCGGCCGGTACCAGCACCGCCACCGCGAGGTAGATCCAGATGCGCCTCTCCTCGAACGACATGTCCGCTCCCTCCGTGATGTCAAACAACTTTGACATCTCAAAAGTAAAGCAGAGCGGACACGACGTCAAGGATGCTTAACATCGTGGGGCAGGGGGAGGCCGTGGTGACAGCGGGCGATCACCGGGACGGTGGTGGCCACTGGGGCGGCGGCCAGCGGGACGGCGGGCGACCACTGGGATGGCGGAGGCCACCGGGACGGTGGTGGCCACGGGGGCGGCGGGCACCGTGACAGCGGCGGCCACCGGACAGCGCTGCGGCCGCCCACCCTTCCGGGTGAGCGGCCGCACAGCGTGTTCGTCGGAGCGGCGCGGTCGCCTAACGGGCGCGGCGACGCATCCGCTCGACGTCGAGCAGGACGACCGCCTTGGCCTCGATCCGCAGCCAACCGCGCAGGGCGAACTCGGCGAGCGCCTTGTTCACCGTCTCGCGGGAGGCGCCGACCAGCTGGGCGAGCTCCTCCTGTGTGAGGTCGTGGTGGACGTGGAGTCCGTCCTCGCCCTCCTTGCCGAACTTGTCGGCGAGCTCCAGCAGGGCCTTGGCCACGCGGCCGGGCACGTCGGTGAAGACCAGGTCGGCCATCACGTCGTTGGTCCGGCGCAGGCGGGCGGCCAGCGACTTCAGCAGCTGCAGCGACACGTGCGGGCGGCTCGACAGGAACGGGCGCAGGTCGTCGTGCCCCAGGCCCGCCAGTACGGAGTCGGTGACCGCCACGGCGCTCGCGGTGCGCGGGCGCGGGTCGAACAGGGACAGCTCACCGAACATCTCGCTGGGGCCGAGCACGCCCAGGAGGTTCTCGCGGCCGTCGACGGCCGTGCGGGTCAGCTTCACCTTCCCGCTGAGGATGACGTACAGGCGGTCGCCCTCGTCACCCTCGCTGAACAGGGTCTGGCCGCGGCCGAGACGGACCTCGCTCACCGAGGCGCGCAGCCCGGCCGTGTCCTCCTCGTCCAATGCCTCGAACAGAGGGGCCTTCCGCAGCACCTCGTTGACTTCGTCCACCACACGTCCTCCTCAAACCTGACCATCAACAGTGTGACGTATATCGCACCCGGGTGTGACACCAGGTCGTTACCTCGGCTCGTCCGCCGGGAGACAACGTGCCCACAACCGCCGACGTCAGCCCATGCGATCTTAGTCGTGGTCGCTATCTATCAGGGCGATCCGCGCCGTGTCACCGGACATTGGTTACATAATCTCGGTCACCTGGGGGAACTTCCGGTGGACCACGGGGGCCGGCCGTCCGACCCGCGGGCGGGACCCCCTCCCGCCCGGGCGCCTACCCTGTGACGATGCCCCGTGACACACCTGACGCGCCCGCGCGGTCGTCCACCCCGTCGGGCGAGAGCCGACTCGCGCTGGTCCGGCGTGCCCGCAAGATGTACCGCGAACTCGTCGAGCTGTACCCCGACGCGCACTGCGAACTGAACTTCACGACCCCGCTCGAACTGCTGGTCGCGACGATCCTGTCGGCCCAGTGCACCGACAAGCGGGTCAACCTGGTCACCCCCGCGCTCTTCGCGCGCTATCCCGACGCGCAGGCCTACGCCGGTGCGCGACGCGAGGAGCTGGAGGAGCTGATCCGGTCGACCGGCTTCTTCCGGGCCAAGGCCAACAGCCTCATCGGGTTGGGCCAGGCCTTGTGCGAACGGCACGGTGGCGAGGTTCCGGGGAACCTCGCCGACCTGGTCAAACTACCTGGTGTAGGACGAAAGACCGCAAACGTACTGCTCGGTAACGCCTTCGGTGTGCCCGGTATCACGGTCGACACCCATTTCGGCCGCCTCGTCCGCCGGTTCGGGTGGACCGACGAACAGGACCCCGTCAAGGTCGAGCACGCGATCGGTGAACTCTTCCCGCCCAAGGACTGGACGATGCTCTCCCACCGCGTGGTCTGGCACGGGCGGCGGGTCTGCCATGCCCGCAGGCCCGCGTGCGGCGCCTGCGGCCTGGCCCGCTGGTGCCCGTCCTTCGGCGAGGGGCCCACCGACGAGGCGACCGCGACCAAGCTGCTCAGGATGCGCTCCTTCGCCTGACGGGAGGGGGCGCCGACCACCGCCGACCACCGTCGGCGACCGGGGCCGGTGGCGGTGGTTTGTACTCTGATGAGCGTGAGCGCGCGCACACCGGTCCCGAGCCGTCCTCCCCGGCGGTGGTCCCACCGGCCTCCCGGCGCCGCCCACCGTGAGGAAGGTCCGAGCGCGCGCGGGTCCCGTGGCCCGCGTACGGCGACGGGGACACACGTGTCCTCCCGGAGTTCTCCGTCCCACGATCCGACCACTGACGGCGCGACAACCCCCGGAACAGGCTCTGCGAATGAATCCGATCCCGCTCTGGCTGGCCTCGCTCACGGACGCCGCCGCCACCATGTCCGTGCCCGAGCTGATGCGTCCGCCGGCGAAGGGCGGCCGTGAGTCCGCGGTCCTCATCCTCTTCGGCGAGGGGCCCCACGGCCCCGACCTCCTGCTGATCCAGCGCAACGACGGGCTGCGGCGGCACTCCGGCCAGCCCGCGTTCCCGGGCGGCCGGATCGAACCGACCGACGCCTCCCCCGAGGCCGCGGCACTGCGGGAGGCCGAGGAGGAGACCGGCCTGGTCCCGGCCGGTGTCGACGTGGTCGGCCGCATGCCCGAGCTCTACCTGCGCTTCAGCGACTTCCGGGTGGCCCCGGTCATCGGCTGGTGGCGCGACCCCTGCGAGGTGCGGCCCACCGACCTCGCCGAGGTCGCCGCGGTGTCGCGCGTGCCGATCGCCGACCTGGCCGAACCCGGCAACCGCGTCACGGTCCGCTACGGGAGCGGCCCGGGCTGGGGTCCGGGCTTCCGTGTGAACGGCATGCTCGTGTGGGGTTTCACGGGGTCGATCATCGACCGCCTCCTCGCCCTGGGAGGCTGGGAACTTCCGTGGCACCGCGAGGGTCTCACTGACGTGTTCGAAGCGACTCCGCAAGGCCTCAGGCCGGTCGGGTAGCACTCACATCCTGGAGGGCACTGTGCTCGACGTCGTCCTGTTCGTCCTGCTCCTGCTGTTCGCCGTCACCGGCTACCGGCAGGGGTTCATCGTCGGGGTCTTCAGCTTCGGGGGGTTCATCGGCGGCGGCGTCCTCGCCGCGCTCACCGCGCCCGACCTCATCCGCGACTGGGTGGGGGACACGGGCCGGCAGGCGCTGCTGGCGATCGCCGTGGTGTTCCTGTCCGCGGCCCTGGGCCAGTTCCTCGCCTCCTACCTGGGCACCATGGTGCGCAACAGGGTCACGTGGGATTCGGCGCGCGTGCTGGACGCGGTGGGCGGCGCCATCGTCAGCGGCCTGTCGGTCCTGCTGGTGGCGTGGTTCATCGGCAGCACGGTGGCCAACTCGGCCCTGCCGTACGTGGCCACGCAGGTGAGGGACTCGCGGATACTGCAGTCGGTGGACGCGCTGATGCCGGAGGCCGCCCACAGCGGCTTCTCGACCTTCCGCAGGATCGTGGACCAGAGCTCCTTCCCGCAGGTGTTCAGCGGGCTCGGCACGGGAGAGCTGGCCGAGGTGGAGCCGCCGGACCCGGACGTGCTCACCACGCAGGAGCTGATCGACTCCAGCCGCAGCGTGGTGAAGGTGCTCGGGACCGCGCCCGAGTGCCAGCAGCGCGTGGAGGGGACCGGCTTCGTCTACGGCGAGGACCGGATCATGACCAACGCGCACGTGGTCGCGGGCGTCACCGACGACCTGCGCGTGGTCACGAGGGACGGCTACCAGCTGGAGGCGACGCTGGTGCTCTTCGACCCCCAACAGGACCTGGCGGTGCTGGACGTGCCCGGGTTGGACCTGGAGCCGCTGGAGTTCGACCACGAGGCCGTGCAGGGCGACGACGCGGTCGTGGCGGGCTTCCCGCGCAACAGCGGGTTCACGGCCGTGCCGGCCAGGGTCCGGGCCAAGCAGACGGCACAGGGGCCGGACTTCTACCACTCGCAGCAGGTGAGCCGCGAGATCTACCAGGTGCGCGCGGTCGTCCGCCCGGGCAACTCCGGCGGTCCGCTGCTGTCCCCGGACGGATCGGTCTACGGGGTGGTCTTCGCTGCGGCGACGAACGAGGACGAGACGGGCTACGTCCTGACCGCCGACGAGATCGCTGAGAACGCGCAGACCGGGCTGGCGGCCACCGAGGAGGTCTCCGCCCAGGTGTGCGAGTGAGCGGACCCGAGCGGCGGCCTCAGGCGGCCCTCAGGGGCCGCGTGACGGACACGGCGGGCACGGGCGGCCCCGGCACAGCGAAACGGGCGTCTCCCCGCGAAGGGAGGCGCCCGTCGTCGACCCGGTCGAATCCTGCTGTGTCCTGGCTCGAACCCTGCTATGCCCTAGTTGGAACTCGGGTCCTGCGCGTGTTTGGCCGCGAGCGGCCAGCTCATGCGCACGACCGTGCCCTGGTCGGTCGGCTCGATCTCGACCTCGTCGGCGAGTCCGGTGATGACCGCCAGGCCCAGGCCCGGGGAGAAACCGGAGATCCCGCCGGGAGGCGTGTCCTCGCCGTCCAGGAAGAGTCCGTCGAGGATGGGCTCGTTGTGGTCGGCGGGCTCCTCCGTGTCCTTGGCCGGGGCACGGTCGGTCACGACGACCTCGAAGCGCTGTGTGGCGCTCCCGTTGGCGCGCAGCGGACGGCCCGGGGCGTCGGGTCGATCCCCCGTCGTGTCCTGGACCGCGGCCGACCCGGAGGCGCCGCCGTCGATCAGCTGCAGCTGGATCGGCTGTGCGGGGCAGTGGAGCTTGTGGGCCGCCACCGCCCGTGAACAGGCCTCACCGACCGCCAGTCTGATCTCGTCGATCGCCGAGGCGGCGATGCCGGCCCGACGTGCGACCGTCGCGGCCATGAGCCGCGCGGTGCGCACGTGGGCCGGAAGCGCGCTGATGGTGAGCGTGATGGTTGCCATCGCTCGCTCAGGGCTACTTGGAGGAACGCTTGTCAATGGCTTCCTGCACCGAGCCGTGGATACCGAAGACCTTCGTCAGACCGGTGATCCGGAAGATCTTCAGGATGCGCTCCTGGGTGCAGACCAGGTCGAGCGTGCCGTCGTGCGCGCGGACGCGCTTCAGGCCGCCGACGAGCACTCCGAGCCCCGTCGAGTCGAGGAACTCCACCTTCTCCATGTTGACCACGAGGTGGAAGTTGCCCTTGTTGACCAGATCGATCAGCAGCTCGCGGAGCCGGGGCGCGGTATAGACATCGATCTCACCCTCAACGACGACGATCTCGGTGTCGCCCTCGGTGTAATGATCAAGCTTCAAGTCCACTAGTCCTCCAGCGCCGAACCGCGAATTCTCGCGAATGATCTCTGCCGGGCGTTACCCCACCAGGACGCATTCAACCACGGCTGTCAGGTGTGTCTTCCAGTCCTGTACAAAAAACCGTGACTCCGCGGCACTCTTCCCTCGGATGTCACACTGAAACCGATGCGCATCAGTGTCTCCACCTTGGTCGGAGGGCGTCGAACGTGTCCAGTGAGGAGGGGTCTCGGATGAGGCGACCGGAGCCCGTACTTCCCGGTGTGTGGCGTGACGATACCCGGTACCCGCAGGTGACCCACATCGAACACGTGGTCCGCAACGACGGGGTCAGCGGGGAGTGGCCGGAATGGACACCGCCCCACCTGGTCGACAGGCTCGCCGAACGCGGGATCACGGGTCCGTGGTCCCACCAGGCTGCCGCCGCCGACCTCGCTCGTTCGGGCCGTGATGTGATCATAGCCACGGGTACCGCCTCGGGAAAGTCACTTGGGTTCCTTATGCCCGCCGTGGACGCCGTTGACGCGGGTGGAACGGTGCTCTTCCTCTCCCCGACCAAAGCGCTCGCCCAGGACCAGCTCCGGTGGATCAGCGAACTGGGCCTGCCGGGCCTGCGCGCGGCCGTCTACGACGGCGATACCTCGGTCGAGGAGCGCTCGTGGGTGCGCGAGCACGGCAATTACGTCCTCACCAATCCGGACATGCTCCACCACGGAATCCTGCCGCGCCACGGGGCGTGGTCGCGCTTCCTGCGGCGGCTGCGCTACGTGGTGATCGACGAGGCGCACCGGTACCGGGGGGTGTTCGGCTCGCACGTGGCGCAGATCCTGCGGCGGCTGCGCCGGGTGTGCGCCCGGTACCGGAGCGAGCCGGTGTTCGTGCTCGCGTCGGCGACCTCCGGCGGCCCCGCGGAGAGCGCCACGCGGCTCACCGGAGTGCCCGTGACGGCCGTGGACGAGGACGGTTCGCCGCGGCCGGGGATGTCGGTGGCGCTCGTGGAGCCGGAGCTGACCGACCTGACGGGTGAGAACGGTGCCCCGGTACGCAGGACCGCGCCGTCGCAGGCCGCAGAAATGCTCGTTGACCTGGTACGGGACGGAGTGCGCACTCTCGTGTTCGTGCGCTCGCGCCAGGGGGCGGAGGTGGTCGCGCTGACGGCCCAGCGCCTGCTGTCGGAGCGGGGAGACCACGCGCTGGCCGGTCGCGTGGCCGCCTACCGCGGCGGCTACCTGGCGTCGGAGCGGCGCGGGTTGGAGGAGGCGCTGCGCTCGGGCGAGCTGCTGGGGCTGGTGAGCACCAACGCGCTCGAACTCGGGGTGGACATCAGCGGGCTGGACGCCGTCCTGATCGCCGGGTGGCCGGGCACCCTGGCGTCGCTGTGGCAGCAGGCGGGGCGCGCCGGGCGGCGCGGGGAGGACGCCCTGGCGGTGTTCATCGCACGCGACGATCCCCTGGACACCTACCTCGCCCACCACCCGGAGGCCATTTTCGGACGCTCTGTCGAGGCCACGGTCCTTGACCCGGAAAACCCCCACATCCTGGGTCCCCACCTGTGCGCGGCCGCTCAGGAACTCCCGATCACGCGGGACGACTTCGCGCTGTTCGGACCGGCCACGGAGGAGCAACTGGGCGAACTCGTCACGCGCGGACTGCTGAGGAAGCGCCCGCGGGGCTGGTTCTGGGCTAGCAATGAAAGGGCAAGTGACCTAGCCGATATCCGAGGTGCGGGGGGACCGCCGGTGCAGATCGTGGACGCCGGCAGCGGGCAGCTGCTCGGCGAGATCGACGAGGCCGCCTCGCACGGCACCGTCCACCCCGGAGCGGTCTACCTCCACCAGGGGGCGACCTATCTCGTCACGGACCTGGACCTGGAGGAGGGCGTCGCCCTGGTCCGCGCCGAGGAGCCCCCGTACAGCACGTGGGCACGGGACACCACGGACATCACGGTCCGCTCCACCCTGCGGCGGGAGGAGTGGCCGAGCGGGGCGACCGTGCACTTCGGCGAGGTCGAGGTGCGCCGCCAGGTGGTGGGGTTCCTCAAGCGGGACGTGCGCACGGGCACGGTCCTGGGCGAGCAGTCCCTGGACATGCCCGAGCGGACCCTCCACACCCGGGCCGTGTGGTGGACGCTGCCCGCGGACGGCGAGGCGCGGCTGCGCAAGGAGGACGTGCCGCTGCTGGGCGCCGCCCACGCCGCGGAGCACGCCGCGATCGGGCTCCTGCCGCTCCTGGCGACGTGCGACCGGTGGGACATCGGTGGCGTGTCGACCGCCGTCCACGGGGACACCGGGCTCCTGACGGTGTTCGTCTACGACGGGTACGCGGGCGGCGCGGGCTTCGCGGACCGGGGCTACACCCAGGCGCGCGAGTGGCTCACCGCGACCCGGGCGGCGATCGCGGACTGCGAGTGCGACCAGGGCTGCCCGTCCTGCATCCAGTCCCCCAAGTGCGGGACCGGCAACGAGCCGCTGAGCAAGTCCGGCGCGCTGCGCCTGCTGGACGAGGTCCTGGTCGCGCACTGACGCCGTCCACAGGCTGTGGACGGTCGGGTCTTCGGGTCGGCCGCGTTGTCCACAGGCCGTGGACAGGGGCTTTCGCCCGGGCTCCGCTCGCCCGAACCTGGTGGGGAGGACCGACACCGCGTCGGTCCCGCTCGGGGAGGTCCCATGCCCACATCCATGCCCACACCACGGCTCCTGTCGTCCGACGACCACGGTATGACGACTGCTGAGTACGCTCTGTGCACGGTGACGGCCGTCGCCTTCGCGGGCGTCCTGTACGCCATCCTCACCAGCGACACCGTCCGGGACGTCCTCACGAACCTGGTCGTCGATGCGCTCGGCTCCGGATTCTGACCGCGGGTCCGTCACCATGGAGACCGCCATGGTGCTGCCCTCACTCCTGATGGTGCTGGCCCTGGCGCTGGGTGCCGTCGCCACGGCGGCCGCCCAGCTCTCCTGTGCCGACGCCGCTCGTGTGGGTGCCAGGGCCCTGGCCCGCGGCGAGAGCCACGAACGGGCCCGAGCGCTGGCGCTGTCCGCCGCGCCGGAGAACGCCGAGGCCGATCTCGTCGTCGAGGCGGAGACGGCCGAGGTCACGATCCGGGTCGAGTTCCGTGTGGGGCCGGGGCTGTCCCTCCCGGTCCGCGCCGAGGCCACCGCGCCACGGGAACCGCGGGTGTGACCCGTGCGTGCCGACACAGGTTCCGCGACCGTCTGGTGGGTGGCGCTGTGCGCCCTGCTGTGGTTCCTCACCCTGGCCGTGCTCATGGCGGCTTCCGTGCGGTTCGACCGCGACCGGGCCACCACCGCCGCCGACCTCGCCGCACTCGCGGCCGCCGCCCGGGCCGCGCAGGGCACCGACCACGCCTGCGAGCGGGCCCGAGCCATCGCCGAGGCCAACCGGGCCGCGCTGCGGACCTGTGTCCTCGACGGCCCGGTCGCCGAGGTGTCGGTGTCGGTGCCCTCCTCCGTCCTGGACCGGCCCATCATCGCCCGAGCCCGGGCCGGTCCGGCCCACGCCGTCCCGCCGCCCGGCTGACTCCCGGGCCCGCCGGGGCGTCCCGGGGAAGACGTGAGTGCGCGCCCGCCTCCGAAGGAGAACGCGATGGCGCCCGGGCGTCCTGGGAGCGGGAGGCGGGTCTGCTCTCGGCCGAGACCTCGGTGTCATGACGCCCGACACACCAAGAGAGAGGTAGGCGCGCCCGTTTCCGGTTGAGCCGGGTGTTCGGCTGCCCCGCAGGGCGGGTCACCGCAGGGCCTGGGCCAGGAGGTCGGCGGCCATCGGGACGATACCGATCAGCACGAACGCTGGCAGGAAGCACAGCCCCAGCGGCGCCACGACCAGCACCCCCAGCCGTTCCACGCGCGCGGTCGCCCGGGCTCTCAGCACGCGCCGCAGATCCGTGACGTGTCGGTCCAGCAGATCGGCCACCGGGGCGCCGGTATCGGTCGCCCGCGCGAGGTCGCGGCCCACCGCGGCCAGAGGCACGGGCAGGTTCGACCGCCGCCAGGCCTGCTCGGGGTCGGCCCCCAGCCGGAGCCGTTCGGCCACCGCCGACAGCTCACCTCCGAGCCGCCCTCCCACCGCACGCGCGACTGGGGGCAGACACGTCTGAACGGTCGCCCCCGCCCGCACACCGGCGGCGAGCAGACCGATCACCACGGGCAGATCCTCCGTCACCGGCAACCGGTCGGGTCGGGCTCGGTCGTGACGCGTCCGCAGCCACAGAGCCGTACACCCTCCGGCCGCCACCAGTCCGCCTAACGGACCGAACGCGGCCGAGGCGACGGACACCGCGACCGCGACGGCCACGGCGAGCAGGAAAGGGCGGACCGGCAGCGCCGACCTCTCAGGAGCCGGACCCATCCTGCGCAGCCGTCTCGCCGTTCCACCGCCCATCGCCACCCATGTCGCCAGCGACCCGAAGACCACCATGGCGAACGCACTCACCCGATCCCTCCTTCGGTGATGACCAGAGCCGAACGTCCTGGTCGGCCCCGCGCCGCCCTCTCCTGAGTCGAGCCCGTCCACCCCGCTGGCCTGAATCGGGCGTCGGCCTCCCCGGAACTCGTCGGTCGAGCGTCGCTCAGGGCTCGGTCAGCGCGGAACGCACCATCCGCAGCGTCCACCACGCCCCGAGCAGGTCGAGTGCCACGCCCAACACCAGGCACGCCAGTCCCAGCGGGGTGGTGAACAGGAAGGCCAGCGGAGACCCGCCGAGCCCGGACGCCATCAGCAGACCCACGAGCGGCAGCCCGCTGAGGACCATGGCCGTGGTGCGCGGCCCCGCCGTGCGCGCGGCCGCCTCGGCACGCTGTTCCTCCTGTTCGGTCAACCCCTCGGCGAGTGTGTCCACCACGTCGGCGAGTCGCGCACCCGTGTCCGCGGCGACCTCCCAGCACACCGCCAGATAGCCCAGCCCGCGCAGGTCCGGGTCGCGTCCGGCCGCGGATCGCAGCGACTCGGCGTCGGTCACGTCCGCCAGAGCCGGTCCGGCTTCGGCACCCGATAGGCGAAGGGCCTCCCGCGGCGGTTGGCCCGCGCGTAACTCGGTGGCCAGTACCCGGCAGAGCGCTGTGACCGCCTGGCGGCGCGCGGTTCCCTCACGGGCTCCGGCCGACCGCATCGACCCGCGTCCGGCGTTCCACAGTCGGCGGCCCGTGGAGCGCAGCCGCCGGAGCGGATCACCGTGAGGGCGAGTACGTGGAGGGAGCACGGTGGCCGCCCTTCGGCGCTCGCCGGAGGGAACCAGGGCCAACAGCACGAGGCCGACGGCGCACACCACCAACAGGGTCATCGCCGATCCCGCCCCACGACCGGCCACCGACCCCGGAGCCGAGTCCCCGCCTCAGTAGGCCGAGTCCCCGCCTCGGGATCCGGTCGCCCCGCCTCCCGGCTCGGTTGCCCCGACGCGGCGACCCGGCCCGCCCCCTCCTCGCTCCGGTCGTGTCCATCACGGACCCGAACCGCCGTCGGCCGCCCTCGAATCGGAGCCTCGTCGGCCGCGATCGCCGTGGTCCTCCTGGCGGGCGGGTGGCTCCAGTCCGGTTCCGGGCCCTCTCGCGCGCTCGCGCCCGTGTTCGCGGCGGACCGGTTCGCGGCCGGGGGACCGCCCCGCGCCGGGCCCGGGGCGCCCGACTCACGCCAGCGGTTGCCCAACAGGGCGTCGAGGTCGGCCGCCGCCTCGAACTCCTGGCAGGCGCCGTCGGCGGAGAAGGCGACCGCGGGAACCGCGCGCACCAGCCCGGAGCGGTCCCGCCGCAGAACGCGCAGTTCGGACAGCCGTCGTCCCCGGGCGTCGCGGACCAGGTGCACCACCACCGCCCGGGTGGCCGCGAGCTGGCTGTGGACGGCGGCACGGCCGAGACCGGCCGCGCATCCCAGCGCCTCGATCCGGGCCGGGACGTCCTCGGCTCCGTTGGCGTGGAGGGTTCCGGCCCCGCCTCCGTGACCGGTGTTGAGAGCACCCAGCAGGGGCACGATCTCCGGTCCCCGGGCCTCGCCGACCACCAGCCGGTCCGGGCGCATCCGCAACGCCTGGCGCACCAGGTCCTCCAGTGCGATCTCGCCGCTGCCCTCGATGTTGGCCGGGCGGGCTTGCAGCCGGACCACGTGCGGATGCTCCGGCCGCAGTTCGGGCGAGTCCTCGACGAGCACGATCCGCTCGCCGGGGTCCACCAGCGACAGCAGCGACGACAGGACGGTCGTCTTGCCCGCTCCGGTCCCGCCGCTCACCAGGAAAGGAGCGCGGGCGACCACCAGGGCGCGCAGAAGAGCGGCTCCGGGCGGGGTCAGCGTCGCGCACGCCACCAGATCGTCCAGACCGAACACCCGCCCAGGCGGCATCCGCAGGGAGATGCACGCGCCGTCCGGAGCCACCGGGGGCAGGACGGCGTGCAGGCGGGCGCCGTTCGGCAGCCGGGCGTCCACGTAGGGCACCGCGGCGTCGAGCCGGCGGCCCGCCTGGGCGGCCAGCCGCTGGGCGAGTCGGCGGACCTCGTCCGGGGAGCCGAACCGCACGTCGGCGCGGTGCAGGCCGTCCCCGTCGTCCACCCACACCTCGTCGGGTCCGTTGACCAGGATGTCGGTGACTCCGCGGGTCATCAGGGCCTCCAACGGGCCCGCACCCGACAGGTCGGCCGCCAGGCGACGGGTCAGGGCCAGTAGTTCCGTGTCGCCCAGGACCCCGCCTTCCGCACGCAGAGCGGCCGCGACGGTGGCCGCAGTCACGGGTTCTCCCGCGTCCACCAACCGGTCGCGGACCGCCTCCGTCACGTCGGCCGCGCGGGCACTCATCGCCCCTCCCGTCCGCCGGACAGCTCGGCCACGGCGCGGTCGGCGAACCTGGCCAGGGGTGAACGCCGCTGACGTGCCGGAACCCGGCCCGCGGCCAAGTCCCGGTCGAGTCCCCGCTCGTCGGGCAGGTCCGCGCCCAGGGGCAGGCCCAGCGTCCCGGCCACGGTGTCGGCGGTCAGTTCGCCGTGGGCCCCGCGCACCACGACCCGGACCGACGAGGACTCCTCCGTCAGCCAGGGCACCAGCCGGGCCGCCGCCACCACGGAGGGGACGTCGGCGGGCACCACCACGTAGACCACGTCCGAGCGGTTGAGGAAGACGGCCGACGCCGGGGCGGGCCCGCGGGGCAGGTCCGCGACGACGAGGTCGGTCCCGTGCCGGGCGGAGGCGAGCACGGCACGGGCCGCTCCCACCGGCAGCGCGTCCGTCCGGGCCGGACCCGAGCGGCGGGTCCATGCCAGGACGGACATCCGGGGCGTTCCCGGCAGGCCCTCGCGCAGGTCACGCCAGTGCACCCGGCCGTGCCGCACCAGGAGGTCGCCCCACCCCGTCCGGCCGCCCGAACCGGTGTCGTCGCATCCCAAGTAGATGTCACAGCCACAGCCCAGGGGGTCGGTGTCGAGCAGGGCGGTGGTGCGGCCGGCCCGTTCGCCCGCCAGGGCGAGGGCCACCCCGAGCAGGCTCGCTCCCGCGCCGCCGCGCCCGCCGACGACCGACACGGTGGGTGCGGGGGGCCGGACGGGGACGTCGGACCGGGCCAGGAGGCCCGCCAGGGCGGACTCGTCCCTGGGCAGGAGGAGCGGCGAGTTCTCGGATCCCGGCGGTGCTCCGTCGGTGGACCCGGTCTCGCCGGTGCCGTGACCCACGACCACGAGACGGGGGTGCGGGGGAGGATCGGCCGTGCGCAGCGCGGCGCGCAGGTCGGCGCCGATCACGGCCAGCGGGGCGTGGGTCCAGGAGCGCAGGGCCTGGTCGACCGTGCGGGCGACGTTCACCTCGGTCGAGGCGGCCGAGGCCAGCCGGAGGAGGTCGTCGAGGAGGACGGGGTCGGCGGTGGCGAGCAGGGGGCGGCTACGAACGTCCAAGGCGGTCTCCGATGGCGGGAAGTCGTACTTCCGACCATCGGCGACGCGGGTTCGCCGCGAAAGGCCCGATGCGGATCTGTGGATAACTTCGCGCGGCACCGGTGAGGTCTCAGGTCGCTGCCCCTGGCACCTGCGGGGCCCGTGGTTCGCCGACCGTTCCGGTGGCCTGACCATGGATTCGCTCGGCACGGGGCCACAGGCCTGAGACGGCGACGGGCCTCAAACGGTGCTCTCAGTGCTGCCGTCAGCGGGTTCGGGGCGCCCCAGGCCGGGATGCCATCGGCACCTGCGGCGCCGACCGTTCCGGTGGCGTGCACGCGGATTCGTGCGCCCCGGGGCCACCGGATCCCACCCGACGGGCGGGATGCGCGTACGGGGGCGAACGCGCATCCCCGCCCGACAGGCGAGAAGAGCGGACATGGAGACGGTCTCGCAGGGGGAAGGAGACCGTCGATCGCGTCCGGTCCCGGGGGGAGAGGACCGGGCCCACTCTCTGGAAGGGCACGTCGGCACCGAAGCACCGACCACCATCGAAAGACCTGGTCACGCACACGTCCACGGGAGAACAGCGGTGACCCTGCGGTGGAGGCCGTGTGGCCGTTCGGGCCGCGATCGTGTCGCCGGCCCCGACCGCCCGGCATTGGCAGTGGTGACGAGCACTGTTCTCTGTGGAACGCCGGATCCGACGCTACCACGATGGCCGGGTATCGGTTCGGGAATCTGATCGGAAAACTTCGGACAACCGTCTTTTCGGAAGGCTCGCCCGAGCGTAGAAAGAAAGCAGTTGGTGGCGAAGACCCACCCCGACTCGGCGTCCGGGAACCCACGCGCCTCTTGGCCGCGTATGGCCTGTCTAGGCCGGGCAAGTCAGCATCGTGCCTGGTCAGACTATGACAATGGACGCCTGTTAGCCCGGTCCGACGAGTCGGAAGCGGCGCCTTGAGAGGTTCTCTCGGGCGCCGTTCGCCATGCACGTGCACATGCGGACGCCAATCCGAAACATTCCGCACCAGGGGAGCGTGACCGAAACGATATCGTTCACGCCGACTACTCGTTGGTAATTTAACGAGTTCGCGAACTCGACGCCTTTCCGCGGGATGCGCGCCGCGGCGCTCAGCCGCGTTTGAGCGCCTCACACGTGGCAAGGGAGTCCTGTGCGCCGGCCCGCACGGCGCGGCAGCAGTACACCACCCACGCCGCCACCCCCTCGGGAGTGCCGCCCATGTACCCGCGCAGCGCCGGAGCGTACTCGTCCTTCAGCGTCCGGTGCCCGAGCTCCGACGTCACCAGGGACTTCGGGTCCAGGCCCCGCTCCACCAGCGTCAGTCGCTCGGCCGCGCGCGCGACCAGGCCGTCGCCCCACCCGAACGGGCGGATCGACATCAGCTCGCCGTGCACCAGCGCCGACGTCACCAGCGCGGGCACCGACGTCCGGGCACCGAGCAGCGCGTACAGGCCCTCCAACCGGGCCAGCGCCACCGAGGGCTCGGGTGCGGGGCCCAGCTCCAGCGGGTCCTCGACCCGCTCGCCCGCCAGCCGCGGCCGCCCCAGGGCGTCGGCCGACACCGCGTCGGCCGCCACCAGGGTGTGCATGCGGGCCAGGGCCTGCCGCGGCGCCTTGGGCCAGGTGTCCACCAGCGTCCCCAGTTCGCTGGACACGCGCAGCGCGCCCTTGATCCGGGTGTCGTACACGTGCCCGTCCCGGATCTCGTCCATCGAGACCTCGGCGCCCTCCAGTGCCGCCGACGCGCAGGCGCCGCGCAGGGAGGACTCCATCGACACGTCGCTGCTGCGGCGGCGCAGGATGCGGTGGCCCAGGAGCTTGTCGACCAGGGCACGGGTCTCGGCGACCGCGTCGCTCACGCCGGGCAGTCCGGCGATCCGCGCCAGCGGGTCGGGCAGGGAGTCAGAAGTCGGTTCGCTCACGGAGAACAACACTACGCGCCGGTAACCGGGGGAGCCGACACCGACTCCGCCGAGCTCACGGCCGGGTCCGGGCCGACCGCTCGTCGCGGGTCGCCGACCGTTCGCCGCCCGTTCGTCGCGCGCCCGGAGGTCCCTGCCGCTGGATCCGCGCCCAGCTGTTCACGCGGTATGGACCACATGATTAATTGGTGTCCATCGCCGACGTAAGGAGAATCACAGTGGCTGACAGCACTCCCCCGAGCCAGGAGACACTGTCCAACCTTCTCCACGAGACCCGCAGCTACCCGCCGCCCGCCGAACTCGCGGCCGAGGCCAACGTGAAGGCCGACGCCTACGAGACCGCCGCCGCGGACCGTCTCGGCTTCTGGGAGGAGCAGGCCCGACGGCTCCAGTGGGAACAGCCCTGGGACACCGTCCTGGACTGGAACCCGCCGTTCGCCAAGTGGTTCGACGGTGGTCGGATCAACGCCTCGGTCAACTGCGTGGACCGGCACGTCGACGCCGGTCTGGGCGAGCGGGTCGCCCTCCAGTGGGAGGGCGAGCCGGGTGACACCCGCACCATCACCTACGCCCAGCTCAAGGACATGGTCTCCCAGGCGGCCAACGCCCTGACGCAGCTCGGGGTGGCCAAGGGCGACCGCGTCGCCATCTACATGCCGATGATCCCCGAGACGGTCGTCGCGATGCTCGCCTGCGCGCGCATCGGCGCCGTCCACATGGTCGTCTTCGGCGGATTCTCCGTCGACGCCCTCGGCCAGCGCCTGGACGACAGCCAGGCCAAGCTCGTCATCACCGCCGACGGCGGCTACCGGCGCGGCAAGGCCAGCGCGCTCAAGCCCGCGGTGGACGGCGCCGTCGCCGACCGCCCCGCCGTGGAGAAGGTGCTCGTCGTCCGCCGCACCGGCCAGGACGTGGAGTGGACCGACCGCGACGTGTGGTGGCACGAGGTCGTCGAGACCCAGAGCACCGAGCACACGCCCGAGGCCCACGACGCCGAGCACCCGCTGTACATCATGTACACCAGCGGCACCACGGCCAAGCCCAAGGGCATCCTGCACACCACGGGCGGCTACCTCACCCAGGTGTCCTACACCCACTGGGCGGTCTTCGACCTCAAGCCCGAGACGGACGTCTACTGGTGCGCCGCCGACATCGGCTGGGTGACCGGGCACTCCTACATCGTCTACGGCCCGCTCTCCAACGCCGCCACCGTCGTCATGTACGAGGGCACCCCGGACACCCCGCACCGCGGGCGCTTCTGGGAGATCATCGAGAAGTACAAGGTCACCATCGCCTACATGGCGCCCACGGCGATCCGCACCTTCATGAAGTGGGGCGACGAGATCCCCGCGAAGTACGACCTGTCCAGCCTCCGCGTCATCGGGTCGGTCGGCGAGCCGATCAACCCCGAGGCCTACGTCTGGTACCGGGAGAACATCGGCGGCGGCAGCACCCCCGTGGTCGACACGTGGTGGCAGACCGAGACCGGCGCCATCATGGTCAGCCCCCTGCCGGGCGTGACCGCCGGCAAGCCGGGCGCCGCGATGAGGGCCGTCCCCGGGATCGTGGCCGACGTCGTGGACGAGAGCGGCGCCTCCGTACCCGACGGTGACGGCGGCTTCATCGTCATCCGCGAGCCGTGGCCGTCCATGCTCCGCGGCATCTGGGGCGACCCCGAGCGCTACAAGGACACCTACTGGTCGCGCTTCGAGGGCCTGTACTTCCCCGGCGACGGTGCGAAGAAGGACAGCGACGGCGACCTGTGGCTGCTCGGCCGCGTGGACGACGTCATGCTCATCTCCGGCCACAACATCTCCACCACCGAGGTCGAGTCCGCGCTGGTCTCCCACCCCCGGGTGGCGGAGGCCGCGGTCGTGGGCGCCGCCGACAAGGTGACCGGCCAGGCCATCGTCGGTTTCGTGATCCTGCGCGGCGGCGGTGAGGAGGTCCCCGAGGACCTCGTCCAGGAGCTGCGCAACCACGTCGGCACCTCGCTCGGCCCCATCGCGAAGCCGGCCCGCCTGCTGGCCGTGCCGGAGCTGCCCAAGACCCGCTCCGGCAAGATCATGCGCCGCCTGCTGCGCGACATCGCCGAGAACAGGGCGATCGGTGACACCTCCACGCTCACCGACTCCTCGATCATGGACGTGATCGCCAAGCAGCTGCCGTCCGCCTCGACGGGCGAGTGAGCGGCGGCCCCCGGTCGGGACGCGACCGGGGGCCGTGCGCACGCTGCGCGGCGGTGTCCCGGCCCTTCCGGACCGGGACACCGCCGTTCGCGCGCGGGTGCGACCCAACGGAACACCGGCGTTGTGCGTGCCGTGTGAGGTCCGCGAGGTGGGGCATGTGCGAGGATGCGGAGGATCATCCGCGTGTTCGGACCGAGAGAAGGGAACCCCCACGATGGTGGACAAGCCGGGTGCCGGTGAACCTGGCGCTCCCAGCGGCACCGACCGTTCCATCGGTGAACTGGTCTCCGACGCCACCGACAACCTCTCGCGGCTGGTGCGGCTGGAGATCAAGCTCGCCAAGCTGGAGGCCAAGGCCGACGCCGTCAAGATCGGCAAGGGCATCGGCGAGTTCCTCGCCGCGGGTGTGATCCTCCACCTCTTCGCGATCCTGCTGTCGGTCACCATCGGGCTGGGGCTCTGGGAGATCTTCGACCTCCCGCTCTGGGGCGCGTTCGGCATCGTCACGCTCTTCTACCTGCTGGTCGCCGCCGCCTTCGTCCTCGTCGCGCTGATCAACTTCCGCCGGCGCCAGGGGCTCGTCCGCACGGCCGAGACCTCGTCCCGGCTCGTGGCGATCCTGCGCGGCGAGATCCGCCCGCCCAAGGGCGATCGCTCCGTGGCCACGTCCGAGCGGGCTCCCGCGTCCTCCGACTCCGCCGCCTAGTACCGCGCGAGGTGTTGGACGACTCGGCCGCCTACGTCGACGGCCCCTGGACCCACCGCGTCGTCAGCGCGGCGGGCACGCGGTTCCACGTGGCCGAGGCCGGCGAGGGACCGCTCGTTCTGCTGCTGCACGGGTTCCCGCAGTTCTGGTGGGCGTGGCGGTCCCAGATCATCGCGCTCGCCGCCGCGGGGTACCGCGCGGCCGCCGTCGACCTGCGCGGGTACGGGGCCAGTGACAAGCCCCCGCGCGGCTACGACCTGGTCACGCTCGCCCAGGACGCGGCCGGACTCGTGCGCTCCCTCGGCGAGGGCGAGGCCGTCGTGGTCGGCCACGGCATGGGCGGCGCCATCGGCTGGACCGTGGCGGCCTACCACCCGCGTACCGTCCGTGCCCTCGCGACCGTGTCGGCGCCGCATCCGGCGCGGGCGGCACGCCTGGCGGCCTCCGGTGGCCCCGGCGTCCGCCACATGCTCCGGGCCCAGGTACCGGTCCTGCCCGAGCACCGCCTCCTGGCCGACGGCTGTGAACGCGTCGGCGACCTCATCCGCAGGTGGAGCGGCCCCGGCTGGCCCGACGCCGAGGCCGAGGAGCGCTACCGCCGGGCCTTCGCGATCCCGAAGGTCTCCCACTGCTCCCTGGAGTACCACCGCTGGATCTTCCGGTCCCGCTGGCGCCCCGACGGGGCCCGTTACGCCGCCCGGATGCGCACGCCCGTCCGGATGCCGGTCCTCCAGGTCCACGGCGCCCTCGACCCGGCCTGTCCCCCCGAGGCCGCACGCGTCGCGCGCCGCCTCGTCGCCGGGCCGTACCGTTGGAGGCAGGTCGCGGGCGCGGGGCACTTCCCGCACGAGGAACGCCCGGAGGAGGTCTCCGGCGCGCTCGTGGAGTGGCTCGCGGACGTGGACGGGACCCGCGGTGAGCGCTGAGGAAAGGGTGGTGGAGCGATGACGACGGTGACCGGAGACGGACCCGGACGGGGTGACGGCCGGGACCGCGACGTGTCCGGGCGCGCGCAGAACCAGCGCCCGCGGGACAAGTACGGCCGACCGCTGCCGCACGGCAGCGAGGGCGAGGTCGAACGGGTTCCGGACGACGCCGAATTCACCGCCGGGGAAGGTCTGGAAGAGGCCCAGCGGATGCTCGACTCGGGGTACGCTTTCACCGCCCACGAAGTCCTCGAAGCCGTGTGGAAGTCCTCCCCCGAACCCGAACGGGAACTGTGGCGGGGACTCGCCCAGACGGCCGTCGGAGTGACCCACGCCCAGCGGGGCAACACGGTGGGCGCGGCGCGCCTGCTCCGTCGCGGAGCGGACCGTGTGGAGGTGTTCGGGCCGAACGCGCCGCACGGTGTCGACGTGGCGGGTGTGGCGGCCTTCGCCCGCGCGCTGGCCGACGATCTGGACGCCGGACGGGCGCGTCCCGGTGACGGGATCGACCCGTCGGGGATGCGGTTGCGCGGCGCGTAGCGGTCGGCACGTCCTCCTCCGCCGGACCCGAGCGGGCGGAGCCGGGGGACATCGCGTGGTACCTCCGACGGCCACCGGTGCCTGTGCGATGCCGGAGACGCCCCCGCGATCGGTCCTACGCGCAGGGCGGCGCGTGCCCCGCTCGTGGCCGACGCGTGCTCTGATGCGATCTGCCGCTGTCTGGGGCTGATCAGCACATTCGTGCCGATATATGGCCTTTAGCGTTAACATCGTATTACGGCATTATGAGAAACATAATAAGCCGAATGTCATCGATAAAGGCATTTATCCGCTTCCCTAGATCACCAAGTGATCACATCTTTGATCTCTCTTGGGGAAATGCTGAATCGGCTCTCACCTTTATTCGGCACCGTGCGTAGAATCCCCGGACCACCGCCCGTGCGCGCAAAGCGCGGGCGGGGCGCTCCACAACCAAAGGTGGCACCGCTTCGACCCCGCCAAGCGTGCCGTCGGGCCAGCTCAGGCACCTTCCGGACGGCGGTACGTCCACGGTCGCGCGCGGGACCGGCACCCACGGGGTGAACCGTTCCGGACGTGTCCGGGGACGGGGGCAGAAACGGTCGTGCCCGTCGCAAGGAGGACGGATTGTCTGGGCTCAACCTCGCCGCGGAAAGCGGCACGGCCCTAGCACTGGAAGGCAGCGACTTCACACTCGTCATCATCGTCATGGTGGTGGCACTTCTGGCCCTCGCCGTCGCGGGGATGCTGGTGCGTGAGGTCCTCGCCGCAGGGCAGGGCACAGAGCGAATGCGCAACATCGCGTTCGCGGTACAGGAAGGAGCGGCGGCCTACCTGAAACGACAGTTCCGCACCCTCGCGGTCTTCGTCGTGCTCATCCCGCTCCTGCTCCTCCTGCTCCCCGCGGACTCCTGGGCCATCGCCATCGGCCGGTCGGTGTTCTTCGCCCTCGGCGCGCTGCTGTCGGCGGCGACGGGCTTCATCGGGATGTGGCTGGCCGTGCGCGGCAACGTCAGGGTCGCGGCCGCGGCGCGCGGCGGCGACGCGGCCGCCGGCCACACCGCGATGCGGATCGCCTTCCGCACCGGCGGTGTGGCGGGCATGATCACCGTCGGACTCGGGCTGTTCGGCGCCGCCGCCGTGGTCATGCTGTACCGCGGCGACGCGCCCATCGTGCTGGAGGGCTTCGGCTTCGGTGCCGCGCTGCTCGCCATGTTCATGCGTGTGGGCGGCGGCATCTTCACCAAGGCCGCCGACGTCGGCGCAGACCTCGTCGGCAAGGTCGAGCAGGGCATCCCCGAGGACGACCCCCGCAACGCCGCCACCATCGCCGACAACGTCGGCGACAACGTGGGCGACTGCGCGGGCATGGCGGCGGACCTCTTCGAGTCCTACGCGGTCGTGCTCGTGGCCTCCCTCATCCTGGGCCGGGTGGCCTTCGGTACCGAGGGCCTCGTGTTCCCGCTCCTGGTCCCGATGATCGGCATCATCACCGCCATGATCGGCATCTTCATCGTCGCGCCCCGTCCGCGGGACAGGACCGCGATGACCGCGATCAACCGCGGGTTCTTCATCTCCGCGGCGATCTCCGCCGTGCTCGTGGTCGCCACCTCCTTCTGGTACCTGCCCGGCAGCTTCGAGGAGCTGTCCGGCGTCAGCCCGCAGGTGCTCGCGGAGATCGAGGCGGCCGGCAACGACCCCGACCCGCGGATCATCGCGGTGGCCGCCGTCCTCATCGGCCTCGTGCTCGCCGCGGCGATCCAGATGCTCACCGGGTACTTCACCGAGACCAACCGGCGTCCCGTCCGGGACATCGGCGAGAGTTCGGAGACCGGCGCGGCGACCGTCATCCTCTCCGGCATCTCCGTGGGCCTGGAGTCGGCCGTCTACTCCGCCCTCCTCATCGCCGGAGCCGTCTACGCGGCCTTCCTGCTGGGCGGCGGGTCGATCACCCTGAGCCTGTTCGCCGTGGCGCTCGCCGGCACGGGCCTGCTCACCACGGTCGGCATCATCGTGGCCATGGACACCTTCGGGCCGGTCTCGGACAACGCCCAGGGCATCGCCGAGATGTCGGGTGACGTCGAGGGCCCCGGCGCGGAGATCCTCACCGGGCTGGACGCCGTCGGCAACACGACCAAGGCGATCACCAAGGGCATCGCGATCGCCACGGCCGTGCTCGCGGCCACCGCGCTGTTCGGGGCGTTCCGCACGTCCGTGCAGGAGCAGCTCGGCGACGCCGAGGCGTTCTCCCTGTCCATCGACCAGCCGGACGTGCTGGTCGGCGTGATCATCGGCGCCAGCGTCGTGTTCTTCTTCTCCGGCCTGGCCATCATGGCCGTCGGCCGCGCGGCCGGCCGGGTCGTGCTGGAGGTGCGCAACCAGTTCCGGACCCGCCCGGGGATCATGGACGGCACCGAGAAGCCGGAGTACGCCCGGGTCGTCGACATCTGCACGAAGGACTCGCTGCGGGAACTGGTCACGCCCGGCCTCCTGGCCGTGCTCGCGCCGATCGCGGTCGGCTTCGCCCTGGGCTACGCGCCGCTCGGAGCGTTCCTCGGCGGTGCCATCGCCGCCGGTGTGCTCATGGCGGTCTTCCTGTCCAACTCCGGCGGAGCCTGGGACAACGCCAAGAAGCTCGTCGAGGACGGCCACCACGGCGGCAAGGGATCGGCGGCCCACGAGGCCACGGTGATCGGCGACACGGTCGGCGACCCGTTCAAGGACACGGCCGGCCCGGCCATCAACCCCCTTCTGAAGGTGATGAACCTCGTCGCGCTCATCGTCGCGCCCAGCGTGGTGATCTACGCGGACAACACGGCACTGCGGGCGGGCGTGAGCGTGGTCGCCGTGGGCGTGCTCGTCGGAGCCGTCCTGTGGTCCAAGCGCCGCGGCGCGGGGACCGAGACCGAACTGGCCGAGATCGACCGCGCGGTCGAGCCCCGGGACGCACCCGAGAGCGGGGACACCGGCCAGGGCGCTCCGGACCAGGAGCCGACGGCGTCCGGGGACGGCGACACCGACAGCGGCAAGAAGGAGAACGTGCCCGACCACAAGGAGGAGGCCCGCGCCGGAGACGGCAAGGGCTGAGGTTGCCGGAGGAGTGGGGCCCGCCGTCCGGGTGTGGCCCGCTCCGACGCGGTCGTGGCGGCCGTCCGGGGATGCCCGGGCGGCCGCCGCCGCGTGTGCGGTCGCGCGTGTACGCGATCGGCCGTCATCGCGGGTTCGCGGTTGGTGCCGAGACGTGGTCCGGCGCGACCGCGCGCGGTGGAGAGGGGCCCTCGGTCGTCCGTCCGGGTCCTCGGCGCCCGCGGGAGTCGGAACCGGTTCCGGAAGCCTGGCCAGAAGAGGTGAGAAACGGCTGCGAGGGGGCACTGTTCCGGGTGTGGAGGACGCACCTAACCTTGAGTCGGGTATCGATGCGGGCGGCGGCCGTGCCGTGGCGGCACCGAGTGACGAGGGGGAGGTGCCTGGTGACCGGGATGAAGGGCTTGTTCGTCATCGTGGGAGTGATGGTGGGGTTCATCGGAGCACTGGCGCTCGTCGCAACGGCTCTCGCGTCATGAAGCGGACACTGCTGCTCATGCGCCACGCCAAGGCCGACGTCGGCCACGGCGAGGACGACTTCGACCGTCCGCTCAACGACAGGGGCCATCTCCAGGCCGCCACCGTCGGCCGACTGCTCTCGGAGCGCGGGTACGCACCCGACCACGTGATCTGTTCCGGGGCCAGGCGTACCAGGCAGACGCTCAAGGGTGTGCTCCACGAACTGGGTCTCGCGGGCTCTCCTGAGGTCGACTACTCGGACGAGGTCTACTCAGCGGGCCCGGACGAACTCCTGGAGATGATCAACCGCCTCGACCCGAGCGCGGAGACGGTGCTCGTGGTGGGCCACAACCCGACGATCGCCCAGCTGGCGGCGGGGTTCCTGGGAGACGACCATCTGACGCGGTACCCGCCGGCGACGGTCGCCGCCATCGACCTGGAGGTCGAATGGCTCTACGCGGCACCGGGCACGGGCACGGGCGAGATCCTCGGCTGATGTGACTCACGTCACTCCCTGAACGGTTTGCGGGTGCGCGGGGCGGAGGGTAATGTTCTCCGAGTCGCCTCCGACCGGTCCAGGACCGCGAGGGGTCGGCCATCCACCGAGCGAAACGAACACGGTTCCACGTGGGCGTGCCGGTGGCACTCTCCAGGTTCCAGATCTTCGACTCTCCTCTGATGTGCTGCGCATGTCATGGACCGAAGGTGTGGACAGGGCATCCGGTTCCGAGCACTGATGCGGTTCCGGTAGGCTCGGGGAGTTGCTTCGAGAGCCGGGCGAATTCGCCGGGTCGGAGAAGCGGAACGGGCTTTACCCCGATCAATTGCTCCGAAACCGCCGATTTGGCGGGGTACGGAACACCTGATAAAGTAAAGACACAACGAGGCGTCCACACCGCACTGGCGGTGGAAACGCAGACAGCCTTCCATGGAAGAGCACACCGACCGGTGAAACGGTCGGGGGCTTGTACGGGATGAGCGGTTGTTTCTTGAGAACTCAACAGCGCGTGTTTGATTTTCTTTAAGCCATGTTTGTTTTGGCCCC
>NZ_LGEC01000086.1 GCF_001279585.1 Nocardiopsis sp. NRRL B-16309 | reverse complement strand
ACGTCATCGCCCAGGCCCTCAAGCCCGACTTCGACGCCCAGGCGCTGAGCGCGCGCGTGCGCGCGCTGGCCGCCAAGCACCCGCTCTACCCCAACCTGTGACCCACCGCGGCCACCCGCGCGGGCCGGTGGTCCGACCCCCGGCGAGCCCCGGACCCGGCACAGCCACCGGACCCGGCCCAGCCACAGCCACAGCCACAGCCACAGCCACAGCCACAGCCACCAGCACCCCTACCTCCACCGGCAGCCGGCGCCCCACCGGGGGCGACCGGGCGCCGTGTCTCGACGACTGGCTCCAGCGCGGGTTCGGACGCGCTACGACCACATGATCAGGAGAGCTTCCATGCCGACCCAACCACGCGTTGTGCTCATCGGGGCGGGCATCGTCGGCTGCGCGCTGGCCGACGAGCTGACCGAGCGCGGGTGGACCAACGTCACCGTGCTCGAACAGGGGCCGCTGTTCGCCACCGGTGGGTCCAGTTCGCACGCACCCGGCCTGGTGTACCAGACCGTCGGGTGCAGGACCATGACGCGGCTGGCCACGTACACCGTCGAGAAGTACACGGCGCTGACGCTGGACGGCCAGTGGTGCTTCCAGCAGCTCGGCGGCCTGGAGGTGGCGACCACGCCCGAGCGCTGGGCGGACCTGAAGCGCAGGCACGGCTGGGCGACGTCGTGGGGCGTCGAGAGCCACCTGCGCGACCCCGGCGAGTGCGCGGAGCTGCACCCGCTGCTCGACCCCGCCAAGATCCTGGGCGGGTTCCACATCCCCGGCGACGGCCTGGCCAAGCCGGTACGCGCGGGCGAGGCCCAGGCCAGGCGGGCGATCGATCGCGGAGCCCGGTTCCTGGCCCACCACAAGGTCACCGGCATCGAGCGCCACGGCGGGCGGGTCCGTGCCGTGGTCACCGAGCACGACACCTTCGCGGCCGACATCGTCGTCTCCTGCGTCGGCATGTGGGGGCCGCGGATCGGCCGCATGGTCGACCTCGACATCCCGCTGGTCCCGATGGCGCACCAGTACGTCAGGACCACTCCGCTGCCGGTGCTCAGGGGCGTCAACGACGAACGGCGCGAGATGAGCAAACCGCTGCTGCGGCACCAGGAGGCCGGCCTCTACTTCCGCGAGCACGTCGACCGGATCGGGATCGGGGCCTACGAGCACCGCCCGATGCCGATCTCCGCCGACGACATCCTCGACCCCGGCGTCGCGCCGACCATGCCGTCCGAACTGCCGTTCACCCCCGAGGACTTCGGCCAGTCCTGGAAGGACGCCGTCGACCTGCTGCCGTGCCTGGCCGACGCCGGCGTCGACGAGGGGATCAACGGGCTGTTCTCCTTCACCCCGGACGGCAACCCCCTGCTCGGCGAGCACCCCGACCTCCAGGGCTTCTGGGTCGCCGAGGCGGTGTGGATCACGCACTCCGCGGGCGTGGCCAGGGCGATGGCGGAGTGGCTGGTGGACGGCCAGCCCGGCCTGGACCTGCACAACTGCGACCTCAACCGGTTCGAGGAGGTCGAGCGGGGACCGGAGTACGTCCACCTGCGCAGCTGCCAGGCCTTCGACGAGGTCTACGACGTACTGCACCCCCTGCAGCCCGCCGAACGCCCCCGCCCCCTGCGCACCAGCCCCTTCCACGAGCGCCAGGTGGAACTCGGGGCGGTGTTCCTCGAAGCGTCCGGCTGGGAGCGGCCGCAGTGGTACGAGGCCAACGCGGACCTGCCCGAGGTCGAGCAGATCCCCGAGCGGGGCGAGTGGGCCTCCCGGTACTGGTCGCCGATCGCGGGCGCGGAGGCCCTGGTGGCGCGCGAGCGGGTGGCGATGTTCGACATGACGCCCCTGAAGCGCCTGGAGGTCACCGGCCCGGAGGCGCTGACGTTCCTCCAGGCGATGACGACCAACCAGCTCGACCGCAGGGTCGGTTCGGTCGTCTACACCCTGATGCTCAACGAGGACGGCGGGATCCGCAGCGACCTCACCGTCGCCCGGCTCGCCGAGGACCGCTTCCAGGTGGGCGCCAACGGCCCGATCGACCTGGACTGGCTGCGCCGCCACCTGCCCCGCAGCGGCACCGTCCAGCTGCGCGACATCACCGCGGGCACGTGCTGCATCGGACTGTGGGGGCCGGCCGCGCGCGACCTCCTCCAGCCGCTGACCCGCGAGGACTTCTCACACCGGGCGCTGGGCTACTTCAAGGCGAAGCAGGCCTTCGTCGGCGACGTCCCGGTGACCGCGATGCGCCTGTCCTACGTCGGTGAGCTGGGCTGGGAGCTCTACACCACCGCCGACATGGGCCGCCGCCTGTGGGACACCCTCTGGGAGGCGGGACAGGAGCACGGCGTGATCGCCGCGGGCCGCGGCGCCTTCACCAGCATGCGGTTGGAGAAGGGCTACCGGGCCTGGGGCTCGGACATGAGCACCGAGCACGACCCCTACGAGGCCGGGGTCGGATTCGCGGTGCGCATGAACAAGGGCTTCTTCCACGGGAGGAACGCCCTGCGGGGCCGCTCCGCGGACACCGTCACTCGCAAGCTCACCTGCCTGACCATCGACGACCCCCGCCAGGTCGTCATGGGCTCCGAGCCGGTCCGCGTGGACGGTGTGCCGGCCGGCTACGTCACCAGCGCGGCGCGCGGCTACACCATCGGCAGGAACATCGCCTACGCGTGGCTGCCCGCGAGCGCCTCCGTGCCCGGGACGGCCGTCGAGATCGAGTACTTCGGCGAACGCGTCCCCGCGGTGGTGGCGGCCGAGCCGCTCTTCGACCCCGACATGGTACGGATCCGGTCGTGAGGCGCCCACCCGCCGCCTGATACCGGGGCGGTGCCCGCCGCGCACCGCCCCCACCGAAGACCCGCCCCGGCTCCCCCCGACCACCGGCGCCCCGCGCGCCGACCCTCGGAGACCGCTCAGCACAGAGACGGAGTCAGCTTTGACCGAGAACCTCATGACCCGCGCCGCCGGTTCCGCGCTGCCCGAGAGCCTGATCCCGACCCTGCCCGGACACAGCTACACCGACCCCGGCGTCTTCTCCCGCGAACAGGACAGGATCTTCGAGCGGATGTGGTTCTGCTCGGTCCGCGCCGCCGACCTGCCCGAGCCGGGCGACTTCCGCACGGTCCAGATCGGCCGCGAGAGCGTGCTGGTCACGCGGTCCAGGGACGGGTCGCTGCGCGCCTTCCTCAACATCTGCCGGCACCGGGGCGCCAGGCTCTGCACGGACGAGTCCGGCAGTGTGAAGCGCACCTTCCAGTGCCCCTACCACGCCTGGACCTACGGGCTGGACGGCAGGCTGGTCGCCGCGCCGAACCTGACGTCGATGCCCGACATCGACCGCACCGAGTACGGGCTCAAGGCGGTGCACCTGCGCGAGTGGCTGGGCTACGCGTGGCTGTGCCTGGCCCCGGACCCGCCCTCGTTCGCCGACACGGTGCAGGCCGACGTCGTCGAGCGGCTGGGGTCGCTGGAGGCCGTCGACAACTACGAGGTCGACGAGCTGGAGCTGGGACGCCGCATCACCTACGACGTCCGGGCCAACTGGAAGCTCATCATCGAGAACTTCATGGAGTGCTACCACTGCGCGACCATCCACCCCGAGCTGACCGAGGTCCTGCCCGAGTTCGCCGACGGCTACGCCGCGCAGTACTTCGTCGGGCACGGCGCGGCCTTCGGTGAGGACGTCTCGGGGTTCACCGTGGACGGCGGCGAGGGCTTCGACCGGCTGGCCGGGGTGGACTCCGAACAGGACCGCAAGTACTACGCGATCACCGTCCGACCGCAGGTCTTCATCAACCTCGTGCCCGACCACGTGATCGTGCACCGGATGTTCCCGCTGTCCGCCGACCGCACGGTCGTCGAGTGCGACTGGCTGTACAGCAAGGACGTCGTGGCCTCCGGCCGCGACGTCTCGCGCTCCGTCGAACTGTTCCACCGGGTCAACCAGCAGGACTTCGACGCCTGTGAGCGCTGCCAGCCCGCGATGTCCTCGCGGGCCTACGCCGGCGGTGGTGTCCTCGTCCCCTCGGAGCACCACATCGGCGCGTTCCACGAGTGGGTGCAGAAGGCACTCGCTCCTGACAAGGATGGTGACGAGTAGATGATCACTGCCCCCAGGGTCTTCTGGCCCTCAGTGATCCTGGTGACCGCGTTCGTCGCGGCCGCGGTGTTCTTCACCGAGGCCGTGTCGGCGGCGGTCACCGCCCTTCAGGACACCGTGATCGGCACGTTCGGGTGGTACTACATCCTGATCGTCTGCGCGTTCGTGGTGTTCTCGATCCGGGTCGGCCTCGGCCGGTTCGGTGACATCAAGCTCGGCCCCGACGACGAGGAGCCCGAGTTCCGGCTCAGCACGTGGTTCTCGATGCTGTTCGCCGCCGGAATGGGCATCGGACTGGTGTTCTGGGGCGTCGCGGAGCCGCTGAACCACTTCGCCGCCCCCAAGCCGGGCGTCGAGGGCACGCCGCACGACCTCGCCCAGCAGTCGCTGGTGCAGACGTTCCTGCACTGGGGCCTGCACCCGTGGGCGATCTACGTGGTCGTCGGCCTGGCCATCGCGTACGCGATCCACCGCAGGAACCGTCCGGTGTCGATCCGCTGGGCCCTGGAGCCGGTGCTGGGCAAGGAACGGGTGAACGGCTGGGCCGGCGACCTGATCGACATCATCGCGGTCGTGGGCACCCTGTTCGGCGTGGCCACCTCGCTCGGCCTCGGTGTCCTGCAGATCGCCTCCGGGCTCGACTTCCTCGGCGTGGTCAGCGACCCGGGCAACTGGACGTACATCGTCCTGATCGGCGCGATCACCGCGCTGGCGATCTTCTCGGTGACCACCGGCGTCAAGCGCGGGATCAAGTGGCTGTCGCAGATCAACATGGGCCTCGCCGCCGTGCTGCTGCTCATCGTGCTGGTCACGGGGCCGACGCTGTTCATCTTCCGGGAGTTCGTGCAGTCGCTCGGGCTCTACTTCCAGAACCTGCTCCGGCTGAGCTTCGACACCAGTGCGCTGGAGGGCGCGGACGGCGCCCAGTGGCAGGGCTGGTGGACGACCTTCTACTGGGGCTGGTGGATGTCCTGGGCGCCGTTCGTGGGCGTGTTCATCGCGCGCATCTCGCGCGGCCGCACGGTGCGCGAGTTCGTCACCGGCGTCCTGCTGGTGCCGACGGCGGTCACGTTCCTGTGGCTCACCGTGTTCGGCGGCAGCGCCCTGTACCGCGAGGTGTTCGGCTCCGGCGGCGGTGTCGCGGCGGACGGGTCCGTGGACACCGAGGCCGCCCTGTTCTCCCTGCTCGGTGACCTGCCGGGCGGAACCCTGCTGGTCGCGGGCGGGGTCGTGCTCATCGTGCTGTTCTTCGTGACCTCGTCGGACTCCGGTTCGCTGGTGGTCGACATGCTGGCCTCCGGGGGAGATCCGGAGACACCGGTGTGGAGCCGGGTGTTCTGGGCGACGGCCGAGGGGCTGGTGGCCATCGCGCTGCTGCTCGCGGGCGGCCTGAACGCCCTCCAGGTCGGCGCCATCCTCATCGCCCTGCCGTTCAGCGTCGTCATGCTGGTGATGTGCGTGGCGACGTGGAAACAGCTCGCCGCGGAGCGCGCCCGCCAGATCCGGGTGCAGCGCAGACTGGAGCGCGAGAAGCTCACCGAGCAGGTGTCGCAGCACCTGTTGGAGGGCGACGAGTTCACCGAACAGGTCTCCCAGCACCTGCTGGAGGGAGACGACTTCACCGACCAGGTCTCGCAGAGCCTGATCGAGGAGGGCTGGACCGAGCCGAACGGCGCGGAACCCGCCGGGACGGCGTCCGCCGGAGCGACACGCGCTGGGACGACGCCCGCCGCAGCGACGCCCTCCGACACCGTCGAGGACAAGGTGTGACGCATGGTCGAGCGCGCCCCTGAACAGGATGTCGACGAGGACGCGCTGCGCGTCGGTGAGCCCGGCCGGTCCGCGGCCGGGCTCACCGGGGTGCTGGTCTCCCTGCGGCGCGCCCGCGAGCAGATGGGCGTCGCCCGGACCGTGCGGACGCTGCCGCTGGTCAACCAGCGGGCGGGGTTCGACTGCCCCGGGTGCGCGTGGCCGGACCCGCGGGCGGCCGAGGGCGACCGGCGCAAGCGCGCCGAGTTCTGTGAGAACGGCGCCAAGGCGGTCGCGGAGGAGGCCACGACCCGCCGGGCCGGTCCTGGCTTCTTCGCCCGGCACGCGGTCGCCGACCTGGCCGGACACACCGACCACTGGCTGGGCGGGCAGGGGCGGCTGACCGAGCCGATGGTCCTGCGCGAGGGCGACACCCACTACCGGCCGATCGGGTGGGCGGAGGCCTTCGACGTCATCGCCGAGCACCTGCACGCGCTCGACTCCCCCGACCAGGCCGCCTTCTACACCTCAGGGCGCACCGGCAACGAGGCGGCGTTCGCCTACCAGCTGCTCGTGCGGTGCTTCGGCACCAACAACCTGCCGGACTGCTCGAACATGTGCCACGAGTCCTCCGGAATGGCCCTGAACGAGACGATCGGGATCGGTACCGGCTCGGTCTCGCTGTCCGACGTCGAGCACGCGGACCTGGTCCTGGTGCTCGGCCAGAACCCGGGCACGAACCACCCGCGCATGCTGGCGTCGCTGGAGAGGGTGAAGGAGCGCGGCGGGCGGATCGTGGCGGTCAACCCGCTGCCCGAGGCCGGGCTGCTCCGGTTCAGGAACCCGCAGAAGGCGAGCGGGATCGTCGGCCGGGGCACCGCGCTGGCGGACGAGTTCGCGCAGATCCGCATCGGCGGCGACCTGGCGCTGCTGCGCGCCCTGACCGGGCTGCTCGTGCTGGCCGAGGACGCGGCGCCGGGCACGGTGCTCGACCGGGCGTTCGTCGAGGCGCACACGCACGGCTTCGCGGAGTTCGCGCGCCGGGCACGGCACATCGACTGGGCCGCGACCGAGCGCGCGACCGGGCTCGGCAGGCCCCAGATCGAGCGGATCGCGCGCATGCTGGTCGACTCCGAGCGCACGGTCGTGTGCTGGGCGATGGGCCTGACCCAGCAGAGGCAGGGCGTGGCGACCATCCGCGAGGCCGTCAACCTGGTGCTGCTGCGCGGCATGATCGGCACGCCGGGGGCCGGGCTGTGCCCGGTGCGGGGGCACTCCAACGTGCAGGGCGACCGGACCATGGGCATCTACGAGAAGATGCCGGAGGCGTTCCTGCGCGCCTTGGAGGAGGAGTTCGGGGTCGACGTGCCGCGTGCGCACGGGATGGACACCGTCGAGACCCTGCACGGCATGCACGAGGGGCGCGTCAGGGCGCTGATCGCCATGGGCGGCAACTTCGCCGCCGCCACACCGGACACCGCGGCCACCGAGCGCGCGCTGCGCGGCTGCGACCTGACCGTGCACGTGTCGACCAAGCTCAACCGGTCGCACGTCGTACCGGGTCGGACCGCCCTGATCCTGCCAGCGCTCGGCCGCACCGAACGGGACGTCCAGGAGTCGGGGGAGCAGTTCGTCACCGTCGAGGACTCGATGTCGGTGGTGCACGCCTCCCGGGGCCGTCTGCGGCCCGCGGGCGAGCACCTGCTGTCGGAGGTCGCGATCGTCGCCCGCCTCGCCCGCCGGCTGCTGGGCACGGACCACCCTGTGCGCTGGGAGGAGTTCGAGCGCGACTACGACGCCGTCCGCGACCACATCGCGCGCGTGGTGCCGGGCTGCGCGGACTACAACCGGCGGGTGCGCGAGCCGGACGGGTTCGTCATGCCGCACCCGCCCCGCGACTCACGCACCTTCCCGACCGCCACCGGGCGCGCGAACTTCACGGTCAACGTCCCCGAGCCGATCGAGGTCCCCGACGGGCGGCTGCTCCTGCAGACGATGCGCAGCCACGACCAGTACAACACCACTGTCTACGGCCTGTCCGACCGCTACCGGGGCATCGAGAACGCGCGCCGCGTGGTGCTGGTCAACGACCACGACATCGCCGCGCTCGGCCTCGCCGACGGGGACCTGGTCGACCTCGTCTCGGAGTGGACCGACCCGCGCACCGGAGTCGAGGAGCGCCGGGCCCCGCGGTTCCGGGTCGTGTCCTATCCGACCGCACGGGGGTGCGCCGCCGCCTACTTCCCCGAGGCGAACGCGCTGGTTCCGCTCGGCGCTGTCGCGGAGGGCTCCAACACACCGGTGTCGAAGGCCGTCGTGGTCCGGCTGGAGGCGGCCTCCGGAACCTGAGCCACGGCGGACAGGACTCACTCCGCGCCGAAGCGCAGATCGGCGATGGCGGACAGGTCGATGCCGTAGCGGGTGTAGACCTTGGTCGTGTTCTCTCCCGTCAGGTCCGCCTCTGCATAGCCGAGCAGTGCCGCGATGCGGACAACCTCGGCACGGCTGTCCGCCTCGATCTCCAGATAGGCGGGGATGCGCGGCCAGGAGTCGATCTCCAGCTGGGCCCCGTCCAGGGTGAAGCTGTGCCTGCGGTTCTCCTGGTAGGCCTTGGGGGTGTAGCCGAGCTTGCCCAACAGCGCGTTGGCGGTCTCGAAGCCACCGACGGCTGTCTCCGTCTCGCGAGTGCCTCCGATGGCGTCGGAGTCGATCTCCTTGACCGTGAGCGTCACCTCGGTGCCGGTGTCGCGCAGACGTATCCATCGGGAGGCGTCGCCGGGTTCGATGTCGTAGACGTAGCGGCGCTGGAGCACCTCCCCCAGATCCGCGCCGCCCTTGTCGAGGATGAGCCGGGCGACCTGGTCGGGGTCGATGTCCACGACCTTGGCCTCGTACTCGATCGCGCTCATGTTGTCGGGCTTCCTTCCGTCGGGTTTCGTCGTGGGCGAAGTGGCGGGGGTGGCGTGGTTGGCTTCCAGCCTGTCACGGTCGACCTGGCGGAAGCGGAGGATCTCGGTACTCACAGGACCGTTGAGGAAGTCGTCGATCGGTTGGCACAGGTCCATGCGTTGCAGGCACACGCCGGCCAAGTAGTTCCCTGGGCGGTCCCGGTACAGGCGCAGTCCGTAGAAGCCTTCCTGGCAGTCAGTGTCGTTGTTGAACCGGCACCCCCGACAGATGGCGGGCAGGCGCACCGGGCGGATCCACTTGACGTGGACACGGCGCCGTCCGCCGTCGATGCGGTAGGCGGTGCGCGCCCCGGAGGCTCCTGCCGTGAGGTGGCGGGCCTCGGCGACGGCACCGCGCTGGGCCAGAACTTCGTGGATGGCGTCGATGGAGGCCTGGCCGTGGTCGAGTGAGTTGAGCAGACGGACGGACAACTCGGGCGCGTAGGTGTCCAAGAGCCGGTGGACGCGGTCGATGTGGGTGTGGTCGAGGATGACGATATTGGCGCTGGCGGAGACTCCGTGGTCGACGCAGGCCTGGATGGAGGCGTGTAGGGCCTCGATCTTGGCGGTGGCCTTGGCGGGGTCGCGGAAGCGGTCGTGCTGGACCTGGGCGAGTTCATCGGGGGTGGTGCCGAAGATGGAGAAGTTGACCCGGTCGAGCCCTACATTGGCGCAGGCGGGTATCTGCCGCGCTCCGTTCTCACCGTTGGAGGTCATACACACCCGATACCCCTGAGCGGTAGCGAGGCGGACCAGGTCGGACAGACGCGGGTGGAGTGTGGGTTCGCCCCCGGTGAGATGGAGTTCGGTGAGGCCCATGCGCTCACGCAATCGGTGCAGGGCGTGAGCGAAGCCCTCATCGGGTGGGATCGTGGCCGGAAGGAAGCGGGAGCCGTTGGTGGCGGCATAAATCGACGTTCTTCCGGAGCTTCCAGCGGTTAGAAAGGGTCCTGGTCCACGGCGGCGGTTGTCGACCACGACAGGCGTGCCCTCGTTGTGGCAGAAGGTGCAGGTCATACCGCAGGCATCGAGAATTTTGACGCGCAGCGTGGTGTCGATGTCGACGTGCGTCGGCAGTGACTCGACGGCCGGTGAAGTGTCCATGGACGGACTCCTGTGACAGCGCTCTCGGTGGAGCGGGAGGGTGTGTCACAGGCGACGATCCCGTTGCTGGTACCGCCCTTCCCATCCCTGGTGGATATCCCACCCGGGGATAATCGAGGCCGCGTCCACGTCGACCGATAAAGGAATGGAAGGAAGCCATGCCCGGTCATCCCTGGGAGAGGATCGACATTCCGGCCTGGGCATGGGAGCGACAGGACACTCAGCGGCTCCTACGAGAGCGCGACATCGCTGGTCTGCTTCGTCTGGCCCAGACCCATGGCGCGAGCCAGACCCGGATCGCCTCGACGACCGGCATCGCTCAGGGGCGAGTGAGCGAGATCCTGAGCGGAAGGCGGACGGTCAGCTCGCTGCAGCTGATCGAGCGGATCGCTGATGGGCTCGGCATGCCCGACCGCTCCCGGATGTTGTTCGGTCTGGCACCCCAACAGGCGCCTCTGGAGACGGGTCGTTCTGCTGCCGGCAGCGACGCCGCACGTGCCGCTCCATCGGGGGCATCGGCCATCGATCACCAGGTGCGCGAACGTCTGGAGGTCGCGTCCATCGATCAGGCGCTCGTCCGTCTTTTCGGGCAGCAAACGCAGAACCTGCGGTTGATCGACCGAAAGCTTGGAGCCCATTACCTCCTGGCCCAGAGTCAGGCGCACGTTCAACAGATGCACGAACTGCTGCGCCACTCGATCCCCGGGCCCGTGCGGCGGGGCCTCGCCCGAGCCC
The DNA here is from genome assembly GCF_001279585.1 of Nocardiopsis sp. NRRL B-16309. Classification (GTDB taxonomy): domain Bacteria; phylum Actinomycetota; class Actinomycetes; order Streptosporangiales; family Streptosporangiaceae; genus Nocardiopsis. The sequence continues at coordinate 33,483 of NZ_LGEC01000086.1, read as the reverse complement.
TGGCCGAGGCCGCCTCCCTGACCGGATGGCAGGCACTGGACGCGGGAGGTGTGGCAACGTCCTGGCGCTATGACGAAATCGCCAAATCGGCCGCACGTGAAAGTGAAGACCCCGTGGTCCTTGCCCACGTGAGCGCCGAGCAGATCTACGTGCTCTTGGACAGCGGTCGGGGAAACGAGGCGCTGGCGGTTATCAGAGCGGCGCACGACGAGGGAGGAAAGGCACTGCCGCCCTTGCTGTGCTCGTGGCTGTGGGCAGCCGAAGGAGAGGTGCGTGCGTCGCTCGGCCAGGAGCCGCAGTCCCAGAGGGCACTGGAACGGGCCTTCGCCCTTCTACCGCAGCAGCCGGACGACCCCTCGCTGCCGTTCCTGATGTTGGACCACACCCACCTCCTGCGCTGGCGCGGGCACTGCCTGGCCCGCTTGGGGCACAGCGAGGCGATCGAGGACCTCACCCGCGCGCTCGATGGCATCGCCCCGTTGGAGCTCGGACGCGCCGAGGCCGGACTGCGCACCGATCTGGCCGTGGCCTACTCCGTCCACGGCGACCTCGCTCAGGCCCGTCGCCAGGCACAGCGCGCCACTGAGCTCTCCGAGCGGTCCGGTTCTGTCCGTCAACGTGCCCGGTTGGCCCGGCTCCTGGAACCTCGGTCTCCGTCAGGAGGCGAGGAGGTGGAGCAGGGCGACGAGGGTGCCTGAGCTCTGTACCCGCCCCTCGGCGACCAAGCTGCGGACCTTAGCCAGGGGCACCCATTCGTAGACGCCCTCGTCGAACTCGGTCGGGTCCGCGACCAGCTCGGCGCCTCGACCGACGAAGACGTGGTGGGGGCTGCGGACCGTACCGATCATCGGCTCGAACGTGGCCACGTGCTCCACAGCGCCGACCTGATGCCCGGTCTCCTCCAGGGCTTCGCGGACAGCGGTCTGCTCCGGCGTCTCCGCAGGGTCCAGAAGCCCTCCGGGCAACTCCCACCCCCACACATCGGGCACGAACCGGTGCCGGTAGCTCATCAGGACATGCTCTTCGGTCCGGTCCAGAATCGCGATCACTGCGGCCGAGGGCAGGGTGACGGTGTGGTGCTCGAACCTGTTCCCGGAGGGAGTGGTGATGTCAGCCTTGCCCAACCGCACCCACGGGTTGTCGTACAGGGTGCGCTCACCGTGCACCACCCAGCGGCCCTGGCCGTCCTTGGTCCCATCCATGCCCTGAAACTACCGTGTCAAGGCCCGCGTGGAAGGAACTGGTCAAGTTCCACCACCCGCCCGAGGCAATCCCAGCGCGCGCCAGAATCTCCATCACGCCCGGTGCGAGGACCGTGGAATACCGAGAAGTAGACGCCAAATCGCCCGGATGCGGCGCGGCCCTCCGATTGGGGCTGAACCTACGTACGTGTACGACAGCCTCCGGGCTCCGGACGGGAAGGCCAGGCGTTCGTGGTCGAGCAGGTGCTCCGTCTCCATCTCTCCCCTGTGGCGCCGAGCTGGTCCAGGAAGCCGAGTTCCGCGCGGCCGGTGCGGACCAGCTCCCCCACCGCGGTGGCCTCCTCGGGCTGGGAGGTGGCGATCCGCACGCGCGGCAACCGGGTCCGGAAGTCGGCCAGGACCGGGGCGGAGGAGCGTGAGGGCGGGCAGCATGGCGAGTTGGCGCACACGAGGTCGCCCATGGGGCCACAGGGCCGACCGGCCGCGGCCCGCGGGAGGACACGGTGTGTGATGGGTGGCCCGGCGGGACCGTGCGGACCGCTCGGCGGCGCTGGCCGCACGGCCCCGCCGGCCTGTGTCAGCTCACGGGCCGCAGCCGCACCCCGGGGAAGTCGACCGGAACGTCGAGCGCGATGTTGATGTAGTTGGTGAACAGGTTCAGGGCCACCTGGGCGACGACCTCGACGATGTGCTCGTCGTCCCAGCCCTGGTCGCGGACGGCCCGCACGTCCTCGGGGGCCACCTGCCCGCGGTGTTCCACGAGCTGGAGGGCGAAGCGGAGGAGTGCCGCGGTGCGGGGGTCGTCGGAGGTGCCGTCCTGCGCGGCCGTCAGGGCGTCCCGGCTGACGCCGGCCTTGCGGCCCAGGGCGGTGTGCGCGGCCAGGCAGTACTCGCACGAGTTGCGATTGGCGACGGCGACGGCGACCTGCTCGCCAAACGCCGGGCCGAGCGCCCCGCCGGCGAAGGCCCCGAACGACGACCACATGCTGGTGAGCGCGGCCGGCGAGTTCGCGACGGCCCGGAACATCGCGGGGACGGTGCCGAACGCGGCGTGGATCTGGTCGAGCTGGTCCTTGACGCTGCCGGTGGCCGACTCGTGCTCGACGAGGTGAACGGTGGGCATGGGGCACTCCTTCGGTCGTGACGGAATCGCCCCCTCGTGGGAGTCCCCGAGGGGCGCACTCACAGACTGGCATCGAATCGTGGACGAAAAGCGGGAAAACGTCCGCGTTTCGTACCAGATCGTCTGGCATACTCGGTTCGTGACTTCCCTCGACCGGCTCTCGCCCCTCCTGGACAGGTTCCGGGTGCGCACGCGCGTCTTCCACACCGGACCGCTGTGCGGCGTCACGGCGTTCGCCGCGCAACCGGGTCGGGGCTTCCTCCACGTGCTGCGGCGCGGGGAGATGGAGGTGACCCACCGCGGTGCGGACGGGCGCCCGGAGCGCCGGGCGATCGATCGGCCGAGCCTGCTCTTCTACCCGAGGCCCCTGGAGCACTCCTTCCACAACGCGCCGACGGAGGACTCCGACTTCGCGTGCGCGACGCTCGACTTCGACGGCGGGGCCACGCACCCGCTCGTGCGCACCCTCCCGGCCGTGATCGTCCTGCCCCTGGCGGCGGTCGACAGCCTGGAGCCGTCGCTCGACCTGCTCTTCGCCGAGATCGACAACGTGCGCTGCGGCCGCCGGGTGCTGGCCGACCGGCTGTTCGAGGTGGTGCTCGTCCACCTCTTCCGGTGGCTCCTGGACCACACCGAGGAACTCGCCCTGCCCGCCGGTCTGCTGACGGGCCTCGCCGACGAGCGCATCGCCCGCACCCTGGTGGCGGTCCACGAGACCCCCGGCGGGCCGTGGACGCTCGCCACGATGGCCCGGGAGGCGCACATGTCGCGCAGCGCGTTCGCCGCCCGGTTCAAGTCGGTCGTCGGGCAGTCGCCGGCCGAGTACGTGACGGGGTGGCGGCTCACCGTCGCCCAGGAGCGGCTGCGGGGCGGGGCGTCCGTCGCCCGTACGGCGACGGAGCTCGGCTACGCCAACCCGCCGGCCTTCTCCCGCGCGTTCGCCCGCGAGCTGGGGCAGTCGCCCCGCGCCTGGCTGGCCGGCGCCCGCTGACCCCGGCCTGCCCCCACCTGGGATCCACCGAGGAGCGACAACACCCGTGACACGCGATGCGATGGCACTCCGACACGTGCCTTTCGAGGACCTCGGGCTCCTCGCGCCCCTGCTGGACGCCCGGGGCTACCGCACGTCGTACCTGGACGTCCCGATCGAGCCGATCACACCGGAGGCGGCGCTGCGGCCCGACCGCGTGACCCGCGGCATATTCGCATGCCGGGCCCCGAACACATCGATACGGCGATTCACGGGTACGGTGGGGGAATCGCGCGTCCGGAGCAGAGGTCATCGTGGAACGCAGGCATCTGGAGTGTTTTCTCGCGGTGGCGAGCCACGGCAGCTTCACGAGTGCCGCCCATTCTCTGCGTATCGCCCAGCCCTCGCTTTCACATACCATCCGGACCCTGGAAAGGGACCTCGGCGCTCCGGTGTTTCGCCGTCTCGGCCGGGGTGTGGTGCTGACACCGGTCGGTGAGGCCCTGATGGAACCGGCCCGGCAGGTGCTGCACGGCTTCACCAAGGTGCACAACGCGGCCGAACGGGTGACCGGGCTCGCGTCCGGGCGGCTGGAGATCGTCGCCGTCACGACCCTGGCCGTGGACCCGCTCGCGTCGTTCGTCGGGGCCTTCCGGAGCCGGTACCCCGGGATCGAGTTCAGCGTGGTCGACCCCGAGAACGCCGCCGCGGTGGTGGACCTGGTCCGCCGCGGCCGGTGCGAGCTCGGGCTCACCGAGCAGGGCGTCTCCACCACCGGCATGCGCGTGATCGAGCTTCCGCGGCAGGAGGTGCTGGCCGTGCTCCCGCCCACGGCCACCAGGCCGGCCTCCGGCGCGCTCACCGTGCGCGAGCTGGCCGCCCTCGACCTCATCACCACGCCCAAGGGCACCACGACGAGGATCGTCCTCGACGACGTGCTCGCGCTGGCGGGCGCGCCGCCGCGCATCGCCGTCGAGATCACCCACCGGGCCGCCATCGTGCCCCTGGTCCTGGCCGGGGCCGGCGCGGCCCTGCTCCCCAGCGGTCTGGCGCGCGACGCCGCGGCGCTCGGTGCCGTGGTCCTGCGCATCGATCCCCCGGTGGCGCGGCACGGCGTGCTCGTCCGGCCGACCGGGGAGCTGTCCCCCGCCGCCGGGGCGTTCGTGGACCTGGTGACCCGCTGGCCGTCCGTCGCCGAGGGCACCGCCCTGCCATAGAAGAGGTCTATGGGAGCCGTCCGGCTTCGCTCTAGCTGGTCACTGTTCATTCGTTGACCCCCGTGCACAGCCGTGCAATCGTTTATCGTGCCCGAGAATTGGACAAGCCGTCCGCAGCGCTGTTCGATGAATTCGAAAGTGCGGCCGACAGCCTGACGGAAAGGGTCACGAAATGCGTTCCAGAACGCATATGATCACCTCTGCATTGTGCATTTCGAGCCTGTTGTTCGCCACGGCGTGCGGCGGACCGCGGGGACTCGAGCAGGGCGGGTCCGGCGAGCTGGACGTCCAACTGGTGCAGCAGCCGTGGGAGGACCTGATCGTGGAGAACGAGATCGTCCGCCAGGTCCTGGACGACGCCGGCTACGAGGTGACCGTCCAGGAGGTGTCCGTCCCCATCGGCGCGCAGGCGCTCGCCGACGGCAGCGTGGACGCCTACCTCGGCAACTGGTGGCCCAGCCAGGAACCGGTCTTCGCCGAACACCTGGGCTCCGGGGACATCGAGGTCCTCAGCACGCTCATGACGGGCACGACGTACGCGCCCGCGGTCCCCCGGTACGTCGCCGAGGAGCACGGCGTGCGCTCGCTGGCGGACCTGTCCGAGAACCAGGACCTGTTCGGGAGCGAGTTCATCGGCATCGAGGCCGGGACCCCGGGCAACCAGTACATCCTCGACGCGATCGAGGACGACGCCTACGGGCTCGGCGACTGGGAACTCGTGCAGTCGAGCACGGCCGCCATGCTGGGCGAGGTCGAGCGCCGCGCGGACAGTGGGGAACCGGTCGTGTTCCTGGGCTGGGAACCGCACTGGATGAACGTGCAGTGGGACCTGGTCTACCTGGAGGATCCCGAGGACGTGTGGCCCGGCGCCGGCGAGATCCGCGTCCTGGCGCGTGAGGGCTTCGAGTCCGAGAATCCGAACGTCGCGCGGTTCCTCTCCCAGATGGAGGTCGACACCGCGACCGCGTCCGCGTGGATCAACCAGCTGAGCAAGGACGGCGAGCCCGTCGAGACGGTCGCGCGGGAGTGGATCGCGCAGAACACCGACGAGGTCGACGCGTGGCTCGACGGTGTCGAGACCCCCGACGGTCAGCCCGCGGAGCTGTCCGGTGCTTGACGTGCGAGGTCCGACCACGGTGTCGGCGCTCTCCCCTGCCCGGTCCCAGCGGCTCACCGGGGCCTTCGACAGGCCGAAGGAGCGCAGGGGCGGCGCGCCGCCGACGGCCGCCCCACCGCGTCGGCTCCGGCCGTCGCCTGCGCGCGAGGAGGTGGAGACGACCGCGGACTGAACGGCGACCGACCCGCCTCCGTCCCGCCTTCGCCGGGCCTGGGCCCGGTCCCCGCAGGGTCGGCCGTGCTCGGCCGGCCGAGAACACCCGAGACAGCCGACACCCAAGGAGTGCACGATGCCGGATCCGCGCGTCAGCCGGGAACAGCTGCCGATTCCGGACCCACAGCACGCCGCCGCCACGTCGACCGACGTGCGCGAGCAGAACCCCCCGTTCGCACCCGCGCAGCCCGTGCGCCCGCCCGAGGGCGCGCCGAACGTGGTCGTGGTGCTCATCGACGACATGGGGTTCGGCGCGCCGAGCGCGTTCGGCGGCCCCTGTGAGATGCCCACGGCCGACCGTCTGGCCGACGGCGGGCTGCGCTACTCCCGGTTCCACGTCACGGCGATCTGCTCCCCCACCAGGCAGTCGCTGCTCACCGGCCGCAACCACCACTCGGTCGGGATGGGCGTCACGACGGAGATGTCCAGCGCGGCACCCGGCTACAGCGGGATCCGTCCGCGCAGCGCGGCCACCCTGGCCCAGGTGCTGCGGGGGAACGGCTACAACACGGGCGCCTTCGGCAAGTGGCACCAGACGCCGGCCCGCGACGTCAGCCCGGCCGGCCCCTTCGACCGGTGGCCCACCGGTGAGGGCTTCGAGAAGTTCTACGGGTTCGTGTGCGCGGAGATGAACCACTGGTACCCGGTGCTCTTCGACGGGACCGCGCCGATCGAGCCGGCCCGGAGGCCGGAGGACGGCTACCACCTGTCCGAGGACCTGGTCGACCAGGCGATCGACTGGGTCCGCACCCAGCAGACCCTCCAACCCGACACCCCGTTCTTCGCCTACGTACCGTTCGGCGCCACCCACGCCCCCTACCACGTGCCCCGGGAGTACCGGGAGAAGTACCGGGGCGCGTTCGACCACGGGTGGGACCGGCAGCGGGAGATCACGCTCGCCCGGCAGAAGGAACTCGGGGTGGTCCCGCCGGACGCCGAGCTGGCGCCGTGGGCCGAGGGGGTGCCGCACTGGGACGAGCTGGACGAGGCCGAGCGCCGGTCGGCCGCGTCGCTGATGGAGCTCTACGCCGGTTTCGCCGAGCACACCGACGCGCAGGTCGGCCGCCTCGTCGACGCCATCGAGGAGACGGGCGCGCTGGAGAACACGCTGATCGTCTACATCCTCGGCGACAACGGCGCCTCGGCCGAGGGCGGTCTGGGCGGCACGCTCAACGAGCACCGCTTCGCCAGCGGCATCCCGGACAGCGCCGCGTACATCAACGACCACGACGAGGCGCTCGGCGATCCGACGACGCACGCCCACTACCCGGTCGGGTGGGCGCTGGCGATGAACACCCCCTACCAGTGGACGAAGCAGGTCGCCTCGCACTTCGGCGGGACCCGGGACGGCATGGTGGTGCACTGGCCGGCCGGGATCACCGAGCGCGGCGGCGTGCGCGACCAGTTCCACCACGTCATCGACGTGATGCCGACCGTCCTGGAGGCCGCCGGGCTGCCGGCTCCCACGACGGTGGACGGCGTCGCGCAGAAGCCGATCGAGGGCACCAGCATGCTCTACAGCTTCAACGGCGCCGACGAACCGGACCGGCACACACTGCAGTACTTCGAGATGGTCGGCCACCGGGGCATCTACCACGACGGCTGGATGGCGGTCACCCGGCACGGCGTGCCGTGGGAGATGGTGGAGACCGAGCGCCGCTCCTACGACGACGACGTCTGGGAGCTCTACGACACCAGCGTCGACTGGACGCAGTCCCATGACGTCTCCGCCGAGCACCCGGGCAAGCTGCGCGAACTCCAGCAGCTGTTCCTCATCGAGGCGGCGAAGTACAACGTGTTCCCGCTGGACGACCGGATGACCGAGCGGGAGAACCCCCGTGAGGCCGGCCGGCTGGACCTGCACGGCGACCGCGACACGATCACGTTCCACGGCCCGGGCCTGCGCCTGACCGAGGAGACGGCGCCGAACGTGAAGAACCGCTCGCACACCATCACGGCGGTGGTCGAGGTTCCGGCCGGCGGCGCGTCCGGGGTGCTCGTCGCGCAGGGCGGCAGGTTCGGCGGCTGGTCGCTGTACTGCCACGAGGGCAGGCCCAGCTACGCCTACAACTACTTCGGGCTCCGCGAGCACAAGGTTCGCGCGGGCGCACCGCTCTCCGAGGGCCGGCACGAGATCACCCTGGAGTTCGGCTACGACGGCGGCGGTGTGGGCAGGGGCGCGACCGTGGTGCTGGGCGTGGACGGTGAGAAGGTCGACGAGGGCAGGGTGGAGGCGACCATCCCCTACTACTTCGCCTTCGACGAGACCTTCGACCTCGGCGTCGACCGCGCCTCACCGGTGACCGACGACTACGCCTTCGTCGACAACGCGTTCACCGGCACGTTGGAGCGGGTCCGGCTCGACCTGGGCGACGTCTGGAGCGATGTGGCCAGCGATCGGGCACGTACCGAGTTCCGGGCCGCCCATGAGTGAGGGGTCCGGCGGCGGCCGGTGCTGCGCCCCCTCGCGCGGCGCGGGAAGCGCGGGGAGCGCGGGAGGCGCACAGGGCTCGGGAAGCGCGGGAAGCGCGGGAAGCGCACTGGGCGCGGGAGGCGCGGCGCGCCCCGGCGCGCGACCGGCGTTCGAGCGGGAGCCGGGCGACGTGAGCGGCCTGGTGCCGCTGGAGGGCGGAACCTTCCTCATGGGCAGCGACGACGCCCGCTCCTATCCCGGCGACGGCGAGGGACCGGTCCGCCGGGTGGAGGTGGAGCCGTTCTGGATCAGCCCGACGACGGTCAGCAACGCCGCGTTCGCCGCGTTCGCCGACGCGACGGGCCACCGCACGGCCGCCGAGCGGTTCGGCTGGTCCTTCGTGTTCGGCGGGCTCCTGCCGGACGACTTCCCGCCCACGCGGGCGGTGGCGAGCGCGCCGTGGTGGCGCCTGGTGGAGGGCGCGGACTGGCGGCGGCCGGAGGGTCCGGGGTCAGGGGTCGCCGACCGGGCGGACCATCCGGTGGTGCACGTGTCCTGGGACGACGCCCGGGCCTACTGTGACTGGGCCGGGCTGCGCCTGGCGACCGAGGCCGAATGGGAGTACGCGGCCCGGGGCGGGCTGGAGGGCTGCGCCTTCCCGTGGGGCGATGAGCTCGAACCCGGCGGCGAGCACCGGATGAACGTCTGGCAGGGGACCTTCCCGCAGGGCAACACCGTCGCAGACGGCTGGCTCGGGACCTGCCCCGTCACCGCGTTCGAGCCGAACGGCCTCGGACTGTACAACATGACGGGCAACGTGTGGGAGTGGTGCCAGGACCGGTTCGACACGGACCCGCACGCCGGACGGGGCCCCCGCGGGACGGGTGGTCCCGAGGACGGCGCCCGCCGGAGTTCGCGCGGCGGGTCCTACCTGTGCCACGCGTCCTACTGCCGGCGCTACCGCGTGAGCGCGCGCCAGGGGCTCACCCCGGACTCGTCGATGGGCAACGCCGGCTTCCGGTGCGCCCGCGACGCGGTCTGAGGGCACACGCCGCACGCGCACGGCACGGGGGTGCGTGACCGATCCCGCCTTCCTCCACGCGCGTGTCGGCGTTCGGGGTCGCGCGGCCCGGGGAGAGCGCCGCGACGCTCTCCCCGGGCCCGGCCGCGTATCCGCTCGGCCTACATGGTGACGGCGAGTCGACCGTCCACGGCGGCGCCCCAGGAGAGTGACCGGCGGCCGGAAAACCAGTCGACGGGCCCGCGGCTTCCTGGCACCGTGGGGCACTGTGACGACCTCAGAGCTTGTGACCGCCGCGGACGTGGAACTCATGCAGGGCCTGGCGCAGCGCATCGCCGCGACCCACCCGGAGCTGGTGAACAGCGACGCCTCGTTCGGCGAGCTGGCCTGGAACTGGGGCAGGGCGCACACCGCCCAGGGCTCCGCGTGGCGCCGCCGCCTGTGGTTCTCCGGCGGGGACCTGGTGGCGTGGGGGTGGGCCCAGCTGCCGCGCAGCGTTCGGGTCAGCGACGGGTCGGTCCATGACGTCACCGGCTCCTACCTGGCCCACCAGGTCCACCCCGACCACGCCGCGTTGGTCGACGAGGTGATCGACTGGTACGACGCCACGGCGCCGGGCCTGGAGCGCACCGCGCTGCCGGGCGCCTCCGACGGCTTCGCCCTGGAGCGGTGGGCGTCGCACGGGTACGTGCCCGACCCGTCCGGGCAGGGCGACACCGGGTCCTGGACCCAGCTCAACCAGCGCGACCTCACCGGCCTGGAGCCGCCGGCGCTCCCGGACGGGTACCGGTTCCGCACCGCCGACGAGGCCGGGGAGGAGGCCGCGGTCCGGGCCCACCTGAACGCCTGGGGACCTCGGGCGTACTCGGTCGAGGCCTACCGGGACGTGCGGGAGACGCGGGGCTACCACGACGACCTGCACGTGCTGGTGGAGGCGCCGGACGGGACGATGGCGTCCTCGGCGATCATGTGGCTGGACGAGGCGAACCGCACCGTCGAGTTCGAGCCGGTCGGGACGCACCCCGGCCACCGGCGCCTGGGACTGGGCCGGTCGGTGCTCCTGCACGGGATGCGCCTGGCCCGGGAGGCGGGGGCCGTGCACGCCACGGTCGCCTGCCTGGGAGCGCCCGGACACCCGTCGGCCCGCGAACTGTACTACGGCGTCGGGTTCCGCAAGCTGTCCCAGGACGTCCCGCTCCTCAAGCCCGCGGCCGCCGCCTGACGGGAGGCGGCCCGGCACACACCAGAGCCTCCGCCACACCCGGCACGGAACACCGGTACCCGGCCCGTGGACGCCCGCGGCCCGGCCATGGGCCGCGGTCGGGCCTCCCCGTCGTGGTCCGGGAGACGGCGGCCTCCGACCGGAGGAATCCTGCCGGGGTCGAAGCACACGCTCAGATGAGGGCTTTGATGGCTCGCTCGAAGCCGGCGACGTGCTCCAGGGCGAGTTCCGCGGCCTTGTCCGCGTCGCGCTCGATGATGGCGGTCAGCAGGGGGATGTGCTCCTCCACGTGGCCGGTCACCCCTGACAGCCGGGGGATGAAGACGCACCAGATCCGGGTGGCGAGGTCGTCGTAGGTGACCAGGGTGTCCTGGAGGAACGGGTTGTACACGCACCGGTAGATCGCCCGGTGCACGCTGACGTCGGCGCGGAGCAGCGCGGTGTTGTCCTCGGCCTGGTCCTCCTCCAGGCGGGACCGCAGCTCGGCGAGGTCGGCGCGGTCGGCGTCGGTGGCCCGCTCGGCCGCCGACGCGGCGGCCAGGGGCTCCAGGGTGCGCCGCACCTCGGAGATGTGCGCGAGGTCGGCGATGTGCACGTCGGTGGCGAAGGTGCCGCGGCGCGGGTAGGCGATGACCATGCGGTCGCGCGCCAGGCGTTTGAGCGCCTCCCGGATCGGGGTGCGCCCCATGCCGAGTTCGCTGCCGAGCCGGTCCTCGTTGATCGGTTCGCCCGGCTTGATGTCGAGCATCACCAGGCGGTCGCGGATCTCGGCGTAGGCCCGGTCCGCCATCGAGGTTTCCGAGGATGACTCATTGACCTGTGTTCCCATGTGACCTACAGTACAACGAAAGCTGATATATCAGTCGTCGACTAAGTGACGGCCACCCCGGACCCCCGCTGGAGGCATCGCGATGACCGACCCCGTGTCCCCGGCCCCGCCGCCCGGCGCACACCTGCCCGACCACCCCGGCTTCCTGTGGGAGGACCCGGAGCCGCGGCCCGCCTACGACGTGGTGGTCGTGGGCGGCGGCGGGCACGGCCTGGCCACCGCCTACTACCTCGCCAAGGTGCACGGCATCACGAACGTGGCGGTCCTGGAGAAGGGGTGGCTGGCGGGCGGCAACATGGCCCGCAACACCACGATCATCCGCTCCAACTACCTGTGGGACGAGAGCTCCGGCATCTACGAGCACTCGCTGAAGCTGTGGGAGGGCCTGGAGGAGGACCTCGGCTACCCGATCCTGTTCGACCAGCGCGGGGTGCTCAACCTCGCGCACAGCCTCCAGGACGTACGCGACAGCGTGCGGCGGGTCAACGCCAACCGGCTCAACGGCGTCGACGCCGAATGGCTGGACCCGCGGGGCGTCAAGGAGGTCTGCCCGATCGTCAACACCGCGCCGGACGTGCGCTACCCGGTGCTCGGGGCCACCTACCAGCCGCGCGCGGGCATCGCCAAGCACGACTACGTGGCCTGGGGGTACGCGCGGGCCGCGCACGCGATGGGCGTCGACCTCATCCAGAACTGCGAGGTCACCGGCATCGAGACGGTCGGCGACCGGGTCACCGCCGTGCGGACCACGCGCGGGCGCATCGCCGCGGGCCGGGTCGCGCTGTGCGCGGCCGGCCACAGCTCGGTGCTCGCGGAGATGGTCGGCCTCCGGCTCCCGCTCACCTCGCACCCGCTCCAGGCCCTGGTCTCCGAACTGCTCGAACCCGTCCACCCCACCGTGGTGATGTCCAACGCGGTGCACGTCTACGTCTCCCAGGCGCACAAGGGCGAACTGGTCATGGGCGCGGGCATCGACAGCTACAACGGCTACGGGCAGCGGGGATCGTTCCACATCATCGAGCGGCAGATGTCGGCCGCCCTGGAGCTGTTCCCGATCTTCGCCAGAGCCCATCTGCTGCGCACGTGGGCGGGCATCGTCGACGTGAGCCCCGACGCCTCCCCCATCGTCGGCCTCACCCCGGTCGAGGGCCTCTACCTCAACTGCGGTTGGGGCACCGGCGGCTTCAAGGCCACCCCCGGCGTCGGCGACTGCTTCGCGCACACCATCGCCCACGACAAACCGCACCGGTTCAACGAACCCTTCACCCTCGAACGGTTCACCACCGGCGCCCTGGTCGACGAGCACGGCGCCGCCGCCGTCGCGCACTGAGAGCGAGGAGCCAGCCATGCAACTCATCCCCTGCCCGTGGTGCGGGCCGCGCGAGGAAGCCGAGTTCCACTACGGCGGCCAGGCGCACGTGGCCTATCCCGAGGACCCCGGCGCGCTGACCGACCAGGAGTGGGCCCGGTTCGTGTTCTTCCGCGACAACCCGTGCGGTCCGTTCGCGGAGCGGTGGAGCCACAGCGCGGGCTGCCGCCGGTGGTTCAACGCCGTCCGCGACACCAGGACCTACGAACTGCTGTCCGTGTACCGCGTCGGCGAGCCGAGGCCCGACGCCAGTGAAAGGGACGAGGTGGTCTCGTGAGCGCGGCCTTCCGCCTGCCCACCGGCGGGCACGTCGACAGGGGCACCGAGCTGCGGTTCACCTTCAACGGCCGGTCGATGACCGGCTACCGCGGCGACACCCTCGCCTCCGCGCTGCTGGCCAACGGCGAGCACCGGATCGGCACCAGCGTCAAGTTCGGCCGACCGCGCGGCATCGTGGCGGCGGGCTCGGAGGACCCGACGTCGCTGGTGCAGATCGAACAGCCCTTCCCCGAGCCGATGCTGACCGCGACCACGGTCGAGCTCTACGACGGCCTCGTGGCCCACGGCCTGCCCGGGCGGGGCCGGCTGGCGGACGAGCCCGACCCGGCCCGCTACGACGCCAAGCACGCGCACTGCGACGTCCTCGTCGTCGGAACCGGGCCCGCGGGGCTGATGGCCGCGCTCACCGCGGCCCGCGGCGGTGCCCGCGTCGTCGTGGTCGACGAGCAGAGCCGGGCCGGGGGCGCGCTGCTGGGTACCAGGGAGTACCTCGACGAGCGCCCGTGGACGGAGTGGGTCGACGACACCGTGGCGGAGCTGCGGGGCACCCCCGGTGTCCTGCTCCTGGAGCGCACGACCGCGTTCGGCGTCTACCAGGACGGGTTCGTCCTCGCCCTGCAGCGCCGCACCGACCACCTGGGCTTCGACGCGCCCGCCCACGCGGCCCGCCAGCGGGTCTGGCGGATCAGGGCCGCGCAGACCGTCCTGGCCACCGGCGCCCACGAGCGGCCCGTCGTCTTCGCCGACAACGACCGCCCCGGGATCATGCTCGCCGGGTCGGCGCGCACCTACCTGCACCGCTACGGCGTGCTGCCCGGCACGCGGGCGGTCGTCTTCGCGACCGACGACAGCGCCTACGCGGCGGCGCTCGACCTCGCGAACGCCGGGATGGAGGTGGCGGCGGTCGTGGACGCCAGGCCGACCGCGCCCCGGCTGCTGCGCGCGCGGTGCTGCGCCCACGGGATCGATGTCCGCGCGGGCCACGTCGTCACCGGGACCGAGGGCGGGGACCGCGTCAGCGCGGTCCACGTGGCCCCGGCCGCCGGCTCCGACGGGTCGGCCGACGCCATCGGAACCGCCGGAGCCGCCGACACGATCGACTGCGACACCCTGCTCGTCGGCGGCGGGTGGAACCCCGTCGTGCACCTGTTCAGCCAGGCGGGGGGCACCCTGCGCTACGACTCCCGGCTCGGCGCCCACGTTCCGGGCCAGGCACCGGCGACCGTGCGGGTGGCCGGATCGGCGACCGGCGCCCACGACCTGTCCGCGTGCCTGCGGCAGGGGTGGGAGGCCGGCTGCGAGGCGGCGCTCGCCACCGGTTCGCGCCCCGACGAGGTCGCACTGCCGGCCTCGGAACCGCGGGCCGGGGAACAGCCCGGCCTGGTGCTCTGGCGCGTCCCGGGCGAAGCCCCGCGGGACGCGCCCGACACCCGCTTCGTCGACCTGCAGCGCGACGCGACGGTCTCCGACGTCCTGCGCGCCACCGGCGCGGGGCTGAGCTCCCTCGAACACGTCAAGCGGTACACGACCATCGGCACCGCGCACGACCAGGGCAAGACCTCCGGAACGATCACCGCGGGCATCGTCGCCGAGGCCCTGGGAGTCGAACTCTCCGACCAGCGGCCCACCACGTTCCGGCCCCCCTACACCCCGGTGCCCTTCGCCGCGCTGGCCGGGCGCGACCGCGGGGAACTGCACGACCCGGCGCGGGTGACCGCCGTCCACGCCTGGCACGTCGCGCGCGGCGCGCTGTTCGAGGACGTGGGGCAGTGGAAGCGGCCCTGGTACTTCCCCCTGCCGGGCGAGGACATGGACACCGCCGTGCTGCGCGAGTGCCGTGCCGCGCGCGAGGGCGTCGCGCTGATGGACGGCTCGACCCTGGGCAAGATCGACGTCCAGGGCCGGGACGCCGGACGGTTCCTCGACATGCTCTACACGAACAAGATGAGCGGCCTGCGGGTCGGCAGGATCCGCTACGGGCTCATGTGCGGTGTCGACGGCATGGTCATCGACGACGGCACCGTCATCCGGCTGGCCGAGGACCGCTTCCTGGTGACCACGACGACCGGCAACGCAGCCATGGTCCTGGACTGGATGGAGGAGTGGCTGCAGACCGAGTGGCCGCACCTGGACGTGTACGCCGCCTCGGTCACCGAGCACTGGGCCACGTTCCCGCTGGTCGGGCCGCGTTCGCGCGACGTGCTCGCCGCGCTGGCCCCCGGCCTGGACGTGGGCAACGACGCCTTCGAGTTCATGGCGTGGCGGGACACCGTCCTGGACGTGGGCCCGGGCGTCACCGCGCGGGTGTGCCGGATCAGCTTCTCCGGGGAGCTGGCCTACGAGATCAACGTGACCGCCTGGCACGGCCCGGCCGTGTGGGAGGCCCTCATGGCGGCGGGCGAGGCGTACGGGATCACGCCCTACGGCACCGAGACCATGCACGTGCTGCGCGCCGAGAAGGGCTACCCGATCATCGGCCAGGAGACCGACGCCACGGTCACGCCCCAGGACCTGGGGATGGCGTGGGCCGTGTCGAAGAAGAAGGCCGACTTCCTCGGCAAGCGGTCCTTCGACCGGGCGGAGAACAACCGCCCGGACCGCAAGCAGCTCGTCGGGCTGCTGCCGCTGGACCGGGACGTCCGGCTGCCGGAGGGCGCGCAGGTGGTCGACACCGACGACCTGCCCGAGCCCCCGGTCCGGATGCTCGGCCACGTCACGTCCAGCTACCGCAGCGCCGCCCTGGACCGGACGTTCGCGCTCGCGGTGGTGCGCTCGGGCCGCGAGCGCGTCGGGGAGATCCTCCACGTCCCGGTCGGGGACGGCCTGGTACCGGTCACCGTGACCGAGTCCGTGCTCTACGACAAGGAAGGAGCCCGCCGTGACGGCTGACACCAGCGTTCGGACCAGCCCGCTGGCCGCGTGGACCGACCGACTCGCCGCCCTCGCCCCCGCCCTCGACGTGGCCGAGCGGCCGTTCCTGACCCAGCTCACCGTGCGGGCCCGCGACGCGGTCGCGGTGGCCAGGATGGGCGAGGCCCTGGGCGTCGCCTTCCCGGCCGACCCGTGCACGTCCACCCGGGGCGGCGGCCCCTTCGGCGACGTCGAGGTGCTGTGGATGGGGCCGGACGAGTTCCTCGTGGTGGCCGGACCCGACCGGCGCGCACTGGTCGAGGACGCCCTCCGCGCGGCCGTGCGCCCCGCGCGCGGCGCGGTCGTGGACACCTCGGCCCAGCGCACGACGCTGGCGCTGTCGGGCCCCCACGCGCGGGACGTCCTCGCCCACGGCTGCGCGATCGACCTGCACCCGTCGGCGGCGCCCACCGGGACCTGCGTACAGACCCTGCTCGCGCGGGCCGGAGTCGTACTGCGCGTGGACGACGCCGAGTGCGACGCGTTCACCCTGCTGGTCAGGTCCTCCTTCGCCGAGTACCTCGCCGCGTGGCTGTGCGACGCGAGTGTCGAGTACCGGGCGGCCCTGTCATGAGCCTGAGCGTGTTCGACCTGTTCACGGTCGGCATCGGACCGTCGAGCTCGCACACCGTCGGTCCGATGCGCGCGGCGAAGGCGTTCGCGGACGGCCTGCGGGCGGAGGGGGCGTCGTCGCGGGTCGCGTCGGTGCGGGTCGAGCTGTTCGGGTCGCTGGGCGCGACCGGCCACGGGCACGGCAGCGTCGGCGCCGTCGTGCTGGGGCTGGCGGGCCACGCTCCCGACACGGTCGACCCGGTCGCGGCCCGGCCGGTGGTGGACGACGTGGCGGCGGCCGGGAAGCTTGAGCTGGCCGGGGGCCGCGTGATCGGGTTCTCGGCCGACGACGACGTCGTGCTGCACCGCACACGGCGGCTCGACTTCCACAGCAACGGCATGGTGTTCCACGCGTTCGACCGCGAGCGGGCCACCGTCGCGGTCCGGACCTACTACTCGGTCGGCGGCGGCTTCGTCGTGGACGAGGACGCCGCCGGGGCCGCGGTCCTGGTCGAGGACCCCACGCCCGTGGAGTTCCCGTTCTCCACCGCCGGGGAACTGCTGGACCGGGCCGGACGCGCGGGCCTGCCCCTCAGCGCGGTGATGCTGGCCAACGAGCGCTCCCGCCGCACGGAGCGGGAGACCAGGGACGGGCTGCTGCGGATCTGGTCGGTGATGCGCGAGTGCGTGGACCGCGGGTCCACGACCCGGGGCGTGCTGCCCGGCGGGCTCAGGGTCCGAAGGCGCGCCGCGGCGCTGCGGGCGGACCTGGAGGCCGCGGGCGAGACCGGTGACCCGCTGCGCGCCATGGAGTGGGTCACGATGTTCGCGCTGGCGGTCAACGAGGAGAACGCGGCGGGCGGACGGGTCGTGACCGCGCCGACCAACGGCGCGGCCGGGATCATCCCTGCGGTCCTGTCCTACTACGACCGCTTCGTGCCCGGCGCCGACGAGGACGGCATCGTGCGGTTCCTGCTCACCGCGGGCGCGGTCGGCATGCTGTTCAAACAGAACGCCTCGATCTCCGGCGCGGAGGTCGGATGCCAGGGCGAGGTCGGTTCCGCCTGCTCCATGGCCGCCGCCGGCCTGGCCGAGGTGCTCGGCGGCGCCCCCGCCCAGGTGGAGAACGCAGCGGAGATCGGCATCGAGCACAACCTGGGCCTGACCTGCGATCCGGTGGGCGGCCTGGTCCAGATCCCCTGCATCGAGCGCAACGCGATCGCCGCCGTCAAGGCCATCACCGCGGCGCGGATGTCGGTCCGCGGCGACGGCGCCCACCACGTGTCCCTGGACAAGGCCATCAAGACCATGCGGGAGACCGGCGCTGACATGAAGGACAAGTACAAGGAGACCGCCCGCGGCGGGCTCGCGCTCAACGTCGTCGAGTGCTGACCGGCGCGTGGGCGGTTCCGGCACCCAGAACTCTCACCCCATCGAGGAGACCACCGTGGCGCGCGACTTCACCCTGACCCTACGGTGCCCGGAACGGGCGGGCATCGTCCACGCGGTGACCGAGTTCCTGGTCGACCGCGGCTGCGACATCGTCGAGCACCAGCAGTTCGACGACAACGTGCGCGGCCAGCTGTTCCTGCGGACGGCGTTCTCGTCCGGGGACGCCGGGCACGACGCCGACACCCTCAGGGGCGAGTTCGCGCCCGTGGCACGGGAGTTCGACATGGACTTCCACCTGTGGGACGAGCGGCGCCCGCGCATCCTGGTGATGGTGTCCAAGACCGCCCACTGCCTGAACGACCTGCTGTTCCGGTGGCGCGCGGGCAACCTCGACGGGGAGCTGGTCGGGGTGGTGTCCAACCACGAGAACCTGCGTCCGATGGCCGAGGCGGCGGGCCTGGACTTCGTGCACGTGCCGGTGACCGACGGGTCCAAGGCCGCCGCCGAGGCGCGCCTGCTCGAACTCGTCGAGGAGTACGGCGCCGACCTCGTGGTGCTGGCGCGGTACATGCAGGTGCTCTCGGACGAGCTGTGCGCCAAGCTCGAAGGCCGCGTGATCAACATCCACCACTCCTTCCTGCCCGGTTTCAAGGGCGCCAGGCCCTACCACCAGGCCTACGAGCGCGGGGTGAAGTACGTCGGCGCGACCGCGCACTACGTCACGCCCGACCTCGACGAGGGCCCGATCATCGAGCAGGAGGTGCTGCGGGTGGACCACTCCTTCGACCCTCGGGCGCTGGCGACCGTGGGGCGCGACGCCGAGGCACTGGCGCTGTCCCGTGCGGTGCGCTGGCACTGCCAGCACCGGGTCCTGCTGTACGGGCGCAGTACCGTGGTCTTCCGCTGACTCCCGTGCCCTTCGATCCCCTCGACCCCCGAGTCGGCCTCGGAGGGCGCGCCGGACACGGTGTGGTGGTCTCCCCGCGCGGGGCGGCCGTGATGTAGACAGGCTCTCGTACCTGCCACCGGACCGGGAGATGCTGTGGACGGCGAGCCCACGACCGACACGTTCACGATCGAGCCGCCCGGGGAGCGGCTCCTGGACGGCCGCAAGGCGCTGGTGACCGGCGCCGACTCCGGGATCGGGCGCGGCATCGCCTACCGGCTCGCCGCGCACGGGGCCGCCGTGGCGATCAACCACCTGGACGACTCAACGTCCGCCGACGCGATGGCCGAGCAGATCCGGGACGCGGGCGGCAGAGCCGTCACCGTGCGGATGGACGTCTCTCAGGAGGACCAGGTCCAGCGGGCGTTCGCCCGGGCCGCCGACGCGTTCGACGGCCTCGACCTGCTGGTCAACAACGCCGGGATCGAACGCCCCTCCCCGCTGGTGGACATGGAGCTGGAGTGGTGGCGCAAGGTCATCGACGTCAACCTCACCGGCACGTTCCTGTGCTCACGGGAAGCGGCGCGGATCATGCTGGACCGCGGCTCGCGCGGCGCGATCATCAACATCAGCAGCGTCCACGAGGAGATCCCCTGGAAGGAGTTCTCCCACTACTGCGCGTCCAAGGGCGGGCAGCGCATGTTCACCCGCAGCATCGCGCGCGAACTCGCTCCGCACGGCATCCGCGTGCTGGCGGTGGCGCCGGGGGCGATCGCGACCTCCATCAACGAGGACGTGCTCGCCGACTCGCGCCGCCGGGAGGCGGTGGAGGAGCAGATCCCGCTGGGGCGGTGGGGCCAGGTGTCCGACGTCGCCGGTGTGGTGGCCTTCCTGGCCTCCGACCGGGCGGAGTACGTCGTCGGCTCGACGGTGTTCGTCGACGGCGGCATGATGCTCTACCCGAAGTTCGTCTGACCGCGTCCGCCCTGCCGGGGATTTACCCTCATCCCCGTTTGGTCCCACCCTGCTCGGGCAGGCGAGCGAATGACGGCCCACGACCACCGGACGCACAGGGAGGGGACATGGGCGACTCCACCGAGCAGGCTCTGCACACACGTGACGAGCACTACGACATGGTGAGCGTGCTGTACCACGTGCTCCAGGAGGGCGACACGATCGAGCGCTACATCCGTGACGCCAAGGACTCCGGCGACGAGGAACTCGTGGAGTTCTTCGAGCAGGTCCAGAAGCAGGACCGCGAGCGCGCCGCACGTGCCAAGGAACTGATCAAGGCACGTCTGTAGTCCGACAGCACCCGCACACGGCCGGAGGAGCGCCCGCGCTCCCCCGGCCGTCGCCGTGTCCGCCGCCACGCCGCAGGTGGCGTGGGCGCGGCACGGCGCTCACAGCCTGTGGGCGCCGATCAGGTCGTGGTGCTCTCGACGGCGGGAGCCTCCTCGGCCGCGGCCCTGCGCGCGCGGACGATCCTGAGCGAGCGAGAGACCACGAACCAGGCCACCAGCAGTCCGATGACGACTAGCACGGCGTTGCTCAACAGGCTGCTGTACTGGGCCAGGAGGGGGTGGATCTGTGGACCGAAGGCGAATCCCAATCCGATCCAGACCGAGTTCCACACCCCGCTGCCGATCAGCGTGTAGAGCGAGAACTTCCAGAGCGGCATGCGCTCGATACCGGCCGGAACGGAGATCGCGCTACGCACCAGCGGAACGCAGCGGCCGACCATGACGGCGATGAAGCCCCACCGCGCGAAGACGCGCTCGGCCCGGTGGAAGTCCTCCACCTCGAACAGCGGCATCTTCTCGAACAGCCACCGCGTGCGCTCCCGCCCGAACAGCGCACCGGCGGCGTAGAAGATCCAGGCACCGACCATCGCACCCACCGTGGCGCAGAACAGGGCGAGCGCGAAGTTCATCTCCCCCGCGTAGGCGAGATAGCCGGCGACCGGAAGAACGAGTTCACTGGGCACCGGCGGAAACAGCGTTTCGATGGCGAGGGCGAGGCCGACGCCGACCTCTCCGAGGGTGGAGATCAGGCTGATGACCCAGCCGATGAATCCCTCGTATTCCGCATTGGGGGGATGCGTGGCCGTAGCGGACAGTGTCGCCACCGGAGAATGGGAGATCATGTGTGTCCTTGCCCATATGGTTCGATGAATTCCGGAACAGCGTTTCGAGGGTCCGCGGCCGGAGCGCTCTGCCTCGGGGGGAGGGTGTTCGATGGAAGGCCGGGCCCATGGCCAACGGCCGACGTCCACGTGGGGGATTCGGGTGGAACGGAGACGAGAACCCGCAGTGGGCACATCCGGTGACCGGTGTGCGACGGACTTTCGTCGGGTGCTCCCTGGGCGAATCGCCACTCGGCGCGAAAGACCGTTCCGCGCCGTCCGGCACAGCCGATCGCTTACCCGGAATCATACGCCAGAACGGCGCCCGTGCGCCCGTTCGACTTCTCCGCCGGTTCGGCGCCGTCCAGGAGCGATATCCCGGTCTCCAGGTCGGGTTGGGCGTCGATGACGGTGGCCAGGCCCGTGCGGATCAGCACCTGGTCGTCGCAGACCGGGGCCCGGATCGGCTCGCTCACGCGCGGTCGCCCACCGGGGGCGGGGATGCGCGCGTGCACGGTGAAGCCGCCGCCCTCGCGCGCGCCCGCGGTGAAGCCGCCGCCCAGCACCGCGACGCCTTCGCGCAGGCCGAGCAGACCGCGCCCGCCACCGCCGGGGGCGGCGTCCGAGGGCGGTCGGTGCCGACGGTCACGGTGATCTCCTCGGGGCGGTGGCCGAGCCCACCAGCACGGCGGTGCGCCGGTACCGGTGGAGGTGGGCGCCGGCGCTCCGCGCCGACCGGGCGCGGGCTTGCCCCTCCGCCCCCGAGATGTCTACTATCTGCGTATGAACGCAGATAGTAAGAGATGCGGGCTCGACGAGAACAGCCCCTACGTCGAGTACGCCGTGGAGATCCTGACGCTGCTCGCCGACGCCACCCGGGTCCGCATCATCCTCGCCCTGCGCGGCGGCGAACTCTCCGTCAACGAGCTGGCCGAACGCCTCGACAAGCCCGGCCCCTCGGTCTCCCAGCACCTGGCCAAGCTCCGGATGGGCCGCGTCGTGGCGTGCCGGAGGGAGGGCAACCGGATGTACTACAGCCTGGCCAACGAGCACGCCCGCCAGCTCGTCGCCGACGCCGTCTACCAGGCCGAGCACGCCCTGGAGGTCGAACCCGCCCACCACCGCGCCCGGGTCGCGCCGACCGGAGGCCGGGCACCGGGCCCGGTCGGACGGGCCGACGGAGACGCCGCCGAGGGCGGCACCGGGCGGCCCCCGGAACGTGCGGTCGAGGGCGCCGCCGCCGATGCCGGCGCGACCACCGGCGAAGACGCCGCCGCGGGCGCCACCGGCACCGCGCGTGCCGAGGACCAGGTCTGATGCACCCCTCCGCCACCGCCCCGCCGCGCACTCCCTCCTCCCGCGGCGCCGTACGACCGCCCTCCCTGCTCCGGACCGGCCTGCGCCTGGCCGAGGTCCGCTGGGCGCTGACCGCGCTGCTGCTGTTCCTGGCCGGCTGGACCGCCCAGCTCCTCGGCGCTCCCGGCTGGCTCTGGTGGGGCCTGTTCCTCGCCTGCTACGGCACCGGCGGCTGGGAACCCGCCCTCGCCGGACTGCGCGCCGCACGCGAGCGCACGCTGGACGTGGACCTGCTCATGATCGTCGCCGCGATCGCCGCGGCCTCCATCGGCCAGGTCTTCGACGGCGCCCTGCTCATCGTCATCTTCGCCACCTCCGGCGCCCTGGAGGCCGTGGTCACCCAGCGCACGGCCGACTCCGTGAGCGCGCTGCTGACCCTGGCCCCCGAACGCGCCGTCCGGCTGCGCGCCACCCCCGGCGGCGACCACGAGGAGACCGTCGACACCAGCGAACTCCGGGTCGGCGACACGGTGCTGGTCCGCCCGGGCGAACGCGTGGGGGCCGACGGCACGGTCCTGGACGGCCGCAGCGAGGTCGACCAGCAGGCCATCACCGGGGAGTCGGTCCCGGTCCCCCGGTGCGAGGGCGACGAGGTGCTCTCGGGCACCATCAACGGCACCGGCGCGCTGCGCGTGCGCGTGGACCGCCCGGCCGGGGAGTCGGTGATCGCGCGGATCGTGACCCTGGTCGAGGAGGCCTCGGCCACCAAGGCCGAGACCCAGCTGTTCATCGAGCGGATCGAGCGACGCTACTCCGTCCTCGTGGTGGCGGCCACCCTGCTCGTCCTGGCCGTCCCCCTGCTGCTGGGCGAGGACTTCGAGTCGGCACTGCTGCGCGCGATCGTGTTCATGATCGTGGCCTCCCCCTGCGCGGTGGTCCTGTCGACCATGCCGCCGCTGCTGGCCGCCATCGCCAACGCCGGACGCCACGGGGTGCTGGTCAAGTCCGCCACCGTGATGGAACAGATCGGCCGGACCGGCGTGGTGGCCTTCGACAAGACCGGCACGCTCACGCGCGGCGAGCCCCGGGTCACCGAGGTGGTCCCCGAACCGGGCCGGACCGTGGCGGAGGTCCTGGGTCTGGCCGCGGCCGTGGAGCGCTACAGCGAGCACCCGCTGGCCGACGCCGTCCGCGCCCGCGCCGAGGAGGACGGCGCCGACCGGCTCGACGCACGGGACTTCGCGTCCCTGCCCGGGGTCGGGGTGAGCGCGACCGTGGACGGGGCCCTGGTCCGGGTCGAGCGGGCCCCCACGGAACCCGACGCACCGG
The DNA here is from genome assembly GCF_001279585.1 of Nocardiopsis sp. NRRL B-16309. Lineage (GTDB taxonomy): Bacteria > Actinomycetota > Actinomycetes > Streptosporangiales > Streptosporangiaceae > Nocardiopsis. Next base: position 10,018 of record NZ_LGEC01000086.1, on the reverse strand, counting down.
CGAGCACCCGGATCGCCGTCACCGTGGACGGTCGGACGGCGGGACGGATCGTCCTCGCCGACGCCCTGCGCCCCGAGGCGCCCCGGACGGTGGCGGAGGTCGGCGCGCTCACGGGCGGGCCGGTCCACCTGCTCACCGGGGACAACCGCGCCACCGCGGCCGACATCGCCCGGGCCACGGGCATCGGCCACGTGCGCGCCGACCTCCTGCCCCAGGACAAGGCCGCGGCGGTCAAGGAGATGGAGGACGCGGGTACCCGGGTCCTCCTGGTGGGCGACGGGGTCAACGACGCGCCCGCGATGGCCGCCGCGACCACCGGTGTGGCCATGGGGCGGCGCGGCTCGGACCTGGCGCTGGACACCGCCGACGCGATCATCGTGCGCGACGACCTGTCGACCCTGCCCCGGCTGATCGCGCTGTCCCGGCGGGCGCGCCGGTTCGTGGTCGCCAACCTGTGCGTGGCGGGCACGTTCATCGCGGTACTGGTGACCTGGGACCTGGTCGGCACACTGCCGCTCGCGCTGGCGGTGGCCGGGCACGAGGGGTCGACGGTCGTGGTGGCCCTCAACGGCCTGCGCCTGCTGCGCGCACGCGCCTGGGACCGGTGAGGACCGCCCCACGTCCGCCCCGCGCCCGGCGAGGCGTTGCGCACCCACCGGCCGGAGGGGGCCGCTCGTCCACCGCACCCGACCGGGAGCGACGGGGACATGAACGTCGGAGTCGGCCGACCGGAGGGAGTCCGCCGACCGGAGGGGGCCCGCCGACCGGAGGGGGCCCGCCGACCGGAGGGGGCCCGCCGACCGGAGGGAGTCCGGCTACTCCGCGGCCAGCGGGGCGGTGAGGAGCAGCCCGGCTCCGGTGGCCGTGCCCGCGCCGATGCCGGACAGGCACAGTTCCTGGAGGGCGTCGCTGTCACGCACCTCGGCCGTCCCGGTGAAGTGGTACCGGGCGGGCCTGCCGCCCAGGTGCTTCCACTTGGCCGAGGTCACGTACAGGGCGTCCCCGAACTTGTCGTCCAGCCAGCCCTCGAACTCCTCCTCCGGCAGCGGGACGCGCTTGCCGCGCGAGCGGGCGCCCTCCTCGGCGGACTCCGGGGCACGCTGCCCCGTGGGCGCCGAGATGAGCTCCCACCGGATCGTCTCGCCCTCGGGGTGCCGCGGCATCGGGTTGATCGTGGCGGCGACCGCGCCGGGGACCTTGCCCCAGGCGGGAGCGGTGTCGGAGCTGACCACCAGTGTGGCGGGCGAGGTGCGCGCCCACAGGACGCGGGCGTCGGAGGCGGGGTCGGGGTCGACCGCCCTGCGCACGGCCTTCCCCATGGCCGCCCACTGGTCCATGCCGGTGCTGCGCTTGGGGTCGAGCTTGATACGGGCCAGGTACAAGGAGTTCCTCTCCGGGGCGCGTCCGCCTGAGCGGGGCCCTGCGTTCGGTCACGGGCCGTCGAGGATCCCCTCCGCCCGAGCTGGAGTTCTCACTGTACGAGGCACCGGCCCCTGGTCGGTCGACAGGAGCGCCGCCCCACGGGCCGCGGTCCGGGGCGCGGCAGGGGGTGTTCTCGCCGACGTGCCGGTCCCGCGAGGTTCCGCCCCAGAATGGCAAGCGCTTTCCGATACCAACGACGGGGACGAGCGAATCACACACCGAAGGCCGCCTTCTCATCGCACAGCGACGGCCGGGGTTCGGGACACGGTCACCGGACAGCGGCCGCGGCCGTGTGCGGCCGCCACCGGGGGGTCGGGTCCCAGCCGTGGCCTGTACGGCCATGGCCGTGTGCGGTGTCCGGGCCCGGCCGAGTCCGACCGGCCCCACCCGCTCCCCCGGCGGCGCTGTACGGTGGCGACAGGCCCCTCGCCCGTCGCGTCCGACCCGGCGGCGGAGACGGCCCGTCCCACGTGGGGGCACCGAGGGCCCGGCGATCCCACCCGGCACCGGCCCGGGGCCGCGGATCCGGCCGACGGCCTCCCGCGCTTCTCATGAGGCCCCACCGCACCACCAGCCAGGAGACCGAGTCCGTGACGACAAGCCCAGTTCCGACCCCGGTGACCGCCGCCGACGTGGCCGAGGCGGCCGAACGGCTCGCCGGTGTGCTGCCGCCCACGCCCCTGCAGCGCAACGAGCGCCTGTCCGAGCGGCACGGGCTCGACGTGTGGCTCAAACGCGAGGACCTGACCCCGGTGCGGTCCTACAAGGTGCGCGGAGCCTACAACGTCATCAGTCGGCTGCCCGCCGGGCAGCGGGAGCGGGGCGTGGTCTGCGCGAGCGCGGGCAACCACGCGCAGGGCGTGGCCTTCGCCTGCGCGGCGCTCGGTGTCGCGGCCCGCGTCTACCTGCCGCGGACCACGCCCCGGCAGAAGCGCGAGCGCGTGGCCCGGCTGGGCGGACGGTACGTCGAGGTCGTCTCGCACGGCGACACCTACGACGAGGCGGCCGCGGCGGCGCGCGAGTACGCGGCCCGGAGCGGCACGACCCTGATCCCCGCGTTCGACGATCCGCGCACGATCGCCGGGCAGGGGACCGTGGTCCGCGAGGCCGTCGACCAGCTCGGGCGGGCGCCCGACGCCGTCGTCGTGCCGGTGGGCGGCGGCGGCCTGCTGGCCGGAACGCTCACCTGGCTCCGGGAGGAGCACCCCGGCGTCCTGGTCGTCGGCGCGGAGCCCCGGGGCGCCGCGAGCATGGCGCTGGCACTCGACCACGGCCGCCCGGTCCCGCTGGAGGAGGTCGACCCGTTCGTGGACGGCGCCGCCGTCCGCCTGGTCGGCGAGCACACCTTCGCGGTCGCCGACCGGTGGCGCCCGCGGCTGACCGCCGTCCCCGAGGGGCGGATCTGTGTGGAGATGCTGGACCTGTACCAGAGCGACGGGATCATCAGCGAGCCCGCGGGCGCACTGGCCCCCGCCGCGCTCAACCCCGCCCTGGGCCTGCCCGACGGCGCGACCGTGGTGTGCCTGCTCTCCGGCGGCAACAACGACGTCAGCCGGTACGCCGACATCGTCGAGCGGGCGCTGCTGTTCGAGGACCGCAAGCACTACTTCCTCGTCGAGTTCCCGCAGGAGCCGGGCGCGCTGCGCCGGTTCCTCGACGACGTGCTGGGGCCGGACGACGACATCACGCTGTTCGAGTACGTCAAGCGCAGCAACCGCGAGACCGGCCCGGCCCTGGTCGGTGTCGAACTGGGGTCCCCGGAGGACCTGGAACCGCTGCTCAAACGGATGGCGACGGCCCCGCACCGGATCGAACGGGTCTCCCCGGACAGCCCCCTGTTCAGCTTCCTGCTGTGAGCGCACGGGACCTCCCGAGGATCGCCGGAAGGAATTTAGGCGGCCGTGTCGATCCGCTTCGTCGCCGTTCGACCTAGGGGTGAGAAGGTCCCACTGAGGGGATCGAGACGGGAAGGCAGTTCCATGAAGTTCATGCTGATCATGCGCGCGACCGACGAGGCCTTCGCCGCGATGGCGGACACCGACTTCAACAAGATGATCGAGACGATGGGCCGCTTCAACGAGGAGCTGATCCGGGCCGGTGTGCTGGTGGCGGCGGAAGGGCTCGACGACGCCGCCGAGGGTGTGGTCGTCGACTACTCCTCCGAGCCGCCCGTGGTGACCGACGGACCCTACGGCGAGGTCAAGGAGCTGTTCGGCGGCTTCTACATCCTCAACGTGGCCTCCAAGGAGGAGGCCGTGGAGTGGGCCAAGCGGCAGCCGATCACGGGCCCCGGCTTCAAGACCGAGATCCGCCGGGTCACCACGATCGACGAGTTCCCGCAGGACAACGAGTGGATCCAGAAGGAGCGGGCGTGGCGCGAGGCCACCGGCCAGCTCTGAGCGGGGTCCGTGACGATGGCTGATCCGACCGGCCGGGAGGCCGTGGCCGCCGTCTGGCGGATCGAGTCGGCGCGGATCGTCGGGGCGCTCGCGCGCTACACCGGCGATTTCGCGCTGGCCGAGGACCTGGCGCAGGAGGCACTGGCGGAGGCGCTGGTGACCTGGCCGCGTGAGGGGGTTCCCGCCCACCCGGCGGGCTGGCTGCTCACCGTGGGCCGGCGCCGCGCGATCGACGCGTTCCGCCGGCGCTCCGCCCGCGACGAGCGCTACGCCGTCCTCGCCCGTGACCTGGGCGAGGGCGGCGTGGCCGCGGGGAGCGCGCCGACCGACCCGGCCCGGGAGGCCGCCGACGTGCTGTGGGATCCGGACCAGATCGCCGACGACGTGCTCGCCCTGATGTTCACCGCCTGCCATCCCGTGCTGTCGCGGGAGGCGAGGGTGGCTCTCACCCTGCGCGTGGTCGGCGGTCTGACCAGTGACGAGATCGCCCGGGCCTGCCTCGTCCCGACCGCGACCGTGCAGGCGCGCATCACGCGGGCGAAGAAGACCCTGGGAGCGGCGCGGGTGCCCTTCGAGGTGCCCTCGGCCGCCGAACGGGCCGAGCGGCTCGGCTCGGTGCTGAACGTGGTGTACGTGATCTTCACGGAGGGGTCCACGGCCAGTTCCGGCAGGGACCTGCTCCGGCTGGACCTGGCCACCGAGGCGCAGCGGTTGGCGCGGGTGCTGGCCCGCCTGGTGCCGGACGAACCCGAGGTCCACGGGCTGCTGGCGCTGCTCGAACTGACCGCGGCACGCTTTCCCGCCCGCACGGGGCGGGACGGGCGGCCGGTCCTGTTGGCGGACCAGGACCGGAGGCGCTGGGACCGTTCCGCGATCCGCCGTGGGAGGGCCGCGCTGGCCCGCGCGAGCGGGTCCGGACGCGGTCTGGGCGCCTTCGGCCTCCAGGCGGCGATCGCCGAGTGCCACGCGCTGGCCCCGTCGGTCGAGGCGACGGACTGGGAGCGGATCGTGGTCCTGTACGAGGCGCTCGGCCGCCTGGCGCCGTCGCCGGTGGTCGACCTCAACCGCGCGGTGGCGGTCTCCATGGCCCAGGGGCCGGCGGCGGCGCTGGAGGTCGTGGACGCCCTGGCGGCCGACGGCGCGCTGGCCGGATCGTATCTGCTGCCGAGCGTGCGCGGGGAGCTCCTCACCCGGTTGGGTCGCACGAAGGAGGCCCGAGCCGAACTGGAGCGCGCCGTGGAACTGTGCGGCAACGAGAGCCAGCGGGCCCTGCTGGAGGGCAAGCTCGCCGCCCTGGGCCCACCGTGACCGACCGCGACCGTGCGGCGACGGGCGAGGATTGGGGCCGTTCCGTCGGCGCCGACCCGCGGGGATCCGCGCGAACCGCGGGCCGCCGGTCTGGCCGCTCGGCCTCTTCGTCGTCCTCCTGCCCACCGCGACCGACGCGTCCGTCATCGCGGGTGTGCCGCCCCTGATCGCCACCGGCCTGGGCGTGTCCGTCGCCGCCTCCGGCCGGCTGATCAGGGTGTTCGCCCCCGTCGACGCCCTGGGCCGTCCGGTGTGAGCTCCCAACCGCCATCGCGGGTCAGAGCGGGTCCGCACCGCTCGAAGGGGTCGAAGTGCGGTCCGGGCGGCGGTGACCGTGTCCTCGCCGGATTCCACCTGGGCAGATCCTCGATCACGCTGCGACGGTCCCCGGCCGAGCCCGCCCCGGGCCCCGTGGCGATCGATGAACATCCCGGGCATCTGTGGACACATGGGTTGAAAATGATTACCATTATCATGTGCGAGCCCGGCGGACCCCACCCGTGCTCGCGCCCCCACAACGCGCCCCGACGGATGGAGATCCATGCGTGAGGTATCCGCCCCCGCGTCCACCCCGGTCACGGAGATCGCCGCGATCATCGCCGAAGTCCTCGACCTCGACACAGCGGACGTCGATCCGGGCACATCCCTCACCTCCCTGGGCCTGGAGTCCTTCACCGCCGTCCGCCTGCGCCGCCGCCTGCGTGACGACCTGGACCTGGACCTCCCGCTGACCGCGTTCCTGGGCGGCGCCACCGCCGCCACCGTCGCGGCCGGGGTGAGCGATCCCGGCGGTGAGGCGTCCTTCCCGCTCACGCCCCTGCAGACCGCCTACTGGATCGGCCGGGACCCGGCCTTCCCCCTGGGCGGAGTGGCCACGTTCTACTACCGCGAGTACGACCGCCACCCCAAGGCCGACGATCCCGAGGCGGACGTCGAGCGCCTGGCCGCCGCCTGGAACCGCCTGGTCGCCCGCCACCCGATGCTGCGCATGGTCGTGGAGCGCGACGGTCGCCAGCGGGTCCTGCCGGAGGTGGACGAGTACCGGATCGCCCGCACCGACCTGCGCGCGGCCGCTCCGCAGGACGCGGAGAACACGCTCACCGAACTGCGCCGGGCGCGCTCGCACCAGGTCCGGCCGACCGACCGCTGGCCCCTGTTCGACATCCACGCGATCCTGCTGCCCGACGGGCGCACGCGCATCCAGCTCGGTGTGGACGTCCTAGCCCTCGACCTCGCCGGGTGGATGCAGGTGCTGACCGAGTGGGGGACACTCGTCGACGACCCGGACGCGGAGCTGCCGCGGGCACCGGTCACCTTCGCCGAGGTGCTGCGCCGCAGGAGCGAGGACCCCGCCGAACAGCGGCGGCGCGAACTCGACCTGGAGTACTGGCGCGCACGGGTGCCCACTCTGCCCGACGGCCCGCGCCTGCCCTGGAGCACCGACCTGGCCGGGGTCCACGGCCACCGGTTCACCCGGCAGACCGAGCGCCTCTCCCCCGAGGTCTGGCAGGAGCTGCGTACCCGCGCGGCCGCCGAAGGGCTCAGTCCCACGGGCCTGCTGCTCGCCGCGTTCGGGCTGACACTGGCGCGCTGGGGCGCCGCCGAACCGTTCACGCTCAACACCACGCTCTTCGACCGGCCGGACGACCCCGGCCTGCGCCACCTCGTCGGCGACTTCACCTCGACCCTGCTCGTCGAGATGCCGCAGGGCAGCCCGGAGTCCGGCTTCCTCGCGTTCGCGACCCGGGTGAACCAGCGCTTCTGGACCGACCTGGAGCACCGCTCGGTCTCCGGGGTCGAGGTCCTGCGGGAGGCGGGCGCCGGGGGCGGCACCGACCTGACGCCCACCCATCCGGTCGTCTTCACCAGCGGGATCGGGCTGTCCGAACCCGGCGAGGTCCCGGCGGGCTGGCTCGGTGAGGAGGTCTTCGGGATCTCCCAGACCCCGCAGGTCGCGCTGGACCACATCGTGCACGAAGAGGGCGGTGCGCTGCGGATCTGCTGGGACACCGTCGACGGCGCGCTGCCGCCCGGATTCGCGGCCGGGATGGCCGCCGCGCACGCCCGGCTCCTGCGCAGGCTCGCCCATGAGCCGCGGGCGTGGACCGACCCCGCCCTGGCATGGGACCCGGCCTTCCTTCCCGCGGAGCCCCTGGACTGCCGCCCGTTCGACGGCGCGGGCCCGCTGCTGGACGACCCGCTGCGCGCCGCCGCGGAGCGCACGCCCGACCGTCCCGCGCTGGTGGACTCGTCGCGCTCGGTGACGCACGGGGTGCTGGCGGAGCGGACCCGCCGCACGGGCGCGCTGCTGGCCGCGGCCGGGATCGGCGCGGGGGACCTCGTCGCGGTCTGCCTGGACAAGGGGGTGGACCAGGTGGCCGCGCTCCTAGGCGTCTCGGCCTCCGGAGCCGGTTACGTGCCGGTGGAACCCTCCTGGCCCGCCGAGCGGATCGCGTCGGTGTGCGCGCAGGCGGGTGTGCGCCGGGCCCTGGTCGCCGCCGGGAGCACGGTCGTCTGGCCCGTCGGGGTGGCCGTCCACGAGGTCGCCCCCACCGGAGAACTCTCCCCCGTACCCGCCGAGTCCGACGCCGCCGGTGGGACCGACGGAGCCAGCGCGGCCGACGGGACCAGCACGGCCGACGGGACCGCTGTGACCGATGGACCCAGTACGTCCGTCGGGGTCGAGACCACCCGTGGCGACGGACCGCGCACGCCCGCGCCGGACGACCTCGCCTACGTCATCTTCACGTCCGGGTCCACCGGCCGCCCGAAGGGTGTGGCCATCGAGCACCGGGCCGCGCGTACGACGATCGACGACCTCATCGACCGCTTCCCGGTCGGCCCGGACGACCGGATGCTGGCGCTGTCTGCGTTCAGCTTCGACCTGTCGGTGCACGACGTCTTCGGCGTCATGGGCACCGGTGCGGCCCTGGTCCTGCCCGACGCCGCACGCCAGCGCGACCCCGGCCACTGGCTGGAGCTGATGGCCCGCCACCGCGTCACCCTGTGGAACACCGCGCCCGCGCTGATGGAGATGCTCGTCGAGTACGCGGAGATCGACCCGGACCTGGCGCGCACCGCGCTCGCCGACCTGCGCCTGGTCTTCCTGTCCGCCGACTGGATCCCGGTGACGCTGCCCGACCGGCTGCGCGCCCTGGCGCCCAACGCACGGGTGGTGAGCCTGGGCGGCGCGACGGAGGGCTCCATCTGGTCGATCTGCTATCCCGTGGAGGAGGTCGACCCGGAGTGGCCCAGCATTCCCTACGGCCGGGCCCTGCGCGGCCAGAGCTTCCACATCATCGACGCCGCGACCGGGGCGCCGAGCCCCGTGGGCGTGCCCGGTGAGCTCTTCATCGGCGGCGACGGCCTGGCGCGCGGGTACATCGGCGACCCGGCACAGACCGCGGAGCGCTTCATCGACCACCCCGTGCTCGGACGGCTCTACCACACCGGTGACATGGGACGCTGGCGCACCGACGGCAACATCGAGTTCCTGGGCCGCCTCGACCGGCAGGTGAAGATCCGCGGCCACCGGATCGAACTCGGCGAGGTGGAGTCCGCCCTGGACCGGGTGCCGGGCGTGCGCCAGGCCGTGGCCATGTCGATGCGCGGACCGGACGACCGGCCGCGGCTGGTCGCGTTCCTCATCGAGAGCGAGACCTCTCCCGCCCCCGAGGACGAGCGCCTGATCGGCCTGCTCCGCGAGCGGGTGCCCGACTACATGGTGCCGAGCCGGATCGTGCGCATGGCGCGGTTCCCGGTGACGAACAACGGCAAGATCGACTACAAGGCGCTGGAGAACCCCTACACGCGGCCCCGGGGCGGCGCGCGGGCGACGGAGGGCGGGGCGTCCCAGGAACGCGACCGCACCGCCGCACCGCCGCCGGAACACCCTGCCTCCACGGAGGAGGCACCCGCCGCGGAACCCGCTCCCACGGCGGAGCGCGCGCCCATAGCGGAGACCGCCGCCACCGGCACTGCGGGTGACGCGGGGCTGGAGGGGCTGGTCCGCCAGGCCCTCGCGTCGGGGCTGGCCGTGTCCCTGCGCGTGGAGGCGGGCTCGCTCCCGCCCGCACGGGCGCTGTCGGCGGCGGGCGCGTGGGCCGCCGGGCTGGAGGACGCGGCGCTGCCCGGGCTCGCCACCGCGCACCGGTTCTGCTCCGACGGGCTCGTGGCCATCGACCTCGTTCCCGCCGGGGCCGCCCAGGCCGGGACCACCGGCGTCCACGGCTCGTCCGAAGCCCCGCCCCAGCCCTCACCGGGAGGTGTTCCGTCCTCGGGCGTCGGCGCGGCCCCGGCCGGGACGCCCGACCGGCCATCCCCGTCCCCGCCCGGCGGAGCGCCCGCCCCGTCCGGCCCCGCGCCTGCTCCCGTGCCCACCGCCGGGGAGCGCCTGACGGCTCCGAACACCGCTGCCAACGGCTCGGTCGCGCCCGCGGCCTCCACCGGGGCACCGCCCGCGGCCGCGCCGCGCGGGGAGCACCGCGACCCGGAGGCCGAACGCGTCATCACCCGCGTCCTCGGCGAACTCCTGCACACCGACATCGACCCGACGACCCCCTTCTTCCGCCTGGGAGCCACCTCGCTGACCCTCGTCCTGGCCCACCGCAGACTGGTCGAGGAACTCGACCCCGACCTGTCCGTCGTCGACCTGTTCACCTACCCCACGGCCCGCGGACTCGCCGGGCACGTCGCCGCCGGCCGCACGCCGTCCGACACCACGGCCCCCGGCTCTTCCGGAAACCCGCATACGGCCGCCACCTCCGTCGCCCCCACCGCTCCGACCGCTCCTGCCACGTCCGCCGCCCTCACCGCTGCGGCCGCTCCGACCGCCGCTGTCGCCCCCACCGCTCCGACCGCTCCAGCCGCCCCCACCTCCCCCGGCCCCC